>NZ_JBELQC010000001.1:0-1367500 GCF_046000505.1 Sphingomonas plantiphila | reverse complement strand
AATTCATCCCGGCGCTGAACGAGGTCGCCTTCTCAGCCTATGCGCGCATGCAGGATGATGCGGCGGGTACCGCCATTGCCTTCACCCGTTCGGTTCGCCTCATCATGGTCGTTGCCATGCCCTTCTACCTCGGCCTCGCGACCACGGCCGACCCGCTGGTCCATGTGGCGCTGGGCGAGAAGTGGCTGGAGGCAGGCCCGATCGTCCACATTCTTGCACTGGCGATGCCGTTCATGACGCTCCAGGTACTGTTCGCGCCCGCCACCGACGCGCGCGGGCGGCCCGGGCTGGGAGCGCAGAACGCCGCGATCGGCGCCTTGTTGCTCCCGGTCGCGTTCGTGGTCGGCGTGCGCTGGGGAGTTATCGGGCTCGCCTGGGCCTGGGTCGCGATCTGGCCGTTGTTCCTGCTGCTGACCGCGGGGCGCAGCCTGCCCGTGATCGGCCTGTCATGGCGGGACCTGGTCGCAGCGGTGATGCCGCCGGTCGCCGCGGCGGTCGCGATGGCGCTGATCGTCGCGCTGGTCGATCGCGCGCTTCCACCGCTCGGCGCCTTGGCACACCTGCTGACGCTCGTGGCATGCGGAGCCGCGGTCTATGGCGCATGGCTCTGGCTGTTCGCGCGCGCGACGGTCAACGACGCGATCGCGACGATCCGCCGCTGACCCGACAGCGGCAGCGCCGTGCTACGCGGACTGGATATAGGCGCGCATCTGGTTCGCCTCGCTTTCGATCCGCTCGATCCGGTACTTCACCAGATCGCCGATCGATACGAACCCCAGCAATGCGCCGCTTTCGACTACCGGGAGGTGACGGATGCGACGCTGCGTCATCAACGACAGCGCTGCGAGCACCGGCTGGTCGCGTGTCACCGTGATTGCCGGGGCGGTCATCACCATCCGCACCTGCGTATCGAGCGCCCCGGCCGCATCCCGGTTAAGGCAATGGATGACGTCGCGTTCGGAAAAGATTCCGACGACGACGCCGCCCTCCATCACCGGCACCGCGCCGATTCGCTTTTCCGCGAGGAGGCGGACGGCGTCGTGCACCGTCGCATCCCCCGCGATCGAAATGACATCCTGCCCCTTCCCGCCCAGGATCGCCGCGATGGTCATCGCCAGTCTCCTTTGTCCTGTTGAGGCGGTTGAGACTCCCACGATTCGTCCCCAAATGAAAGGGGATGAAACCCGATCTCGACAATCCCGATTATGCCCGCCTCGCCTGGGGCCGCTATCGCCGCATCTTCGGCATCGTCGCGGCGACGGCGTTCGTGTCTGCCATCGTCGCCGTGGTCGGACTCTATGTCGCGGTCGGGGAGTTCCAGATCCACGCCTCGATCGCCATGGCGATCGGCATCGGCCTGTCCGTACTGCTCGGCGGCGCGCTGATGGGGCTGGTGTTTCTCAGCTCCGGTACCGGCCATGACGAACGCGCCCGGGATGCGACGCGCGATCGGCAGGAGCCCTAGCGCGGACGGGGCGGCGGCAATGTGACGCGGTAGGTCATCGTCTGCGACCCGTTCGCCGGGACCGTCACCGCCCATAAATTGCGACCGTCCTTCGTGGACAGCTTGACGCTCGCGTCGCTCATCAGCGGCGGGTCGATATCGAAATCCCCCTCGAACCGCACCGCGAACGGGTTGGCGTTGCGCACGGTCAGTTCGAAGTCGTGCCGGGTCTGGTCCTGCCGGACCTTCTTATGCTCGACCGTAACATTGGCGGTCGCGTCGAACTTGATCTCGACATCCTCGCCGATCGCCTTGTCGTCGGTCGACGATTCGTCGATCAGCAGCGATCGCGACCCCAGCTTCTCGAACAGCGCGACCGGACCCGCAGGCAATGGCAGCCCCAGCCCGTCGCGCGTCTTGTTGACCGCGCGCAGCATGATCTGCGGGCGACCCGCGCCATAAAAGCTGATCTCCGCCCCATAGACGATCCGGACCGGCACCGCGTCCTTCGCCAGCATCGCCACCTGCTTTTGCGATTTCGCCGCGACGGTGGTGCGGTCGGGAATGCGATAGGCCTTGAGGTCGCCGAGATCCTCCTGCTCCGCCATGCGCACACGCGCTCCAGTCACGACGATCGCCTCCGCTCGCGCCGAGGGTGGTGCCATTGCAGCGGGCGGCGGGGGTGGCGGCGGAGGGGCAGGTGGCGGGGGCGGCGGTTCGGGATCGGCCAGATAGCAGCGGAACTCGAACGTCTCGTTGGTTTCGAACGGATTGCGGGTGCGCCCGGTCGTGCGGTTGACCTTCCCGGCCACGACCATCGTCTCGGCATCGACGAAACTCGTCATGTCGGTGCTTGCGAGCGTCACCCAGGCAAACAGGTCGGCCGTCCGCGCACCGACGCCGGTGCCGCCTCCATCGCGCAAGGTCGCAACATAATTGGCCTGCCAGTCGAACCCCCAGGCGAGGTAGGACAGCGTGATCGTTGCGGTTCCGCCCTGCGGCGATTCGGTTTCGACCGACAGGGTCGGTTTGGCGGAGAGCCCCGGCGGCACGCCGTCATAGCTAATCGCATCTTGGGTCGGGCCGCAGTTCAGCACTTCGATCCCGCGCTCGGTCTCGACGATCGCCGCGCCGTCGGGGCCCGAGCGGATGATCGCCCGCTCCTCCACCGTCTCACCATCGCGCGTCCGGCGCAGCGTGACCGGCCGCGCATAGCCGCGACTGTAAAGGCTCGCGGCGGAGAGCAGGTCGCCGTCCAAATTCTTTTCCCGCACCCCGGCGGGCAGTCCCGTCACGATCGCGCTTTCGGGCAGGATGCCGGACGCGACCCCCTCGAACCGGATTACCGCCCGCCCACGGGGAATCGTCACGGTGCGCGTTTCGGTGATCAGGGCATAGCCGCCCAGATAAGACAGGCTTATCTTGTCGTCGGCATCGCGAAACGGCGCGCGATAGATGGTGACCGCCACCGCATCCGGCGCGGCGGAGGTCTGCACGTCCTGCGTATGCGCTACGCCCGCCCCGGCGAGCAGCGCAGGGATCAGCGCAAGGACAGGCAGCCGCACCGGCCGCGCCTCAATAGCGGGTTTCGAAGGTCGCGGTGACACTCGCCTCGCCATTGGCGGGGACGCTCACCTTCCACAGCGCCTCGTCGGCGTTGACGCGTTCGCTCTTCTGCGTCTCGTTGAGGATCCGCGTATCCTTCCACCAGCTGTCGAGGCCGCCCTGCGACAGTTCGACCACCACCGGCTCCGCCTTGGCGTTGGTCAGCGTATAGACCATCGTCGTGCGCCATTTGGTGCTGCTCACCCGCTCGCGCGTCTGCACCACCGCCTTGACCTTCACATCGAACGCTTCGCCCGTCTTGATCGCGATGCGTGAGCCCATTGGGGTGTGGGGGATTGCGTTTTCGCCGATGAACTGGGGCGCTCCGCGCGCGTCGCGCATGTAGATGCGTACGGTTCCGGCCGGCAGCGCGTCGCCCAGCCCGCCTTCGGCAGACGAGGAGAAGCGCAGCACTGTGTCGACGCTGCGCGCCTGATCCTGGCGGCCGAGCCAGGGGTTGCGATAGGCATAGGCCTTGGCCGCCGGTGCCCCTGCGACGTCGAGGAAGCTGACCTGCTTCTGCTGGCGTTCGGCGATCGTGACGCGACCCGCGATCGGGTAGACATAGAAGTCGCCGATGCGCTCACGCCCGGCCGTCTCCGTGCCGGGTTCCATCGCCGCACCCATGCCGCGCCCGCCGCCGCCGACCTGGCCCGCCACGAGCAATGTGTTGGCGTTGCTGTAGGTCGTGCCGCTGCGGTTGGTGAGCGTCAGCCAGCCCTGCACGTCGATCTTGCCGGCCTTTTCGTCGAACAGCGCGACATAGTCGGACTTCCAGCCCATGCCGTAGGTCAGATAGCTGAGCGTCACCGGGCGCGACCCGCCCGAATCCGCGTCGAGCGTCACCGACAGCGTCGGCCGCGCCCGCAAGCTGGGCGGCAGCGACGGGAAGATCACCCGGTCGTCCTTGCCCAGCACCTCGATCCGCCCGCCGATCTCGACCACGGTGCCGTCATTATAGGCGAGCACCTTCGCGGGCAGGCTCTGACCGCCGCGCACGATGGTGACATTCTGGCCGACCGCCTTTTCCATCAGCGATTCGGGGGTCAGCAGGTCGAAATCGAAATTCTGCTCGACAATGGTCGCGCCGGGCGCGGCGATGGTGACCGTCTCCGGGCGGATCTGAGCCGAGACGTCGGGGAAATCCTGCTTCGATTTCCCGGCGGGTAGCCTGAGCTCGCGCTTGTCCTGCACCAGCGCCAGATTGTTGTTGTAGATGGTGACCGCGACATCGCCCTGGGCCGACTGGGCCATCACCGGCGACGCCAGCATCGATCCCGATAGCGCGACTCCCGCCGCAAGCGCCAAGGTCAACCGCCGCATCGCACTCCCCTTCGATCTGGTGCGTGCAGCATCCCCAGCCCGGCGGGCATGTCAACGGTCAAGACGGCAGAGAAACGAAAAGGCCGACCCGTAAGCTACGGGCCGGCCTCAATTTCTTCGACGGTATCGCGCCGCTTATTCCGCGGCGGCGGCCTCGCCTTCGCCCTTCTTCACGCGGCGGCGGCGCGGCTTGGGCTCGACGACTTCGACAACCTCGCCCTCGACGCCGAGCGCGGGAGGCAGCACGGCGGCGATGTCGCCGCCATCGTCGGTCACGCCTTCCTCACGACGCGGACGACCGCGCCGCGCGCGACGGGGTGCTTCGTCCTCGTTCGCAGCAACGGGAGCCTCTGCCTCGTCGTTCTGCACCGCGCGATCGTCGTTGCGGCGCGGCCGGTCCTCGCCCCGGGGCCGTCGCTGCTCGCCACGCGCGCGCGGCTGATCGTCGCGCGGCTGGCGCTCGCGGCGGCCGTCCTGATCGCGGTCGCGTCCGCGCGAACGGTCGTTGCGATCGGAGCGATCCTCGCCCTCGTCGCCGGCCTCACCCTCGTTGCCGCGGGCGCCTTCCTCGTTGTCGAAATCCTCATCGTCGCCGTCGAACTCTTCGCGCTGGCGGCGCTGTTGCGGATTCTGCTCCTCGAAGCGCGAGCGCGTTTCGGCCAGCACGCGGAAATAGTGATCCGCGAACTGGAGATAATATTCGGTGTTCACCCGGTCGCCGGCCATCTGGGCGTCGCGCGCGAGATTCTTGTATTTCTCGAGCAGCTGCGCGGCATTGCCACGCGCGCGGTTATCGATGCGGTTGCCCTGGTTGGGGTTGCCGCCGCCCTGCTGGCGCTGGCCACCACGGCCACGACGGCGACCGTTGTTCGCCTGACGATTGTTCATCAACGTCTGTGTGTCCTGTCCTTACTCATCCGCCATCGGTCGAAACAGCGATCCCGGAAGCGTGTTACACCGCGCGCCGCGCCGGTTCTTTGAACCGGAACGGCTCCCCGCATGGCTGCCGGACAATCAGCAGCGCGCATGCCTTGATTTGGTCAGGCTAACCTTTTCAACGATTTAGGTTGCAGGTGCCTTCCCCGGGGACATCTGTAGCCCGCGCGGCAACAATCTCCAAGCCCTATATTGGATCGACGCAGCGATAGTTCAATTTCGCGGCATTTTTGCCGCGATGGCGCGCGGGCGCCCGCCGAGATCATGGTGGAGCACAGGATCGAGCCCCACGCGACGCATCAACGCCGACACGGTTTCGCCTTGCGTCCAGCCGATCTCGACCAGTGCAATGCCGCCGGGCGCGAGCAGCCGGGGCAGATCGGGGATGATCCGGCGATAGTCGTCGAGGCCATCGGTTCCGGCGAACAGCGCGGCGGGCGGTTCATGGTCGCGCACCTCCGGCCCCAGTTCCTCGGCCGTGCCGATATAGGGCGGGTTGCACAGGATCAGGTCGAACCGGCCGGAGATGCCGGTCGCCCAGTCGCCGCGCCGCAGCTCCACCCGTTCCGCGATACCCAAAGTCTCGGCGTTGCGCCGCGCATAGGCGAGCGCGGTATCGGAGGCATCGACGCCGACACCCGTCGCCTCCGGCCACTCCGCCAGCGCCGCCAGCACGAGCGTTCCCGGCCCGGTGCCCAGGTCCAGCACCCGCTTCGGACCGTCGCTGCCGGCGAAATGCGCCACCGCTGCCGCGATCAGCGTCTCGCTATCCGCGCGCGGCACCAGCACGCCGGGGCCGACTGCAACCTCGATGCTCCAGAAGCCCCGCGAGCCGGTGATATAGCCGACCGGTTCGTGGGCGATGCGGCGCGCGACCAACGCGTCGAAGCCGGCCGGGGGGGGATCGTTGAGATACTTGAGCAGCAAGTCCTGATGCGAGACGTTCAGGGCGTGGGCCATGAGCAACTCGGCATCGAGCCGCGGGGTGGCGGATTGAATGCGGGTGGCTGCGTCGGCGATGGCGGCGCGGACGGTCGGCGTGCTCACTCAACCACCCTTGTCACCCCGGCCTCGTGCCGGGGTCCACCGAACGTCGAGGTGCGAAGCGAAAGGCTTGCGTGTCGGAAGCGGGGCACCGTGGACCCCGGCACAAGGCCGGGGTGACCGAATTTGGAACAGCCTGGCATTGCGCGGCCGGGCGCGACCGACATCGGACAGCCGCCCCGCGATCACGAATCCAGCGAAGCCAGCCGCTCCGCTTCATCCTCGGCGATCAGCGCGCCGATGAGTTCGTCCATCTGGCCTTCGAGGATTTCGGGCAGGCGGTGCAGCGTCAGGTTGATGCGGTGATCGGTCACGCGGCCCTGCGGGAAATTATAGGTGCGGATCCGCTCCGACCGGTCGCCCGATCCCACCATCGACTTGCGCGCGCCCGACCGCTCGCTCGCCAGCCGCTCGCGCTCCAGCTCGTAGAGGCGGGTGCGCAGCACCTGCATCGCCTTGTCGCGATTCTTGTGCTGGCTGCGCTGGTCCTGCTGGATCACGACGAGCCCGGTCGGGATATGCGTCAGCCGCACCGCCGAATCGGTGGTGTTGACGTGCTGGCCGCCCGCCCCGCTCGCGCGATAGATGTCGATGCGCAGATCCTCGTTGCGGATCTCGACATCGACCTCTTCGGCTTCGGGCAGCACGGCGACGGTCGCGGCGGAGGTGTGGATGCGTCCGCCGCTTTCGGTCACGGGCACGCGCTGGACGCGGTGGACGCCGCTTTCGAACTTGAGCCTGGCGAACACGCCCCTGCCCGCGACGCTGGCAACGACTTCCTTGTAACCTCCGGCCTCCGACGTGCTGGCGGAGATGAGTTCGACCTTCCACCCCTGGGATTCGGCGTAGCGGGTGTACATGCGCAGCAAGTCGCCCGCGAACAGCCCGGCTTCGTCCCCGCCGGTCCCGGCGCGGATTTCGAGCATCGCGGCGCGCTCGTCCGCCGCGTCGCGGGGGAGCAGCGAGAGGGCGAGGGCATGTTCGGCGCGCTCCAGCGCGGCCTCGTTCTCGCGCAGTTCCTCGCCCGCCATCGCGCGCAGTTCGGGATCGGCCTCGCGCGTCATCGCCGACAGGCTCATCGCCTCGGCGCGCAGGCGGCGGACTTCACCGGCGGCGGCTGCGACCGGCTCGAGCTCGGCATATTCCTTGGACACCGCGACGAAGCGGTCCGACGGCAGATCGCCGGTCGCCATCATCGCCGACAGCTCGTCGCGCCGCGCCTCGATCTGCGCGATCCGCTCGGGGGAGATGCGGGTCATGGGGCGCGACCGATGCCGTCAAGACCGCCTGCCAGAACGCTCAGATAGTCCCACCCCTTTTTGCCTTCCGCAGCTTCGAGGTCACTCAGCTTACGTTTCACCTGTGTGCCGGTGCGAAGGCTACGCACGATGAGTTCTTCGGCGGCTAGTTCATCCTCACCCACGATGACGGCGAAACGCGTTCCAGCCGCGTCAGCGCGCTGCATGCGCTTCTTTAGATTGCCGCGAAACGCCATATCGCAAATCTGGCCGCTGCGGCGGAAGCGCGCGACCAAAGCGGTGCAAAGCTGTTCGGCGGCGGTGCCAACGGGAATGACCGTGATGAGCGGCGTCTGAACTGCCGGCTCCGCCAGCAACATCCCCAACCGCTCGATCCCGGCGGCCCAGCCCACGCCCGGCGTCCCTGGCCCGCCAAGGTTCCCGATCAGCCCGTCATAGCGCCCGCCGGCCAGTACCGTGCCCTGCGCGCCCAGCCGGTCGGTGACGAATTCGAACGCGGTGTGGCGGTAATAGTCGAGCCCGCGCACCAGCCGCGCATTGCGCGTCCACGCCACTCCAGCGGCGTCCAGCCCGCTCGTCACCGCCTCGAAAAACGCCCGCGCTTCATCGGTCAGATAGGCATCGATATCCGGCGCCGAATCCGCAATCGGTCGGTCGCGCGGGTCCTTCGAATCGAGGATGCGCATCGGATTCTTCTCGAGCCGCGTCAGGCTGTCCTCGGACAGCTCGCCGCGATGGGCCTCGAAATGCGCGACCAACGCGGCGCGCCACGCCTCGCGCGTCTCGGCGTCGCCCAGCGTGTTGAGCTGGAGCGTCACGCCCTCGGCGATCCCCAGCTCCTTGAGCAGCTGGTCGGCCATGGTCAGCAGCTCGACATCGGCCTGCGGTTCCGCCGCCCCGATGATCTCGGCGTCGATCTGGTGGAACTGACGGTACCGCCCCTTTTGCGGCCGTTCGTAGCGGAACACCGGGCCGTGCGTCGTCAGCTTGAGCGGCGCATATTGCTGCCACCCCTCGGTAATGTACGCCCGGCAAATCCCGGCCGTGAACTCCGGGCGCAGCGTCAGTAGCTCGTCGCCCCGGTCGGGGAAGGTGTACATTTCCTTCGACACCACGTCCGACGTCTCGCCCATGCTGCGTGCGAAGACGTTGGTCGCCTCGAACACCGGAACCTGCACCTGCTGGAAGCAATAGAGCCGGCGGACATGCTCGAACGCCTCGACCACGCGGGCGAAGCGGCGCTGTTCGTCGCCGAAGATGTCCTGCGTGCCACGCACGCGGCGGGGGGGTTCGATCCGTGCCATGTGGGGCGGCTCTCTATTGGCTAGGGGGCCGGAAGGGAAGATTGTTCACGCACCGGCCCCTTTCGACTATAGGCCCGCGCCATGAGTGCCACCCCCAAGACCTATCACGTCAAATCCTTTGGCTGTCAGATGAACGTCTATGACGGCGAGCGCATGGCCGAGCTGATGGCGGCGCAGGGCATGACCGCCGCTGCGGATGCCGACAGCGCCGACCTCGTCGTGCTCAACACCTGTCACATCCGCGAGAAGGCGACCGAGAAGGTCTATTCGGACATCGGGCGGCTGCGGAAGAATGCGCGGCTGGCCGACCGGGCCAATCCGATGATCGCGGTTGCGGGCTGCGTCGCGCAGGCCGAGGGGGAAGAGATCGCGCACCGCGCCAAGGTGGACGTGGTGGTGGGTCCGCAGGCCTATCACAACCTGCCCGATCTGGTCCGCCAGGCGTCGGCGCGCGGGCGGGCGATCGACACCGACATGCCCGCGATCGCCAAGTTCGGCGCGCTCCCGGCGCGGCGCAAGACGGGGCCGACGGCGTTCCTGACGGTGCAGGAAGGGTGCGACAAATTCTGCACCTATTGCGTCGTGCCGTACACGCGCGGCGCCGAGGTGAGCCGGCCGTTCGATGCGATCGTCGACGAGGCGAAGGCGCTGGTTGACGCGGGGGCGCGCGAGATCACGCTGCTCGGCCAGAACGTCAATGCATGGGACGATGATGCCGGCACCGGGCTGCACGGGCTGATCGCGGCGCTCGACCGGATCGAGGGGCTGGCGCGCATCCGCTACACCACCAGCCATCCCAACGACATGAAGGAAGGACTGATCCGCGCGCATGCGGAGGTCGAGAAGCTGATGCCGTTCCTGCATCTGCCGGTGCAGGCGGGCAATGACCGCATCCTGAAGGCGATGAACCGGTCGCACACGCGCGAATCGTACCTGCGCATTCTCGAGCGCGTGCGGGCGGCGCGGCCCGATATCGCGCTGTCGGGCGACTTCATCGTCGGCTTCCCGGGCGAGAGCGAGGCGGAGTTTCGCGATACGCTGAGCCTGGTCGACGCGGTGGGCTATGCCCAGTGCTTCAGCTTCAAATATAGCCCCCGCCCCGGCACCCCGGCGGCGGAGATGGACGGCGCGGTCCCCGAAGCGGTGATGGACGACCGCCTCCAGCGCCTGCAGGCCGCGCTCAACCGCGATCAGGCCGCGTTCAACGCCGCCAGCGTCGGAAAGACGTGCGAGGTATTGATCGAGCGCGCCGGAAAGCTGCCGGGGCAGATGCTGGGCAAGTCGCCCTGGCTGCAATCGGTGCACCTGATGACCGATGCCGCGATCGGCGATCTGGTATCCGTGCAAATCGAAAGCGCGGGGCCCAATTCGCTGGCGGGAGTCGCGATTTAGGGTCGGCCGGGCCGGCGGGTCCGGCCGGTGCGTCGCTCCGGAATGGCGCGAACCAGGTCCATTCTGGAGATTACCGCCGTCCGAACGCGGCAATGTGGGGTATTCCGGGTCGCCTCGACCGGAGCCTGCAATGGACGTCACCTTCACCTGCCGACGCTGCGGCAGCAAGCATGTCACGCGCGATGCCTGGGCCGAATGGAACGAGCAACGTCAGGAATGGGCGCTCAGCGCCGTGTTCGACTATGCATTCTGCCACAGTTGCGCGAAGCCGACGCAATTGGACGAGACGGGGATCGGGGCGCCGCAATAGGCTGTGGCTTTCCTGTCCGGCACCTACCGGTTGCTGCTATGCGGCAAACCGAATGGTTACGACGCCGGTCCGCAATTCCCCTTGATTGCGCCGGGGCGTCCAACGCCGTTAGCTAGACGGGTCCGCTCGCCGCGCGATTCCCGTAATGGCCGAGCTGCGCTGTCTTTTACGGCCCGGGAGTTGCCGCATGTCGTATCGCACCGCCCCGCTGAAGGGCGGCCCGCATGGGTGAAAATGGATTTCCCCTGTCGCTGCCCTCGTCGCAGGAGGCCTGCGCGGTCATCGGCCAGGAGTTTCGGGTTCGCGGCGGCTCCGAGGATCACGGGGTGCTGTTGCTGGAAGAGGTGAAGGCGGAGCGCTCGCGCGCCGCCTCTACCGCATGGCGCATGCCCTATTCGATGTTTCTTCGCGGGCCGTCGGGCGAGTCCCTACCTCAGGGCATCTATACGCTGTTCCATCCCGCCTTCGGCCCGCTGTGTCTCTATCTCGTTCCGCGGAGCCGAGAGCTGCGCACCGGCGCCGTCCGGTACGAAGCCGTATTCGACTGAAGCGGGGGCCCTAGCGCCCGAACAGCCGCCCGATCACGCTGCGGTCCTTCAGGATTTCGCGCGCCGCATTATGCCCCGGCGCCCCGGTCACGCCGCCGCCCGGATGCGTGCCGGCCCCGCACAGATAGAGGCCGGCAATCGGCGCGCGATAGTCGCCATGCCCCAGCACCGGACGCGCCGCCCACAGCTGATCGAGCGACATGCGCCCGTGGAAGATATCGCCGTCGATCAGGCCGAACTTGCGCTCGAGATCGGTGGGCGAATGAATCTGGCGCGCGATGATCGCGTCGCGGAAATTGGGGGCGTGCTGCGTCACCGTGTCGATGATGTCGTCCGCCGCCGCCTCACGCTCATCGTCCCAACTGCGCCCATTGGGCAGGACGGGGGCGAAATGCTGGCAGAACAGGCTGGCGACATGCGCGCCCGGCGGCGCGAGGCTGTCGTCGACCGTGGACGGGATCGTCATCTCCACCACCGGCGCGTTCGACCAGCCATAGCGCACCGCGTCGGCATGGGCCTGATCCATATAGTCCATGGTCGGGGCGATGATGATGCCGCTGCGGTGGTGCTCGGCGTCGTTGCCCGGCAGCACGGTGAAATCGGGTAATTCGGACAGGGCGACGTTCATCCGGAAGCTGCCCGATCCGGTCTTGAAGCCCGCGATCCGCCTGCGGAAATCGGTGTCGAGGTCGGCCGGGTCGACCAGTTGCCGGAACAGCAGCGCCGGGCCGACATTGGCGACCACCGTCTTCGCCGCGATCTCCTCGCCCCCTGCCAGCCGCACCCCGGCGGCGCGGCCATTGTCGACCAGCACGCGGTCGACCGGCGCCTCCAGCCGGATCACCGCCCCGGCCTCCCGCGCTGCATCGGCCATCATGCCGGTGATGGCGCCCATTCCACCGACCGGATGGCCCCAGGCGCCCTTCTTTCCGTTCACCTCGCCGAATACATGGTGCAGCAGCACATAGGCCGATCCGGGCGCCGACGGCCCGGCATAGTTGCCGACGACGCTGTCGAAGGCGAACGCCGCCTTGACGTGCGCATTCTCGAACCAGCCGTCGAGAAATTCGCGCGCGGACTGGACGAACAGCGCCAGCGCGTCGCGCTGTGCCGCGATCGGCAACGCGGCGACCTGCCGCCCCTGCGCCGCCGCCGCCAGCAGCGCGGCGATGCCGCCCCCGGCATTGGGCGGCGTTCTGAGCGCCATGGCGCGCAGCAGATCGGCGACCTGTTCCAGCGCCGCCTCATACCCGTCGAGCGCCGCCGCATCCTTCGCCGAGAAGCGGGCGAATTCGGCGCGCGTCCGCTCCGCGCCGCCGCCGAGCTTGAGATAGTCGTTGTCGAACGGGAAGAAATTGGAGACCGGGCGTTCGATGACGCGGTAGCCGCGCTGCGCCAGCTTCATGTCGGCGATGACTTTGGGCTGGAGCAGGCTGACCGTGTAGCTGGCGGCGGAATTGCGGAAGCCGGGGTGAAATTCCTCGGTCACCGCCGCCCCGCCGACCACGTCGCGCCGTTCGACGACGCAGACCTTGAGACCCGCCCGGGCGAGGTAGAAAGCGCAGGTGAGGCCGTTATGGCCCGCGCCGATCACGACCGCGTCGAACCGTGCGGTCATGCCTTCAGGCGTCGGGCATGCCAGGCGACATGATCGGGCATGAAGGTCGAGATGAAATAATAGCTGTGATCATAGCCCGGCTGCATCCGCAGCGTGAGGTCGATGCCCGCCGCCGCGCAGGCGTTGGCGAGCAATTCGGGCTTTAGCTGATCGGTCAGGAACGGATCGGCATCGCCGACATCGACCAGCAGTTCGCCGAGCCGGTGACCGTCGGCGATCAGCGCGCAGGCATCATAGGGTCGCCAATCCTGACGATTTTCCCCCAGATATCCCCCCAGCGCCTTTTCACCCCAAGCGCATTCGAGCGGTGCCGCGATCGGCGCGAAGGCACTGACCGAGCGGAACCGGTCGGGGTTGCGCAGCGCGATGGTGAGCGCGCCATGCCCGCCCATCGAATGGCCGGTAATCCCCTGGCGGGTCAGGTCGGCCATCGGAAACTCCCGCAGGATCAACGCGGGCAGCTCGTCCTCGATATAGGAGCGCATCCGGTAATGCGTCGCCCACGGCTCCTGCGTCGCATCGACATAGAAGCCGGCGCCCTTGCCGAAATCATAGCCATCGTCGTCCGGCACATCGTCGCCGCGCGGCGAGGTATCGGGGGCGATCAGGATCACGCCCTGTTCGGCGCAGGCCTGGCGATACTCGCCCTTTTCGGTGACGTTGGCATGGGTGCAGGTGAGGCCGGACAGGTACCACAGCACCGGCAGCCGCGTGCCTTCGTCATGGTCGGGGACGAACACCGAGAAGGTCATCGGCGTACCCGTCACGGCGGAGGCGTGGCGATAGACGCCCTGCACCCCGCCATGCGCGCGATTGGTCGATACCGTCTCGATGGTCATCTGCTTCGCCTCGCTCAGTCGGCCTTGGGCACGCGGTACATCGCGCACACCTTGTTTCCGGCGGGATCGCGCAGATAGGCGAGGTAGAGCGCGCCGAACGCATTCTCGCGAATGCCCGGCGGGTCCTCGATCGCGGTGCCGCCATGGGCGAGTCCCGCCGCGTGCCAGGCATCGACCTGTTCCGAACTGTCCGCCGCGAAGCCGATCGTCCCGCCATTGGCGTGGCAGGCGGGCTGACCGTCGAGCGGCTTGCTCAGCATGAACACGCCGCCATTGTGCATGTAGAAGGCGCGCCCCTTCGGATCGACGCTGCCGGCCCGCGCGCCGAGCACGCCGAGCGTCGCATCATAGAATGTCTTGGACGTTTCGACGTCGTTAGCGCCGAGCATGACGTGGCTGAACATGAGACTTACTCCGGCAACTGGCAAAAAGCGCAGATCTTGTTCCCGTCGGGGTCGCGCAGATAGGCGCCATAGGCCTTGCCCGGCGCATTCGGGCGGTGGCCGGGCGCCCCCTCGTCGGTGCCGCCATGGGCGAGCCCGGCGGCATGGAACGCGTCGACCGCGTCCTTGTCCTTTGCGGCAAAGCCGATCGTGCCGCCATTGGCGTGTTGCGCCGGATTGCCGTCCGCCGGCGTGCCGACGCCAAATGCGCCCTGCTCGCCGCGATAGAAGATGCGGGTGCCGGCGTCGAAGCCCGGCGCATAGCCGAGCGCGCCCAGCACGCCGTCATAGAATGTCTTCGCCTTTGCCGGGTCGTTGGTGCCGACCATCAGATGCGTAAACATGCGTCCCCTCCTGTGTTCAATAGACCACGACGCTACGGATCGACTCGCCCGCATGCATCAGGTCGAACCCCTTGTTGATGTCCTCCAGCCCCATGACGTGGGTGATCATCGGGTCGATCTCGATCTTGCCGTTCATGTACATGTCGACGATCTTGGGCACATCGGTGCGCCCCTTGGCGCCGCCGAACGCGGTCCCGCGCCAGTTGCGGCCGGTAACGAGCTGGAACGGGCGGGTGGCGATTTCCTTGCCCGCCTCGGCCACGCCGATGATGATGCTGGTGCCCCAGCCGCGATGGCACGCCTCCAGCGCGATACGCATCACATCGGTATTGCCGGTCGCGTCGAACGTATAGTCGGCGCCGCCATCGGTCATCGCGACGATCCGCGCCACGACATCCTCACGGCTCATGCCGCGCGAGTTGAGGAAGTCGGTCATGCCGAACTTGCGGCCCCACTCCTCGCGGTCGGGGTTGATGTCGACGCCGATGATCTGGTTGGCGCCGGCGAGGCGCGCGCCCTGAATGACGTTGAGGCCGATGCCGCCCAGTCCGAACACCACGACGTTGTCGCCGACCTGTACCTTGGCGGTATTGATCACCGCGCCGACACCGGTGGTGACGCCACAGCCGATATAGCAGCTCGACTGGAACGGCGCGTCCTCGCGGATCTTGGCGACCGCGATCTCGGGCAGCACGGTGAAGTTCGAGAAGGTCGAGCAGCCCATATAGTGGAAGATCGGCTGGCCCTTGTAGGAGAAGCGCGTCGTCCCGTCCGGCATCAGCCCCTTGCCCTGCGTCGCGCGGATCGCGGTGCACAAGTTGGTCTTACCCGATAGGCACGACTTACACTGGCGGCATTCGGGGGTGTAGAGCGGGATGAGATGATCGCCCGGCACGACGCTGGTGACCCCGGCGCCGACCTCGCGCACGATCCCTGCGCCTTCATGCCCGAGCACGCTGGGGAAGATCCCCTCGCTGTCGAAGCCGTCGAGCGTATAGGCATCGGTATGGCAGATGCCGGTCGCCATGATCTCGACCAGAACCTCGCCCGCCTTCGGCCCTTCAAGGTCCAGTTCGACGATCTCCAGCGGCTTCTTCGCTTCGAACGCAACGGCGGCACGGGTCTTCATGCGGGTCTCCCTTGGAATTGGCCCCCTCATGGCGCAGCGCCGCGCGCGTTTCCACCCCGCACGACGCAAAGTCGGTTGCCCTTTATGCGGCGCTCGGCACAAGAGAGGCATGACCGATCCCGGATCGCGCACGCGCGGCTTGTCCCGTGCAGATGCCCGTGCCTTCATCCAGGCCTTTGCCGCCCATGCTGGCCGGAAGGGCATCGCCGCCATGGCGCTCGTCGCGGCGGGAGCCGTGCTGGAAGGGCTGGGGCTGGTGCTGCTGGTGCCGATCATCGGGCTCGTGCTCGCCCCCACTCAGGCGGGAGGCTGGGTCGCGACGCTGATCGGCGGGGACGCGAAGGCGCATCTGACCCTGCTGCTGGCCGGGTTTCTCGGCGTGATGATCGTGCGCGCACTCATGCTGCGTTGGCGCGATATCGCGTTGTTCGAGCTGCAGAACCGGTTCACGCTCGGCTTGCGCTCCAATCTGGTGAGTGCGCTTGCCGAGGCGCGGTGGGAACGGCTCGCCCGACTGGAACATGCGCGCGTCACCAGCCTGTTGATGGCCGATATCGGGCGAATCAGCAGTGCCTCGCACTTCCTGGTCCAGTCGTCGGTGTCGCTTGCGATGCTGGCGATCCAGCTGGTGATCGCTCTGACGCTCGCGCCGCTGTTCGCACTGGCTGCGCTCGCCGCGCTGGTGCTTGCGGGGGTGCTGATGCGCCGCGCCGGCCCGAACAGCGCCCTGCGCGGCGCCAGGATGGTGGAAGCCAATCGCGCGCTGATGGGCAGCGCCAGCGGCTTCCTGGGCGGACTGAAGGCGTCGGCCGCGCAGGGCGCAAGTCAGCGCTTCGCAGGCGAATTCGACGTCGCGCAACGCGGAGTCGCGACCGAACAGCGCCGGTTCATGCGCTCGCAGACCAATACCCGCACGATGCTCTCGATCGCGACCGCCCTCGCGGCGGCCGGCGTCGTCGCCGGCGGGGTGTTCGCCGGGCTGACGGCGCCCGTGCTGATCGCACTGATCGTGATCTTCGCGCGGATGGCACCGCTGGGGATTCAGCTGCAGCAGGGCGCGCAGCAGCTTGTCTATAACGGCGCCAGCTATGCCGCGTTGCGCGCTGCCGAAGACGAACTGCGGCACGATGTTCCCATGCTGACAAACGCCGAAGCGCTCCCTCCCGGCGCGATCGAGGTCGCGAGCGTCAGCTATCACCATGGCACGGGCGGGGGTGGGGTCGCCGATGCGAGCCTGCGAATCGAACCGGGCGAGATCATCGGGATCGCCGGACCTTCGGGAGGCGGCAAGACGACGCTGATCGATCTCGTCTCCGGCCTTCTGACCCCGCAATCGGGCGCGATCACCGTCGGCGGCGTCCCGTTGAGCCGTTCGGGCTGGGGCAGCGCGGTCGGCTATGTTCCGCAGGACGGGTTCCTGTTCCACGACAGCGTGCGGCGCAACCTGTGCTGGGGCGATCCGGGATGCGACGACGCGGCCATCCATCGCGCGCTTGCGGTGGCGGACGCGACGGCGCTGGTCGCGCGGATGCCGCACGGGCTGGACACGATCGTCGGCGAGCGCGGCGCGCTGCTCTCGGGCGGGGAGCGTCAGCGGCTGTCGATCGCACGCGCGGTGCTGGGCGAGCGGCGGCTGCTGATCCTCGACGAGGCGACTGCCGCGCTCGATCCGGACAGCGAGGCGCGCATTCTGAACCGGCTGGCCGCCCTCTCCCCGCGCCCGACGATCCTCATCGTCGCGCATCGCGCCGAGACGCTGGGGCGCTGCCCGCGCGTGATCCAGGTGGCGGACGGCAGGGTCCGGGAGAAGCCGCGGGCCGTGCCGGTCAGATAACCTCCATCTCCGCCTTGTAATGGTGCCAGGCAAGGATCGCGGCGGCCCCGCGGTGCGGACGCCACGGCTCGGCGATGGATCGGGTCAGCTTTTCCGACGGTCGCTCGGCATGGCCCATGATTCGCCCGATCTCGATCTGCACCGCCAGATCGCCCGCCGGCCAGATATCGACGCGGCCCTCGGCGAACAGCAGATAGATCTCCGCCGACCAGCGACCGATGCCCTTGACCTTGACGAGCTGGGCGATCGCCTCCTCGTCGTCGGCGGGCAGTGCGGTGAGGTCGAGCCGTCCGCTCGTCACCTCCTCGGCGAGGCTGCGGGCATAGCTCGCCTTCTGGCGCGACAGGCCCGCGGCGCGCAACTGTTCGTCGGTGGCGGCGGCGACGATCGCGGGGCGGGTGAGGTCGCCCAGGCCTGCCGACAGCTTGTTCCAGATCGATGCGGCCGCGGCCACGCTCACCTGCTGTCCGACGATGGTGCGCAGCAGGGTTTCATAGCCCGGCGCGCGGATCCGCGGTTCCGGATAGCCGACCCGCGCCACCGCCGCGCCGATCAGCGGCTCGATCGCGGCGATCGCGTCGAGCGACGTGCGCAGCTGCTCTTTGCTCAGTCCCATCCTGCGAATCCTTGAAAGCGGCGGCGTTCCCCGGCATGGGCGCGGAACACGAAGGAGAAGATCATGCCCAAGCTTATCGTCGTCACGCGCGAAGGAGAAGAACGCGAAGTCGAGGGCGAAGTGGGCCTGAGCGTCATGGAAGTGATCCGGGACAACGGGTTCGACGAACTGCTCGCCCTGTGCGGCGGCTGTTGCTCGTGTGCGACGTGCCACGTCCATGTCGACCCGGAATTTGCGGCCAAACTGCCTGCGATGAGCGAGGACGAGAACGACCTGCTCGACAGCTCGTCGGATCGCAACGAAACGTCGCGCCTGTCGTGCCAGATCCAGTTCACCACCGCGCTCGACGGGCTGAAGGTGACGATCGCCGCCGAAGACTGACGCGGGCGGCAGCGTCGCGATTCAGGGTTTCGGCGCGATCCGGATGACCGCCATCGGCGCGTCCTTGCTGAGCGGGGTCGCCTTCCAGCTTACCGTCCGCCGCGCGCCGTCGGTCCGGGCGCCGTCCTCGTTGTTCTGACTGACCAGCTCACCGTCGGTAATCAGCGTGAAGGTGCCGTCGAGCTTCGCCTTGGCCCCGCCGGACTTGCTCTCGCCCGGCGAATCATTGTCGCCGAAGGCCGGCGCCTTGATCCGCACGGTATCCGCCCCGCGCAGTTCGATCACGACGAAGGGGAAGATCACTTCCGCGTCGAGGTTGTACGGCCACAAGAAAGTGTGCGTCAGCTTGCCGCTGATCTGATAGTCGATCAGGAACACGCCATCGCCCTTGTACTGGACCGAGCGGTATCCGGCCTCCTTGGTCAGCGCTTCGGCGATTGCCTTGAACTTCGCCTCTTTCTTCGCGACCTCCTCGGCATCGTCCGAGTCCTCGTCAGGGGCGCCGGTCTCGGGCGCGGCGTCGTCGTCCTGCCACGCTGCATCGCGCATCAGCGCGGCCGTGGTCTTCTTTTCCTCCGCATCGTCGCCCTGGCCCAGGCCCTTGAACGCATCGCCCATTCCCTTGGCCATTTCGCCGGCCAGGTCGACCGCGATCACTTCGCCCTGATAGCTGTAGGTGAAGCTGCGATCGGCGAGGATCGTGAGGGTCGAGGTGAACTTGCCGGGGCTGAACGCGCAGCCGATCAGCAACATCGGCGCCGCGAGCGCGAGCGCCAGGCCCTTGATCCGGTGGAACATCCTTACCCCCTTTTGCTGCACCCGATCGCAGGGATCAGCGCGAAATTGCCGCATAGAGCGCGATCGCCGCGGCGTTGGACACGTTGAGGCTCTCGACCTTCGGAGAGATCGGCAGCCGCGCGAGTTCGTCGCAATGCGCCGCGGTGTTCTGGCGCATCCCCTCGCCCTCGGCACCCAGCACCAGCGCGGGGCGGGTATCGCCCATCACCTCGCCCAATGTCCCCTTCGCCTCGCCGGTCAGGCCGATTCGCCAGAAGCCGGCCTCCCCGATCTCGTCCAGCGCGCGGGCGAGGTTGACCACGCGAACCCATGGCACGAGCTCGAGCGCTCCGGATGCGGCGCGCGCGAGCGATCCCGATTCGGGCGGCGCATGACGATCCTGGGTGACGATGCCGAGCGCGTCGAACGCGGCGGCCGAGCGCAGGATCGCGCCGACATTGTGCGGATCGGTGATATGATCGAGCACCAGCAGCGGGCGCCGGTCCTCTGCCCCCTGCTCCAGCAGATCGCCCAGCCAGATCTCCTCCAGCGGATCGACCTCAATCACCAGGCCCTGATGCGGCGCGTCGGTGGGCACCATGCGCGCCAGATCGGCGACATCGGCGAAGGTGATCGGCAGCACGGGCGGCAATTGCAGCGCCGCCAGCGCCTCACGCGTCCCCCAGACCTTGCGCACCCGGCGCTCTGGATTGGCCAGTGCCGCAGTCACGGCATGACGACCCCAGAAACGGGGGCGGTTACTGTTCGATCCGGCGGAGGGGCGATGCCCGCGTCTTGGCTTTTGGCTCACGAAAAGACGCTAGGCGGCGCGAAAGCGGGGCGCAAGCCGTTGACAGCGGCGCCCCGCTTCGGCAATGGCGCCCACTCGCTTCGGCGTGCCGCATGGAAGGGTGGCCGAGTGGTTAAAGGCAGCAGACTGTAAATCTGCCCGCGTGAGCGTACACTGGTTCGAATCCAGTCCCTTCCACCACCACCCCCGGGCAGGCGGATCAGACTTGATCCTCGCCCGGCTGATATGTCAGCCGCCGGGTTCCCGATCGCCGCATCAACCAATCCCATGCACGCTGCCGCGCGATATTGCGCGTGCGCCGTTGATCGCGTTCGGCGCGGCGTACGCCCCGACGCCAACGCCGCAGTGCGACGCCGCACGCGCTCACGACTGCGAGCGCAGGTACCAGCGCCCAGCCATAGGCCAGTATCAAGTCACGATATTCCACGGTGCGAATCCCCCCGAATCCGCGGCAAATCTACCGCGCCGCAACATGGCCGTAAATGGGGAACCGTTCAGATGCAGAGAACGGCTGGAGGTAGCGGGAATCTAAAAAATCCAGCAAGTATCTGAATTATAAAAATATATTCTGAGGCGCTGCGAAATGAGCCCCCATTCTGGTCCCCGGCAGGCTCCGCTGCTTTTCGAGAATAGTTAGATTCCTCAGCAACTTCGACTCAAAAAAATACGGCGGAGCTTTGCGCGAATATCCCGGCACATGAATAGTGGCGTTTCGCGCTGGTCGCGCGACCGCGCTCTATGGCGCATAGCACCACCGAGCCCCTTCGGGTCTCGTCCCGTTCGGGTAACGATCGCGAACGCGGGCGGCGTCTGCGCGCCGCTTGAAGCGGAACGCGGTTGTGATTGGGCGTGCGCTGGCGCACTTCTGCGAAGCCGCCAAGGTCCGCAGCGTCTTTGTTCGTCGCGTGGCACACTCGATCCGGCCGGAGGGCGCGGCGGCGGCTGGCGCACAGCTGCGCGCGCACGCCGCCACGACGGCCGTCCGGATTCGAGGGTGCATGTTTGTGGGCTCCTGGCGGAGCGGCAAGCTCGCTGCGCTTGGATGCTGCGGTCATCGCGTTGCGCTGGCGTTTTTGGTCTCGGCCGCGGCGAAGGGGGGTGGGCGTCGCTGCCTTCTAGTCCCGCCGCGGCGGGCCGCAACCCGCTGCGCTGGTCCTCCTCTTCGTTCCGGCCTTCGGTGCCGCCCGCCTCCCATCGGCGGGACTGCCAGTCCGCTCCTTGCCGCCCACCCCCCTTCGCCGGGGCCGGTGCGGTTCAGGAAGAAGGAGTGGACCCATGGAACTCAAGCATATCGACCTCGCCAACCTGTCTGTCTCGACCGCCAATATGCGGGGTGTGAAGAAGGTGCCAGACCTCACCAATATCCTGCCCTCTGTACGGGCGCGCGGGGTGCTGGTCCCTCTGATCGTGCGGCAGAACGGATCGCCTGACACCTATGAGATCGTCGCGGGCAAGCGGCGCTATCACGCGGCGCTCGCGGTTGCCGAAGAAGGCGGCGGCGGTGACGCACTCCCGTGCGCGATTATGGACGCGGGAGACGACGCGGCGGCGCTTGAAGCCTCGCTGATCGAGAACATTGCGCGGCTCGATCCCGACGAGGTGACGCGGTGGGAGACGTTCACCCGATTGATCCGCGAGGGGCGCAGCCCCGAGGATATCGCGCTCACCTTCGGGCTGACCGAAGTGCAGGTGAAGCGCACGCTTGCGCTCGGCAATCTGTTGCCCCGCATCCGCAACCTCTACCGCCACGAGCAGATCGACGCGGTGACCGTCCGTCACCTGACCCTTGCCAGCAAGGCGCAGCAGCGCGACTGGCTGGCGCTGGTCGATGACCCGGAGCAGCGCGCGCCGGTCGGGCAGCAGCTCAAATCATGGCTGTTCGGGGGAACGTCGATCCTGTGCGACGCAGCGCTGTTCGACCTTTCCGACTACAAGGGCGAGATCGTATCGGACCTGTTCGGCGACGAGCGCTATTTTGCCAGTGTCGAGGCATTCTGGACCGCGCAGGAAGCTGCAATCGCCGCGCGGGTCGAAGCCTATCGCGAGGCCGGATGGAGCGAGGTCGTTGTGCTGGAACGCGGCGACTATTTTCACAGCTGGGAACATGAGCGGCGGTCCAAGAAACAGGGCGGCAAGGTGTTCATCAGCATCGGGCATAGGGGCGATGTCACTTTCCACGAAGGCTATGTCACCACCAAGGAAGCGCGAAAGCTGGAGCGGGGCGAAGCGGTCGAAAAGCCTACCCGGCCCGAGGTCACGGCCACCTTGCAGGACTATATCGACCTGCACCGGCATGCGGCGGTGCGCGCCAAGCTGGTCGATGCGCCGGGCATAGCTTTGCGCGTTACCGTTGCGCACATGATCGCCGGATCGCCGCTCTGGAATGTGCGCGTCGAGCCGCAGCGCGCGGCCTCCGATGCGGTCACCGAGAGCGTCGAGGTCAGCGCCAGCGAGGCGGCATTCGATGCCAAGCGGCGCGCGGTAATCGCGTTGCTCGGGTTCGATCCCGAGGCACCGACGGTGACCGGTGGAAACGAGGCTAGCACTACCGCGCTGTTCGCCAAGCTGTTGCCGGTCGACGACATGCAGCTGTTGTCGATCCTCGCTATCGTTATGGCTGAAACGCTCGACGCGCGCAGCGACATGGTGGACCTGCTGGGCCAGCATCTGGCGGTCGACATGGCCCCGGTGTGGGAGGCCGACGATCCCTTGCTTGACGCGGTCCGCGACCGCGAGGTGCTGGGTGCAATGGTCGAGGAAGTGGCGGGCAAGTCCGTCGCCGAGGCCAACGCCAAGGAAAGCGGCAAGGTACTGCGCACCATCCTCAAGGATTGCGTGACCGGCTCGAACGGGCGCGCGAAGGTCGAGAGCTGGGTACCGCGTTGGCTGCGCTTCCCGGCATCGGCCTACACGCCGCGCGGCGGGGTCGGCTCGGTGCGGAGGTCGGCTGCGGTGGCGGCGCTCATCGCGTCGGAGGTTAAGGCCGATGACCGTGTGGAGACGGTGGAAGCCGCTTCGCCCGAAGCCGACGAGCCGCAGACCGCGCAGCTTCCCGAAGCCGCATGACCATCCATCCGAGGACCGGCGGCGCGCAAAGCGCCGCCGGTTCCTGCGCAAGGGGAGCCGGACCATGGCTCGCCATCTACCCCTGCCGGAACTGCTCCGGCGAATCGATCGGGCGCTCGATACGATGGAGCCGCTGCCCTATGCGGTGTTCGAGCGGCATCGCTTCTCGGCTCTCGATTACACCCGGATCGCCATCGAACTTGGCGTCAGCGTGGACGAAGTCGAGCGCGCGCTTGCCGATGCGATGCTCCATATCAACCGCAGTGTGGAGCAGGGCGGGCCGTGAGGCCCGCCTTTCGCTCTTTGGCTTGCCAGACTAAGCCCGGCGCGTGAGTGTGCAGCGATGAAGTCCGAGATCGATCATCTTCCCGAGCAGCAGCAGCGCGAACTCGAGCGCGTGCGCGCCATTCTGCTCGAAGAGTTCGACAAGGCGATCGGCTCGGCCACCGCTGCGCACAAGCGCAATGGCAAGGTGCTCAAGATCGTCCTGTTCGGCAGCTATGCCCGCGAGGACTGGGTCGATGAACCCGACAATGGCTATCAGTCCGACTTCGATCTGTTGATCGTCGTCAGCCATGAAGACCTCACCGATATCGCCGATTATTGGTACATCGCCGAGGACAGGATCGCGCGCGATCCCAGCATCGCTCGCCCGGTCAACATCATCGTCCATGCGCTCGATGAGGTGAACCGGAGCCTCTCGCGCGGCGAGTATTTTTGGACCGATATCGCGCGCGACGGCATCGCGCTCTACGAGCTGCCCGGCCATGCGCTGGCAACGCCCAAGCCGCTAACCGCAGCCGACGCGCATCGCATGGCGAGCGCGTATTTCGACGAATGGTCGGAGACTGCCCGCCAGTTCCTCATTCAAGGAATGGAGGCAACCGAGCGGGGCTGGGACAAGAACGCGGCCTTCCTGCTGCATCAGGCGACCGAGCGCTTGTACATCTGTTTCCTGCTCGTTCGGACGCTGTATTTTCCGCGCTCGCACAACATCAAGTTTCTGCGCTCGCTCGCCGAGGATAAAGACCCGCGACTGGTAGATGCGTGGCCGCGCGCAACCAAGGCCGACCGGGCGCGGTTCGAGCGCCTGAAACGCGCCTATGTTGAGGCGCGCTATTCGGCGAGTTACGCGATCACGCGCGAGGATCTCGACGTGCTTGCCGCGTCCATCGAGCAGCTGCGCGACCTTGTCGCTGCACTCTGCACCGAGCGTCTGGAAGAGCTCAAGGCAGCCGCTGAAACCTGACCGGCCGCGCTGCGGCCGGTCTTTCATCACTCATATTCAGGCAGATTTCGGCGCGCGCTTCTTGGCGGTGCGGCCCTTGTTGCCTAGGCCGATTTTCTTGGCCATCGCGCGGCGCGCTTCCGAATAGCTTTCCGCGACCATCGGATAATCGGGCTTGAGATTATAGCGCGCGCGATACTCTTCCGGCGTCAGACCGTGCGTCGAAAGATGCCGACGCAGCGTCTTGTACGGCTTGCCATCGATCATCGAAATGATGTGATCCTTCGACCCGAGCGACTTGCGAACCGTCACCGCCGGCACGAACTCTTGCGCAGGTTCGGCGTCATCCTGGGCTGCATTCGGCGCGGAGGTTGCGCCTGAAAGTTCGGTCAATGTCGCGTGCATCGTGCGAAGAAATGCCGGGACTTCATCCGCCTGCACGCGGTTATTCTGGTTGCCGAGCCACGCAATTGTCAGCTCGGTTGCAAGCTCGACAGGGTTCAAATTCGTGTCTTCAGACATGGCATTTCCTTCTAAAGCAGCGCAGCTTGTCTCTCAATTTACATCCATATTGGATGTATTCTGATTGTCGAGGGCGCGGTCCTTGGCGCGGCCTCGGCTGCATTGATCGGGAGCGGCGGAGAGGACGGGGGAGAAGCGGCGGGTGAAGGGGGAGGAGTGGATGCAAGATAAAGGCAGTGTCTCGCACCCGTGCTTAACCCATTGTCTGCACATCCTTTTTTATGGAGACACCGGCGATGGACGAGTCTCTTGTTCGGGCCGGATTCCGACAAGATATTGTAAATGCGTTGGTTTTTGGCCCGCGCTGAGAGACTTTCGGTGGTTTGTCCGGGGCTTTGCGGCCTAGAGGTTGCGGGCCGCAACGCCTCGCTTGTTCCATCTTTGTTCAAGTCGAGCTAAACCCATCGGATGACCGATCCGACCGTCCGAAAGATCATCCATATCGATATGGATGCCTTCTTCGCATCGGTCGAGCAGCGCGACGATCCGAGCCTTCGCGGAAAGCCTGTTGCGGTCGGCTCTGCGGCGGCACGCGGTGTGGTGGCAGCGGCAAGCTATGAGGCGCGCGCGTTCGGAGTGCGTTCGGCGCTGCCATCGGTGACCGCTTTGCGGCGTTGTCCGGAGCTGATTTTCGTGCCGCCGCGCTTCGAGGTTTACCGCGCGGTCTCGACGCAGATCCATGCGATCTTTGCCGACTATACCGACCTCATTCAGCCGCTCTCGCTCGACGAAGCCTATCTCGATGTGACCGAGGATCGCCGGGGTCTGCAAACCGCCTGGGCAACCGCCAAGGAAATCCGGGCGCGCATCCTCGAAGAGACCGGCCTCACGGCGTCGGCGGGCATCTCCTACAACAAGTTCCTCGCGAAGCTCGCGTCGGATCATCGCAAGCCCAATGGTCAGTTCGCTGTGACGCCTGAAATGGGCGCGGCCTGGGTCGAGCAATTGCCGGTTGCGAAGTTCCACGGGGTGGGGCCGGTGACCGCTGCCAAGATGAAGCGGCTGGGCATCGAAACCGGGGGCGATCTCAAGGCTCAGTCGATCGCGTTCCTAGCCCAGCATTTTGGAAGTTCAGCCGAATGGTATTTTGGCATCGCGCGGGGCATTGACGATCGCCCGGTGAACCCGAGCCGTGAGCGCAAATCTTCGGGGTCGGAAACGACGTTCGACCGCGACCTTTCCGACCCTGCCGAGATCGAGGCTGGCGTCCTCGCAATGGCCGACGACGTTGCTGCCTGGTGCTCGGCACGTCAGCAGTTCGGGCGAACTGTCACGGTCAAGGCGAAGTTTGCGGATTTCAGGCAGGTGACGCGCAGTCGAACCCAGCCGCAGGGGGTGCGCGATCCGAGCGATTTGCGCGCGACCGCGATCGAGTTGGTCCGCACCCTTTATCCGCTTGAACAGGGGGTGCGTCTGGTCGGCGTTACGGTTTCGAATTTTGAGCCGACGACATCGGACATGCCGCTTTTCTCGGATGGCAAGTCGCCCGGGTGAGTGGCGGCAGCTTTGCGCCCTAATTTCGGTCGTTCAGATGGTCTGTGGATCATCCTGGGAGCTGCCATCGATAAAGTTTAGTGGCTGGCGAGATCGATCCAATTTGAAGCTTTTATTGCTCTGGATCGACAATCTGTTGGGGCGCTATCCTGCCTCCACGGAGGGGACATGGCGCTATCATTCTACGAGGCAAAACAGCGGCTTCTATCTGGTCAGCCGCTCACTTGGGTTAAGTTCGGCGACCACAAGGCGGGCTCAGTGCAGCTCGCCTCCGCCGGTGCGCGGCGCTTATTCCACTTCCTGCTCACCTGCGAGCAATCCAAAGTGGCCGACGCACACGAGAGCCTCTTCGACGATCTGATTGCGGCTTGGGAGCTTGAGACCTTCGATCCTGCGACCGAGACGGAGCAGAGCGGGACGGCAACGAATGCCGGCCCTTGGCGCCTAGCCCGACTTGAAACCAGCGGCTTCGGCGGATTGAACCAGGTCGGGGGACCTGTCTTTTCCGTACCTTTCGACGGGGCAAACTGGTGCCTCGAAGGTCAGAACGGATCGGGTAAGACGTCGCTGGCCAGCGCGATCATCTGGGCGATGACCGGCTATCGGTGCCGCGACCAAGACGGGCTGCATCTCGAGACCGGAGTACGAACTCCTGTCGAGAATGATGCTGGCTCAGCGATCGGAAACTGGCCTTCCATTGTGTCCTATCCGGCCAGCGCAATCGCTTTGGCCGGCACTGCCGAGACCTGGGTGCGGCTGACCTTCCACGATCCGGCCGGCAACACCGCCCACGCATACCGCAGACTGTTGGCCGCGCCTGGCGTCCAGCCCGTGATCGAGGTCGATATTTCGGCGGACCTCCTGATGGCACCCCAGTTGCTGGAGGTCGGCCTCCTCATGCCCGCTCGCCTCGCCCGTATCGGCTTTGGCGAGCGCAGCCAGTCGATCTACGATGCGGTCAAACTCCTGACCGGGCTCGATCAACTGGCTGCCATCGCGGATGGCGCGGCCAATTTCACTCACCGGTCTAAGCGCTTTCTCAAATATACGCTGGACAAGGGTGGCGACACCATTGCGGCGCGCCTTGACGCCGCTCTTGAACGCGCGTCCCAAACAGCGGGCGCGATCGACTTCAACCTGAAGGTCGCGGGCAAGCGCGAGGACAAGGGCTACTCCGAGGAGCTCCGCGACGCCGCGAAGACGGCTTCGGATCAGGCCGCCGCACATCTCGCCGTGCTGACCTCGGAGATCGCACCGACACTCGACACGGCCAATGCGGACGATCGCAGCAAGATCAAGGCTGCGGTCAATTCGGCGCGGGCCATACTGGGCGACAGTTCCAAAGGCGTCGATGTGTTCTCGGCCTGGAAGGCGCTCGCAAATGCTCCGGGAGACATGCAATTTCAGGCGTTGCCGGACCTGCTTACCGAAGCAAAGGGTCGGCTTGCCGAAGCGATCCTTTGGGATAAGCGACAGGCCGAGGATCAGAAGCTGCGGCTGAAGGCGCTAGCATCCCGATTCTACGAGCCGGCGCTCCATTCTCACGAGAGCGCCGATTGCCCTTTGTGCGAGGGAAAGCTGACCGGCGAGAGGCGCGCTGCGCTCGCCGACGAGCTTGCGACCCTAAAGCAGGCAGCGTCCGTCGCCGAGCGGCGACTAACGGATGTTTGTACAGAGCTCGAGAAGTCGATCCGCGATTCTGTGCCGCAGGCCGTTGACGCCCATTTCGAAACCTTGTCGGCGATGCAGCCGCGCGACGCCTTTTCGGAGGCAGCCAAACAGGTGTTCGTCCAAGGGGCACCGTTCTCAACTGTCCTGACCGGCGTAGCCGCATTCGCATCAGATGCCGTTGAGAGCATAATGCAAAAACTTCCCGCCTTCGTGCACACCATGACGGCGCCGGATTCGGCCTCGCCGCCAGCGGCCTCGGGGCTGCTGAGCTATGTCGCCAAGGTAGAGCGTGTGATGGCGCTGGCCGGGTGGTGGCAGGCGCATCGGCCCCAGTTCGCGTCGGGTTGGCGCGAGATGGCAGGCAGCGCGGCAGAGGACGGAACGTATCCAGCCGACTCCATCGAGGGCAGGATCCAGGCGCTGGAGGCGGCCTTGGAGCGCGCTGCCCCGCTCGACCAACTCGCCAAGGACCTGGGAACGGCCGCGAAGGAAGCGGATCTTTGGCTTCCGATCCACGAACAGCAACGCGTCCGGGAAGCAATAGCGACAGCGCTGATACCTCTGAAGGACCTGCGTCTGCTCGTCGCCGCCCAGACCGCCGGATCGATCTCGGCGCTCTCCGAGCGCATGAAGGCAATCCTGGACCGGATCCATTTCAAGGAGCGACTGTCGTTCGAGGATGCCGCCCTAGCGAAGAAGGCGGTCCTCATCGCGGGCAGCTTCGATCCTGGTGTGCGCGTCGATGCGTCGCTGGTCGCCAACAGCTCCTGGTTGCGCGCGATCCTTTGGGCCTTCGTGCTCGCCGTGCGCGAGCAGGCGATCATCGACGCTGGTGCCAATCCATTTCCCTTGATGTTGCTGGACGATCCTCAGGTCACCTTCGACCCGCGCAACAAACGCAAATGGGCCGAGGAGATCGCCAGGCTGGGCAAGGCCGATCTGACCGACATCGCGGGCGCGCAGATCCTCATGATCACCCATGAGCGCCAGTTTTTTCAGATGCTGGTCAACTCGGAGAAGCTGCCTGGCCAGCAGGGCCTGGTCGTGCGCCTGTGCACCGCCTCCAAGGTGGCGACGATCATATTCGGAGATTCGCTCGCCAGCGCTTTCGTCGACGCACAGGCCACGAACGACGACCAAAAGGGGCACGCCTATGTCCAGAAGGTCCGCATCTATCTGGAGGATCTGCTCAAGATCATGCTTCGCGCCGAGGATCCGGGCATCGTCAACAAGACACTGGACGAACTCGTCACGCTGATGAAGGCGCGGCGCACTGCGAGCGTGCCCCCATTCACCAATCCGTCCTTCGGCAAGCTGCTCGAGTATATCGCGGGCGGCGGTGGCGGTAAGGCAATGCAGCATATTAACGAGGCGCATCATCATTTCGACGGCACGATCGGTGTCGCGCAGGCGGTCGACGTCAGGGAGTTCTGGGAGGGGAAGGTCGAATCACGGCTCCACACCTGCTTCAAGATCTTTGCCGAATTCGAGGCCCATGTGGGCGAGCCGCGCTTGTTCGCCTGGATGGACAATGTGGTGGAGTTCCCGGCGACCGATCCCGCCGACCTCAAAGCCGTCCCGTTTTTCCACACCGGCATCGCCGCGGCAGCGAAAACCGATGGGCGCGCGGGCGATGGCCTGATCACGATGGCGGACTTGTCGGAAGCGCAGCAGGTCACGCTCTACAACCACGCCGCCTTTCAGCTGGCCGCGGGGACGCTCGACCCGGTGGCTGACATCGGCGACGTGATCATCGTGAGCAACTATGCAACGGTGCATGAACGCAACCTCGTCGTCACCACGTTTCAGGATCAACTGCTCGCGCGTCGGTACAACGAAACCGAAGTCCACCCGCACATCGCCGTGCTGACGGGCCAAGCCACCGATCCGACATCGCTCGCCCAACCCGTGATCGCTCCAAAGGAGCAGATTCACATGCGCAAGATAGTCGGAACCCTCTTTGCGAAACACCGACTGCCGGTGCCGCCTAAGTCGGGCAATGTGGAGTTCCTAGCGCTCGCCGATTTCGCGGCGGTCCATGCAATGCTCCAGAACGCCAAGCTGTTTCAGGTTGAAGGACGCAGTGCTGAACCCGTCGCGCTGGATGGCCAATACATCATCACCCATCCGGTCCCGATGACGAGCGCGGCGATTGCGCAATTGGCGGGGCGGCTGGTGATCGCCGTGGACGATACCGGCGCCCGGTACCTCAAGCGGTTCCGACCGCACGGCCAGCTTGTTGTTCTCGAGAGCCTCAACCCGGATGGGATGACGCCAGCTGAGTTGCTGAGTTTCGGCGGGGAACAGGGGCTGCCCAAATTGACAGCGCTGATGGAGGTCGTCGGAATCCTGTTCGAGCTGCCTTCATGAGGCGCTGGCCTTGTTGCTCGGGATCGCAATGGAAGGAAATAGCATGCCGGCCATGACCGATCCGATGGACGCTCTGATCGATTTCCGCAGGGCGATCGCACAACGGGAAATTCGCGTTCAGCCAGCGGACTTCCATCCGGACATCTTCGTGCATGTCGATCAGCCGGCCGGCGCACCGAGATATACCTATGCACTGGTCGAAGACGGCGAGGTCACCGCGGTCGCGCTCCTCGCTCTGACGGAGCCGATCGAAGGGGTGCCGACGTTCCAGCTCGGCTATGCGGTGATGGAATCGCGTCGAGGTAGCGGGCGCGCGCAACGTATCGCGATGGCCGCGATCAACGAGATATGCCGCGGGCTTCGTCGCAACGGCATTCCGGAGCTCTATTTCGAGGCCGTGGTCGATCGCGAGAACATGGTGTCGCTTCACATTGCCGAGAAGGTGATTGGAGGCCCGCGCACCGAATGCCTCGACCACGATTCCGGCGTACCCGCCATCCAGTTTCAACGTCTCGTAGATTCTAACGCTTAGGGCAGGCAGCACTTTTTGTACTTGAGGCCGCTCCCGCACGGGCAGGGGTCGTTCCGACCGACCTTGCGCGCGCTGGCGCCGGCAAGCCGCTTTCGGATCGGGTTCAGGTGGGCCTTCTCAGCATATGCCCGCGCGTCCTCATTGAGCGCAGCGTCGAATGTCCACTTTCCGCGTAACTCAATACCGGCCTTCGGCATGCCGTCGTCCTGACGGATCAGGAGCCCGTGCCACTGCTCGGCGCGCTGCATATATTTGCGACGCTCGCAGTGCCGACGCAGCGCGTCCAGTGCCTCGCGGTTCGGCGCCGGGTTGCAGTGGACCGTCAGACCGGCCGACGTGCCGTCGAAGATGAGGGTGAAGTCGTGCCTCAGGCCGTCGGCGCGGGTGCGGGCGGCCATCTGCGCCAGTCCCGCGTCGAGGTCGGTCAGCGTGTCGCCGCTCAGCGTGAGGAGCATCATGCCCAGTTCGATCAGCGACGGATCGTCGCTCTGCTCGATGTTCCTGAGGATGCGCCCGGTGAGCGTGGTGCCGAAGCGGTCCAGAAAGCCTGCGGGGGTGCGGCGGCCGACAAGCCCCTCGCGGCGCACCGTCATCGCGGTGTCCAGGTCGATGGCGCAACTGTCGTCGATCATGCCCAGCGAGTAGCCGGAGTCCAGCCAGAGGTTGTTCGACAGGTGGTAGCCGAGGACCGCATACTCATTGGTCATCGTAACCCGGTCCGCCATCCCGACCCTGCGGTCGAGGAAGCTCAAGAACCGGAGCGGGGTGTCGAGCATCTCGGCCAGGACGTCCACCATGAACACGTCGGTGGGCAGTGGCGGCCGGATGACCTCGTCGATCCTGGGCTTGAGGAACTGGCGGGCCTGCACGGTCAGCGCCGGATAATGGTCGGCAACCACGCAGACCGGGTAGATCATGCGGGGCGTCGCGATTCGCAGCCCGGTACCGTCCGCCCGCTCGAACCTCAGCCCGGCCTCCCTGAGCGCGTCGGCGCTGACGAGCGCCTGGTCGTAGGCGTCCTCGACCGACTTCTTGAAGTCGTCGCGGAGCTGAAGGTCGTTGCCCCGCCTTGCCTCGAGGGTCAGCCGCTTGGACTTGCATTGCAGCACGACCGCCCGGTCGGCGAAGGTGACCAGGACGTCGATGTCGGTCACGGTCCTCGACCCGCGCGAGACGGTTACGCCGCGGTGGACGTTCCCCGCCCCGAACACCGACGCCAGCCGCTCGGCCGCGAATTGCTCCGTGAAGGCGCCGCGGTGCGCGGACGCGGTGGCGCGGTATGCGCGGTCCGCTACCATCCAGTAGAACGGGGAATCGTAAAGCGCCTCGAGCAGCCCGTAGGCCTGAAGAGAGACGTAGCGCCCGTCCCGCGTGGCGATCAGCGGTTGCGCGCTGGCGAGGTTGAAGTCGCCGAGCGTCGCGAAACCCTCGTTGCAGGGCGGGGTCGGGGCGGTGAACGCGTCGAGCACCGCGGCCGCCACCTCCGTCCCGACACCGGCGGCGGCGGCCGCCTCCTCGGCTGAGAAGGTGTAGCCGGGTAGCGGCGACCAGTCGTGGCTGGAGCGCTTCGCCGGCCCCGGCAGAGTCTCGGCCAACTTGCGGCTGCAGAGGTCCTTGGCCGCGACCACGACGTCGTGGGCGTCCTGAATCCCGAACCCGCGATGGGCCCGCAGCCACCCGTCGTCCGCGCCGTACTTGCGCAGCGCGAGCTCGGCATACTGGAAGCTGTAGGCGGATTCCGCGCCGTAAAAGATGGGTTCGCGCAGCACCGTCCCACCGGTGAATATCGAGGCCTCGTCTACCTGCTCGCCCGCCTGCCTGCGCCTGAAGCCGTCGGCGATCGCCTGCCACATGGGGCGTCCCAGCGCGTCGTGCAGTTCCTGCAGGAGCTCGTATGACCGCGCGATCATCCGCTCGAGGACTTCGGACGACGGTTGCGCAAAGTCGATCGCGCCCTTCAGCATGAGGCCGATGAGCGTCGTGTATTCGGTGCGGATCGTGCGCTCGCGGCTGTAGGAGGCCGACATGACCTCGGGCGTCATCGCGCCGGTGTAGGAGATCATGTTGTCGCGGACGCCGATGCGGGCGAGCGCGTGTATGTATCCCGGCGAAGTGCACAGCACCTGCAGCTCGTCGAACACCGCCTGCTCGGCGCGCCCGTCGAAGGCGGGGCCTGGCCTAGCCACTGGCTTGCACCACCGCGATTTCGGGCAGGAGCTCGGTCGCCGCGGCCACGCCCCGGTCGGCGAGGACGGCGGCGGCGGACCGGAACCGGACAACGTCGGCGCGCCGCTGCTCGAGGGTGCTGCGGCCCCACAGCGTCGCCAGCAGCTCACCGGCCGGTCGCCCGACCTCCGACCGCCAGTCCTCGGGCGTGGTCGACCGGTGGGCTTCGATGATCGCCTCCAGCCAGTCCAGGCCAGGTTGCGGCGCAAACGCCGCTCCGGCGTGGGCGACCAAGCTGGAGACCAGCCCGGCCGAAAAGCGGTAGCGTGCGCACGCCGCGACCCAATCGCCCAGCAGGGTGGTCAGTTCGGCCGCACGGCGCCAGCCCGGCTCGAACACGGGCAGGCCGTAGTGCGCAAAGGCAGCCGCCGACAGCGGCGTCTCGTCCGGATCGTATCGGCCGCTCCATTCGCTCCGGGCGGTCTCGAAGAGCGCGTCAGACGCCGCTCGCCACACCGTCTCAAAGCCGGCGTCCAGCGGCAGGTCGCCTTCGACCATCGCGTGCGCGAACCCGTCCAGCAGGTCGGCCAGCAGGTCGCTCCGTGCCTTCGCGTCGCCCATCGCCGCCGCAGGCTCCACGAGCCGCTCGACGGCGGTCTCTGGCGGCAGGAGGGGTGCCAGGCGGCCGCTCAGCCGGCCGAGGACGGATTCCCACTTCATGAGGCGCGCCGGACTGCTCCAGCCGCGCGCGTCTTGGAAAGCCATGTAGGACGCATACCAGGCGAGCGCGTCGGAGAAGTAGCCGAGCAGCGCGTCCTTGATAGGCGGGACGGCCGAGAGTGCCGTGACGTCGAGCTGCGACCAGACGGTCGAGGCGCGGTAATGGTCGAACTGGTTTTGCGGCTCGCCCGCGCACGGGTTGGTCGCGTCCCCACCGACAAAGTGTTCGGTCACCGGTCTCGGGAAGCTCGGCGCCTCGATGCGGCCCTCCGCGTTGGCGGTCACGGCGGCGTCGATCGCGTCGAGGCACCGCGCCGCCCGGGCCGTCCGCATGTTGACCTCGATGTCGCGCCCGAACGGCTCCCAAGCGTAGAGCATCGACGTCGCGCTGACCGAGAGCGCGGCTGCTGCGCCGCTGGGCGATAGCGGGCAAAACGCAGCCGCGGGTTCGAGCGCGGCCTTCGCGATGTCGCGGAACGGGCTCGCGACCAGTCCGAGCCAGATGCGGAGGTGGTCCGCGTCCGCCAGGCCGCGCATGGCGAGCGCGCCGAGCCCCCGGGCCGCCGACGCCGCCGCGTCGTCGTCGAGCGCGGAATCCTCGTAGTGTAGAGCGCTGGAGGCGTGGTCGACGAGCGCCGCCCGACCGAGGACCGAGACCACCCAGTCGATCTCGCCAGCGAGGACCTCGGGCGCCGCATGGGTCGCTAGCGCCGCGGCCACGGCGGCGACGCCCTGCGCCCGGATCGCGTAGCCCGGGTGGAGGTCGAGCGCGTGCGCGAACAGGTCCGGCGCGTCCATCGCCTTGGCGATGGGCAGCGCGTCCATGAAGGTCTGGCCCTTGCGCGTCGTGCCGCCCCGGGCGTGCCCGAACGCCCAGTCCAGGAGCGGCGCACCCTCCTCCATTTCCTCCTTCCGTTCGACCGCCTCGGCGGCGCGCTGGCTTAGCGGGCCGGGCGGCTCGTAGCCGATGCTGAACGCGCCGGGTTCGCCGGTGGGCTCCGCCTGCCAGTTCGCCGGATCCGCCTTCGCGCGCCAGTTCTCCAGCTCGTCGGCGAGCTCTGCCTCGTCTCCCTCGCTGGTCAGCTGCTCGTCGAAGTCGGCCATGTCCTCCACGCGCCACAAGGCGACGGCGGCCGCGAATTCCGCCTTCAGCGCCTCGTCCTGGATGAGGTGCAGCGGCGCCACCAAGCCCTCGACGAGCGGGAGCAGTGATGTCCTGCGGTTCCGCGTGGCAAGGGCCGCTCGGTATGCGTGCTCGTCGCCCTGCCTCCAGCCGATCCCAAACGCGGTGCCGGACGTGTCGTCCAGCGACTGCCGCAGGTCGTAGCCCCACAGCCTCGGATTGACGAGCAGCGGCAACGCCTGCCGGAGCTTCACGCTGGACAGGCGGCCCTTCTTCGCCCCGGCGACGCAGATGCTGGCCGAGGCGACGAGGTGGCTGTGCCGGAGCAACTTCGCGCACAGCTCGTCCAACGGGCGACCCGCCGCGATCTGTGCCGCGAACCAGTCGTCCGCCGCGAGCAGCAGCGATCCGAGCAGCCGGGGGCCGAGCAGGCCGCGCGCCCACTTGTAGACGTACTGGTCGCCCCACAGCGTGGCGGCCCCCTCGGCGTGGTCGATCGTCAAGGGTCGCGCGGTGAGGCCGCCGCCGGCCTGCCGCCTGCGCCACACCGACGCCGCCGCGGCGCTGAGCGCCTCCAGGAGGCGCAGCGCCTGGTCCTCGTCGGCGGCGAACAGCAGGTCGCACCCGGCACGGACCGGCGAGGCCGGGAAGAAGTGCCCCTGGTCCCGGATGCCGCCCGACTGCTCGACCGCGTAGTCGAGCGGCCCCTCCGGGTCGTGGCGCATGACCATGGTCGAGACGATCAGGTCGACGAACCGGGCCGGGAGGACCGACGGGATCACGCCCGGCCCGTCGACGAATTCGGCTCCGCCCCTGTCGCCCCCGTCGAGGAGGTTGGCGAGGTAGGCGTCGACCTCCGCCGTGGCGTCCGCCGCGCCGTTGGCGACCGCCTGCCGCAACTGGTCGCGCACCGGGTCGGCCGATCCGGACCGGTCCGCCCCCATCTCCGCCAGCAGTCTGCTGCGCTCCTGCCACTTGTCGAACGGCATCGCGTGGATCGCGTCCAGCTCGCGCAGCCAGGCCAAGCACTGGACGACGAGGCGACCGGCGAGCGGCCGCCCGCGGCCGGGAAGCCGAAGCCACGTCAGCGTGACTCGCGTCAGCGCCGGCACGAGAAATTTGGGCCACGTCGCCCAGCGCCCGACGGACCACATCAGGAAGCCGTGCCACGGCGCCACCCGCGGAACCGCCGCCGCCAGGGCTACGCGCCGCCGCCGGTCTGGGTTCATGCCGGCGAATTCGGGGGCCGTGAGCACTGTGGGGTGCGGCCGTACCTCCAACGCGAGCAGCGTGTCGACAAGGTCCGCGAGCAGCCGGCCACCGTCGTCGAGGAGGGTGGGCTCAAGCCCGTCGAGCAGGATTGCCGCCCGCGGCGAGTGGAGCGGCGCCGTCAGCGCGATCCGCCGCCACACGGGATCGAGAGCGCCGTCGCCGAGGAGGTCGTGGAGCGCCCGCCACCCGCCGGGACCGTCGGTCTCGAGGGCGGTCTCGGCGGCCAGGCGCACCGCGCGCATCCACGACAGCGGCTGCCCGGCCGCCAACAGGATCGCCGGTATCTCGCTCCGCCGCGCGTCCAGCGCGCGCGCGACCGTCCAGTCCTCGTAGATGTCGTGTCCGAAGGTCACGACGTCGCGGTAGGCCGGGACGTCCAGGGTGCGCTCGGAGGCCAGCAGCGCGATGGCGCTCTCGTCGGCGGGTTTGGGCAGCGGACCGAAGGGGCGCAGCAGACGCTGCCCGCCCAGCGCGCGCAGCGTCGCGTCGCGCGTCGGATGCCGCGGCGTCTCGGTCGCGCCGCGCCGCGCCCAGGCCTGCATCAGGTCGAGTTCGGAGGACGCGCCGGCGACGGACGGGTTGCGCGCCATCTGGTCGATGAAGAAGAGGTTCCGGTTGAGGTCAGCGTAGCCGCGTCGCGACATCAGGTCGCCGAGGTGCGGGAACGCGTCTGCGAGGAAGGCGAGGTCGTCGTCGTCCGGGACGCCGACGGTCCACGGCGTGGCGTCCCTCAGCAGGGGCAGGTCCAGCGCGGGCCCCGGTCCCGCGGAGTCGCGGCTCGAGACGATGCACCTCCAGAGGGGCGCGCACGGGGACGCCTCGATCGCGTCACAGACCTCGCCGATCAAGCCGCCGAGGCCCGCCTCGACCATCCGGTCGTAGCCATCGACGACGAGCACTGCCGAGCCACCTGCGGCCAGTTCGGCGATAATCTGCGCGAGCGGTGCCTGGAGGTTCGTGCCCGCCGCGTGTTCGGCCCACGTCCGCGCCGTCACCCGGTCGTGCTTTAGGACGAGCAGTCCGGCGCCGCGGGCGCGCTGTCGTTCCGAGAGCCTGCGCAGGACGGCCGACTTGCCCGTGCCAGCGTCGCCGCCCAGCCGCAGCCCCGCCGTCTCCCCGAGGACGTCGTCGAGCCGATCGCACAGGCTGGTGCGTGCGAGGCTGACTCCAGCCACGTCGTGGCGGATGCTGGCGAGCGCGGCCTTGCCGTCGTCCCGGATCCTGGCCAGGTCCGCGCGCGCGGATGGCGCGGCCAGCAGACGGAAGCGCGGGGCGAGTTCGGCAAGCAGCTTCGCCCTGTCGACGCCGCCTGCGACCTTCGCGGCGTCCTCCGCGAACGCGCACAGTGCGTCATGGAGGTCGGCGGCCTCGCCCCGGTCGCCCGACGCGAGCGCTGCCTGGAGCTGGTCGAAGGCGCGCGCCTTCGCCTGGCTGCCGGCCTGGTCGGCGTCTACAACGGTGATGCCCATGCGCGACACCACCTTCCAGGCTAGCTCGCGATCAGCTCCCCCGACGTCCTGCTCGATCACCCACTCGACGGCCGTGGTGAATTCGCGTTCAGAGGCGCTGGAGGCGCCCGGCGCGTTCCAACGCGTCCAGAAGTCGGCGGCGTCGCTCGATAGCTTCGCCGCGTCGCGCGCCCTGTCAACGTCACGCGGGCTGATCGCGCTTTCCGACGCTAAAATCCTAAAGAGCGTCTCGTCATGGTCCCCGCCCATGATTAGTTGGGCCGCGTCCGCAATTGGCCGGCGGAATGCCTCCTCGCTGCGAGCGCCAGTCAGTGTGCGCTTGATCTGCAGGTAGGAAATCGCGTCCCCGCCCGTTGGCGAGGAGAGCAGCAGGTGCAGGTCGTCGAAGCCGGCGGCGGGAGCAGTGCGCTGGAATTCTACCCGCCTGACGACTTTCGCGGCATCATCGCCCGGACCGCTAGTCTGCGCGAGGATAGCGGCCAGATAGGTCGCGGCGATGCGCGCCTCTAGAGAGAAGCCGGCCCCACTGGTTGATATAATGGAGGTTGCACGGGCCATGTCACAAAGGTGCCGAATTATAGCCTGCGTAACAATCGTCTTGATCGATGAAGATTGTAACCGCGCCTTCGGCGTACCGTTGGGATCGAAATGTGACTATTCGCAATTGCGCAGCGCCGACACTGTCGTGCAACTCGTGGATGCCTAGGCGTGCCTGAGCGACCGGGTTTGCATCTTAGCGGCTCGAACAGCGAGCGAAGCCGACGTCCGCTTTGCGCGATCTGAAGCTCGGAAGTTGCCAGGCAGCAACCGGCCCACAATCTGCCGGGCTGGTTTCAACGTGAGCTGCCAGTCGGGAAAGCGCCCCAGTATCGGTCGTCCGCGCTGGCAGGTCGCGATCGTGAAAGCGGCCATTCGTCCATCCTGACTTCGCCTAACGCCATCGGCCGAATACCTTTAGCGAACTCGCTCAGCGAGATGCGTATGGACTTGCTGCCCCGGCGATTTCCCATCTCCGAAGCGGCCTTTCTGCGCTAGGCCTGCATGACTGCGCAGTCGGGTGTGTGCGGCCGCACCGTGCCGCCACAGGTGTCGCGGCTGCGGTCTTCTCTACCCATGGCATCGTCCGATCCGCATCCTGGTCGTCTTCCTTCTATTCCTCGCTGTCGCCTCGCTGATAGGCGTAGTTGAAGAGCGCATCGAGTTCGCTGAGGTCGGTCAGGCCCAGCCCCTGCCGCAGGCGTTCGGCGTCCGCTGCGAAGCGGGCGTAGAGCGCGCCGTCGACGGTCTTCTTCGAGGGAAGCTCCGGATAGCCACCGATGTTGGCGAGCCCCATGCCCGCGACCGAGTTGCGGTTCATGACTGGGAAACGAGCTGGGTCGCGGGTGTGCAGCAGCTCGGTAATGACGTTGCTGCCGGCGCGCGGGATCATGTCGAAGTGGGACCTGAGGAGGTCGAACAGGGTGGCGGGGTCATCGGACGGGTCGGCGGCCAGCGCCCGCAGCGCGGCCTGGAACCGTTTGGACCGCTTGGCGAGGATTCCCTTGCCGCGGGCCAGGCCGCTCGAGTGCCACTGGCCGATGAGCTCCTCGTAGGCATTGAGGAACCGTCCGCGCGCCAGGTCCGGCTGGCGGGAAAGGAGGGCCATCTGCATGCGGGCCCTGGGGACCGCCTTGCGCCGGCGCTTGACCGACTTCGTGAAACCCTCCGGACCGTCGTCGGCGCGCATCTCAACCAAGAGGTCGGCGAGCGTGAGCGTGTCGCCGGGTGCGTTCGACATCGCGCGGAACGCCCGCGTCTCCGCCGACTTCATCGTGGTGCAGTAGATGTCGCGGCGCTTCTCGTATCCCCTGACAAGCTTGGGCTCCACCTCGACGATGTCGCCCGCCTTGGCGCGTTTGTCGATCCACTTCCGCAGCCAGCGCTCCTGACCTGCAGCCGGCCCAGACAGTAGCGCAGACATCTCGTGGTTGTCCGCGAGGCCGCCCTTGGTCATATTCGCGGATCCGACGATCAGTGTCTGGCGTCGATGGCCCTTGAGCCAGTATACCTTTGGATGGAGGGTGCGCCTGCTGCGCTCCCGCCCCATGTAGAGCGTGACGCTGCCGCCGGCGGCGGCAGCCTGCTTCTTTAGGCCTAGGATCGCGCGGAGTACCGCGGGCTCGCTTTGGTAGAAGTCGAGCCCGATGACGAAGGTCGCGTCGAGCCCCGAGGCGACACGTTCCGCGATGGCCTTCTCGACGAGGCGCCACCCGGACAACTTGGCGAAGGCCACGATGCAGATGAAGTGCGTTGCATGCGCAAGGTGGCGCTTGAGTTCGTCGGCGTGCCGTTTGTCCCCGTTGGCGAGCATCGGGGCGGGTCCGGTCGCTGTCGGGCTATTGCTCGGCATCACCTAGTCACTCATTCTGGGGTAGATCCATACCGCGGTGTCGCTCTCGATGCCGCCGGCGACCTGACCGCCGCATCATTGCTTCGCCGTGACCGGTGGCTGCGCCGGCTCTTCCTCTCGGCTGAGGACCAGTAGGTCGATGTAGGTCTGAACGTCGGCCGGGTAGCGGGCGCTTCTCCGCCAGTTGTTCAGGGAGAACACCTTCTTGCGCGCTACCGTCTTCTTGTCCGTTCTCGAGGTCGAGAATTCCAGAGCGTTCTCCCGCGCCCACTCCTCGAAGTCCTTGTACAGGACGCGCGCTTCTTCGATCAGCCGCGGGAGCCAGTCCGTGACGCCGTCATCCTGTCGCCTGTGCTTGAACGTGCGTACGAACACCACGAACGCCAGGGTGTTGATGATCCTGTCGGCGCCTTCGGTGGTCGCTCGATGCCCCGCGACCTCGGTGTATATCTCGTACAGCTCCGAAAAGGCGTCGACCACGCCGTCGTCATCGATTCCCGGGATGATGCCGCCGGTGTTCTTCATTATCCTCCGCTGGGTGGCCGTCGTGTACCTCCCGCCGGCGATGTGCATGATCCTCGTGAACAGGGCCCGTTCGATGACGTCGCTGTCGTCGATGTATTTGTTTCTGAGGGCGTCGGAATATTCGCCTCGCTTCGGCTCGTAGAGCAGGCCGGTTCGCCTGAAGACGGTTTCGGCGATCTCGCGGTTCTGATCGTTGCTCGCGGTCCGATCGATGGAGGACACCGCGGTCTGCGAATTGGTGGCCGACGATATGCTGAGGATAAGGTTCTTTTTCGACTCCTCGTCGATCTGCGGCAGCGTGATGATCCTGACCATCACCTCCTTACCCGAGAAGAAACGCTCGCGATCGACGTCGGAGCTCTCGTCGAATATCCGCGCCAGGGTGTAGGCCGTCTGTCCGCCATTGATGATCTGCGGATTGACGATCTCCACCTGGGCTCGGCTCTTGGATCCCACGCGCTCGTTCACGTAGGTCTCGTCGGAGACGATCGTGATGCCGTTGTTCAGGATCGCGAACTCGCCAGTCTCGATCTCCACGATGCTCTGGTGGATGCCCTCGTTCGTCCGCTGTTGGCGGAATTCCAGGTAGGACCGCGGATTGTAGCGCAGGATGGAGTTCTTGTAGCGCGACATGATCCGAGCGATCTCGAGCGTGGGGACGAGGACGACGGTGACCTCGCTGGGGCCGTGCGCCGTCATGATCTCGGCGCTCAGGCGCGAGCTGTGCGACTTGTTGCTGAGGTCGATCTGGAGCCGCATGCTCGAGGTGTAGTGCTGCTCGCCGCGGATGGTCGGCATGACAAGCTCGCCGTAACAGCGGTCGAAGTTGACGATGTTGGTCTCGTCGCCGTGGAATAGCCGCTCGACCAGGGCGTATTGCTCCGCCTTAACGTTCGCGAGGATCGTGACTCGCGTCTTGTATCGCGCGATGTCCGGAATTTTCTGCAGCTTCTCGATGAACGCTAGGATGCGGCCGTTGTAGCGCTGGCCGTCAGCGTTCTCGCGGTGCCCTTGCAGGATCCGGTCCAAGTCGATTGACAGAATCTCTTCGGGGGAGATGTTCTTAGACTCGAAGTTGCTCGAATCCACCCTGAACTTGGACTGGATAATGTCCAAGACCTTGTTCTCGGTGTCGATGTAATAGGCGTCGATGCCGCCGTCATGGCTTCCATCAGTGATCGTCAGCTCGCGGTCCTCGAAGCTGACCACCCCATACGTTGCGGCTAGGTAGAGATGGATGAACGCCCGGGCCCGTGCCTGGTTCTTCCGCTCCTCCGTGCTGTCGTCGAAGAGGGAGCTACGCTGCCTGACACCTTTCCCCTCCCTCACGTACTCGTCGAGGATGTGTGTCAGGATCGCGTATTTCCGGGTCTGTCCCGAGTTCATTCAAACTTCCCCGTCGGAGTTCCGCGCTTGTCGCCGGTAGAGGCGGCGGCCAGCTTAGCGCAGCTTCTCCAAGCGGCAATGCATGGGCCCAGCTCGCTCCAAGGCAGTTGGTCGAGCGGTCGCGTCTCCAAGACGACTTGGGTGTCGATGACGATCACGCGGTCGTATGCGGAAGTAGCCATAATGCCGGGCACCAAGTGGTCATGACATCCGCGAAGCGGGGCGGCAACACCTACCGGGGATTGATCAAGTATCTCGGCATCCGACGCTGTGTGCCGCGTCATGAACCGATGTCCGCCACTAGATGGGGGTTGGAACCACGCCGAACATCCGGGCATGGGTCAACCCGAAGTGGGTGCTCGACTGAGCGAACATCCGCTTCTTACGGTATCTCTGCCATAAGCTGTCAGTCGACTATCGGCCTAGTTGCACACATGCGCGCCAGTAATCCCGGAACGGCGCAATTTGGGCCGCGAGCGGGCGGCCAGGTTTCGCGAGCGCTGACGGCAAAGCGGACATTCGGCTAGGGAGCTCGCGGTGCCGGGAGCGTGGGTCCATTCACTCACCATAGAACTGTTGTCAGCTACAACCGAGGTGACGCGCTATATCGCGCGCACTATCGTCGCATGCGGAAACGGCCGTCGCAGCGATCACGACGACTTAAGGACAATATCTTTGGCAGCGACTTGGAGAGCCTATCAGGAGGAAGCGGCAGAATTCTTCCGCAGTCTCGGGATGCGGGCATCCACCGATGCGACCGTCCAAGGCGTAAGGACCAAGCACGCCGTCGATGTTTTGGTCGAGATCGATCTCGCTGGCTTCAGTGTCCGGTGGGTTGTCGAGTGCAAGCATTGGAAAGACCCTGTCTCCAAGCTTCACGTCCTCGCGCTTCGGGAGATAGTCTCCGACCTGGGCGCCGATCGCGGTGTCATCCTATGCGAGACCGGTTTTCAATCAGGCGCCTATGAAGCCGCCCAGTTCACCAACGTGCAGGTCACTTCGCTGGCCGAACTCAGCGACAGCTCTAAGGCAGCAATGACATCGTTCAGGTTGCGGGAACTGTTCGACCGTTCCTGCACCGCTCGCGAACGATATTGGGAGATGCCGAAAGCGGAGCGCATAGCAAAAGGCCTTCGCGGCGATGTGAGCGATCCGACCCTCACTTATACGGGCACCTTTGTCGCCGAGGCGGCCGAGCGAATCCTTAGCGTCGCCTTCCGCAAAGGCTATCCGATCGCTTTGGACGCGTTCGATGCGATGAAGCTTAGGTGTGAGCTGCCGGTTATCTTGGCCAACGCTGACGAGGTACTCGAATTGCTTGAACCTGCGATCGCCGATCTAGAGCGCCGACTGGATACCGCTGGCGCTTGAGCGACCGAGGGATGATCGCAAACACAATTTCGTATGCTCCCGTCGGCATTAGTTTCGGAGCAGGCAAGCGATCATTGACAAGATCTCGTCAAAGCTGCCGTGTATCAAGCGAGCTGCAATTACCTGCTTTAAGCTTATCCACAACGTGGCACGGGCGCGGCGATCTCGTTCGGGCTAGGCACGCGACTCGTCTGGTGTTCGACTTTCCCTTCCTTTCGTGGCGCTAGCTGCGCTACCAAAGCATATCTGACCTTGAGGAGCATGGCGTCGACGTGGCGGCAGAACTTTCTTCCTACCAGCGCCGTGTAGAACAATGGCTCGAGGCCTGCTTCCCACCGCACGTGCGGTCCGATCGAGGGGAGCGCACCCATCGGTTCCTGGAAGAGGCGTTGGAGCTCGCCCAGGCGAACGGTGCCACGCGAGAGGACGCTCTGGCTCTTGTAGATTATGTATTCGGACGGCCGACGGGAGAGCCGTCGCAGGAGGTAGGCGGCGTGATGGTGACGCTCGCGAGCCTTTGCAGCGCCTCGGAGATAAACATGGAAGACGCCGGCGATCGTGAGCTGGAACGGAATTGGGAGCGGATCGATCTAATTCGTTCGAAGCAGCAGTCCAAGCCGCATGGATCGCCCCTGCCACAATGAACGTACAGGATGCGATCCGATCTGCGGTCTTTGCGGCGATCGGCGCCGGCGACCGCGTGCGCGAGGACAGAGCGCTTTGATCACCATTTCGTTCGAGGATCAGCCGCTACACGATGTATGCGTCGACCTCGAACGGGCCGAGCAGCTGTTTGGCAGCGTAAGCGCGGCTGCGCTGGTGAACTTTATCTCTGAAGCCAGAGCCTTCGAGAATGTCGACGAGCTCGCCGACTTCCTCGGCGGCGACATAAAAATTCTCGAAGACGATTCCCTTTCCGTCGCGATTGGTTCAGACTATCGAGCGGCCCTTGTTGTGGCCGGCAAGCGTTTCGATCGGGACGCCGCCGGACGAGTCGTCTGGTCGAGCGTAACGAGGTTGAAGCTGGTGCAAATATCGAGGTTGCCTTGACGGACGGACAGGAGTTCACGGCCGACTGGTTCTCGAAGCCGGGAGACTCGCTGCGTGCGCTGATGCTCCGGCGGGGCTTGGCGGTCAACGACGTCGCCAAGCACCTTCACGGCGGCATGGCTGCTTTGCGCGGCCTGCTTGACGGTACCGGATCGATCGACCGGCCGCAGGCGGCGGTTCTCGCCGCGCATCTGGGCGGCACAGAGTCGTTCTGGCTGAAGCGGCAGGCGAACTACGAGGCCGATTTGGAGCGGGCGGTAGATCGCGCGACCGCCACCGAGGGTGACGATTGGCTTCTACTGCCGGTGCCGGGGGATAAGCCGCGCGGTCGGCTTTCGGTGGAGAAGCGTCGGGCGGAGGTTCGGCGGCGGCTGACTTTCTTCAACGTTGGTACTCTGAAGGCGTGGGACGCGCGCTACGGGCGGATCTGCTCGGACACGCTGTTCCGCAAGTCCGAGGCGTTCACGTCAAATGACGCTGCGATCCTGATGTGGCTACGCAGCGGAGAGCTGGGCGCCGACCTAGTCGACACCCGCACTTGGAGCGCTGGCAACCTAGAGGACAGGCTTGGCGATATCCGCAAGCTGTCCAAGGTGAAGAGGCCTGAGCTGTTTCTGCCGAAGCTGAAGGAACTGTGTGCCGAGGCCGGTGTCGCCGTCGTCGCGAAGCGAGCTCCGCAGGGCTGCCCGGCATCGGGCGCCAGCAGGATGGTCGCTTCGGACAAGGCGATGATCCTGCTGAGCTTCCGCGGCCTATCCGACGACAAGTTCTGGTTCACCGTGTTCCACGAGATTGGCCACCTGCTGCTGCATGGCGCCCGGACCTTCGTTGACGGCGAGATGGACGGCAAAGGCGGCGATGTCGCCGAACGCGAAGCGAACGACTTCGCTTCGCGCTGCATCGTGCCGGAGCGCAATATTGAGGAGTTCGAGCAGCTCGGCCCGGCGAAAGATCCGGTGATGCGGTTCAGCGTGAAGGTCGGCGTGTCGGCAGGGCTGACCGTTGGGCAGATGCAGCACCGGGATATGATCCGACCCGATCAGCTCAACTATCTGAAACGGCATTGGAATTGGGAGCAGCTTCAGCCGCTGCTCGATTAGCGGCACAAGCGCTGGCTGGTCATCCCCTATAATGGATGAAGATCTTAGGATTTTTCTGCCAGTTGCACAGCGCGTCCTCCATCACCTCCATGCCGACGTTCAGCCTGGCGTCCAGATCGTCGAGTTTGCCCTGAAGCGTAACGTTTGAGGTCGCGCTGGTCGGGTTGCCATCGAACAGCAGCCGGACGCCTCGGCCCGGTCCCGTTGCCCCGTCAAGGTAAGCGGAGCCTGCCGCGATGGGGGCGAGTCCATAGCGCCCGACGAGCGAAAGATAGTCGAACTTCGCCAAGCGCCCAAAGGACGTGATCTTCAGCATAGCGTAGAGATGGTCGAAGATCGTGTGCGGATCGTTGCCGGCGGACCGCACAGCGTCGGCGAAGAAGGCGCGATGGCCGGCTGGCCCGATCCAGTCCAAATAGTCGGCGACTGCTTGTGCCATCGGCCGCGTGGCGTTTGGCCGCAGGCTCTCGTACTTGCGGTGGTTGCCGAACGCACCACGGATGTTCTGCCAATTGGCGGCGAGCCACTGATAGAAGGCGGTTGGGTCGGCAGTGACCGTCGGCCAGTTCCAGGTTCCAGTGCCCAGTCGGCCATAGACATCCTGAAGCCGCAGCCAGCCGGTATCCGGACGGCGGGCGAAGTGGGTCATCAGGAATATCAGCCAGCCCGCCTCATCGACGTCACCCTGCTGCATGTGGAACGCGACAGCGCGCTCGGCGTCGAATGACGGATCGTTGGGATCCGCCCGGTTGGCCGACACCGGCTTTGCTTGAACACGGCGGTAATAGTCCTCGCGGCGCAGGCTTGCGACGAATTGCATGGCCAACGTCTCCACGGATGCTGCGTCCGGGAGTCCTAGAAGGTCCAGAGGCCCCTTGGCTGCGTCGAGTTCGCTGACGATGCGCTGACGTTCCGCGTTCCTAGATGGCCACATGCTTGTTACCTGGATCCTGCTTGATGTCGATTTGCGGAGTTGCACGTGCCTTGGGCTTCAGGTGCATCCTGGCGTCGACATAGGGATGATAGATGGAATCGGCGAGCTCGGCACGGAGCTGCTTTAAGCGGTTCGGGTGATCTTCAACCCATTCCCGCGCCCAGAACACCTGCAGCAGTCTGACGATGTCCGCCCAGTACGGATCAGCGGTTTCCTTTGAGGCGTCGAGTTCTTCGCCGTTCCGCAGCCGCTGCTCGATCTGCAGCAGGTGGCCGACGAGTTCGAATGGGTTGCCCGCCGGCATTGGAGGCATCTCGATCGTCTGCTGCACGCCTTCCTCGACGTAATCGGCCATGGCATCGAGCTTGCTCTCGTAAACGTGCATGCTGCCGACGTACTGGAGATACTCGCCCATCTCGGCGCCGAGGCGCCGGGCCATCATCTCCTGGATCATGGTGAAGCAGAACACGTCGTGCGGAAGGCCAAAATAGGCGTCGTTCGAGCGCATCGTGACCGACATGTGGAGACGCCCGTCCCGTAGCAGGAACTGCCACGTCGTCGTGCAGGGTATCTCCTTGTGATGGGTAGCGATGTCCTCGGCATTAAACAGCTGCACGACGGCGCGCTTGGATTGGGGGCGTTCTTTCAGCAGCGCCTCGACGCTGGCGAACTGGTCGATGCCGTCGCGCATCCGGATGAGCCGCGGTCCGTACGCACCCTCGAGGGTACCGTTCACGGCGTCGTCGGCATAGCGCGAAACATAGGGTCCGATGAACTCCAGGGTGTCGGAGCCCGAAAGATACCAGATGAGCTCGCCTAGGGCGCTGAACGGTTTGCCGCGGTTTTCCGACCGGCTGATTCGCGCGCGCGGCTTCAATATGCGCAGCGTTACACCCAAGATCTCTCGATGGTCGCCGCGTGTACCGCCGGCCGATTGGCCGTGTTCAAGCAACTTGCGGTATAGCTGGTGCAATACCGCGTCGAGACTTAATCCTTCGATCTCCATCCCACTCGCCGCGCTTGACGACGCTCCTGTGTCATCGTTGTTTCGAGGCTAGAGGATGAAGAGTTTTCTATGAGCGTCAATGAGATGTTTGTGGCTGTCGCCGCAATCCAGTTTCAGCGCGGGAAGCGATGATCGGCGAGAATGCGCCAGATAGCGGCGACGGCATCAATGTGCTTTCAGCGTCGACAATTAGGTCCTTTAGCTGAGAGTAAAAGACTTAGCACCACCACGCCACAATGGACGTCCGCTCGCCTCGTTTGGCGCTCCAAAGCGGACGGGTCGAAACTGACCGGCTGCTCGTGACACCACCTGAACGACCGGCCGCTTTTGGGTTTCCCCCTCGGTACGGCGAACGACCGGGATTAGGGCGCTTTGCCAACTGGCTGGTTTTCGTAATAGCGGACAGGCCCCTCATGGGCCGCTTGCTGCTCGGCAGCTTTTTGGGTGAGAGGCTCATGAAGCGGTCGATCTCCTCCATTCTATTTAGGTCGACGAATGTCCGACGACGGTCGAAAGTACCTAGTAAATGGTACCTAGTAATGTGCGCGATCCGTGATCTCCTGCATCGTCTCGACGCCGTGCTGCGCCAGAAAGGTTTTCAGGCTTTCATACCTTCCTCGGTACGACGCATTGCGGATGCTCTTCGGGCTGAACGAGAAGCCCAACTCTGATACCTTGTCTGATGCAGCCCAGCCTTGCTCCTCGCGGAAGAACAGGGGGCTGAGCAGTTCGAGCAGCGCGCCCGCCGTTGCGTGGTGGTCGGCCTGATTTCGGCAATGCGCATTGATCGCAAATCGCAGCGAACCGACTACAATGTCCACCAAGCTGCAAAACTGCGACTGGCCGATTGTTGAATAGTGTACCCCCAGAATGTTTCCGAGCCGCTTCTCCTTCGAATAGGGGAGGCCAAGCAGGCCGATGGAAAACTTTTCCCGTGTGTGTCCGTCGATCTTGTTACCCTTGTCGTTGAAGCGATCGAGCATAACGATGCCCTGATTTTTCTTTCGGTTCAGGTAGCAATCGAAATGGTACAGCACCGTGTTAATGCCGTTGCGGCGCGCCTCGTCGGCACCCTTGTTCTTCGCTATGTCGTGAAGGACGACGTAGGCGAATAACCGGACGCCGTGCTCCTCTGCCTTGCCAATTATCTCCTCCTTGAGTGCGATGAATTCGGAATGGCTTAGATTGGGCGGCCCGGGATTGAACTTGAGGTGGAAGTCAGGGGCGACCTTGAGGCGCTTGCGTGCACGTTCGATGTCCTCCGACAGGCGCTGAGCCGTGTCAGGGGGAATCGATATGCCTGCATAGAGGAGGAAGTCACCAGACCTCTCTTCCATGTTCGTCTCGTCGCAATACAACAAGTACATAGTCGGTCCTTTTGCCGTCATCTGGGCGACGAACAGCGATTCTGAAAGATCTGCTCTTGCGGGCGGTGCGGCGCTTCTGCCGCAGATCACTTCCGCGCGAGTTCAGTAAGCGGGCGTGTGACGGCGCGTCCGGGATTTTGACTCTTGTCACCAATTCCTCGTCGGCCACGCCGCCCTGCTCCGGTTCGCAAAGGTGCTTTTCGCTTCACTCGGCAGCCGCTAGGTCGCTGGAGGTAACCGAGAGCGCAAGATGTCAAACGACAAACGACGTTCCATGATAACGCATGTCAACCAGCATTGGATACCGCGGTCTTATCTAAAAGCGTGGTGTGATCCCAACCATCCGAACAAGGTCGTTCACACGTACAAGAGCGACGGCACCTATGACTGCTGGCGACCACCGAGCCGAATATTTTCGGCCGAAGACCTTTATACGATTGAATCCAACGGCCAGCGCGACTTGGCAACCGAACGCATCCTCAACAGGATCGAGGACGTTTTTCTCAAAAAGATAAGAGATTTAAGTCGGGGATGCGACCTCGATGATGGCCATCGAGCGGCCATCGCACTTTATACTGCAACGATTCGATCGCCGCGCGCGCGAGATCATTGGCAAGCTTTCAAGGACAGAGTGGTCGCAGTCGGCAACGAAATGGAACAAGCGCTTCGTCGCGCGACCCCCGAGGAGAGAGCTCGAATGGCTGCGATCTCATCAATTGGCGCTCGCGACAGACGGCGATCGATGACGCTTGATGAGGCACGCGCCGCGGCGATCGAACCCTTCGGCAAATGGCTTTTACGCCACATCCGGATTGAGGCGGAGACGCTCGAGCAGCTCAATCTTACAATCGTCGAGGCGCCTGAAGGAATCGGGTTCATTACGTCTGACAATCCGGTCGTGTGGTATAATGCAAACCGGCCGCTCGAAGAACAAGGTCGCTTTGGCCTTGGTTCTCCCGGCATAGAGGTAACCATGCCACTGACACCGCGCCTCTGCGCATTGTTCGACCGCACGAAGCGCACTGGCAGGGCGAACGCCGATCAAGCGTATGTTGATATGATCAACATGCGCACTCTCGCATTTTGCGATGAGCGCTTTGTGGCGAGTTCCTCTGAGCTGGTGGTTGATTGGCGCCAAAGCTAACCGCCCAATAGCTGCGGTGGGATCAGCCTAGAGCGCGGCGGCTTTGGGGTCGTTCAGGAACCGGCTGAATGACCGCTATTGGGGCGCGAAGCTGCCATGGGCGTGGCAGGCGCTTAGCTTAAGCGATTGCTCTCCTTGATTTTATAGGAAACACTTCGCCTCCCTTTCGAAGTTGATCAAGGTGATCGCTCCACCATTGCGCCATGGCTACACGCTCTTTCCAGTGAGCGCCGCGATGATAGGCCGCGCGCACCTTGTCGCTGTCCCCGTGCGCCAATGCGCGCTCGATAGCGTCGGGATGCCATTTTCCGCTTTCATTGAGCAAGGTCGAGGCCATCGCGCGAAAGCCATGGGCGGTCATTTCGTCGGTCCCGTAGCCAAGACGACGCAAGCCTGCGTTGATCGTGTTGTCGCTCATCGGCCGTTTGCTGGAGCGGATGGAGGGGAACACATATCCCTGCTGTCCCGTCAGCGCTTGAGCGTCCTCCAGGATTTTCAACGCTTGGCGTGACAGCGGGACGAGATGGTCTTTCCGCATTTTGGTTTTGCTGGCGGGGATCGTCCACAACGCGCCATTCAGATCGAACTCGCACCACTCCGCGTGTCGCAACTCTCCTGGTCTCACGAAGACGTGCGGAGCCAGCTGCATTGCGATCTTCGTGATCGGCTGGCCTTCGTAACCGTCGATGGCGCGTAACAATTCGCCTACTCTTACCGGATCCAGGATCGCGCCGTAGTGAGTGACGGTTGGCGCAGTGAGGGCGCCACGCAAATCTCTGGTGGGGTCGGATCGAAGCCGGGCGGTAGCGACTGCGTAGCGGAATACCGCGCTCGCAAGTTGCAGGGTGCGCCGGGCACTTTCCAGCTTGCCCTTGCTTTCAATTTTTCGAACAGCGGCCAGCACATCGGCGGGCTCGATCTCAGAGATTGGGAGCTTACCGATCGATCCCTTGAGCAACGACAGAAGATACTCGCTGCGGGTTGCGGTTCCGGGTGCCCACGCCTTCTGGCCATCACGCTTGCGCTTCTCACAGAACTCCGCGGCAATTGCCTCGAAGGTTGTTTCTGCCTGCAGTTTGGCCCGGACCTTCTGCCGTTGCTTCTCTCGCGATGGGTCTTTTCCGAGGGCGAGTAGCTCGCGAGCGTCATCGCGTCTGCGTCGTGCATCCGCCAGCCCAACGGCAGGATAAGCGCCGATCGCGAGCTTCTTCTCTTTTCCGTCGACGCGATATTTGAGCCTCCACAGCTTTCCGCCAGTTGGCTGCACTAAGAGGAAGAGGCCGAGAGAATCTCCGACCTTGTATGGCTTGGCTCGAGGCTTCGCGTTTCTGATGGCGACGTCTGTGAGCGGCATCGTTTTTGGTCCTTCCGCCAGGAGTGGCCCCCATGTGGGGGCCACTCGAATTGCCCGAAGATCGCTGGCCCCCCGAATGGCCCCCAAGGATGAGGGATGCAGCGGGAAGAAATGAGATTTCTTCGGACGACAGAGGGCTAAAAACCCTCGGTTTTCCGCGGGTTTTATAGACTTTATGGGTACATTTGGGAAGGGGCGGCTGGAGCGGGTAGCGGGAATCGAACCCGCGTATTCAGCTTGGAAGGCTGCTGCACTACCATTGTGCTATACCCGCGGCCATGCCGGAGCGAGCGCACTGCCACGACTGCCCCGTGGCGGTCAAGCGGCTGCGATCAGACGCGCAGATATCGAAAATACCACACCTCATGCCCCTGGCGCCGGGCCTTGCGCTCGTAGCGGGTCTCGGGCCAATCGTCCGGACGGGTGAGGAAATCCTGTGCGGTGCGCGCCTGCCATTCGAAGTCGCGGCGCTGGTTCATCACCATCATCGACCAGCGGCAATAAGTGGGGTCGTCGGTGCCCAGCCGGAATTCGCCGCCGGGCTTCAGCTTGGCGGCGATCAGATCGAGCGGGCCGTGATTGACCATGCGGCGCTTGGCATGTCGCGCCTTCCGCCACGGATCCGGGTGCAGCAGGTAGACCCGCTCCAGGCTCGCATCGGGCAGCCGTTCGACCACGTCGAGCGCATCGCCCATGTGCAGCCTGACATTTGCCAGCCCGCCGTCGCGGATATGGCCGAGCGCGCCGACGACGCCGTTCAGGAAGGGCTCGCACCCGATAAAGCCGTGATCGGGGCGCATCGCGGCCTGCCCGGCGAGATGTTCGCCCGCGCCGAAACCGATCTCGAGTTCAAGCGGTCGCGCGTCGCCGAACAGGCGTGCCGCGTCGATCGGCCCTTCCAGCGGGACGGAGACCTTGGGAAGCAGCGTGTCGGCCAGCTCCCGTTGTCCCGCGCGCAGCTTGTGGCCCTTGGCGCGTCCATAGAGGCGACGGATGGTGCTCGGATCGTTCATCGCGATGCCCTTGGCGAAGCGCGCGCGGCGCGGCAAGAGGCGGCGGGATCAGGCGGCGGGGCGCAACCGCGGATTTTCGAGCACGCCAACGCGCGGATGGGCGATGAAATAGCCCTGAAAATACCGCACGCCGAGCGCGAGCAGCTTCTCATAGTCGGCGCGGGTCTCGACCCCTTCGGCGATCAATCGCACCGCGCGCAGGCGCGCCATCTCGATCATCTTCTCGACCAGCAGGCGTCGCGACCAGCTCGACGCGAGCCCGCGGATCAGGGCGGGGTCGAGCTTGATCGCATCGGGGGTGAAGCGCGAGAGCAGGGCCAGCCCGACATCGCCCGATCCGAAATCGTCGAACACCGTCTGCATGTGCATCTTGCGGTGCGCCGCGATGGTGTCGGCCATGCGGCATGCATCGATCCGGTCGTGCTCGCCAAACTCGAACATCAGCCGTTCCGCCGGAAACCCGGTTTCCTTGGCGACCTGCATCGTCCGTTCGCTGTCCGCGAACGGATCGCTGATCACATCGGGGAAGAAATTGATCGCGAGCCGTGCGGTGGTCTTGAGGATGCCCGCCTGGACCGCCTGGGTGATCGCGGCGACGCGGCACTGCTGATCGAAGGCATAGCGGGTCTCGGGCGTGACCTGCGCCAGAACCTCGGCCGCCATCTCGCCATGCGGGCCGCGTGCCAGCGCTTCATAGGCGTAGACTTCGCCAAGCCGCGCATCCCAGATCGGCTGGAATGCCATATGCAGCTGGAAGTCGGGGTCTTCGTCGATCATCTGTAGCGCCTGGGTCTGCATTCACGTCTCCACCCGCCATTTTAGGATGGACGCGACAGCGATGGTTAACCGGCTGCGGGAATCTTCCACATCACGGCCGTAGGGCGGCTATTTCAGCTGACCCGCATCGATGTTCACCGCCGCCTCGCCCCAGGTGGTGACGCGGGAGGTCGCGTTGCCGTTAACGATCGTCCCGATCTCGCTCGGCAGCGGCAGCCGGTCGCGGGGGGCATAGTTGATCGTATCGCCGGGCCGAACGATGCTGACCGCCCAGGTCTGTGCGGCATTTTTTTTGTCAAGCAGACCGCTCAGCCCAGGCCTGACCCAGATTGCGAGCCCGGCATCCGATGCGGCCATCAGATAGGTGTCGCGCGTGCCGACCGGACGATAGAGCCGCAGCGGGCTCTTCACCGCATCGTCGCGACACCATTGCAGCGGCTGTGCGTCCTTTTCCGGGTTCCGGCGCTCCTCCTTGCCGGCCGAACCGCCCCCTTCCATCTGCGCCATCATCGCGTCGAGCAGCGTCCCCGCACCGCTGGTCCGCGCCGGCTTCGAACTTCCCTTGAGCGCGAGCGGGACGGTGCATGCGGCGACCGGCACGGCATCGGTTGCAGGGACGATCCGCTGGGGCCAGCCGAGCGCGGCGATCGCCGCTTCAGTCCGTCGCTGTAGCGAAGCCGCCTCGATCGACTTGGCGGTGTGGCGAATCTTGACCAGCCATTCGCCCATGGGAATCATCGCCAACGCGGTGCTGCGATACGGCCCGTCGGACAGCGCCCAGGCGATCTTGAGCGCCGATGGGTTGGACTGGCCTGGAGGAATGAACGCGACCGGCTCGCCGACCGCGGTCTCGCGACCCAAAGCATTGCGATCCTCGACGGTGAGCCGGGACACGTCGAACCATTGCGCCAGCGACCCGCTCTTCACGCGATAGAGATAGACCGAAACTTCCTCGCTCTGATCGGGAGCGCGATAACTGAAGAACAGGTCGAGCTGGGGTTTGACGAGTTCGGCGCCGGGCGCGCGCTTGAGTCCGATCAGTTCCGGCGGAAAGGTGAAGCCGGTGTGATCGTGGCGGAACGAGATATTTTCGGCCACCTCGATCGTACCGGGCTTGTCCTGAGCGACGGCGGGCGTGACCAACAGCAGCGTGACGGCGATCGAACGACGGAGCATGGCGGCCCCTCCCTGGGGCAGACAGCGTGCCAGCAAACCCCTGAATCGCCAAATGGAATTGGGCCTAGATCACCCGGTCGAAGGCGATGTGGCGCCTGGCCGGATCGGCCTCGACCAGGACAAGGTCGAGGGAGTCGCCCGGCGTCAGCCCGGTCGCTTCGATTCGTGCGGTGACGGGCAGCCCGCACAGCTGGACGCTCGCGCCGCGCTCGCCGATGTCGGTGACCGTTGCGGCGAAACGTTCGCCCTCGCGCCCCGCAAGCGTAACCGACTCGGCCATGGCGATCACCGCCGCGTCGATGCGGGCCGCACGACCGTCCGCACGCGCCATCGCCTTGGGCAAGCGCGCGAAAGCGGCCGTGACATGTGCTGGAACCGCCAGGCCGTTCGCCACCGCGAGCGCCGCCTGGATCACATAGCGGTCGGCGAGACGGCGGAGCGGCGCCGTCGCATGGGCATAGGGCGCGGCGACGGCGGCGTGCCACGGCGTCTCGCCGGGATCGAAGGCACGATATGTCGCGCCATTGCCTGCACGCCGGATCGCCAGCATCAGTGCGGCGTGACGCGGATCGGCAGGATCCAGCCTCCGTTCGAACTGGCTGAGTGTGGCGGCAGCCGGCCAGTCGATCTCCAGCGCCTGCGCGACGATGCGCAGCTGGTCGACGGCACCCGAGGCGGGTTCGGCCATGACGCGGAACAGCCCGGTGCCGTGCGCGATCAAGGCGTCCGCCACCGCCATGTTGCAGGCGAGCGACAGGGCGGCGTTCTGGTCTTCGCTCGGATGGCGCTCGCGAAACACCAGCGCGAGACGCCCATCGGGTCCCGCGCTCACCTCCTGCTCGGGCGGATCGACGCGCGCGGCGCCGCGCTCGGCCTCGGCGCGGGTCAGGCGCGCGGCGAGATCGGCGAATCCGTCGGGCAGGTCCGCCTCCCGCACGGTTTCATAGGCGAGCTTGGCACGGTTGCGGATCACGACCCGCGTCGCGGCATCGAGCCGCACCGCGCCATGTGCGTCGACCCGGATGCTGAAGGCGACGGCCGGACGGGGACCATCGGGCAACAGGCTCGCCGCTCCCTCCGACAGCACGGGCGGGTAGAGGCCAGCCTTGCCGTCGGGAAGGTAGAGCGTCTCGCCACGGTGCCATGCCTCCGCGTCGATCGGCCCGCCCTCGTCGACGAACCAGGCGACATCGGCGATTGCATAATGAAGGATAAGGTCGCGCCCCGCCCGCTCGATCGCGAATGCCTGATCGAGATCGGTGGCGCTTGCCGGGTCGAGCGTGACGAAGTGTCGACCGGTCCAGTCGGCATGATCGCCCGGCACCCGGCGCGCCGCCGCCTCGGCTGCCGTCAATGCCTCCGGGGGAAAGCCCTGCGGGACTTGGAATTCGGTGCGTATGGATCGAAGACCGCGGGTCAGCGCTCGAGAAGGGTCTGCAATGGTCTTCATCGGCCGAGCCTAGCCGCAGCAAACCGGCACGAAAAGGGCGGCGGTCCCGGAAGACCGCCGCCCGTCAAGACGTTCGCCGTGCGCGCGATCAGGCCAGAGCGGCCTTCAGATCCTCGACCAGGTCGGTGCGTTCCCACGGGAAGAAATCGCCGTCGGGCTCGCGACCGAAATGGCCATAGGCTGCGGTCGGGCCATAGATCGGCTTGTTGAGCTTGAGGTGCGTGCGGATGCCGCGCGGGGTAAGGCCGCCGAGCTTCTCGATCTTGCCGATCGCTTCCTCGATCTTGTCGTCGCCGACGGTGCCGGTGCCGTGCGTGTCGACATAGAGCGACAGCGGCTTGCTGACGCCGATCGCGTATGCGAGCTGGATCGTGCAGCGCTGGGCAAGGCCGGCGGCGACGATGTTCTTGGCGAGATAGCGAGTGATGTACGCCGCCGAACGGTCGACCTTGGTCGGGTCCTTGCCGCTGAACGCGCCGCCGCCATGGGGGGCTGCGCCGCCATAGGTGTCGACGATGATCTTGCGGCCGGTCAGGCCGGCGTCGCCGTCGGGGCCGCCGATCTCGAAGCTGCCGGTCGGGTTGATGTGATACTCGGTCGCGTCGCTGAGCAGCTCGGCCGGGATCACGTCGGCGACGACCGACTTCACATAGGCCTTGAGCTCGGCTTCCTGCTCGCCCTGGTCATAGCCCTTGGCATGCTGGGTCGAGACGACGATCGCGGTGCAGGCGACGGCCTTGCTGCCTTCGTAGCGCAGCGTGACCTGGCTCTTCGCGTCGGGCTCGAGAAACGGAGCAGCGCCCGAATGGCGGTCGGTCGCCATGCGCTGCAGGATCTTGTGGCTGTAGTCGAGCGTCGCCGGCATCAGGTCGGGCGTGTCGTTCGCGGCATAGCCGAACATGATGCCCTGGTCGCCCGCGCCCTCGTCCTTGTTGCCGCTGGCGTCGACGCCCTGCGCGATATGCGCCGACTGGCCGTGCAGATTGTTCTCGAAGCGCAGCGTCTGCCAGTGGAAGCCGTCCTGCTCATAGCCGATGCGCTTGACCGTATCGCGCACGGTCTGCTCGATCTCTTCCTTCGCGCCGGGCGCCCATTCGCCATTCTCGTACACGCCCTTGCAGCGGATTTCACCGGCGAGCACGACGAGCTGGGTGGTGGTCAGCGTCTCGCAGGCGATGCGGGCTTCGGGGTCCTTCGACAGGAACAGATCGACGATCGCGTCGGAAATCTGGTCGGAAACCTTGTCCGGATGACCTTCGGATACCGATTCGGACGTGAAGAGATAGCTGGAACGCATGGTTTTCCTCAAAAGAATGGCCGGGCCGTTGCCATGCCCGGCTGGAGCCAGGAGAGATATAAAGCTTTCCTTATATCGCGCCGCCCTAGCGAGCGAAGCGCCGGAAGGCAATGGCGATGGCGAGCTGCAATGCCGCGACGATGGCGGCCGCGAGATTGCCCAGCCGGGCGAATAGCGTCGGCGGGAGCGCGGTTGGCATCGGCGCTTCGATCGCCTTGGATTCGCCCATTCCCGCCGCCGCGACGATCGTGCCCCGCGCGTCGATGATCGCGGAAATGCCGGTCGGCGTCGCGCGCAGGATCGGCAACCCTTCCTCTATCGCGCGCATGCGTGCCTGCGCCAGATGCTGGGGCGGGCCCCATGCGCCGAACCAGGCGTCGTTGGACGGATTGAACAGGATCGCCGGTCGCTTCGCGGGATCGACGGTCTGGCCCGAGAAGATGATCTCGTAGCAGATCTGCATGCCGATCGTGCCGAAGCCCGGAATCGCCAAGGTCTGCGGGCCGGGACCAGGCTCGAAGTCGATCTCTCCCGACACCAGCCGCGATACGCCCAGCGGCTCAAGGATCGTGCGCATCGGCAGATACTCGCCATAGGGGACGAGATGCGCCTTGTCGTAGCGGCCCAGGATCGTACCGGCCGCGTCGATCGCGAACACCGAATTGGTGGCGGCGTCGAGCTTGTCATCGCCCTTGAACAACAGCCCGGTGCCCCCGATCAGCGCGATATCCTTCGGCCCCAGCGTCTGCGCGATCATCGCGCGGACGGTGCGCGGGTCGTTCTTGGCGTACCAGGCGGAGGGATAGCCATCTTCGATCCAGTAATCGACGGTCCCCTCGGGCCATACGATCAGGCGCGGCACGGGGCCGCCGGGTAGGATCGTGGCGGTGTCGTTGGAGAGGCGGAGCAGCTCGGTCAGCGCCTTTTGCGCATAACTGCCGTCAAGCACCGTCTCCTGCCCGACATTGGGCTGGAGCACGCGGACGATCGGGCGCCCCGGTCCAGACGGGGCCGCGACCCCCGCCCCGATTGCGCTGACCGATGCCAGCACGAGCGCAACGGCGACCGCCACCGGGAATCGCCACTGTCGCTGGCTGGCGAGCAGCAATGCGCCTGCAACCACGACGGTAAGCCCCGACAGGGCATAGGTGCCGATCCAGCTCGCGATCTGCGCCACCCCCGATACGGGGAGCCAGATCACCCCCAGCGGGTTCCACGGATAGCCGGTGAACAGAACCCCTCGCAGATATTCGGCAACGATCCAGGCTGCACCCGCGACGAGCACGAACGGCACATCGAGTCTGCGCGCCTGCCCGAACCGCCAGGCGAGCCCCATGGCCAGCGCCGGATAGACGGCGAGGTAGAGCGACAGCAAGACTACCGCGACATAGCCGAGTTCGGCCGGCATCTTGTCCTGGTAGGTGAAGGCGTGCTGGATCCAGTTGTTGCCGACGGTGAAATGGCCAAGCCCGAACAGCCACCCGCGCAGCAACGCCTGTTTGAGCGTCGGCGCCTCGTGCGTCAGCCGCAGCAGGATCGCGAAGCAGACGAGCCCCGCGACCCACCAGTCGAGCGGCGCAAAGGCGGTGGCGGACACGGCGCCGGTCAGCAGCGCGATCAGGCGGGGGCGTGGCAGGGCAGACATCGCGCACCGTATCGGGCCGGACGGTGACAGATACAAGCGCGGTGCGTATTATGGGCTCAGCACACCGAAGGACGCATCATGGCAGATCCCGTTATCGTCGATATCCCCCACAAGCTCGGCCGCGAAGGCGCCCGTGCGCGGCTTGCCGGAGGCGTGGGAAAGATCGGCTCGATGTTCCCCGGCGGCGGCTCCGTGCAGGAACGTTGGGAAGGCGACACGCTGCACTTCACCGTCACCGCGATGGGACAAAGCGTGGCGAGCCGGCTCGACGTGCACGACGACCGCGTCCATGCCGAGGTCGACCTTCCGCCGATGCTTGCATTGTTTGCGGGCAAGATCCGCGAGAAGCTGCAGCGCGAGGCGCCGAAGCTGCTCGAATAAGGAACCCGTAGCGGGATCGACGGTTGGTCGGGGGCGAGGAGACGCCCGATGACCCGACTGTGCCTGATGCTGCCGGTGACGCTTGCCGCCGCCGCCTGCTCGGACGCCACGCCCGAACCACCCCCCGGAACCGAGATCGCGGCGAACGGGATCGCCAGCGCTTCGCAGCCGATCGGGACGCCGCGGGCACTGCCGACCGCATCTGGACCCGGAACCGCGTTCGGCCTGACGCGCCAGCAGCTGGAAGATGCCGAACTGGTCGATACTGTGGGGCGGGAAGTCGGGGAGGTCGAACGCGTCGAAACCGATGCGTCGGGCGACGTGACTGCGGCGATCGTGGAAGTCGCGGACACCGACCCCGATCGGCTGGTTCGGCTTCCGATCACGCGGCTTACCGCCGTCGCCAATGGCGATGGATGGGACCTGCGGGCGATGACAAGCCGCGCGGAATTGATCGCCATGCCGCAGATGGAGCGCTGAACATGCGATCGCGTACCTGGCCCGCCATTGCCGTCGCCCTTCTCCTCAGCGCCGGCCTGGGCAGCTGTGCCGGCGCCGTCGCTGGGCATTATACCGTGACCGGCATGCTCCCGCTCGGCCCGTCGGGCAGCGTTCCCGACTATCTGGCAGAGCGCGAAGCTGCGCAGGCGGTCGCCGCCCCGCTGCCGACTGCGCCGGACGATACGCCGCGCTACCTCAACGCCGGATATTATTCGGTCGACTGAGCCGCATCCGGGGCACTGACCCGCCAGATCGTGTTGCCGACATCATCGGCAACCAGCAGCGCGCCGGTCCGGTCGCCGGTCACGCCGACCGGGCGTCCCATCGCCTTCCCCTCGCCGTTCAGGAACCCGGTCAGCACGTCGATCGGCTTCGAGTCGGGCAGTGGAAGCCCGCGCGCGCCGAACGGCACGAACACCACCTTGTACCCCGACGCCGGAACGCGATTCCACGATCCGTGCAATCCGACGAACGCGCCGTCCGCAAAGGCGTCGCCGAGCCTGATGTCGGTCGCGAAGGTAAGGCCCAGCGGCGCGGTGTGCGGCCCGACCGAATAGTTCGGACGGGCGGTATATTCGCGCAGATCCTCACGCTCGGGTTGGACGCGCTTGTCGACATAGCCGCCCCAGTAATTCCACGGCCAGCCGTAGAAGCTGCCGAAGGTGACCTGGGTCAGATAGTCGGGCGGGGTGTCGGACCCGAGCATGTCGCGTTCGTTGACCACCGTCCACAGCCGCTGCGTGTCGGGATTGAGCGCCATGCCGACCGGATTGCGCAGGCCGGCCGCGTAGATGCGGAAGGTCTTGCTCGCGGGGTCGACCTCGAGGATCGTCGCGCGGTTCTTTTCCGCCTCGAGCCCGTTCTCGGCGATGTTCGAGGATGACCCCACGCTGACATAGAGCCGCTTGCCATCGGCACTGGCGATCACGTCGCGGGTCCAGTGATTGCCCTTGCCGGGCAGGTCGATGACCTTCTCGCCCTTGCCGGTGATCTTGGTCTCGCCCGGCTTGAACGGGAAGCGGATCAACGCATTGTGATTGGCGACGTACAGCGTCTCGCCGAGCAGCACCATGCCGAACGGCGAATCGAGCCCATTGTCGGCGGTGAGCAGCACCGAGCGCATCTCGGCCACGCCATCGCCATCGGCGTCGCGCAGGAGCGTAATGCGGTTGGCCGACGGCACGCCTGCGCCGGCGCGGCCCATCAGCGTCTTCATCACCCACGCCTTGATCCCGCCGCCCTCGCGCGGGGGCGAGTTGCTTTCGGCGACCAGCATGTCGCCGTTGGGCAGGCGGTAGAGCCAGCGCGGATGATCGAGTCCCGTGGCATAGGCGTTGACCGAAAGCCCCTTGGCGGCGGTCGGCTTGGCACCCTGGGGCCAGCCGATCGCCTCGGCGACGTTGACGGTCGGGAAGGTTTCGGAGCGCGGCTGCTCGAATGTCGGGACGCGCCCGGTCACTGCCTGCATCTCCAGCTTCGCGACATCGGGACGCGAGAGATACCAGAAGGCTCCGCCGAGAATGACGACGAGCAGGGCGACGGCGATCAGAAGTTTGCGGGCCAACAGCTATTCCTCGATTTCGACGCGTTCTTCGGGGGGGTGAAGGCGCAGACGACGGACGCGAGTCGCATCGGCTTCGAGCACTTCGAGCGTCCACCCACTCTGATGTTTGAGGCATTCCCCCGCGGCCGGAACGTGCCCGGCGAGGACGAAGGCGAGGCCACCGAGCGTCTCGATATCCTCCTCGACCTCTCCGAGCCTGGGGTCGATCGCCGCGGCGACATCCTCCAGCTCGGCACGGGCATCGGCGTCCCAGCCGCCGCTTTCGAGCGGGTGCCATAGCGCCTCGGGCGCATCGTCATGCTCGTCGTCGATCTCGCCGACGATCTCCTCGACCAGATCCTCGATCGTGATCAGGCCTTCGGTCCCAGAATATTCGTCGAGCACGATCGCAAGATGCGTTCGGCTCGCCTGCATCTGCGCCAGCAGGTCGAGCGTGCCCATCGACTGCGGGACGTAGAGCGGCTGTCGCATGAGGTCGGTGATCTTCGACGGCGGCCCGGCGCCGGCGGCGAGCACGCCGAACACGTCCTTGATGTGGATCATCCCGATCACCCGGTCGAGCTTTTCGCGATAGACCGGCAACCGGCTATGCCCCGCCTCGGCGAACAACCGGACGAGTTCGGCAAAGCTGGTGCCCTCCTCCACCGCGATGACATCGGCGCGCGGGACGCCAACGTCGCCGGCATCGCGCTCGCCGAAATGGAGGAGGTTGCGGAGCATCTTGCGCTCCAGCGGGGACAGGTCGCCCTTGATGTGGCCGTTGCCCCCCTGCTCTTCGCCGTCCGCCGCGTCGATCGCATCCTCGATGCGCTCGCGCAGCGTTTCGTTATGCTCGTCGCCGAACAGGAGCGCGCGCAGGCCGCGCCATATTCCCCCGTCGCCGCTACTGTCGCCGTTCCCGTTGCTACTGGAACCGTCCGCCATCTTGGAGCTCAATCCTCGCGTATCAGATAGGGGTCGGGGATCCCCAATGTTGCGAGCGCAGCGCGCTCCATCGATTCCATCGCCTCGGCTTCGGAATCCCCCTGGTGGTCGTAACCTAGCAAATGCAGCACCCCGTGGACAATCAGGTGCGTGGCATGGTGTTCGACCGAAATGCCCTTTTCTTCCGCCTCGGTGGCGCAAACCCCCGACGCGAGGATGATGTCGCCCAGCAGCACCTCGCCATCGTCGCTGTTCTGCGTCAGCGATTCGATCAGGTCGGGTTCGATCATCGGGAAGGACAGGACGTTGGTCGGCTTGTCCTTCTTGCGGTATTGCGCGTTGAGCTGATGCACCTCGGCATCGTCGGTCAGGCGCACCGCGATCTCGATCACCGCATCGGCGCGGACGAGCTCCCCGAACGGGGTCTGCGCGACCGCCGCCGTCGCCCCTTTCAGCGCCAGTGCGTCCCAGTCGAGGTCGGGCCAGCCGGGTTCGGCCTGGACGGCGACGTCAAGCATCGCCGCCCTCATAGGCATCGACGATCCGGCCGACGATCGGATGGCGCACGACATCGCCGATGCCGAAGCGGATCATCGCCAGCCCCTCGATCCCCTCGAGCTTGTTGACCGCATCGTTGAGCCCGCTCGCCGACGGGCCACCGGGCAGGTCGGTCTGCTTGGGGTCGCCGCACACCACCATGCGGCTGTTCTGGCCGAAGCGCGTCAGGAACATCTTCATCTGCATCGGCGTGGTGTTCTGCGCCTCGTCGAGGATGACGAACGCGTCGGCAAGCGTGCGACCGCGCATGAAGGCGATCGGGGCGATCTCGATCTCACCGCTGGCGATGCGGCGCTCGACCTGTTCGGCGGGCAGGCAATCGTACAGCGCGTCGTAGAGCGGACGCAGATAGGGATCGACCTTGTCCTTCATGTCGCCGGGCAGGAAACCGAGCCGCTCGCCCGCCTCGACCGCGGGGCGCGAGAGGATCAGGCGCTTGACCGATCCGGTGATGAGCTGGGCCACCGCCTGCGCGACGGCGAGATAGGTCTTGCCGGTGCCCGCCGGGCCGAGCGCGAAGATGATGTCGTTCGACACCAGCGCGCGCATATAGGCGGTCTGGGTCAGCGAGCGCGGGACGATCGTCTTGTTGCGCGTGCGGATCATGATCGGCGGTGCGCCGCCGCCGCTGTCGTCATTCTCCGCGCGGACGATGCCGGTCAGCATCGGTTCGGTGGACATGGCGATCACCGCATCGATCAGCCCGGTGTCGATCGGCTCGCCGCGGATCACGCGGCTGTGCAGCTCGACCAGCACTTCGCGGGCATGGGCGACCGCTTCGGTGCTCCCCTCGATCACCACGCGCTGGCCGCGGGCATGGATATAGACGCCGAGGCGCTCCTCCAGCGCCAGGATGTTGCTGTCATATTCGCCGAACAGTTGCGGCAACAGCTGGGGCCGGTCGAAATTGACCTCGACCCGGGCGCGCTGGCCCTGTTGCGCGGGGACGGGCTTGCGGCTCATGCAATCCTTTCGCTGGCTGGAATGTCACTCTCACGCGCATCGCGGCTCCGCCGATGCTCAAGCGCGTGCAGGGGCGACAGCGGGCCATGATGGGCCGAACCGGTGTGCAGCGCGGAGGTTCCGTTTCGCATGTCGTGGCGGGAGGATGGCAGAGCCGGAGCGGGCAGGACAGCGGAAATCGGTCAGCCGACGTAAAAGCTGCACGACCGTGTCCGATCGGCAACGAGGGACCAGGACTCAACAGGCTGCTATTGTACCTTGATTTCAGTCCACAAATGCATTCACCAGCGGCGGAGGGAAGTAGCGGGGGGTTGATCTGATGCCGGGTTGGTACGGTTTTGGTCGCGATCTTGAGAGCGAAACGCGACTCAGCTTGACGCGAGGCATCGGCGATAGCGCCGCAATGCTCGTCGCGGCAGAGCCGCTCCAGCTCGGGACCCCCGGCGCGGATGCCATCACCGGCACGCCGAATGACGACCGATACATCACCGGGCCGGGCGCCGACACCGTACGCGGCGGCGGCGGCAACGACAGCATCAATGGCTGGACCGGCGACGACATCCTGTATGGCGAGGCTGGCGACGACAACCTTGTCGGTTTCCTCGGCAACGACATCCTGTACGGCGGCGACGGGAACGACACGCTCGACGCTTCGGACGAACTCGCGCTCGATTACGATTGGGCGGGCTTCTACGCGCGCCTCGCGGAGCAGGCCGGGTTTCCGGCGAACTGGAATGTGGGGCCGGAGCTGCCTGCCAACCATCGCACGACCAGTTACTTGTACGGTGGAGCGGGGAGCGACATCCTGGTGGGTGAAAACACCGCGGGCAGCTTCGGTCCGGCATCCGGATTGCGCACGACCTATATGTTCGGCGGAACCGGCGACGACATCTACTATGCCCGCTTTTCCGACCAGAATTACATCTTCGAGAATGCCGGCGAGGGACGCGACCATATCTACCTGATGTATCGCGAGTCGCCGGGAAGCGGCACCGTCTTCTATATGCCTGCGAATATCGAGACGTTGACGGGAATCCTGGGATCTGCCGGCCATGTCACGATCGTTGGCAACGCTTCCGACAACTATATCATCACCGATGGCCGGATCAGCCCTTCGCCGACCCGTGGCGCCACCGTCCTGGCCGGGGCAGGCAATGACGGCGTGGAAGGAACCGACTTCACCGACATCCTGTTCGGCGAGGATGGTAACGACTCGCTGCGCGGCGGGCTTGGCATCGACACGTTGATCGGCGGAACGGGTGACGATTCGCTCTACGGCACGTCGAGCGAGCATGAGGCGGACGCGCTCTATGGTGGCGCGGGCAACGATTATTTCGAGGTCGACAACATCGCCGACCTGGTGTTCGAGGACGCCGGAGGCGGAACCGACACCGTCTATGCCGTCATTTCTGGCAACGGCTATTATCTCTACGCCAATATCGAAAATCTGTCGCTTGGCGGCGGTGCGACCTTCGGGGTCGGCAACGCGCTCAACAACAGCATTCGGGGCGATCAGAACGTGGCGACGGCAGAGACGCTGCTGGGCGGAGCGGGCGACGATCTGATCAACGGCTATGGAGGCAACGACATCCTCTATGGCGAGGCCGGGACCGACACGCTCTACGCTGGAGACGGGATCGACTTCGTCGCTGGCGGGGATGGCGACGACTATATCTATGGCGAGAACGGCGCCGATTCACTGCACGGCGAAGCCGGCAATGACGTGATCTGGGGCGGCAGCGATTTCGCCACCGACATCATGACCGGCGGCGACGGCAACGACACGCTGCGCGCGGATTCGGGGCTGGGCGACTATGACATCCTCAACGGCGGCGCGGGCAACGACTTCTACTATGTCGATACCCATGCCGACGTCATCTACGAGGCGGCGGGCGGCGGCACCGACACCGTCTATGCCAACATCTCCGGCGGCGGCTATTATCTCTACGCCAATGTCGAGCGCCTGTTCCTGCAGGGAACCACGATCCTGGGGGTCGGCAACGAACTCGACAATGTGATCTCCGGCAATAGCGGTACCAACTGGCTCTACGGCATGGACGGCAATGACGAGCTGTCCGGCGGAGCGGGCGACGACGTGCTGATCGGCGGTAATGGCAACGACACGATCCGCGACGGCAGCGGGTCGGACGCCCTGTATGGCGAGGCCGGCAACGACGTCTTCTTCCTCGAGGGCGGAGAGACCGGCAGCGACCTCTATTATGGCGGATCCGGTGCCGACAGCTACATCGTCACCGGCGGCGCGGGGCAGCGCGACTATATCGCGGACTTCGAGGCAGGCATCGATCGCATCCAGTTCTACTCCAGCGTCTTCGCGTCCTACGCCGCGATCCAGGCAGCGATGACGCAGCAGGGGAACGACACCGTCATCAACCTGGGCAATGGCGACTTCATCGCTTTGCTAGGTGTCCAGATGTCGACGCTGCGGGCGAGCGATTTCGGCTATTCGAGCGCGGAAGCGGCAGCGGAGCCCGACCACGCCATGTCGGCGGCCTTTATCCCCACCTATGCCGAGCCGACGGCGCTGACGTTCGGCGGATTCTAGCGCGCTCCTCCCCTACTCCGTCCCCAGCCAGGCGCGGCGGAAGGCGCGTTGGCGGGCGTCGGGCTTGCCCCCTGCTTTCTCGAGCGGGACGATCGCGAATTTTGGGTCGGCGAGCGGGGTGATGTCGGTGGTGCTGGCACCGGCGCGATTGGCGTAGGCCAGCGTCACGGCGACCCCCGGCTTCATCGCGGCGAGCGCAGCGCGCCAGTCGGCGGTGCTGGCGATGCGCTGTCCGTCCACCGCGACGATCGTATCGCCCCGGTCGAGCCCGGCGCGGTAGAGCGGGCTGCCCGGCACCGGGATTTCGGCGAGCGTCACCGGGTCCTCGCCGCCGCCGGTGACGTTGGTCGCGCCGATCCACGCCTTGTTAGCGTCAGCCGGACGCAGCACCAGCCCGGCCTGGGCCAGCAGCGGCGCGAAATCGGGCAGGTTGCCGCTGCGAATATAGGAGTCGAAGAACTGCTTCGCGAAGGCGGGGTCGCGGGTCAGTTCGGCGAGGCCGGCCTGCAGATCGGCGGTGGTATAGGGTTTGACCGGGGCATAGTCGCGCTGCGCCGCGCCGTTCCGCTTCCACATATGCCGCATATAGGCGTCGAGATCGGTGCCGAAACGCTGGCGCAGGGTGAGGTCGAGCGCGAGGGCGATCACTGCGCCATAGGGATAGTAGGACGTGAAGATGCGTTCGTTCACCGGGTCGATCGAGGTCGCGGCATCGACGAAGGGCGCGCGCAGGCTCATCTCCTGCGGCGAGCCATAGCGTCGGCCGGGGCCGTTGACGACATAGTCGAGCGTGCCGGCGAGCCCGGCAAGCGTGGTGTCCAGCGTGGCCTCCCCGGCCCGCAGGATCGACAGCGGGCCGTAATATTGGGTGAAGCCTTCGGCGAACCACAAGGACGGCGTGGGATCAGCCTTAGTGAAGTCGAACGGCTCGAGCTCGGCCGGGCGCAGCCGCTCGACATTCCAGCTGTGGATGAATTCGTGGCTGAGCGTGCCGAGCTGGGCGAACTTGCCGTCGGCGAGCGAGCGCGGCTGGCTGATGATCGTCGAGTTGCGATGCTCCATGCCGTCGCCGCTGATCTGCGGCATGTAGTCGGCGATGAAGGTGTAGGTGCCGAAATCGTAGCGCGGCGCCCCGCCCCACAGCCGGATCTGCTCGGCGACCACGGCCTTTGCCTTTTGCGCGAACCGGTCGACGGTTTCGGCGCTGTCCTGGCTGTGCACGGCGAGGCGGATCGTCTGGGCGGTGTCGCCGGTGCCGACGGTCCATTCGCGCAGCTGGAAGTCGGACAGCTCGGTGGGGCTGTCGAGCAGATATTGGAGGTGCGGTGCCCAGAAGCTGGTGGTGCTGCCCGCGACCGGGGGCAGCTGGGTCGCGACCTTCCAGCTGGGGTCGGCGGGGCGGAAGGTGACGCGGATCGGGCGGTCGTCATAGCCCGCCGCCCAGACGAGCGTCGCGGGCATGTTGAGATGCGCGTGGGTCTGGTCGATCTGGCTGTAGGTGCCGTCGCCGCGGTCGCCATACAGGGTGTAGGAGAAGGTGACGGTGCCGTCGTGCCGGGCGACGCGCCAGCTGTACGGATCGGTGCGATCGATCGGCAGGTCGCGGCCGGCACCGTCCTTTGCCGAGACCGAATAGACGTTCTTGGCGAATTCATGGAGCGCGTAGCGGCCGGGCGATGAGCGGGCCATGCGGAATTCGACCGCGCCGGGCTTGAGATCGCGATAGGTGACCGCGATCCGCGCCTCGCGATGCGCGGCATTGTCGAAGCTGAGATCGTAGGAGACCGGCGCATCGGGGCCGGGGTCGCGCGCCTGCCCGGCCTGTGCGGTGGCGGCGACCAGCAGCGGCGCGGCGAGGGTGAGGAGGCGGGCGGTCTGGTTGCGAAGCATGGGCTGTCCCTGAGGTTTTGGGGACCGTGGCCGAGCGGCTGCGCCGTGTCCAGACGGGGTGGACGCGGGGTGTCCGACGATGCTGACGAAAAAGCGGGGGTTGCGGGGCAAGGCGACGGGTTCGCGACCGCGAGCGGACGGGTTGGCGACGGGATGACACCCGTGGCGCGACACCGATGCGACACCTGCGCGACTCCGACGCGACACAATCGCGGCTGGGTACGACAGGGGCGCGACGGCGAGGCGACCGGCTGACACCGGGTTTGGGCCGGGAGGCGACCCGAGCGCGTCATTGCCGGGACTGTGGCACGACGGGCGCGCGACCGGTTTTGGCGGAGCCGCGCGGGGCGAGCGGATCGGGGACGAAGGGATCGGCGAGACGCGCGGCGTGGAGCTTGAGCGCGTGGGCCCAGTGATGGTCGAACGGGGTGCCGGCAAGTCGGTTGCGCAGCGCATGCGCGCTGGAGCGCGACATCCCTGCGGCGCGGGCGGCGCGGGCGATGCTGCCGGTCTCGACGAGCGCGGTGAGGAAGGTGCGTTGCTTGGCGGGGGTCCAGTGGCTGCGCGTTTGCGCGGCGGGGGTGAGTTGGTCAGGCATCGGATCGACTCCGGTTGATCGGAGTCGATTCAGTTGACCTATTTGGTTCGTGTAGGAAAGGGGTTTTCGGTGCGTCCCCTCCCCATCGTCACCCCGGCCTTGTGCCGGGGTCCACTGGGAGGGAGGCGCGGACGGCGCGGCTGGATAGGCCAGCCGTGGGTCTGGGTGTGTGCCGCCGCTGGAGAAGCGCGAGGCGCGAGAGCCTCGGTCCGTTGGGGCGCGCGGAGGAGTGGACCCCGGCACGAGGCCGGGGTGACGATGGGGGTGTGGGGAGCGCATCCATTCCGGCTGGGGTTGATCGCCCCTGGACTTGTGACCCGGTCCGCAGTGCGGCACCCCTCCCCGCGATGTTCGAGAAAACCCCCTGCGTCTACATCCTCGCCAGCGGGTATAATGGCACGCTGTATGTTGGGGTGACGTCCGACCTGCCCGGCCGGATCGTCCAGCATCGCGCGGGGACGTTCGACGGGTTCACCAAACGCTACGGCGTGACGCGGCTGGTCTGGTACGAGGTCGGCGGGACGATGGAGTCCGCGATCGCGCGCGAGAAGCAGGTCAAGCGATACCGGCGCGCGTGGAAGATGAACCTGATCGAGCGGGATAATCCGCGCTGGGACGATCTGGCAGTGGGGCTCGGGTTGCCGCCGCTGGATAAAGGCTGAGGGTTGACCATCCGGCTGGCGAGGATTGCGCTGGAACGCCGGCCCTTACGCTTCTCGTCACCCCGGACTTGTTCGGGGGTCCACCGGGCGGGTGGTGGAAACCGCGCGGTTTGGGCGAGGATTGGGTGCCTGGCTGTGCTTGTCAGCGACTGGTCGGGTCTGTTGCGGATGAAATCGCGGGTAGCGAGCCGCTAGCGGTAGGGGCGTGGGGATGGGTGGACCCCGGCACAAGGCCGGGGTGACAGCTTATGCTTTATCGCCCAATATCAAGCCGCGTCTTCGCAATTCACCGAAGAGCGCGCCGAGCTTATTAGCCAAATCGTCGGCCTTTTCATTGGCGGCTTGTATCTTCGACTCTGTTGCGTCGCTCCAAAACCCATCTGCCTCGAAATCAGGCACCATTGAAAAAAGGCTCGCCTTTGCATTTTTTGGAGCGGCTCCATATGCGACCATCCGAGACAGTTCGCGAGCGGCCAACTTAACGTCGTTCAAATTCTCGCCGAGATCGTCCGCGTTGAATTCAGAGCTAATCTTCGAGAATAGATCGTCAAGATCATACAAGGGTTTGATGTCCCGCTCAAAAAACGACCCACCAAAATCGTGCGTCCTTAAAAATCGGACGAAATCGTCGCTGGCGATGGCGATTAGACGCTTTCCAAGCGCCTCGTCGTGCTGATCGAGGCGCTCGCCATCTGTCCTACTCTGCGCATGTGGAGCGCGTTCAATAAAGAATTCTGCGAAACCCCACGCGGCGAGCGCAGAGGCAAATGCCAACGCTTTTTCGGGGTCTAAGGGAGGAACGGGGTCCCGCCAGAAAAGCACCGCACCCGCGCCCATTGCCGCAAGCCCGAGTCCAATGCGGGTTAGCGCATGCTTCAAGGGTTACCCCTACTCCGCCGCAACCGTCCCATCGAACAACCCGCCCTCGGCGGCATCCTCGTTCGCCGCCGGGACTGCCTTCGCCTTCTGGCGCTTGTCGAAGCTGTCCCACACCTCGTTCCAGTTGCCGCGCGTCGCGCCCTTCGAATATTCGGTCGCGCGGGTTTCGAAGAAGTTGGCGTGCTCGACGCCGTTGAGCAGCGGGGTGAGCCAGGGGAGCGGGTGTTCGTCGATCATGTAGATCGGCTTCAGCCCCAGCTGGTTCAGGCGCCAGTCGGCAATGTAGCGGATATACTTCTTGATCTCCTTGGGCGTCATGCCGGGGACCGGGCCCTGTTCGAAGGCGAGATCGATGAACGCGTCCTCGAGCCGTACGGTCGTCTGGCAGACGTCCATGATATCGTCCTTCACCGCCTTGGTCAGGCAGTCGCGCTCCTTGGTGAAGGCGTGGAACAGGCGGGTGATGCCTTCGCAGTGCAGGCTTTCGTCGCGGACGCTCCACGACACGATCTGGCCCATGCCCTTCATCTTGTTGAAGCGCGGGAAGTTCATCAGCATCGCGAACGACGCGAACAGCTGAAGCCCCTCGGTAAAGCCGCCGAACATCGCCAGCGTCTTGGCGATATCCTCGTCATTCTCCACGCCGAAGCGCTGGAGATAGTCGTGCTTGTCCTTCATCTCGGCATATTCGAGGAACATGCCGTACTCGCTCTCGGGCATGCCGATCGTGTCGAGCAGGTGGCTGTAGGCGGCGATGTGCACCGTCTCCATGTTCGAGAAGGCGGCGAGCATCATCTTGATCTCGGTCGGCTTGAACACGCGGCCATATTTCTCGTGGTAGCAATCCTGCACCTCGACGTCCGCCTGGGTGAAGAAGCGGAAGATCTGCGTCAGCAGGTTGCGCTCGTGATCGGTGAGCTTTTGCGCCCAGTCGCGGCAATCCTCGCCCAGCGGCACCTCTTCGGGGAGCCAGTGGATCTGCTGCTGACGCTTCCAGAAGTCGAACGCCCAGGGGTATTCGAACGGCTTGTAGGTCTTGCGGGCTTCGAGAAGAGGCATGGATCTGGTCCTTGGACGTGAATTAGAGTTGGATGGTTTCGATACCCTCGACCGGGCCGAGCAGGCCGAACGCGAGAGCAGCGAAGAAAACGAAAATGAGCGGGGCAGCGATGGCCTGAAGCCAGCCGAGCAGGCGAACGCGCTCAACCGAAAGGTCGGAGCCTTGAACATCCTGACCGAACAGCTTCATTCCGGCCCACGGATTGCGCGTCATTCGTGCGAAGCGAACCCCGTTGAGAAATACGCCGAGGCACATCAGGCCAGACAGGGCGAGAAAGATGCGTCCGTCTGTCATGCCCCACCCACCATGCTGGCGACCAGCGCGAAGCCGGTGAGGAAGAGGGAGAGCGCGACCAGCATCGTGCCGGCGATGCGCAGCGCGTAGCGCCCCTCGGCCGTGACCGCGCGGCGGGCCAGCAGGGCAAGGCCCGCTGCGCCCGACGCGATGCCGATCCCGGCCTGGATGGCGAGCGCGCGGGTCACTGGTCGATGATCGTCTCGTCGCGGGTGCGGCCGCCGCGGTCGCGCACGATGACGCGTTCCTTGACGATCACCTTCTTGCCGCGATGCGCGCCGACGCCGAACACGCAGATGCCGAGGAAATAGCCGAAATCATACCAGCCGCCATTGTTGGGCACGGCATAGACCGCGATGTCGGGCACGAACAACGACATCACCCAGGCGACCGGGAAGATGAAGCCGTGCCACAGGCCGAACAGGAAGCCGGGCGCGGTCGGCTCGACCGCGGTGCCGACCTGCTCCGCGCAGGCGGCGAGCAGGGCGAGCGGGAGGACGGCGAGGATCGAACGCAGCTTCATGCATATTCTCCTGCATCGAAAGCATCGCGGGGGCGTTGTGCCGGCAAACCCCCAGAAGGAGACTGAACATGGTCGATACCAGCAACATCCGCGAGCATATGGAAGTGATCGGCGCCGACGGCGTCCATGTCGGCACCGTCGACGGCATCGAGGGCGATCGCATCAAGCTGACCAAGAAGGACAGCGGCGCACAGATCGAGGGCGCCGAGGGCAGCCATTCGGGGCATCACCACTATATCTCGACCGGCCTGATCGCCGAGGTCGAGGGTGACAAGGTGCGCCTGTCCGCCAATGCCGACGTCGCGGTGACGTTCGAAGAGGAAGAGTGAGCTTTTTCCCTCTCCCATTGGGAGAGGGAGGGAGCCGCGCAGCGGCGGAAGGGTGAGGGTCGTCATTGCCACGGCGCCCTCACCAGCCCGGCGGTCGCGGCGGCGGCCGTTGAGAGGAAGATGGCGCCACGGATGGCCACGACAACGCTAACGACCGCGAACAAAGCACCGACCCAGTTCGAGACCTGAACCTGCCAGTCCGAAAGCTCGCCCAGCACCGCGATATTGAGGCCGACCACGGCCTTCAGAAGCAAGCCGGCGGCCGCTGGCATGATCAGCAATCCGGCCACGAGCAGGAGCGCGCCAAGTATCAGCTGCTCCTCCCGCGTGCTCCGAAATACTAGATCAATCACCCAACGGCCCTCTTCCACTGTCGTCCGGCGACGGACGCTCCGGCCGCGCCGCTGCGCGGCTCCCTTCCTCTCCCAGCGGGAGAGGGAAACTAGCTCACTGACACGCCAGGCATTCGTCGTAATCGGTGCTCTCGCCCAGATCGAACTTCGGCGCGTCGATCGTGTTGTCGGCCTCGACCCCGCCGGCGAACCCGGCGCGCTGCACCGACTTCGAGCGCAGATAATAGAGCGACTTGATGCCGAGCTCCCATGCGCGGAAGTGGAGCATCAAGAGGTCCCACTTCTCGACATCGGCCGGGATGAACAGGTTCAGCGACTGCGCCTGGTCGATATAGGGCGCGCGGTCGCCGGCGAGTTCGAGCAGCCAGCGCTGGTCGATCTCGAACGACGTCTTGAACACGTCCTTTTCCTCAGGGCTGAGGAAATCGAGATGCTGGACGCTGCCGCCGCGTTCGAGGATCGAGTTCCAGACATTGTCTGAGTTCTTCGACTTTTCGATCAGGATCTTCTCGAGATACGGGTTCTTGACCGAGAAGCTGCCCGACAGCGTCTTGTGCGTGTAGATGTTGGCCGGGATCGGCTCGATGCACGCACTGGTGCCGCCGCAGATGATGCTGATCGACGCGGTCGGCGCGATCGCCATCTTGCAGCTGAAGCGCTCCATCACGCCCATGTCGGCGGCGTCGGGGCACGGGCCGCGCTCGACCGCAAGCTGCATCGACGCCTCGTTCACCTGCGCGTTGATGTGCTTGAAGATCTTGTTGTTCCAGGTCTTGGCCATCGCCCCTTCGAACGGGAGGCCGCGCGCCTGCAGGAAGCTGTGGAAGCCCATCACGCCGAGGCCGACGCTGCGTTCGCGCGCGGCGGAATAGGCGGCCTTTTCCATGCCCGGCTCGGCGCGGTCGATATAGTCCTGCAGGACATTGTCGAGGAAGCGCATCACGTCCTCGATAAAGCCCTTCTCGTTCTTCCACTGGTCCCAGGTTTCGAGGTTGAGCGAGGACAGGCAGCACACCGCGGTGCGATCGTTGCCGAGATGGTCCTTGCCGGTCGGCAGCGTGATCTCGCTGCACAAGTTCGAGGTCGAGACCTTGAGGCCCAGGTCGCGGTGATGCTTGGGCATGTTGTTGTTCACGTGATCGGCGAACACGATATAGGGCTCGCCGGTCGCGAGCCGGGTCTCGACCAGCTTCTGGAACAGCGCGCGGGCGTTGACCGAGCCGCGGACGCTACCGTCCTTGGGCGACTTGAGCTCCCATTCGGCGCCCTCGCGCACCGCTTCCATGAACGCGTCGGGGATGAGCACGCCGTGGTGGAGGTTGAGCGCCTTGCGGTTGAAGTCGCCCGAGGGCTTGCGGATCTCGAGGAACTCCTCGATCTCCGGGTGCGAGATGTCGAGATAGCAGGCGGCCGAGCCGCGGCGCAGCGACCCCTGCGAAATCGCGAGCGTCAGCGAATCCATCACGCGGACGAACGGAATGATGCCGCTGGTCTTGCCGTTGAGGCCGACCGGTTCGCCGATGCCGCGGACATTGCCCCAATAGGTGCCGATGCCGCCGCCGCGCGAGGCGAGCCAGACATTCTCGTTCCAGGTGTCGACGATGCCGTTGAGGCTGTCGGGCACCGAGTTGAGGAAGCAGCTGATCGGCAGGCCGCGGCCGGTGCCGCCGTTCGACAGCACGGGGGTGGCGGGCATGAACCACAGCTTCGACACATAGTCGTAGATGCGCTGGGCGTGCGCGGCATCGTCGGCATAGGCCGAGGCGACGCGGACGAACAGGTCCTGGAAATTCTCGCCGGGCAGCAGATAGCGGTCCTTGAGCGTCTCCTTGCCGAATTCGGTCAGCAGCGCGTCGCGCGAATGATCGACCTCGACCGGGTAGATGCGCGGCGCGACCGTCTTGGTGTCGAGACGCTTCTTCGCCTTTACCCCCTTGTCGGCGGCGGGCCCGGTCTCTGCGATCGCTTCTGCGGTGTCGGTCACGGTTTCACTCACGCTTGATTCCTGGCTTTCCCTGAAGTCCATCTCGGTAGCCCCCTGTATAACTTCACATACGACTCGGGGGCATGCGCAATCCTAGCATCGCGCGCGATCGGACGTGAGAACAAAAAGTGTCCATCCGCCCGTTCCAAGGTGACGAAACGACACCCCGCGATATAGCATCGCGAGTGGCATTCCACCAGTGCTTGGGCTTGTCCCCCTAAGTGACCACTAGAGATTGTGCCAAACCGGCCCGGGAGGCAAGAGCGTAAATGACAGTTAAGAGACTCAACTCGTCGCTCATATGACTCGGTTCATGGCGCAGTAACCTTGTCCGACAGCACGCGACGCGCGGACCTTCCTCGCCTTTTTGGAATGCAAGAGAACGCTGCGCGAACAACAGTTTTTTTTCGCCCGACATTCGTCCACAGCTTTCTGGCCGGACGACATGCAGGATATCGCGCATCTGCGCCCGGAGAACCGGATGCAGATGCGCGTAGCCGTCACCGGGATCAGAATCGGCCGGTGAGTTCGATGCCGTAGAAGCGGGGTTCGGCCGGGATATAGGTCGGGATGCCGAATGCGCCGCCGGTATTGCCGGCATCGAGCAGATAGTCCTCGTCCGACAGGTTGCGCCCGAACAGCGCGAGTTCGAAGCGATCGTCGGCAAAGGCAACGCCCGCGCGTGCGTTGAACAGGGTGACGCCCGGCTGGCTGATCGCGGCGCTGTTCGGGATCTCGAAGAAGATCTGCGAGCGATAGGTGACGGTGGGCGTCGCGAAGACGCGCATGCCGCCGATCCGCGCGTCGATGGTGAAGCCGGCCGCCGCCTGCACCTCCGGCTGAAGGCGGAAGCGCGCGCCCGAATAGGCGGGGGTCACCGAATTCCCCTCCGCGATCTTCGCGTCGATATAGGCGCCGTTGGCGAACAGGTTGAGCCACGGCGTGGCCCGCAGGCCGAGTTCCGCCTCGACGCCGAAGTTGCTCGCCTTGCCCGCGCTTTCGGTGCGGGTGGTGCCGTCGGGCTGGATCACGCTCACCTGAAAGCCGTCATACTTCTGGTAATAGACGCCGAGCGTGCCCGAGAGCGGGCCGACGCGGCCCTTGAGCCCGGCTTCGTAGTTCCACACCTTTTCCTCAGCGACACGGTTGAGGTTGGGGGCCGGACCCGCCGGGGTCGATCGCGCCGAAAGCTGGACCACCGGCGAGCGGCGCCCCTTCGATACGGTGGCGTAGAGGTTGATCGCGTCGGTCGCGCGGAACAGCGCGTTGAAGCGCGGCAGCACCGCGGCGAAATTGCCCTCGGCGCGGAAGGTCTGGCCGCCGGTATCGACCTGGCCCGGGATCAGCGACGCCCCGCCGCTCAGCACCGAGCGCGGCACGCGCGCGAAATAGCCCGATTCGCGCGATTCGATCAGGAAGCGGACGCCTGCGGTGAATTCGATCCGGTCGGTCGGCAGAAGGGTGCCGTCGAAGAACATCGAATAGCTCTCGTTCCGCCCCTGATTCTCGAACACCGAGCTGTAGGGCACGGTGGTGAGCAGCCCGCCGGTGGCGATCGAGGTCGCCTGTGCCGCGGTCACGACCCCGGCGGCATTGATGCAGCCGAGCCCCGGGATGATGTTCGCCGCGCACTGGAGGAAGATGCCCTCTTCCGACGAGAAGGGGACGTTCTGGAAGCTGTCCTCGACAAACACATTGAAGCCGAACGATCCGCGGAAGCGGCTGCCGGTATAGGCGAAGCGGGTTTCCTGGCTCGCCTGCCAGCCCTTGGCATATTCGGCGAACTCGAGATACCAGGCGGCCGAGCCGTCGGCGTCGAACACTTCGAGGCTGTCGAATTCGCGATAGCCGTTAACCAGAGTCAGCGTCCAATCGTCGGCGAAGTCGTAGCTGAGCGTCAGATTGGCGTCATAGACCTCGCGGTCGAGCCCGAGCTTGTCCTTGCCCAGCACCTGCGCCGAGACGGGCGAGCCGCCGAGATGCGCGCTGCCGAACGGATTGCCGGGGCCATTCTCCGTCGGGAGCGCGCGCGAGATGAACGGGGTGCCGCTGTTGCGCTGCTGGTCATAGGTGAGGATGAGGTCGGCGCGGAAGGCGTCGCTGGGCTCGAAGCGCAGCGAACCGCGCACGCCGAGCTGGTCCTGCGCATAAAGATCGTCCTGGTTCGGAGCGAGATTCTCGACATAGCCGTCGCGCTTCTTGAGCTCGAACGCGATGCGGCCGGCGAGCACGTCGGACCCGGCATTGACGAAGCCGGCGACGCGCCAGGCATCGAAATTGCCGTAGCTGGCGCTGAGTTCGCCCGAGAAGCCGGCGCGCGGGCGGGCGGAGATCAGGCTGATCGCGCCGATCGTCGATGCGGTGCCGAACAGCGTCGCCTGCGGCCCCTTGATCACCTCGACCCGCTCGAGATCGTAGATCGCCTGGTACGAGCCGCGCGAGCGCGAGATGTCGACGCCGTTATAATAGAGCGAGACGCGCGGCCCCTGCTGCGCCGAGCCCGAGTCCGAGGTGATGCCGCGGATGACGATGCCGGGGTTGTTCGCGCTCTGCTCCTGCACGTTGAGGCCGGGGACGTAATTGGACAGCTCGTCCAGGTCCTGCACGCCGAGCTCGCGCATCCGCTCGCCGCTGTTGGCGCTGATCGTGATCGGCACGTCGACGGCGCGCTGCTCGCTCTTCTGCGCGGTGACGATGATGTCGCTGTCGTCCGCTTCCACCCCGACGCGCGACGCGGGCGCTTCCTGCGCGAGCGCGTTGCCGGACACGGTGGTGAGCAGCGCCGCGAACGCGACGCCGGAAAGGCGCGATGCCATGTTGAGTTCCCCTGGGTGATGTTGGTTTGTGGTGCCGACCCCCTGCGCCCGCTCTGTTGCAGCGCGACGCGATTTCGATGACGAAGCAGCGTGAGTTCGATGACGCTTTGGCGACGGCGGCGTTCGGCACCGCATCGAGTCAGCAAACCGACAGCTAATGGGGCCCATGACCAGGGCCGCACACCGGCACGGAGGAGACCGTTATGCGCCCGTTGATGATCGCCGCCCTTCTCGTCACCGCCCCCGCAGTCGCACAAATCCGCGATCCGGCCGGCAGCAATGCCGGGTGGCCCGCGCCGCGCCCGGCGCTGCCCGGCGTGGCGCGCGACCTGAGGCAGGTCGACCGGTCGATCCGCGACGCGCGCGATGCCGGGCAGCTGTCGCGCCGGGAAGCGCGCGAACTGCGCCGCGAAAGCCGGCGGATCGCCGCGCTGGAGGCGCGCTACGCGCGCGACGGCCTGTCGCAATCGGAACGCGACGGGCTGGCGGCACGGATCGCGGCGCTGCGCAGCGTGGCGGCCGCGCGCCGCAAACCCTGAGGCGCGCGCGCCGCCCCATTGCCGTTCACCCGCCGCGCGCTAGGCTGGCGGTTCAACGGCGAAGGGGCGCATCATGGACATGAATTCGGGTATCAAGCGGCGCGCGATGCTGAAGGGCGCAGTGGCCGGCACGGCGCTGGCGGCGCCGGGTGCGGGCATCGCCGCCGACGGGATGGCGAAGGTCAAGGCGGCGATCGCGGCCAATCACGACGCGGCGGTCGCGCGGCTGCAGGAGTGGATCCGCCTCCCCTCGATCGCGGCCGAGGATCGCGGCTATCCCGAGGGGCCCGAGCATATGCAGCGGCTCGCGCTCGACGCCGGGTTCCAGCATGCCGAGATCATCCCGTCCAAGGGCAAGCCGGGCGTGTTTGCGACGCTCGACGCGGGCGCGAAGAAGACGCTCGGCATCTATTTCATGTACGACGTCAAGCAGTTCGACCCGAGCGAATGGGAGCATCCGCCGCTCGCGGCGAAGCTGGTCGACAAGCCCGGCTTCGGCAAGGTGATCGTCGGGCGCGGCGCGGTGAACCAGAAGGGGCCGCAGGCGACGTTCCTGGCGGCGCTGCATGCGATGAAGGCGGCGGGGCGCACGCTGCCGGTCAATCTGGTGCTGATCGCCGAGGGCGAGGAGGAGATCGCCTCACCCAATTTCCACGAGATCGTGACGGTTCCGAAGGTCGCCGCGGCGCTGAAGAAGACGGTCGGCGTGATCATCCCGACCGGGTGGCAGAGTCCGGCGACGGGCGGGGTGACGCTGGCGCTGGGTGCCAAGGGTGCGGTCGAGTTCGAGCTGACCGTGTCGGGCGAAAAATGGGGGCGCGGGCCCAGGGGCGACATCCATTCGAGCGAGAAGGCGCGCGTCGACAGCCCGCCCTGGCGGCTGGTCGCGGCGCTCTCCACCTTGGTGTCGAAGGACGGCAACACCGTCACGATCGACGGCATCCAGGAACAGGTCGCCCCGCTGACCGCGCGGCAGAAGCAGCTGATCGCGATGACCGCGGCGAACACCAGCGAGGCCGATGCCAAGAAGGCGCTGGGGGTCGAGCGCTGGATTGACGACATGAGCTGGGAGGAGTCGATGATCCGGCTGGCGCAGGTGCCGACGGTCAACATCCAGGGGCTGGTGTCGGGCTATATGGGTCCGGGCGGCAAGACCGTGCTGCCCGGCCGCGCAACCGCCAAGATCGAGATGCGGCTGGTGCCCGACCTGACCAAGGAGGACACGCTGGCGAAGCTGCGCGCGCATCTCGACAAGCGCGGGTTCAGCGATGTCGAGATCAACGTGACCGGCGGCTATGGCCCGACCCAGACCGACGAGGGCAGCGCGCTGATCCGCGCCGAGCTGGCGACGTGCGAGCGGATGGGGGTGAAGGCGACGCTGCACCCGCGGCTGGCGGGAAGCTGGCCGGGGGTGATCTTCACCGGGCCGCCGCTCAACCTGCCCGCCGGGCAGTTCGGCTTCGGCCATGGCAGCGGCGCGCATGCTCCGAACGAATATTTCGTGATCGAGAGCAGCAATCCCAAGGTGTTGGGAATGGACGACGCCGCCTATGGCTTTGTCGACTTCCTGTACCAGGTTGCGGCGACCGGCTGACCGCCATCGATCCCGGCGCAATTGTGGCGCCAGCCTGAACGCCAGATTAAAAATGGCGGTTTTCCGCGGGTTTCAGCGGTTTCGACTTGCCCCTTGTTGGCCACGGCTCGTCGCGTCCCAACACAGGTACGCGCGCAAGCCGGTGGCTTGCCCGGCGCAACCGCTGCGGCGGGGCGGCCGTTCTTGGCGTCAGGTTCATGGCAACATGAGGAGAAACACGATGCGTACCACGATGATCTTTGCGACCGCGATGGCGGTGATGGCGACCCCGGCGATGGCCCGCGACCTCACCCCCGACGAGGTCTTCACCGACAGCAACTCGCACTATCTCGACTACAAGACCGCGATCAGCGAGGCCAAGCGCGAGCTGAAGAGCGACCTGGCGCGCGCCAAGGACGAGAGCGACCGGATCGACGCGATCGCCGAATATGAGGCCGAGCTGGCCGACGCCGACAAGGATTTCCGCAAGGAGATGGCCGATCGCGGCGTGGTGTTGCCCAAGGGCACGGTGGTCGTCGAGGAAGACGTCGCGATGATCCCCAACTGATCGGCCCCGATTACCCACGGCCCGGGCGGAAACGTCCGGGAGGGCGGGAGCGAAGCACGCGCGGACAGCGTAGCGTGAGTCGCTTCCGCCCTTTCGCGATGTCAGCCGCACCAGCCCGCACGCGGGCCGCCGCGATAGGGCCGCGCCAGCCCCTCCGCGATCAGCGTCGCGCCGACGCCGCGCCCGTCGACCGTCACCGTGCGCAGCTTGCGTCCGTAGCGGTCGGTATCGCGATCGATCGGATGGAGGCGGACCGCCCCGCCATTGAGCAGCGCATGCAGCCGCCGCGTCGCCGCCGCGCCGAGTTCGGCTTCGCGTGCGCAGCGGGGCGGATGGGTTTCCGGCGTATCGATATCGGCGATGCGGATACGCTCGCCGCCCATGCGGAAGGTGTCGCCATCGACGACGCAATCGCTACCCCCGCCGCTATGGCAGAAGCCGAAGGCGATCGGTGGCGCAGCGACGGATGGCCCTGCCATGCCGGGCAGCATCGTCCAGGCGAGCCCGCCGACGATCCCCGCCAGCAGCATTCCGGCGAGTTCGTTGCGTCCGAAGCGCCGGCGTGCGCGATGGCGGCCGAGCGGTGCGCGGCGCCGGTCCCACTCGCCCCACATGCGGCGGCTGCGGTGCAGGTCCAGTGGGTGCTTCACGCCGATCGCTCCATCCGACGCGAGGATAGGGAACGGCGCTCACCAAATCCTTACCGGACGGGGCCGCTTTGGCGGGGCCTCCCGCCACAATGGAGCGATCAGGATCTGGGGCCGCGGGCCGCCAGCGCGAGCTTGTACATCGCTTCGCCGATCGATGCGCGCAGGGTAGCGCGGTTGAGGCGGAACGTTTCCCCCTTGGGCAGGCATTTGGCGAGCGCGAGAGCGAGGGCGGAAAGCGCGGCGTCCTCCGCCTTGCTATAGGGTGCGGCGGTGAGCAGCGCGTGGGTGTCCTGCGGCGCCAGGCGCGACACGCAGTCGCCCAGTGCCCGACGGGGGCGATAATCGGCCGGGAGCGTCGCGATGTCGCGGTCGAATTCGGTCGACAGGGTCAAGGGTTCGAGCGCCGCGATCCCGGCAGGCGGGCCGCTGCGACCGAAGTCACGGCGATAGAGCGCAGGATAGAGTGCGGCCCGAATCGCTGCATGCGAATAGCTCAGCTTCACGGTGATCTGATAGTTGCGCATCGAGGCGCGCGCGCATTCTTCACTCATGGCCGCGCGCCCCGCGGCGGTGGTGGTGCCGTCCCCCGGAAATTCGCGCAGCAACTGGTCGATCGCGGCGCGCTTATCCTGCTCGTTCACCAAACAGTCTGTATACTCTTCCGTCTGGCGCGCAGCGTCATGGCGGGGTGCCTTGCGCATGGCGTCTTCGCGCTCGCCAAATGCACCAGCCTGCACCGGCATCAGCAGCGTCGCAATCATAAGGCCAAGCATCCGCGCATCCCCCGTACCGGAATGCTATCCAATCAGTCTGGAAAGGTCATGACCTTTCTGGATCAGGTCGCCACACCCAGCTGCCACAGGACGAAGGCATTCTCCTCCGCCGCCTCGCGCAGGCTTTCCCAGCGACCCGACTTGCCGCCATGGCCGGCGCCCATATTGGTCTTGAGCACCAGCACATTGTCGTCGGTCTTGGTCGCGCGCAGCTTCGCCGCCCATTTGGCGGGCTCCCAATAGGTAACGCGCGGGTCGTTGAGGCCGCCGGAGATGAACAATGGCGGATAGGCCTGAGCGGTGACGTTGTCGTAGGGCGAGTAGCCCCTGATCAGCTCGAACGCCGCCTTGTCGGTGATCGGGTTGCCCCATTCAGGCCATTCGCCCGGCGTGAGCGGCAGGCTGTCGTCGAGCATCGTGTTGAGCACGTCGACGAAGGGCACGTCGGCGACGACCACGGCCCACAGCTCGGGATCGGAATTGACCACCGCGCCCATCAGCTCGCCGCCCGCGCTGCGCCCGGCGATGGCGATGCCGCCCTTGTGGGTATAGCCGCGGTCGACCAGCCCCTTCGCCACATCGACGAAGTCGTTGAAGGTGTTGGCGCGCTTTTCCAGCTTGCCGTCATGATACCATTGCTGGCCGAGATCATCGCCGCCGCGGATATGCGCGATCGCGAAGGCGACGCCGCGGTCGAGGAACGACAACCGCGCAGTCGAGAAGCCGGGCGGGATCGCGTGTCCATAGGCGCCATAGGCGTAGAGATAGAGCTTCCCCGTCCCGTCGCGCGGAAAGTCCTTGGGATAGACGATCGAACAGGGGATGTCGGTGCCGTCGCGCGCGACGATGTGCAGCCGCTCGGTCGCATAGTTGCTGGCGTTATAGCCCGACGGGATGATCTGGACCTTGAGCGTTTCCAGTGCGCCGGTGGCGACATCATAATCGTAGACGGTGCCGGGCGTGACCATCGATTCATAGCCGATGCGCAGCTTCGCCATCGCATATTCGGGATTGTTGCCGAGGCTGGCGACATAGCTCGCTTCGGGGAAGGCGATGCGCTTGCCGGGACCGCCGGCATAATCGTGGAGTTCGATCTGATCGAGGCCCTGTTCGCGCCCCTCGACCACGAAATAGTCGGCGAAGGTGGTGACGCCGGTCATGTAGAAGGTCTCGGACGGGGCGATACGCTCGTGCCATTCGCCCGGCGCGTCGAGGCTGGCGGTGACCAACCGCCAGTTGGTGTGGGTATCGTTGGTGTGGATGAAGAGCGTGCCGTCATGCTCCTCGACATCATATTCGCGGCCGGTCTGGCGCGGGGCGACCAGGATCGGTTCGGCGAGCGGATTGTCGGCGGGGAGCAGGCGCATCTCGCTCGTCACATGATCGCCCGTCGAGATGACGAGCCAGTTGCGCGACTGGGTCTCGCCGACGCCGACGCGATAGCCCTCGTCATCCTCGTGATAGAGCTCGACATCCTGTTCGACCGGCTCGCCGAGCTTGTGCCAGCGGGCGTTGTCGGTGCGCCACTGATCGTTGGCGACGCCGTAGAGAAAGCCCTTCGAGTCCGAGGTCCAGACGAGGTCGGAAAGGACGCCGGGAATGGTGTCGGGGAGCAGGTCGCCGGTGGTGAGATCCTTGACCCGCACCTCGAACCGTTCGGAGCCATTGTCGTCGAAGGCGTAGGCGAGATAGCGGTCGTCGGGGCTGACCGAGAAGCCGCCGAGCACGAAATATTCCTTACCCTCTGCCAGCTTGGGTTCGTCGAGGATCAGTTCGGCGTCACCGCCCGCGACGGGCCTGCGCCACCAGCGGCGATATTCGCCGCCGGTCTCATGATCGGTCCAGTAGAGCCAGGCGCCGTCCTTTTGCGGAACCGTGGCGTCATCCTCCTTGATCCGCCCGCGCATCTCCTGAAACAGCGTTTCGGCGAGCGGCTTGAGCGGCTCCATCACGCCTTCGAAAAAGGCGTTCTCCGCCTCGAGATAGGCGAGGACGTCCTTGTCCTTCACCTCGGGATAGCCGGGATCGCGCAGCCAGTTCCACGGATCCTCGATGGTCACGCCATGGCGCTCGAAGCTGTAGGGACGGGTGGCGGCGACGGGGGGCTTGGCAGAATTGGTCATCTGCGCGACTTAGCGAAGCCGAGGATCTTTTCGAACCCTTTCGCGCATGAGTGCGACTATTTGGTCAAATCGAATTTCGTCCCGATAAAGGCGCTGATGCCGCATTCCTCCTCCAGCTCCAGTCCTTGCGGTGTCCGACCCTTGAACCGGCAAACGAATTTGAGGCCGCTGTTGAGCTTGCCCTCCGCATCGGTGAGCAGGAAAAACGGAGCCTCGATCCCCCAGCGGTTGGTATCGAGAGCGTAGCTGGGCCGGATGCTCGCTGCGAATGGCGGGAGGTACCACATGCGCGGCAGCTGGAAATTGAGGGAGCCTCCAAGCACCAACCCTTCAAGTTCGTAGGGAGCCGCAATATTGACCTTGTCGCACAGGTCGAAAGTGGCTCCCGGCGTTCGCGGATAACAGACCTCCTGATCCTGGGTGGCTTTCACAAAGCTGTACTCGCGTCGCCAGGTCAGCGACCCGGTGAGGCCCCATTTGCCCCCTTTCAGCCAACGCCATTCGATCGGATCGACAAAGCCGGCATACGCCTTCAGCGAATAGGGCTCGGCATGAAGCTCGACCTTGTCCGGAATGGACGAAACCACGACCGTGCCGGTCGCGGGATCCTTGATCGGCAAATAGGTGAAGTCGGTAAAGCCGTAGCGGAAGACCATGCCGCCAAATGTCTCGGCATCCTGCTTATAGCCCCAGAACGGCGCAACGGTCTCGGCCCAGTAGTCCGAGCTACGCGACGCGTCCTTCATCCAGTCGACCAGCGCCGCCCCTTCGCATTTGGCGATGGGATCGGGGTTGCGCACGACTTCGCGGACCTGCGCGTCGGGTTTGTCGGCCTGATTCAACATCGGATCGTGGATGCCGTAAAAGGCGACACACTCGCGACGCGCCTTGGCGATGCCGTCGTAGAGGGTCTTGCCCAACTCGGCGCGCGTTTTCGTCGCCGACCGGCCCCATTCCACGCCAAGCTGGAACCCGACGCCGCTGTCGAATTCAAAGTCGGTCAGGTTGAACAGCGAGGCATCGCCTGACGACCCCGCCGCGCCGAAGCCGCCCAGCGTGAATTTCCAATAGCTCGATCGGAACGTATCCTGGTCGGGGGTGGCCCCTTGTTCCGCGAGGCCGAACCGTCGGATCGTGCGCGCCAGAGTGACGTCGAGGACCCCGTCGCCCTTGTTGCCGGTCAGCTGAAGGCCAAGATCGGTCGTGTTCTTATACTGTTTCGCCTTCGTGAGGCCGAGGCATTCCCCCGTATATTCGTTGAGCCCGGACACCCGCTCCCCCGCACTGTCCATTTCGCGTTTGACCGGTCGGATGACCCAGTCTGCGGTGGAGGGATTGCCGAGCGCGTCGTCGCAGCGATGCCGCGCCACCGGAGCCGCGGCGGTTTGCACGGGCATGCCGGGCGGCGCGGGCCGGGATTCGAGCGCGCGTTGCGCAGCGGCGAGCGCAGCGTCGGCACGCTTCAAGGCCGCCAGCGCCTCGGCACGCGCCAATTCCGCTTCGCGGATCAGCGACCGCAATCGCGACTCGGCGTCCTCGGCACTTGGCACCGCGGTTTCCTGACCGGCCCGCGCCGGCAATGCGGCACAGACAAGGACGCCCGATAAAGCAAGCACATGAACCGATTTCGGCATTGCTTCCCCCTCGTGATGCCGGGAGTTCACGCAACGAACTTCGTTTGATTATCGAAACGAGTCAAGCGTCGACGGTGGCCTAAGGGCCAGGCGATAGAACCGGGTTGGCTGATTCTCTTCCGCATCGCTGGATTCGACCCGACCGTGCCGCCACTTGCGCTTGCCGCGAACGGTGCGGATCGGTCATGGTGTCGCGCAATGGCGGGAGAGCGAATTTGAAGCGGTTGATGCTGGCAGCGACGGGCGTGGCGACCCTTTGGACGGGCGCGGTGGAGGCCAAGCAGCGGTACGCGGCGACGATCACCCGTACCGAGCATGGCATCGCGCACATTACCGCAAAGGACTGGCGCGGGGCGGGCTATGGCGTGGGATACGCCTATGCGCAGGATAACCTCTGCATGATCGCCGAGGAGTTCGCGACCGTGGCGGGCGAGCGATCGCTCCATTTCGGGCCGAAGGAAAGCGCGACGCTGGGGTTCCAGAGCGTCGACAACCTGTCGTCGGACCTGTTCTTTCGCAGCGCGATCGACCTGCCGAAGCTGCGGCGCGGTGCGAAGGCGCAGGGGGCGGCGGCGCTGGCCCTGACCGCGGGCTGGGTCGCGGGGTATAATCGCTATCTCAAGGATCTTGGGCCGGAGAAGGTGCCGGGCGAATGCCGCGGCAAGCCATGGGTGCGGCCGATTACCGGCGACGACATGCTCCGCCTGAACGAGAAGCAGATGCTGCTCGCCAGCTCGCTCAACTTCGCGCCTGCGATCGCCAATGCGGTGCCGCCGGGGGGCGAACCGGCGACGAAGGTGAGCATGGTGATGCCCGATCCGGCACGGTTCGAGGTGGCGAGCAATGGCTGGGCGTTCGGGGGTGATGTGACCGCCAATGGCCGGGGCATGGTGATCGGCAACCCGCATTTCCCCTGGGCCGGGCCGAGCCGCTTCTGGGAAATGCACATCACGATTCCCGGCAAGATGGACACGGCCGGGGTCGGCATCGCGGGATCGCCCTTCCCCACATTGGGCTTCAACAAGGATATCGCCTGGACGCACACGGTGACCGCCGCGCGGCACTTCACGCTGTACCAGCTCGCGCTCGATCCGAACGATCCGACCGCCTATCTGGTCGACGGCAAGCCCGAGAAGATGGTCGCCAAGACGATCCGCGTGCCGATGCCGAACGGGGCAGCGCCGGTCGAGCGGACGCTCTATTCGACGCGCTTCGGCCCGGTGATCGTGATCCCGCAGGCGATGGCGAACTGGACGAAGGGGATGGCGTTCACGCTGCGCGACGCCAATTCGGGCAATCAGCGCGGGATCGGCACCTGGCTGCGCATCGCGACGGCGAAGACCGTCGGCGAGGTGCGCGCGGCGGTGAGCGAGACGCTGGGCATCCCGTGGGTAAACACGATCGTCGCCGACCGGCACGGCGACGCGCTGCACGCCGACGTCACCGCGGTGCCGAACGTGTCGGCAGAGAAGGCCAAGGCCTGCGCGACGCCGCTGTCGCCGGTGGTGGCGCGGGTGGCGACGCTGCTCGACGGGTCGAAATCGGCGTGCGACTGGGAGGTGGCGCCCGGGACGCCGGTGGCGGGGCTGATGCCCGCGACCGATCAGGCGACCTATCTGCGGCGCGACTACGTCGCCAACATGAACGACAGCTATTGGCTGAGCAACGCCGATGCGCCGCACGCGCCGCTCGCCCCGATCCTGGGCGGGGCGGAGGGGCCGGTGTCGCTGCGCACGCGATCGGGCTTTACCGAGACGCGCGCGCTGATCGCCGGGGGCAAGGTCGATCCTGCGCGGGCGAAGGCGATGGCGTTCGGCAACAAGAGCCATGCTGCGCTGCTGGCGCTCAAGCCGCTGCTGGCCCTGTGCGCGGGCAAGGCCGAGGTGGTCGAGGCGTGCGCGGCGCTGGGCAAGTGGGACGGGCGCTACGACCTCGACAGCCGGGGGGCGTATCTGTTCGACCGCTTCTGGATGAAGGCGGGGCGGCTGCCCGGCATCTGGGCGGTGCCGTTCGACGTGAAGGACCCGATCAACACGCCGCGCGATCTGGTGACGGGCGGCGACATGGGAACGAAGCTGGTCGCCGTACTCAAGGCGGCGGCGGACGAGGTCACGAAGGCGGGCATCGCGCTCGACGCGCGCTGGGGCGATGTCCAATATGCGCAGCGCGGCGCGGATCGCATCCCGATCCATGGCGGCGACGGGCAGCTGGGCGTGCTCAACGTCCAGATTTCGGAGCCCGCACCGGTCGGCATCACCCCACGCCACGGATCGAGCTATGTCCAGGTAGTCGGCTTCGACGAGGCGGGGCCGGTCGCTGACACGATCCTGTCCTATTCGCAGTCCCCCGACCCGACCTCGCCTTGGTATGGCGACCAGACGCGGATGTATTCGGCCAAGCAATGGGTCCGCTTCCCCTTCACCCCGGCGCAGATCGAGGCGGCGAAGGTCGGCGAAGCGGTTCGGATCGCCGAATGACCGGGCGGGCGCGCCACGGCTTCGGCCTGGCGCAGCTTTATTGCATATCGATTTAGTGGGAATACATACGGGACAGGAGCCTCCTTAGCTGGAGAATATCGATGTCCATCTTCTCGCCGCATGATGTGCGATCGCCCGTCGTCCTCACCGTCCCCGGGCTCGGCGGGTCCGGGCCGTCCCACTGGCAGACGCTGTGGGAAGTCTCGCGCCCCGACACGCACCGGGTCGAGCTCGGCATGTGGAACACGCCGCACCGCAATGCATGGGTGACCAAGCTCGATCAGGCGATCCGCGCCGCGCAGGGCCCGGTCGTACTGGCCGCGCACAGCCTGGGCTGCCTTGCCGTCGCGTGGTGGGCGGAGCTTGCCGGCCAGCCCTATGGCACGCCGGTCGCGGGCGCGTTGCTGGTCGCGCCCGCCGATGTCGACGGCGGCACGCATGCGGCGCTCAACGCCTTTGCCCCCTCGCCGTCCACACCGCTGCCCTTCCCCTCGATCCTGGTCGCGAGCAGCGACGATCCCTGGGCGCATCTCGACCAGTCGCGCAGCCTGGCCGCGAAGTGGGGCAGCGTGTTCATCGATGCCGGCCCTCAGGGCCACCTCAACGCCGACAGCGAGCTTGGCTGGTGGTCGGAGGGGCAGGCGCTGCTCGACCGGGTACTCGAGGCGGCGAGCGATCGCCATGGCCAGGTGCGACCGATCGAGCGTCACACGCTACTGGCGGTAAACGCCTCGGACGCGGCGCAGCGTCATTATCTGGGTGGAGAATAGAAGACCGTCGCGCCGGTCACTCCGGCGCGACGACGCCGCCCATGCCGAGCCGCTTGCCGCGGGTGATGATCACCTTGTCGCCCAGCTTGGCCTGCGCGAAGACGAGCTTGGCGAAGGGCGTCGGCACGCCGATGCAGCCATGGGTGGCGAGACCCATCTCGACCTCCGACCCGTGGATGGCGACGCCGTCCCAGGTCAGGCGCATCATGTACGGCATCGGCGCGTTGTAGAGGTTCGAGATGTGGTGAACCTTCTTCTGCTTGATCTCGTGCACGCCGAGCGGGGTCGGCTTTTCGTCCATGCCATAGAGGATCGCGGTCGCGCCGATCTCGTAGCCGTCGCGGAACACCGACATAGTCTGCGCCTCGAGATCGACGGTGATGATCAGCGGGCCGTCGGCGGGAACGCCCTGCGTATCCCAGTAATAGGTGCCGAACTTGATCGGGCCGGGGATGTCGAGGATGCGCTTGACCACCATCGCGTCGAGCGCGGGGGCGGCCGGAGGCGGCGCGACCGGGGCCGGGGCCGGCGCCGGTGCCGGTGCCTTCACGGGAGCGGGAGCCGGGGCGGCCGCGGCGGCGGGCTTCACCACGGGCGCGCTGCGGACCGGTTCGGGTGCGGGGATCAGCGCGGCGGCCGCCATCGCCCCGGCGCCCAGTCCCACGACGATCAGGGTCCGCATCATCCATCCGCCCGTGCGCATCAGTCTCCTCCGGTTCATGACCGCCAATGTGGCGATAATGCCCCCGCTGACCACCCCCCGATTTGCCCGCGTATCGCCATGGGACAGGGTGGACGGGCGTTAACCTGCCCCTGATTCCTCCCCTATGAAGCAGCGGAGGAATGCCCCTTTTCAAGCCACGACGGTTGGGCCAACACGGCGGCTTAACGGCGCAGCGTTCGCTCCCCATATCGGGACGAACCGCCCCGGACCCAGTTTTTCGAGGACTGCACCCATGTCGACCCATGCCGCCCGCCTGAAGGCCCTGCGCGACCAGCTCGCGCGCGAATCGCTCGACGGGTTCGTCGTGCCGCTGACCGACGAGCATATGAGCGAATATGTCGGCGGCTATGCCCAGCGGCTCGCCTGGCTGACCGGATTCCAGGGGAGCGCGGGCAGCGCGGTGGTGCTGCCGGAAGCGGCGGCGATCTTCACCGACGGGCGCTACACGATCCAGGTGCGCCAGCAGGTCGACGGCGCGCACTGGGAGTATGTTCCGGTGCCGCAGGTGAGCATCGCCGATTGGCTGCGCGACCATGCGCCGCAGGGCGGGCGGATCGGGTACGACCCGTGGCTGCACACGCGCGGCTGGGTCGAGGAGGCGAAGAAGGCGTTGGCGGAGCGCGGCGCCGAACTGGTCGCGGTGACGCGCAACCCGATCGACGCGGTGTGGGACGACCAGCCCGCGCCGTCCGATGCCAAGCTCGCGGTGCAGGGCGACGATGCGGCGGGACGGACCAGCGCGAGCAAGCGCGCCGAGATCGCCGACTGGCTGGCCGAGCGCAAGGCGGACGCGGTGGTGCTGTCGGCGCTCGATTCGATCGCCTGGACATTCAACGTGCGCGGCGCGGACGTCAGCCACACGCCGGTCGCGCTCGCCTATGCCATCGTCAACGCCGACGGCACCGCCGACCTGTTTGTCGCGAAGGACAAGGTGGGTGACGATGTCGCGCAGCATCTCGGCAATGCGGTGCGGGTGCATGATCGCAGCGCGTTCGCCCCGGCGCTGGGGCAATTCGCCGGCAAGCGCGTCGCCGCCGATCCGGGCGGATCGGTCGCGGCGATCTTCGACGCGCTCGACGCCGGCGGGGCGACGATCCTGGCGACGCGCGATCCGGTGGTGCTGGCCAAGGCGATCAAGAACGACGCAGAGATTTCCGGGCACAAGGCCGCGCAGGCGCGCGACGGCGCGGCGCTCGCCCGCTTCCTGAAATGGGCCGAATCCGAAATGCCCAAGGGCGGGGTAACCGAACTCTCGGCGGCGGACCGGCTGCAGGCATTCCGCGAAGAGACGGGCGTGCTCAAGGATCTGAGCTTCGACACCATCTCCGCGACCGGGCCGAACGGCGCGATCCCGCATTACAAGGTCACCGCGGAGTCGAGCCTGCCCATCGAGACCGGCCAGCTCTATCTGGTCGATTCGGGCGGGCAATATGAAGACGGCACCACCGACGTCACGCGCGTAATCCCGGTGGGCGAGCCGACGCAGGAGATGCGCGACCGATTCACCCGCGTGCTCAAGGGCCATATCGCGATCGCCACCGCGGTGTTTCCCGAGGGCACGACCGGCGGGCAGATCGACGCCTTCGCGCGCCGCCCGCTCTGGGAAGTCGGCTGCGACTATGGTCATGGCACCGGGCATGGCGTCGGATCGTATCTGGCGGTGCATGAGGGGCCGCAGCGCATCGCCGCGCCCAATTATCCGGGGGGCGGCCCGGCCGAACCCTTACGCGCCGGCATGTTCCTGTCCAACGAGCCCGGCTATTACAAGGCGAACGAGTTCGGCATCCGCATCGAAAATCTGGTGCTGGTGACGCAGCAGGACATTCCCGGCGCCGAATCGGTGATGCTTGGGTTCGAGACGCTGACCTTCTGCCCGATCGAGCGCAGCCTGATCGAGCCTGCGCTGCTGACGGAGGAGGAGCGCCGCTGGCTCGACGCCTATCATGCGCGCGTGCTGGAAATCCTCGGCCCGCAGCTCTCGCCCGACGAGCGCGCGTGGCTCGACGCCAAGTGCCGCCCGATCGCTTCGCGTTAGAGGCGTTGCGTTAGACGGCACCGGCCCGCTCAGCGCAGCCGAGCTCCGGTCAAGCCGGGATCTCCGCGCCGTCCCAGGCGAAGCATTTACCGCTGTCGCCTGGCTTGAGAGCGTCGATCACGTCGAGCAGTTGCAGCGCGGCGCGATCGGGCGCGAACAGCTTGCCCGGCGCGACCGTGCCGCGGAACGGTTCGGACAGCTTCGTATCGACCGTGCCAGGGTGCAGCCCGACGACGATCGCGCGGTCGTTGCGGCGGGCGGCGTCGATCGCGAAGTTGCGGATCAGCATGTTGAGCGCCGACTTCGACGCGCGATAGCCGTGCCAGCCGCCGAGGCGGTTATCGGAGATGCTGCCCACGCGCGCCGACAGCGCGGCGAAGACCGGGGTTCCCGTGCGCGGCAGCAGCGGAAGGAAATGCTTGGCGACCAGCGCCGGGCCGATCGTGTTGATCGCGAAGACGCGCGCCAGCCAGTCGGGATCGAGGTCGCGCAGCGCCTTTTCCGGACCGCGCTCGCCTTCCCCCAGGATGCCGGTCGCGACCAGGATCAGCGACGGCGCCGGCCCGGCGGCGACGCGCGCGGCAGCGGCTTCGATGCTCGCCTCGTCGGTCAGGTCGAGATGCGCGTCCCCGGCGAGCGAGCGGCCGAAGCGCCAGACCCGGGCATGGCTGCCCTCTTCGTTGAGCGCGTCGGCAAAGGCGCCACCGATGCCTCCGCTCGCGCCGATGACGACGGCGCTCAACTCTTTGGTGGCCGTCACGCTCCGCGCGCCTGAAGGCTCACAGGTCGAGCTTTTCGTAGTCCGGCGGCGGGTTGATCCCCTCCATCCGCTCGGCAAGCAGCGGGCGGAAGCTCGGGCGGCTCTTCATGCCGACATACCAGCGCTTGGCCTGTTCGTGGCTCTTCCAGTCGATCCCGCCGAGATAATCGGCGACGCTGATCTGCGCGGCAGCGGCAAGGTCGGCGAGGCTCATCGTCGCGCCGCCCAGCCAGGTGCGATGATCGAGCAGGAAATCGATATAGTCGAGATGCGCGACCGCGGCCTTCATCGCCTCGCGCAATGCGCCGCTGTCGGGCGTGGCGCGGTGGACGATGCGCTTGATCATCCGCTCGTTGAGCAGCGGCCCGGTGATGTCGCGAAAGAACTGGTTGTCGAACCAGCTGACGAGGCGGCGGATCTCGGCGCGGTCGGCGGCGGTGCCGTTGAGCAGCGCGGCCTTGCTCACCGTTTCCTCGAAAAACTCGCAGATCGCGACCGAATCGATCAGCACCACGCCGCGATCGTCGGCCATGACGGGGACCTGCCCCGCCGGGTTCATGTCGAGAAATTCGTCACGCCGCGCCCAGGGCGATTCGCGCACTGGGTCATAGCCCACCCCCTTTTCACCGAGGACGAGCCGCACCTTGCGCGAGAAGGGGCACAGCGGGAATTGATAGAGTTGCCACATGTCCTCGCTTTAGGCGCGCGCGATGGCGCGCCGCAAGCGATGTCAGTCGCCGTCGGGCGCGTAATCGTCCGGACCGTCGTAGCGGCCGTCATCATCGGACTCGTCGCCGCGGGAATCGATCGCCGCGGCCAAGGGGGCCAGCGCCGCCTGCAGCCGCGCGGTGGTTTCGGCGATCGCGCCACTGGCCGATGCAACGTTGCCCGCGACCAGCCCGGCGGTACCAACCGCGCGCCGCGTCTCCTGCCGCAGCCGCCGCTCGAAACCGGGGTCGTCGCGCCGCTTGACGTCGCGCAGCGTGTCGCCGGGACGGACGCGCCCGTCGCTATAGGGCGCGATGCTGCCGACGCGGGTGTCGAGAACGATCCCCGCGATCGTCGCGACCGCGGCGACGAGCCCGTCCTGCACGACAGGGTCGTTGAGCGTCTCGGCAACGCGCGCCTCACGCTCCTGCGCCGATACAGGCAGTACCAGGGTCGTGGCGGCGGCAGTGGCGAGCAAGACGGTGCGCATGACGGTATCTCCCGAGTCGCAGGGCTATCCTCCGCCCCTAGATACCGCGCTATGACCCTGTGCTGAATAGCTTTATTCCGCTGCGACCATCTCTACGCCATCGCGGAACGGATGCGGCAGGCTGTCAACAGGTCCGGTCAATCCGCCATGTGACCGCCCCGGCATTATTCGGGTCCCCGACAAGCGGAACGCGATCACCCGCCTGAATCGAGCGCATACAGTCGACCGAGCGTTTAATCGTCAGCCGGGTGCCGCCGTCCAGGCGGAGCGTGATGACTGCTTGGAACGGCTTTGGGTCGCGCGTTGCCTGAACGCCCGGCCCGATGGACACAACCGTTGCCTGTGACCGCTGGACGGGTTGGCCATTCGGCATCGCCAGCCAGAAAACGCCGCCGACCGCGCAGGCGACCGCCGCGAGGATGAGCACCGCCCTGACCTCGCGGAGATCGACCCGGCGCATCGGACCCTACTCCGCCGCGACCATCTCCACGCTGTCGTCGAGCGGATGCGCCAGCCGGGTCAGCATCTCCTTGGGCACGATCTGCCAGAACTTGCCGCGCACGCGCTCCCAGTCCTCGATCAGCCCGCCCGACCATTTGCTGTCGGTCGCGGCGTGGTGATCGGCGACGAGGTTCTTGAGCACCGCCTCCCAGTGCATCGAGGACAGGCGCTGCCACACGATGCTGTCGCCATTGGCGCGGCTCTCGAACGTGCCGCTCTCGTCGTAGATGAACGCCATTCCGCCGGTCATGCCCGCGCCGAAATTGGCGCCGACCTGGCCCAACACCACCGCTACGCCGCCGGTCATATATTCGCAGCCATTGGCGCCACAGCCCTCGACCACCACCTGCGCGCCCGAATTGCGGACGGCGAAGCGTTCGCCCGCCTGGCCCGCCGCGAACAGCCGCCCGCTGGTCGCGCCGTAGAGCACGGTGTTGCCGATGATCGTATTGTCCTGGCTGGCGAGCGGCGAGCTGACCAGCGGGCGGACGACGATGGTGCCGCCCGACAGCCCCTTGCCGACATAGTCGTTGGCGTCGCCGAACACCTCGAGCGTCACACCCTTGCACAGGAACGCGCCGAGCGACTGGCCGGCCGATCCGCGCAGGCGGACCTGGACATGGCCGTCGTTGAGCTTCGACATGCCGAACGTTTTCGTGATCTCGCTCGACAGCCGCGTGCCCACCGCGCGGTGGGTGTTGCGGACGTTATAGGCGAGCTGCATCTTCTCGCCGCGTTCGAACACCGCCTTGGCGTCAGCGATGATCTGCGCGTCGAGGCTGTCGGGCACCGCGTTGCGGAAGGTGTTGAGGCTGAAGCGGCGCTGGCTCTCGTCCGCGTCGACCTTGGCGAGGATCGGGTTGAGGTCGAGATCGTCGAGATGCTCGGCGCCGCGGCTGACCTGCCGCAGCAGCTCGGTGCGGCCGATCACCTCGTCGAGGCTCTTGCAACCAAGCTTCGCCAGGATCTCGCGCACTTCCTCGGCGATAAAGGTCATCAGGTTGATGACCTTTTCGGGCGTGCCGACGAACTTCTGGCGCAGCCGCTCGTCCTGCGTGCACACGCCGACCGGGCAGGTGTTGCTGTGGCACTGGCGCACCATGATGCAGCCCATTGCGACGAGGCTCAGCGTGCCGATGCCGAATTCCTCGGCGCCGAGGATCGCGGCGATGACGATGTCGCGCCCGGTCTTGAGGCCGCCATCGGTGCGCAGCCGCACGCGACCGCGCAGCCCGTTGAGCGTCAGCGTCTGGTTGACCTCGCTGAGGCCCATTTCCCATGGCGTGCCGGCATATTTGACGCTGGTCTGAGGCGAAGCGCCGGTGCCGCCGACATGGCCGGCGACCAGGATGACATCGGCATGTGCCTTGGCCACGCCCGCCGCGACGGTGCCGATCCCGGCGCTCGACACCAGCTTGACGCACACGCGCGCACGCGGGTTGATCTGCTTCAGGTCGTAGATGAGCTGCGCCAGATCCTCGATCGAGTAGATATCGTGGTGCGGCGGCGGCGAGATCAGCATCACGCCGGGGGTCGAGTGACGCAGCTTGGCGATGAACTCGGTCACCTTGAAGCCGGGCAGCTGTCCGCCCTCGCCGGGCTTGGCGCCCTGCGCGACCTTGATCTCGACCTCGTCACAGGCACCCAGATATTCGGCGGTGACGCCGAAGCGGCCGCTCGCGATCTGCTTGATCGTCGAGTTGGCGTTGTCGCCATTGGCATAGGGCTTGTAGCGGATCGAATCCTCGCCGCCCTCGCCCGACACCGCCTTGGCGCCGATGCGGTTCATCGCGATCGCCAGCGTCTCGTGCGCCTCGGGGCTGAGCGCGCCCAATGACATGCCCGGCGTCACGAAGCGCTTGCGGATTTCGGTGATCGCCTCGACCTGGTCGAGCGCGATCCCCTCCCCCGCATAGTTGAATTCGAGCAGGTCGCGCAGATACACCGGGGGCAGGTCGCGCACGCCGCGCGCGAACTGCAGATAGGTCGAATAGCTGTCGGTCGACACCGCGGTCTGCAGCGTGTGCATCAGCTGCGCGCTGTACGCATGCGTCTCGCCGCCATGGCGCTGACGATAGAAGCCGCCGATCGGCAGCGTCGCGACCGCGCCGTCGAACGCGGCATCGTGGCGCAGCTGGGCGCTGAGGTGCAGCGAGGCATAGCCCTCGCCCGAGATCTTGGCGGGCATGCCGGGAAAGAAGTCGTTGACCAGCGCGCGGGACAGGCCGACCGCTTCGAAATTATAGCCGCCGCGATAGCTGGAGATCACCGCGATCCCCATCTTCGAGATGATCTTGAGCAGCCCCTCCTCGATCGCCTTGCGATGATTGGCGAGGCACTGGTCGAGGGTCAGGTCGCCGAACAGCCCGCGCGCATGACGATCGGCGATCGCCGCCTCGGCGAGATAGGCGTTCACCGTGGTCGCACCGACCCCGATCAGCACCGCATAATAATGCGTGTCGAGGCATTCGGCGGTGCGGATGTTGACGCTGGCATAGGAGCGCAGCCCCTTGCGCACGAGGTGCGTGTGGACCGCCGCGGCGGCCAGCACCCCGGCGATGGCGACCCGGTCGGGGCCGACATTCTCGTCGGTCAGGAAAATCTCGGTCTTGCCCGCGCGCACCGCCTGTTCGGCCTGGAGCCGGATGTCGGCGATCGCCGCGCGCAGCGTCTCCGGCCCGCCGCCTGCCGGGAAGGTGCAGTCGATCACCGCGGTCTGGTCGCCGAAATGCGCCATCAGCCGCGCCCAGTCGGCATTGGTCAGCACCGGGCTTTCGAGGATCAATACCTTGGTCGCGGTCTGCGCGGTGTCGAGGATGTTGGCGAGGTTGCCGAAGCGCGTCTTGAGCGACATCACGTGCCGCTCGCGCAGGCTGTCGATCGGCGGGTTGGTCACCTGGCTGAAGTTCTGGCGGAAGAACTGGCTGATCAGCCGCGGCTTGTCGCTGATCACCGCGAGCGGGGTATCGTCGCCCATCGATCCCACCGCCTCCTTGGCGTCGGTCGCCATGGGGGAGAGGATCAGCTCCATATCCTCGAGCGTCTGCCCGGCCGCGACCTGGCGGCGGGTCAGCTCGGCGCGGTCGAAATGCGGCCCCGCCGCGCCCGGCGCGGGCAGATCGTCGATGCCGATGAACTCGCCGATCATAGCGGCATAGTCATATTCGCCCGCGATCCGGTCCTTGGTCTCGCGATCGGAGTAGAAGCGGCCCTCCTCCAGATCGACCGCGATCATCTCGCCCGGCCCCAGCCGCCCCTTGGCGACCACCGTCGCCTCCGGGATCTGGACCATGCCGGTCTCCGACCCGACGACGAGCAGCCCGTCGGAGGTGCGGGTGTAGCGCAGCGGGCGCAGCGCGTTGCGGTCGACGCCCGCCACGGCCCAGCGCCCGTCGGTCATCGCCAGCGCCGCCGGGCCGTCCCACGGCTCCATCACGCTGGCGAGATATTTGTACATGTCGAGATGCTGTTGCGGCATGCCGGTATCGGCCTGCCATGCCTCGGGCACCAGCATCAGCTTGGCGGTGGGCGCATCGCGGCCCGAGCGGCAGATCGCCTCGAACACCGCGTCGAGCGCGGCGGTATCGGACGCGCCCGCCGGGATCACCGGCTTGATGTCCTCGCTATGCTCGCCGAACGCGGTCGCCGCCATCTTGATCTCGTGGCTCAGCATCCAGTTCTTGTTGCCGCGGATCGTGTTGATCTCGCCATTATGCGCAAGGCAGCGGAACGGCTGCGCCAGCCACCATTGCGGGAAGGTGTTGGTCGAATAGCGCTGGTGAAAGATCGCGACGCGGCTGACGAAGCGGTCGTCGCGCAGGTCGGGATAGAATTCGCTCAGGCTTTCGGCGAGGAACAGCCCCTTGTAGATGATCGAGCGGCAGCTGAGCGAGCAGATGTAGAACCCGCTGATCTGCGCGGCGATGATCCGCTTTTCGATGCGGCGGCGGACGAGATAGAGGTTCTTCTCGAACTCCTCCTCCGACACCGCGTCGGGCATCGGCCCGGCGATCATGATCTGCTCGATCTCCGGCCGGGTCGCCTGCGCCTTCATGCCGATGACCGAGACGTCGACCGGCACCTGGCGCCAGCCATAGATGGTATAGCCCGCCTCGATGATCGCGCTTTCGACGATCGTGCGGCACGCCTCCTGCGCGCCGAGATCGACGCGCGGCATGAAGATCATGCCGACCGCGAGCCGGTTGGGCAGCACGCGGTGGCCGCTGGCGAGCACGGCATCGTCGAAGAAGCGCAGCGGCAGATCGACATGCAGCCCGGCGCCGTCGCCGGTCTTGCCGTCGGCATCGACCGCGCCGCGATGCCACACCGCCTTCAGCGCATCGATCGCGCCCTGCACCACGCGGCGCGACGGCTGGCCGTCGATCGCCGCGACCATGCCGACGCCACAGGCATCGCCCTCGAATTCGGGGCGGTACATGCCCTCGCGGGCGAGGCGTTCGCGTTCTGCGGAAAGGGCGTCGGTCATTTCTTGCTATCCTGCTTGGGCGGCGGGGGCAGATGGGCAGTGGCCTTCTCGACCTTCGCCACGATCGCGGGCATCGCCTTCATCAATTCGGGGGTAGCTGCCATCATCTCCTGCATGACCTCAGGGTCCATGAAGGTGGCCAGATAGTCGCCGGAAAACGCCTTGCCGGTCGGTGTCGCGAAAAAGGCGTTGAGTTCGTTGAGCTGCGCCGTCGTGAACTTGCGGGCAAAGGCACGTGACAGCCCGACGCGCAGGCGCGGTTCGACCTTGTCGAACACCGCGCCGAATTCCTCACCCATGACCTTGGTCATGATCGACATGCGTTCGCGAAAATGCGGGTCGCCCTCGGCGATCGACTTGCCGAGCGTTTCGCCGCCAGATTTGGCATCCGGTGCGCCCAGATCGGCGGCGGTCATGCCCATCATCTGGCTCATCATCGCGTCCATCATCGCGGGGAACTGGTCGCGCATCATCCGCACATAGGTGCCGGGCGGGACCAGCGCGGCGGCGACGCGTTCGGCTGCGGCCAACCGCGCCGGGTCGATCTCCGACGCCGGGGCGGGGGCGGCCGGGGCCGCCTGGGCAAATGCGGGGGATGTCGCAAGCAGCGCGCTGGCGATCGCCATGGACCGGATCATGCGGCAACCTTTCCGGGGGCAATCGCCATTTTCTGCGCCTTCAACCACGCGTGCATGCGCTCGCTGACATCGCGGCCGTCGCGGATCGCCTGGACGACCAGGCTGGCGCCCTTGACGATGTCCCCGGCGCCGAACACGCCGTCGAGGTTGGACATCATCGTGCGCGAATCGGTGCGCACCGTGCCCCAGCGGGTGACGCCGAGCTCCCGCGCGTCGAACAGCACGGGCAGATCCTCGGCGTCGAAGCCCAAAGCCTTGATGACGAGATCGGCGGGCACGTCGAACTTTGCACCCGGATCGGGTTCGGGTGCGCGACGGCCGCTCGCGTCGGGTGCGCCGAGGCGCATGCCGACCGCCTTGACAGCAGTCACGCGGTCGCCGCCGTCGAAGGCTTCCGGGGCCGAGAGCCAGACGAACTCGACGCCTTCTTCCTCGGCATTGGCGGTCTCGCGCTGGCTGCCCGGCATGTTCGCCCGATCGCGGCGATAGAGGCATTTCACGCTGGTCGCGCCCTGACGGATGGCGGTGCGCACGCAGTCCATCGCGGTGTCGCCGCCGCCGATCACGACGACATTCTTGCCCGCGGCATCCAGGCTGCCATCCTCGAACGCCGGGACGGTATCGCCGAACCCCTTGCGGTTGGAAGCGATCAGATAGTCGAGCGCGTCGACCACGCCGGCCGCGCCCACGCCCGGCGCCTTGATCGCGCGCGGCTTGTACACGCCCGTCGCGATCAGGATCGCGTCGTGCTTCTGGCGCAGTTCCTCCAGCGTCGCGTCCGTGCCCACCTCGAAGCCGAGGTGGAAGACGATGCCGCCATCGGCCAGCCGCTGAGTGCGGCGGGTGACGACATGCTTCTCGAGCTTGAACCCGGGAATGCCATAGGTGAGCAGCCCGCCGGCGCGGTCGTGCCGGTCATAGACATGCACGTCATAGCCGAGCACGCGCAGATATTCCGCCGCGGTGAGGCCCGCCGGCCCGGCGCCGATCACGCCGACCGACTGGCCGCGTGCGGGACCGGGCTGGAGCGGTTCGACCCAGCCCTCTTCCCACGCGGTGTCGGTGATGAACTTCTCGACCGACCCGATGGTGATCGCGCCATGGCCCGAGAATTCGACCACGCAATTACCCTCGCACAGCCGATCCTGCGGACAGATGCGGCCGCAAATCTCGGGCATGGTCGAGGTGGCGTTGGACAGCTCATAGGCTTCGCGCAGCCGCCCCTCGGCGGTCAGGCGCAGCCAGTCCGGGATGTGATTGTGCAGCGGGCAATGGACCGAGCAATAGGGCACACCGCATTGCGAGCAGCGCCCGGCCTGCTCCTCCGCACTCGGCGGGGCATAGCGCTCCGCGATCTCGCGAAAATCCTGCGCGCGCAGATCGGGTTCGCGCTTCTCCGGAAACGCCTGCCCACGATCGACGAATTGAAGCATCACATCCTTTGCCATGGCGCGCGCATGACAGAAACGATGCCCGGAGTCACGCGGAATCCGCGATATAGGACAGTTTAGCTTACCTAAATGCCTGACGCCTCATGTCGGTTAAGTCAAATCGAGCAATATCGTTACAAAGATTTGTCCGATTCGGCCCTATCGGCTGATCAGCCACACCAGCGCTGCGCTCCCGACGACGATCCGGTACCAGGCAAAGGGCGCAAAGCCGAAGCGGCTCACGATCTTCACGAACCCCTTCACCACCAGCAACGCGACGATAAACGAGACGCCCAGCCCGATGCCGATCCTGGCCAGGTCGTCGAAGCTGAGCAGGTCGCGATCCTTGTACAGCGAATAGACCGTGGCGCCGGCCATGGTCGGCACCGCGAGGAAGAAGCTGAACTCCGCCGCGGTCTTGCGCTCCACGCCCATCAGCAGCGCGCCCATGATCGTCGCGCCCGACCGGCTGACCCCCGGGATCATCGCGATGCACTGGACCAGCCCGATCGCGACTGCGGTGGGCAGCGGCATCGTCTCGATCCGCTCGACCTTCACCACCTTCACCATCCGCTCGATCAGCAGGATCGCGACGCCGCCCACGATCAGCGCGACCGCGACCGTCATCGGCGACTGGATCAGCTGGCGGATCCCCTCATAGGCGACAGCACCGATCAGCATCGCGGGCAGGAAGCCGATCAGGATGTTGCGCGTGAACCAGATCGCCTCGCGCTCGCGCCGCACCAGCCCCATGCCGACATCCCAGAAACGCCCCCAATAGGCGACCAGCACCGCCAGGATCGCACCGAGCTGGATCGCTACCTTGAACGCGACCGACCCCTCCCCGGTGAAGCCGAGCAGCTCGCCCGCCAGGATCAGGTGCCCGGTCGAGGAGACGGGCAGGAACTCGGTCAGCCCCTCGATGATGCCCAGGATGATATAGGTGACGATATCGCTCATGGCGCGGCTCCTCCGCCGGGCGCGGCCGGCCGTTCAGTCATCCGGGAACGGGAAAGGTCAGGCGTGGCGCGCGTCGGCGAAGCGGCCATTCTTGCGATACTGGACCAGCCAGCCGGGCGCCACCGCGCCGAGCGGGGTCGGCGTGATGCCGAATGCGGCCAGCCCCTCCCCGCTCGCGACATTGTCCTGCTGCAGCATCAGCCACTGGTCCCAGCTGATCGGTGCGCCGGGCAGGAAGCCCAGCGTGGCGATCCCCGCGCCGACGACGTCCGGCAGCTCGATCACCGGCTTGTCGCGCCCGATCGCGCCGAGCAGCCAGCGGTGGAACTGGGTGAAGGTGAGCGCATCCGGCCCGCCGATCTCGATCGTCCTGCCCCCGAAGCGCTCCGGATCGGCGAGCGCGCGCGTCACCGCCTGCGCAACATCGGCGACCCATACCGGCTGGATGCGCGTCCCGCCCTTGAGCACCGGGACGAAGGGCAGCGCGGCGGCCATCGCGGCGAAGCGGTTCACGAATTCGTCCTCGCGCCCGAACACGATGCTCGGCCGCAGGATCGTGGCGGTCGGGAAGGCGGCGCGCACCTGCGCCTCGCCCTCGCCCTTCGACCGGCCATAGGCCGAGAGCGAGTCGGGATCGGCCCCGATCGCCGAAAGCTGGACGAACGCCGTCGCACCCGCCGCCGCGGCGGCGCGCGCGACATTGCCGGCACCGTCCGCGTTGATCGCCTGCATCGCGCTTCCAAACACCCCGGCGAGGTTCACCACCGCATCCGATCCGGCGAGCGCGCGCTCGAGCGAGTCGCGGCGGGTCACGTCGACCGCGGCGAACTGCGTCTGGCCGAGCCCGCCCAGCGGCTTGAGGAACCACGCGCCACGCGGATCGCGCTGCGCGATGCGCACGCGCGCGCCCGCCTTCAGCAGCGCCTGCACGACATAGCGCCCGACGAACCCGCCGCCGCCGATCACGCTTACCAGCCTGTCCTTCATCGTGCCCTCGAACCCATGGTCGTATCCCGTCCCCCCATGCCGCGCGCGCGGCCAAACCGCAACCATGCGAAACAGCGGTTGACAGCCCCCGCCCACCTACCCTAGTGGCGCCCGCCTACCCCGTGCCCAGATGGCGGAATTGGTAGACGCACCAGCTTCAGGTGCTGGCGGTCGCAAGGCCGTGGAGGTTCGAGTCCTCTTCTGGGCACCAGCCACCCATTCGCAGCACCTTGCGCGAATGGGAAAAACTCGGAAAACCTAGACTTTTTCCCGATCAGGGTCCTGGCGCGTCCGCAATCATTCGCGTCTAATCAGGGGCTATTTGGGGCTGTGACAGGGGCTGTTCCGGGGGCTGCGAAATTGCGCAGTCCGCGCAGGAACAGCATCAAAGAATCACACCGCGAGCGCGGTCACAAGCCTGCCGGATTTGAGCACGTCGAGCATGTCACTCCACGCCTGCATCATGTCGACTCGCGCGTTCCAATAGGATGTCCGGTTGTAGATTGCCCGGATCGCATTCGGGTCCCTGTGCGCCAGCGCATGCTCGATAATATCCGGCGAGAAGCGCCCGCTTTCGTTCAACAGCGAGCTCGCCGTCGAGCGGAAGCCATGCGCGATCATGATGCCAGCATATCCCATACGCCGGAGCGCCTGGTTGATCGTGTTCTCCGAGAGCGGCTTATGCATCGAGTGGAAAGCCGGGAACACGAACGCACTACCGCCGGAGATCGGGGTCATCGACCGAATGATCGCCGTTGCCTGGCGCGACAGAGGGACGACATGGGGTTCGCGCATCTTCATCCGGCTCGCCGGGATGGTCCACCTACCGCGCTCCAGATCGATCTCGCTCCACTGCATCGCCCGGATCTCGCCAGGGCGCTGGAAAAGGTGCGGTGAGGGGCGCAGGGCCGCGTTGGTGGACGGGAACCCCTCATAGGCGTCGATCGCCTTGAGAAGCGCTCCAAGCCCCTCTGGATCGATAATCGCCGGGTGGTGCCGCACCTTGGGCGTTTTGAGGACGCGCTGGAGCATGGGCGCGGGATTATGTTCGGCACGGCCCGTCAGGACTGCGTGCTTGATAACACGCCCCGCGAATGACCGCAGGCGCCGCGCAGTCTCGAGGCGCCCAGAAGCTTCCACCTCCTGCAAGACGGTCAGCAGCATGGGCACGGTAATCTCTCGCACCGGCATTCGGCCAAGGCGTGGCTCAAGCTGGGCGAGCAACCACTCACTTTTGGCGAGCGTCACCTCGGCGAGGCCGTCCGCAGCGCACTTGTCGAGATATTCGCGCGCGATCGCACCGAAGGTGTTGGAGGCTTCGACCTTCGCGGTCAGCTTCTTGATCTGGCGCTCCTGAGACGGGTCCTTGCCCTCGGAGAGCTGCGCTCGAGCCTCATCCCGCTTCGCGCGTGCGGCCTTCAACGAAACCTCGGGATATGCCCCGAGGCTCATCTTCTTCTCCTTGCCGAGATAGGTATATTTGAACTGCCAAGTCCGCGATCCGGCCTTCGAGATGAGCAGGTAGAGCCCTCTCTCATCCCACAGTTTCCACGCACGATCCTTCAGCGAGGCATTCTCGATCTCCTTGACGGTCAGCGCCACCAGCGACGCCTCACGCGGCCTGACGCTGGAGAAGCGCATCGACGTCGCTGGCGAGGATCAGCGTGCGCGCGCCGATCTTCACGCGCCGCAAGTCACCCTGCTTGAGAAGCGCGAAGATCGTGGTGCGGCCGAGGCCGGTCATTTCTGCAACTTCGTCGATACGATAGGTCATTCTGGGCAAATTCATTCTCCGGTGAATGGGGATTCAGGCTGAACGGACACGAGTAACCGTGACCGAATGCGTAATATTCAACACGCAGATTGACTTGTAAACACGCAAAGAGCACGCACTGCGTTATGGCGGACACAGGAAACGAACACCCGTTCAGTGAGAGCGCGGCCGCGCGAATGCTGGCCGAAGCGATCCGACGCAAACAGGCGGCCGGGTTCAGCCTGAGACGGCTTGCGCCGACCCTCGGCTACAAGCAGTCGACCGTCTTGAGCCACATGGCCAACGGCCGCATCCCCATCCCGATGGCGAGGGCGAAGGAGATCGCCGCGGTCATGGGTATCCCACAATCGGAGTTCCTGATCGCGGTCATGGAGCAGCGCGAGCCCGAGGCATCGACCATGCTGATGGCCGGGCCGATCGATCTCGCGCGGTCCCCGCAAAGCTTCGCCGAGGAGCTCGAGGAGATCGCCGGCCGGAGTCTGGAACATCTGACGTCTGAGCAGAAGGATGTCATGCGCAAGGTCGCGGTGGATCCCAGTCCGGCACGCCGGTGGCTGGCAGAGGCGGAGATTTCTGCGATGGGCTTGCTGCGATCGCTGAGACCAGAGGTCAGCCACACCGGGCTTTCTCGATCGGATCGAGAAGAAATCTCCAAAGCCCTTCATCAGCAGCTTGATCGGTAGACTGATCGGGAGACACACCGGGAACTTCGACGGCTTCATCCGCCAGAACAGCGCGGCCGTGAATCTCAAATCAAGGAAAGAGAGAGTGACCGCCGTTTCGGCGAGTTCTATGTTCTTTGCGTAAGCAAAGAACATAACGAAGATGGAAATATATAACCTATAATTATTATTAATATAAGACGATCTCGGTGGACATCAATGGTAGCGGGTGCGGCGGTATATTGAGGTAGGGGGTGAAGACAGCCAAACCGGCCGCTAAAGCGGACCAAGCTTGGCTGCCCTCGGCGTGCGTATACCAGTTTGCTTCGACCCTAATTGGAGTCGATGGAGCCGTCATCGGCCATAGCCATAAGATCGCTCAGCGGGACTTTCAGGTCGCTGTCAGGGTCAAAATGGCGCCATGCGGAACAAGGCGGACCGTGCGCTTCAAGCATATCCACTCGCGCCAGGTCGCGCTTCATGCGCGCCTTCAAGACCGGATAGCTCTTTCCCTGCGCCCTTCCTTCCTTGATCATCCAGCGAGCGACCCCTCCCGGCGTTGGCGAGCCGCCACTCGCCGCGATGAGCAAGCGACCGAGCCAAGCGTCCGCCGTAATGTTCGCAGTGACGTTGGCATCTTGGGGTGTGATCTTCTGGATTCTTGCCGGCATGTCGGAACGCCCCGCTAGAGCGAGGAGCTCGTCGACTCGAAGATCACGCTGGAACATGGCTTCAGCAACGAACGCATCCGGCGGAGGAAGACCGGCGGCCCGTCGGGACGCCCGTTCATTCGCGCGCTGTCGTAGCTTGTCGCGTCTCCATTTCTCCAGCTTCTTCTCGCGGTCCAGCGCTTCCTCCTCAGCGAGCAAGGCGTCGTTGCTGTTGGCGAACGGACCGTGATCAGCCAGCGCCTTCAAGAATTTCTGCCAACACCGCCCGGCCTCGCGAGAAAATGTGGGATTGCCGTTATGGATGCGCGCACAAAATCGGTTCCACTCGAGCAGCGCGGCCGAGATGTTGCGATCCGATCTCAATCGCTCTCGGGTCAAGTTGCTGCATGAATCGCGGATCTTGCATCGGCCACAGCGGTGGGTTTCAGTCTCGATCCGCGTCCCATATCGCGTTGTGGTCATACGGGTTCGCTTTCCATGCCGCACGAAGACCTGCGGCATGCCGAAACAAGGCTTGCCCTTGAGCAAGGGCATACTCAGGACGTTGCCGGCACCGTCGGTTTGGACGTCAGACCACGCAAAGCTGGCGCTATGGTTCAGCCGTGGCAGCCCCTTCCACGGTTTCGCGCGTCCCCACGCGAAAACCTCCCGCGCGTAGGGAGAATACGTCTGAGGCGTCGGCCTTGGGGCCCCGGAGGCACTCGATTGGTTCTTCATCGATACTCCTCGATCTTGAAGGCGCCACGGGCACCCGCTGGAAGCCTTTGTGGAGATAGTGCCGACGCCTGAACTGGATGTCGCCTGGCCGGCAGGGGATGCGTCCGCCACCGATTCGTGCCGACATTGATGTCGCTGTAAGCGTATGATGCTCTCCACTGAGACGATCGGCGAGCATCAGCCCCTGCATGCGCGCGCTCTACGGGGCGAGATCGTCGCGCCAACCGGTCCTTCCAACGGGGTGGCAAGCCCATGTGAGCATCCATCTCAGCAACTGTGAGCCGCTCAACGTTGATTGTCAGAGCGTAGACAGATCGCGCATCCCGCCATTCGCGATACGCCTCATCGCGGCCCGCTCGGGCGCTGCTGGTCCGCTCTGCCATGACGGCGTCCATAGCCTCTCGAAGGAGATTGCCCGCGCGCGAGCGCCAATGGATTATTTCTCGTAACGTCAATGTTTTACACTCCTTTTCTGTGCCGAGACCAGGCCGTCTCGTCCGAGGAGTGATGCGATTAAACACCAACTTCGGACTTGTGCTTGGCAAGTTGTGTCATTTTCTGTCCTCGGCGATTATCGGGACATCCGTGATGACTGACCAAGGGCCAGATCCCGACGACGTGCGCCAGCGCTTGAGGGCACGATGGAAGCGTAATAAACGTGCATCTCGTGCACGCACACGAACCGTGCCCATCCGCGTCTCGAAGCACTTCATCGTACGAGCGGTGGCAGAACGAAATCGACGGAAAGCCCGCGCTGGCTGGGGCGGAGTCTGGCGACAGATACCACCTGCCGCCCTTCGCGTGCTGTTCGACATATGGCTGGCACAGACGATTCTTGAAAAGCAGTGGGGCCCTGCGGGGGCAACGCCCGCGCGGATTGCTCAGTGGCTGATCAAAACCGGCCGGACAGACGGTTACGCAGCGAAATCGATCCCAACGGTGGTCTACCGTGTTCTGCCGATGGTTAGAATCTTGGAGACTACACCGGAGCATAGTGGCGAAAGCGCTCCATGTTGGCAGCCATTCGACTAGTGCTTTCCGTGACCGTCTCGAATGTGTCCGACGAACCCGGAGCGCAACGTCGTGCTGGTCTAGACCAGTCTCGCCCGCGATCGCACACTCAAGGCCGGTTCGCATCATCGACGGGCTCGCCGCAGTCGATCAGGCGCTCGGCGATCCAGCGATAGGGCAGGTGGCAGCTTGTCCATGGATGCCGCGGCTGGATCGTCGCTGCCTTCCAAAACTCCACCAGCAATCGACTGTCGCCGACAAACGGTCGCAACACATGAAGGGCGAGCCGGACCTCGATCGTGCCGACCGCCTCATTCGATGATCGATGCGCGGCGTCGCGCAGGATCTGGAGAGCGAGATTGACCAGTGCGTGCCGATGCGCCCGCCGGCGTGCTCGTTGCTTGCCAAACGGTATAGGCAACAGATCGATCATCGGCGCCGCGCAGTGGCTGGGGCACTTGAGGGCAGCCCTCGACGCCCGCCAGTCCATACTGCCGCCATTGCGCCGGACCTCGGCGATCAAAGCGTCGAGATCCCAGACTTCCGTTGCCTTGCAACCACGACAGGTAACTCGAACCTGGGCGTCGACGCGATGCAGGTCTGCCAAGGTCTTCGGATCACCGACCATGTTCAATCGGTCAGGCGAGGACGGGCAGCACCAGCTGTTCCCCCGGCCCCGCCAGCACCGCACGCGCCTGCTGAGCGGCGCCTACTGCCTGGCGGTAGTGGATCGTGCCGAACCGCTCGGCCTCGTCGAAACTAAGTGGCTACCAGTCCTCTCCGGGATAACAAGAATCATAAATAGCGCGCGCGGCCGCACGCAGACACACGTCGTGCTGCATCATCATCTCGTCGATGTTCGAATCGGTGGCCCGATAGAATAGGACATGGACAAAAGGCCGCAAGGACAAATGTTCTTTATTTGTTCACATATGCCTAGCGATGTCGACGGCGACCATGCTGGTTAGAGACGCAGCCGATCGATGAGCGCCCCGATTGGTCGAAGCAGATCACACAGGCTGAATCGCGGGTCGGTTGCTTTTGGGCTGATTGTGAAATGGCAGGCTTTATCGTCGGATACGAGGAAGCCGACCACACGGTGTTTTTGTATCCGCTTATGCGTTGCTGAGGGCCGAACCGCTCACGAGGAGATGATTGGGGAAGTGCAGCGTGAATGCTGCTCCTCCCTGCTCCTGGTTCGCGGCAGATGCCCTGACGCGCATCGCGTCCGCAAAACCTTTGACGATCGCGAGCCCAAGGCCGCTGCCGCCATGGCGGTCGCTGCCGCGGCCCTGTGCGAAGGTTTCGAATATCCGCGCTTCCTCACCAACTGGAAGACCTGGACCCTCATCCCGAACCGATAGTTCAACCGCATCAGGGGTCCGGCGACCCAGGATCGTGATCGTCCCCCGCTCGCCGCCATGCTGCGCCGCGTTGGCGAGCAAATTGATTAAGATGTGGTGCAGCAGCGTCGGGTCAGCGCTGACGAAGGGCAGATTTGCGGGAACCTTGAGTTCGATATGCCGTCCGCGGAACAGATCCTTTAGGTCATGAACCGCACCGCCGATCGCGTCGGTCAGATCGATCGGCTCGGGATGCAGTTCGAGCGTGCCGGAATCGATGCGAACCATGTCGATCAGGTTGTCGAGGAAGCGGCGCAGCCGAGCAATCTCCATTCGCGCGATCGGGAGGGTCGGCGCACCGGGATGATCCACGGCGATCGCTTCGATCGCGGTAGCGACCGAGGTTAGGGGCGTGCGCAAGTCGTGGCCGATCGACGACAGCAGCGCCGCGCGGAGCCGGTCGCGCTCCTTGAGCAGGCTCACCTCGCGCACTTCGTCCTCCAGCTTCAACCGTTCGTGCGCCAGCGCCGCCTGACCAAGCAGCGTCTGGAGCAGGACCGCGCGGTCGGCACGCACCGGATCGCGACCGTCCGATCGCGCGATGCCGATGACCGCGAGCACGCCGAGTGCTGTTTTGAGCGGGTGAAACTGCCAGTCGGCTGCGTTGAGGGTCGCGGATCCCGCGCCCGACGCTTCCGCGCGGTCCCACGCCCAGTCTGCCGCTGCCCGGTTCACCGGCCCCAGTTCACCGCGGGCCGCCGGGCAGCTTGCTACGATCGCAAGTTCATCGACACGCCGGTTGAGCAGGATGACATTGAGGTTCAGCAGGCGCGATACTTCGTCACAGATGATCGCGCTGGTCGTTTCCCAATCCGATGCGCGCGCGAGCGCCTGACCGAATGCAGCGATTGCGGCATTCTCCTGCGCGCCGCGTGCGCCCAACGTTGCGCGCGCCTTCAGCTTGCCGGCCAGGTTCGCGGTGAATGCAGCGATGCCGATCAGCACGAACATCGTGAGCAGACTCTGCGGATCAGCGATGGTGAACGTGTGCAGGGGGGGCAAGAAAAAGAAGTTGTATGCCAGCCCGGCGAGCAGCCCGGTGACCAGCCCCGGTCGCAGGCCGAACCGTCCCGAGGCAACGATCACCGGAAGAAGGAAGATTAGATCCACGCCACCCAGCCCGATCCACGGCTCGGCCAGCTTTCCGACGGCGATCGTCCCACCAATCATCACTGCGCTGGCCGTGTAGACGCTTGGACCTCCCCATAAGTCCGCCGCAGCTGGCCTGGTGGAGCGCGTCGGTCCTGCTTCGCCAGTAGCCGGGATGACATGCACCGCCAGCCCGTTCCCGGCGCGCAGCATCGCGTTCACAACCGATCCGTGCCGCAATTCGAACAACCAGCTGCGCACCGACTTGCCGATCACCAGCTGGGTCGCGCGCATTCCGGCAACGTGCGTGGTGAGCCCCTCGATGACATTGGCGGCGGGAACAGTCGCGATGGTTGCCCCCAGGCTGGCGGCGAGGCTGAGCGTCGAGGCGATGCGGCGGCGTTCGTCTTCGCCGAAACGTTCGGCGCGGGGGGTTTCGATATAGACCGCTTGCCACGGTGCCCGCAGCGCATCCGCCAGGCGCTTGGCAGCGCGCACCAGTGCGTCAGACCCCGGCAACTCGCTGATGGCCACCAACACCCGCTCACCGCCGGCAAAAGTGCCGGGGAGCGCGCTGGCGTCGAGATGCTCGAGCAGCGCCTGGTCGACACTAAGCGCCGCGCGACGCAGCGCCATTTCGCGCAGCGCCGACAGGTTCGGCTTCGAAAAGAAATGACCGAGTGCGCGCGACGCTTCGGCGGGGACATAGACCTTGCCCTCCTCCAGCCGCTCGATCAGCTCGTCGGGAGGCAGGTCGACAACCTCGATCTCGGCGCCGTCGAATACGCTGTCGGGCACGGTCTCGCGCACCCGCACCCTGGTGAAGCTCGCGACCACATCGTTGAGGCTTTCGACATGCTGGACGTTGAGCGTCGTATAGACGTCGATCCCCGCATCGAGCAGCTCCATCACGTCCTGCCAGCGCTTGGGGTGGCGGCACCCTTCAACGTTGGTGTGGGCAAATTCGTCCACCAGTGCGAGGCCGGGCCGCCGCGCGAGCACCGCGTCGAGGTCCATCTCCTCTAGGTCATGTCCGCGATAGGGCAGTGTGAGCCGCGCGATCACCTCGAATGGTGCGACCAGCGCTTCGGTTTCCACGCGGCCGTGCGTTTCGACCACTGCGACAACCACATCGACGCCGCCGTTCAGTCGCTCGAAACCCTCGCGCAACATCTCGAACGTCTTTCCCACGCCGGGGGCCGCGCCGAGGAAGATTTTGAGCCGTCCGCGCTCCTCACGTCTTGCGGCGCGCAGCAGAGCTTCCGGGGAGGGGCGGGATTCGGTGTCGGTCATCGACAGTGACACTGGCGCGGCGGTCGCACAAAGCCAATCGCCATGGCGCGAAACTAATGCGCTCTTAATGCTTGTGCCCGGCATTCACCGGCGAACCTTAATGGGCTTCGCGCCTAATTGAGCCTCCGAAACCATTCGGAGTCCGTCCCATGTCTGACGTCATTTGGCTCGCCGTGCTCGGCGGGCTCTTCCTCGCAACACTCGCTTACCTGCGCCTGTGCGAAGAGGCTTGAGATGAGCCTTCAACTGACGCTCGCCGGCATCACCGCGCTCGCCCTGCTCATCTACCTCGCCGCCGTGCTCGTCCGGCCCGAGAAATTCTGAAAGCATCATCATGACCGTTCAGGGATGGGGACTGATCCTCCTCTTCGTCGCGCTCGTCGCGGCACTGGCCAAGCCGATCGGGCTATGGCTCTTCGCGCTCTACGAGGGACGTCGCACGCCATTGCATGCGGTGCTCGGCCCGGTCGAGCGCGGGTTTTACAAGCTCGCCGGGATCGACCCGACCGTCGAACAGAGCTGGCGCCGCTACGCGCTGCACATGCTGATCTTCAATCTCTTCCTCCTCCTGTTCACCTATGCGGTGCTCCGACTTCAGGGCGTGCTGCCGATGAACCCGCGCGGCATCGCCGGGATGACCGCTGATGGTGCGTTCAACACCGCGATCAGCTTCACCACCAACACCAACTGGCAATGGTATTCGGGCGAGGTCGCGCTGACGAACCTCAGCCAGATGCTGGGGCTGACGATCCAGAACTTCCTGTCCGCCGCGACCGGCATCGCGATCGCCTTCGCGCTCTTCCGCGGCTTTGCGCGGCGCCAGGTCAGCGGGTTGGGCAATTTCTGGGCCGATGTCACCCGCGTCACTCTCTATCTGCTCCTGCCGATCTGTTTGGTCTATGCGCTGTTCCTCGTCGCCAATGGCGTGCCCCAGACCTTTGCCAGCCTGGTCGATGCCACCGGCCTTGAGGGCGTAAAACAATCAATCGCACTCGGTCCGATTGCATCGCAGGAAGCGATCAAGATGCTCGGAACCAATGGTGGCGGTTTCTTCAACGCCAACAGCGCACACCCGTTCGAGAACCCCAATGCGCTGACCAACTTGGTTCAGATGCTGTCGATCTTCGCGATCGGCGCGGGACTGACCTGGACCTTCGGCAAGGCGGTCGGCAACACCCGCCAAGGCTGGGCGATCCTCGCCGCGATGCTGATCCTGTTCACCGCGGGTGCCAGCATCGCCTATTGGGCCGAAGCCGCAGGCAACCCCAATCTCCATGCGCTCGGCGTCCTTGGCGGCAATATGGAGGGCAAGGAGGTTCGCTTCGGCATCGCCGCTTCGGCGCTGTTCGCCACCGTCACCACAGCCGCGTCTTGTGGCGCGGTCAATGCGATGCATGACAGCTTCACCGCGCTGGGCGGCATGGTGCCGCTGCTTAATATCCAGTTGGGCGAGGTCGTGATCGGCGGCGTCGGCGCGGGCATCTATGGCTTCCTGCTGTTCGCGATTCTCGCGGTGTTCGTCGCCGGCCTGATGGTCGGGCGCACGCCGGAATATGTCGGCAAGAAGATCGAGAGCCGCGAGGTCAAGCTCGCCGTGCTCGCCATCGCGATCCTGCCGCTCTGCATTCTCGGCTTCTCGGCGCTGGCTGCGATGTTGCCCGCCGGACTGGCGGGACCGCTCAACAAGGGACCGCACGGGTTCAGCGAGATCGTCTATGCGTTCAGCTCGGCGACCGGTAACAATGGCTCGGCATTTGCGGGCATCTCCTCCGGCACACCCTTCTACAACGCCCTGCTCGGCGTCGCGATGTGGCTTGGGCGCTTCTTGGTGATCGTGCCGGTGCTCGCCATCGCGGGCAGCCTCGCTGCCAAACGCTACACGCCGGAAACCGCGGGCTCGTTCCCGACCACCGGTGCTCTGTGGATCGGCCTGCTCATCGGGATCATCCTGATCTTGGGCGGCCTGACCTTTCTTCCCTCGCTCGCGCTTGGACCCGTCGCCGATCATATCGCGATGGTCCGTGGCCAGCTCTTCTGAGTGCCGATCGATGACCACCAAATCCATGTTCACCGCTGACCTGATCCTCCCCGCGATCGGCGACGCTTTCAAAAAGCTCGATCCGCGTCAGCTGATCCGCAACCCGGTGCTGTTCGTCACCGCCGTGGTGGCGCTGCTGCTCACCGCTCTGCTCGGGTTGGGGGGCGGGAACCTCGCTATCGCGTTCCAGATCCAGCTGATTGTGTGGCTATGGCTTACCGTGCTGTTCGGCACCTTTGCCGAGGCGCTGGCCGAAGGCCGGGGTCGCGCACAGGCCGCATCACTCCGCGCGACCAAGGCGGAGCTTCAGGCCAAGCGGCTCGTCGGCGTCGGTGACGCCTGGGGGCTGGTCGGTGCCTCGCTACTGGCCAAGGGCGATTTGGTGCTGGTTGAGACCGGCGACCTGATCCCGGCCGATGGCGAAGTGGTTGAAGGAGTCGCATCGGTCAACGAGAGCGCGATCACCGGCGAGAGCGCGCCGGTGATCCGTGAGGCTGGCGGCGACCGCTCGGCGGTGACCGCGGGCACGCGCGTCATTTCCGACTCGATCAAGGTGCGCGTGACGCAGGAGCCGGGACAAGGCTTTCTCGACCGCATGATCGCGCTGGTCGAGGGGGCCGAGCGACAAAAGACCCCGAATGAGATCGCGCTGACGATCCTGCTGGTCGGCCTGACCATCATCTTCCTGATCGCGGTCGCGACGATCCCCGGCTTTGCCAGCTATGCCGGGGGCAGCATTCCGGTCGCGATCCTTGCGGCACTGCTGATCACATTGATCCCGACCACCATCGCGGCCCTGCTCTCCGCAATCGGCATTGCCGGCATGGACCGACTCGTGCGGTTCAACGTGCTTGCCAAATCGGGCCGTGCCGTCGAGGCGGCGGGCGATATCGACGTGCTGCTACTCGACAAGACCGGCACGATCACCGTCGGTGATCGTCAGGCGAGCGAGTTCCGGCCGGTGAACGGCGTCGCGGTCGGGTTGCTCGCAGAGGCGGCACTTGTCGCCAGCCTTGCCGACGAGACGCCCGAAGGCCGATCAATCGTCGCGCTGGCGCGTGACAAGTTTGGCGTCGAAATAACGGCATTGCCGGTCGGCGCGGAGATCATTCCCTTCAGCGCGCAAACGCGAATTTCCGGCGTCAACACCGGCGCGACACTGATCCAGAAGGGCGCGGTTGATTCGATCCTGCGGGCTAATCCCGGCTTTGGCGACACCGCTGCCGCAACGGAACTTCGGCGAACGACAGATGAGATCAGCCGTGCCGGCATGACCCCACTTGCTGTTGCGCAGGACGGAAACCTGATTGGTGCTGTCGCGTTGAAAGACGTCGTCAAGGCCGGCATCCGCGAACGCTTCACCGAATTGCGCGCGATGGGCATCCGCACGGTAATGATCACGGGTGACAATCCGCTGACCGCGGCCGCAATTGCGGCCGAAGCCGGGGTCGACAATTTCCTCGCCCAGGCAACGCCCGAGGACAAGCTGGCGCTGATCCGCAAGGAACAGGCGGGCGGCAAACTGGTCGCGATGTGCGGCGATGGCACCAACGATGCACCCGCGCTGGCCCAGAGCGATGTCGGGGTAGCAATGAATACCGGCACGCAGGCGGCGCGCGAGGCGGGCAATATGGTTGATCTCGACAGCGATCCGACCAAGCTGATCGAGATCGTGGGTCTGGGCAAGCAGCTGCTGATGACGCGCGGCGCGCTGACTACCTTCTCCGTCGCAAACGATGTCGCCAAATATTTTGCGATCATTCCGGCGATGTTCGTCGCGCTCTATCCAGGGCTTGGTGTGCTCAACGTGATGGGGCTGGGATCCCCGGAGAGCGCAATTCTGTCGGCGATCATCTTCAATGCGCTGATCATTCCATGTCTTGTCCCGCTCGCGCTCAAGGGCGTCGCCTACAAGCCGATGGCGGCGGGTCCGCTGCTCGCCCGCAACCTCGCCGTCTATGCCCTCGGCGGCCTCGTCGCGCCGTTCATCGGCATTAAGCTCATCGATCTGGCCGTTAACGGCCTCAACCTTGCCTGAGGATTCCGCCATGCTCACCGACCTAAGATCCGCATTGCGTCCCGCACTCGTGCTGACCGCCTCGTTCGCGCTGCTGCTTGGCCTTATTTATCCCGCGCTGATCACCGGCCTCGCGCAACTTGCGCTCCCGCATCAGGCCAATGGCAGCCTGATCCGCGAGGGCGACCGGGTGATCGGTTCCGAACTGCTCGGGCAGACGTTCACCGGCGACCGCTACTTCCACGGGCGTCCCTCGGCCGCTGGAGCCGAAGGCTATGACGCCGTTGCCTCTGCGGGTTCGAACCTCGGCCCGACGTCCAAGGCTTTGATCGACCGCGTCAAGGCCGACATCGACGCCAACCGCACTTCACCAGGACAATCGGTCCCCGCCGATCTGGTGACTGCCTCCGCTTCGGGGCTCGACCCCCATATCAGCCCCGAAGCGGCCTCGTCCCAAGTCGATCGCGTGGCCGCCGCGCGCGGACTGAAGCGGGGCACCGTCGAGTCGCTCGTCCACCACCACGTCGACACGCAGATCCTCGGCTTTCTCGGTGAGGATCGGGTGAACGTTCTCGCCTTGAACCGAGCGCTCGACCAGGCGGCGCCACAGCCTTAAATGGGGGAATGGCCCTGTCGACCAAAGTTCTCGTCATCGAGGATGACGTCCACATCCGCCGCCTGCTCCGCGCCGCGATCCAGCGCGCGGGGCATGCGGCAGTCGAGGCGGCGACCGCGCGTGAAGGACTGTCGCTGCTCGATATCGAAAAGCCCGACGCGGTGCTGCTCGACCTCGGCCTGCCCGACCGCGATGGAATCGAACTCATCCAGCCGATCAAGGCACGCTCGGCCGCACCGCTGCTCGTCGTCTCGGCGCGAGAAGATGTCGCGGAGAAGGTCGCCGCGCTCGACCTTGGCGCGGATGACTATCTGACTAAGCCGTTCGATACCGACGAACTGCTGGCGCGCATCCGCACCGCGCTGCGCCATCGGCTCGCGACCAGCGCCGACCGTGAATTGGTGGCAATTGGTGAGATCGAGATTGATCTTGTCCACCGCCGTGTTCGACGCGCTGGCGAGGAAGTTCATCTGTCGCCCAAAGAATACGAGCTGCTTTCCGAACTCGCGCGACGCCCCGACCGCGTGATTAGTCACACGCAATTGTTGCAGACGGTATGGGGGCCGGCGCATGCGAGGCGGGTCGATTATCTGCGGATCGTAGTGCGCAACCTTCGACAGAAGCTGGAAGCGAACCCCGCGCGACCAGAGTTGATCCAGAACGAACCGGGCGTCGGATACAGGCTGAAGACGGCCTCTCGCTAGTGACCGTTTTCGAGCTGATCAGCTTGGCTATTCAGTGACTGCAATTAGGGCGCGTTGCAGATATCCCCGAGTGTCCGTTCTACCATTCCCTTCGACCTGCCCGCCTAAGAAGGCCGCAGTCTAGCGTGCCCGAAACCGGCTTACCATTTCGAGGCAAGCTGATTCATGGCAAGCACAGAAGCCACGACCGCGACCCCGAAGCCACCCGCATCCCACACCGCAATCGTCGATGGTGACCACGTCAACAACGAGTGACGAGGTCACCAATGCACCTGTTCAAGATTATCGCCGCAGATGGCGCGACCCTCACGGTTTGCGCGGAAGACTATGACGCGGCCGCCGACGTGTTCGTCGCTTGGCACCTGGGCACGTATGGCACGCATCCCGGCGCGTTCGAGGTGCTCAAGCGCAACCGACGTTGGCAGGGGCTCAATCGGGCACATGTCGATGAAGTGCTGACGCAGGGTATTACCGGGGTCGCGACCTATGACCCGGCGCAGGGCTGGACGGTCACGCCGCTCGCCGTGCCGGAGGATTGAGCCCATGCATGTGCTCAACTTCTTCCGTGACGAGGACGACTATCAGGCTGCGATCTTCGCCGCCGACGAATGGCGCGCATCGGAGATCTGGAAGGCCATTGCCGAGCGCTTCTGGTTGATGCCCAAGGGATGGCTGGGATCCGAACTCGACGGCTGGCTGATGCATGGTCGCAAGTGGCATGAGCGCGAAGCATGCGAGCGGTGCGTCGAAGGCATCGGCGTCTACGGTGCGATCGACGGCTGGACGATTTTGCCGGTCGACTATGCCGCGATCGGGATCGCGCCGCCCCGTCGTGACGATCAATAGAATTCGAGCCGCCGGCCGGGCATGATCGAAAGAAAACGCTCAGTGTGATCGTTTTTGCAAGTCAGGAGAGATCCGCGAAACCCACGCATTTCGCCCGATTCCGGGCAGCGCAGATAAACATGTGCGGTTGCGATTCGACCGGGAGCCCTTCCCTTCATGAGGGGCTCCCGGTTGTAAAAAGTTGTATAAAAGTTGGTTGATTTCGCCCCTTAAAGCCGGGGATCGACCGGCTCTGTCTCCATCGCGAGCACGCCGAACACCGCCTGATGCACGCGCGTGAGCGGCGCATGCTCGACAAAGCGGTGCAGCGCCTCCAGCCCCAGCGCAAATTCACGCATGGCCATCGAGCGCTTGTGGCCGAGACCGCGCTTCTTGAGGCGCGCCAGATTCTCGGGCCGGTCATAGTCAGGGCCATAGATGATCCGAAGATACTCGCGGCCACGGCATTTGATCGCCGGCTGGAGCATTCCCTTTTGCCCGCGCGCGATAAAGTCGAGCGGCTTGACCACCATGCCTTCGCCGCCAGCCGCGGTCATCGCCTCCCACCAGGCGATGGCGTCAGCGACCTGACCTGCGTCGTCGAGGTCGATCCGACGATAGTCGGTCGCGACCAGCATCGCCGTGTCGGCGGCGGCCAGACGGTGCGCCATCGCCATGTGCCAGAGATGGTCGCGCGCATCATGCACCGCACCTTCGCTGGCGAGCAGGTGGAAGGGCGCCATGCGCAGGTCGTCGATCCCGGCAAAGGGTGCGACATAGCGGTTATAGGCCGCACGGTAGCGCACCGAATCGTCGAGGCGCGTTGCCGTTGCCGAGGCCAGCGCGTCGACCGCCACACCACGCGCCTGCGCCGCTGCAAGCGCCTGTGACGCCGCATCCAGCCCGGCGATCGCCGCCGACCCCACAGCCGCATATTGCCCGCGCACCAGCGATCCGGCCTTCATGCTCCACGGCATGATCTCGCTGTCCCATAGCACCCAGTCGGTGCCGAGCTCCTCCCACAGCCCCGATGCCTCCATCGCCGAATCGAGCCGGTGCATCGCAGCCGCCTCGATCGCCGCGTCGTTGAAGAAGCGGCGCCCGGTGCGGGTGACGATCACGCCACGCGACCCGTCATGGACGCCGAAGCGCTTCTCGGCGACGCCCTGGGTCCGCGCGAGCAGGATCAGCGCGCGCGACCCCATATGCTTCTCTTCTGCCACCAGCGTCTTCACGCCCTTCGACCCGTAATAGGCGAACGCCTCTTCAGGCCGCTCGAGCCAGCCGTCCATGGCGCTGGTTTCGGCCGGCGACATGGTGGGCGGCAGGTGGATCAGCCAGCGCGGATCGACCGCATAGCGGCTCATCACCTCGAGCGCCGCGGCAGCATTGTCCTCGCGCACCGTGACGAAGCCATAAAGCCGCGTCTCGATCACCTGCTTGCCCAGCACGTCTGCGATGTCGAGCTGGTGCTCACCAAGCCCGGTGTCCGCCGCCGGAGCCTCCAGCGGCCGTATCGGCTCATAATAGGTCTGCTCGGCCGGGACCGAGACCAGCTCCAGCTCGGGGTAGCGCAGCGCGGTTAGCTTCCCGCCGAACACGCAGCCCGTGTCGATACAGATCGTGCCGTTGACCCAGTTGGCGTCGAGCACCGGCGTGTGGCCGTAAACCACCTTCGCCTTGCCCTTATAGTCGGAAGCCCAGTCCCAGCGCACCGGAAGGCCGAACTCATCGATCTCGCCGGTGGTCTCGCCATACATGCAGAAGCTGCGCACCGCGCCCGATGCGCGGCCCTGCATCTCCTCCTTGAGACCCGCATGCGCAACGACCAGCTTGCCGCCGTCGAGGACATAGTGGCTGATTAGGCTGTCGAGCCATTGGCGCATCTCGGCCACGAACTCGGGCGGCTCCTGCGCCAGCTGCTCGATTGTCTCGCCAAGGCCATGGCTGACCTTTACGTTGCGACCGTCGAGGTGACGCTTGAGCTTGTCGTCATGGTTTCCGAGCACGATCAGACCAGTGCCGCTATCGACCATATGCTTGGCGATGCGGAGCACGTCGGGCGAGCGCGGGCCGCGATCGACGAGGTCGCCGACGAAGATCGCGCGGCGGCCCTCGGGCGGGGTCACGCTGACCTGCTTGCCGTCCCACGCGACCGTGTAGCCCAGATCGCCGAGCAACGTTTCGAGCTCGGTCGCGCAGCCATGGATGTCGCCGATGATGTCGAACGGCCCGGTGTCCTCGCGGCGATCAGTCCATAGCCGCGTGCGCGCGATCTCGACCGCATCGACCTCCTCGACCGACCGCAGCCGATGGACATAGCGGATGCCCTCACGGTTCATGCCGCCGATGCCGCGCTTGAGCGCCTGGGCATGGCGACGCACCGGGCCGTCACCGAACTGGCGATCGGGCCGCTCCTTGTTGCGCGCGACTGCCAGTTCGACCGGCAAGTCGAAAACGATCGCGACCGCCAGCGCATGCCATTTGCGCGCCAGCGCAATCAGTGTCTTGCGCGACTCAGGCTGGACGTTGGTCGCGTCCACCACGGTGAAGCGACGGCCCTTGAGCCGCTTTTCGACGACATAATGCAGCACGTCGAACGCATCGGTGGTCGCGCCCTGATCGGTCTCGTCATCGGCGACCCAACCGCGCATCCGATCCGACGAGATCACCTCGGTCGGCAGAAAATGCTTGGCGGCAAAGCTCGACTTGCCGGTGCCTGAGGCGCCGACCAGCAGCACGAGGGCAAATTCGGGAATCTCGATCTTCATGCCGCGGCCTTCGCTTCATCCATGCGCGTGAAAATGGCGACCTGGGTCGGGTGGCCATGGGTCGGGTTTTCGCTGCCGATCCCGTCGAACCGAACGGCATAGCCATGGGCGAGGCCCACGCTTTCCGCCCAGTGCCGGAACTCGGCGCGGGTCCATTCGAAGCGGTGGTCGGGGTGCCGCATCGCGTCAGGCTTCATGCCCTCGAACAGCGCGTTGTATTCGCGGTTCGGCGTGGTCACGATCACTGCGCCAGGCCGCGCATGGCCGAACACATTGGCTTCGAACGCGGGCAGCCGCTCGGCCTCCATATGCTCGATCACCTCGATTACAGCAGCAACGTCGAACCCCTTGAGCCGATCGTCGCGATAGACGAGCGAACCCTGAAGCAGTTCGATCCGCTGCCGCTTCATGTCGGGCATGTGATCAAGCTTCAGCCGATCGCCTGCGCCCGCAAGCACGCGCGGTGCCACCTCGACCCCAGTGATCTTGGCGAGCCCCGGCAGCTTGAGCAGTTCGCGCAGCAACCGCCCCTCGCCACACCCAAGGTCGATCACGCTCGCCGCGCCCAGCTCGCGGATCAGCGCGACCATACGCTCCATGCGTTGGTCGTTGAGCCGGATCGGCTTCTCGATCGCCTCCTCCGCCGAATCCCGCGCGGCATGTTCCTCGGGCTCCTCGGCCTCGACGCGCTCGTCGAGCTGCTGCCGCGCCTTGCGCACCAGTCCGCCAAAGCCGCGCAGGTAACGCCGCACGATCAGCTCGCGGTCGGGATGCGTCTCGAGCCAGCCCTCGCCCTTGCGCAGCAGCTTCTCGACCTCGGCCTCACCGACATAATAATGCTTGTTGTTGTCGAGCACCGGGATCAGCACGAACAGATGCGTCAGCAGCGCGGCCAGACGCACCTGCCCGCTCAGCTTCAGCGTGACATAAGGGCTGTTGCCCCAGTCGGGATGCGCGGGATCGAGCGGGATCGCTTCGACCTCGACCGTATAACCGAGCGGCGCAAACATGCGCTCCAGCAAATCCAGTCCACCGCGCGCAGGCAAGGGCGTGATCATCGCCTCGAGGGGGATCGCCTGGTCCGCCAGTTCCTGCCGCAGCTTCGATCGCCCGCCCATCGCAGTGTTGAGCAATCGCCCCAGTGCGACCGACAACAGCGACGACGCCGCATAGGGCCGATCGTTGACATATTGATCCTCGATGCTGCCCTTGCCACGCACTAGCTCGACCGCGTCCACGTCGAGCGTGATCGCCGCGGTGCACCGCGTCTCGGTCGCCTCGGGATAGAACAAAGTCGCCTTACCGAAGCTCAGCTCGACCTCATGCACATTGTCCGGGTGCTTCATCAGCAGAAAGCCGAGATCGGTCGCGGGCTGATGCGTCGTGGTGATCGTCAGAAGCATGGGTTGTTCCAGATACGAAAAAGCCCCGTCGAGGGCTCGGCGGGGCTGCGGTCATGGTCGGGTGGTGGGAAGTGGATCCGACTATGGCGCAGCGCAGGCGTGCGGGTAGGGATTGACCGCGCGCAGGTTCGATGCCGCGTGCATGGACACGCGGGCGAGAAGTTCATTGCGGGCGATCAAGAGCACCATGGGTGACTTCATCGCCGCGAAGTGCGCGACGGTCAACGACTTATCGGTGGTGCTTGGGTGGGAGTTGTCGCCGGATGAGCGCCGGGGCCGTTGGGATATGGCTGGGTTTCCATACTAGGAAGCGGGCGCGTTGGGAGGAGGAGGTCCTAGGGGAATTGCCGCGACCGCACCCGGATGGCGCCGATCAGGCGAAGTGTTTTGGATGAGTGCCATCCACTTCACCCGATGACTTCGATCCAGCCAGTCCAATTGTGCGTTGCTGGCGAATAATGTGATCTGCCGACCGCGCGCCGCCGAGCCGCGCTCTTCTCACTTCAAATCATCCAGAAATTCAGACCCAGGCGCGACACCCGCCAGCATCAGCCGATCGCGCGCGCGGGTGGCGGCAACATAGAGCAGGTGCCGCTCGGTATCCTGCACCGCCTCCAGGTCGGCGATGTCGCCCACACCTGCCAGCCGATCGGCGTCGGGCAGCACATCTTCGTCCAGCGCCATCACCGCGACGCCGCGGAACTCCAACCCCTTTGCGTCGTGCATGGTCAGCACCCGGAGATCGGCACCCGCTGCCTTTGCCGCAGCGCGTCCCCGGCCGAGTTGTCCTTGGCCCCGGACCAGCACTGCCAATTCGTCCGGTGCAAAGCCCTCCGCCAGGGCTGCGCGCAGCCATGCCGCGACGGCGTCGCACTCCGCAACCGTATCATCGACCAGCGCCAGCACCGGCTCAAGCCCGTCGAAAACGGATACAGTGCCGGTGCGCGTCTCGGTTACACCATCCTGATCGGTGATCTCGCGCCCCAGCAGGCGGTCCGCAGTCTGCCGGATCTGGTGCGAGGTGCGGTAACAGACCTTGAGCACGGTCGCGCGGCCACGCACATCGATCCCGAGTTTTGCCCACGAGAAAGGCAGGCGGAAGATGCGCTGGCCCAGATCGCCGGTGAAGAACAGCGCATCGGGTCCACCTGCGCGGCCGACCGCCGCCAGGAACCGCGCCTGCGCGACCGACAGGTCCTGCGCCTCATCGACCACGACATGGGTGAAGCGGATGTCCTTGCCTGCGGCCACCCGCTCCCCCAGCCGCGCATAGACGTCCGCCCATGTCGTCAGGCCCCGCTCGCCCAGCCGCTCGCGCACGTAGGCGAAGACTTCCCACGCACTCTCTCGCTGCTTCGGCCCGAGCCGCGTCTTGCGTCCCAGCCGCGGCACGGCAGCATAGCTCTGTGCGTCGGCAATGCCCCAGGCGTCGATCACTTCGTCCCATTCCTCTAACAGGAACGCCGCGTCATGCCCGGCGCCGCGCCCGTCCTTCATCGCCGCCTCGATCGCCGCGCGCACCTGTGAAGCTGTCGCAAGGCTGGGCTGGCCAAAGGCGGCCGCGTAAAGGTCATAGGCCGCCTGATCGAGCGCGCGGACGGTCAGGCGATCGCGCCGCTCCGGCACCGCCTCGGTCATCAGCATCGCCTTGTCGGCCAGCGCAGTGGCTAACGGCTTGGAGAAAGTGGTGAGCAGCACCCGCGCGCCCTCCGTCCCGGCCAGACGCACCGCGCGGTGCAGCGCCACGATTGTCTTCCCCGTGCCGGCCGAGCCCGACACGCGCGCCGGCCCCTGCCAGTCGCGCGTCACCGGCGCGCGCTGCGCCGGATGGAGGAACACCGCCCATTGCGCGAACGGCGCGTCGAGCGCAGCCTTGAGCTCCTCGATCCCCGCCACCGCGCGGAAGCGCCGCTGCGCATCGGGATGCGCGAAGGGATCGGCACCGGCCACCGCAGTGGCGGCGACATGATCCTCTATCCGTCCGCCAGTGGCGACATCGAGCAGCGCCTCGGCCGCCTCGTCGGGCAGCAGGTCGAACAGGCCATCGACGCTGGCCTCGTCGGCGTTACGCACCGCCTCCAGCCAGTCGCGTGGCACGCCAACATTCAGCAGAGCATCGTCGGACAGGGTTGCGAACGGACGGTGCGTTGCCGCCGGTTGGGGCGCGACCGCGCCGACGCTCTCGGTGTAAACGAGATGCTCTTCGGTCCGCTCGACGATCTGGACCAGTTGCATCGCGCCGGTCCGCTCATGCGGCACCAGCTTGCGCCGTTCTGCCCAGCGATAGGCGGCGTCGTGATGGTCGACATAAGCGAGCAGCGTGTGCGCACCATCCTTGTGCAGCACCAGGCGCAGGTCCTGACTGACCCGCGCGGTCCAGAATCCCGGCGACTTGTCGACGCGATGCAATTGCAGGCCATTTCCCGCCTCGTCCTGCGCCAGATCGAAGGCGGTGATCTTCACCTGCTTCTGCTCGGCCGAGGTCAGGCGACCGAGTGCCTTGGTGAATGTCGAGGCGTAGAGAAGGATCAAAGCTTCTTAAGCTTTACAGCTAGTTCGTTCAGGCCCGCTTCCACCGATTGCAGGCGCAAGACTATCTCTTCACTCTCTACCTCATCTACCTCCCACTGCTGAAATTGCTGAGCCTCTCCAAACTTTCCGCCTTGCCGGTTAAGCCGAGGCTCCGCGGCTGCTATCAATATTGCCTCAAGGTGATTGAGGACGTGATTTACCTGAGGCGTGACGGGCTCGGTTTGAACAAGCGCGAGCGACTTGCCAGCTTTTTGAACCGGATCGATCCCAAACCATGAAAATCTCTGCCACCTCTCTGCCAGATGGTCAGTCATGTGGTTATCTAGCCGATCATACAGACGTTTATTTCCATATCCGGCCTGACCAACATACAGCAATTGGTAATTGTCGTCATACAAAGCGTAGACGCCTCGCTGTTTTCTGAAATCGATCGGGCCAGCTCTCACACTGCGGTAACCTAGCAATTTGCCTTGATTGCCTTTGCCACGACTACCCCATTGAATGTGATCGGCATGCCAGAAAAGCCCGTAGTTCTGAAAAAGCACCCCTAAACCCCCACCACCTTCATCACCTCATCCCCCAAGTGATTGATCACCTTCACCGCCACCTTGCCACCGGCGGGCTTCGGGAACGGGCGCGACCGGGTGCGTTTCAGCGACTCCCACGCCTCGGCGTCGATCTCCGCCTTCAGCGTCGTCTTCAGCGCTTTGTAGGGGTCGTTCGCGCCGGGGAAGTAGGCGTGGCGGACGAAGAAGCTTTCGTAGTTGTAGTCGGTATCGACGAACCACACGGCGATGTCGTCGGCGTCACCGCTTTCGATCTGGCCGCCCTTATACATGTCGACCCCGGCGACCTCGATCGAGATGCACCCGTCATCCTCGTCATGCACCGCGATGTCGGGCTCGCCGAACACGGTGAACAGGTTGCCCGCGCCGGTGTTGGCCAGATCCGGCATGTGCAGGTCGGGGTTGATCCGCGCCTGTAGCACGGTCAGCGCGCCCATATTGGTGAACTCGCTGGCATGCGCGTCGAAGTTGAACGCGGCGGCGATCAGCAGGTCGAAGCCCGCCTCCATCGCCTCACGCGCGGCGGCGGTCAGGTCGGCGCGGGCGACGGTGCCATATTCCGGGCCGACCAGGATTGCCGCGCGCCGTTCCGGGCTGTCGGCCAGCGTGTCGCCTTCGCCCTCGCTCGCCTGCCTTACCACGCCGGCGGCACAGACGAATTTGCCCGGCCAGGGGGAGATGCTGGAAAAGACCAGCTTGTCGGCCTTGTGCGCCTGCTGCACGCCCGAGCGTTTGAGGTTGTCGAGCACCATCTGCGCGAAGTCGGCGGTTTCACTGACCGGCCCCGGCTGGCGGCGCCCCTCGGCCGCCTCCAGCTCGTCGAACAGGCTGTCGTCGGCGTCGACCGCGGGGACGCGGTGCGGCGACAGGCTTTCGACCGTGAACGGCCCGGCGACGCGGACGCGGCCCTTGTCCTCATAGGGCTGGTCATAGAGATATTCGGTGTCCGCCTTGGCCGCGATCGATGCGTCGATCTCGCGCTGGCGGGCAATGCGCGCCTCCCACCATTGACCATGCGCGGTCCGCGCGGATTCGGGCCAGTCGCCCTTCGCCTCGCGCGGGATCTCCCATTCCTCCCACGCCGTCCCCAGCGCGGCGTTCAGCGCCTCCCGCAGCGGCTCCAGCTTGGCCTGATAGCTTTCCCAGATCGTGTCGATCTTGGCATTGTTGGCGATGGATTTGAGCGTGATGTGCGGCACGCGCTTGTAGACAAAGCCCTGGCGCAGGCGGCCATAGGTGGGCGTGTCGGCGGGGACGGTGCGCATCACCTCGCCCTCCTTCATCTGCCCCTCGCGGCTGTCGGCGAGCAGATACCAGGGATAGCGCGCGCCCATAATCCGCGCGCGGGCGAGCGCCAGCGCTACCCGGCTGGTGTCGATCGTGATCCAGCGGCGACCCCATTGCTCGGCGACATAGGCGGTTGTGCCCGATCCGCAGGTGGGATCGAGGACGAGGTCGCCGGGGTCGGTGGTCATCAGGATGCAGCGGGCAGCGAAACCCGGATGTGTTTCGACAACATACCTCTTTTGACTAGCATCGAAGCCCCAACGAATGTCATCCCAAACATTCGTCATTTCGACAACCGGGTAGTCGTCCAAGCGTCTGATATATCGCAGCGAGTTTTCACGAGCGTAAAGCCGCGACGATTTTGCAAGCCTGTGAAGGCTAGCTACGCTGGTCTTCCAATATTGAGCCGACCCTGGTCGGAAGGTCCTTCCAAAAACCGTTATTGGATCACTACCCGGCGGTCGCTGAGACGTTGTTGCAGTTAGTGCTGCGGGAGTTCCTAAACGATCCGCATCCGTCTTACCCGACGACACCGAACCCGCTTCGTCAACAAAATATCGATAATCGGACGCGGCGCCAGCGTTCACCTTGTCTCGAAGTATCGCACGATACTTCACGCTGCTCTTGCTTTTGCAAAACCACAAAATGAAGTCGGTTACCCCCGAGAGCGTGTCAGATGTCGCGCCCGCCGTTTTAATAGCCGTTATCTGGCTGACAAAATTCTCGTCCCCAAACACTTCATCCATCAGTGCCCGAACGCGATGCACATTCTCATCGCCGATCTGCACGAACACGCTGCCGCTCTCGGTCAACAGGTCGCGCGCGACGGTCAGCCGGTCGCGGAGATAGGTGAGGTAACTGTGGATGCCGTCGGCCCAGGTGTCGCGGAACGCCTTCACCTGTTCGGGCTCGCGGCTGAAATGATCGGCCTTGCCGTCCTTCACGTCGCGGCTGGTGGTGCTCCACTGGAAATTGCTGTTGAATTTGATGCCATAGGGCGGGTCGATATAGATGCACTGCACCTGCCCCTTCAGCCCCTCGCGCTCGGCGAGGGAGGCCATGACCTTGAGACCATCGCCCAGGATCATCCGGTTCGACCAGTGCTGGTCATGGGCATAGAATTCGGTGCGCTGATCCGGTTCGATCCCGTTGAAATCGGCGAACAGATCGGGCGCGCTGTCCGGTTCCGCCTTGCGCGTGGTGGCGCGCTTCAGATCCTCGACCAGCGCCTTGGGGTGGATCTTCTCCTGAATATACAGCGGCGGCGCCTCGACGATCAGGTCGGACCAGTCGGCGACATCCTTGCCCCGCCACACCAGTTGCGGGTCCAGATCGGGGTTGCGCCGTTCATAGGCGGCACGGATCGGCGCCTTCACATCCGGCGGCACAAACGCCTCCAGCTCCGCCGTCGGCGCATTCCGCCGCGACGCCTCATCATGGGTGAGCGTGTCGACGGTAAGGGGCTTTTTGGCCATTAGCTGTTTTCCTGAAGATGTGCTTCTTGTGCGGCGGGCGCGGTTCCGATGGGCTTGGGCAGCCCGGATTGAAGACCGTCGATGTGCTCATAAAGGTCGTCATTGACCTGCTGCCACAGAGGGTCGAGGATGAATTGCAGCCCTTCCCGTCGAGCGAGCTTTGCGGCCGGCACGAAGTCACTGTCGCCAGCGATAAGCACAATGGTCTTTGCCAGCCGCTTGAGCGTGATGGATGCTATGTCAGCGCCGATGCGCATATCGACGCCCTTTTGTCGCAGATCGAGTGCAACATGGTGATTGTCGATTGCGGACCAGCGCGTTTGCAGATCGCGAAGCGTATCCACCTGCTCAGGCGTGAGGTTGATCGATCCGTCGGCGAGCGTGGCGTTCAGGTCGATCCCCGCCAAAGCGGCCTTGGTGCGAAACAGCTTTTGCATGCGATTGCCGGTTACTACCCATCCGCCCAGCCTGTTCACCTTGCCGAGCCGCAAAGCGACATTGCGCTGCTTGCGTAGCAGGTCGAACAGCTCGCGTTGAAAGATAGCGCGGTCGCTTTTGCCGAAGTCGATCTGCTGGTTGGTCAATGGGTGATGCGCCTGCCCCTCAAATGGAACCGCGTCATAGTAGAAAATCCGATAGACATGGCGGTGCCAGTTCGGACTGCTGTCGCCGGTCAAACGCTCCACATGCCGATGGCACATGAAGCGAATTGACCCCACCACCCTTTCAGGTGTGGCATGATGCTGTTCGCTGACCAATCGCGGAAGCCGCTTCGTTAGGAACCCGCCATCGATCAATATGGCAATTTCCCGGCTCATATCCGCGCCTCGCGGAGAGCCAGAAACAAAAAAGCCCCAGGGTTTTGGTAGCGCTCAGGATAGTCGAGCGAACCTACTCCCAAGGGGCGGATGTGAAGTCTATTTAGTTCGGAATATCCAAACATACAATGAACAATGTCAGTTATAACTGAAAATATTCCGGTCATGCCGATGCCCCCACCCCGTGCAGCCAGGCCGTCGCCTTGCCGGCAAACTCGCTCTCGATCGTCCACACATCGGTGAACTCGGCGAACGCCCAGCGGCCCATTGTGCCCAGCGCGTTGACGCCCGGCACCCAATAGGTCTGCATCGTTGCCGCCTTGTCCTTGGCGTCCTCGCCGCGATAGCCCTTGGTCTCGATCACCAGGTTCAGCGGATCGTCGGCACCGCGTCCGTCATCGACGCGGACGATGAAATCCGGGCGATAGCGCCGAACCTCGCCGCCGCAGCTATACGGCACCTCGAACCCCAGATTGTGGTTCTTGACCCAGGCCAGCACGCGCGGATGGCGATCGAGCACGCGGCACATCTCGCCCTCCCACCCGCTGTCCAGCACGGCGTGGCTGACATGACAGCGCGCGTCCGTCTCATAGACGTCCTTGCTGGTGTTGAAGCCGACATGGCGCGTGCTGCCCTCGCGATTATAGGGGTCGAGCATCGCGATCACGCGGCCGCTGTCGCCCTGCGCCCGCGTCACTGCCGCCATGATCCGGTCCGCAACCCAGTCGGCGACATGGTAATAGAGCAACTGCGCCGGCTGTGCCCCGCCCTTGACCACCAGATGCTCGGCCATCCAGCGGCGCACGATCGGCTTCATCTGAAGGATCAGGCCGGTGTTGGGCCGCTCGCCATCCTCGGTCATCCGCCGCCGCACGATCCATTCCGCCAGGCGGAGCTGGATCGACGCCATACGCATGTCGGTGAGGTGATCGAGCGTCAGGTTCGCTTCCTCGCCGATGATGCCAGCATTGACCGTGGTCGTCGCGCCGACGATCTCCGGTGTCAGCTCCAGCGTGCTGTCAGGTGTGAACTCCGCAGTGAGCCGCTCCTGCCCCAATTCGGTGCGATAGCCCTCGACGCGCGGAAAGCGGATTTCCGATGTGTCGCGGTCGGGGCTGATCGCGTGAACGCGCACCGTCTTGGGCGGCGGATTGATCGGCGCGTGCACTGGCTGCGCGGTGAAGTCGAACGGGATGCCGAGAACATCGGCATATTCGACCGCGAAATGCCCGTCGGCCTGAAGCTGATAGCTTTGCCGACGCAGCGCGCGGCCGATCACCTGTTCGCACAACAGCTGGGTGCCGAATGCGCGCACGCCAAGCACATGGGTGACGGTGTTAGCGTCCCACCCCTCGGTCAGCATCGAGACCGAGACGACGCAGCGGATATGCTCGCCCAGCGCGCCCTTGCGCCCGACGGTGTTCATCACCTCACGCAGGATCGTCGCATCGTCGACCTTCTCGGCCGCGGCGCGATCGCCGGTGCGCTGGATCAGCTCGTCCTTGAACCGGGCGATTTCGGGAGCGGCGGCCTCGCGGAACTCGGCGCTGATCGCCTCCCCGCTTTCCAGCTGCATGCTGTCGATCAGCAGTGTGCGCATCTTAGGCAGTGCGACGCCGTCGGGGTCGAAATTGCGGAACAGCTCGCACTTGCCCTTCATCGGCGTGATCGTGCCGCCCTCGTCCTCGATCTCGTAGCCCGCGATATAGTCGTGGACTAGCTTTGACGTGGCGGTGTTGTTGCACACCACGATGAACACTGGATCGACGCCGATATTCGCCTCGACCCACAGCTGTCGCGTCTTTTCATAATGGCCATACAGCGCATCGATCGCGGTCAGCAGCTCGTTGGGCAGCTTCTGCGGATCAAGGCCCTTGGCGCTAGCCCGCCCCTTTTTGGGCAGCTGCTTGCCGACATAGTCCCACAAATTGCGGAACATCGGCGTGTCGCCGCCGGGCAGATTGTCCATGATCGGCACGCGCGGCAGCTTGACGATGCCGCATTCGATCGCGTCCATCAGGCTGAAATCGCTCATCACCCAGCCGAACAGTGATCCCTCGCGATACCCCGATCCGCGCAGGAAAAAGGGCGTGGCCGAAAGGTCATAGACCATGCTGACGCCGAGCTCGCGCTTCACCGCTTCCAGGCCGCTGATCCAAAGCCGCGCAGCCTCATTCGCCTCCTTGGCGGCGGCCAAGTCGTCGCCCTTGAGCTCCTCGCCCGGAAGCGGCGGGCGCTCGCGGTAGCAGTGATGCGCCTCGTCGTTAAGCACGACGATGTTCTTCATGCCCATCAATTCGCCGGCAACACGGCGGATCATCGCGCCATCGCTTTCCGGGCGCGGCTTGGTGGCGAGCGCGGCCTGCTGAACCTTGTTGAGCGGAATCTCGTCCTTCTTCTTGAAGGCGTGATAGTTGGTGATGACGATCTTGGCGCGGCCTAGGTCACCGACCATGTCCTCCGGCACGATCTCGCGGCTCTTGTAATAGCTCTCGGGATCACTCGGCTGGAGCACGCGCAGACGGTCCTTGATCGTGATGCCCGGCGCAACGATCAGGAAGCCGCGGCTGAACCTCTTGGTGCCGGGGTGGCGCACCGCGTTCAGCGTCTGCCACGCGATCAGCATCGCCATGACGGTGGTCTTGCCCGCACCCGTCGCCAGCTTGAGCGCAAGGCGCAGCAGATCGGGGTTGGCGGCGGCGTTCGCGGCCTCAAGATGCGCCCAGAAGCGCCGGCCTTGCGCGGAAGATCGCGGCGCCACCTCGGTCAGCCAGATCACCGTCTCTACAGCCTCGACCTGGCAGAAGAACGGTCGTTGGTTCGCGAACTTGTGCGTGCGCCAGTGTCGGAGCAGCCGCGCGGTGGTCGGCGTGACCTGCCACTGGCTTTCGGGCAGAGCGCGCCAGCTCTCGACCGCAGAGCGGATTCCGTTGATCGTCTCGGTCGGATCATACACGTCGCCTGCCGCGTCCGCATAGAGATCCTCCATAGCCGCAGCCCTGCCGGTTTTCTTCTTCGGCTTCGGGATCGGCGTGGTCAGATCACTGCGCCGCCGTCCAGCCATGACGGTGCCAGTGGGCTGCCCGCTGCTATCCAGCGCCCAGTGCCGCGTCGGCGCGTCATAGGGCGAGTTGAGGATCGGGGACTGGAAGAATGCCTCGGCCAATGTGTTGCTCCATCACCCTAATGACTGGCGGCTTATTCCGCGCGCGATGCCACCTCGCGCATCGCGGCGTAGAGGTCAAAGGACCGGAAGGCGTCGCCCGTTGCTTCAACTCGCCCCTCATACTCGGATTGGGCTGCGATTGCGCGGTCACCGAAAAGCCGAGGTGCTTCCGTCGCACGGCGCACCACTTCGACCTCACCCAAAAATGTTTCGCCCCGCCAAATCTCATACAGCTTGCCCCTGATCGCTTCATGCGGCTGAAGATCGCCGATCGGTCGCAGTGCCCGCCCCCTCGGTTCACGCGGGCCGACCGCGTCACCGTCGACTGACACTTCGGGCGCAGGGACGGTCGCTGACGCAGCGACTGCGGACGGCTCGCCCGCGTTCAAGATGGCCGCAGTTGCGTCACGCTGCCGTGGTGCGACGATCTGTTCAGGCTGCACCTTCGAACCGAGCTCCCGCATAATACGTTCGCGGAGCTGGTCCAACCACGCCAACAGCTTCGCTGTCTCGCGCGCAGGGTCGGAGAACCAGTCGGTCGACCACACGCGATAGATGTTCCAGCCCAGGTTTTCGAGGATTGTCTGGCGAATATGGTCCCGGTCGCGGACGCTCAAACCCGAATGATAAGGTGCGCCGTCGCATTCAATGCCTGCGATGAAGCCGACCGGGCAATTGGCGTGCCGCACACCGAGATCGATGCGGAACTTCTCAACCCCGACCTGATACACAACGTCATAGCCGGCCCCGCGTAACGCATCGGCGACGAACAGTTCGAAATCGCTGTCCGTCTCGCCGCCAGACGCATCTTCATACTGTGCGCCGCCATGGGCATAGGTGAGATAGTTCTTGAATGCGATGACGCCCTTGGACGACTTCTCGGTCACTTTGACGTCATCGGGGCGCAGCGACGTGATCAGGCGGCAGGACATTTTGGCGCGGGTCACCAGCACGTTCAGCCGTCGCCAGCCCACCTCGCGGTTCATCAGGCCGAAATTTTGCCGCACGGCACCGTTCTTGTCGGGACCATAGACGGTCGAGATCAGGATGATGTCGCGCTCGTCGCCCTGGACGTTCTCGAGATTTTTGATGAAGAACTCGTCGATCGTGCCAGCAAAAACCTCGACATATTTGCGCACCCGCTCCTCTTCCACGACCAGCCGGTCGAACTCGTTTTGAAGCAGCTCGGTCTGTTTGGCATTCATCGCGACGATCCCGATCGACCGTTCGGGATGAGTCTGCATTAGCCCGAAAGCCTGTTCGATCACCAACTCCGCTTCACGCTGGTTGATTGACGATTGATAGACGGTGTCGGGGTAATAAGCCGGGGTATAAAAACACTTGACCCCGAGCAGGGCGTCATCGTTCGCCATCGGACTGGGGAACACGACCAGATCGCGATGATAGAATTCGCGGTTCGAGAACTGGATGAGGCTTTCATGCTGGGAGCGATAGTGCCACTTGAGACGCGGCTTCGTTCGGAACCGCTGGTTCGCCAGATCGAGGATGGATTCGGTCCCCTCGTCGACACCCACCCCGTCGCCATCGTCATCGCCATCATCGTTATTGGCGACTTGGAAATGGTCACTGGGAGGCAGCTGATTGGCGTCACCCACGACAACGAACTGGTCAGCGCGCATGATGCAACTCACCGAAAATTCCGGTCGCATCTGCGAGGCTTCGTCGATGATTAGGAGGTCGAAGTCGAGTGAACCGGGGCGGATAAACTGCGCGATGGACGTGGGTGACATCATCCATACGGGCTTGAGCACCTGGAGCGCCTGGCCGGCCCGATGCACCACATCGCGGAGCGGCGTTCTGGGGCGAGTGAGCCCAACCTCACTTTCCAGCAGGCGCAGCTCGGTAAAGTCTGCCTTTCTGCCATAGCCCACGCCGATCGGCGGCTGGTCGACAAGGCGCCGGGCAACGATTTCCGCAGCCTCGAGCTTGTGAAGCTCCTTATCGACCTTTTTGAACGCCTGTCGTGCGGCGTCGAGCGAGAGACTACCGAGGCGCCCCAGCTCTTGCCCATCGCCCCCGAGATACGCGCGCAGGAGCGCGGCAATCGCGGTTAGTTCGTAGAGATCGTCGATCTGTTGGGCAGGCACGTCGTTTGAAGCGGCCGCCTCCGCAAATGGCGCAAGGTTGCGCGCGGTGACGGCAGCCCGGTATTTGAGGAGGTCTGCGGCCAGACCGATGCCGTCGCGGTCGGTCCCTAGCGCGTTGAGCAGCGCTGCGGCAGCCGGCCAATCCAACTCATCGCAGAGGTCTGCCGTATCGAGCTCGGATTCGTCCCATAGCTGGTCCGACGCCGCATCCCAGCGCGCGACCGCCCGGTGCAGGTCAGCCGCGCAAGCACACACTGCCCCAAGCAAGGCGACGGGCGTAGCGGTCGCTTTGACCAACGCTGCCATGTCCACAGGACCGCCGACAGCACGTAGCGCGTCAAGCTCGGCCAAGCTAATTCGCAGATTATCCAGCGGGAATGTCACATCCCCCACCCGGCGGAACATCGGCTGTTCGCGCAGCGCGTTGAAGCGCTCCTTTTCCTCATGAAGGTTCAGCACAGCGTCGGCGATCGTCCCGCCCACCTCGCGGCGATAATGGACCGCATCCCCCATTCCCATCGCGCTGCTGGCGTCGACAATGTTCCGCATGTTCGATGCCGCGTCCGAACAGCGGTTAGCCAGATCGCAAAGCGCTACATCGGAAAAACCAGCATCGGCCATTTCGGCAAGCAAGCCGGCAAGTCGATCGCAACCGGCGGAAAGCGTCTTTCGCTCCGTTGCATCCGCGGCCAACCAGCTTTGCAGCGCCCCCGTCTCGTCCAGCGTCGCAAGCTGGGCCGCCGCTGCCATGACGAGCTCCCGCGCCGCGGTAAGCGAGCGGAAATCGCTATCAAGTCCGTCCCAGAGCAAAGTAGGGAACAGGGCTCGTGCCTTGCATTCATTGTTGAATTGCCGTCGCGCCCGAAGGTGGCTGGCAGCTCGCCGCAAATCGTCTGCCACTCGCGCACGGTCCGACGTGTCCCTGCACAGCCGACCGGCGCGCCGCCACGCGGCTTTATAGCTCCCGCCGAACAGTCGCGCCAACGCTCCGGTGGATTCGATGACGTCGGCAAGTGCGTCGAGTTCGACCGGATCAGTGGTGAGCGCATCACCCTGCATCGCGGCCACCACCACTTCGCGCTCTGCGAGCAGCGCCGCGGCCTCGCCTGCGCCGGCGGCGATCACGCTATCTGACGCAGGATCAATAAGGCTGCCCGACAGCAGCGCGCTGATCGCGGGACTGGCCTGGCCAAGCTGCGCCAGAGTGAGGGCGACCATCTGTGCCTTGCCCGAAGAGGTGCCCATGGCGGCTGAAAGCTTAACTGCCAGACGATCCAGGTCGCGCACGGCGCCAGCCAGCGACGCACCAAGCCGCTCATACTGCGCAAACGCTGCTCGCGCGTCACCGGGGGTTTCCGGGCAGCGATCGACCCGCAGCGCGTCGGCCAGAGCTTGCGCAGTCGCCACGGAAACGGTTTCCGGTTGCTCTAGGTTGTTCGCGATTGCCGACCGCTGCTTCTGCCACGCATCCTGCGCCGCCAGGATTTCCCCGCACGCCTCACCGTGGTGAAGCGCCGCCCCAACAATCAGTTCGTCCGCACAGGTGAACAAAGTGAGCGCGGATAGCTGCGCGCTCACCTCGGATATCTCAGCATCGTCGGGCGGGGGCAGGACGACCCCAATCTCGGCGAGCCGGCCAGCAACCCCGGCAACGGCGCCAGCAGCCTCGCCCGTCGCTGCTGCTGCGGCAAGCGCGCTGCTCTGGTCGAACGGATCGAGCCTGCCTGCTAGCGTCCAGCGCGTAGCCGCGCCGGCATTGCCGGTTTGCGTCGCGAGAAGCGCCTTGCCGAACTGCGCGAGGATTTCGCGATTTTCCTGGAGCGTAGCGGGTTCGAGTTCGGCCACACCGGTGGAGTTCCAGCGTGTCTCAACCGCCCTGACCTGATCACGGTTGAACTGTTTGCGCAGGCGGATTTCTCGCCAGGCCAAGGCATGTGCCGTAAGACCCGTTTTTCCTAACGATGTGCGGACAAGCGAGAGGTAGCGCCGAAGCACATCACGGTGTCGACGAAGCTCGGTCCGCTTGTCTTCCAGCGCGCGAACGTCGAGCCGCGACGCTGCACCTATGCGCTCGCGCACACCTGCATACACGTCGGCGCGGCTTGCCTTATCGCCGTGCAACTCAAGGAGAAGCGGACCGAAACCGGCAGCCCTGAGCCTGTCAGAGACGACGCGCAGCGCGGCCTGTTTTTCAGCGACGAACAGCACGCGCTTGCCTTGGGACAGTGCGGTAGCGATCATATTGGTGATGGTCTGGGATTTACCGGTTCCGGGCGGCCCCTCGATCGCCATGTCGCGACCGGCGGCCATGTCCATGATCGCCTTGTGCTGCGACGCGTCGGCGTCAGTGATGAGCGCCGGAACGCGCGCCGCGTGGGCCGGATCGTCGATATCGATGATGGTGTCGTCACCCTCGACACCGGCGATCTCTGCCGCCCCGAGAAGTCCGGGCAGGAGGCGGTGGGTGGCAAAAGCCCCGTCGTCCCATTTTTCCGGATCGAGATCGCGCCACAGTATCATCGGCGGCAGAACCGAGAGCGTGATGAAGGGTCGCAGCGTGAGTCGCCGCCCCTGCTCAAGCACCGCCTTCACGCGAATAAAATAGGATTCGGGCGTTTCATTCTCACGCAGCGCGGGGAGCTGAAGGTTCCAATGCTCGCGCGCCTTTTCGATCAGCGCGACGTTCACCTCGAGTCCGCCCTCCCAGTGGCTAAGCCGATAGTCCCGCTTTGCCCTGCCGTCGTCCTTGGCCAGCTTGACCGGCAGGAGCAGCAGTGGCGCGTGTGAGGCGACATCGGATTCCTCGTCCTCAAACCATTGGACGAAGCCGAAGGCGAGATGCAGGGTATGATGACCGGTTTCACGCAAGTGGCTGGTCGCCCGGTCATCGATCGACTTCAGACGTCGGTCGAGTTCCTTTCGGGTCAGCAGCACGCGGATCCGGTCGTCTTCCTGATGCGCGGCAACATCGCCCTCGTCGCTCATCCTCAGGTCGTAGGAAGGATCGAAGCCATGCGCGCGGGCCAGGGCGACAACGTCGAGGCCCTTTCCAAAGTCCAGTTTCGGCAGTCCCAGCTGTTGGCGGACCCGGGCACGCAGGCCGCGCTCCGCGTCCTGCCACGCCCGCACATCGCCCTCGGCATCGCCAAGCTGTTCGGTCGCCGCCAGAAACTCTGCATCGGTCAGTCGGGCCCGTTCATAGGCCAGCCCGAACGTCGGCGTTCGTTCGTCCGCAGGCGTCTGCTCCTCACCGGGAAGGGGCTCAAACCCGACGCTGCCTGCGCTCAGCTGCGCAAAAAGCAGATCCGGCCTTTCGTCGACGAACCGCAACTGGCTGGCACTGCGCGACGTATGCTTGAACGCGATCAGCGGCGACCGGCGCGACAGATCGATCAATCTGGCACGCAGCTTGGCGACCGCCTGCTCGGTCCATTGCCGCATCTGCGGATGGTGCGGCGTGGTTGGTGCAGTGTCTGCAATCTTGGGCTGGGTCGGCGTCGGCTCCGCTTGCTTGAGCGCCGCAATCCGCTGCGCGATACCGTCCATCAGGCGCCGCGCGCCGTCGGTGTTGCGATGGGCCAGTTCACGACGCACCAGATCAAGTTCGGCCGCATCGCCGAAATTGCGGGTGACCATATCCGTGAGATCTTCGAGTGACTTGTTGAACAACGGGCGTTTCACCGAATCTGACCCTTTGAATGGCGTATCGTTTGAAGCGGTATTTTAGCGATCGCGTGCGCATTGCGCGTCGCAGTTCAGCGGGCCACACGTGGCCCAACCGTGGTTATTCGACGTCCTGGTTCCGCCCGCGGCCGCTCCCATGTGTCGATGGGCACCAGAAAGCCTCGATGTTCATCGCCCCCTCCTCCGGTGATTGTCTCACATCGCTGCGCGCCATCAACTGGACTTGGAAGGCAAAACCCTTTGCGAAGCAAGCAGTTTGCGCGATCCCAAGCAGTTATGGAGGCACGCCCGCTCGCACGAAGCGCGCGCTGTCCGGGCATGATCGGACTAGCAAGAATTGGTGCGGCTGTGGCGCACTGCTGCGCCGCGATTTTCGCGATACGATTCGGCAGCACCTTTTCGCTCAAACGGAAGTTACATACCGACTGATAATCGGACGCTTCGAATACTGCCGGGCACAAATTATTACTTGAAGTTCCATAGGCGAGATCAGACACTCGGGCGTGCAGAGCGGAAGCGCGCATGCTTCGTGACGAGGAGCTGCCGGGGTATCCGACCGCCACTCAGCTCGCGCGTCGCTCTCTCACCAACGAGCTTTGAATCGAGCTCTCGGTGAAGTCCTATGGGCGGTATGAACGACGCCCTTAGAGCGCACGAAATCAAATGCTTGGGGCTGAATCTGGGGCTGCGTGAGCTGGGACCCATAAAAATACTATAAAATTCAGCCCATTAAATGACCAACACCGGTTCTCTTCTGGCACCACCCCCCTCCCCCTCGCACCGATCAGCAGCTATGGCACCCGCCATGCCCGACGATCCCTTCGCTCTGTTCGACCTCTGGTACACCGAAGCCCGCGCGAGCGAGCTCAACGATTCCAATGCGATGGCGCTGGCCACGGTCGCGCCCGATGGCCAGCCTTCGGTGCGGATGGTGCTGCTCAAGGGCCATGGGCCCGACGGATTCGTCTTCTACACCAATGGCGAGAGCCGCAAGGCGGGGGAGCTGGCGGTGACGCCGCGGGCCGCATTGCTGTTCCACTGGAAATCGCTGCGCCGCCAGATCCGGATCGAGGGGCCGGTGACCCCCGTCTCCGCGGCCGAGTCCGACGCCTATTTCGCCTCGCGCAGCCGCGATTCGCAGCTCGGCGCCTGGGCGAGCGACCAGTCGCGCCCGCTGCCCGACCGCGCGACCTTCGAAGCGCGCTACGAAGACGTGCGCGCGCGGTTCGAAGGCGGCGACGTGCCGCGCCCGCCGCATTGGGGCGGCTATCGCGTGACGCCCGAGCGCATCGAATTCTGGATGGACCGCGAACACCGGCTGCACGAACGGCGCGTCTTCACCCGCACCGGCACGGGCTGGGACGAGGGGCTGCTGTACCCGTGAGCGCGACGCCGACCCGCGCCGCGATCGCCAGCGTCGCCGCGGCGATGCTGCTCGGCGCGCTCAAGGGCTATGCCGCGTGGACGACCGGATCGGTGGCGATGCTCGCCAGCCTCGCCGACAGCCTGCTCGATCTCGTCGCGTCGCTGGTCACCCTCGCGGGCGTGCGCATCGCCGCGCAGCCGGCGGACGCCAATCACCGCTTCGGCCATGGCAAGGCGGAGGCGCTGGCGGCGCTGTTCCAGGTCATGCTCATCTCGGTCTCGGCCACCTTCATCGCGGTGCGCGCGGTCGAGCGCTTCGCCAGCGGCGAACTGGCCGCCGCGCCCGAAGCGGGCATCATCGTCTCGCTCATCGCGATCGGCGTCACGCTCGCGCTCACCGCCTATCAGTCGCGCGCCATCGCCGCGAGCGGATCGATCGCGATCCGCACCGACCGGCTCCATTACCAGTCGGATCTGCTGCTCAACAGCGGGGTGATCGCCGCGCTGGTGCTCGAATCGATCGTCGGGCTGCGCGGGGCCGATCCGGTGTTCGGCATCGGCATCGCGCTGTGGCTGCTATGGGGCGCCTGGCACGCCGCGAGCGACGCGATGGCGCAGCTGATGGACCGCGAATGGCCCGAGGAAAAGCGCCGCGCATTCGTCGCGGTGGCGGCGCAGATGCCGGGGTTCGACAGCCTGCACGATCTGCGCACGCGCACCAGCGGATCGCACGACTTCGCGCAATTCCATGTCCACATCCCCGGAACGATGAGCGTCGCGCAGGCGCATGACGTGGTCGAGGCGCTCGAACACCGCCTTGCCGCCGAATTTCCGGGGACCGAAATCCTCATCCATGTCGACCCGGTCGGACAGGTCGACCGCCCCGACGATCCGCTGCGCGAGACGGACGAGCTCGGGCAAATCAAGGAACCATGATGCAGCTGCCTTTTGCCCAGATCGATGCCTTTGCCGACCGCCCCTTCACCGGCAATCCGGCCGCGGTGATGCCGCTCGACGCGTGGCTCGACGATGCGGTGCTGCAGGCGATCGCCACGGAGAACAACCTGTCCGAAACCGCCTTCCTCGTGCCCGACGCGAGCGGCGCGGCGGACTATGAGCTGCGCTGGTTCACCCCCGCGGTCGAAGTCGCGCTGTGCGGCCATGCGACGCTGGCGAGCGGGCATCTCCTGCTGACGCGCGATGCCGCGTTGCGCGAAGTACGCTTCCGCACGCGCCGCGCCGGCATCCTGTCGGTCGCGCGCGACGGTGCGGGCTATGCGATGGCGCTGCCCGCCTATTTGCCCGCGCCCGCCGATATTCCGGGGCTGCGCGCGGCCTTGGGGCTGGGCGAAAACGAAGGCGAGACGCTGCGCCACCCCGATGGCTATGACCTGATCGCGCTCGAGAGCGAGGCGGCGGTGCGCGCGCTGACACCCGATTTCGGTGCACTGGCGGCGCTCGGCGGCACGCTCAACATCGTCACCGCGCCGGGGGAGGAGACCGATGTCGTCAGCCGCGTGTTCGCCCCGGCGGCGGGGATCGACGAGGATCCGGTGACCGGGTCGGCGCATTGCGTGCTCACCCCCTATTGGGCGGCACGGCTGGGCCGTACGCGCTTCACCGCATTCCAGGCGAGCGCGCGCGGCGGGCATGTCGAGTGCGAGGCGGCGGGCGATCAGGTGGTGCTGCGCGGCCGCTGCGTCACCGTGATCGAGGGGACGTTCACGGTGTGATATCAGAGCGCAAATGACTCGCAGTCGGCGAAAAAAGCAAAAAGCGGCAGGTGATCCTTATTCCAAGGGACGCAACACGAAGCGTGGGCGAGATTATTTCGTGTGCGGACTCGTCGTCTTGCCGATTGTAGTGGGACTGCAAGCGTTGACGGATGGCCCAATTTGGGTTCCCGGAGCTGTCGCTTTCGTGCTTGGTGGATCGGTTCTGGCTGCCGTGATCGGGTTGTTCCGGGAAAACGTTGGTTTTTGAACGGTCTTTCGGTCGAACAGCGTACCGCAACGTTACCTACAACCGCCGCAGCGCCTGTGCCGCGCGGACCGAGAGCAACGGCAGCGATCCGAGCAGGCCGATGCCGAGCGTTAGCAGCGTCCCCGCCCCCAGCGTCGCGAGCACGATTCCCCAGTCGGGCGCCCAGCCGAACTCGAACACGCCGGTGATGACATACCAGCCCGCGAGCCCGCCAAGGCCCAGCGCGAGCAGCGCCAGCGTCGCGGCGAGCAGCGCATATTCCAGCGCCTGCGCGCCGAGGATCTGCCAGCGTGTGGCACCCAGCGTCTTGAGGATCACGCTGTCATAGGTGCGCGCCTGGCGCGACGCCGCGATCGCGCCGACCAGCACTGCGATGCCGGCAAGGATCGCGACCGATGCCGAAATCAGGATCGCGGTCGCCATCTGGTCGAGGATCGTGCGCACCTGCCCCACCACCTCGCTGATCGCGATGATCGACGCCGAGGGGAAGGCGCCGAGCAGCGCGCGCGACACCTTGCCCTCGTTGGCATCCTCCATCTCGATCGTCGCGGTCAGGCTGTGCGGCGCGGCGGCGAGCGTGCTGGGCGAGAAGACCAGGACATAGTTGAACCCCATCGTGTCCCAGTTGACCTGGCGCAGCGAGGCGATCTTCGCCTCGATCTCGCGGCCGAGGATGCTGACGGTGAGCGTGTCGCCGACGCCGACCTTGAGGATCGCCGCCGCCTCGCGGTCGAGCGAGACCAGCGGGGGACCGGCATAGTCGCGCGGCCACCACTGGCCCGCGACCAGATCGCTGCCTTGCGGCAGAACGTCGGAATAGGTGACACCGCGCTCGCCGCGCAGGAACCAGGCACCCTCGGGAAGTTCCGCGAGATCGGCGACGCGCTGGCCGCCGAACGCGGTGATCGTGCCGCGCAGCGAGGGGACGATGTTGAGCTTCGCCTCGGGCGCTTCGCGCTTCACCGTCGCGACGAAGCGGTCGCGCGCGTCGGACGGGATATCGAGCACGAACTGGTTCGGCGCACGCTGCGGCACCGCGCGGTCGATCTCGGCATTCAGGCTGGTCTGGATCGCCGCGAGCGTGACGAACAATGTGAGCGCAAGGCCGAGCGCGATGACCAGCGCGACGGTCTGCGCGCCGGGGCGGTGCAGGTTGGCGAGCGCGAGCCGCAGCAGCGGGCGGCGCGGGCGCGGCAGGCGCGCGGCGATCCGCCGGACCAGCGCGCCGATGCCGAGCAGAACGAGCAGGACCACGGCGACCGCGCCGAGCACCGCGGCGGCGAAGATCGGTTCGCGCGCGGTGACGAGCGCCAGCCCGACGACCAGCGCGCCGGCGATCGCGACCTGCACGCCGGTCCGGCGATCGACCCCGCGCCCGTCCTCGACCCCGCTGCGCAGCTGGGCCGCGGCGGGATGGGTGCGTGCCCGCGCGAGCGGCGGGAGCGCGAAGGCGAAGGCGATCAGCACGCCATAGGCGGCGCTGGTCGCCAGCGGCAGCGGATAGATGCCCAGGCCCGGCGCGACCGGGAGCAGGTCGCCCGCCAGCGCGACGAACGCGACCGGCAGGATCGCGCCCGCGACCAGCCCCACGCCCACCGCCATCACGGTCGCCGCGGCGATCTGCAGCAGGTAGATGCGCGCGATATCCTGCGCGGTGGCGCCGAGGATCTTGAGCGTGGCGATGCCGCCGCGCTTTTGCCCGAGATAGGAGGCGACGCCGTTGCTGACGCCGATCCCGGCGATCACCAGCGCGGCGAGCCCGATCAGCGAGAGGAACTGGCCCATCCGCTCGAAGAAGCGCACCGCGCCGGGGGCCGCACGGTCGCGGTCCTTATATTCCCAGCCGGCATTGGGGAACTTCGCCTTGAGCCCGTCGACCGCCGCCTGCGGAGCGATGCCGGGGTTGAGGCGGATGCGGTATTTGGTCTCGTACAGCGCGCCCGGCTGGATCAGCCCGGTGCGCGCGAAACCCGCGCGTGAGACGATCGCGACCGGGCCGAGGGTGAAGCCCTCCCCCACCCGATCGGGCTCGTCGGCGATGATCGCGGCGACCCGGAAGTTCGCCTCGCCATAGCGCAGCGTGTCGCCGGGCTGGAGCAGCAGCCGCTCGGACAGCGCACGGCCGATGATCGCGTCCTGCGGCCCCAGCGGGCGATAGGCGCCGCGTGCGAGCGTCAGGCTGCCGTAGAGCGGGTAGGTCGCGTCGACGCCCTTGAGCTCGGTCAGCACCGCCTCGGGGGCGCCGGCAACCGGCGTCGTGCGGCGCGCCATCGCGCGGGTGCGGATCGTATCGCTGACCGTTCCGAGGGCGCCGATCGCCGCACGTTCCGTTGGCGAGGCCTGGCGCTGCGTCATCGCCACCTCGACATCGCCGCCGAGCAGCACCTGGCCGCGCGCGGAGATTTCCGAGGTGATCGACGCGGTCAGGCTGCCGATCGTCGCGAGCGTCGCAACGCCGAGGAACAGGCAGACGAGCAGCAGCCGCAGCCCGCGAAACCCGGCATTGAGGTCGCGGCGCGCGATGCTCCAGCTCGCTCGCCAGCCTAGCGCAGCGCCCGCGCTCAAGCCGCGTCGTCCGACACGATCAGCCCGTCGCGCATCGTCAGCACGCGGTCGCAGCGCTGCGCCAGCGCGGGATCATGGGTGATGATGAGCAGGGTCGCGCCCGCCGCGCGCTGGCGATCGAACAACAGCTCGACGATCGCGCCGCTGGTGGTGCCGTCGAGATTGCCGGTGGGCTCGTCGGCGAACAGGATATCGGGTCGCCCGGCAACCGCGCGGGCGATGGCGACGCGCTGTTGCTCCCCGCCCGACAATTGCACCGGATAATGCGTCAGCCGATGGCCAAGGCCCACCGCCTCCAGCTCCGCCTGCGCGCGCGCAAAGGCGTCCGGGGCGCCGGCGAGCTCGAGCGGCACCGCGACATTTTCGAGCGCGGTCATCGTCGGCAGCAGGTGAAACGCCTGCAGCACGATCCCGACCCGCCCGCGCCGCGCCAGCGCCAGCCCATCCTCGTCGAGGCTGTCATAGGCCACCCCCGCGACGCTCACCGTCCCCCCGCTCGCGCGCTCCAGCCCCGACAGTATCGCCATCAGCGACGACTTGCCCGACCCCGATGGCCCCAGGATCGCGACGCTGCTCCCGCGCGCGATATCGACGTCGATTCCCTTGAGAATCTCGGTCGGGGCCTCGCGCGTGCCGAGCGTCAGGGTGACATTGCGTGCGCGGATTGCGATATCCGCCGCTGGTTCGATCGACATGGGTGGAGACGGGTTCCTTGACCAACAGGTTCATCGCATATGCGGGCGCGGCGCTGCTCCTCCAAGGGCTGGCCGCCTGTTCCGACGCGAAAAAGGCCGGAAACGAAACGACCGCGCCCACCGCGACGCCGTCCCAGCCCGCCGAGAACGCGGCGGAGATCGCCGATCGCAAGCTGGTCGTCGCGTTCGGCGACAGCCTCTACGCCGGCTATGGCGTGCTGCCGCAGCAGAGCTTCCCCGCCCGCCTGGAACAGGCGCTGGCCGCGCGCGGCGTGGCGGCGAGCGTCCGCAACGCCGGCGTCTCGGGCGACACCACCGCGGCCGGGCTGCGGCGGCTCGCCTTCACGCTCGACGGGCTCGATCGCAAGCCCGACCTGGTGATGGTCAATCTCGGCGGCAACGACATGCTGCGCGGGATCGACCCGGCCGAGACGCGCGCCAACCTCACCGCGATCTGCGCGGAGCTGCAGCGGCGCGGCATCCCGATCCTGCTCACCGGGATGATCGCCGCGCCGAACATGGGCCGCGACTATGCCGAGGCGTTCAACGCCATCTATGGCGACCTCGCGAAGCGCTACGATGCCGCGCTCTACCCCTTCTTCCTCGACGGCGTCGTCACCGATCGCGCGCTGATGCTCCCCGACCGCGTGCATCCCAACCCCAAGGGGATCAACGCGATCGTCGAGAAGGTGACGCCGCTCGTCGCGGAAGCGCTGGAGCCTTAGGCGGGAGCCAGTTCCGCGCGTTCGGTCTCGGCGATCCAGCCGCCGCCCAGCACGCGCTCGCCGGCATAGAGCACCGCCGCCTGCCCCGGCGCGACGCCATATTCGGGCGCGTCGAACACCACCGTGTCGCCCTCCAGCCGCGCGGGCGCGGGCCGCGCCATCGAGCGCACCTTCGCGGTCACCGGCCCGGCATGCCCCCCGCCGATCCAGTTCAGCCCCTCGATCCGCGCCGCGCGCACCGCCAGCGCGGACTTGGGACCGACCACGACCTGCTTCGTCGCGGGATCGAGCCGGATGACATAGAGCGGCTCGGGGCTGCCGCCGATCTCGAGCCCGCGCCGCTGGCCGACGGTGAAGTGGATCAGCCCGCGATGCTCGCCCAGCTTCGCGCCGCGCTCGTCGACGATGTCGCCCGCCGTCTCCGCCTCCGGCCGCAGCTTCTTGACCAGCGATGCATAGTCGCCGTCGGGCACGAAACAGATGTCCTGGCTGTCGGGCTTGCCCGCCACGCCCAGGCCGATCTCGGCCGCGATCTCGCGCACCCGCGCCTTGGGCAGGCCGCCGAGCGGAAAGCGCAGGAAATCGAGCTGCGCCGTGGTGGTCGCGAACAGGAAATAGCTCTGGTCGCGCGCCGGATCGGCGCCCTTGTGCAGTTCGGGCCCATCCGGCCCCTCCACCCGCTGCACATAATGGCCGGTGGCAAGGCAGTCGGCACCCAGATCGCGGGCGAGCGCGAACAGGTCGGTGAACTTCGGCCCCATATTGCATTTGACGCACGGTATGGGGGTGCGCCCGGCAAGATAGCTGTCGGCGAAATCGTCGATCACCTGTCCGCGAAAGCTGCTTTCGTGATCGAACACATAATGCGCGATGCCCAGGCGATCGCACACCGCGCGCGCGTCGCGGATGTCGCGCCCCGCGCAACAGCTCCCGGCGCGGCCCACCGCCTCGCCATGGTCGTAGAGCTGAAGCGTCACGCCGATCGTCTCGGCACCGGTGCGCGCGGCGAGCGCGGCCACGACCGAACTGTCGACCCCGCCCGACATGGCGACGACGATCCGCCGCTGCGACAGCGGCCCGTTCAGCTGGAAATCTCCCGAAAACATCGTCCGCGCACATAGGGGCGCATGCGTCGCGATGCAAAATTCGCGCATTTACCGGGCCTTCAACCTTCGTCGCTACACAGGATCGGATGGAGTCGACCGAAGACTGTATGCGTAGATGGATCTGAGCTTCCGATTCGACCGGGACGTGGCGGTCACCGCGATCCCCGTGCCGCTGGCAGTGCTGCTGGCGGGCGCGGCGGTGCGCCAGTCCGCCGGGCCGACGGCACGGCTGCAGGCACGGCTCGACCATGCCGCGCCGGTCGGCACGCTGCTCGCACCTGCGCATGGCGCGTTCAACCTGGCGATGGAAGGCGCGCTAACCCGGTGGAAAGGCCGATGAACACGTTGTTTACCGTGCCGCTTAGCCGATGCTCAAGCCGGGGCGATTACGGTCGAGCGAACAAGAAGACGGGGGCCCCCCGCCCTGATCGAGGTGGTAATGATTGAGAACCAGAAGATCCGACCGGCAAAGGTGATCGGCCCGCTTGGCGAGCCGCTGACCATCGATTCGCTGCCGCCGCCCGAAACGACCCGCTGGGTCGTGCGCCGCAAGGCCGAGGTGGTCGCCGCGGTCAATGGCGGTCTGCTGACGATCGACGAAGTGTGCGATCGCTATGGTCTGACGGTGGAGGAATTCGCCGGATGGCAGCGCGCGATCGACCGGTCGGGCATGCCGGGCCTGCGCGTCACCCGCATCCAGCATTACAAGTCGCTTTACGAGCGCCAGCAGAAATACTGATCGACCCGATCAGACCGATCTCTCCCATCCGCCCGCGCCTGAAAACGCGGGCGGAACCATGTCCGGGGTTTCGAATGTACGGTCTGGCTGGATGCGCCGCGATCCGGTAGATGCGCGGCGAGAGTTCGGAGAGGATCGTCTCGGAGAGGACAGGGGCCGCCCCACGCAGGGCGGCCCCATCTTCTTTTCCCCGCGGCTAGTTCAACAGGAACCGCACCCGCACGCTGGCGCCGACCTGCTGCTCGCCGGGCACCAGCTGCGTCGCATCCTTGGCCTCGGCGCGTACCATCATCTGCGGCACCGGACCGGGTGCCCCGCCGTCCATCGCCTCGCTCACCGACACGATCCGCACGACGCGCATGCCGAGCGCGCCGGCATAGAGCTCGGCGCGCGCGCGGGCGCGCTTGATCGCGTCGACGCGCGCCGCATCGGTCGCGGCATCGATCGCCTCGATCGACAGGTTCGGTCCGTCGATCTGATTCGCCCCCTGCTTCACCAGCGCGTCGAGGATCGCCCCGCTGCGCGCGATGTCGCGGAATTTCACCGAAACGCTGTTCGACGCCTGATAGCCGGTGATCACCGGCGGCTGGTTGTCGCCGTAGCGATATTGCGGGTTGAGCGAGATGGTGGCGGTCTGGATATCGCGCGCGGCGATACCCGCGGCCTTCAGCGCGGCGAGCACCGACGCCATCTCGCGCGCATTGGCGGCCAGCGCCTCCGCGGCGGTGCCGCCCTGGGTGACCACGCCCGCACGGATCGTCGCGATGTCGGGAACGCGGTTGACCTGCCCCTCGGCCACCACGTCGAGCAGCGTCCCTGCGGCCGTCGCGGGGGCAGAGCCGGGCGTCGCCACCTGCGCTGCGGCCGTCATCGGCAGCATCGCGGCGAGGCTCATGGCGGTCATCAATCGAAACATTCGGGGTCCCTTCAACAAATTGTCCCGCCGCTGTGTGGCACAGGACGGGACAACCGGGGCTGAACGGCCCGAAAAATTAGTAGGCGGTCAGCGCACGCGACGCGCCATCACCAGCCGGTAGAGCGCGAGCAGCACCACCGCGCCGATCGTCGCCGCGACATAGCTCGACAGCGTCGTCGACAGATCGACCCCGATCGAGGGCGCGATAAAGCCCGCCAGCAGCGCGCCGGCGATGCCGATCAGGATCGTGACGATGATCCCGCCCGGGTCCTTGCCGGGCATGATGAGCTTGCCAAGGATGCCGGCCACAAGGCCGATCAGAATCCAGCCGAGAATTCCTTCGGGCATGCTTTCCTCCTGTTGTCGCCTACGCCCCCTCATGCCGGCGCAGGCGCGCAGCTTGCCTGATGACGAAGCCGCTGCAAACCCCGATTCTAGGGGGGTGCGGCGCGCTGCCGACCCTTGCCGAACAAGACGAAAACAGGCATTGCGCGACGGGGTTGCAAAGAGCCCTTGAGGCGAGTGACTTATTCAGATAATACAGCGTGACGGGAAAGACCCGCGCCGGCCCGAATGGCCGCGGTGGAAAGAGGTCACGCATGAATTACGAGGCACGGATGTTGGGTGGGGAAGAACGGCTCGCATTGACCGGCGACGAGGGTACGCGGTCGCGTCGGCGCTGGTGGATCATCGGCGCGCTGGTCGCGATCCTCGTGATCGTGGGTGCGTGGTTCGCCTTTGCTTCGGGCGGGTCCGGCGACAAGGCCGGGGCTGCTGCCGGTGCCGGCGCGGGCAAGGCCGCCCAGGGTGAGGGCCGTCAGCTGCCCACCGTGACCGTTGCCGTCCCGGGGCGGTCGACCGTACAGAGCGTCGTGAGCGGCACGGGATCGCTCGCCGCGCGGCGCGAAATGCCGGTCGGCGTCGCGGGCGAAGGCGGCATGGTGACGCGCGTGCTGGTCGAACCGGGCGACTGGGTCAATGCCGGCCAGGTGCTCGCCACCGTCGACCGCAGCGTGCAGAGCCAGACCGCGCAGTCACTGGCTGCGCAGGTCCGCGTGGCGCAGGCCGATCTCGGCATCGCCCAGTCCGAACTCGATCGCGCCAAGCAGCTGGTCGACCGCGGCTTCATCTCCAAGGCGGATATCGATCGCAAGACCGCGACCCGCGACGCCGCGGCGGCACGCGTCCGCGTCGCCCAGGCGCAGGCCTCGGAAACCGCCGCGCGCAACCGTCGCCTCGACATTCGCGCGCCGGCCGCCGGCCTCGTGCTCACCCGCGCGGTCGAGCCGGGCCAGATCGTCAGCGCGGGGTCGGGCACGCTGTTCCGCGTCGCGCAGGGCGGACAGATGGAATTGCGCACCCAGCTGAGCGAAGCCGATCTTCACCGCATTCCCGTCGGCGCGCGCGCGGAAGTGACCCCGGTCGGCATGGACCAGACCTTCACCGGCGAGGTGTGGCAGGTGTCGCCCGTGATCGATCCCCAGACGCGTCAGGGCGTCGCCCGCGTCGCGCTGAGCTTCGACAAGGCGCTGCGTCCCGGCGGGTTCGCGACCGCACGGATCGTTGCGGGCGGCGCAGTCGCGCCGATGCTGCCGCAGTCGGCGATCCAGAGCGACACCAAGGGCAATTACGTCTATATCCTCAACGCGAAGGATGAGGCGGAGCGCCGCGCGATCAAGACCGGGCAGGTCTCCGATGCCGGCGTGGCGATCACCAGCGGCCTGACCGGAACCGAGCGGGTCGTGCTGACTGCGGGTGCATTCCTGAACCCGGGGCAGAAGGTGATTCCGAACCTCACGACGCTCAAGCGCTGAAGGAACGACGGACATGGGTTTCCGTAATATCTCCGCATGGTCGATCCGGAATCCGGTTCCGCCCATCGTCCTGTTCATCGCGCTGACCATCGCGGGCTTCGTCAGCTTCGCGCGGATGGATGTGAACAACGATCCCGACATCGATTTCCCGATCGCGATCGTCGTCATCAACCAGCCGGGCGCCGCGCCGACCGAGCTCGAGACGCAGATTACCCAGCGCGTCGAATCGGCGGTGCGCGCATTGCAGGGCATCGACCAGATCGAATCGAACGTGACCGAGGGCAGCTCGGTCACCGTCGTCCAGCTCGACATCGGCACGCCGATCGACCGCGCGGTGCAGGACGTGCGCGAAGCGGTGAACCAGATCCGCAGCGACCTGCCCGACGGCATCCTCGAGCCACAGGTCTATCGCGCCAACACCACCGACAACGATATCGCCAGCTTCACCGCGATCGCCACCGACATGACGATCGAGGACCTGTCCTGGTATGTCGACAATGCGGTGTCGAAGGAACTGCTTTCGGTGTCCGGCCTCACCGCGGTGGAGCGGATCGGTGGCGTCAGCCGCGAGATTCGCGTGATCCTAGACCCCGCCAAGGTCCAGTCCTACGGCATCACCGCGACGCAGGTGAACCAGCAGCTGCGTCAGGTGAACCTGAATGCAGCGGGCGGCCGCGCCGAAATCTCGGGCACCGAACAGTCGGTGCGCGTGCTTGGCAACGCCGCCAATGCCTATCAGCTCGGCCAGACGCAGATCGCGATCGGCGGCGGACGCACCGTGCGCCTCGCCGACCTTGCCGAGGTCCGCGACGAATATGCGGAAATCCGCAACTCGGCCGAATGGAACGGCCAGCAGGTGCTCGCCTTCGACATCAAGCGCGGCAAGGGCGCGTCCGACGTCGCGGTGTTCGCCGAGGCGCAGGAGAAGCTGAAGTCGCTTCAGGAGCGCAATCCCAAGGTCAAGTTCGAGGTGTTGTTCAACAACACCAAATACGCGAAGGACCAGTATGAATCGGCACTGTGGGCGCTGATCGAGGGTGCGGCGCTCGCCGTCGTGGTCGTGTTCCTGTTCCTGCGCGACTGGCGCGCCACGCTGATCTCGGCGCTGGCGATCCCGCTGTCGGCGATCCCGACCTTCTTCTTCATGGAATTGCTCGGCTTCAACCTCAACCAGATGACGCTGCTCGCGCTCAGCCTGGTCGCGGGCGTGCTGGTCGACGACGCGATCGTGGAGATCGAGAATATCGTCCGGCACATGCGCATGGGCAAGAGCGCCTATCAGGCGTCGATCGACGCGGCCGACGAAATCGGCGTGGCGGTGGTCGCGACCACCATGTCGATCGTCGCGGTGTTCCTGCCCGTCGGCATGATGCCGGGCATTTCGGGGCAGTTCTTCAAGAATTTCGGCCTCACCGTCGTCGCCGCGGTGCTGATGAGCCTTGCCGTCGCGCGTCTGCTCACCCCGATGATCGCCGCCTATTTCCTCAAGGCGAAGGGCCACGCCACCCATGGCGAGGGGTGGATGATGGACCAGTATATGAAGGTGCTGAACTGGACGCTGCGCCATCGCTGGTCGGCGGTGGTCGGCGGCCTCGCCTCGTTCGGGCTGACGATCTGGTGCTTCACCGCACTGCCGATGACCTTCCAGCCCGACCAGGACCAGGATTCGGTCACCGCGACGATCGAGATGGTCCCCGGAACGACGCTCGAACAAACCAAGGCTGTGGTCGATCGCGTCCGCAATCTGCTCGCCAAGCAAGAGGGCGTCGAAAACACCTATTCCCGAGCCTTCGTCGGCAACGGCCGCGTGACCGCGATGCTGGCAGAGGAGCGTCCGTTCAAGAGCAACGAGTTCGAGCGGCGGCTGACGCCGGAGCTGTCCAAGATTCCCGACGCGCGCGTATCCTTCCGCAACCAACAGGGTTGGGGCGGTTCGGGCCGTGCGCTGACGATCACGCTGGGCGGCGAGGATCCCGCGCTGCTGCAGCGGACCGCGCAGAAGATCGTGGAGGAGATGGAGGGGCTGAAGACGCTCGTCGCCCCGCGCATCACCGGCGACCTGCAGCGTCCCGAGATCGTCATTCGCCCGCGCATGGATCTTGCCGCCGACATGGGGGTCACCACCGCCGCACTGTCGAACGCGATCCGCATCGCCACGCTCGGCGACATCGACCAGAACAGCGCCCGCTTCTCGCTCTCGGATCGCCAGATCCCGATCCGCGTGGCGCTGGACCAGGATGCGCGCGCGCGCCTGTCGACGATCCAGAACCTTCCGGTCCAGACGCAGACCGGCGGCTCGGTGCCGCTGAGCCTCGTCGCCGAGATCGGCTTCGGTGCAGGTCCGACCCGGATCGACCGGATCAACAAGCAGCGTCGCATCATGATCGGCGCGGACCTGTCGCCCGGCGTGGTCAGCGGCGACGCGATGAAGCAGATCGATGCGCTTCCCGCGATGAAGAATCTGCCGCTCGGCGTCGGCAAGCTGACCGTCGGCCAGGCAAAGTGGCAGGCGGAGATGATCCAGAACTTCATCGTCGCGGTGGTCGCGGGCATCTTCCTCGTCTTCGCGGTGCTGGTGCTGCTGTACCGCCGCTTCATGTCGCCGCTGGTGAACATGGGGTCGTTGCTGCTCGCACCGCTGGGCGGTCTGCTCGCACTGATGGTCGCGGGCCAGCCGATCTCGATGCCGGTGTTCATCGGCCTGCTGATGCTGCTCGGCATCGTCGCGAAGAACTCGATCCTGCTGATCGACTTTGCACTCGAGGAAATGGAGAAGGGCGTCGACAAGCTCACCGCCATCGCCGATGCCGGGCACAAGCGCGCCCAGCCGATCGTCATGACCACGGTCGCGATGGTTGCGGGCATGGTACCGACCGCCCTGTCCCTGTCAGGCGACTCCTCGTGGCGCGCGCCGATGGGCATCACGGTGATCGGCGGCCTGATCCTGTCGACGATCCTGACGCTGGTGATCGTTCCGGCGAGCTTCAGCCTGGCGATCGGGGTCGAGCAATGGCTCGGGCCGCGACTGCGCCGGCGTCTGCTGACCTACACTCCCGGCGACGAACACGGGCCGCAGGGCCAGGTGATCGAACATCAGCCGGGCGGGCGCATCGGCCATCGCGGAAGCGAGGGTCCGGAACCTGCCGAGTGAACCAAAAGGAGGCACGCGGATTGTTACGGGTATGAACCCGTCGATCCGCGTGCTTTCGCGTCCAGTGATTCGTGACCGTGAACCCGTTCCGCCTGCGCTCAGGCGGATGCGCATCGTCGCCACCGGCCTGCTGGTGTTCATGGCGATCGTCTATTTCGTCGCGCGCGGCTACGAGCCCGATTACACCGTCGCCGGTTTCGTCCGCGCCTTTGCCGAGGCCGCGATGGTCGGCGGCCTGGCTGACTGGTTCGCGGTCACCGCGCTGTTCCGCCACCCGCTCGGCCTGCCGATCCCGCACACCGCGATCATCCCGCGCAACAAGGAGCGGATCGCAACCTCGCTCGCCAATTTCCTGCGCGACAATTTCCTCATCCCGCGTGTCGTCGCACGACGCATGCGCGGCATCGACGTGGCGGGTGCGGCGGGCAAATGGCTTGCGCAGCCGCCGGAGAGCAGTGGCCGCCTGCGCCGCGGCGCGTCGCGCATGGCGGCAAGCCTGCTCGAATCGCTCGACAAGGATCAGCTGGGCGGGCTGATCAAGGGTGCCGTCGCCAACCGGCTGCGCCAGACCGATATCGCCCCGCTGCTCGGCCAGGCGCTGGGTGCCGCGATCGCCGAGGGGCGGCATCTGCCGCTGATGGACTCGATGCTGCGCTGGCTGGCCAAGATCATCGACCAGAACGAAGCGCTGATCCGCAAGATGGTGCATGAGCGGGCCGGCGCCATCATGCGCTGGACCGGGCTCGACGAAACGCTGGCCAATGCGATCATCGACGGGCTTTACAAGCTGGTGTCGGACGTCGCCGAGGATCCCGGCCATCCGCTGCGCGCCAAGGTCGAGGAAGGGCTGGAAAAGCTCGCCTTCGACCTGCAGTTCGACATTCCGACGCGGCTCAAGGTCGAGGAGTTCAAGGCCGAGATGCTCGACAATCCCGCGCTCGCCCGCTGGATCGAGGGGATGTGGGACCAGGCCCGCGCCGCGCTGCTGCGCGTCGCGCGCGATCCCGATGCAGCGCTGACCGGCAAGCTGGGGGAGGCGCTGCGCCAGCTCGGCCAGACGCTGCAGAGCGATCCGCGCCTCAGCCACATGATCAACCGCTTCGTCCGTCGTGCCGCAGTCGGCACGGCAGCCGATTATGGCGACGGCATCGTGCGGCTGGTGTCGGACACCGTACGCGGCTGGGATGCGCGGACGATCACCGGGCGGCTGGAGAATGCGGTAGGCAAGGACCTGCAATATATCCGCATCAACGGGACTTTGGTCGGCGGCATGGTCGGGCTGACGCTGCACACGCTGCATACCGTTCTGTGATCGCCGCGCTGGCATGAGCGCTTGAGCGTCCGAAGGCTTTGAGGATGGCGATGTTCGGCGTTTCCAACCAAAGGCGATATGCGCTCGCGCTTCCGCCGGTCGTGATCGTCTTCGTGCTGCTGATCATGCAGGTGTGGTCCGACGAGGGCGGGCTCGAACTGGTGGTCGGAAGCGCGGCGTGGCTGTACGGGGGGTCGGTCGTGGTCTGGACGGTATGCACGGCACTGGCCATCCGGCGGATGAGATGGGGATGGTTGCTCCTGCTTACCGCCCCGGTCGTCTTCGGTCCCGCACTCCTCTACGGCTTGCTGCTCGCGGTATGCGCGAGCGGTAATTGCCTCTGAGCGTTGCCGCGCATCAGCGCTCCCAGTCGAGCACCGGCCATCCCTTGATCGCCGCGAGACGCCGAAGCGGGCCGTGCGCATTGACCGCGAACGGCTCGTCCGCCCATTCGAGCACAGGTGCGTCGGAGACATGGTCGCTGTAGAAGCGTACGCGGATGTCATCCCGCGCGATCCCCTCGCGCGCCATCCACGCTTCGATCAGCCGCAGCTTGGCGGGGCCATAGCAATTCTCGCCCTCCAGCCGCGCCAGTATATTGCCGTCGCCATCGCGCCGCGCGGCGGTCGCGATGACGCTGGCGATGTTCAGCCGCGCCGCGATCGCGCCGGCATAATAGCCCTGGCTGGCGGTGGCGAGCACCGGCTCCCATCCGGCGGCACGATCGGCCTCCACCCGCGCGCGGGCGTCGGCGAACACATTGGTCGCGGCGACATCCTCGGCAAAGGTTTCCGCTACGGCCGCCAGATCGGACGCGGAAATCGTGCGGCCGATCATCAGTCGCTGGGTAATTTCCTTGAGCCGGGCGCGGTCGATCGCCTTGGCGAGATAGGCCAGGCTCGCGAACCCCGCGAGCGGCAGCAGCGCCAGCCGCCACGGTGCCCGCGCCTGGGCGGCATGGATCAGGAACGGCGTCCACGTCGCCCGACGCGTGATCGTCTTGTCCATGTCGTAGATTGCGAGCTGCCGCATCAGCGCCTTGTTTCCTGTCCAGAATCGGGTTGGATGGGAAGTACCTGTAATCACGGGCGCTTGCCGATCCAGTCCGAATGAACCAAGGATGACGCCGATGAGCGCGCCAGCCGATTTCCAGCATGACACGGACGATGGCGGAACGCTGCGCTTCAGCGGCAATCTGTCGCTGCGCGCGATCGGCGACCTAGCCGACCGGCTGCGGACCGTCGACGGGCCGGTGCGGACGCTCGACATGCATGGCATCGAGCGACTCGACACGGTCGGTGCCTGGCTGGTCCACCGGTTCGCGCGAGACCATGATGCGCAGGTCGTCGGGCTTGACCGTAATCAGCAGATATTGTTCGACCATGTCGCAGAGGCAGATCACCCGATCGCCACGCCAGCACGCCCGCTTGGCGCGTTCGCGCAGCTGCTCGCCGAAGTCGGCGAGGCGGTGGTGCAGGCGTTCCAAACGCTGTACGGCCTGCTCGGCTTCATGGGCGCGACGGCGGTCGCGGCCGGGCGCATGATCGCCAACCCGCGCCGCTTTCGCTATCACGCGACGGTGCACCGGTTCGAAGTGGTGGGCGTCTCCGCGCTCGGAATCGTCGGCCTGATGAGCTTTCTGATCGGCATCGTCATCGCTCAGCAGGGCGCGGTGCAGCTGCGCCAGTTCGGTGCGGAGGTGTTCACGATCAATCTGGTCGGTCGCATCACGCTGCGCGAACTCGGCATCCTGATGACCGCGATCATGGTCGCCGGCCGATCGGGCTCGGCCTTCGCCGCGCAGCTCGGCACGATGAAGCTGACCGAGGAAATCGACGCGATGCGCACCATCGGCGTGAGCCCGATGGAGGCACTGGTGCTGCCGCGCGTTGTCGCCGCGGTGCTGATGCTGCCCCTGCTCGGCTTCTACGCCTCGCTGATCGCGATGATCGGCGGCGGGTTGCTGTGCTGGATCGCGCTCGACATTCCGCCGATCACCTTCGTCCAGCGCATCCGCGAAGTTGTACCGATCACCGACCTCTATGTCGGCCTGGTCAAGGCGCCGGTGTTCGGCGCGATCATCGCGATCGCCGGCTGCTATCAGGGAATGCAGGTCGAGGCGGACGCCGAGCAAGTCGGCACCCGCACCACCACCGCGGTCGTGCAGGCGATCTTCCTCGTCATCGTGCTCGATGCCTTCTTCGCGGTATTCTTCACCGAAGTGGGGTGGAACTGATGACCGCTCCGACCTTCGACGACGGCGAAGCGGTGATCCGCGTCCGCAACCTGCGCAACAGTTTCGGCGAGCAGGTGGTCCACGACGACCTCGACCTCGACGTGCGCCGCGGCGAGATTCTGGGCGTGGTCGGCGGGTCCGGCACGGGCAAGTCGGTACTGATGCGCTCGATCATCGGACTTCAGCCGCCAGATCAGGGCGAAGTACACGTCTTTGGCGAGCCGGTGCTCGGTGCGACCGACGATCAGGCGTTCGAGATTCGTCGCCGCTGGGGCGTGCTGTTCCAAGGCGGTGCGCTGTTCTCGACGCTTACCGTGTCGGAGAATGTCCAGGTTCCGCTCAAGGAATTCTATCCCCAGCTCGACCAGGGGCTGCTCGACGAGATCGCGGCCTACAAGGTGGTGATGACCGGGTTGCCGCCCGAGGCCGGGCCCAAATATCCCGCCGAACTGTCGGGCGGCATGAAGAAGCGCGCGGGCCTGGCGCGAAGCCTCGCGCTCGATCCCGAACTGCTGTTCCTCGACGAGCCGACCGCCGGGCTGGACCCGATCGGCGCGGCGGCGTTCGATGAACTCACCCGCTCGCTCCAGCAGACGCTGGGGCTGACGGTCTTCCTCATCACCCATGATCTCGATACGCTCTACGCGATCTGCGATCGGGTCGCGGTGCTCGCCGACAAGCGGGTGATCGCAGTCGGGACGATCGACGAACTTCTCGCGCTGGATCACCCGTGGATTCAGGAATATTTCAATGGCCCGCGCGGCCGCGCGGCGGTGTCCAGCGCGGAACGAGCGGCTGCCAGAGGGGCTTAAGGCATGGAAACCCGGTCAAATCATGTGCTGGTCGGCGCGGTCGTGCTGATCCTGCTTGCCGTGCTGGCGCTGTTCACCGTGTGGCTCGCGCGGGTCAGCACGACGAACGAGAAGGAGTATGACATCTTCTTCAAACAGGCGGTGGACGGGCTGAACAAGGGCTCGCAGGTCGCTTTCTCCGGCGTTCCCGCCGGGCAGGTGAAGGAGATCGGCCTGTTCAAGCCCGACCCCAGCCTGGTGCGCGTGCGCATCGCGGTGAACAGCGACGTGCCGATCCTGCAAGGCACCACCGCGACGATCCAGGGCGTGGGCTTTACCGGGGTCAGCCAGATCCAGCTCGACGGCGCGGTTAAGGGCGCGTCACCGATCGCTTGTCCGGAGACCAATCCGCGCGCCGTGTGTCCGCTCGGCGTCCCGGTGATCCCGACGAAGCAGGGCGGCCTCGGCGCATTGCTCAACTCGGCGCCGCGGCTGCTCGAGCGGCTGTCGACGCTCACCGAGCGGCTCACCGAATTGCTGTCGGACCGCAATCAGGCATCGATCAGCGGCATCCTCGCAAATACGGAGCGGCTGACCGGCGAACTCGCCAAAGGTGCGCCGGACATGCGCGCAGCCATTGCCGAACTGCGCAACACGGTGAAGCAGGCCGGCTATGCCGCCGAGAAGATCGGCGACCTGTCCGCTTCGACCGATCGCGTGCTGAACGATCAGGTGTCGCCAGCGATGAAGGACCTGCGCGGTGCCATCGCGTCGGCCGACCGCAGCATGAAGGCGCTCGAGCGGACGCTCGGCAAGGCCGATTCGGGTATCGATACGGTTTCGACGCGGACGATTCCCGAGATCAATCAGCTGATCCAGGATCTCCGCCAGATGACCTCCGCACTCGCGTCTGTTGCGGAGAAGATCGATCGCGAAGGGGCCGGCTCGATCATCGGATCGCCCAAGCTGCCCGATTACGAACCCAGGAAGAAGTGAGCCCGATGATGCGAACCCGCCTCCTCATCCCCGCGCTGCTCGCGCTGCCGCTCGCCGGCTGCATCAGCTTCGGGTCGAAGCCGCCCCCTTCCCTGCTCACGCTCGAGTCGGACGCGACCGTTGCGGTGGGGGAAACGACCAGTTCGGCCAGCGCCCGCTCGATCACGATCGCAGTCCCGGGCGTGCCGCAGGAGCTGGCGGTTACCCGCATCCCCGTGCGCAGTGGCGACACCAGCGTCGCCTATCTCAAGGATGCGCAATGGGTCGAAACGCCCAACCGCATGTTTGCCCGGATGCTGTCCGACACGATCACGGCGCGGACGGGCCGCATCGTGCTTGCGACGCGCGCTTCGCTTGTCGATCGCGGTGCGCGGCTGGGCGGCGACCTGCGCCAGTTCGGGGTCGACGCCAATGCCAGCGCGGCGGTCGTCGTCTATGACGCGACGCTGATCCGCGACCGAACCGACTCCGCCGAAGGCGCGCGCCCGGCGACGGCCCTTGAAAAGCGCCGGTTCGAAGCGCGGGTGCCGTTGAGCCAAATCACCCCCGCGGCGGCTGGTCTCGCGCTCAATCAGGCGGCGAACCAGGTGGCGGGCGAGGTGTCCGACTGGGTCGGGCGTTGAGCCCGATCAGGGTGCGCGGCGCACCGGCGGCATAACGTTGCAGATATCCGCCCCGCCCGCGGGGAGGTTGAAGAAGGGCGGCTGGCGGTTCTCGCGTGCCTTGATCCAGGCGGCGAAGCGGACATTGTCGGCGGCGCGATACTGGAAGCGCGGGCGCTCGCCCTCGGGCAGCTCGCTGGCCAGCCGGCCTCGGACGAACTGGACGTGCTGGCGCTTCTCCTTATAGAGACCCAACCCGCCTTCGGTGCCGCGCGGTAGCGACGAGAAATGCTCGATCCCTTCCAGCACGCGCCCGACGATCGCGATGTTGCGATCGAGGTGGCGCGGCCCATGGCCGATCACCGCGTACAGATCGCCGCCGCTCCCCGTACTCGGCGCAACGTCGCGCGCAACCCCGACCATGGCGTAGCAATGCGGGATCCACGCGACCTTGCCGTTGGTCGCCAGCGGCCAGCCATCGGCGCTGTGCCCGGTCGCCATCGAATAGGGATCGGTGCGCGTCAGCCGGGTGACGGCGTCGAACCTCCGCCAGTCATATTCTGCGGGCGGCTGCGGGGTGACCCCGTCGGGCAAGGGCTTTTTCTCGGTCGGATCGCCCCATTGTACGACGTAATTGTCATGAACACGATAGACGCTCGCCGCGTCCCACCATCCCGCCGCGGCAAGCCTGCGGATATTGGCGACATGGACGGGCGCATAACGCGGTGCGAGGCGGATCACGACCTCCCGGTCGTTCGCCAGCGTCATCACCAGCAATTCGTCGGCAGGGATGTCGCGCCAGTCGGCCTCGATCGGATCGGACGGAAGCGGGGCTGGCGCAGCAGCCTGCAAAGCGAGCGCGAGGAACGAGGTCAGCATGTGCGCCAAGCTGTCATGCATGGCCCGCTTGCGCAACGCGCTTGCGAAGCGGCGGCCAAGTCTCTACGCAGCGCGCTTCCAGCGATTGCGGAGCGGTGGCCGAGTGGTCGAAGGCGCTCGCCTGGAAAGTGAGTATACGGCAAAACCGTATCGAGGGTTCGAATCCCTCCCGCTCCGCCACTTGCGCCCCTTTTGGGGCTCGCCAAAACCCTCTAAAGTGCTATAAAAGCACACGAAATCCGGCACTCTCCGTTTCACCGGATTTCACTCAATCCTACCACTTCCCACCACAATGTGGTGGGTAAAATGGTGGGTATTTTGAGAGCGAGGGTTATGGGAAAGCTCACCGCGCTTAAGGTTCGCTCACTGTCCGAGCCGGGGCGATATGCCGATGGCGATGGCCTTTTTCTCGATGTGACCGGCAAGGCGGCCGGCAGATGGGTTCTTCGGGTTCAGTCAAATGGGCGACGAAGAGAAATCGGCTTGGGGTCGCTGAAGAACGTCTCGTTGGCGGACGCACGCGATTCAGCCTTCGTGATGCGCAAGAAGATCGCGCAGGGAATCGACCCGGTCGCAGAGCGAAAGCAAGAACGGCAGACTGTCCCGACCTTCCGTGATGCGGCCAAACTCGTGCACGAGGAGCACGAAAAGGCTTGGAAGAATGGCAAGCACCAGAACCAGTGGCTTGCGACCCTGACCACCTACGCTTTCCCCAAGATCGGCGATCTCCCGGTGGACAAGATCGAGGGTCCCGCGATTCGGGAGGTTCTGATTCCGATCTGGCTTTCCAAGCCGGAGACGGCGAGGCGGGTACGTCAGCGCATCGGCACGGTTCTCGATTGGGCTTGCGCTAAGGGTTTTCGCACCACCGAAGCGCCGATGCGATCGCTGTCCAAGGGGCTACCTCGTCAGCCCAAGAAAGATGGCCATTTCGCCGCCATGCCCTATGCGGACGTCCCGGACTTCCTTGAAAAGCTTGGCGAACGCGAGTCGGTTGGGCGGCTTGCGTTGAAAGCGCTCATTCTCACCGCTGCGCGATCGGGTGAGATTCGCGGCGCGCTCTGGTCGGAACTGGATTTGCATGCCGGCCTATGGACGATTCCCGCCGCGCGCATGAAGATGGGGCGGCCTCACATCGTTCCGCTGTCGGCTGAAGCGGTTGCCGTGTTCGAACGGGCGAAGAAGTACAAGGCGGGTGTCGGAGACCTTGTTTTTCCTGGCCAGAACGTAAAGAAGCCGCTCTCGGACATGACCCTGCTCAAAATTCTCCGGGATGGAGAGCTAACCGTGACGGTGCACGGCTTTCGCTCTGCGTTCCGTGATTGGGTTGCGGAGCAGACCGACTATTCCGGTGAAGTGGCGGAGGCCGCACTCGCGCATACGGTCTCGAACAAGGTCGAGGCGGCCTACCGCCGGACCGACTTCCTGGACAAGCGCCGACTTCTTATGCGCGAATGGGCAGCCTTCTGTCAAAGCACGCCCGCTCCATCGAATGAAAGGCAAGTAGAGGAGGCAAGCGCCGAGCCTACGCCGCACTAAACGATGGCTCTCGTCCGGGATCAGCAGGCGGCTCGGACGCAGCGTCCGATCCCGTGCTCTTCTTGCGTCGCCGAATAAGGGGCAGCCATGTGCGGCCGTCGAAGGTGCCGTCCGACCACATGAACGTCATCGTCTGACTTGGCGCGTTGTAAGGGAAGAACAGGAGCATCCCCCTATTTCCGTAGCCGAGTTTCCGCTGTTCGAACTTGCTTTCGTCCCAATCCGTCTCCCGCGATCGGAGCAGGGCATCGCCGATTTCCGCTGCTTTTGCGAGGAAGCTCTCGGTGTGTTCGGCAACGTGGCTGCCCTTCAACACCTGCTCTGCGAAGGGAAGATGCTCTTCCGTGACGTGGATGTGCACCTTGACATTGAGCCCTGCGGCCGCGGCTGCGTCTAACACGGCCTTGCGCCCGTCCTCCCAACCACCGGTAAAGACGAACGCGATGTCGCGGTTACGCAGATATTCGCGGACGGGCTCGAGCACCAATGTGCGCTGCTCGTTCAGCTCGGGTTTCTGCGCTTCAGGCAACCCAAATGCGGATCCGATGATGTTGGACCACTGGTTGCCTGTCCCGCAGAAGTCGTCGACGATAATTATTGGATCGGATCGACCTTCACGCGCAGCTTCTTCGGGCGAGCCGTAAAATCTGAGCCCAGGACCGGCGTCCGCAGTAAAATACTGAACAATTTGCGAGCTGTCGTTACCCTTGTCGAGCGAAATCACCGACGCCGTTGCAAATTCCTTGTGATCCTCGATGAACGACCGGACTGCGTTAACGACGTCGTTGCGACCTACGAGTTTGGCCTTGGAAAGAAGTTCAAGCGCGCAGTCGATATGCTCGTCTTGGTCGAACTGATCGAGCCATGCATAGGTTCGATCCTTGAGCGTGGAAGCTCCGAACGCATTGTCGGCAAGATTTCCTACCTCGGCGACAGTCTCTTGGACCGCGCCGAACCGATCCACGAATGCGGTCACCGCCTTTTCTACGTCATTCATCCGCAGCCGCTCTTGCCGAGGCCGGATGAGCGGGGGCTTGTTGCCGTAAAAGCCCGCCGTACGCAGTTCGAGTTTCGTCTTCCGAAGCGTATCTTGCGAATGCTTGGTCTCCTCGAGCATCCATTCGGGGACGGCGATTCCGTATGTCTCCGCGATGACCGTCTCGGTTGCGAGGAGAGCCGCCTTCGCCAAGTCCTTCGGCGCCAGAACGTATCCCTTCGCCGAGGCGGACACGAACGAGCTGCTCCAAGCTTCCTTGTGGATGCCAATCTTCTCGAACGTCTTCGGTTCACCGCCGGTTGGGAAGATCCATGCGTGGCGCAGCTCCTTTTGAGAAGGCGGCTCGAGCTTTCGCAAAACGATGAGCTTGTCGGCGTTCCTGTACCGGAACGAATCCTCCGGCTCGCCACAAGCTTTCAGAATTTCGCGCGTGCGCTCGATGATATTCGCATGGAGGGTGGCCGCCTTTGCGGCGTTGTCGATCGACTTGATGATTTGGTCGAACTTATCGGAGATCGGGTCTTCTTCGCCGTTGGGCTGGCCGGGAAAGAAGGCGAAAGCGCGAACGAAGAGCTCGCGTTCACGCAGGCGACGCAGCAGATCGACGGCTACTTCGAGTGCGCGCTGTCTCTCCGCGTCCTGGACATCTTGCTCTTCCAGTCCGAGCTGGGCGAGCAGGGTAGAACGGCTCGCCAGCACCAACTGATCGTCGAGCACGTCGTAGACGAAGCTGACGACCTTCTCGGATCCAACAAGGAGGTAGAGCTGGTCGATGAGTGATTTGACCATCGCCTCCAGTGCCGCGACCTTCGGATGCCGGTAGAGCTTCGAATACAGCATCATCCGCCCGAGAAGGAGTTCGTCGACGACGGAGATTCCGCTCCAGGGAAAGCCGAACAGGAACACCTCGCGCGTCCCTTGGGGCACATGCTTGCCGATAACTTCCGGTAACTGAGACTCTTCCCGCCGTTGGACGGTTAGTTTCTGGACAAGCCGCGACATGTCGATGATCGCGGGAATGCCGGCTGCGCGCGGGTCTCGGACCATGTAGTCCAGCTTGTCGGCGTCATAGGGTCCGGAGACCAGCTCGTGCAGGAGTGGAATGCGTTCGGAGACGTGCTGCCCGAGGATTATCTTGGCGACCCTATCCGCGAACTGTGCCGGGTTGTTCTTCCATGCATTCGCGTTTCCGCCAGCGTGGGGATTCGAAGCGCCTACAGCTTCCAGGAGTTGTTTGAAGGGTTCGGATCGGACGATGTTGGCCGCGACAAGCTCGCTGACAGACACGTTCTCGCCCAGCCCCTTCCGCTCGCGCTGCACTTCCAAGAGCATCGTAGCATCGATGCGCAGCGCATACTCGGATACGTGCGAGAGAACGGGATGTCCGATGTCGTGCATCAGTGCGGCGACGCGTAGGGCTTGGGCGTCATCGGCGTCGATGACTGTGACCCCGTATTTCGCGGCGCCCGCTCGGTTCACCGCGGCGATCAGTTGCTGTGTCTGATAGAGGACACCGAGACTGTGCTCGAACCTTGAGTGGTCGGCGCCGGGATAGACCCAATGGGCGACTCCCAGCTGTCGAAGGTGCCTGAGGCGTTGAAGCAGTGGGCTGTCGAGGATCGCGACCTCGAGCGCCTTGATTGGGATGGTGCCCCACAATGAGTCGTGCACCTGCTTGGCTTCCAGATGACTGGAGCCGACCAAGCGCATGCGCGCTACATAGGGAGCGAGGTATCGGGCGCAGATTTCATCAGCGATGCGCCCGAGAACCTTTGACACCCTCAGCCTTCGATCGAGGCCAGGTGCTTTTCCGCGAGCTGAACAAGCACATCGCGTGGAACCGCGTTGTCATCGAGCACAGAATCGGGGGTGTTCAGCCCCTTGAACTTCATGTCCATGCGAACAAACCGCGGATTGCTCAGCGCGACCGAGCGGGTGTCCCGGATGTCGAGGATCGCGTCGCGGAGACACGTGCTGTCGCCGTACGTCGAATCGGCAGAGATAACGAAGTCGGGTACGAGGCCCAGTTTTTCGGCATTGTCCAGCAAGTCATCGTAAGCCTTGGCGAACTGCCGATCGATTGCAGGATCGTCCAAATTCAATGCCTTCTGGCCGTTCTTGTACATCGCCGCCATCAACCCGTCGACGAACTGCGTGGCGCTGACGATCTGCATGTCTGACCTCTGGTTGCCGGAATTCGCTCTTTCTGACGCGGCCCCGGCTTGCTGTCACTCACATTCGAGCCCGATGCGACGGATCGCAGCCTGCACTTGAATGCTTTCCCAAGCCCTAATGCAAGAACCCGCGGTGGCGCCGTGGTGTTCCAGAGCCACCGCGCATCAAAATTGATTGAGTTTTGCTCAAAAGTCAATAGTTGCCCGCTTGGAGGATGAACGTGCCGGCACCCAAGAAAATGCTAAATGCCTTCTCACCGACCGAAGCGGCGCGGATAACCGGCCTGTCCGTCCACATGCTCAACTATCTCGCACGGCATACCTATCTGAAGCCGGCTTACGGCTCTGCGGGGCGTGGCTCGGTTCGCTACTATTCGTACCGCGATTTGATCATTGCGCGTATTATTGCCAGGCTGCTGGCCGCAGGTCTGGAGATCAGTCGGCTGAAGAAAGGTATCGCGAGCTTGGTGAGGGATCCGAACCTCTCCACTGGCGATGCCCAGAAGGACCTTCGCCTGCTCGCAACGGACGGAAGCGCGCTCTTTTTCGTGGAGCGCGACGGAGGCCTCCGGGATCTAACGAAGGATGGGCAGCTTGCGTTCGCCTTCGTATTGGATGTGGGCATCGCACGGGACGAGGTCGTGGCACAGATGTCCGACGAGGAACTGCGCTATTTCAATTTGGAAAAGCGAAGGCTCCAAAAGGCCGCCTAGCCTCGGATCTCGCGGTCGAGCGGCGTTCCCCCGTCATCTAGGCGGCGGACTATCATCGGCCGAGTAAAACATCGGATTCTTTAGCCAGGCGTCGATCGCTGATTCACGCCAGCCAGCGCAGCGGGTGCTGATCTGGACGTTCTTCGGGAACGTGCCGGCTTGCATCTTCCGGTACATCGTCGACCGGCTGAGACCAGTGCGCTGGAGGACGGTCTTGATCCGGAGAATGCTGTCGGGGGTATCGGTCTGCATTGCTATCACCTTGCATCTAGTGCGGCTCAGTGGTGCTCCCTTGGCTAAAGCTGAGCGTGGTGAGGGTCGGGCACAAGTGCCTCTCTAGTGTCAGGAAGGGACCAGAGTACGTCAGCGCGCACAAACGTAGATTAGCGTAGGTCGTTGGAATCGCGGCGATCATGTCAGGGCGTCTCACGCTCCGCGTGAACGCGCTCTACGCCGCGAATCGCGGCGCCGAGTCGTCTTCGCGTCTCGGCCCATTCGGGTGACGATCGCATGACGTGAAACGGCGATGCCGATCAGCGGAACGCGATGTTTGATGGGCGTTCTCTGGCGGTCTGCTGCGCAGCCGCCAGGGTCCGCGGCGCCTCTTGTTTTCCGCGTGGCACACTCGATCCGGCCGGGAGGCATGGCGGCCGCTGGCGCACAGTTGCGCGCGCACGCCGCCGCGACGGCCGACCGGATTCGAGAGTGCTGCTTTGATGGGCGCCTTAGGCGCCGGGCGCTGCGCGCGGAAGATCTGCGGACGGCACGTTGCGCCGGCGTTGCCTGCCGGCCGCGGCCAAGGGGGGTGGGCGTCGCTCCCTCTAGTCCCGTCGCGGCGTGCCGCAACCCGCTGCGCGGGTCCTCCACTTCGTTTCGGCCCTGCGGGTGCTGCCCGCCGCTCAAGCGGGACTGCCGGTCTGCTCCTTGCCGCCCACCCCCCTTTTCCGGGGCCGGTGCGGTGTTTGAAGAGGAGTAGGACCAATGGAACTCAAGCATATCGAAACCGCCAAGCTCTGCATCTCCGCTGTGAACATGCGGGCCAAGGGCAAGGCCGACCTGTCGCACATCCTGCCGTCGATCCGGGCACGGGGCGTGCTGGTGCCGCTGATCGTGCGGCCTGCGGACGAAGACCGGTTCGAGATCGTGGCGGGCAAGCGGCGCTATCATGCGGCGCTGGCGGTCGCGGAGGAGAGCGGCGAGGCCGAGCCCCTGCCCTGTGCGATCATGGCGCCGGGGGACGATGCCGCGGCGCTGGAAGCCTCGCTGATCGAGAATGTCGCGCGGCTGGACCCCGATGAGGTGACCTTGTGGGAGAGCTTCACGCGGCTGGTCCGCGAGGGGCGTTCGCCCGAGGATATCGCGCTCACCTTCGGGCTTACCGAGTTGCAGGTGAAGCGGACGCTGGCGCTGGGCAATCTGCTGCCGCGTATCCGGGGGCTGTACCGCAAGGGCGATATAGACGCGGCGACGGTGCGGCACCTGACCCTCGCCTCTAAGGCACGGCAACGTGACTGGCTGGGCCTGTTCGATGATCCCGACACGCATTGCCCGACCGGGCATCAGCTCAAGGCATGGATGTTCGGTGGCGCATCGGTGCCGGTGGGTGCGGCGCTGTTCGATCTGGCCGACTATTCCGGCGAGGTGGTGTCCGACCTGTTCGGCGAGGAGCGTTTCTTCGCCGACACGGCCAGCTTCTGGGCGGCGCAGACGCCTGCCATCGAGGCCAAGGCCGAGGGCTATCGCGAGGCGGGTTGGCCCGAGGTGGTGATCCTGCCCACCGGCGACACCTTCCACAGCTGGGAGCATGAGCGCTGCGCCAAGCGCAAGGGCGGCAAGGTGTTCCTCGCGGTCAGCGCGCGCGGCGAGGTGACCGTCCATGAGGGCTATGTCTCGACCAAGGAAGCGCGGCGGCGCGAGCGGGGCGAGGCCAGCCAGGACGAGAAGCCGGTACGGCCCGAGGTGAGCGCGCCGATCCAGAACTATGTCGATCTGCACCGGCACGCCGCCGTGCGTGCCGTCCTGATCGACCAGCCCTCGGTCGCGCTGCGGCTGATGGTGGCGCATGCCGTTGTAGGTTCTTCGCTCTGGAATGTCCGGATCGAGGACCAGCGCGCATCGAGCGATGCGATTGCCGAGAGCGTCGAGACTTGCGCCTCGGAAGCACGGTTCGACGAGAAGCGGCGTGCGGTGCTGGCGCTGCTCGGCTTCGATCCCGACGCCCCGACCGTCACGCGCGGCTATGAAGGCGAGCATGGCATTGCCGGGCTGTTCGTGCGGCTGTTGCAGCTTCCTGATCCTGCGCTGTTCGACGTGGCGGCAATCGTCATGGGCGAGACGCTGGAGGCCGGGAGCGCGCTGATCGAAGTGCTGGGGCCGTTGCTCGGGACCGACATGAGTAAGGTCTGGCATGCCGACGATGCCCTTCTCGATCTGGTCCGTGACCGCGAGGTGATTGGCTGCGTGCTGGCCGATGTGGCGGGCGATGCCATCGCCAGCGCCAACGAAGCCGCGACGGGCAAGGTGAAGCGCGGGATCATGCGCGATTGCCTGACCGGCGAAAACGGACGGACCAAGGTCGAGCGCTGGGTGCCGAGATGGATGGCCTTCCCGCCCGCCGCCTACACGGTGCGCGGTGGCGTGCCGACCGTTGCCCGGGCCGAGAAGATGGCGAGCCTCGCCATCACCCCCGAACCGCAGCCGCTGCGTGCAGCCGCGTGACCGATGCTGGCGGGCGCAAGGCCGCCAGCTTCCTCACAGAAGGGAGACTTGTCATGAATGACACCCCCGATCCCCGCACGCTCAAGCGGCTACGTCGAGCAATCCGCAGGCTGCCGCGTGACCAGCATGCCGTGTTCTGTGCGGTGCGATACGAAGACCTGGATTACGAGCAGGTCGCCGCGCGCACCGGGCTCACCATACGCGAAGTCGAACACCTGCTGGCACAGGCGCTGTTCGCGATCATGCGCGACATGGATCGCACACCGCGCCGCCGCTGGTGGCGCTTCTGGTAACTGACAACAACCGCGCGGGGCGACCCGCGCGGTTGTTCTTTTCTGTCACGCTCGGATAGGATCGTTTCACCATGCGTACCGACCTCGACCATCTGCCCCCGGCCAAGCAGCGCGAGTTGGAACGCGTCGTCCAGATTCTCTTCGAGGAGTTTGGCGACGCGACCGCCATCGCGAACTCGGAGTGGAAGAAGAACGCGCGCATCCTCAAGGTCATTCTCTACGGCAGCTATGCGCGCGGCGGCTGGGTCGATGAACCGCACACCGCCAAGGGCTATCAGTCCGACTTCGATCTGCTGGTGATCGTCAACAACGAGAAGCTCACCGACCGGGTCGAATATTGGGTGAAGGCCGAAGATCGGCTGAACCGCGAACTGGCGATCACCAAGACGCTGCGCACGCCGGTCAACTTCATCGTGCACACCATGCATGAAGTGAACGACGGCTTGGCGCATGGGCGCTATTTCTTCATGGACGTCGCGCGGGACGGGATCGCGCTCTACCAGAGCGAGGATACCGAGTTTCACGAGCCCAAGCCGAAGACGCCTGAGCAAGCGCTGGCGATGGCGAGGGAGTATTTCGGCGATTGGTTTCCGACCGCAGCCGGGTTCAGACGGAACGCCGGCTACGCCGGGCGGGATGGCGACCTAAAGCTCGCGGCATTCCTGCTCCATCAAGCAACCGAGCGCCTCTATCACTGCGTGTTGCTGGTCTGCACCTTCTACACGCCGCACGTGCACAACCTCGGCTTCCTTCGCACGCAGGCCGAGCGCATCGACCCGCGCCTGGTCGATGCGTGGCCGCGCGACAATCGGTCCGATCGTTCGCGCTTCGAGAAGCTCAAGGAAGCTTATGTGAAGGCGCGCTACTCGAAGCACTATCGGATCAGCGAGGAGGAACTGGCGTGGCTTGGCGAGCGCGTTGAAGCGCTTGGCCAAGCCGTGCAGGTGATATGCGAAGAGCGCATTGCGTCGCTGGAACGCAGCGTCGCAGCATGAATTAGCCGCGCCGTTGCGGCTCGGTTCGTTGCGTCACGATCAACTGCTCACGGTCACGGGCCTGCCACATCTCGCGATCAGCCGCGTCGATCTGCGTGAGCAATTCCCCGAAGCACGGCGAGCTATCGGCTGGCCACGCTCGGCTAAAGCCTTCCCCCAATCGCTCGAGATCGAATTCGGTCAGCAAGGCGATCGCGACGATCCTCTTGTTGTCCTTCATCGGGCCGCTCCCCAACATATGTTAGGATGCTCAACGACGAATTCGCCCAAGAGTGCCGATCAGTCCGTTGAACTTGCGCTGTTTTCGAATGCGCGTCTGCCGCGTCGGCGCCATAGGATCAGTGCCTGATCGCGGCCCTCGCCTTGTAATGTAGCTGCAGCGCTCACCAACAATCCGAAGATTATCGCCCGGTCATCCTCGGTCAGCTCGATCAGTCCGGCTTTCACCACCAAGCCACCCAGCTCGATCAACTGGCGCGTGCGTTCGCGGCGCTTCAAGACCCAGACCCGCTTGTCATCACGCGCGATCTTCGCTTGCCGGCGGTGCTTCGCCGCTTGCGCTTTGCGCAGGTCGATGATCGTTCTTGTCAGCGCCCCGAGCACCGCGCGGCGCTGCCTGAAAGAAGGCCGCGCCGCGCTTGCGCCAGTCTTCCTTGATCGCCGCATCCTTGGTATCGATCGCGCTCAGCAGCGCGCCAGCCAGCTGCTCGACCGGGAATGTGTCGGCTCCGATTGAGACGACCAGCTCGCCGAGCTGGCGTAGCTTCTGCTCGCGCAGTTGCCTGGCCTTGTCGTTCAGCGCCTTCAGCTCGGCGTCATAGTCACGGGGTTTGCGCATCGGTCGATCCTCATTTGCGTGATGAAGATGGACCAGTTATCGCTGTCTTCGATCAGCGACAACGCCCTGAAATCTCATGGGATTACGCAATCCCGAGAAAGATGAATTCTTTCGAGGGCGCGCTTATACGTCGTGCCGACGTCGCTTGTTAGGTGTAGTTGGTATGGTCGCTATGGCGATCTACCATTTCTCCGCAAAGATTATCTCCCGCGCCAACGGTTCGTCGGCGCTGGCGGCCGCTGCCTATCGCTCCGCCTCTCGGCTCTATGACCAGCGCCTCGATCGCCACCACGATTTCTCGAACAAGGCGGGCGTCGTTCATTCCAAAGTGATGCTGCCCGAGGGTGCGCCCGAGCGCCTCGGTGACCGCGAAACCCTGTGGAATGAGATTGAGGCGGTCGAGCTGCGCAAGGACGCGCAGCTTGCCCGGGAGATCGAATTCGCAATTCCGCGCGAGCTATCCCCAGAAATGGGGATTGCGCTCGCGCGCGACTTCGTTCGACGCGAGTTTGTCGACTCCGGCATGGTCGCCGATCTCAATGTCCATTGGGATGTCGGTGCCGATGGCGAAGCCAAACCGCACGCCCATGTCATGCTCGCGCTGCGCGACGTCGATGAGGACGGCTTCGGTAAGAAGAACCGCGACTGGAATCGGACCGACCTTCTGGAGAAATGGCGCGAGCGCTGGGCCGAGCATGTCAACACGCGGATGGCCGAACTCGATATCGGTGCGCGTGTCGATCACCGATCGCTGAAAGCGCAGGGCGTCGACCTGGAGCCGCAGAACAAGATCGGTCCGGCAGCGTCACGCATGGCGGCGCAGGGGCTCGATCTCGAACGCGTCGACGAGCATCGCGAGATCGCGCGTTCAAACGGCGCGAAGATCATCGCGGACCCGCGTGTCGCGCTCGATGCGATCACGCATAACCAGGCGACCTTCACCACCCGCGACCTTGCCATGTTCGTGCACCGCCAGAGCGAGGGGAAGGAGCAGTTCGACCATGTGATGGCCGCCGTGCGCGGCTCGCCGGACCTGGTAGCGCTTGGCAAGGATGGACGCGGTGAGGACCGCTTCACCAGTCGCGAGATGATCGAGACCGAACAACGGCTGGAGCGCGCGACCGTTCGGCTCGAGGCTAGCCGGCGCCACTTTGTCGCCGAACCGCATCGCGACTCCGCGCTCGACGCTGCCGCGAAGCGCGGTCTTGTGCTGTCGAGCGAGCAGCGTTCGGCGTTCGAGCACGTCACCGACGCCAAGGGGATCAGCGTCGTGGTCGGCTATGCCGGCACCGGCAAATCCGCGATGCTCGGCGTTGCGCGCGAAGCCTGGGAGCGCGCTGGCTATCAGGTGCAGGGCCTGGCGCTATCCGGCATCGCTGCGGAAAATCTGGAAAGCGGTTCGGGCATTGCGTCCCGCACGATCGCCAGCATCGAGCGTCAATGGTCGCAGGATCGTGAGTTGCTGAGCCGTGATCATGTGCTGCTGATTGATGAGGCCGGCATGATCGGCTCGCGGCAGATGGAGCGCGTGATCGCCGAAGCCGAGAAGCGCGGCGCCAAGGTGGTGCTGGTCGGCGATACTGAACAGCTCCAGGCGATCGAAGCTGGCGCGGCGTTCCGCTCGATCGCCGAGCGCCATGGCAGCGTCGAGATCACCGACATTCGCCGCCATCGCGAGGACTGGCAGCGTGACGCCACCCGGCAGCTTGCCACCGGCCGAACTGGCGAGGCGCTCCAAGCCTATACCGAACATGACCGTGTCCATGCCGCCGACACCCGCGAGCAGGCGCGTGCCGATCTGATCGATCGCTGGGATCGTGATCGTCAGGCAGTGCCGGCTGCGACACGCATCATCCTCACCCACACCAATGACGAAGTGCAGACGCTCAATCAGGCCGCGCGCGACCGGCTGCGCATTACAGGGCAGCTTGGCGAGGATGTCGCGCTGCGCGTCGAGCGCGGGCAGCGCGCCTTCGCCTCGGGCGACCGGATCATGTTCCTCAAGAACGAGCGCAGCATGGGCGTGAAGAACGGCTCGCTCGGCGTCGTCCAGAGCGTAACTGCTGCACGCATGGCGGTCATGCTCGATGATGGTCGCATGGTCGCGTTCGACCTCAAGGACTATGCCCATGTCGATCATGGCTATGCCGCGACGATCCACAAGGCGCAGGGCGTGACGGTCGATCGCGCGCATGTGCTCGCAACGCCAGGCCTCGACCGGCATGCCGCCTATGTCGCGCTGTCGCGACATCGCGACGCCGTGGATCTGCATTATGGTCGCGACGATTTCGCCGACCCCTCGAAGCTGGTCCGTGCACTCTCACGCGACCGTGCCAAGGACATGGCCTCGGATTACGTGCGCGACTTCGCAGATCGTCGGCACATCCGGTTGCCCGAGCCTGCAATTGAGAAAGCGAAGCCCGCGCCGGTGCGCGATCCGTTCGCGGGCTTGGACCTGCGGCCCATGTCGTCGCCGCCGACACGCGGCATGTTCGATGGCGTGCGGATTGCTGTACCCCGGCCAGCACGTGCGCCTCAGCCGATCGGTCTGGAAACCGCGGTGCAGCGCTTCGCCCGGGCGGCGGCCGACGTCCTGCGGATGCGCAACGATGGCTATGCCGAATTGCCCCACCAGCGGATCGCCTACGGCAAGGCCCGCGAGGCGCTGGACGTCGCGCGGCCGGAAGCGTCGCGCGATCTCCGCGCAGCCTTTGCGCGCGATCCCGGCATGATCAGTGAAGCCGCGCAGGGCCGCACCAACGCTGCGCTTCGCGCGATGGCGCTGGAAGCGGAGTTGCACGCCAATCCTGAGAAGCGCGCGGACCGGTTCGTGGAGGACTGGCAGAAGCTCGCGAAAGCGCATCGTGCGTTCCGCCATGCCGGTGATGAATCGGGCGCCCGTGCCATCGGCCAGCAGATGAGTGCCTGGGGCAAGAGCCTTGAACGCGATGCCCAGGTCGAGTCGCTGGTCAAAAAGCGCCTGCCGGAACTCGGGATGAGGGCTAGGGAAGGCGCTTCGATATCCCACAACGTGCAGGAATGGCTCGGCCTCTCGCGTGGTCGCGGGCTTGGGCGATAGACCTTTGCGAATGGATCAGGAAAGCACCCGCGAAGTCGATACCAGTCTCGCCGCCCATGCGTTTGGCGAGCTGCGTGCAGAGATCAGCCTGTTGCGTCGCGCCGTCGAGCGGCTGACAGACGAGCGCACATCGCAACCCGATTATGCGCCCAGCCTTGAGGCGATTGCCAAGCGGCTGGAGGATGTCTCCGTCTCGGTGCAGCGGGTATCGGAAAAGCCGGCGCTGAAGCTGACACCTGAAGCCATGGCCCGGGAGATTGCGACCGCGTCGACCGCAGGTCGGGAACGCGATCGGGAAATGTTGCATTGTGCCGCCGCGAACATGAACGGAGCCGCCGGTACTCTCAGCGCGGCACTTGCAGGCGCGCGATCGGCTGCGGAGCAGAACCGCGAGTTGCTGCACAACCGCGTCGCCTTTGCCGTCGCTGGTATGGTGGCGTTTGCGATCCTGCCCGGTGCTGTTGCGCGATCGCTGCCGGTCAGTTGGGCGGTACCCGAGCGGATCGCTTCGCGGATGCTGGGTGTCAACATGTGGCGGGCCGGCCAGCAGATGATGGCAAAGGCCGATCCAGAGCGCTGGGAACAGATTGCCACCCGCGAACGGCGCCAACTGCCAGTCAAAGGAGAGTAGCGGCTTTGCCCCCCTCATTGCTGCCATTCGGTCTGGCTGTTGCAGACCCCGAAAGGAGCCGTTCGATAATGAAGCTCCTTCGATGCAAACGTATCGGGCTGATCGCCGCGCCCAGTGGCGAGCCGCTTAGAGGGAAGAGCACATAGAGGCCACGGACGGTTTGGCTGACCTCTGGGGTCATGCGCGCAGATGGCATCAGCTGGCAGTTCGGTCGAGCAAGAGCAGTGCCGGAAGATTCATAGCGTTTACGTCACATGCAACGCGAAGTTTTGCGGGATTTCGTCGAACAGTCGGACTAGAATGAGTGAAGAGCACTTCTATGAGGACGGTGTCATGCAGGTCGTAATTGACAGCAACATGATGCAGTCCGCCGAGCTTTTCGAGTACCTGTCGGACGGCGCCAATGTGGCCGTTCTTCCAGACTATGTATGGGCTGAGTGCTACAAGCAGCAGTCTCTCGTCGCGGTACAATCATTCCTTTCCGTCGTTCGATATTTCCCGGATCAAATTGCCGTCCTCCGGTCGGGAAAGCAGATCGCGGGCTTTGATCCGCGCACGACGCGTTTTCCGAAGGCGTTTGAGTTGGAGAATGTACCGACGGATCTCCGAGCTATGGAGACCGCTGTCGATCAAGCCACGGCTGGCGCGGCGGCCGTGCTGGCTCAGCTTCGCGAGCAATGGGACGCGGCCACGGCGACGATGGATGACATGCTACAGGGTGCGGAAGAGGACATTCTTCCTTCTCTCCCCGAGCTGGCGAGCATGTTCACCGCCGATGAGCTTGGACGCTGCCGACGAAAGGAAAAGTACACTCCGGCCATGACCGAAAAGGTCTTTGGCACTGCGTTCGGAATCTACGAGCATTTGGTTGAGATCGACCCACGCGTGCCGCTGCTTCCGCCCCGTCACGCTGTGGAGACGTTCTACTATCGGTTCGCGCTCGGAGCGATGTTGCATTGCATCTGGTGGATCAGAAATGGGAGTCAGTCGATTTCCAAGACCGAGCGATTGCGCAACGACTACGTGGACCTCGGCCTTGCAAGCTGCGCGACTTACTATGACGGGTTCATGACCAACGATACCAAGGCCGCATGGCTGCACAACGAGCTCGCGAATGCCCTGAAATTCGCCCAGGCGGAGGCGGCGGCGCATTCAAGCCGCTGATCGGCTCGGCGCCCGGATCAGAGCTTGTGTCGCGATATTCCCCACCGGCGGCAAATTTTCTCTTGACAGCATGCGCTTTGGGTCTCGCGCAATCTCGGAAGCCGCGTTAGAGAAACAAAAGTTTTTGGTGCGGTTGCGCGAAAGGGGACACGTGTCGCATCTAGATCAACAAGACAAAGTAGCAGCGCCAGCTGTAGATCTTCCCGAAGATGCAGTTACGGCGTGTGATTTATTCGCGGGCGCGGGCGGATTTTCGTTAGGCGCACATTTTGCTCAAGTTCAGGTTGCCGCTGCGGTCGAGTTTAACAGGCACGCTGCGGCTTCCTATCGTGCTAATCTGATCGACACCGGTCTTTTGAAGGCGAGCCTTTTCGAGAAAGATATCGCGAAGTTTTCGCCCTTTGATCTCCTTGCCGAGTCGTCTTTGAAGGATCGGGGCTGCGATATTTTGCTCGGGGGCCCGCCGTGCCAGGGTTTCTCAGCTCACCGTATAAACGGTGCTGGCATTAACGATCCTAGAAACGCATTACTGCTGCGATATTTTGAGTATGTCCGGGCGTTGCGGCCACTATTTTTCCTCGTCGAGAATGTGCCAGGCTTGTTGTGGCCGCGACACGCCTCCTTCGTGGACGCATTTTATTCGCTCGCGGATTCGGCTGAATATAGTGTTCTGAAGCCCGTCATCCTTAACGCAAAGGACTTCGGCGTACCTCAGAACCGTCGTCGTGTATTTCTCCTTGGTTATGATCGTCGTCGGTTGAGCAACGCGCCCTCGTGGCCGCCGACGGCCACGCATGGTGAACCAGGCAACACCGAGGGTTTGCCGGAATGGCTTACCGCCTCCGTAGCGTTTGCACCGCCGCTTGAGGGTGATCTGAATAATATTCACATGCGCCACGGAGCGGAGTTGATTAAAACCTTTGAGAAAACTCCACCGAACGGTGGCTCTCGTCGAGATTCTGGACGCGTATTGCCGTGTCACAAGGCCCACATAGGCCATCACGACGTTTACGGTCGGATCAACCCCGCACACCCTGCACCAACTATGACGACTGCCTGCGTTAATCCTTCAAAAGGAAGGTTCGTTCATCCTACCGAGCATCACGGGATCACTTTGCGGCAGGCTGCTCGTCTGCAATCGTTCCCTGACTGGTTTAACTTCGAAGGTGGAATTATGGCGGGGGGTGTCCAAGTCGGAAACGCAGTCCCGGTCAATCTCGCGAAAGAGGTCATTGCACCGCTTAGAGATGCGGTCTTGAACCATCGAGCGGCCCAGCGTCTTCGCGAAATAGCCGACGAAGCCGCATGATCGCCGGAGTTGCGTTTCAGACTCGTGCCCGGACCATCGACCATCTTGGTCGAGGCCAAATCGCCGACGCGCCGACGGCGGTTAGTGAGCTTTGGAAGAACGCCTACGACGCATACGCCCGAAACGTAGCGCTGCACGTGTTCGACGGCACGCCGGAAGTGGCCGCGATCGTCGATGATGGCGTTGGAATGTCATACGACGATTTGGTTCGTCGTTGGCTTGTAATCGGCACTGAGAGCAAGATCGAAGAGTTTGACGCGACTCCCCCCGACACGCTCGGTCTGCCCCGCCGCCAACGCCAGGGTGAAAAAGGCATCGGGCGCCTGTCGGTCGCCTTTCTCGCGCCGTGTACCGTTCTTGTTTCTCGCAAGCGCGGGTGCAACTTCGTCGCGGTCGCCGTGGATTGGAGGCTGTTCGAGAATCCATTCATTGGCCTCGACGACATTCGTTTGCCCGTCCAGGAGTTTGAGACTCCGCAGGCGATGCTCAAAGGTCTCCCGAGCCTTCTGGAAACGCTCCGTGCCAATCTTGGTGCGAGCAATGATGTTGAAGACGAAGAAAGGCAGCGTCGCCTCACGGAAGGATGGGAACGCTTTTCGGATTATGAGCGCCGTCAGGGCGCATCGGCCACGACAGCCGACATGATTAAAGCTTCGTGGGTCGAAATGCCGCTCAGCGAACGGCACCTGCAAGAGTGGCCGGTTTTCCTGGATCAAGCGAAGCATGGAACGGCGATGTTCATGCTCGAGTTGAATCACGAACTTGGTGTCTGGGTTCGACCTGACGAGTCGGGCGAGGAGGTGACTGAGGTCAAGGATCGGCTACGCCAAACGCTGACAGGCTTCATTGACCCCTATTCTTCGGATCGACCCGAGTTTGCGTATGAGGTGTTCGTCCACCGAGGAGACAGTGATGACAAGATTGTTGGTGCGGACGACGTCTTCGGATTGGACGGCCTACACGATCTCGAACACTACGTCGAAGGTGCGTTTGACGACCGAGGGACTTTTACGGGGCGGGTTGTAGCGTTTGGGCAAGATCTCGGAGTGAAGACCTACGTGCCGAAACGGCCCCCTCCCCAACGCGGCAGAGATCGATTGGGCGGATTTAGGTTCGCGATCGGCACATACGAGGTCGACGAACGGCGGTCGACACATGGCGAAACGCAACATGCTTACATCGACGCGCAGACCGAAAAATTCGGCGGTGTCGCACTGTATCGCGACGGCCTGCGCGTGATGCCCTATGGGCGGCCCGATGCAGATTTTCTCGGCATGGAGGAGCGCCGAAGCAAGAATGCAGGGCGCGAGTTCTGGGCCCATCGCAGAAGCTTCGGCCGTATTGCTGTCACAAGAGTAGGCAACCCAGCTTTGCGCGACAAGGCTGGACGGGAAGGCCTTGTCGACAATCGCGCTTTTCGCGAGATGCGAATTCTCGTCATTGAGTTTCTCAAGGACGCGGCGCGAAAATATTTCGGGTCAGATTCCGCGATTAGAAATGAGGTGCTTCCCGGTATCATGGAGCGCAAAGCGCTTCAAAAGGAGGCTGCGGATCAAGCGAAGACCCGCCGGCGCAAAGGACTGCGCCAATTCTTGAAAGAGCAAACGAGTCCTCTGGATGAAGCGCTTCGAAAGGCGTCATCCTTGGTTGCCCTTGCTGGTGATACGCTTGAGAAGCGTGATCGCCTGCAGGCCACAGTCCTCGCTGCGCGCGCGCGGGACATTAGATCCATAACGGAGACCCTCCGCCCCCCCACGCCGCCAGCCAGGTTGGCAGATCTAGAAGACCAGTGGCGAAGCTATCGGGATCGGTATCAAGATCTATTGGATAAGCTTCAGGAATTGGCCAAACTTACTGCGGAAGTTGAGAGCACCCTGGGGGAAGAAGCCCCAAGCGAAGTACTTGCTCGACGCCTCGCGGAGCAAAGCGCGGCAATCAACAAGCAGCTTACCGCCTTCAGCGCTGGAATCGACGAGCGTTTCGCCAAATTGCGCACGGTCTGGAAAGATCATCAGGAATCCGATCAAGGGGAACTAGGTAGGCGCGCCGCGCATGTGCTCGAAGCAAATGTTACCACCGCGAACCTCCTGAACTTCCTCAATTTAGTCGACGCGAATGAGACTGAGATTTCCGAGAATCTGTCCGGAAAGTATCGTTCTTTTCTAAGTACCCTTGATCAACTTATCGAGGGGATCGATCTTGAAGGCGCTTATGCGATAACTGAAGACGACCGATCGGAGTTGGAAGAACAACTACGAGATATCCGTGCCGTGGCTCAGATTGGCATCACGGTTGAGATCATTGGACACGAATTTGAGACGTTAGAAGCGGAGGTGCGGCGCAATCTCCAGAAGCTTCCTGCATCGGCGAAATCTACGGAAGCCTATGAGGGCGCCCTTCGCGCCCATCTAGCACTTGCCGACCGCCTTAGATTTCTGTCTCCGTTGAAAATCGGAGGCTACCGAGCTCGCGAGGTAATAACCGGTGCCCAAGTTGCGGATTATATCACGGAGTTTTTTTCGTCTGTTTTCACGAGTCAGCGTATCGAGTTTATCGTAACAGAAAATTTCCGGAAAATCTCATTCAGAGACATTCCGTCCAGGATTTTCCCTGTATTTATCAACTTGATCAACAACGCCGTTTACTGGACTTCGCTGGCGACAGAACGCAAAATTGAACTCGACTTCCAAGACGGACTTGCCATCATTGCTGACAGCGGCCCTGGCGTCGATCCGGAGGATGTATCTAGGCTGTTCGAGTTATTTTTCTCCAGGCGTCGATCGGGCAGAGGCGTTGGGCTGTATTTGAGTCGGGTGAATCTGGGGGTCGCAGGGCATAAAATTCGATATGCGATGGCTGACGATCCAAAGATCTTGGACGGAGCTAATTTCATCGTCGATTTCAAGGGGGTATCTTCTGATGGTTGATGGCGGTTACGCCGCAGCGGTCAAGGAAACGTTCGAGACGAAACCGCTTCGCACCGTTTTAATGATCGACGATGAATTTCCGAGCTTGTCGGACGTGATTCGTGGCGTTGATAACTCAAAGAAATTCCGCCAGAGTGATCGGGCTCTGGTCCTGTATGAGGGCTTTCGTCGCCGACAGATGATCTGTGACGTAGAAAACGACGTCGGCGATGTTCATGCTGATCGTTTTCGCAAGAGCGATTTGATCATATTGGACTACAATCTTGGGCCCACCGAGAATGACAACGAGCAGTCAATTCGGGTATTGAGGGAGCTTGCCGGGTCCAAGCATTTCAATACTGTTGTAGTTTACACTGCCGATCCAGAACTTGATGATGTTTGGCTGGCAATCGTTGCCAGTCTGTCGGGAGATTGGAACGGTCTGCCCGGTGCACTCGAAGGAGAAGCGCAAGAGCATTGGGAGAAGCTGAGCGACACCGATCAGCTCCCTGACCCTTCAATCGAAGCGATTAAATCGTATGCTGAGCGCCGCGATATCCGCGACATTCCCAGCAAGGTTTTTGCTGCCGCGCAGAAGGAGCTGGAAGATCTCGGAGTGCCGAAGGCTGCGACGCCAAAAATCCTAGAAGCACTGATACATCGAGATCTCGCCTCTCGAGCTGGTCGTTGGGCGGGCGAACCGCGTCGGCGAGCAGTTGGAAAAGCGGCCGACGGTGTCCGTTGGATTCAGTCCCACAATTCATTTGTGGCAATCGTACAAAAAGCAGACGCAAGCGATGAGGACGCATCTGACCCCTACGGGATAATGGCGCACCTTGGGACCGCATTGCTGGCATGGAGACCGAATCTCATTCAGGTCATCATGTCAGAGATCCAAAATATTCTGGAGTTGGAAGCCCTTACTACGGAAGATGAGCACCTCGCGCTCGGCGAGACACAGGCGGCACTGTGGTACTATTTGCTGCAGAATGTTGGCGCAATCGACCCGGATGACGGCGATGACCTTAGGCCCCCTCTAGCCAGCTTGGTGGACAAGCTTGTCGATGGAATCCGGCATCGCCTCTCATCAGATCAGGCCCTGCTGGAACTCGCTGGCAACGCTATGCGAGGCGAGTTGCGAGACGCCGGGATGAAGCCTGATACTTGGCCGGATTCAAAGCGGGTCGCTCTCATCAAAAAGGCCGGGGAGCTAACGAGGGCCGGCAAGGTAGACCCGAAGGCTGTAGCCTTCCGGCTGAACAGCTTTTTGTCCACCGAGCGATTTCGTCGCGCTCATTTGAGCACCGGAACAGTTTTCCGCCATGGCGACGAGATCTGGGCTGCGACGTCACCGGCGTGCGACCTTGTGGCTCGTCAGCCTGGCGTGGATCAGGCTTGGTCGCATGCGATCCATCCGATGACCGCCCTAGTTGCGATCAAACTCCACAGCGGGGGAGAACTGCCCAGCGCTCTAACCGAGGCTACTAAGGGAAATCATGTTTTCTTCGAGCTAGACGGCACTCCTACCGCGCTGAAGTTGGTGAATGCAGTTTCCCAGCCGAGCTACGAGATCTTCTTCGCTCACAACGAAGGCCGTGTCAGGCTGGATGGCGATAGAACGGTATTTACAGCTTCGAGGCTGATGCCGCTTGAAGATGGCAGTCGTGGGTTAGTCGAACAAGAATTTGAGGTTGTGGGCCAATTGCGCGGCGTCAACGCCATTCGCGCCCTCCAATCTGCCGGCCAACATTTGTCGCGTGTGGGCTTGGATTTTGTGAGCCTACCGCCAAACTGAGATGGACAATCTGTCTCCTGTGGACCGCCGTCGAGCGATGCAGGCTGTTCGGGTGCGAAACACGAAACCCGAATTGCTGGTCCGAAAGCGGGCTCATGCAATCGGACTTAGATTCCGACTACATCGCCGCGACTTGCTAGGGACGCCGGACTTAGTCTTCCCACGCAGGCGAACCGTCGTCTTCGTGCATGGTTGTTTCTGGCATGGGCGTTCCGATTGCCCCAGAGGCAGGCTGCCTCAAACAAACGGCGAGTTCTGGAGCGCTAAGATCGAAAGAAACAAGGCGCGAGACAGTGCTGCCATCGAGTTGCTTCAACGCGCTAGTTGGTCTGTTGTCGTCATCTGGGAATGTGAAACGCGTAGCGTTGAAAAGATCGACAACTGCCTCTCCCCGCTTCTGCTCGGATCGTAGCTCAAGCGATTGAGGATTTCCGGCGGACCGACCCGCGCAGCCAGCTACTCCGCCTCACTGTTCGAGACGCCGCCTTCCCGATCGGGATCGACATTTTGGAGAAGACGACGAGTGAGAGAGTGGAAAAGCCTCGAAAGGTCGAGCAGCAGCTTGTCCTCCTCAGCGGTGGAATAAAGCGATACCAAGCTCCCGTGCATGACGCGATTGCGGAGCCGATCCCAAGCATCGAACTCGTCTTTGGCGACCCATCCATCGGCTACGAGCTGCCGGAGCGCCTGTACAGACGAGGTCCTAAGCAGTCGGCCAGCCGCCCGCTTCGCCGGCTCCTTCGGACGAGGATCTCCCTCCCACGCATCGATGTAAGCGTGGAAGGAGTCCACGGCCAACGTGAGCTCCTTCAGGGCCTTCGCGTCCATGTCCGTGCGAGCGCGCCCTTCCAGCCCAAGCAGCTTAACGAGCGCCTCAACAGCGCTCGCGTAGGTCAGAGCCCACACCCACCGCGACCCACGCGCTGCCTGGATCACCTCGACGTACAGTTCCGTGAGCTTGTTCGCCTCGAAGTTGAGATCGCCGCGCTCGTCCCGTGCTCCAGCCACGTAGGCTAGCAGTCGCCGGAAGCTCTCCCAGAACCCATCGGCATCTACTAGCTCGTCGTCACCCTGCCAAAGCGAGCACGCGTCCGAGTCACGCATCCATCGGGGCGACGGGCGTACCCAGCCCATGGCCCACTTATCCGACTGACGAAGGACAAACCTGGGATAGATCAGCTGGCCAAACAGAATACGGAGCGGCTCTCCCAACCAGTTCTCCGCGTAGCACGGTATCAGCACATTGGACGCGGGCGCCCGCACGATGAGCAGATCTGCATCATCGTCCAAGGTCAGAACCACCTCGCTGCCGAGCACGCGCAACGACTTGGTTGGCATCCCGTCGCCCAAAGCAGGAGGAAAGAAACGTCGCAGGATGACGCGAGCGCGATGCTGCTGGGGCAGCAGATATGCGACCTCGGTTCCCGGATCGAAGTCGCCATTCTCGTGGAACGACAGGGCTTCGACCTCACCAGTGAATATCCATGCTCCGCTCTCAGGCACGTGAACCTTCGGGATCGTCCAGCCGGCCATGAGGTCCGCCCCATCGGAAGTCTTCACCGTCAGCCGCTCGCGCTGGGTTCCGTCATAAGGGTCGCGATCAATCCGCCGCAGGGAGCGAAGGGCGTGTCCGAAGTCAGAAGGCGTTCCACGAAGCGTGTAACCGAAAGACATCGGCGTCAGCACCGTGATTTCGCCCGCACCGACAACGATAGGCGGGTCGTGATCACCAGCGAGGAGCGTCATCTCCGGGCAAGCGATAACCGTGCCAACCTCCGAGAGGTGTCTGAGCCGGTCCACAAGCGTCACCATCGGGAGAACCTCACTCGAAGAAGCTGCTGTTGTCGATCTTGAGCTCGATGCCTCCGGGATCAACGCCCAGGGGATCCGCGACGGCGCAGGTGACCGTCGCCTCGTAGGGATAGGAGTCTGTCGTTCGAAAGCCGATGTCGGCCCTGACGTCAGAGTTCGATCCGAACTGCAGCTCGACGGCTACGGTGCCAGCCACCTCGTACCTGATTGTCTCTGAATTGATGTCCTCGACCTCAATGGCATCGATCCAGTGGTGATCTACGGTGGTGTGCGTCGACAGCTCGTCCAGCTCCTGGATCGTCTCCGAAATCAGCCGTTCGAACACCCTGTTGTGCAGCGCCGATGCCACCGCCTCCCGAACGGCACTCCGGCTGTCCTCCGCCGCATCAAGAAGTGCGTCGACGGCGTCGAGGACGTTGTGGAACAGTCGCCTGACCGGTGCCCCCTCGGCCAAGATCGTATTCGGCCTAACGTGGGTCGACCTGTTCAGGCCGTTGATCATGTCCGAAAGCGCCTTCGCATCAGGAGCCACTTCAATCTGCAGCTCCTCTTTCACGAACTCATCGGGAAGGCCGCCCTTGATGATGTAGATCGCGCGCTGCTTTCGCGTGACGGTGTCCGTATCTTCCGCCGGGACGAACCAAACGCACCCACGGACCTCGTCGTCGGGCGCGAGCTTGTGAATGATATGGTTCACCGCTTCGCGGAGCCCCGCCGCCACGAAGTTGCCGCGGATCGGGTTGCTCTTCTGCTTCCCGACCTTGATACAGCCACGAAGGACGGTTTTCAGGAACCGGTCTCCCGGAAACCGCGCAGTCAGGGCACGGGAAGCCTTCTCGATTTCACGCCACGACGGCACGTCGTCCGCCATCCACCCCCCTCCCCGTTAGCCGCCGATCTTCCCGGAACCCTTGCGAATAACGGTGAAGCCAGGGTTCTCAGCCTGCACCAAGCGGATTGCTTCCTCGAGATTGCGAGCTTCCTTGTGGATATGGCGAGCGGGATCCTCGCCTTTGCTCGGTGAAGTGGCCCAGAAGTCGTCCCACTTTTCTTCATCGCCCCGCCTCACGATCGAGACGCGATAGATCGATTTCCCCACATAAACCTCCTTCGAGTGCCCGCCAGCGAAACCGACTCCGCCTTGATATACCCCGCGACGGAAATCACCCGGATCTGCACTGACCTAGAGGCAGGATTAGCGCGAGCCGCAGCTCCGCATCTACACCGTAGATCGCGCGGGGGTTTGAGCACGTTCGCGGCCCTCAACCGAAGGGCAGCTTTCGAGCTCCGCCTGAAGCAACGTGAACGGCGAATACGGGGAGCTTAGCGGTCGCAAGATGCGCCACGTCGGGCCAGAATATCGCGAACAAAGTGGTAGGAAAAGTGGTAGGTCGGAGTTACCATGTCGACGATTATTAGAAGTATCTCAATGCTTTACCTGATAATCTAAACTTCCTCCCGCTCCGCCAGATCCCGATCCGTAACGATGTTCGACGAACGCCAGCGCCGATAAAGCGTGTGCGTCTCCCCAATTTGCCTGAAATGATGGCAGATGGAAGGTCGGCAGCTGCAAGACACGCTGGCGCAGTCGCGAGCTGCGATCGCATTACCGAAGCGATCAACTGGCTTGCGAATAGTCGAAACCCTTCTGGATTATGATCTCCGCAATTTTCTCTCGGCTGATCTTGATGAACTCCTTCGCGTCCTCGACGGTTGGGATCGCGCTATCGAACCGCGTTGCGAGTTCGAAGATCGTGCGGATGTCTTCGCCGTGACAGCTGATGGAATGAAAAATCCGGTCCATTTCCGCGGACAGGTTGCGATAGATTGATTGGAGCTGCGGATTGCGCGTGGCCTCCGCAAGCAGATCGAAGCGTTGCCGCGACAGTCGTATCCAGTCCTCCGGATTGAGCCTGGTCCTTTTGACCGCCCGCGAATGCTCTCGCTGGATGACCTCCAGAGCTTCGGCTTGCTCGGGGGTCATGCGCTCCCGGGCCAGCTCGATGATCAACGGCGACACCGCGCTCCAGACCGTGAAGAAGTCGTCCACCGACTTCAATGTCAGCCCGGCGACGCGATAACCGCGGCGCGGAATCGTTTCGACGAGGCCATCATGGTTCAGGCGATCCAACGCCTCACGCACCGGCATCGCCCCGAATCCGATCTCCGCTGATATTTCACGCTCGGTAAAGCGCATGCGAGGCGGCATTTTCAACGTTACGATCCGCTGCCGCAGAAGCGCATAGACCTGATCGGCCAGCGTCTGCTTTTGCTCATCGCGCTCTGCCATCGGCTCACTCCAGCTCAGCGCCGTCCCTAGGCGACCGATGCCTTCGTCGAGGACTGAAGGCGGAATTACAACCCTTGACGGAAAATTGCTTCCATGCGAACTGTGATATATCACGAGCAACGGCAGGCGTCTTGTCGTCCATCGCCTGCAAACTTCCGGAGGGGTCGAAATGCCGAGGCCGAACAAGGTTCTTATCGTCGGAGCGGGCATCGGTGGCCTGTGCGCAGCGACCGCACTCGCCCGGATCGGGGTCGAGGTCGACGTCATCGACATCAAGCCCGACAATTCGGTGCCTGGCGTCGGATGGGGCCTACGGACCAACGGACTGCGCGCGTTGCGCGAAATCGGGCTGCTCGAACCGACCCTCGCGATCGGCTTTCCGACGCCGCCGCTTACCTATTTCGATCGAAACGGACATCACGTCGTCGATATTTCCTATGGGCGGCAGTTCGATGGCATGCCCAACAACGTCCAGCTTCCGCGCCTGGGGTTCCTGGAGATGGCGAGCGCACGCGCGTTGGAGGCCGGATGCACGATCCAGATGTCGACGACGGCGGTCGACATCGAGCAGGACAGCGACGGCGCAACGGTAGAACTGAGCGACGGATCGTCGCGCCGATATGACCTCGTCATCGGCTTTGACGGCATCAACTCGAGTATCCGGCGATACCTGTTCGGCGAGAAGTACGTCCCCGTTCGCAGTGGCGGCGTGGCCTGGCGTGCGCCGATTCGCGCCCCGGATACGCTCAAGGGCGCGATATTCTGCCACGGGTTCGGCGGAAAGGTGGGGTTCGTGCCGCTGGCTGGCGGCATGATGTACGTGATTGTCACGCATCACGAGCCGGGCCGGCCGCGTCACGATCCCGCGGCGTTCGCAGAGACCATGCATCGAGTCGCGCGCGAGATGATGGGCGATTCCGATTTCATGTCGGCGGAGATCGACTCGCTGCGTACCGCCACGAATGTCGCCTACACGCCGCTCGATACGGTCCTGGTTCCTTATCCCTGGCATCGGGGGCGGGTCATGATCATGGGCGACGCCGCGCACGCCACCACACCGTATCTCGGTTCGGGGGCGGCGATGGCCATCGAAGACGGCGTGGTCTTTGCCAAGCTGCTCCAGAGCGACGACTCGCTCTATGACGTGCAAACCAAGTTCATGGCCAGGCGCTACCCGCGGGTGAAGACCGTGTGGGACTGGTCGCTGAAGATGATGCACGAGGAATTCGATTCCGCGACGCCCGAAGCGCTCGACCGGCGCCTCCACTATCTCGTCAACGAAGAGCCGGCGGCAATTGATTACATCAACCGCGTTCTGGAAAGTGATTACTGATGGCCACAGACCGTATCGCGAAGCTGTCCGTCAATGCGGGCGCTTCGATCGGCGACATGCGGAAGCTTCACGGTACGTCGGGCATACCCGCACCGGCCCCCGGCACCGACAGCGTCCCCGACATTCTGGGCGTGTGGAAGGCCGCGCATGTGACGCTTGTGCGGTCCTACGACTGGGTTTCGAGGCTGGATACGGTCGACAATCCGACCAGCCTGTTCCCCGACTGGTCGGCAGATCCCAGTGATCCTGCGAGTTACAATTTTGCCGCAACCGATGCGTGGGTCCGGCAAACCCGGGCGCTAGGGTCCGATATCCTGTTCACGCTGGCCAGCGAGATTCCGGCGAACAAGCAGCCGGTCCGTGATCTGGCGAAGTACGAGCAGGTCGTAGAGCATATCGTACGCCATTATGTCCGTGGCTGGGCCGACGGGTTCGAAGGTGCCGTCACCCATTGGGAATTCGGCGATCAGCCCGATTTCGGCAACCTGCACTTCTCCGGCACGCCCGATCAATTCTATCGCATGTACGCGGCCGCCGCGCGCGCGGTGAAGCGCGTCGACGCGGATCTGAAGTTCGGCGGCCCCTGTATCGCGTTCCCGTTGAATGAAGGTCCGTTCCGCGAGGGATTGCTGGAATTCATCAGGGAGCAGTCGCTGCCTTTGGATTTCCTGTCCTGGATGTGGTACGGCGACAACTCACGCGATCCGATGGACTTTCGCACGATCGCGGCAGAGGTCCGCGCGGTCGCCGACAAGCATGGCTTCAGCGATACCAGGCTTCTGCTCTCCTACTGGAGCATGACCGGCATTCCGACGGCGCAGTTCGAAGACGCCGACAACGCCGCGTTCATCGCGGCTGCGGCGGTCTACATGCAGGATTCGGCGGTGGACGAAGCAATTTTCTTCCGCGCCGACACCGGCACTGATTTCCACTATAAATTCAGGGATCCTGCCGGGATCTTTGAACCGGACGGGAGCGAGAATGCGAGAACGAGCGCGTTCCGTCTCGTCGGGCAGACATTGGCCATGTCCGAACGCCTTGCGGTCACCGGGGGAGACGAGAACGGATTTGCAGTGCTGGCCGGCCGCGCCCCGGACGATGACGTCGTTCGGATCTTGATTTCCAACTATGCGATCCCGGAGTCCTACCTGACCGCCCGTGATCGCGATGTGTTCGAATTTCAGGTGCCGATCGGCGCCGAGCGCGTGAACATGTCCCTGAACGTCCCCCCTCGGCGCATCGGCGCCAGAAGCGCCGGCTATACCGGCTACGCGCTCGAACTCAGCAACTTGCCCTGGGGCGAAGATCGCTACACCGTTGTTCGCTATCGCGCAGACGGGGAGCACAAAGGAGAAGTGCTCGCCTCGCAGCAGGGCGAAGGCGCATCCTTTACCCTTCAAGGCAGCCTTGCGGCGCCCGGCGTGGAACTCATCGAAATCACGCGCACGCCGTCGTAAAAGCGACCGCTTTCAGCCGGCGCCGGCGCGTGCACCCGGATGCAGGGCCGTGTTCGCGCCGGCTACCCCGGCACGAGCCAGCTCAGCTGACCCGGATCGGGCCAGACTGACCGCCGCATCCCTGCGCACGAACATGAAGGCGGCACCCCTCTGCCGCCTTCAATCATGCGATCGTGAGGATTTTGGCGTCCGAGTTGATCGACGGGAACGGCATATAGGAAATCCGCAGCCGCTGCGAGAATTCCAGCTGGTGCTCCCCGGGCTTCAGTCCACCACTCCGCTCGATCGTGATCGTCGCCGACGCGCCGAACGGCCAGCGCCGGTCAAACGCCGTTTCCATTTCGTCCAGGCTGAGTGGTCCATTGCCCTCGTCGAAGCGGATCGCTTCGCGCGGTACCGCCGCACCGTCGACGGTAACGTCCAATGCTTCCACCATCGAAAGGCCAAGGCCGCGATAATAGCCAAGCTTCGCGTCGAACGCGAAGCCGCTCGGCGCGTCCGCCGGGCCGACATTGCGCAGGCTGCCATCCACGATCAGATACTTGTCGAACATCAGCGGGCTCCCTCGGCTCGCGCGATCAGTTTTTCGAACATGCGATGCTGCCGGCGCACCTGCTCCCGGCTGTCGACCGCCTGGACGTCCTGAATCCAGCGATTGCCTTCATATTCGCTCGAGAGGTAGCCATCCCATCCGCCCGCGACCAGCTCGGGGATGACTTCATCGTACGCGTGGGTGGGGTCGCGGTCGTCTTCGGTCATCTCGTAGAACTTGGCCTGGATGTGCCGGAAATAGGGGATGTAGTCGCGAATCCGCTTCGGGTTGGCATAGGGCTGGTGGCGCAGGATCTCGGCCATGCGCACTTCGGCCGGATTGCCCTTCATCTTCACCGCTACCTCATAGATCGTGTACTCGGCCATGATCTTCTGCTCGTGCTGGTCGACGATGAACTGCGCGACCTCCGGGCGCGCGCCCTGGCGAATGAACCGGTCGCGGTAGACCGGCGGATAGTGCTTCATGAAGATGCCCATGTCGGGAAGCAGCCCGAGATGTTTCGTGCCCAGCCGGTCCGCGACCTCGACAGTGCGCAGGATCCATGCGTGTTCCATGTGCCAAGGCGCGTGAACTTCCACGCCCATGTGCACGTCGAGCTCCTCCGCGTAGGGCACGCAGCGCTCAAGGATGTCGGGCCGCACGAACACCAGCACGCGCATGTTGCGGATGCCCAGACGATTGCAGAGCACGAGATCGCGACGGATCGAGGCGACCTGCTCGTCGTCCGTCATCAACCGATCCTTGCGGACCTTGGTATCGAGGAACATGTCGTAGCAGGTGAGTTCGGTCCTGTGTTTGGCCATCAGGTCCTTCCACCACGCGACCTGGCGGTCGTCGATGTTCGGGAAGCTGGGCATGTTCTGCTCGGGTAGGATTTCGATCCCCTTGGCACCGATCGACGCGGCGAACGCGACGCAATCCTCGATGTTCATCTGTCCGAGGAACATCTCTTCCTGGAAGCTGTACAGGCTGACGCCCCGTTTCACTCTGGCAGCCATCTCGTCTCACTCCACTGATATCGTTTCGCTTCAGCTTTCGGCCCCGCGCCGGGATTGAAGCGGCGGCGCGCAACGGGTCCGGCATGGTCGAACTTCCTGCCCTGCGGCGGCGGTCACCGCTTCAGGCAGTGAAGATCGACGCATCGGCTGAGTTGCTCGCTGGGCATCGATGCTCGGCGTTGTTTCCGCCGCACGGAAACTCGGTTTGCCCCTCCTCTCCAGCATCTCCGGTCAACGATGGCCGGCTTCGACGAACCGTAACCAAGGCCCTTCATCTCCAAATTAGTATGAACGTTCTTATTTTTGTCAACCGAACTTTGCGCGTGTCACAGGGTGACCCCAGCCCTGGACCGGTGGAAAATGGAGGGGAGACGTCGCCGCGCGCATCACGGATTGAAGTGACGGTTCTAATTCTCTAAGCCTCGGCAAATTCAATCCGGAGAGGCCGTGGAATGCCGTCGTTGAAGGCCTATTGGCGCGGACTTTCGCTGAAGCCGCAGGGCATCGTGGTCATCCTCGCCGGGTTCCTGCCGATGATCGCGATCGTCGCCATGGGCCCCGCGGTGCCGACACTGATCGCGCATTTCGCAAACGATCCGGACGCCCGCGCGCAGGTGCCGGCGTTGATCGGCGCGCCAGGCCTGACCATGGCCATTCTGGCGCCCTTCAGCGGGTTGCTGGTGGACCGGTTCGGTCGCAGGCGATTGTTGCTGGTGGCGACAGCCTTCTACGCCGTGTTCGGGGCGGCCCCGCTGTTCCTCGATAGCCTCGATCAGATTTACGTATCGCGCCTTTTGCTGGGTATCTCCGAAGCGGGCATCCTCACGGTCACGAACACGCTGATCGCCGACTATTGGGATGACAAGGGGCGCAAGAACTGGCTGTTCCTGCAAAGTCTCGTCGGCCCGCTATTCGGCGGAATCGTCGGGCTGAGCGTGGGCCTGGCGAGCACGATCCAGTGGAACGGCGTTTTCTACATTTACCTCGCCGCCATTCCGGTATGGGCGGCGATGTTCGTCTGGTTGTTCGAACCGAAGAAAGCAGCGCACGAAGAACGGTCGACCGAACAAAAGGTACCACAGGGCGCCTTTCCGTGGCGGAGCGCAGTTGTGACTGGCCTCGTCACCTTTTTCGCCGCGATGCTCTATTATGTGTTCATCATCAACGGCGCGCTTGCGTTCGCCGAAGTCGGCGTGGCCGAACCGGATCGATATGCGCAGCTGATCTTCGTGCCGACGTTTTTCTTTCTTGTCGGCGCGGTGATTTTCCGCGTGCTGGCGAACCGCAGCTACCCGCTCCAGCTTGGCGTGTTCTTCGCGCTGTTGGGAACAGGGCTGGCGTCAATCGGCCTGGCCACGACGCCGACCATGATGGCAGCGGCGGTCGCCGTCCAGCAGATGGCGGCAGGCATGGCGGTGCCGACGTTGCTGGCCTGGACCCAATCGAAGTACGACTTCGGACATCGCGGCCGCGGAATGGGCATCTGGACCGCCGCCTTCTTCCTTGCGCAGTCGCAATCTCCCAGGCTCGTTCACGTCCTCGATCAGTTCACCGGATCGATGAAAGGCGCGTTCCTGACCGCCGGGATCATCGGCATTGCCGCGGGCGCAATCGGCCTCATGATCTCGCTGGCACTGCGCGCACCCCGCCAGGCAAATGCGTGACGATCAAATGCCGCACGAACGGCCCGCATCGGTTCGGTGACGAACGTCGTTGATCGTCAGTTCAACCTATGCGCGGCCGTGTTGACCCCTTTGGCATCGTTGACCTGCAGCAAGGGCGCGGTAGAGCCGATGTGGCGGGCGCTGACTGCGCGGACCCGCCATTGTCCCGCGAGCCGGAGATGGAATTCATAGTCGTAGAATTCGGTGATCATGCCGCCGTTGCGCAGGTCCATGACCGGGCCATAGGCCTCGACGTGCAGATCCCGCCAGGTCGCGCCGCGATTGATGACGACGGCGGTGATGAGGTGCCGGCTGCAATCGCCGACGCATTCGCGGATTTTCGATAGCAGATCGGTGAGCTCGGCCCTGCCGGCAAACGTGCCGCCCTCGCCGCATTCGAAGGTGCCGTCCCCCGTGAACAGCTCCAGCCAGGCGCGCGTATCGCCACGATCGATGGCGTGACAGAATCGCGCGAGCAGGTCGTGGACATCAAGTCGGGCGTGATGATCGATCGACATGGTTCTCTACCTCTCCTTCGTGACCTCGCCGCTTGTTCGCCGCGGCCGTGTTTCACATCGTTTCCGCTTCCGATCCGATAATCTGCTGATCGATGACGCCGAAGTTCGACGCCGCCGATCCGGCGTGCATCTTCACTCGATTCCCGAACGTCAGGAACGGGGTCCGCGGCGCGCCATGTTCGATCATCTCGATCGCGCGGCGTTCGGAAATGCAGGTGGATCCTACGCTCGCGTGATCGGGATTGGACACGGTGCCCGATCCGATGATCGTGCCGGCGGGCAGCGAACGACTATAGGCGGCATGCGCGATCAGCTCGTGGAAACCATAGGCCATGGTGTCGCCATTGGGGTTGCCGAACCATTGGCCGTTCACCTCCACCGTCAGCGGCAGGCAGACCCGGCCGTCGCGCCAGGCATCGCCCAGCTGATCGGGCGTCAGTGCGAAGGGGGCCATGCTGCAGGCAGGCTTGGCCTGCACCCAGCCGAACCCGGTCTTCATCTCGACCGGCGCGATGGCGCGCAACGACCAATCGTTGATGAGTACGATCAGGCGGATGTGCTGCAGCGCGTCGGCGGCACTGCACCCCATCGGCACATCGCCGGTGATGACCCCAAACTCGCCCTCGAAATCGATGCCGTCCGTTTCCCTGGGCAGTGGCACGTCGTCGGTCGGTCCAAGAAACTGGTGCGACAGCCCCTGATACATCAGCGGCTTGTCACTCTCGATCGGCGGCAGGTGGAACGCCTGCTGCATCAGCTCGCCATGCGTCGGAAAGGCCGACCCGTCGAGCCATTGCCACGCGCGCGGCAGCGGCGCGGCGAAGGATGCGGGGTCGACCGCCTCGCCCGGCTCGGCAGCAGCGGCGGCGGCGTGCAGCGCCGGCAGCGCCAGATCCCAGTGATCGAGCACTGTCTGGAGGGTCGGCCAGCCGGGCACCGGCGAGACGCGCGCGCCGTCGGCGCTCACCGCCACCAGCGTGCCGTCGCGCCCGCCGCGCTTGAGCGTCCCGAGCCTCATTCCTCGAAAATCGCCACGGCGCGGGTCCAGCCGGCCGAGGCGCCCTTGATCTTGTGCGGGAAGCAGCTGACGGTGAAGCCGTTGCCCGGCAGCACTTCGAGATTGTGCAGTTTTTCGAGGTGGCAATAGCCGATGTCGCGCCCGGCCTTATGCCCTTCCCAGATCAGCGAGGTGTCGCCGGTTTCCCTGACCTTCTCGGCGGTATGCGCGAATGGCGCATCCCAGCTCCATGCATCGGTGCCGGTCACCCGCACGCCGCGCGAGGTCAGGTACATCGTCGCTTCGTAGCCCATGCCGCAGCCGACATTGACGTAGTCCGGTTGGCCGAGCGCCTTGCCGGCCGCGGTGTTGACCAGCACGATATCGAGTGGTTGCAGGTCGTGCCCGATCCGCGCGAGTTCGGCCTCGACATCGGCGGCGGTGACGACATAGCCGTCGGCGAAGTGCCGGAAGTCGAGCTTCACGCCCGGGCGGAAGCACCAGTCCAGCGGCACCTCATCGATCGTGATCGACCGCTCGCCACCGTTCATCGTCGGGTGGAAATGATAGGGCGCGTCGAGATGCGTGCCGCTATGCGTCGTCAGCTTCACCCATTCGGACGCCGCGAAGCCGGCTTCGTCCGGCGTATCCTTCGCCGTCACGCCCGGGAAGAAGATGTCGAGTTCAGGCGCTGTGTCCATGTGCGTCTGATAGGTGATCTCGGGCTTCAGGAAGGGCGGATCGCTCACCACGTCGTTGCAGAGCGTGATCGACAGATCGACGAAACGGCGGCTCATGCGGTGGCACCTCCCAGCGTTTCGGCGAACCAGTCCGAGATGAGATCGCGGCCATAGGCCATGTTGTCCGCGCCGACATGCTCGACGCCCCCTTCACGCGCGGTGAAGATCACCTTTTCGCGCCGGGGCGAATTGACCAGCTGGTCGTAAAGGTCGTCGGCATAGGCGACGCTGATCTGGCGATCGTTCGCGCCATGGGTGACGAGGAACGGCACCTCGATCCGGTCCATATGACCGTTCAAGTTCATCGCCGCGGACTTGTCCAGGAAGTCGTCCTGATCCTTCGCGCCGAACGCCCAATGGACATGCGCCCAGTAATGCGGGACCGGGTTCTCGCCCTCGCGCGCCATGCGCTTGTCCTGCACCTCGCGCCAATTGTGGTTCGCACCCCACACCGCGCCGCTGGCGAAGCGCGGCTCGTACGCCACCGCGCGCGGCGCGAAATGCCCACCGAGCGAAATTCCGGTCATCCCGATGCGTTCGGGATCGACTTCGCTCTGCCGCTCCAGCCAGTCGACCGCCTTGCTTGCCCAGCTTTCGCTGTGCGGATCGACGGGGAGGCTCTGCAGCCGCAGTGCCTCACCCGAGCCGGGCTGATCGACGCACAGCGTCGAGATGCCGCGCCGCGCGAGCTCCGAGGGCAGCCGCGTCCAGTAGAGCAGCTCCTTGCAGCTATCGAGGCCGTTGCAGAAGACGACGACCGGCTTCTTCCCCTCCCCCGGCGCGCGGGTGAACAGCGCGGGCATGGTGCCGCTTTCGAGCGGGATCTCGACACGCTCACGGTTGAGCTGCCCGAGGGCGGTCGAGCGATCGAACGCTTCACGTGCCTTGGCGTATGTCGCCTCTCGCCCTGGCGCGCCATGCCCCTGCATCCGCTCGGCGGTGAACAGGTAAAGCGACGCACGCTCCAGCTTGTTCGATGCCGAGAAGCTGCGCCCCTTCGCCTCGTCCTCCCCGGCGAGTTCGAGCAGCTTCTCGCCCATCGCGGCCCACGCCTTCATGAACTGCGGCGTGCCGGCATCCGCGCCATTGGCTGCCGCGTCCCGGATCGGCTGGCACATATCGACGATCTCGCCGATCTGCCCGCCGCTCTCCATCGCGATCGCGACCGACAGGTTCCAGATATAGTTGGGGAAATATTCAAACAGCGCCACGAAACTTCTGTCCTTCAGAACATGGGGTGGAGAATGGCGGAGGATGTCGGCATCGTGGCCGCGCCCGACAGCCCCACGCCGATCGCGACCGCTGCCCGCATTACAGTTCGGCCGGCCTGAACAGGCACGGATCGGCGTGCGGGTGTGGCATCGTCTGCGGACCGCCGACGCCCGTCCCCCACTGGTCCATCACCTGCGGACCGGGCACGTGAACCTGATCGACATGCGCGTCGAAGTCGACCTCGTCGAGTTCGGACGTATATTCGACCGCGAAACCGCCCGGTGTCGTGAAGTAGCTGAAGGTGTTGTTGCCGGCAGTGTGCCGGCCCGGACCCCAGCGGATATCGGTGCCGCGCTTCTTCAAACGGCTGGCGCCACGGAACATGTCGTCCACGGTCAGCATGTCATAGGCGACATGGTTGAGACAGGGCGGTCCGGGCAGGATGGCGAGGCGGTGATGCGCCGAATTGCAGCGCAGGAAGCACATGAAATCGCCGAGCCAGTCACTGACCCTGAACCCCAGCACGTCGACGAAGAACTTCACCGCCGCCTGATGATCCGGCGAATGCAGCACGATATGGCTGATCTTGACCGGCATGCCTTCCCAGCGCTGCATGTCGCGCCGGTCGCCGCGCGCTACGTCGCACGAAACCTCGAACGGCAGACCATCCGGCGAGAAAAAGCGGAAACCATAGCCCCCGCCCGGCCCGGTCAATTCGCGTGCTTCATGGATTAGTTTGCAGCCGGCCCCGGCCACCCGCACCTGCAGTGCATCGACATCGGCACGGCTGTCGGCAGCGAGCGCGATCACCTCGACGCAGTTGCTGGACGAGCGGTGCAGGCGGACGACGTGGTGCTCGTCATGGCCGTGCGTCTTGAACCAGGCGGTGTCGGCATCGGCCGCGACTTCGACCAGGCCCCAGTCGTCGGCGTAGAAGGCGCGTTCGGCATCGAAATCCTCGACGCCATAACCCACAAAACGGATCTCGGTCACTCGGCTCATCTTGTCTTCCTTCAAATCGGTTCGGCGGTGCGGGCGAACATCGCCGCCGTCGCATCAGAATTATCGATGGGGTCGCCCTCGCCGATCTGGCCGCGGCAGATCGACAGCGAAAGTTCGCAGACGAAGCGGCAGCGTTCGACGCGCCGCTCGCGATAGGCGGCAAAGGCAGCTTCCGGCACGGCGTGTCGCGCGACTTCTTCGGCCAGGACAACGGCATCCTCGATCGCGAGGCCGGCCCCCTGCCCCAGATGCGGCGTCGTCGCATGAACCGCGTCGCCGATCAGCACCACCCGGCCGACATGCCAGGGTCCATCCACGAACAGATGCTCGAGCGGGCGATAGACGACCTCTACATCATCCACGATCCGTTCGCCAAGGGCCTGAATGTCCGGCGCCGCGCTCTGGAGCTTGCCGCGCATCGCTGCGGCAAGGCCCTTGCGGGGATAGTGCGGGTTGCCCGGCTCAGGCGTGGTCACGAACATGTACATCGTGTCCGCACTCATCGGCACCAGTCCGATGCCCGTGGGCCCGTTGAAGACGCGGAGCGAATCGAGATCGTCGGGACGCGGCAGGTTGTAGCGCCATACCGACTGACCGGCGAAGCACGGTTGCGGCGCTTCGGGAAACAGCCGCGCGCGCAGGTTCGAATAGATGCCGTCCGCGCCGACGACGAAATCGAACCGGTCGTCCGTCCCGTCATCGAACTCGATATCGACACCGTCGTCATCCTGCGTCAGTGCAGCGACGGTGGTGCCCATGCGGATCTCGACACCGAGCGCGATCGCGCGATCGAGCAGCACGTCGTGCAATCTGCGCCTGCTCATCCCGACATTGGGCGGATAGCCTTCCGCCAGCCGGGGGGACGGCACCCGCGCGATGAGCGCACCGCCCGGCGCATGGATCGTCACCTGATCGAACGGCACACCGGCTTCGAGATAGGCATCGGCCAGGCCCAGTTGCGCCATCGCGCGCACGACATTGGCCTGCTGAATGATCCCGACGCCATAGATCGACCAGCGCGGATCGCGCTCGATGACGGTTACGCGCTGACCGTTGCGCGCGAGCGCGACGGCCGCCGTCAGGCCACCGATGCCACCGCCAACGATCAGACAGCGCTTACCGTCCAACACGCCTCTCCCGATTCAATATTAGAATGATTACTCTAAATAAGAGCGATGCGCGCGTCAACGCGGACCCGGCGAGCGCGTGCCGAAGATGTCGGCCGGCAGCCGCAGCGCGGCGATTGCCGATCCCAGCAGCAGGGTAACGAACACCGCGCTCGCCGGCGCCAGCCCGGCCAGCCGTCCTGCCCCCTCATCCGTCGCGGCCAGGAAGAAGGCCGCGCCGATCACCGCAACCCCCAGCGCGCCGCCGAGCTGTTGCGCGGTGCGCAGCGTCGCGCTCGCGGTGCCGGCATGGACGCGGTCGACATCGGCGACGACCACCGGCGGCAGCGGGCCGGCGACCATGCCCATGCCGATGCCCGCGAGCGACAGCAGGCCGAGCAGAAGCGGGCTCCCCCCGTCACCCGATGCGACGAGCGCCAGCGACAGGGCCCCGCCGCTCGCCAGCACTCCCGCGCCACACACCAGCAGCCAGCGGCCGAACCGCGGCAGATAGCGCTTCCCGATCAGGCTGATGCCCGCCATCACACCCAAGCTGAAGGGCACATGGATCAGCGCAGTCTGCAACGGCGACTTGCCCAGCCCCTGCTGAAGCGAGATCGCCAGCACCAGCAGAAACCCCGTCGCAGCGGAGGCAAAGGCGAGGATCGCGAGCAAACCCCAGCGGAACGTGCGCAGCTGGAACAGCATCGGCTCGATCATCGCCGGCAGGTCTTGGCGCCGTCGCGCCCGCGCACGAAGCCAGCCGGCATAGATCGCCGCCAATCCTGCCAGCCCGCTCACCAGTGTCCATGCCGGCCAGCCATGTTCCGACCCGTCGATCAGCGCGAGCAGGACGCCGGCGAAACCGATCGCGAACAGCGCTGCGCCGGGCATGTCGATCCGCAGCCCGTGCGCGCCGCGCGTGTGCGGGATCGTGCGGATGCCGAGCCACAAGGCGAACAGGCCGATCGGCAGGTTGATCAGGAAGATGAGCCGCCAGCCCAGACCGAACAGGTCGACTTCGATCAGCAGGCCGCCCAGGATCGGCCCGAGGATCGCGGCGAGCCCGCCGACCACGCCGAACCAGGCAAGCCGCGCGACCCGCTCCAGCGGCGTGAACAGCACTTGGACGATGGCCATCACCTGCGGGCCCATCATCGCCCCCGCCGCGCCTTGCAGCAAGCGCGCGATCACGAGCTGCTCGGGCGTCTGCGCGAGGCCGCACAGCGTCGATGTCGCGACGAACGCGCCGACCCCGATGAGGAACATGCGACGATAGCCGAACGCATCGCCGAGCCGGCCGCCGAGCAGAAGCAGCGAGCCGAGCACCAGCAGATAGCCGGCCACGATCCATTGCATTGCGGCAGGCGACGCATCGAGCACGCGGCGAATTTCCGGCAGCGCGGTATTGACGATGGTGGAGTCGGCGACTTCCAGCACCAGCGCGATCAGCACCGTGACGAAGGCGACGGTCTTCTGGCGACTGGTCAATGCCTCGCTCGCGCCCGCGCCTGCTGGCGCCTTGGCCGTCTCCGCCATCCGTCCCCCAATTCCGCGTCGGCAATGCGCGACGAGCGATGCGCGAGCCTTAATTAAAATGATGCTTCTATTATTCGGAATCTTCTCCTATCGTCAAGGCAAGCGGCTGGGCCCAACACCTCACAGAGCCGCGATCGTGGGAGACAGGTGCGTTGGACGCTTCACTAAAATCACGCACGCCGGGTGTGCCGCAGGGGGTGACTGTCATCGTCGCGGGCTTCCTGCCGATCATGGCGATCGTCTCGATGTTCCCCGCCGTCCCGGCGATGATCCAGCATTTCAGCGCCGATCCCAATGCGGGCTGGAAAGTGCCCGCAATGGTGTCCGCCCCCGGGCTGACGATCGCCTTGGTCGCGCTGTTCATCGGGATGCTGGTCGACCGGTTCGGCCGGCGCAAGCTGCTGCTGGTCTCGACGCTGTTCTACGGCGTGTTCGGCGCGATCCCCTTCCTGCTCGAATCGCTCGACGCCATCTATGCTTCACGCCTGCTGCTCGGCCTCAGCGAAGCGGCGATCCTCACCACGCTCAACACGTTGATCGCCGATTACTGGGACGATCGCGGTCGGCGCAACTGGCTGACGCTTCAGGGGCTGATCGGCCCGGGCCTCTCATCGCTGATGATCTTCTTCGCCGGGACGCTGACTGCGTGGCGCTGGAACGGCATTTTCCTACTGTACCTCGTCGCGTTCCCGATCTTCCTGGCGATGCTGCGCTACATGTACGAGCCGCGCGCCGAACAGCCGGCAGCAGCGGCAGGCGAGTCGGCCACGGCCGGCAACACGCCGTGGCGGGTGTTCGCGACGATCGGCGGCGTCACGCTGTTTTCGTCGATCCTCTATTATGTGTTCATCATCAATGGCGGGCTGGTCTGGCAGGAGCTGGGCGTCAGCGATCCAGGCAAGATCGGCCGGATCACCGCGCTGCCCAGCCTGTGCGTGCTGCTCGGCGCGCTGATTTACTGGGTGCTGGGCCGCACCGGCGTCAGTTCGCGCGGGCAATTGTCGGCGTTCCTCGCGGTGCTCGGGATCGGTCTCGCGCTGATCGGCCTCGCCGGCGACTGGCGCATGATGGTGTTCGGCACGGCGGTGCAACAGACCGGTGCCGGGATGGGCGTCGTCACGCTGATCTACTGGGCGCAGGGGCAGTTGCCCTATGCACATCGCGGCCGCGGCATGGGGCTATGGACCGCCTGCTTCTTCTTCGGGCAATTCGTCTCGCCGCTGATCGTCAGCGCGGTTCGCGGGCAGCTCGGCACCATGCAGGGCGCGTTTCTCGCTGCCGGCATTACCGGCGTGATCGGCGCGGTCGCGGTGCTGTTCCTGGTCGGCCGGAGTCGCCCCGGGACGATGACCCAGGCAGCGGCATGATCGGCTTCCGGCGCAGCTGTGCGATTGCCGCGCTGCTGACGACCCTGATGTCGGCCCCCGGATCGCTCGCGCAGCAACCGCCGCGATTTGTCCACGTCGTGATCGAAGCGCCGCGACAGCCTGGTGCCGAACCGCTCGCCACCGCGCCGAAACAGGGCCCGGACCGCGAGCAATGGATGCTGCAGAACGGTACGATCGGCGTGCGCAATGTCTCGCATCCGACGCTCACCCCGGTTCTTCCGGCCGGCCCTGCGACCGGCGCGGCGGTCATCGTCGCGCCCGGCGGTGGCTTCCTGGGACTGTCGATCGATGCCGAAGGGTGGCAGGTCGCGCGCTGGCTCGCCAATCACGGCATCGCCGCCTTCGTCCTCAAATATCGCGTCCTGCCGACACCGCGCGACAATGCGGTGTGGGACGCCGAGTTCAACCGGATGATCGGCGGCGAGAAAGTAAGCTTCGCCAACCCCAAGGACACGCCGCCCGAAGCGCTGGCGGACGGCCTCGCCGCGCTCGCGCATGTCCGCGCCAATGCCGCGCGCTATGGCGTCGATCCCGATCGCGTCGGGTTCATGGGCTTTTCCGCGGGCGGGTTCCTCACGCGATCGGTGGTGGCGCAGGGCGGCGCGACGATGCCCGCCTTTGCCGCACCGATCTATCCAAACATGGCTGCGATGGCCGTACCGGCCAACGCGCCGCCGATGTTCGTGACGATCGCGGCGGATGATTTCCTGCTCCGCGATGTCGATGGCTTCCCGCTGGTCGAATCCTATCGCAAGGCTGGCCGCCCGATCGAGTTTCACCTGCTCGCCAATGGCGGCCACGGTTTCGGCCTGGGCCGCCCCGGCACCGCGTCAGCGGGGTGGATCGAGCAATTCTACCGCTGGCTCGACAGCATCGGAATGCTCAAGCCAGCGGGCTGAGCGGGCTTTCGCCGGTTCAGAGCATCCCTTCCTTCAGCAGCCCTACTGCATGCGCCGACGCACGTGCGGTGAGCGCCATATAGGTGAGCGAGGGGTTCTGGCACGCGGTCGAGCTCATCTGCGCGCCATCGGTCACGAAGAGATTGGCGATGTCGTGCGCCTGGCTCCACTTGTTCAGCACCGATGTCGCCGGATCATTGCCCATGCGCGCGCCGCCCATCTCGTGGATCGCGCTGCCGCCCGGATTGGGCCGGTCGAACCCCATGATGACCTGCCCCCCGGCCTGGGTCATCATCTCGGCGGCATCCGCCTTGGCCTGCGCGAGCGCGGCATGTTCCTCGGCACCAAAGGCGAAATCGACCTTGAGCACCGGCAGGCCATTGGCGTCGGTACGACTGCGGTCGAGCGTGAGCCGGTTGCTCGCGCGCGGCACGCAATCGGCAAAGGCGACCAGCACCATCCGCCACGGGCCCGGCGGCTGCAACGCTTCCTTGTACGCAGCGCCGATGCCCGCCTCGCGCTTGCCGCGCGTCCAGCCCGATTGCAGCGCGCCGCCCTGATAGGAGAAACCGCGGCTGTGCCCGGCGCCATCCATCGCATCCATGTTGCGAAAGCGGGGGATGACGATCCCGGTCGGCCGGTTGCCGAACGTCGTCCATTGCTCGAACCCCGGCATCAGCGCGATCGCCGCCAGCGTGCTGGCATGATCCATAATGTGCGTGCCCAGCACGCCGCTCGTGTTGGCAAGCCCGTTCGGCATCGCGTCGCTGGCGGAGTTGAGCAGCAGATGGACCGAGTTGAACGCGCCGGCATTGAGGAACACCATCCGCGCGGTCGCGCTGGTGCGCGCCTTGGTCTTGGTATCGACCCAGCGCACGCCGGTCACGCGGCGCGTCGCGGGATCGTAATCGACCTTTTCCACCACCGCATCGGTCACCAGCGTCAGATTGCCGGTCTTCTGCGCTGCGGGGAGCGTGCTCGACTGGGTCGAAAAGTACGCTCCATAGGAACAGCCGCGCGCGCAGATCGACCGGCGCTGGCATTCGCCACGTCCGTCCTTCGCTTGCGTCAAATTGGCGGTGCGCCCGATCGTCAGCCGCCGCTCGGGCCAGCGCGCCGAGATCCGCTCGCGCACGGCCTGCTCGACCACGTTGAGCGCCATGGGCGGCTGGAACTTCCCGTCGGGCAATTGCGGCAGGCCCTCGGCAGCGCCCGACACGCCGATGAACTCCTCAACCTTGTCATACCACGGCGCGACATCGGCATAGCGGATCGGCCAGTCGGTGCCGTGGCCGTCGCGCGCATTCGCGCCGAAGTCATAGTCCGACCAGCGATAGGATTGCCGCCCCCAGGTCAGCGAGCGCCCACCGAGCTGATAGCTGCGGAACCAGGTGAAATCCGTCCCGTCACCGGTCGTGTAGGGATTCTCCGCATCGCTGACGAAATGCGGCTCGGTGAATTCGGTGAAATGCCGGTTGAGCATCTGCACCGGATATTCGCGGGCATATTTCTCGGCATCGCCGATCCCGCGGAACGGCATGTCCCACGGGGCCTTGGTCTCGTTCACATAGCCGGTCTGGTGCTCGATCATCCGCCCGCGTTCGAGCATCAGCACCTTGAGGCCCGCCTCGGTCAGCTCCTTTGCCGCCCAGCCCCCGGTGATCCCCGAACCGACGACGATCGCATCGAATTGCATGTCCTGCGCCATCAGCCGAAATCCACCGCGGTCCAGTCGCTCGAATAGGCGCGCGCGCCCGGCTTGATCGCCACTGCGGGATCGAAGAGGCCCGGCGTCAGCTCATAGTTCAGCTCGCGCGCGCCACCGGTCTCGGAGGTGTAATATCCGGTCAGGATCAATCCCTTCACCTTTTTCCATGGATGGTCGCCCTGCGCCGCATAGGCGTCGGCGTCGAGCTTGGTCAGCAATGCCGCGCGGCGCGCTTCGGGCTTGCCGATCCAGTCGCCATTTGCCGCGCGGTCGAGTTCCGCCTCCAGCCAGGCGACGAAGCGCAAGCTGCCGTCCGGGCGCATGTGCCCCATTGCGAGCGGCGGCAATGCATCGGACGCAGCTGGCCGGCGCGTCCCGTCCAGCCCGTGCTCGAGCGCGAGGATCACGAAATCGCCGACCCCGACATCGCCGGCCCCGGGGGTGCCGGTGCGCGGAACGACGAGCTGGCTGACCGCGCGCATCATTTTTCGCTGGCGGTCGGTCGGTGCGTCGTCATCGGTCTGCCGTGACAGCATCGATACGGCTGCGGGCATCCCGACTACGGCCGCCAGCAGTGCCACCGCACCACCCAATTCGCGTCTGGTCCATCCCGCTTGGGACATGGTTTTCCCTCTCCCCGCCGATCCTTGCCGACCTCGAACTCGGCTGTTATCAGAATGCATATTCTATTTCTAGCGGGAGAGTTGGATGCTTCGCATGTCGCGCATGATGCCATTGGGCACGCCCGCACCCGACTTCGCACTCACCGACACGACCGGCACCGTGCGCACGCTGGCGGATGTCGCGGGTCCGCAGGGTCTGGTCGTCGCGTTCATCTGCAACCACTGCCCGTTCGTGCTGCATGTGATCGATGGCTTCGTCGCGTTCGCGGAGGAGTATCAGAAGCGCGGCATCGGCGTGGTGGCGATCTCGTCGAACGATATCGTCGAATTCCCCGAGGACGATTTCGAGCATATGGTGGCATTCGCTGCCGATCGCGGCTTCACCTTCCCCTATCTCCACGATTCGGACCAGCGTGTGGCGATCGCCTATGAAGCGATCTGCACGCCCGATTTCTTCCTGTTCGATGGCGACCTGCGGCTCTTCTATGCCGGACAGTTCGACGCGAGCCGACCCAGGATCGACCGTCCCCCCGTGCCGGGACTGCCGCCGCTGCGGACGGATCTCCCGGTGACCGGCGCGGACCTGCGCGGCGCCGCGGACGTACTGCTGGCCGGCGGGCAGCCGCCCCAGCCGCAGCGACCGAGCGCAGGCTGTTCGATCAAGTGGCTCGAGGAGAATGCGCCGACATGGGCGTGATGATCGTCGACCGCATCTGGGTGCCCTCCGCCGCGGTCGTGCCGCAGGAGCGAGGTACCGACTATTTCGCGCCGGTTGATGGCGCGGACTGGTCCGATGGGTTCGGATGGCATCGCGGGTTCTTCTCCAGCTTCCGCCTGCGCGCGGGCAAGGACGCCTGGTTCCACTTCCCCCTGCCAACGCCAGTCAGGCGTGGCGGAACGGCGATGGCGCTCGCCGAACTGTCGGTAATGTGGGAGGTGCTGGACGGCGCGCGCATCCACTGGATGGTGCTGCAGCATGGCGGGATGGAGCGCCTGCCGCTCACCGAACGGCTGGCGGAACCGCCGAGCGAGGCGGCGCCGTTCGATCCGCCCGAGCAATGGCGCGATTATTATCCGCTGTCCGATCGCCGCCTGACCACGTTGCCGTTCGAACCGGCGCTGCCGCTGCGGTTCGGGCTGCAGCTGTGCATCGGCGTCAGTGCAGCCGACACCGATGGCACGATCCGCTTTTACGGCGCAGGGGCGGGCTTCGCCTCCGCCGACTGAGCGTCCCCAGCGCGAAGCCGGGCGAGCTCGGCCCGGATCCGCGCCTGCTTTTCCGCCGACACATCGAACCGGCCGACGAGCCACGCCATCGCCAGCCCCGCGATCAGGATCAGCCCGGTGACGAACCAGGCAAGCGCACGCACCTTGTCCTGCGGCATCTGATCGACGGGGAGTCCGACGGGGAAGTCGATGATCCCGAGGAACGACCCCGCGAACAGGGCGACCAGACCGCTACCGACCTGAAGCCCGATGAACATGAAGCTGGCAACGAGCCCCTGTTGCGGCTTGCCGGTATTCGCCTCATGCTCGTCGCCAATGTCATAGGTGACGGTGTTGAACGGCACGACATACAGGCCATAGGCAACCCCGCCGAGCACGCGGAACGCCACCACGAACGCCCCGATCGCCGCCGTCGCGGGCAACGGCGCCAGCCCCAGCAGCGGCAGCAGCACCGCCCCCGCCTGAAGCAGGAAGAATGCGGCAAGGCCGGAGATCATCGCCGCCCGCGTGCCGATCCATTTCATCCAGGCCGGCGCGACGAACATCGCAAACAGCGACCCGCACACCCCAGCGATCAGCAGGCGCGGCGTCCAGCTGCCGTCCAATTGCCAGAAATAGGTGGCGAGATGCAGTGTCAGCTGATTGACCACCGAATTGACGAACAGCACCAGCAGCGCGACGAGCAACAGCCGCCCGACATTGGGCGTCAGCCGGATCGCCGCGACCAGGCGCCGGAACAGCTGCGGCAGCGTCTCGGGCGCCTCCGCGGCGACCGCGCGGTCGAGCGCCTCCACCTGCCGCATCCGCGCGCGCGTCGCGAGCAGGCCGACGATCATCAGCCCAGCGCCGATCGCCGCCACGAACAGGCCGAAACCCGGATAGGGCGCAGGGTTGAGCTGCGGCTTGCTGAACCCGCCTCCCGGTACGAAGAAATAGGCAAAGGCAACCCAGGGAACGGTCAGGATCGCCAGCTGATTGCCCATGTTTCGCATCACCGCGACGATGTTGCGCTCGCCGCTGTCGCGCGTCAGTTCGCCGCCCATCGCATAGGCGGGCACCGTCCAGAAGGAGATGCCGACCCGCGCCAGCAATCCAAAGCCGAGCAGCCAAGCGAACATCTGCCATTGCCCCAGATCGGCCGGCACGCGGAATACCATCGCGATGCCGATCGCGAACGGCAGCACCGCCGCCGCCATCAGCGTGTGCCGCCGCCCCAGCGGCGCGCGATCCATGCGGTCGGACAGCGCGCCGATATAGGGGTCGGCCACCGCGTCGAACACGAGGATGAGCGCGAGCGCGAGGCCGAGCCGGAACCCGTCCAGCCCGACCACCTGGGCATAATAGAACAGGACGAACGCGTCCCAGGCGAAGCTCTTGATCAGCTCCGGCATGGCGCAGGCCATGAAGCCGAACCGCGCCGGCCAGGCCAGGCGCGGCAGCTCCCCGCTCGCCGCGCTGGCCATCAGGCGATGCCCATGATGCGCTTGTTGAGGTCGCGATCCGCCCCGCCCGCGGCGAAATCGTCGAACGCATGTTCGGTCACGCGGATGATGTGCCGGTCGATGAACGGCGCCCCCTCCGCCGCCCCCTGTTCGGGATGCTTGAGCGCGCATTCCCATTCGAGCACCGCCCAGCCGGCAAAGTCGTTCGCCGCCATCTTGGAGAAGATGCCGCCGAAATCGACCTGCCCGTCGCCGAGCGAGCGGAACCGGCCGGGCCGGTCGACCCAGCCCTGGTACCCGCCATAGACTCCCGATCGGCCATTGGGGCGGAACTCGGCATCCTTGACGTGGAAGCATTTGATGCGCTCGTGATAGATGTCGATGAACGCCAGATAATCGAGCTGCTGCAGCACGAAATGGCTGGGATCGTAGAGGATGTTCGCGCGCGGATGGTTGTCGACGCGCTCGAGAAACATCTCGAACGTCACGCCATCGTGCAAATCCTCGCCCGGGTGAATCTCGAAGCCGATATCGACGCCCTCGCCGTCGAAATGGTCGAGGATCGGGCGCCAGCGCTTCGCAAGTTCGTCGAACGCATCCTCGACCAGACCCGCCGGGCGCTGCGGCCAAGGATACATATAGGGCCAGGCCAGCGCGCCGGAGAAGCTGGCATGTGCATTCAGCCCAAGTCGCCGGCTGGCGGTTGCCGCCTTCTTCACCTGATCGACCGCCCAGGCCTGCCGCGCGGCTGGGTTGCCGCGCACATGTTCGGCGGCGAAGCCGTCGAACTGCGCGTCATAGGCGGGGTGAACCGCCAACAGCTGGCCCTGCAAATGCGTCGACAGCTCGGTGATCGCGAGGCCGTGCGACGCGGCGATACCAGCCACCTCGTCGCAATAATCCTGGCTTTCCGCCGCGCGATCGAGGTCGAACAGGCGCTTGTCCCAGCTCGGAATCTGGATGCCCTTGTAGCCGAGCGAGGCGACCCAGGCTGAGAGGCTGTCGAGCGAATTGAACGGCGCGCTATCGCCAGCGAATTGGGCGAGGAAAATGCCCGGCCCCTTCAACGTCTTCATCGCTCTCTCCTCAAATCGTCAGATCGACCCAACCTGCGTCGTCGCGGCTTGCAGCCACCGCCGTTTCGATGAATGCCATGCCGCGCAGCCCCTCGGCGGCATCCGGCAGCAGCGGCCCCGCCTCACCCCGGAGCAGGCCAGCAAAGTCGCGGTACAGGTTGGCGAATGCCTCAAGATACCCTTCCGGATGCCCGCCCGGCGTGCGCGTCCGCGCGCGGGCATCGGCGCCGAGCGAGGCATCGCCCGCGCGGACGATCTCGGTCCGCCCGTCGATGCCGTGCAGGGTGAGTTCGTTGGGCGTTTCCTGCCGCCACACCAGCCCGCCCTTGTCGCCATAGACGCGGATGCGCAGCCCGTTGAGCTCGCCCACCTCGATCTGCGAGGCGAGCAGCACGCCGCGCGCGCCATTGTCGAAGCGCAGCAGGACCGAACAGTCATCGTCGAGCGCTCGGCCCGGGACCACGGCCGCAAGGTCGGCGAGCAGGCGCGTGACGCGCAGCCCGGTCACGAATTCGGCGAGCTGAAAGGCGTGGACCCCGATATCGCCGATGCATCCGCCCGCGCCCGATCGCGCCGGATCAACACGCCATTCCGCCTGCTTCCCTTCGGCGGGGCCGGCGAGCCAGCCCTGCGGATATTCGACCACGACCTTGCGGACGGTGCCGATCGCGCCCGCCGCGACCCGCGCGCGCGCCTCGCGCACCAGCGGATAGCCCGAATAAGTGTACGTGAGCGCATAGGGCCGCCCGGCCTGGGCGACGAGGTCGGCAAGTTCGCGCGCTTCGGCGAGCGATGCTGTCATCGGCTTGTCGCTCATCACCGCCACCCCGGCGGCGAGCGCGGCGCGCGCGGCCGTAAGATGATGATGGTTGGGGCTGACGATCGATACGAAATCGATCCCATCCGCGCGCGCAGCCTCGCCCGCGAACATCGTGTCGAGGTCGGGATAGGCGCGCTCGGGATCGATGCGATAGTCGGCCGCTGCCGCGCGCGAGCGGCCGGGATCGCTGCTGAACACGCCCGCGACCAGCTCGATCTCGCGATCCAGCTCCGCTGCGATGCGGTGGATCGGACCGATAAACGCCCCCGGTCCGCCGCCGATCATCCCCATCCGCAACCGCACGCCCGGTCTCCTCGTCACAATCCGGTGGTTGGCAACGCGGCCACATCGACGGCGAGCGCCGTTCCCGCGTCCTCGGCATGACGCGCGACACGCACCGCGACCCTGTCGCCGAGCGGAGTCCAACCCTGTTCGCCCCAACGCATGAAGCGGCGGCGCGTCAGGGGTACGCGCACCCGCGCACGCTCGCCCGGCGCGAGTTGGACCTTGGCGAAGCCGACCAGCGTCGCTTCGGGTTCGTCGCGATAGACCTGGACGACCTCGCTCCCCGCGCGCGCCGCAACGTTTCGAACGGTAACCGCGACTGCATCGCCCTCGACCGCGGCGTCCTGCCACTCGAAACGCGCATAGCCGAACCCCGCCCCCAATGGGTGCCGCGCCGGCTTGCCCGCCGCGATCAACCCGCGATACCCGAAGCGGACTCCGTCGGCGTAGCGCAGCTGACCAGCCGCATCGGGCTTGAGCGCATAGCCGGGATAATCGTCTTCATCCTTCGCGATCGTGACCGGCATGCGTCCGCCCGGCTCGCGGTCGCCCGCCAGCACTTCGGCAATCGCCTGCGCGAACCCTTCGCCGGGATACCAGGCGCTGATCAGTGCGGCGGCGCGATCCTCCCATGACGTGTCGAACGCGTGGCCGACATTGGCGACGATGACGGTGCGCGGGTTCGCGGCGGTGACGCGCGCGATCAGTTCGACCTGATCGGCGGCAAGCAGCGTATCGGGCCGATCCTTGCTCTCGACGCTCGAATCCGAGGTTTCGCCGACCATCAGCACCACCGCATCGGCGCGGCGCGCGGCGGCTTCGGCGGCGGCGAGCAGTTCCTCGCGGCTGCCCGGCGCACGGATGCCGTACCACAGGCCGTGAACGCGTGCGGGATCGAAGCTGAATTCGACCACGACGTCCACCGGCTTGCCCGCGCTCAGATCGACCTCGGCGACCATCGAGTCACCGGCCTTGAGCACCCCCATGACATCGCCCGGCGGGCAATGGGTCGTCGCGACGATCTCGACGCCGTCGACGCACATGCGCGAGACACCGGTGGCGCCGAGATGGAAGCGGTGGATGCCGTCGCGATCGGGGAGGTACACGCCGCTCGCGCGGATCGATCCGCCTTCGGCGAACCGCGCTTGCTCATGCACCCCGACGAACCAGACCAGCGAGTTGGCGTCGCGCGTCTCGCTCGACAACGGGGTGCCGGTGCAGTCGCCGCTGACGAAATAGTCGACCGTCATGCCATGCGTACAGCCATCGCCCAGATCGCGCGCGGGGCGCACCGGCATGGCGGGCAGGCGCGGCGCGGGATCGACGCCGGGCTCGAACAGAATGTCGCACTGCGCGCCGAAGCGTCCGCGGATCGCATCTACGGGCGAGGCAAGGTCGGGCGACACTGAAATCTTGGCGAAGGTTCCCCCCTGGAAACACGGGGCAGCGGCGTTGGGGCCGATCACCGCCAGCGTGTCGATCGTCTCCGGCGACAGCGGAAGCAGATCCCCCGCGTTGCGCAGCAGAACGAACCCCGCCGCCGCTGCCTCGACCAGCAGCGCGTCGATCTGGTGCGCGCTCAGCGGGCTCGCCTTGGCCCCCGTCGCGCGGCGCGCCAGACCGGCGACGCGTGTTGCCGCGTCATCGATGCGCGCGCGCGTCACCTTGCCCGACGCCACCGCTGCGGCCGCCTTGAGGCCCAGGAATCGCGCCGGCCCCGGCATCTCGAGGTCGAGCCCCGCATTCAGCGTCGGTTCGGTCGAATGGGTGCCGAACCAGTCGCTCATGATCGCGCCGCGATAATCCCAATCGCCCTTGACCACGGTCGTGAGCACATGATGCTGCTCGGCGCAGTGCAGCCCGTTGACCCGGTTATAGGCCGCTAGCATCCCGGCGCATCCCGCCTGCGCGGCGAACTCGAACGGCAGCAGATAGACTTCGCGCAGCGTCCGCTCATCGACCCGGACGTCGACCGTGTCACGATCGGTCTCGCTGTCGTTGCACACCAGATGCTTGGCCACCGACGCGGTGCCGGTCGATTGCAGGCCCGTGATCCAGGCCGCGCCCATGATGCCGGCGAGCAGCGGGTCTTCGGAGAAATATTCGAACGCACGTCCCGCCAGCGGGCTGCGCGCAAGGTTGATGTTGGGGGCGAGCACCGCGTCGACGCCGCGGCCGACCGCTTCCTGCCCGACCAGCACGCCGATCCGCTGCGCCAGATCCACGTCCCAGCTTGCGCCCAGCGCGGTGGCGCAGGGCGAGAGGCGCGCGATGTCGCGTTCGTCCACCTTGCCGCTGGCGATGCCCATCGGGCCGTCGCTCATCGTAAAGGACGGGATCCCCGCCTGGGCAATCGCCACGGACGACCACATTGCGCCGCCCGCGGTCAGCGAGGCGGCCTGGTCGAGAGTCAGATCTGTCATCAACGCAATCCGTTGCGCCGCGCGCGGACGCGCAGCTGACGGGCGGCGGGGCATTGTCGCCCGGCGCCGCCCGTCTGGTTCAGGCGGCGAGCGCCAGGTCCTTGCTGTCCTTGGTCGTCGGGACGAACGGCAGGTAGGATACCCGCATCCGCACCGCGAACTCGATCCGGTGGTTGCCCGGCGCCAGACCGCCCGGCTTCAGCGCGATGATCCGCGCCTTCTCGCCGAAATTCCAGCGATCGTCATAGACGGTTTCCATCTCGTCGAGCGTGTAGATCTTGCCGCGCACCGAGAAGCGCACGTCCTCGCGCGCGATCTTCTCGCCGTCCACGCTGACCTGGATGTCCTCGACCATCGAGAGCCCTAGGCCGCGATAATAGGGCAGGCGGCCGAGGAAGGCGAAGCCCTTGACCGCGCCGTCCTCGACGAAATTCTCGAACTGCTCGGTGCAGATCATCTTGTTGTCCATCATGGTCCCGCTCTCCCTTACGCGGCCAGCGCCGCCGGCGCCGGTTCGCCGATCAGCTTCGCCAACATCACCTGCTGGCGACGCACCTGCTCGACGCTGTCGGGTTCCTCGGCGTCCTCGATCCAGCGATTGCCCTCATATTCCGAGCAGATATAGCCGTCGTAACCGCCCTGGTTCAGCACCTCGACGATCTTGTCATAGGGGATCGACGGCTCGACATAGTCTGCGGTCATCTGATAGAATTTGCCGTGGATGTTGTGGATGCGCGCCATGTAGTCGAGCATCCGCTTGGGCTCGAACGCGGCATTGTGGCGCAGCACTTCGGCCATCGCGATCGACGGGCCGGTGCCGCCCATTTCCTGGACATTCAGGATCACATATTCGCTGAGCACGCGATCCGCATAGGCCTTGACGATATAGTCGGCGATGTTCGTCGGCACGCCCAGGCGCTTGAACTTCTCGACCATTACCGGCGGATAAGCGTGCAGGAACATCCCCATGTCGGGCAGGAAGCCGAGCGCGTCCGAACCGCTCTTTTCGAAGGCTTCGGCGTGACGGACGATCCACGGGTGATCGAAGTGCAGCGGCGCATGCACCTCGATCAGGATCTTGATGCCCTTTTCCTCGGCATAGGGGGCGGCGGCGACCAGCACTTCGGGCGCGATCGAAACCAGCGCGCGGATATATTTCGTCCCCAGCCGCGCGCCGAAGTCGACGTCGTTGCGCACGCTCGCGACCTGCTCGTCGAACGGCATCTCGCGGCCCTTGTAGCGCTTGTAGTCGAGCATGAAGTCATGGCTGACGGGCACGCAGTCATATTTGGCGATCAGCTGGTGCCACTCGTGGATCTTCGCATCCTCGACGCCGACTTCGGGCCAGCCCCAGAAGGTCTGCTCGCCGATCACCTCGATCCCGCGCGCGCCCATCTCGGCGCTGGTCCGGATGCAATCTTCCAGGGACATTTTGCCCTGAAACGTCTCGTTCTGATAGCTGTAGAGGCTCACGCCCCGCTTGATCGTACCCATAGACCCTCTCGCTTCATCGGCGACGGCGTATCCCGCCTGTCGGTGGCTCCCGCACTTGCGCTCGCCATTCATCCGAATTAGAACATTCATTCTATAAACACTCGGTCGCGTCAAGGCCGGATTTGACATGAGGGGGTCGCCGGCAATGGCACGTTCCGCACACGGCATCGCACGGATCGTCGCGCTGTTGCTGGCCCTCGCCTTCGCGTTCTTCGGCTATTTCAAGACCTTCGCTTCCCTGTCGGTGCTTGCGCAACATCATGCGTGGACGCTCGTCCTCCCGGTCGCGGCTGGCCGGCTGGTCGGCGTGACCGAACTCGTCGCCGCGCTTGCGCTGCTGCTCGGCGCGATCGCTGCGCGCTGGCACCGCGTTGCGCGCGGCGCGGCGATCTACCTGATCGTCAATCAGGCGTGCGCAGCTGCGGTCCATCTCGCCCGCGGCGAAACCGCCGCGCTGCCGCAGAACGCCGTCCTCGCGGCCCTCGCCGCATTTGTCGGGTTTGCGCTCGCGCAGCGCCAGGCGCGCTGATCGACGTGGGGCGGGGTGCAAGCACGCCCTGCTACGGCGACCTCCCATCCTCTAGTGATCGCCACGAAAAAGGGGCGGACCGCTGTCCGCCCCCTCCCCCTTTCCCCGCGCGGGCCAGCTGCGCGGGGCCTATTTTCCGACCGCGAACCCCGCCGCCTTGTCATAGGGCGCAATCGTCACCTTGCCGGTCGCTGCCCATTCGGTGCCGCGCGCGAACAGCGTCTTGAACCCGTCATATTGGATCGTATCGGGTCCATGCCCCAGCGTGATCGAGAAAACCCGCCCCTTGCCGTAATTCTGCACCCAGATTTGCGGGTTTGGCTTCCCCATCCCGCCCATCTTCTTGAGCTGCTCGGGCGCATAGGCCTTGGGGTCGTATTTGGGCCCCGCGCGCTCCGGATCATAATCCGCCGGGTCGTCGATCGCGGTGGCCAGCACCTGCACCTTCGCGTCCGGATCGAACACCATGTTGGTGTATTTGTCCTCCATGAAGTTCCAGTGGTAGCGGCGCAGTCCCTGCGTGATCGGATGCTCGCGATCGACGATCTCGATCGTGAATGCGTCGGGCGGCGACCGGCGGCTGACCCCCGGCACCATCACCGCGCCGAGCAGGCGCCGATATTCGGGAATGTCGCGGCCCCAGGTGAAGGAGGAATGATAGGCGACCAGCCCTCCGCCCTGCGCGACATAGTCGTACAGCGCCTTGAACGCCGCGTCGGACCAGACATGCTGTTCCTTGTCCCCATAGTTCCAGCGGCTGGAATAGTTGAGGATGACGACGTCATATTTCTTGAGCATGGCGAGCGTGCCGTCGTCGAAATCCTCCGTCACGCGCACGTCGAACCGTCCGGTGTCCTTCAGCTGCGTCCGCAACCGGTTGTTCACCCCGGTCCAGTCATGCTCATAGCTGTTCTGGCCGCTGATGATCAGCACCTTCAGCCGCTCTTCCTTGGGATTGTTCGGCGTCGCCACGCGCTGCACCGTCTCGGGCGGCGCATAGGGAACGTTATCGACCGTCACCGGAATGTCGGCGACCGGCACGGTCTGGGCCGCTGCCATGCCCGCGCTGCCGGACAGGGCTACCGCCAACGCGATTGCTTTGATCTGCATTCGAATCTCCCAATAAAGGTGCGTAAGCGCCGCGTTCAGGCGGCAGCAGGCTCGGCGGATGCGTCAGGCCGCGCCGTGTGGCGCGCATGCATCGGCCAGCCCAACACCACGATCGCCTGAAGTGCGAGCAGGGCGATCGGCCAGCCATAATAGGACCAGCGGATCGTCTGGCGTGCGGTCTCGCTCACCGCGGTCGGCACATAGCCCGCCGCCGCCAGCGAATAGGCGATCGCCGCCGTGCCCACCGCCATGCCGATCTTGGTCGCCAGGCTGATTCCGGACGAGAGCAGCCCCTCGTTGCGCGTGCCGAACAGCGCTTCGTGATAGTCGACCGCTTCCGCCGCCATGGTGAAGATGCCGGTGATCGTCACCGATGTCGCGACCGACGCGGCAATATACAGCGCCAGGAACAGCGGCGGCTGCGCCTCGGCCAGCGGCAGCGCCGCGAACAGCGCGATGGCCAGCACGATCGCCCCGAAACAGCCCTTGCGAATGCCGGTGCGCGACAGGATCGGCGGGGCGATGAACGCGGCGATCAGCAATGTGCCAGAGATTGCGGGCAGCAGGATCGAGATCATCCACGGATGCCCCAGCACGTCGATCGCGAAGAATGCGGTGAGCGAGATCATCGTCCCGAACCGCACGAAATAGAGCAGGGTGAAGGCAAAGCAGATCAGCCAGGCGCGATTGCGCAGCATCTCGCCGATCGCCGGCAGCACGGCGAAGCGCGGCGAGCTGCCGTCGTCGAACCGTTCCTTGCAATTGCGGAACAGCATGAACAGCGCGATCAGCGACAGCCCTGCAAACAGGATCGCCGTCGCCTGAAAGCCGCGCTGCTGATTGCCGCCGCCGAACAGCCCGACCAGCGGCATCGTCGCCGCCGTGCCCAGGATCACCGACACCGACGTTCCGATCGAGCGCATCCCGCCGAGCTTGAGCCGCTGGCTGGTGTCGGTCGTCATCATCGGCATCAGCGCGGTATAGGGGATCGACCCCAGCGACATCAGGATGCCGAGCGCCTTGAACGTCAGGAACGCGTAGATGAGCTTGGCATTTTCGGACCAGTCCGGCACCGAGAAGACAAGGACGAGGACCAGCGCATAGGGAATCGCGGTGAACAGGAAATAGGGCCGCGTCCGCCCCCAGCGGGTCCGCGTCTTGTCGACTGCGATGCCCACCAGAATGTCGACCACCGCGTCGAGCAATCGCGCCGCGAGGAAGATGGTGCCGACGGCCGCGGCCGGCAGCATCGCGACATTGGTATAGTAGAACAGCAGGAACGCGCCCGCCATGTTATAGGCCAGGCTGTACCCGAAATCGCCAAAGCCATAGCTCAGCCGCTCGGTAAGCGAAAGTCGGACGCCTGCCGCCCCGGCGACGGTTTCAGCCATGATCGGCTCCCTCGCAATCCGGAATGCAGGAGGGTGCTAGCCCGCCTGCCGTTCCCCAAAAGAAAGCGGGGCGACCCGTCAGGGCCGCCCCGTCAGTCGGTCGATCAGAAGTCGAACCCGACCCGCACGCCATAGGTGCGCGGGCGCGAGTAGCCGACGTTCAGCACGCGATCCGGCCCTGCGGCGACGAACGCCCCGAACGCCATCGGCCGTTCATTCTCCAGATTCTGCACAAAGCCTGCGACCGAGAATTTCCGGTTTTCCGGGCGATAGGTCAGCGACAGATCGGTCTGGGTGAACGCCTTTTGCGACAGGTCGCGCTCGTTGAAGATGGTCAGGAAATACTTGCTCTTGAAGCGCGAGAAGGCGCTTGCCGTGAGCGTGCCCGCCGAACCCAGGCTGAAGATATGGTCGTACCCGACCGAGATCACGACTTCCGGCGACATCGGCGGCGTGTTGCCGGCAAGGTTGGGCGCCTGCACGCCCGGGGTGACCGGATCGAGATCGCCGACACTGGCATCGTTCGGAGCGACGCAGCCGCTGGCAGGGACGCAGATCACCGCATAGGCGGCCGCCAGGTCGTCGAACTTGGCATTGAGATAGTTGAAGCTGCCGTAGAAGCGGTTCCACTGGTTGAGCTCGATGTCCCATTCCGCCTCGACGCCCCAGATCGTCGCCTTGCCGGCGTTGAAGATCTGGCCACCCTTGGTGTTGTCGAGCAGCACGGCATTCTGCAGGCCGGCATAGTCGTAATAGAAGCCGGACATGTTGAACCGGTGCTGATTGCGCTCGCCGAAGTCGAGCTTCATCCCGGCCTCGTAGGCGGTGTTCTTCTCCGGCCCATAGGTGCCGACCGCGTCGAAACCGCCGCCCTTGAAGCCCGTGCTGACCTTTGCATAGACCAGCGTATCGGAGTTCGGCTTGTAGTTCAGCCCCGCCAGCCAGCTGATATTGTCCTCCGACTGGTCCAGGTTCAGCGTGACCGGCGCCGGCGTGGTCAGCGGGTTAGGTCCGGCGTTGAAGACGAAGTTGTAGTTCTCGTAGATCGCTTCGCGATCGCCCTTGGTGTAGCGAATGCCGCCCTGCGCGGTCAGCTCGGGCGTGATCGGCACATCGACCTGACCGAACACCGACCAGCTCTTGCTCGTCACTGGCGACCGGCGGAAATAGGTGATGTAGCTGCCGTTCGGGCCGATGAACGGATTGTGCAGCCCCTTCTCCTGGTTCAGCTCCTCGCGATAATAGAAGGCGCCGACCTGATAGAGGATGTTCCCGGCTTCGCCGTTCAGGCGCAGTTCGTGGCTCTGCGTTTCGACCGTCGATCCGAAGTCGAGGAAGACATAGGCGGGCGGCAGCGTCGGACGCTCGATCGAATCGGTGTGACGATAGCCGCCGATATAGGTCACCGTCGCGTCGCCGAGATTATAGGCGATGCGGCCACGCGCCGCGAACGACTCCATCGACTGATAGCCCACGCCGGTGGTCGGGCCATTGTAGCTGCTGCGGTCGATGTTCGCGAGGAAGTTGGTGTTGAGCGGGATGCACTGCGTGCCCGGCTGCAACGGCGCGACCTCGACATAACCCAGCCCGCCGCAGCCCGCGGTCGGCGCGTTCGCCGCCGTGGTCAGATCGACAAAGGCATAGTTTTCGAGAAGCGCATAGCTGTCGGCATATTCGACCGCGGCATCGATGCGCAGGTTGCTGGTCGGCTCGAGCCGGACCGACAGGCGACCGGCCTTGAGGTCCTGGGTCCCGCTTCGGTCCGCATAGTTCGGCTGGTACGGCTTGCCGGCGAGCGGATTGCCCGCGCGCAGCCCGGCCATGTTCGGGTGGAAGGTGTAGCCCTGTCCGCGGTTCGAATAGATGCCCGACGCGCGGATCGCGAAGCCATCGGAAATGGGCAGATCGACGCCGGCATTCAGAATGATCTGATCGTAATTGCCGTAGCTCGCGGATCCGTTGACACTGAACGTGTCGCCAGGCTTTCGCGTGATGAAATTGACGGCGCCCGCGGTCGCATTGCGCCCGTAGAGCGTTCCCTGCGGCCCGCGCAGCACTTCCACGCGCTCGAGGTCGAACACCGCCGCATTCAGGACCGTAGTGCGGTTGATATACTCGCCATCGATGTTGATGGTGACCGACGTGTCCTGCGTTTCGTTGTTGCTGGCCGTACCGATGCCGCGCACCGCGACATAGGTGTTCTGCTGGTCCTGCGTGATCTGGACGCCCGATGCCACGCGGTCGAGCTCGCGCAGATCGGTCACGCCCGCGTCCTGCAAAGCCTCGCCCGAGACGACGTTGATGGCGATCGGAACATCCTGCACGCTTTCGGCGCGGTTCTGTGCGGTGACGACGATCTCTTCGACGTCGGACGTGGATGCCGGCGGCGTGGTCTGCGCCATCGCTGGCGTAACGGCGAGAACTGCAGTGCCGACCAACAGGCACGACTTGAGCGTGAACATACCCACTAACCCCTCCCAATTTTGAGCGCGGGTACCTCCCCGCGTCTACTAAATAGAACCAGTATTTTAGTTTTGTTTAATCCTGAGTCAAGCGGCCCTGGAAAGGCCCAGCGGGCGCAATAATTGCTCGGAAAGCGCCTCGATCTGAGCCGCGACCGCCGCATCGACCAGCGCCCCATCGGAATCGAATGGACGCTGCTCGACCGAGTTGATCGCGATGCCCAGCGGCGTCGGCCATCCGCGCATCGCATGGGTCACGCCGCGCAGCGCCGCCAGCGTGACGCCCGTGGCCTGCCAGCCCGCGGCCGAGACGATGAGCCCGACCGGCCGCCCGTCGAAATAGGGGCGATCGTCGCGCGCCGTCTCCTCCAGCAAATCGATCGCATTCTTGACGAGCCCGGAAATGCCGCCGTGATAGCCGGGCGACGCGACGACGATCGCGTCAGCACCCCGCACTGCGTCGACAAGGGCCTGCTCCGCCTCGCACCGCGTCGGCGCGCCCGGATCGTAATGCGGCAGCTGTGCCAGGAACGGCCCGTCGAACATCATCGTGTCGGCGCCCTGCGCGCCGCAGCACTCCAGGACGGCGCGCGCGAGCCGCTCGCTCGACGACCCCGCCCGCAACGTGCCGCCGATGCCGACGATCCGCGTCACGCGCGACCGCCACCGAATGCGGGCATGACCTTTTGCGACAGCAGGTCGAGCGTCTGGTTGCCCAGGCGAAGCCGCTCTTCCGTCAGCGGCCCGGTCAGGGTGCCGCACAGGATGTTGCCGATGCCCAGTTCCTCATAGGGTTTCAGATGCTCGATCACGGTCTCCGGTGAACCATAGAGGCACCAGGTACCGATCCAGTCATCGGTGAGCGCATTCGGCGTGCGATCCGTCTTGCGATTGGCGTCGTCGGATTCAGCGCGCGCATTGAACTCCGCTTCGCGCTCGATCGCGTCCTGGTACGAGCGCAGGATCACCATCAACTCGTCACGAGCCTGCTCGTCGGTTTCGGCGACATGCACGGCCTGATAGGTGTGCGTCGTCCAGTCGAGCGCCGACGCGATCGTGTCCGCGCCATGCCCCGATTCGTCCAGCATCGCGCGGTAGGTGTCGAAATACTTCTTCACATGGACATAGGGCTCGGTGCCGCCGATCTTCGGCGGGGTGAAGGCCGGGATGAACGCCGGCCAGCCATGCGTCGCGGCGCGGCGGGCACTGCTTTCCTTCATCGCCACGGGCATCAGGCGGGCATGACCCGGCGTGTACGCCGCCGGCGCGATCCGCTGGAGCACCCGCCCCTGATGCGGGCCATTGTCGATCTCGATCGCCGGATCTTCCATGGCCTTGGCCCACAGCTGCTCGGCCAGTTCGAGGTTGCGTTCCGAGACGGCACCGGCATCCTTGTAGTTCACGCCGAACCCGATCATCTCCTCGGGCGTCGTGCCGCTCCCCACCCCGACCAGCAACTTGCCGTCGGTGATCTGATCGAGAAGGTTGATCCGCTCGACGAAGCGCACCGGATGATGCAGCGGCACCGACACTACCGAAAAGCCGAAATGCATCTCGGGCAGCTTCGCCGCGAGATAGGCCGCGAAGATGAAGCTGTCGCTCGCCAGCGGCATGTACCCGTTGAAGTGATGGTCCGGCATGAAGATCGCGGAAAACCCTTTGTCCCGCGCCCGGATCGCATGGGTCTCCAGGTCGTGCATCAACTGCCGGTCGTCCTCCGGTCGCATCGAGCGCGCGTTTAGAAACACCGAGAACCGCATTACCCCTCCTCGCGAATCAGAATGTTCGCGCTTTTAGAAATTAGAATTGACGTTCCTATTTTGATATTTCTTATGGGGCACATGTCAAGCCCCGCTGAATCCCCGACCCAGACGCTCGCCGACAGTGCGATCAGCCGCGCACCGCGACAGGGACGCAGCCTCGCTTCGTTTCGCCGAATGCTGGATGCGACGAAGGCGCTGATGCTCGAGCGGGGCAGCGAGGACTTCACCCTTCAGGACGTGAGCGAGCGCGGCTCGGTATCGATCGGCTCGATCTACCTGCGGTTCGAAAGCAAGGATCGCTTGCTCCACGCCGTGATCGCGGAAGAACTTCAGAACATCGTCGAGAAGGAACGCGAGCTGATCGAGGGCATTCTCGCCGAATCGAGTTCGCTCGCCGATTTCCTGCCGCGCTATGTCGACGGCTATAGCGGCTTCCTGGCGACGCATGCGCAGGTGCTGCGCACGATCATGCAGCGCGCATCGCTCGATCCCGCGGTCTCCGCACCAGGCCGCGAGACCGCGCAAAAGTCGGCGGATCTCTCGGCCAAAGCGATCCTCACCTTCCGCGACGAGATTCGCGCCAAGGATGCCGAACGTCGCGCCCACGCGGTCTTCCGGATCGTGTTCGCCACCGCCGCGCGGCAATTCGGTCTCGGCTCCACCGCCGAATCGGCCGACGACAAGATCTGGGACACGGTGAAGTCCGAACTGTCGGTCATGGCGCTCGCCTACCTCCAGTACGAGGGCTGAGCGGGGCGCCTGCCCGATCCCATTGTCATCCCTGCCAACTCGGCCTATCAGAATATAAGAACATATATTCTAATTAGGTGAGGAAATGGCTGCAGGCTGTGAAGTTGCCGATCTGTGCCGGGCGTTTGGCGGCCCGATCATGCGCAACGATCGCGACCTTCCAAGCTCCATCTCCGGACTTTTTGCCGAGCCCCGGCCCGATGGACCGCGCGGTTCGCGCGCGTGCCTCACGCCATGATGCTTCGCGTTTCTCGCAGGGAGAGCCTCCAATGAACCTGTCACGCCGCACGCTGATCGCTGCGACCGCCGCCACGGCCACGCTGCCCGCAACGGCCGCGCCGCGCCGAAGCATGCGCCGCATCGCGACCGAAGAGGGCTTTTCGACGCCGGAGCTGATCGATGCGATCGACGCGTACATGGCAACACGCGGCGACGAGGAGCCGGGGCTGAAGGCGATGATCGGCGGCGGCAAATATCCGCGCTGGCCACGCCTGCTCGATCCGGAGGTTCGTCTCAAGGACATGGCCCGCTCGGGCGTCGACATGCAGGTCATCATGGTGAATTCGCCGGGCGTCCAGATCTTCGACCCGGCGCAGGGGACCGAACTCGCCCGGTCGATCAACGACCGCGCGCTGAGCTGGATGCGCCGCTGGCCCGACAAGTTCGCCCCGCTGGCCGCCATCGCGCCTCAGGCTCCTGCACGGGCGGCCCAGGAACTCGAGCGCACGGTGCGCGCCGGCCTCAAGGGCGCGGTCGTGAACTCGCATACCAAGGGCCGTTATCTCGACGAGCGCGACTATTGGCCGATTTTCGAAGCCGCACAGGCGCTCGACGTGCCGATCTACATTCACCCGCGCGATCCCGCGCCGCCTGCGTTACCCGCCTATGCGGCGCGCGGACTCGAGGGCGCGGTTTGGGGCTATGCGGCCGAAACGTCGCTGCACGTCCTGCGACTGATCATGGCCGGGGTGTTCGACGCCTTTCCCCGGCTGCGCATCGTGATCGGCCATAATGGCGAGGCGATTCCTTTCTACCTCGATCGGATCGACAACCGGTATCGCGTGATGCACGGCGGCGGTCTCGGCCCGCTCAAGCGCAGTCCGGCGACGGTCTTTCGCGAAAATTTCTGGATCACCACGAGCGGCACCAACTGGTCGCCCGCGGTCCGCAGCTGTCAGGAGATTCTGGGCGCGGACCGCGTGCTCTTCGCCGTCGACTATCCGTTCGAGGATGAGGACGACGCGGTTGCTAAGGCAGCCGCAATACCGATGTCCCGCGCCGACGCCGCCTTGTTCTTCCACCGCAACGCCGAGCGCGTGTTCAAGCTGAAGCCTTGATTTTTGCGGCGATGAGCCGTATCCGACGCCAACAAAATAGCGGGCTCGAACCCGCCAGGCATACGAGTGCGATCGCACCACGGGGCCGTAGAACAGGAGAGATTCCTTTGTCTGCGGCATACCCATTATCCAGTTGTATCGAATGGCAGTTCGCCGATGCCGGTGACCTCGACGCGCGCTTGCGCGCGGCCAAGGCGGCGGGCTTCGAGCTGGCCGAATTCCATCTTTGGCGCGACAAGCCGGTCGATGCGCTGGCCACCGCGCTCGCCGACACCGGCATGCGCCTGACCAGCCTGTGCGTCGATCCGCGCCGCTCAATCGTCGATCCCGCGGAGCGTGACGAGTTGGTCACCGCGGTGCGCGAGACGATCGCCGCGACGGCCGTGCTCGGCAAGCCGAACCTGATCGTCGCGTCGGGCTTTCGCGTCGAGGGGATGAGCGAGGAGGAGCATTTCGCCAACGCCGTCGCCGCGCTACGCGCCGCTGCTGACGCAGCCGAAGCGGCGGGCGTCATGCTGCTGCTCGAACCACTCAACACCCGGCTGTTCGCCACCATGTACCTCGTCAGCACCAAACTCGGCCTCGATCTGGTCGAGGCGGTCGACAGCCCCAACCTGCGCCTGCTCTACGATGTCTGGCACAGCGCCGTGATGGGTGAGGATATGGCGCAAGTACTGGCCGGGCGCATGCATCTCGTCGCCCATGTGCAGGTCGCCGACATGCCCGACCGCAACGAACCCGGCACGGGGAGCGTCGATTGGGACCAGGTCAGGCAGACGCTGCGCGACCTTGGCTATGCGGGCGCGATCGGCCTCGAATATTTCCCGACGATGCCGATGGATCAGTCGCTCGCCCAGTCGCGGCGAATGCTCGCCGACTAAAGCTCGGCCCCGCTGCCAGCCGCCATCGTCGGCGGCGCTTCAGACAAATGGATTGCGTGATGAACAGCGACCAGATCTCGATCAGCCTCGACCTGATCAACCGCCACTATCAGGAGCCGAACCGCAACCGGTTCGAAAGCCGATATTTCTGGGAAGAACTCTACTGCCTGATCAGCGCGAGTGGGTTTCGCGCGATTGAAATCCCGTATGAACCGGTGTGGCAGTTCGGCGGGCGCAGCGGCGTGCCGATGAACCGCTATTGCGTCGAGACGAAATATGAGTCGGCCGCCGGCTATCGCGCCGAACTGGCGCGGCATGGCATCGACCGCGTCGCTGGCGTGACCTTCGACCCGAACCTGTTCATGCGCAACGACAACCTCGATTTCTTCTTCGGCGCGAGCGGGCATTTCGCGGGCGAAGCGCTGGCGCATGCCGCCGACCTGGGTGCTGACTATTTCGCGATCAGCCCCTCGCCCTATTATGGGCGCACCGCGCATTATCATCCCGATTTCGAGGCGAAGCGCGCGTCCTTCACCGAACGCCAGACCGATGCCCTGCGCGGCCTGGCGGAAAAGGCGCAGGCGTCGGGTCTCACGCTCGTCCTGCGCAACGAATATTGGAGCCTGTTTCGCGGCGAGGAAATCCTGCCGCTGCTCGACGCGCTGCCCGATAGCGTCAAGCTCGACATCGACGCGGCGACCCTGACGATCGCCGGGATCGATCCGGCAGACTTCGTAACGGCCCATCGCGATCGGATCGGCTGCGTACACCTGACCGACACGCGCTTCGTCGATGACAAGGAAACGTGGAAGACCGCCAATCCCGAATTCCCCGAACATCGCGCGACCCAGGTGTTTCGCGATCCGGGCACCGGCTCGGTCGATCTGACCAGCATCGCAGCGCTGCTCGATCGTCAGGGCTATGACGGCCCGATCGTCTTCAGCGCTCGCCAGACGCGCGATCCCTTCCGCGCTCTGCTGCGGATCCGCAGCCTTCTCGATCAATTGCAGAATTAAGTCGGACGGAGACTCCAGCGATGCCGAACATCCGCTACGCCAACATGTGTCACTGGAAGGCGATCCCCTATCGCCAGATCGAGAACTTCCGCGACTTCTATTACGAGGACAAGACCAACAGCGCCTATTATTCGGACTGGGACACGATCCTGAAATATCAGTCGGCGCTCGGCTTTCCCGGCATCGAGATCGCGCCATGGGACCTGGCCGATATTCTGCCGCTGTTCGGTTCGCCCGAAAACTTCACCGCCTTCGCCCGGGACCGCGGCGTCGAGGTCATCGGCATGTTCCACGGCGCCCATGCCTCGCACGACGCCGGGCATTTCGAAGAAGTGGTGCGGTCGGGTCGCGAGGCTGTGGACACGATCGTCAGGTTCGGTGGCCAGTATATGAACACCTGCCCGACCCAGAATTACTGCGGTGTCGGCCCGCTCACCCGCGAAGAGGTGCAGCAATGCGCGAAAGCGATGAACGAAATCGGCCGCTATGCCACCGACCACGGCGTCAAGGTCGGCCTGCACAACGAGTTCTTCTGCGCGATCAATATCGAAAACCACCGCGAGCTGATCGAATCGACCGATCCGCGCCTGGTCCACTATTGCATCGACACCGCGCAGATTTCGATCATGGGCGAAGACCTGCTGACCTTTTACAACGACTATCACGATCGCATCAGCACCTTCCACCTGAAGGATACCGCTTCGTCCAACCAACCCGACAGCGTCCGCTATGCCCGCGACCCGGAGATCGCCGACGACGGCACGCGCTGGTTCTGGGAACCGGGGCTTGGCGACCTCGACCTCAAGGGACTCTACCACGCGCTCAAGGACCATGGGTTCAAGGGCTGGATGTCGATCGAATATGACGGCTCGCCGGACCTGCTCGCCTCGATGGCGCTGACCCGGTACCATCTCGATCACGAGCTGCGCCCGATCTACGATTGAGGACGGACGGACCTCGGAGCGCGCGAGTCCATAGGTTGGATCCGACAGTTCCGGTCGTCCCGCCCGTTCAACGATGATCCGGACGGGCTTGTGCCTGGGTTCGTCGGGCGGCAAGGTCGGTCCCGGCGCCCGCGATAACATTGCGGGTCGCAGACCCCGCCGCGCGGGCGGGGCTCGCAGCTTGGGATTGACGAAATGGCGGGATTGACGGTCGATCGACGGACGGCGCTGGCGCTTGGCATCGGCGGCGCGGCAACGCTCGCGCTTCCGGCATCCGCACGGCAGGCCGCCCCCGCCGCGCTCGATACGGCGGTCGACAGCATCGTCGCGAATTTCATGCGCGCGTTCGAGACGCCGGGCATCGCCGTGGCGATCGTGCGCAAGGACCAGCCGGTATGGCTCAAGGGCTTTGGCGTGCGCACCATGGGCCGTCCCGATCCGGTGGATGTCCACACCCGGTTCGGCATCGCGTCGAACAGCAAGGCGTTTACCGCCGCCGCGCTGGCCATGCTGGTCGAGGAGGGCAAGATCGGCTGGGACGACCGGCTGACACAGCACATGCCCGACTTCAAAATGGCCGACCCTGCGGTCACGACGCTGTTCAACGTCCGCGACCTGCTCGTCCATCGCTCGGGACTCCCGCTCGGCGCGGGCGACCTGCTCTATTTCCCGCGCTCGAACCGCACCGCGCAGGATGCGATCCGCGCGCTGCAGTTCCTGCAGCCGGTCCGGCCGTTTCGGGGCGGCTACGACTATGACAATATCCTCTACATCGTCGCTGGCGCACTCATCGAAAAGGTCTCGGGCCAGAGCTGGCGCGACTTCATCCGCACGCGCCTGCTCGAACCGCTGGGCATGGCCGACGCGGTACCTTCGCTCGACCTGCTCCGGACCAGCAACGTCGCGGGCCGGCATGCGCGGCTCGGCCCCCCGGTGCGCGGCATCGGGCCGATGCGGGTGATCGAAGCCGACGAATCGCCGGTGGTCGATCCGGGTGCGGGCATCAACGCCAGCATCACCGACATCGCCAAATGGCTGCAGGTCCAGCTCGGTCTCGGCGAACTGCCCGGCGGCAAGCGGCTGTGGAGCAAGGAAATGGCGGCCGAGATGTGGACGCCGCAGGTCGTGGTCTCGTCGAGCGACGGCGCGACCGATCTCAACCCCGCGCGGCCGGTGATGTCGGGCTATGCGCTTGGCTGGTTCGTGCAGGATTTCCGTGCGCGCCGCCTGATCAGCCATTCGGGCGGGCTGTCGGGTCAGGTGACGCAGACCGCGCTGATCCCCTCGGCCGGGCTCGGCGTCGCGGTGTTCAGCAATACCGAAGACAGCGTGTCGGGCGGCATCCGCAATGCGATCCTCGACCATCTGCTCGGCGCCCCCGCCTATGACTGGGTCGGCAGCTATGTCGCGCGGACCAAGCTCGCGGCAGAAAGCATGGCGGCGGCAATGGGCGACGGGGACGCCAAGCGGCCGGAGGGTGGGCCGAGCCTGCCGCTCGCCGCCTATGCCGGGCGCTATCGCGACGCCTGGTACGGCGACATCGTCGTCAGTCAGCGCGGCAAGGGCCTGCACATCGACTTCGCGCCGCATCCGCAATTCGCCAGCGCGCTCGAACTCTGGGGCCCGGACGCCTTCCGTACCCGTATGACGCCGGGCAAGGGCGAGGATGCGGTGGTCAGCTTCGCGGTCAAGGACGGCAAGGTGACCGGGGTGTCGATGAAGGCGCTCTCGCCGCTCGCCGATTTCAGCTATGACTATCATCACCTCGCTTTCGTGCCGGTGGTCGGGTAGCGTATTATTGAAATAATACACCGGGGCGCTATCTTGGTCGGAACAATGGAGGGAAAGCCATGAAACGACTCACGATCGCACTGCTCTGCGGGGGCGCGCTGCTCGCCGCTGCCGGAACCGCCGCCATCGCCGGCCCCGCGCCGCGTGCGGGCGCCGATACGCTGATTCCGCGCGACAAGATCTTCGGCAACCCCAGCCGGGCGGGCGGGCAGATCAGCCCGGACGGCAAGCATGTCAGCTGGCTCGCGCCCCTTAATGGCGTGATGAACGTGTGGGTCGCACCGATCGGCAATCTCGGCGCTGCCAAGGCGGTGACCAAGGAGAGCAAGCGCGGGCTCCAGAATTATTTCTGGGCGCCGGACAGCGCGCACATCATCTATCTGCAGGACAGCGGCGGGAACGAGAATTTCCGCGTCCATTCGGTCGATGTCGCGACGCTCAAGGATATTGCGCTGACCAAGGCGGGCGACAAGGTGCGTGCCGAGATCCAGGGGGTGAGCAAGCTGCGCCCCGATGTCGTGCTGATTGGCCTCAACGATCGCAACCCGCAATTCTTCGACCTGTACGAGGTCGACTACAAGACCGGCGCGAGCAAGCTGGTGATGGAAAATCCCGGCTATGGCGGATGGGTCACCGACAATCAGCTGAAGCCCCGCTTTGCCTTCAAGCAGGTGCCGGGCGGCGGCAGCACCTATTTCCGGCTGGGCGCCGACGGCAAATGGACCGAAGTCCTCTCCGTCGCGAACGAGGATTTCTTCAACACCGCGCCGATCGGCTTCAACAAGGACGGCACGACGCTCTACTGGGTCGACAGCCGCGGCCGCGACAAGGCGGCGCTGGTCAAGATGGACGCCGCAAGCCTGAAGACCGAGGTGATCGCCGCGAGCGACCGGGCGGACATCCAGGGCCTGCTCACCGATCCCGAGAGCTACGAGCCGATCGCCTATGCGGTGAACTATCTCAAGAACGAATGGACCCCGCTCAATGCCGAGGCCAAGGCCGATTTCGACTTCCTCAAATCGAAACTGCCCGGGGAAGTGTCGATCCTGTCGTCGACCGCCGACGGCGCGAAGCTGATCGTCGCCGCCAGCGCCGCCGAACAGCCCGCCACCGCCTATATCTACGACCGCAAGGGCAAGTCGCTCACCAAGCTGTACGAGACGCGCCCCGACCTGTCGGCCTATGCGCTCCAGCCGATGTGGCCGGTGGAGATACCGACCGGAGACGGCAAGACGCTGGTGAGCTATCTCACGCTTCCCGCCGGCGCCGATGCGGACAAGGACGGCAAGTCGGACAAGCCGGTGCCGATGGTGCTGTTCGTCCATGGCGGCCCTTGGGCGCGCGACGACTATGGCTATAACAGCGCGCATCAATGGCTTGCGAACCGCGGCTATGCGGTGCTCAGCGTCAACTATCGCGGCTCGACCGGCTTCGGAAAGGGCTTCGTGAACGCCGCGATCGGTGAATGGTCGGGCAAGATGCACCAGGACCTGATCGACGCGGTCGACTGGTCGATCGCGCGCGGCGTGACGTCGAAGGACAAGGTCGCAATCATGGGCGGGTCCTATGGCGGCTATGCCACGCTGGTCGGCCTGACCTTTACGCCGGACACCTTCGCATGCGGCGTCGACATCGTCGGCCCTTCGAACCTCAAGACGCTGATGGAGAGCTTCCCGCCCTATTGGCGACCGATCCTCGAGGGGACCTTCTACAAGCATATCGGCGACCCAGCCAAAGCCGAGGATGTGAAACGCATGATGGCGCAGTCGCCGATCAGCCGCGTCGATGCGATCAAGAAGCCGCTGCTGATCGGGCAGGGCGGCAACGATCCGCGCGTGGTGAAGGCCGAGAGTGACCAGATCGTCGCGGCGATGCAGGCGCGCAAGCTGCCGGTGACCTACATCAACTATCCCGACGAGGGGCATGGCTTCGTCCGTCCGGAGAACCGCTTGTCCTTCTTCGCGATCAGCGAGGGCTTCCTGTCCAAATGCCTCGGCGGCAAGGCCGAGCCGATCGGAGACGATTTCGCCGGCTCCAGCCTCGAGGTGCTCGAGGGCGCGGACAATGTCCCGGGGCTGGCGGCCGCCGCGCCCAAGCCGACTGCGGCGAAATGAGCAGTGCGCCCGCCGATCCGTCGCACGCGGACCGGCGGGCGCTTGCCCATACTGTTCTAGCGTCGTAATACAGTGTCCGGTTCGATGCGTTACGACACCCTCTATCCCGAGATCGCGGACCCCCGCGCCGCGGTCCCGCCCCCACCCGGCCCGGGCGCAACGGGGGGCGTGCAGCCGCCGCTGGGCGACTATACCGTCAATCTTCCGGTCATCGTCCGAGGCCGCAAATGGCGCTGGATCCCGCGCATTCTGGGCGCCCTCATCCTGCTGTTCATCGCCGCGGTCGCCTGGCTGGTGTTCACCGCGCCGCTCAGCAAGTCGCTCGAGCCGCCGGTCCCGCCCTCGATCACGCTGCTCTCGGCAGAGGGGACGCCGATCGCGCGCACCGGCGCAGAGGTGGGCAAGCCGGTGGATGCGACCAAGCTGCCCGACCATGTCGTCGACGCATTCGTCGCGGTCGAGGATCGCCGCTTCCGCTCGCATTGGGGGGTCGATCCACGCGGCATCCTGCGCGCCTTCGTCAACAACATGTTCACCGACAACAGCCGTCAGGGCGGCAGCACGATCACCCAGCAACTCGCCAAGAACGCCTTTCTGAGTTCCGATCGCACCTTCGGACGCAAGTTTCAGGAGGTGCTGATCTCCTTCTGGCTCGAAGCCTGGCTGACCAAGGACGAGATCCTCTCGCGCTATCTCTCCAACGTCTATTTCGGCGACAACCAGTACGGTCTCGACGCCGCCGCGCGCCATTATTTCAGCCGCCCCGCCGCAGAGCTGACCACTGCGCAGGCGGCGATGCTGGCGGGACTGGTCAAGGCGCCCTCGCGCCTGGCGCCGTCGTCGAACCTCAAGGGTGCGCGCGAGCGGCAGGCGGTGGTGGTCGGCACGATGGTCGATGCCGGCTTCCTCACCGAGGCGGAAGGCAAGGCGGTGCAACCCGCCCGGCTGCGCCTGGCAAAGGTCAAGACGCTGCCCAGCGGCACCTATTTCGCCGACTGGGTGCTGCCCGAGGCGCGCGATCGATCGGGCGAGATCGCCACCAACCAGACCGTCAGCACCACGCTGGAGACGAAGATGCAGCGCGCCGCCGAGCGTGCGGTGCGCAATGCCGGGCTGCGCAAGGCGCAGGTCGCGATCGTCGCGATGCGCCCCGACGGGCGAGTGATCGCGATGGTTGGCGGCAAGAGCTATGCACAATCGCCGTTCAACCGCGCGACTCAGGCGCAGCGGCAACCGGGATCGACCTTCAAGCTGTTCGTCTATCTCGCCGCGCTGCGGGCGGGAATGACCCCGGATTCCACCGTGCGCGACGAACCGGTGACGATCGGCAAGTGGAGCCCCAAGAACAGCAACGGGCAATATCGCGGCATCATCACGCTGCGCGAGGCGTTCGCACGCTCCAGCAACGTCGCCGCCGCGCGGCTGACGCAGCAGGTCGGCGTCGCCGCGGTGATCCGCGCCGCGCGCGACCTCGGCATCACCTCGCCCATCCCCAACGACGCCTCGATCGCGCTCGGCACCTCGAGCGTGTCGCTGATCGAACTTACCGCCGCCTATGCCGCGATCGCCAGCGGCTCGACACCGGTGCGCCCGCGCGGCCTGTCCGATGCGGACGAGCCTGGCTGGGTCTCGCGCTTCACAGGAGCGACCCGGCCGCTGTCGCGGCGCGAACTGGAGGGGATGCGCGACCTGCTCGCGGCGACGGTCGACGGCGGAACGGGGCGAAGCGCGGCGCTGTCGGTGGATACGTTCGGCAAGACCGGAACGACGCAGGACAACCGCGACGCGCTGTTCATGGGCTATGCCGACGGCATCGTGACGGGCGTGTGGCTGGGCAATGACGACAACAGCCCGAACAGCGGCCTTGCCGGCGGCGGCATCCCCGCGCGGGTATGGCGCGATTTTATGAGCCAGGCGCTTGGCGTTACCGCCCGGCCAAAGCCCGAGCCGGTAATCGACAATGTCGCCGACTTCCCGGTCGAGGAACCCGACGACTTCGTCGACGAGCCGATCGAGTTCGAGGGCAGTTTCGGGGGACGCGAGATGGGCGTCCGCGTCAACCGCGACGGCAGCATCGAAATGACCCGCCCGCGCCGCGATGTACCGCGCGAGGAGGAATTCGAGGACGAACCGCCGCCGCCACGCGAGCGCCGCCGTCGCGAAGGCGCGCCGGAGGATGAGTTCGAATTTTAAGGCGCCTTGGACCCGACCCGCGGCGGGCTAACGGAACGGGCGTCAGCGGACCAGGACCAGCATCTGATCCTCATGGGGCGGCGCATCAAGGACATCGGCGCGCGATACTGCGGGGACGGTGGTCGCATCGAAATAGTCGATCCGGTTCAGCGCGAACCCGCTCGCCAATATCGTATCGAGAAACGCAGCGGGGTCGGGATAGCGCGCCGGCGTGAATTCCAGAAAGATCGTCAGCGGACGATTGCGGCGCAGAATCCCTTCCATGCCGCGCCACACCGCCTCCTCCGCCCCTTCGGTATCGATCTTGATGAAGTCGGCGTCGAGGATGGCGTCGAAGGCGTCGGCACGCTGGACGCGCACGCGCATCTCGCCGTCCCGACCCGTCGCCTGGCTGAAATGCGCATTCTTGGGCTCTGTCGGCGGCACGAACATCACGGTTTCGCCGCCATGGTCGCTCAAGGCGACTTCATGGATCTGCGTGATCCCCGCAAAGCCGTTCACATGTGCACTCTGTCGTGCCCGGGCAGCCATCCGCGGATTTGGTTCGAACGCCACCACCCGCCCGGTCGGCCCGACGAGATCGCCCATCAGCAGCGAAAAATAGCCGAGATTGGCGCCGATATCGACCGCGGTCATCCCCGGGCGGATGAAGCGGAGCATCGCCTCGGTCGTCCACATCTCCCAATAGCCGTCGAGCAGCAAGAAGGTGGACAGGCCGACATCCTGCGTATCGACGAACATGCGGTACCGGCCAAGCACGCGACAGACCGACCAGTCGCCGCCCAGAAACGCGTTGCGGCACAATGCGCGCACCGCTGCCTCGTTCAGGTGGCGCGGCGGCTTCAGCAGATTCCAGATATCGAAATATTGTCCGGATTGCTCAAGCAGTGTCGCCGCGCGGGGTTCGGTCGTCGCGGCGCCGGTGTTGCTGGCCATGGAATCTCCCGTCATGCGTCGGCACCCGACTTCCACTAACCCGACACAGGGGCCATTCGATCCCGCGCGCCGACGACAGAGACGGGCTCAGGCCACGAGGTTCCATGCGAACTGGGCGTGCTCGCGTACCGCAAGATTGTCGTTCCACCCGAACTGCGGATCGTCCGTCCCTGCGGTCGCGGAAAGATCGTCCATCGGATCCGCCGCGGAGCCGCCGCTCAGGATGAAATCATCCTGGTCGAGCGCGGACCGTGCGACGCCGTTGAGGACGATATAGTCGCCATTCCCCAGGTCGATCGCGGTGGTGCCGCCATTCTCATGCATGGAATTGGCCACGGTCTGCCATGTCAGGCCGAACGCCGAAAGGTCGATTCGGTCGGTCCCGGCGACGAAATCGCCGATCACATCGCCGCCGGTACCGGCCTGGAACACGAAGATGTCCGCGCCCGCCTCGCCGAACAGCACGTCGTTGCCGCCCGCGCCGTTGAGCACGTCGTTCCCCGCGCCGCCGAGCAGCCAGTTCGATGCCGCGCTGCCCGTGATGCGGTTCGCCAGGTCGTTGCCGACGCCGAACGGCGTATTGCCGCCAAGCACCAGGTTCTCGACATTGGCGTAGAGATAGTAACCCGCGCCGTTGATCGTGGCGTATACGGTGTCGACGCCGCCATTCGCCGCCTCGAACGTCAGGTCGTCGGGCGTGTCGACATAATAGCTGTCGTTCCCCGCGCCGCCGTCCATCAGGTCGTAGTCGCCAAGCCCGCTGTTACCGCGCAGCGTGTCGTTGCCCGCACCGCCGACCAGAATGTCGGTGTGGAAGCTGGTGCCGCCGATCAGCACGTCGTCGCCATCCTCGCCATAGAGCGAATCCGCATCGGCCCCGCCGTCGAGCGTATCATTGCCGATCCCGCCGACCAGATAGTCGATCCCCGCGTCGCCGAAGAGCTGGTCCGCCCCGCTCTCCCCGAACAGCGAATCCACCCCGTCGCTGCCCCGGATCACGTCGTTCCCCGCCCCGCCGATCAGCAGGTTGGAGCCGACATTACCGAGGATCGTGTTCGCCAGGTCGTTGCCCACGCCGAACAGATTGCCGTCGCCGGTCAGCGTCAGATTCTCGATATTGGCGTAGAGATAATAGCTGGCGCCCGCGAACACCGTGTCGGTGCCTTGGCCGGCGAACTCGAACACGACATCGCTCTGCACATCGACATAGAATTGGTCGTCGCCCTGTCCGCCATACAGCCGATCGGCCCCGGCGCCACCGTTCAGGACGTTGTTGGCCGCGTTGCCGACGATCGTGTCCGCGCCGCTGCCGCCGGTCGCATTCTCGATCACGGTGCCGCGCGCGATGACGACGTTGCCGACCCGCCCGCCGATGTTCGAGAACGCCTCCTGATTGAGGTTGATCAGCTGGTCCGCGGAGAAGCCGGAATAGTTGAGGGTGTCGATGCCGCCATTGTCGATGATCGTATAGGACACGTTCGCATAGAGCTGCGCATTGTAGATATCACGGCCCGAATTGTTGTTGAACCCATAGGTGGTGTTGCCGGTCCGCGTGGTCGTGACCGCTCCGTACAGGTCGGCGACCGCGATTCCGTCCGCCGCCATCGGCGTGACCGTATATTGCCGCGTGAATCCGAGATTGGCGAAGTAGGTGTTCTCGTTCACGTCGAAATAGGACATGACCGTCGTGACCCAGGCATCGTTGAGATAGCTGGCGTCGGTCGGATAGTCGGCGGTGCTGTTATAGTTGCCGCCATGCCCCAGCCCGAGCGCGTGGCCGATCTCGTGCACATAGGTCTGGAAGGAATAGCTGTTCAGCGTCGTGCCGTAGTTGGTGAGCCAGCCGGTGCCGACATTGACGTTGGCGCTCGTCGTAACCCCGGCCGCCGTATAGGATGCGTTGGCGAATGCCCCGTCCTGATTGTCGTCGAAGGTGATCTGCGCGCTGCCCGTCTGTTCGGTGAAGTTGATACCGGTGAAATCGGTCCACATCGCCAGGGCCGAGCGCGCCAGGAACTGTCCTTCGCTGGTCAGGGCGCTGAGATCCACGGTCAGCGTCCCGCCCGGCGCAACGTTGAAGTGATGCGGGGTCGTCCAGTACCCCGTCGTCAGCTGATCCGCGATCTGATCGTTGGTCCACGCCGTCAGCGGAGGCGCCTCTCCGACGGAAAGTGTGAAGCTGCCTTGCGCGCTTTCGCGCCAGCCGCTCACATCGAGATAATAGGTGCCGCTCGTCGTCGGGGTGAAGACGAGCCGCGAGAAAGTGCCCGAGGCGCCGTCGTCATTCTCGCCCAGCCCCGCGCCGCTCGCATCGCGGATCGTCAGGAACGTATCGACCGCCGTCGCACCCGAAGTCTCGAACACATAGCGCTGACCCGCGGTCAGCGTCACGGCATACCAGTCATGGTCGCCCAGCCCGTTCAGCGTGACCGTGGTGGAGCCGCCAACCGCCACGCTGGCGCCGGTCGACGCATTGTCGCGCACCGCATCGGCCGGATTCCACAGTCCGTTGCTCGCGAACAGGCTGTAGTCGCCGGTCTCGCCGTCGCCAAAGCCGCCGACATCGAGATAATAGGTCCCCGTCGTGGTGGCGGTGAAGCTGATGAGCGACAGCGTCCCCTGGCCACCATCGTCGTCGGTGATGATCGCGGTGCCGTTCGAATTTCGCAGGGAGAGGAAGGTGTCCGGCTCACCCGACCCACCGGTCCCCGACGTCCAGAAGGTATAGCTCTGCCCTGCCGTCAAATTGACCCGGAACCAGTCGTGGTCGCCCGGCGTCAGACTGTCCGCGACCGATCCGCCGAACACGACGGACACGGTGGTTGCGACCGTCCCGGGGGCATCGAAGGGTTCGGGCCCCTGCGGCGAATCGGTGCCATCCTCGTCGGATCGCGCCTTGGTGCATCCCTCGCACATGCAGACCGAAATTTCCGCATGCTGGGTCAGATCGCTGATACGGGCGAAGTCCATCCCGTTATCCAGCGTCGGCGCCACCATCCGGAAGTCGCCGGACGACAGTCCGTCCAAGGCCATAGACACTGCGGGCATTCGATCCCTCCCTCGTCAAAGTCCGATCGCATTGAAAATAGTGCAAGAATTCGCGCTGCGGAATCAGTCAGACTTCGCCACCGCCTGCGCCACATCCCGCGCCAGCAAGCCGATGGAGTCAAGCCCCAACGGCCGGTCTGACGATGAAATCAGTCTGGTTTCGAGGGGGTGTGCGCGTCCGCCCCTAAAAATCGTCGCGGTAGCGGACACGGTATCGCCGCGCTCGAACCGGATCGCGACCCGCACGCCGTCGCGCATCGATCCTGCCGGCTTCAGGACATATGCGCGCCCCGCTGCGGACATGGCTTCGGCGAAACGCCGACAGATCGCCTGCGGTTCGAGCCCCGCTTTCAGGCTCCCCTCGACGGTGCACGAAAGCGCCGCGGGCGATCCGCTACCCATCAGCGCCATTGCCAACCAAGCGATCGCGGCCATGCCCATTCTCCCGATGTGACGATCCTGGCCGCGGGTTTAATCCACCCGGCATGAACACGCCATGTCGCGCGCGGCGTCATGGGCTGGCGCTGCCTCACATCCAGTCCGCCATCGTTATCGCGTGATGCAGATCGCCGCGCACGCGGTGTTCGCCCATCGCATCGAAGCGAAGGGGCTCGATCGCGAGACAGTCGTCGCCGTTCGGGCCGATTCCATCGTCGCGATCCATTGCCGCTGCCGACGCATTCAGGATAAAATCTCCCGCCGACAGCGCCGCCCGCGCGACCCCGTTCAGGACGACAAAGTCAGCACCGCCGAGCGCGATGAAGCTCGTTCCGCCATTCTCGCCGATCAGCGCCTGCACCTGCGCGAAGCTGGTGAACCCGAACGCCGAGAGGTCGATCCGGTCCGTCCCGGCCACGAAGTCGCCGATCACATCGCCGCCGGTACCGGCCTGAAACACGAAGATGTCCGCACCCGCCTCGCCGAACAGCACGTCATTGCCGCCTGCGCCATTGAGCACGTCATTCCCCGCGCCACCCAGCAGCCAGTTCGATGCCGCGCTGCCGGTAATGCGGTTCGCGAGGTCGTTGCCGACCCCGAACGGAGTGTCTCCACCGAGCACCAGGTTCTCGACATTGGCGTAGAGATAGTAGCCCGCGCCGCTGATCGTGGCGTACACGGTGTCGGTGCCGCCATTGGCGGCCTCGAACGTCAGGTCGTCGGGCTTGTCGACATAATAGCTGTCGTTGCCCGCACCCCCGTCCATCAGGTCATAGTCGCCAAGTCCGCTGTCGCCGCGCAACGTGTCGTTGCCCGCACCCCCGACCAGGATGTCCGTGTGAAAGCCGCTGCCGCCGATCAGCACATCGTCGCCATCTTCGCCATACAGTGCATCGGCATCAGCCCCGCCGTCCAGCGTATCGTTGCCGATCCCGCCGACCAGATAGTCGATCCCCGCATCACCGAAGAGCTGGTCCGCGCCGCTCTCGCCAAATAGCGAATCCACTCCCGCGCCGCCACGGATCACGTCGTTCCCCGCCCCGCCGATCAGCAGGTTGGAGCCGCTGTTGCCGGTGATCGTGTTCGCCAGCTCGTTGCCCACACCGAACAGATTGCCGTCGCCGGTCAGGGTCAGATTCTCGATATTGGCGTAGAGATAATAGCTCCCCGTCGCGATCACCGTGTCGGTGCCTTCGCCTGCGGATTCGAAAACCACATCGTCCTGTGTATCGACACGATAGGTGTCGTCGCCCAAGCGACCACTCAGACGGTCAGCGCCCGCGCCACCATCGAGAAGGTTTGCCCCGTCATTGCCGAACAGTAAGTCGTCAAACGCCGAGCCGGTCAGGTTTTCGATGCTCGTCAATATGTCGCTTCCGGCGCCCGTATTCTGCGCCGCTGTGGTTGCAAGATCCACGGTAACCGAGACGGAAGCACTGGCGTAACTTCCCGTGTCGATTCCCCCACCACCATTGATGGTATCGTCGCCATCTCCTCCCTCGATGATATTCGCCGCGCTATCCCCGATCAGGATGTCATTAAACGCTGTGCCCACCAGATTTTCGATCTGAAGAATATAGGCGGTCGCGTTTCCGCTTCCCTGACCCAGATCGGCCGAGACCGCCGACGTCAGACGCGAATAGTCGAGCCAGTCATTTCCTTCGCCGCCATTTGCCCGATTGAACCCGGCCGCGGTGAACACGATCCGGTCATCTCCGCTGCCTCCCTCGAGATGATTCTCGTACCCGCTGCCGATGAGAATGTCGTTGCCCGCGCCGCCCCATATGGCATTCTGCCCGTCCCGGCCGTCGAGATAATCGTCCCCGTCATTGCCTTCGATATAATCCCCGCCGACCACGATATCGTTGCCTGCTCCGGCCACCACCTGAAGACCGCCATAACTGTAATCTTCGAGATAGACCTGATCGTCGCCGGCACCGGCATCGACCTGATCGCCGCGCCCGATGCCACCCCCGCTACCGCCCCCGTAGATGATGTCGTTTCCATCGCCGCCGAAGATGTTGTCGGACCATTCACCGCCATAGATCGTGTCGTCTCCGTCACCGCCGTACAGCGAATTGAAGCCGCCCAGACCATGGATCACGTCGTTCCCGCCGAGTCCGTACAGCAGGTCGCCCTGACTGGTACCGGTGATGATGTCATCGGCGGCGGTGCCGACCTGCGCGACGAATGTCCCGCTCTCGAAGCTGCCGACGGAAAGCGAAATCGTTCCCGACAACTGGATGACGACATCCCGGTCATCGAACGACCGGTTCGCATTCGAATCCACCAGGACGAAGGTGTTCCCGCCGCTATGGATATAGAAAATCTGCGCAAAACTCGCGTCACCCAGGTTCGCGTCGGCGGAAGGCAATGCCATGCCATAGCTCAGGCTCGTTACGGACAATTGGCCGGAAAAGAGGAACGGCAAATTCCCTCTCTCCCAATAAATGCCCGTACGCCCGCCCTCGGCACCAAGGGAGATGCGGTCGCCCTCCGCAGCGTTGAAATCGGTCACGATGTCGCGGGAGTCGCCCCGGCTTGAGGGCCGGAAGAAGAAGAGGTCGGCACCTGCACCGCCGCTCACCGTCTGGATCCCGTCACTCTGCGCCCAGCTGACTGCCCCGACATAGATCGAGTCGGCACCGGCTCCACCGCTCACCGATACGGTGCCGAGCGAAACGCGGATCGTGTCGTTCCCTTCACCGCCGCTTATACTTCCATTGGCAGATTCGAAATTGATCGTGTCATTGCCGCCATCGCCCCAGACATGAGCCGTGGGGAGACCCGCTCCGGTGCTTCCGCCTACCCAGATTTCGTCGGCATCGTCACCGCCATAGATGGTGTCGTTCCCGCTCCCCCCGATAATATAGTCTTGGCCGCTGCCGCCGCGAATCACATCGTTCCCGCCACCGCCATACAGTCGGTCGTCGCCGGCACCCCCGTCGATCTGGTCATCGTCCTGCGCAAAGATGGTGGCGAACTGATCGCCCCCGTAAATGGTGTCGTCGCCATCTCCGCCCGATAGAATGTCGTTCCCGGCGCCACCCTCGATCGTGTCGTCACCCCCCGCACCGTCGAGCCGGTCGTTCCCCCCCGCGCCGCGGATCGCCTCGCCCAGTTCGGTTCCGACGAAGGTGTCGTCGTTCGGCGTTCCAGTGAAATCCGGCATATTCCCCACAGTACTGGCATCGCTCCGAGTGCGACGGTCTGAAGTGCTTAAGGCGCCTAAATAAAGCGCACAACATTGATCGCCCTAGGCGGCGATGATTGTCGTCGAGACTGGGCCTTTACCAAGTTACGACGGTCACGGACGACGCCGGGATTTTCGCGCCGGAGTCGCCACTGTATTGCGCGCTACTCGCGCAATCATCGTCCTGCCGCTCACCGCCTGAAACACAGCATATGATCGATATTGTGCGGCTGGGCGAAGATCTCGTCGATCGAGATCGGCCGGATGCCGGCGGTGTAATCGATGATTTCCAGGCTGAACCCTTCCGCGATGATTTCGTCCAGAAACCCTCTCGGATCGGGGTAGCGTGACACGGTGAATTCCATGAAGATCGTCAGCGGCTGGCCCCCGGCAAGGATGCCGGTCATGCCGCGCCACACCTGTTGTTCGAACCCCTCGACGTCGATCTTGATGAATTCGGCGTTGAGCGCGTCGGGGAAGCTGTCGAGCCGACGCAGCGGCACCGCGTTCGAGATGCTTTCCCCGGCATGGGCGCGCACCCGCCCGCCGCCCGGCTGGTGCGTCGTGACTTCCATCGTCACATAGCCTTCCTCGCTGCCGAGCGCGCAATTATGGACCGTCGCAAAGCCGGCATAGCCGTTCATCTCGACGCTGCGCTGCGTACGCCCGGCCAGCGCCGGATTGGGCTCGAACGACAGCACCCGTCCCTCAGCTCCGGTCAGATCCGCGAGCAGCAGCGAATAGTAACCGAGATTGGCGCCGACATCGATGACGGTGGCGCCGCGGCGCACGGTGCGCAGCATCGCCTCGGTCACCCACATTTCCCAGAAGCCATCCAGCATCAGGTGGCTGCTGATCCCGATATCCTGGGTATCGACGAACATCTTGTAGCGCCCGAGGACGCGGCACAGCGTCGTGTGGTCGCCGCAATAGGCCGTGCGGCACAGGGTCCGGATTTCGGCCTCGTTGAACGTCCGCGGATACTGGAGCAGCCGCCAGATGTCGTAGATCGGTGTCGTGCTCATCCTGTCCTCACCCCCCTCCGTGCGACGGCTGCTGCCGTCCCGAACCATCCCGCAAGTCGTCCCGCCATCGCGCGCAGCGGCGCCGGGCCACGTGCCTTTTCATGGCCGGCAAGTTCATTCGCGAGCGTTTCGACCGAACACCGCTCACCGCTTCGCGCACTCGCATAGATCGGATAGACGATCAGCGCCGCCGCAACCAATTCGCACAGCGACCGGCGCCGCGTCCTGCGCGCGATCGGGGCGCGATCCTCGGTCAGGCCCCATCCGGCATAAAATGGCTGGCCGTGCACGACGACGCGCCGCCCGCGCACCAGCGCCTCGAAGCCGGCGAGCGAGGTGAGGACATGCACCGCATCGGCCCGGTCGAGCAGGTCAATCAGGTCGGCATCCGGCGCGACCAGGTCCGCGAACGCCAGTGCCTCGCGCTCACCCTGCCCGCCCGACCGCAGGCCCGAGGCGATGTCGGGATGCGGTTTGTAGACGAGAAACGCGTCCGGCTCGGCCGCGCGCGCGCGCGCCAGCAGATCGATCATCCCGTTCACGCCCGCACCGCCACGCAGCACCGAGTGGTCCTGTTCGACTTGGCCGAGCACCAGCACGATCCGCCGTCCGTGCGGGAGGTCTACCGGTGCGCCGGCGAGATTATATTTGGTCAGCCTCGCCGACCGCAGCAGCGCGATCAGTTCAGCCGCCCGCTCCAGCGTTTCCGGATCGAACTCCGCGCTCTGTAGCATGTCCTCGAGATCGCTCGCGCCGCCCGGGTCATAGTGCGGGCGCTGGCGGTCCAGCGTCACCGAACAGGGCTGAACGAGCGCGGCGCCCAACCCCGCCGAGCGCAGGAACCCGTCCTCGATCCACCACACCGGAATTCCGGCATCGCGCGCGGCGCGTTCGAGCCCCGGCGGGGTGCGCGTTGCCCAGCATCCGATCGCGCCGCCTCGTGCCCGTGCCAGCGCCACCGCACGCGCAGGATCGGCGGCGAAGGCCGGTCCATGGGAATTGCGCAGCATCGTACGCATCCGGCGCCGCTTCCATGGCGCGATGCCGACAAGGCATGCGATTGCGTCGGTCGGCGGCGCGGCATGGTCTGCGCTGTCTGGATGCGCGACCGGCGTCATCGCGTCAGCAAGTCGATCGTGATCGCAGGCGTCACCAGCGTGTTGAGCATCTGCACCAGCTTTCCGAACTGAACCGACCGGGCATTCGCGACGAGCAGCACGTCCTTCTCCCGCATCCGGAATTTCTGCGACAGGAAATAGCTGCGCGGATCGAGCAGGTTCAGCCGATAGATCACCGGCCGCGGCCCCGCCCCGTCGACGCCTTCTTCGTACCGGAAGACGAACACGCCGGTCGCGTCGGCGCGCTCATCGACCAGCCCGCCGGAGCGCGCGATCGCTTCGGCGAGGCTGAGATCGTCGCTCTCGAACGGCACTTCAGACACATTGCGCGCCGAGCCGAGCACCGTCAGCGAGCGCACGCTGCGGATCAACTGGACGTGATCGCCCGGGGCGAGCCGGACATTGGCGGCGCTGTCGACGCGCAGCCGGTCGAGACGGATTTCCGCCACCTGCCCGGCGCGCACCAGCCGAACGCGCGTGTCCGCCGGACGATTGGCCGGGCCGCCCGCCTGCGCGATCATGTCCAGCAGCCGTTCGCCCGCCAGCGTCAGCGGATGGCGCCCCGGATTGCGCACGTCCCCGCTCGTCACGACGCTGCGCGCCGGACCGCGATCGACCGAAACGACCACCTGCGCGCTTTGCGACATGCCGCGAAGCCGTTTGCCGATCTCGCTGCTGACCGCCGCCGCCGACCGGCCCGCGACGCGCAGCGTACCGAGATAGGGTATCGCGACTTCCCCCGATTCGCCCACCTCCATCTTCGGGAGGACCCGCGCATTGGCGGCGGGTACCGCCGCATCGCGCGCCTCTGATCCGCCTGACGGCGCGAACAGCGAATAGCCGACTTCGAACACGGTAACCGTCAGCGTATCGCCAACCCCGATCTCGCCGCTCCACGGCGCCGCGTCCGCGATCGGCCAGGAGCGGTCGGGTGCGACCGTGCCGGGCTGTGTGTCGGGGGGCATATCCGCGATATCGACCACGGCGATGCCGGACGCGGATGCCGGCCCCACCACCTGCGAGACGGTCGGCGCGCCGGCGGGCAAGGTCGAACAGGCGGAGACCGGCAACAGCGCCGGGAGCAGCCAGCGAAGATCAGGCCGCGGCATCGACGGCTCCACGGTGGGCGGCGCCCTGCGGGTCGCGCGCAGTCGCACCACCACGCCGCGCGCGCTCTTCCATCAACCCTTCATAGAGTCGCGTCAGGCGCTCCTGATAGCGCGCCGGGGAAAAGCGCTTCGCCTGCTCACGCCCGGCGGCGCTGAGCGTCGCGCGCAACGCGGCATCCGTGTCGAGCCTGGCGAGCCCTTCGCGGATCGAGCGCGGATCATAGGGATCGACATACACCGCCGCATCGCCACCGACTTCGGGCAGCGAACTGACATCGGAAGTGAGCACGGGCGTTCCCAGCATCATCGCTTCAAGCACCGGAAGACCGAACCCCTCGTAGATCGACGGGAAGGTCACCGCCTTCGCCCCGCGGATCAGCCGCATCAGCAGGCTGCGCGGCAGATAATCGATTCTGCGAATATTCTTGAACGTCGCCTTGAGCGGCTGGACCTCATCGCGCTGCAACAGACGCAGTTCCTCATCCGCGCCCCAGGTCCGGCGCCCGACGATCACCAGCGGCGTCTTGGTGCCGAGCGCGAGATAGGCCTCGATCAGGCGATTGACGTTCTTCTTCGGCTCGATCGCGCCGAAGAACAGGAAATAGCCCTTGTGCGGCAGGTTGAAGATGCTGCGAACCGCGGCGGCCACGTCCTCGTCACTTTCCTCCAGCACCGCGTCGGGCACCTGCACCGCCTGGTAGGTGTTGACGACCTTGGATTCGGCGAAGGGAAAGAACTCGACGATGTCGCGGCGGCTGGATTCGGAAACGGTGACGATCCGCTCCGCCCGTCGCGCGACCGCGCGCATCAGCTTGTAGTAATAGCGCTTCCGGTCGGCGCTCGCATAGGGCAGCTTGAGCGGGACCAGGTCGTGCATGGTCTGGATATTGGCGGCGCCCACCAGATTGACGGGCAGCGGATAGGTCCAGTGCATGATGTCGACCGGGGACGGCGAATGCACGTTGGAGAACAGCCCGAGCCGGGCGAAATTGCGCCCCGCCAGGTCGAAAATGTCCGGCGCGGTATAGAGACCGTCGAAGTCGGGAAGGCGATGCGCGAACTGACGCGCGACGACGCGCCCGTCGGTCGGGATCGCGCGCGCACGACGGCCGCGCAACATCAGAGTCGTCTCGCGATACCAGCTCAGCGACCAGCGACCAGGCGTGCGCGTCTCATGCTCCCCGCCCAACGCCTCATAGAACATCACATCGCGCAACCGCGGATTGAAGGGTGCACGCAGGCCATAAAGCCCGCCGACCGGGACCTCCATCGCACGGAGCGCGCGCGCGAGTTGGTAACCATAGGTCGCGACCCCGGTCCCGCGGGGCAGCGCCAAGTTGAACCCGTCGATCATTACGCGCATGGTGAACTTGCCCCCAACCTCTTCATAACTCACCAAAAGCGTTCGTAAAGCGCCGCCAGCCGCGCGGTGAAGCAATTCGCGCTGAATAATTCCGCCCGCGCCGTGCCGCGCCGGATCAGCCGGGTCCGCAGGTCCGCATCGCGCGTGAGGCGCCGGATCGCGTCGGCAATCGCATCGACGTCATTCGGGTCGACCTGCAGCGCGGCATCGCCGGCGATTTCGGCGCCCGCGCCGGTTGATGCCGCCAGTGTCGGGACCGACATCGCCATCGCCTCGATCACGGGGAGTCCGAAGCCTTCGGCCAGCGACGGCATCAGCACTGCGCGCGCGCCGCCGACGAGCGCCGCGACCGTCGCATCGTGCTGCCAGGCCAGCCGCATGACGTCCGGCGCCTTCAGCAATGCATGCACGCGCGCGCATTCCGACGGGCTCGCCCAGTGCCCGTCCGGCCCTGCGATGACGAGCGGGAGTCCCACCGCGGCGCGGCGATGCGCACGGAGCAGCCGTTCGATATTCTTGCGCGATTCCACCCGGCCGAGCGCGAGAAGATACCCGCCTTGGGTTAAGCCGGCGGGAAGTGCTCCGGGCTGGCCGGGATCGACAGCCTGGTAGCAACAGCTCGTCTGCGCATCCGCAATCCCGAAATGGTCGCGCAATTCGTGCCCCACCGTCTCGGAAACGGTCACGAAATGGGCGGCGGCGCGAGCAAGGTTGCGCAACAGCCGCACGTGCCGCCTCCGCGACATCCCGGTGAGATGCGGAGCCGTGATGGGGATCAGGTCGTGCACCGTGTAGATGTTGGCCGCGCCGCGCACATGGATCGGCAGCGGGTGCGACCAGTGCACGATCGCCGGCGGCTCCGGCAGCGTGAGTTCGAGCAGCGACCCGGTCAGGCTGAAGCGCCGCTGGGCGAGCCGGTAGAGGTCGGGGAGGTGCCATCCCCGCCGATCCGATATCGCAGGATGATGCGCGCGCAGACTGCGGGAAAGGTCGCGCCATGCCGGGCGGGCGTCGGCGTCCGTGCCATCGCCCAGCAGACGGAGTTCCACCGGCAGGCGGGAGAGCGCGGCCGCCAGGCCTGCACGGTAGCGGGCAATCCCGGTTCCATCACGCCATTCGATGTTTCTGGCATCCACCGCGATGCGCCGCACGCGGCCGTCGTTCAGCACTGTGCACCGCCGCGCGCAGCGCCTAATCTGCGCCGATGATTCGCTTCGACCGCGTCAGCAAACAGTATCGAACGCGTGGTGGCGGGTATCGGCGCGTGCTCGACGAGACCAGTTTCGAGATCGGGCCGGGCCAGGCGCTGGGCATTTGCGGGCATAACGGTGCGGGCAAGTCGACGCTGTTGCGGCTGATCGCCGGGGTCGAGCGGCCGAGTTCGGGAACCGTCGATCGCGCGATGTCGGTGTCCTGGCCGCTCGGCTATGCCAGCAGCTTTCAGAGCAGCCTGACCGGCGCCGACAATGTCCGCTTCATCGCGCGGGTCTATGGTCGTCCGGTCGATCGCGTACTCGCCTTTGTCGAGGAGTTCGCCGAGCTCGGCGCCTATCTCGACATGCCGATCCGCACCTATTCGGCCGGCATGAACGCGCGGCTGGCCTTCGCCGCATCGCTGGCGGTCGATTTCGACTGCTACCTGGTCGACGAGATCACCGCCGCGGGGGACGAGCGGTTTCGTGCGCGTTGCCACGCCGCGCTGATGGAGCGGCGCGAACGGGGGACGCTGATCATGGTCTCCCACGATCCGCATGTGCTGCGCGCCTATTGCGACACCGGCGCGACGCTCGTCGATGGTCGCCTGACCTTCTACGACACGATCGACGCGGCGATGGAACAGCATTTCTGAGCCACCCGGCGCCACGCTCAGCTTTGATGTTCGCGCACACCGGCGATCAGCATCCAGCCGATCCCATAGGCGACGCAGAGGCCGACAAAGACGAGCAGGGTGGTGCGAAACGGCTTGGGCAGCGCGGGCTTCTCGGGCAGGTTGGGCTCGACGACCGCGACGATGTACAGGCGCTCGTCGGCAGCGCGGGTGCGCGCCTCTTCCAGCCGCGCGCGCGCCGCCTCGTAGCGCTTGGCCGCGAAATCCTGTTGCAGGCGCAGTTCCTCATATTCGCCAAGGCGGCCGGATACCGCCTGCGGCTGGCCCGTCTGCCGCGCCCGTGCCGCGGTCAGTGAGGCCGCCGCGGTCGCTACCTGGGTTTCCATCGCGCGCACCTGGGGGCTGTCGCCACGCAACTTGCTGCGCATGTCCGCGAGCATGGCGGCAAGGCGGTCCAGCCGCGCCTGCTGTTCCTCGATCTGGCGGGTGCCGCCCGCGCCGGTGGCGGCGGGATCGATGTCGCGCTCGCGCTCGCGAAAGCCCCCCAGCTCGCGCTGGATCGACGCCAGCCCTTCCTCGGCGCGACCCGCCTCGGCCGAGGCCAGCCGGAGCGAGGCATCGAACAGCCGCGCATTATAGGCGTTGACCCGCTCTTCCCCCAGCCGAAGCAGCGCGCGCGTGATGCGCTGCGCGTCGATCGGAGCGAACGCGCGTACCGACAGCCGCGTAATGTTGTCGTCCGGGTCGTAGATGACATCGACGTGATCGCGATAGAAATCGAGCAACGTCTCGGCGCGCGGTGCCGTTGACCACAGCCGCGACAACATATCGGTACCGGGCTTGCGATAGAGCGCGACGAGATCGATGCCGTCGCCGCGCAGGGCGCGGATCGCGTCGTGCGAGCGCAGATACTCGCGAATGCTCTGCGCTTCCTGTTGCCCCGGCGAAAGCGATGCGGAGATGCCGAGCAACTGGCCCACGCCGCCGGTCGGCGCAGATTGGGTGTCGAGGCCGCGGACGACGAATTGCGCTTCGGAGCGATATTGCGGGCTCGCGATCAGAAACAAATACAGCGCGACGATCACCGTCGGCACCAGGACGGTGAGGATGAAGGGATGCCGGCGCGCGCGGTCGAGCAGCGAGACCGAGCGGTCCGCGCCGCGATCCTCGATCGTCCGTTCAGGTGCGTCTGGAGTAAGCGACATGGTCATCCGATATCAGGAGAGTTCGATTCGCGCGCGCAAATGCGCAAGCCCGAACAGGCCGACCAGCGTAAGAACGCCACACCAGCCGACGACATAGGGCAGGTCGATCCAGCGCGATTCGAACGGAACGAACTGCCCCTCCTTGAGCAGCTCGAAGATATGCACCGTCGGCACCCACACGAGCAGGTCGCGGACGCTTTCTGGAAACCACGACAAGGCGAAGAACGCGCCCGACAAGGGCATCGAGAGATAGAGCAGCGGGTGAACGAGCCGACCCACCATCGGCGACTGGTGCGAGGCGGTGGTGACGATCATCGACAGGCCGAACGAGAACCAGCACATCAATGCGACCGCTCCGGCGAACGCTTCCGGGCGGGCAATCGGATCGGCATAGCCGAGCAGCCAGGCCGCCCCGAGCAACAGCGCTAGCATCACGATGGTGCTGACCGCCTCCAGCGCCATGCGTGCGATCAGCATGTCGGTGATCGTCACCGGTCGGTGATGCAGCAGCGGCCTGTTCGCCTCCAGAACCGTCTCCGCGCGCGAGACCACCGACCGGAACATGATGAACAGCCCATAGCCGGCAATGGCGAATGGGATCGGCCGGATCCCCCCGGCGATCGGCAGCTCGTGATTGCTGTGGAGCAGCGCCACCGCCACGGCGAGCAGCATCGGCTCGGCGAACAGCCACAGATACCCGATATTCTCGCGCCCGAAGCGCGTGTGCAGTTCGCGCAGGATCAGCGCGCCGATGACATTGCCCTGCACGCGCAGCGCGCTGCGCAGCGATGGGTGGCGCGGCGCGGCGCTCACAGTGCGTCCAGAAATGACAGGACGTTGCGGAAATGCGCGTCCCATGTCGGCGCGCGCCAGCCCCGCATGCGCGCGATCTGCGCGGCGCGCATCGGCGATTGCGGCTCTGCGTAGTCGAGCACGGCGCGGCTCCAGCCCGGGCCGTCGAGCGGGTCGATATAGTCGGGAACCTCGCCCCCCGTCTCGCGCAACACGGGAATGTCGCTGGCGATCACGGGAACGCCCGCCGCGAGCGCTTCGGCGACCGGCAGACCGAACCCCTCGGCAAAGCTCGGCATCAGCACCGCGCGCGCATCTGCCAGCAGCCGCGCCAGTGCGCGATCGCCGATCCGTCCCGCCTCTGTCACCTTGCCCTGCAGTGCGGGGCAGCGTTCGAGCAGATCGACGATATTCTCATTCTCCCACCCACGGCGCCCGGCGAGAATCAGCCGCGGCGTCGCATCACCCAAACGCTCGGCCAGCGCCCGCCACAGCTGAAGCAGGAGCAGGTGATTCTTGCGCGGCTCGATCGTGCCCACACACACGAAATAGGGCGGCTCAGCGTCGCCTGCGTCCGCGCCGCGGTCCGCCACGAATGCGGATTCGATCCCGAGCGGCGCGACCAGCATCTCCGGGCGGCGACCGATCTCGGCCATATAGGTTTCGACCGAGCGGGCGGTGCTATGTGAATTGACGAGGATCGCGTCGGCGATCGCGACGCTGTTGCGCAAGCGGCGCCGATGCCGCTCCGCGCCGCCTGGCCGCGCATATTCGGGATACTCGCTGGGGATCGCGTCGTGCAGATAGACGCACAGCCGCTCGGCGCGACGCCCCCTGCGATGCAGCCGGTCGAGGTGCTGATGCGACACGATCAGATGCAGCCCATCGGCGCGCGCGGGGATCGGCATGACTCCCGACCAGGCACGCATGGCGGCAGGATACCCCGCCGTCCCGCCCGTACCCCACCGCCGCTCGAGCGCAGCGATGTAGCGCCTCAGCGCGCTGCGCCGATAGGCGAGCAGCCCCAGCCCCGGTACCCATGCCGCGAATCGCACGCGGCGGTCCTTCGCGTCCAGCAGCGCCCGGGCATAGGCCAGCTCGACGCGATCGATACCCGTCGGCGTGCGATGCCGGGCGCGCGACAGCAATCGGCTCACGTCCAGCGTGATCCACCGGTCGGCTACCGCATCCTCGCGTGGCCGGGCCAGGGCGACGGGCACGTTCATCCGCCCATCAGCCGCGCGACCGACGACCTGACCAGCAGGTCGAGCGCCGCGCCGCCATGAAAGCCACCATTGACCAGGCATTTGGCGCGCAACGCGCGGCAAAACAGCGCGAAATTGTCGGGATCGACGGGTGGTGGCGCATGCCAGAAATCGTCCAGCGGCATGTCCGCGGTCACGCCGGGCATGTCGTAGATCGCGGTCCCCATCGTGTTGACCGGCACCCCAGCCGCCAGCGCGAGCGGCCCCACGCTGCTGTTCACCGTGACGATGCCGCGTGCAACCTCAAGCAACGGGGCAAGGTCATAGCGTTCGACGAAGACGACCCGACCCGTCAGGCCGAGTTCTGCGACGGCGTCGGAAACGATCCGGCGCCAGTTGTCGACATCGGGATCGAGCGGATGCTGCTTGACCAGCAACGACACCCCCTCGGGTGCGGTACGGAACGAGGTGAGAACGCGTTCGAGCGCATCGCGCATCGATTCGAAGGGTGAATGGAAGCGGATCTGTGCGTCCCCCTCCAGCTGCAGCGGAAACAGGAAGAAGGGGCGCCCCGCCAGCGACAGCATCGCGTCCAGGCTGTCCCGCCGCTCCCGCCGGCGCCGCCAGAGACGTCGCAGCCATGCTTTGCCTTCGCGAACCGGCGACGCGTGCCGATGAGTGCGATATTCCGGAAAAAAGGCCGCGGCACACTGGGTAGCCGCATAATAGAGCGCCGACTGCCTCGCCCGCCGGGGGAAGGAGTTTTCGACCGGGATTTCTTCCTCCCGCCCGAGCGTCGATGCGGCAAGCATGTGCGCCGCGCGCAGCGAGCGCGGAAACGAGGAGTGACCGTTCACCCCGCCCCGCTCCAGCGTCACGTGATTGGGACGCAGATACCCTTCCTCGAACGCGAAGAACTGGAGGCCCAGCCGGTTCGCCAGGATGCGCGCCTCGCGGTGGATCGGACGCAGATCGCCGAACACGACGATGTCGGTGACGCCATGGCTTGCGACGAACCGGTCGAGCCACTCCGGCCATTGCGCCAGCGACCCGCGATAACTGCGCGCCCCTTGACCGAACCAATCGACCACGTCGCCACCGTTGAAGTTGACGCGCGAGACCCGCGCGCCGCGTGCGCGGAGCGCCGCCCCCAGCCGGCGGAAGAACGGACCGGGCAACCCCTGCAGAAACAGGAAATGCCGTTTGGCGTGCACCGAAACCGCGCCGGTGTGCGACCCGGCGACCGGAACGGGGGCGCTGTCGTCCGCCCGGTCGAGCGCCGCGCTAGCCATCGCAATGCGGCCGCCCGTCTGTGCGCGTCATCCTGCCCTCACGCACCAGATCGTGGATCCGGACGACATCAGCCAGCAACGGCTCCAGCCGGTCCAGCGGCCACACGGTCGCGCTGTCGGACCAGGCGCGATCGGGGTCCGGGTGGGTTTCCACGAACAGCCCCGAAATCCCCGCTGCCGCCGCCGCGCGCGACAGCAACGGTATCCACTCGCGCGCGCCCCCCGAACGCCCGTTCGCGCCGCCCGGACTCTGCACCGAATGCGATGCATCGAACAGCGTGGGCATGCCGCTTGCCCGCATCTTCCCCAGGCTGCGCATATCGACCACCAGATCGTGATAGCCGAACGTCGATCCGCGTTCGGTCAGGATCACCTGGTCGCGCAGCTCGCGGCCGGCCGGCAGCACACTCCCGGCCTTTGCGGCGGCGTGGAGCATGTCGTCAGCGGCCATGAACTGGCCCTTCTTGATATTGACGATGCGCCCGGTCGCTGCCGCTTTCTGGAGCAGGTCGGTCTGGCGGGAGAGGAAGGCCGGAATCTGGAGGATGTCGACGACCTCTGCCACCGCCTGCACCTGGATCGTCTCATGGACATCGGTCAGCACGGGCAAGTCGGTCTCCGCTTTGACGCGCGCGAGGATAGCCAGCCCGTCGTCCATGCCCGGGCCGCGCGGGCTGTCGCCCGACGTGCGATTCGCCTTGTCGAAGCTGCTCTTGAAGACGAGCGGCAGGTTCAGGCGATCGGCGATCCGGGCCAGTTCCGATGCCACGCCCAGCGCGTGGTCGATGCCCTCGATCACGCACGGCCCCGCGACCACGAACAGCGGTCCGTCCGGCTCGACGGTGAAACGACCGATGCGCAACCCAGCCCCCCGCGCAACTACAGACAACAGCTTCTGAACATGCCGCAAGCCATTCGCAACCAACAATTTCCCGGCTGGTCGAATCTGCGACGCGCGACTTGTGGTTTCGCAATCCCGTCATTTGGTACAGGATCGTCGCGATGGCCCATATACTGCTCACGCCCGGCGATCCTGCGCCGCGATTTCGCCAGCGTTCCGGCGGCAACCCGGCCTATTCGTTTGACACCGCGGCGGGGCGCTACCTTGTCCTGGCCTTTCTGGGATCGGCCGGGGACGATCACGCACAGCAGGCAATCGCCGCGGTACGCGCGCGCAGCGACCTGTTCGACGACCGGCATGCCGCGTTCTTCGCGGTCAGCAACGATCCGGCGGACGAAGCATCGGCACGGCTCGACGAGAGAATTCCCGGCTATCGCCTGTTCTGGGACTTCGACCGCGTGGTGGCGCGGCTCTTTGGCGCGATCGAGCATGATGACCCAGGCGACGCCGGGGTCGAAATCCGGCGCATCTGGGTGGTGCTCGACCCCACGCTGCGCGTCCTGCGCGTCCTTCCCTTTGCACCCGACCGGAGCGATATCGCCGCACTGATCGCCTATCTCGACACGCTTCCGCCGCCCGAACGCTTCGCCGGATTCGAGCTGCAGGCGCCGATCATCGTGCTGCCGAACGTGTTCGAACCCGGGCTCTGCGCCGAACTGATCGCCCGCTACGACGCCAGTGGCGGCGCGCCCTCCGGCTTCATGCGCGAGGTCGACGGGAAGACGGTGCTGATCAACGATCCCGCGCACAAGCGGCGGCGCGACCACGACATCACCGACCGGACGATGATCGACGCGCTCCAAGCGCGCATCCGGCGGCGTGTCGTGCCGGAAATCGCGCGCGTGCATCAGTTTCGGGTGACGCGGATGGAACGCTACCTCGTCGCCTGCTACGGCGCGGACGAGCGCGGACATTTCCAGCCGCATCGCGACAATACAACGCGCGGCACTGCGCATCGTCGCTTCGCCGTATCGGTCAACCTCAACGCCGAATTCGAGGGCGGCGAATTGTGGTTCCCCGAATATGGCCCGCGCGGGTTCCGCATGCCACCCGGGGCGGCCGCCGTCTTCTCCTGCTCGCTGCTTCACGCCGTCCGTCCCGTGACCAGCGGGCGCCGCTACGCCTTTCTTCCCTTCCTGTACGACGACCAGGCGGCGCGCGAGCGCGAGGCGAACAACGTCCATCTTGGCGAGGGAGTCGGCGCCTATCGCGCCTGACGAAGCGTAGCTAGGGCGGAGGCGCTATGCCTCCAGCTCGACATCCCAATAGAGCCAGTCGCGCCAGGTATCGTGGAGATAATTGGGCGGAAAGCGCCGGCCATGTTCCTGCAATTGCCAGCTGGTCGGGCGGATCGGCGGCATGAACAGCGGCATCGCCGCCTGTTTCGGCGTCCGGCCGCCTTTCTTCAGGTTGCACGGCGCACAGGCGGTGGCGACATTCTCCCAGGTGGTGCGCCCGCCCTGCGCGCGCGGGATGACATGGTCGAAAGTCAGGTCGCGATGGCTCCCGCAATATTGGCATTCGAACTTGTCGCGCAGGAACAGGTTGAAGCGGGTGAAGGCCGGGAATTGCGACGGCTTCACATATTGCTTGAGCGCGATGACGCTGGGCAGCTTGATGCGCGCGGTCGGGCTGCGCACCTCGCGCTCGTAATGGCTGACGATGTCGACGCGGTCGAGGAACACCGCCTTGATCGCGGTCTGCCACGGCCACACGCTCAAGGGATAGTAAGAGAGCGGCGTATAATCGGCATTGAGCACGAGCGCCGGGCATCCTTCCGGATGTCGGATCAGATCGGGATGGTACATGGTCCCCCTCTCTTGCCGCTCGTCGGTCGCGACCCCGGTTCATTCGCCGCCAGCCGTGACATCACTATGACAGCATGACGCCCGACTCGCGGTCAAGGGCCGCTTTGCGGGTTTCTGTGACTAATCGGCATAGATCATCCTGCGGCTCATCCCGCCATCGACGACCAGCGCCTGCCCGGTGACGAACCCGGCATGGTCGGCAAGGAACAGCACCGCATCGGCAATGTCGTCCGGCGTGCCGATGCGCCCCGCGGGGTGCTGGGCACGGTCGATCTCGCGATGCTCGGGTTCCGCGCGCTGCGAGGATTTTTGCCATTGCGCGGTTTCGATCCAGCCGGGGCAGATCGCGTTGGCGCGGATATCGGGCCCAAGGCTCACCGCCAGCGCATGGGTCAGCGCGACCAGCCCGCCCTTGGCGGCGGCATAGGCTTCGCACTCGGGTTCGGACTGGAAGGCGCGGGTCGAGGCCATCAGGATGATCGACCCCCGGCGCGGACGGAGCAGCGGCACCGCGCCGCGCGTCATCAGGAATGCGCCGGTCAGGTGGCTGTCCTGCCATTTGCGCCAGTCGGACAGGCTCAGCTTCTCGATCGGGCCGCTCACCGGATCGGCGATCCCGGCATTGCTGACCAGCAGGTCGAGTCCGTCGGCGCCGATCTCCTTGCACCACGATGCAAAGGCCGCGAACGCCTGCCTGACCGCATCCTCGTCCCCGACATCGGTCACATGGGTCAGCAGCGGACGCGGCGCATGCGCCTGCGCCAGCTCGCGCAGCGCGACGGCGTCCCGATCGATCGCCATCACGCCCCAGCCTTCGCCGAGCAGCCGCTCGACCACCCCGCGCCCGATCCCCTGCGCACCGCCCGTCACGATTGCCGTTCGCATCGCCTGTCCTCCGTTACGTGGGGCCGAACGCATCGCTGCGGCGGAAAGGTTCGTGACCGCCATGAGCGGGGCTTCCACCGGTCCCGGCGATCCGCTAGGCGGCGGCGATGCCAGCGATCATCCATTGCGACGTCGCCATTGTCGGAGGCGGTCTCGCCGGCGGCCTGATCGCGCTCGCGCTGCGCCGCAAACATCCTACGCTCGACATCCGCCTGATCGAAGGGTCGGGGTCAATCGGCGGGAACCACCTCTGGTCGTTCTTCGCGACGGACGTGGCGCCCGCCGATCGCTGGCTGGTCGCACCGCTGATCTCCTATGGCTGGACCAGCTACGACGTGCATTTCCCGGCGCACGCGCGCACGCTGAAGGCGCCCTATTATTCGATCGAATCCGAACGCTTCGATCAGGTCGTCCGCGCAGCCATGCCCGAAAGCGCGGTGATGACCCGGCGCAAGGTATTGGGTGCCAGCGCGCGCGCGGTCGTGCTGGCCGATGGCGACCGGGTCGAGGCGGGTGGCGTGATCGATTGCCGCGGTCCCGGCGACCTGTCCAAGCTCGACCTTGGCTGGCAGAAATTCTTCGGGCGCGAACTGGCGCTGAGCGAACCCCATGCGCTCAAGCGCCCGGTGGTGATGGACGCGACCGTCGCACAGATCGACGGCTATCGCTTCATGTATGCGCTGCCGTTCGCAGCGACGCGGCTGTTCCTTGAGGACACCTATTATAGCGACACGCCCGAAATCGACGCGGCGGCGGCAGCCAAGCGGATCGACGCCTGGGCGCAGGCGCGCGGCATCGCGGTCGAGGGCGTGACGCGCGAGGAAGCGGGATCGCTTCCGGTCGCGATGGGCGGGGATTTCGAGGAATATTGGAAATCGGGCGGCAATCGCGTCGCCAAGGGCGGAGTGCGCGCCGGCCTGTTCCATCCGCTCACCGGCTATTCGCTGCCCGATGCGGTCCGCCTTGCCGCGCTGATCGGCAACAGCCGCGACCTGTCCGGCACGGCGCTGCATGCGCTCACCCACGGCCATGCGCGCAAGACGTGGCGCCAGCGCAGCTATTACCGCATGCTCTCGGCGATGCTGTTCCGCGCCGCCGAGCCGGGCGAGCGCTATCGCATTCTCGAACGCTTTTACCGGCTGGACGCGGGATTGATCGCCCGCTTCTATGCCGGTCAATCCAGCCTGTTCGACCGGGCACGGGTGCTCGCCGGCAAGCCGCCGGTGCCGATCAAGCGCGCCTTGGGCGCGATCAGGGGAACAACGCGATGAAACGGGCAGCGGTAATCGGCGCGGGGTTCGGCGGTCTGGCGCTGGCCATCCGTCTGCAATCGGCGGGCGTCGAGACGGTCGTGATCGAGGCGCGCGACAAGCCCGGCGGGCGCGGCTATTACTGGGAAAAGGACGGCTTCGTCTTCGACGCCGGCCCCACCGTCATCACCGCGCCCGAGGCGCTTGAGGAGCTATGGTCGCTCTCGGGCCACCGCATGGCGGACGACGTCACGCTGGTCCCCGTCTCGCCCTTTTACCGGCTTAACTGGCCGGACGGGACGAATTTCGACTACACCAACGACGACAGCATCCTGACGGCCGAGATCGCCAAGCTCGATCCCGCCGACATCGCTGGCTATCGCCGCTTCCTCGACTATTCCGCCGGCGTGTACCGCGAGGGCTATGAGAAGCTCGGCCATGTCGCGTTCCTCGACTTCGGGTCGATGGTGAAGGCGGCCCCCGCGCTGATGAAATATCAGGCGTGGCGCAGCGTCTATTCGATGGTCTCGACCTTCGTGAAGAACGAGAAGCTGCGCGAGGCGCTGTCGTTCCACACGCTGCTGGTCGGCGGCAACCCGATGACGACCAGCGCCATCTATGCGCTGATCCACAAGCTCGAGCGCGACGGCGGCGTGTGGTTCGCGATGGGCGGCACCAATCGGCTGGTCGCCGGCCTGGTGCGCCACTTCGAGCGGCTGGGGGGCAAGCTGGTGCTGGGCGACGCGGTCGAAGAGATCGAGACGCTGGGCGAGCGCGCCACGGCGGTGCGCACCAAATCTGGTGCGCGGTTCGAAGTCGATGCGGTCGCGAGCAACGCCGATATCGTCCACAGCTATCGCGACCTGCTCAAGGGATCGCGCAGCGCGCAGCGGACGGCGGCAAAGCTGGAGCGCAAGCGCTTCTCGCCGTCGCTGTTCGTCGTGCATTTCGGCATCAAGGGCACCTGGCCCGGCATCCCGCACCACATGATCCTGTTCGGCCCGCGCTATAAGGGGCTGCTCGCCGACATCTACGACCATGGCGTGCTGAGCGAGGATTTCTCGCTCTACCTGCACCACCCGACCGTTACCGACCCGTCGATGGCGCCGGAGGGGCATTCGACCTTCTACGCGCTCGCCCCGGTACCGCACATGGGCAAGTCGCCGGTCGACTGGGACGAGGTGCGCCCGATTCTGGAAAAGCGCATCCTCGACGAGGTCGGCCGCCGCCTGATCCCCGACATCCACGATCGCATCGTCACCAAGTTCAGCTATGCCCCGACCGATTTCCAGCACGATCTCGCCGCGCATCTGGGCAGCGCGTTCAGCCTGGAGCCGATCCTGACGCAGAGCGCCTATTTCCGCGCGCATAATCGCGACGATTCGATCGAGAATATGTACTTTGTCGGCGCCGGCACGCATCCCGGCGCCGGCATTCCCGGCGTGGTTGGCAGCGCCAAGGCCACCGCCGCGCTGATGCTGGAGCAGACCAACCCGTGAAGCGCCTCGCCATCTATTGCGGATCCGCCACCCCGGCGGACCCGGTCTATATCGAAAACGCGCGCTTCGTCGGCCGGACGCTCGCCGAACGCGGCATCGGCGTCGTCTATGGCGGCGGGCGGCTGGGGTTGATGGGTGCGATCGCCGACAGCGCGCTGGACGCGGGCGGCGAGGTGATCGGGGTGATCCCGCAGGCGCTGGTCGATGCCGAGGTGGCGCACCGCGGCTGTACCGAGCTGCACGTTGTGCGCACGATGCACGAGCGCAAACAGGCGTTTACCGACCTGTCCGACGGCTTCATCACCCTCCCCGGCGGCACCGGCACGATGGACGAATTGTGGGAGGCGATGAGCTGGGCGCAGATCGGCTACCACGCCAAGCCGGTCGGACTGCTCAACGTCGCAGGCTATTATGACGGGCTGATCGAATTCGTCGGCAAGATGGGCGAGGTCGGTTTCCTGCGCCCGCAACACCGGTCGATCCTGATCATCGACGACCGGCTCGACGGTCTGCTTGACAAGATGGCGGCGCATGTGCCGGCCACGACGATCGGCCAGATCGGCAGTCGCGACCTGTGACGCTCCCGGCGCCCAGCCGCGATGCCGTCGTGGCCGCGGCGCGCGACAGCATCGCCAGGGGTTCGAAGAGCTTTGCTGCGGCCAGCAAATTGTTCGATCCCGTCACGCGCGAGCGCGCCTGGCTGCTCTACGCCTGGTGCCGCGCCTGCGACGATATCGCCGACGGGCAGGAACTGGGCCATGACGCAAGCGTGGTGGCCGACCCGGCGGCGGCGCTGGCGCGCATCCGCACGCTCACCGACCGCGCGCTCGCAGGCGAGTGGACCGGCGAGATGCCGTTCGACGCGCTGCGCATCGTGGTCGAGGAAACGCGGATGCCGCATCGCTTCGCGCATGACCTGATCGCGGGGTTTGCGCTCGACGCAAAGGGCTGGTTCCCGCGCTCCGAGAACGACCTGATGCAATATTGCTATCATGTCGCCGGCGCGGTCGGCTGCATGATGGCGGTGGTGATGGGCGTCGAACCCGACGATCAGGCGACGCTCGACCGCGCCTGCGACCTCGGCCTCGCCTTCCAGCTCGCCAATATCGCGCGCGATATCGAGGCGGACGACCGCATCGGCCGCTGTTACCTGCCGATCGACTGGCTGGTCGAGATGGACATCCCGCCGGGCCAGCACATGAAGCCGCCGTTCCGCTCCCGCCTCACCGTGATGGCGCGCTGGCTCGGCGAATTTGCGCAGGCGCATGAGGAGAGCGCGCGCCTCGGCACCCCCGCGCTGGGATTCCGCTCGGCCTGGGCCGTGCTGGCGGCGGCGGGCATCTATGGCGGCATCGCGCGCGAGGTGATGGCGCGCGGCGATCACGCCTGGGACCACCGCGCGAGCACGAGCACGGCGCAGAAGATCGGCTGGATCGCGCGCGCGCTGGGGCAGGCGTCGATCCGGCGCCAGCTCTACAAGCCCGCCCCGCGCCCCACAACGCTATGGACGCGCCCGCGCTGAAACCTCACCGCCCGGTCGGGCGAGCTAGCGCCGCCGCCGCTTGGGTACCTTCTGCACCACCGCCTCCATCGGCGCGAAGACCACGCCTTCGGGCGAGACCGACTGGGTGGCGATCGCCGGGATGATGACGTCGTTGCTCGCCGTGACGACGTCGAACGCACCGGTGCGGAACGCGGCGAAGTCGGCACGCAGGAACGGGGCATCAGGCCGCTTCGCCACCTGCTCGGGAACGAGGCGCGGGACCCCGCGCCGAACGCGCGGATCCTCGATCTCATAGCCGACCACCGATACCGCAGTACCCAGTTCGGTGATCTCGTAAAGCCGCTTGGCGAACTCGCGCGGGAAGCGGATGCAGCCATGCGACGCCGGATAGCCCGGCAGGCTCCCCGCGTGCAGCGCGATACCGTCCCAGGTCAGCCGCTGCATGAACGGCATCGGCGCATTGCTGTAGAGGTTCGAGCGGTGATGGACGCGCTTTTGCAGAATGGTGAACTCGCCCGCCGGGGTGCCCTTGCCCTTCTTGCCGGTCGACACCGTCGAAGCCGCGATCAGGATGCCGTCGCGATAGACATAAGCGACCTGGCCCGGAAGGCTGACAAGGATCGTCACGCCCGACGCCCCGCCCGCGCGCTGATAGGCGGCATCCTCGAGCCAGGTCCATTGACCGTTACGGAGCAGGATTTCCTCGGCACCGGTCGCCGACACCTGCTGCGCCGCGGCCGGAGCGGACCAGCAGAGCGCGGTTGTGATAGCCGCCGTCACGATTGCCCGCATGGTCGCAGACCCCATCTATTGCCCTCCACTGCCACACCGGCGACCATGCCGGCATGTATGGTTAACGCGGGTCGTGGCAAGGTGTTGCCACGTGGTTTTCGCGCCGCAAAGCGAAAATCGCGGCGGACGATTGCGTACCGATCGCCGCCGCAATGGCATGCCGAGGCGCGGCGGCTGGCGACAAGCCGCGCGGAGTCTGCGCCGAATCGAAGGGAACCTTGCACTCCGTTAGGACGAATCGGTGCCGGCCTTTGCTATAGTACAGGTTCGGAAGCGGAGTTTGTGGGGGCACAGAGGACGCATGAAACAGATGATCGAAGCCGCGGCGTCGCGCCGCGCATTCCTTAAGAACGCTGGCGTGATCGCGGGCACGGGTCTGCTCTATGGCTGCGCCTCGCGCACTGTCACCACGGCCGCCCTCCCCGCGCCAGCACCCGAGGCGCCGCCCGTCGCGACGCCGGTGCCCGCCGCACCGCGCACGGTCGCGAGCGCGCCGCGCAACATTCGCCCGGAATTGTTCGAGCGTGCGGTCGCGGCGCTCCAGCGGCATTCCGATCGCATCCGCCAGCAGGATCGGATCGCGATCGCCGATTTCTCGCTGCCCTCGTCGCGGCTGCGCTTCCACTTCGTCGATCTCCAGGGCGGCGCCACGCGCTCGATGCTCGTCTCGCACGGCATCGGATCGGACCCGGATCATACCGGCATGCTCCAGCGCTTCTCGAACGAGGTGAATTCGGAAGCGACGTGCGAGGGCGCGTTCCTCGCCGCCAACTATTATGTCGGCAAGCACCAGCTGTCCCAGCGGCTGATCGGGCTCGATCCCACCAACTGCAACGCGCTCGACCGCGCGATCGTCGTGCACGGCGCCTGGTATTCGAACCCCGACATGATCGCCAAGCACGGCAAGCTTGGCCGCAGCCAGGGATGCTTCGCAGTGGGCGAACGCGATCTCGACACGTTGTTCGCGATGCTCGGCGAAGGCCGCATGATCTACGCCGCCAAGGCGTAACGCACCGCGCGACAGGGAGCGGAAGCGCTCGACCGGCGTTCACCGGGCGAGGCTAACCCTGTCGGATTGATTCGCATGACCGAAACGCTCGAACCGGCGCTGCCCGACGATGTCGATCGCGCCGCCCGCACGGTGCTGGAGGCCGCCTGCGCCGCGAAGCTCAGCCTTGCCACCGCCGAAAGCTGCACCGGCGGCATGCTCGCGTCCCTACTGACCGACGTCGAAGGGGTCAGTTCGACGTTCGAACGCGGCTTCATCGTCTATTCGAAGGACGCCAAATGTGAACTGCTTCACGTCGCGCGCGACACGGTCGAGCGCTGCGGCGCGGTGAGCCGCGACGTGGCGGTGGCGATGGCCGACGGCGCGCTCGGCGCGAGCCACGCCGATATCGCGCTGGCGATCACCGGCTTTGCCGGACCGGGCGGGGCGGATGACGAACCGGGCCTGGTCCATTTCGCCTGCGCGCGCCGACATCGCCCGACCGCGCACCGCGAAGAACATTTTGGCGATATTGGTCGCGGAGCGACCCGGATTGCCTGTATGCGCGTGGCGTTGGAGATGATCGGCGAGGCAATTGGCTAGTGGCGAAGCAGCGGTTCCATTCGATCCACGCGCACGGGATGGTGCGCGTCGGCGCCTGCACCCCCAGCGCAAGCGCGGGCGACATCGCCGCCAACACGGCTTCGCACATCGCGCTGGCGAAGCAGGGTGACGCGGCGGGCGCGGACCTGCTGCTGTTTCCCGAACTCGGCATCACCGGCTATGCGATCGACGATCTCCATCTTCAGGACGCGGTGCTGCGTGCGACGCAACAGGGCCTGGCCGAACTGATCGCGGCGAGCGCGAAGCTCAAGCCCGTGCTGCTCGTTGGGGCGGCGCTGGAGCGCAGCGGACGGCTGTATAATTGCGCGGTGGTGATCGCGCGGGGCCGCGTGCTGGGCGTCGTGCCCAAAAGCTATTTCCCCAATTACCGCGAATATTATGAGAAGCGCTGGTTCGCATCGGGCATCGGCCTGTCCGGGACGATCGACATTGCCGGCCAAACCGCGCCATTCGGCACCGACCTGATCTTCGCTGCCAGCGACCTGCCCGATTTCGTGTTCCATGCCGAGATTTGCGAGGACTTCTGGGGGCCGCTCCCGCCCTCCACCTTCGGCGCGCTCGCCGGGGCGACGATCCTGTGCAACCTCTCCGCCAGCAACATTGTCATCGGCAAGGCGCGCGAGCGGGCGATGCTGTGCGCGGCGCAGTCGAGCCGCACCGCGTCGGCCTATGTTTTCTCCGCCTCCGGGCCGGGCGAAAGCACCACCGACCTTGCCTGGGACGGGCAGAGCCTGATCTACGAGCTTGGCGAATTGCTCGCGGCGTCGGGGCGGTTCGACCTGGAGGACGAGCTGATCACGGCCGACATCGACGTCGCGCGGCTGCGGCAGGAGCGGATGCGCTTCGGCACGTTCAACGACAATGCCGCCGCCGCCGGCCATCCCGAACAGCGTTTTCGCCGCATCGCGTTCGAGCATGCGCCGGGCTTCGACGACATCGGCCTGCACCGCGCGATCCGCCGCTTCCCCTTCGTCCCCGACACGGCCGAGAAGCTGGACGAGGACTGCTACGAAGCCTTCAACATCCAGGTCGAGGGGCTGCGCAAGCGGATGGTGTCGACCGGCGGGTCCAAGCTGGTCATCGGCGTCTCGGGTGGGCTCGACTCCACCCATGCGCTGATCGTCGCGGCGAAGGTGATGGACCGGCTCGGCCGCCCGCGCAGCGACATTCTCGGCTTCACCATGCCCGGCTTCGCTACCGGCGAAGGCAGCAAGGGCAATGCCTGGGCGCTGATGAAGGCGCTCGGCATCACGGCGGAGGAACTCGATATCCGCCCCGCCGCGCGGCAGATGCTGACCGACATGGGTCACCCCTATGCCGACGGCGAACCGGTCTATGACGTGACGTTCGAGAATGTGCAGGCGGGGCTGCGCACCGACTATCTCTTCCGCCTCGCCAACCAGCGCGGCGGATTCGTGGTCGGCACCGGGGACCTCAGCGAACTCGCGCTTGGCTGGTGCACCTATGGCGTCGGCGACCAGATGTCGCATTATGCGGTGAACGCCGGCGTGCCCAAGACGCTGATCCAGTTCCTGATCCGCTGGTGCATCGCGACCAACCAGTTCGACGCGGACACCGATGCGGTGCTCGACGCGATCCTGGCGCAGGAAATTTCACCCGAGCTTGTTCCCGCCGACGCCACGGGCGCGATGCAGAGTACGGAGGCGAAGATCGGGCCATACGCGCTCAACGATTTCTTCGTGCACTATGTCGTGCGTCACGGGCTCGCGCCATCGAAGATCGCGTTTCTCGCCTGGCATGCGTGGAAGGATGCGGACGCGGGCGACTGGCCGCTGGGCGTGCCGCCGCATCAACGCGTCGCCTATGATCTTCCCACGATCCGCCACTGGCTGGAGAGATTCCTGATCCGCTTCTTCGCGCAGAGCCAGTTCAAGCGCAGCGCGATCCCCAACGGGCCCAAAGTGTCCGCGGGCGGCGCGCTGTCTCCGCGCGGTGACTGGCGCGCGCCGTCGGACGGGGTGGCGACGCCGTGGCTCGACGAGCTCGAGGCGAACGTCCCTAGGTGACCAGCCGCTCCAGCCCGGCGATCGTATCGGCCTCGTTCGCGGGCTTGTCGGTGCGGATTCGCGAGATCCGCGGAAACCGCATCGCCAGTCCCGATTTATGCCGCTTCGACGCATGGATCGAATCGAACGCGACCTCCAGCACCAGCGTCTTCTCCACCTCGCGCACCGGGCCGAACCGCGCGGTGGTATGGTTGCGCACGAAGCGATCGAGCCATTTAAGCTCTTCGTCGGTGAAGCCAAAATAGGCCTTGCCCACCGGGAGCAGCTCGCCGGATTCGGTCCACGCGCCGAACGTGTAATCGGAATAAAAAGACGATCGCTTCCCGCTGCCGCGCTGGGCGTACATCAGCACGCAATCGGCATTGAGCGGGTCGCGCTTCCATTTGTACCACAGCCCGACGCGGCGCCCAGCAACATAGGGGGAGTCGCGCCGCTTGAGCATCACCCCCTCGATCGCGGCATCGCGCGCACCCGCGCGCAATTCCTCCAGTGCGGCGAAATCCTTGGCGTCGATCAGCGCGGAAACGTCGAACCGTTCGGCGTCGAGCCGCGCGGCAAAGGCTTCCAGCCGCGCGCGACGCGCATGCCAGGGCAATTCGCGCAGATCCTCCGTCCCGTCGAACAACAGGTCGTAGAGCCGCACGAATGCCGGAAATTCGGCGAGCGTCTTTGCCGACACGACCTTCCGGCCCAGCCGCTGCTGCAGCGCATTGAAGCTCCCCGCCTCGCCCCCCTGCGCGTCGCCGCGCACCAGCAATTCGCCGTCGAGCACGCCCGGTGTCGCAAAGGCCGAGGCGACATCGGGAAAGCTGCCGGTGATGTCGTCCCCGGCGCGGCTGAACAGCCGCGTTTCGCCCGCGACATGGACGATCTGGACGCGGATGCCGTCCCATTTCCACTCGGCCGCATAGTCCGTGAGATCGACCTGCGTCTCCTCCAGCGGATGCGCGAGCATGAACGGGCGGAACACCGGCACGTCCAGCGTGGTGGGCTGCGGCCCGCGCCCCTCGCCCCAGTCGAACAGCGGCGCATAGGGCGGGGTCAGGCCGTGCCACACTTCCTCCACCGCATCGACATCGACCCCGAACGCCTCGGCGAATGCGGTCTTGGCGAGCCGCGCCGACACGCCGACGCGCAGGCCGCCGGTGGCGAGCTTGAGCAGCGCGTAGCGCTCGTCCGCCGCCAGCCGGTCGAGCATCGCGCCGAGCGCGGCGGGCGCATCCGATCGCGACAGGCTGGCGAGCCGGTCGACCACCGCGCCCAGCGTAAGCGGCTCCGCCTCGGGCGGCGGCGTGAGGGGCTCGGGCCAGATCAGCGCGACCGTCTCGGCGGTATCGCCCACGAAATCGCGGCTCAGCTGGAACAGCACCGGGTCGACCCGCTCGCCCACCAATGCCCGGATCGTCGCCGGCTTCACCGCGGGCAGGTCGAGCGTGCCGGTCAGCGCCGCCAGTCCCCAGCCACGATCGGGATCGGGGGTCTCGCGCAGCCACGCGCCGATCAGCCGCAACTTGGCATTGCGCGACCGTGTGTAGATCAGCCGGTCGAGAAGGTCGGCAAAGGCGCGCATGGGCGCTCAACATGGCGCAAGCCCGACGGTTCCGCCAATCCCTCTCGCTCCGACCGCGACTTCACGCTAGCGTCAACCCGCCGGATCGGCCGGACGCGATTCGCGCGCTCCGTGGGAGGATGTATTCGATGAAGACCCTGTTGCTTGCCGTCGCGCTGTCGACCCTGCCGCTCGCCCCCGTTTCGTTCGCGCAGGATGTCGCCGCGCCTGCCGTGACCGCCGCGAAGTTCAACCTCGACACGCCGATCCAGGACATCGTCGCCGACGAAAAGGCCAAGGCTGCGCTCGAAGCGAACCTGCCCGGCCTGTCGACGCACGAGAGCTACGACATGTTCAAGGGCATGAGCCTCAACCAGCTCAAGGCCTATGCCGCCGACAAGCTGACGCCCGAAGTGCTCGCCAAGACCGAAAAGGACCTTGCTGCGGTCAAGTAAGGCGACGGGCCCCGGGCGCAGGTGCGTCCGGGGTCAGTCCTTCGTCGTGATATTGAGCGATCGGGTCACCCGATAGTCGATCACGCCGACGACGAAATAGGTCGCCGCCTGAACGATCCGCGTCCATAGACCGGTGCGCTGGCGGTGCAGCTCGCGCGTCACTTCCAGCGATCGGCTCACTTCCGCATCGACATAGGCGCGGACATGACGCGCAAACTCCGCATCGTCGATCCGCAGCATCACCTCCAGGTTGAGGAACAGGCTGCGCATGTCGAAATTCGCCGACCCGATCTGCACCTTGTCGTCGATGACGAACAATTTGGTATGCAGCTTCGTGGGCAGATATTCGAACACCCGCACCCCGCGTCGCAACAATCCGCGATAAGTGAAGCGCGCCGCGTGCAGCGTCAGATAATTGTCCGTGATCGACGGCACGACCACCCGAACCCGTCCGCCCCGTCGCGCCGCGCGGCCCAGACGCAGCAGCATCGCCGGGCTGGGAAAGAAATAGGCCGCGAGAATGTCGATCGTCCGCGCGCCCTTGAGATCGCGCCGAACCGCTCGTGCCCAGGGCGACAGCCGCCGCGTGGGCCCGCCGAGCAGCCAGCGCAACTGCCCGTCAGTCTCGCTCCAGTCCGACAGCGCCTTGCGCAGCACGCGCAGCGGCGCACGCGGCCGCCGCGTCCAGCGCCACAAGGCGTCGAAATAGCCCCGCAGCCGTGCGGCCGCCGGTCCTTCGACCAGCAGTCCCAGGTCGCGCCAGCCATCGCTGCCGGGCGATCCGAAATAATCATCCTGAATGTTGAACCCGCCGATGATGATCCGCGCGTCCTGCTCCGCCTCGGCATCGGCAAGCGCGATCTTCTGGTGGTTGCGCAACAGGTAGCGCCGCCCGAAGCGGGGAACGAAAAAGCAGGTGCGTCCGCCAGCTTCCCGCAGCGGCGCGAAGAAATCGCGGTCATAGACGGGATCGCTGCCCAGCCCGTCGACGATCAGCGTAACCTCCACCCCGCGCCGCGCCGCATCGATCAGCGCATCGCGCACCCGCTCGCCCACGCTATCGTCGGTGTAGATATAGTAGAGCAGCCGCAACGACACGCGCGCGTCCGCGATCAGCCGCATCAGCGCGTCGAGCCGCCGCGGGCCGGTGTCGAGCAGCTGCAGGCGGCTTCCGGCGATCTCGAACACCGGCTGGGGCAGCGGCTGGGCCGGCAGGCCGGGCGGAATCGTCGGCGTCGGATCGGTGTCCTGCTCCATCGCTGGCGACTTGCACCAAGCACGCCGCGCACGCCAGTCCCTCGCCGTCGCGACGGCGATTTCCTTGACTCTGCGGCCCCCACCCTCTAACTGGCCCTCTTTCCCGTATCTCTGCCCGAAGGAAGCGTTTCATGGCGCGCGTCACTGTCGAGGATTGCGTCGACAAGGTATCCAACCGTTTCGATCTCGTGCTGCTGGCCGCCCAGCGCGCACGCCAGATCTCTGGTGGTGCAGAACTGACCATCGATCGCGACCGCGACAAGAACCCGGTCGTCGCGCTGCGCGAGATCGCCGAGGAGACGGTGCGTCCGACCCATCTCGAGGAATCGCTGGTCGGCAGCCTGCAACGCGTGCAGATCGACGACGAGGAAGCACCCGATGAGGTCGGCAGCCTGTCGGCATCGGCCGAGGCGCTGCGCCTCACCGCCGCCGCGCCACCTCGCAATCAGAATCTGGGCGCCGACTACGACGGCTGACCCCGTACCTCCACGATCGGTTTAAGAGGCCGCTGTCCCGATGGGACGGCGGCCTTTTGCGTTACAGCCGGTTGCACGCTGCGGATGTGCAGGCCGATTGCTCCGAAACGGCCTCACCGACCCAATAACCCCTTGATCCCAATAACTCCGAAGCGGAGACTTCTTCGTCCGAATCGGGGGGATTCGCTTGGGCCTGAGCGACGGGATCGTCATCGCCATCGACGGGATTGCGCGCGAAACGATGCTGTTCGCCGCGATCGGATTCCTGATCGGCGGTATCGACGACCTGCTGGTCGATATCGCCTATGGCACGGCATGGGTGCGGGCACGCGTGCGGGGAGATCGCGTCCGCTTGCTCGACGTTGCGCCGGTGCCGATCGCGGTGTTCGTCGCCGCCTGGGATGAGTCGGCGGTGATCGGCGCAATGCTGCGGGCGGCGCTCGGGCGCTACGATTATCCCGATTACCGCCTCTATGTCGGCTCTTATCCCAATGATCCCGCAACAATCGCGGCGATTGCCGAGGTTGCCGCGTGCGATCCGCGCGTGCGCCTCGTCATCACGCCCGCGCCGGGGCCCACGACCAAGGCCGATTGCCTCAACGCGCTGTGGCGCGCGTTGCTGCGCGACGAGGCTGCGGGCGAACCCTTCGCCGCCATATTGCTGCACGATGCCGAGGATCTGGTCGATCCGCAGGAGCTGCGCGTCTTCGCCGCCTGGCTGCCCGACCATGAGGCGGTCCAGTTGCCCGTCCTGCCGCTCCCCGATCGGCGGTCGCCGCTGGTGGCGGGCCATTATCTCGACGAGTTCGCCGAAGCGCATGGCAAGTCGCTGGTAGTCCGCGCCGCGCTCGGCGCAGCGCTGCCCTTTGCCGGAGTGGGCTGTGCGATTCGACACGACATGATCAAACGAATCGCCGACGCGCGCAACGGCCACCCCTTCGACGAAGGGAGCCTGACCGAGGACTATGAGCTGGGCCTCACCGTCACCGCGCTGGGCGGCCGCACCGCGTTCGTCCGGATGCGCGACGCGCAAGGCGCGCTGATCGCGGTGCGCGCCTATTTTCCGGCGCAGGTCGGCGCGGCAGTACGGCAAAAGGCGCGCTGGATGACCGGCATCGCGCTCGCCGGATGGGATCGCGTCGGGTGGCAGCGCGGCGGGTCGCTGGGCGAGCATTGGATGCGGATGCGCGACCGGCGCGCGACGCTGGCGATCCCGGTGCTCGCCATCGCCTATGTCGCGCTGATCGCCTGGGGCGTCGCGCTGGCCGTCCATCTGGCGGGCGGAACGCCGATGCCGTCCCCCGGCGATTTCACCGGACCGCTCCTCATCGCGAACGCGGTGCTGCTGGGTTGGCGCGTAACGCTGCGCGCAGCCTTTACCGGCGCCGCCTATGGACCGGTTCAGGCGATACTGTCGGTCCCCCGGCTGCTCGTCGCCAACTGGGTGGCCCTGCTCGCAGCGCGGCGCGCGATCGCGCTCTACTGGCCTACGCTGCACGGGAGGGCGCCCCGGTGGGAGAAGACCGCGCATCACTTCCCCGATCCCGCCGAGCATTCCGCACCATGACCGGGCGCGGGCGCCCGCTGCGCTTCGTCGCGACGGTCGCCGCGGCATGGGCCGGGATGCGCGTCGTGCTGCTCTGGCCCGAGGGGGCTAGCCTGCCCCAGGCGATCGAGGCCGCCTTTCCGCTACGCCCCGCCCGGGCCGCCAGCGTCACACCCCGTCCTGCGCACCCGGTTCGCACCGCGGGTCCGGCCGGCCGCGAAGTCGCACCGCTGTGGAGTCCCCCATCCGCCAAACCCGTCGCGATCCTCGTCCCCAACCCTTCGCGCAGCTTCGCGATGCTCGGTCTCGTGTCGTTCGGCGCCGAACAGGCGATCGATCCCCCGCCCGGCGTGCTCCCCCGCACCGGTCCGGTACGACGCGCCACACTTCCCGACGCCGCGCGTCCCGATCGGTGGAGCGCAAGCGCCTGGTTCGTCACCCGCGGTGGCGGCACCGCCGGCGGCACGATGCTGGGCGGCGACCAGGCGGGGGTGCGGGTGGCCTATACGCTCGACCGCGCGCAACGGGTCGCGGTCTACGCCCGGGCCAGCGGCCCGCTGTCGGGCACTGGCCGCGAGGTCGCGCTCGGCGTCGAATGGCGTCCGTTTCGCGCGCCGCTCCGCTTCCTCGCCGAACATCGCATCGCGCTCGATGGCGGGGCATCGGGTTCGGCGCTGGGGATCGTCGCCGGGGTCGACCGGGTGGACCTGCCCTTCGCCTTCGAGCTCGAGGCCTATGGCCAGGCGGGGGCGGTCGCGCGTGATCGGATCGAACCGTTCGCGGACGGCGCGGCGCGGATCACGCGCGAGATCGCGTCGTCCGGCACCGCGCGGGTCGCACTCGGGGCGGGCACATGGGGCGCGGCGCAACGCGATGCCGCGCGGCTCGATATCGGGCCGACCGCGGTCGCGACGCTGCCGCTCGGCGGACCGACCGTGCGGGTCGCGGTCGACTGGCGCGAGCGGGTCGCCGGGGACGCGCGGCCGGGGTCGGGACCGGCGCTTTCGATCGGGGCGGATTTCTGACCGCTCCGCCTTCCTAGCGCCCCGTCGAAGCGCTAGGCAGGGATCGCCCATGGATCTCTACCTTCCCATCGCCAATCTTTCGGTCAATGCGCTCGTGATCGTGCTGCTCGGCCTCGGGGTCGGGCTGTTGTCGGGGATGTTCGGCGTGGGCGGCGGGTTTCTGACCACGCCGCTGCTGATCGTCTATGGCATCCCACCGACGGTTGCCGCCGCGTCCGCCGCCAGCCAGGTGACCGGGGCGAGCGTGTCGGGGGTGTTCGCGCATCTACGCCGCAACGGCGTCGACATGCATATGGGGCTGGTGCTGATCGCAGGCGGCGTGCTGGGTTCGGGGGCGGGCGCGATCCTGTTCCGATTGCTCCAGGCGAGCGGCCAGATCGATACGGTGATCGCCGTCCTCTACGTCGTCATGCTGGGATCGATCGGCTGGCTGATGCTGTCCGAATCCTTGCGATCGATCCGCGCGTCCCGCGACGGCGCGTCGTCGCGCGCGCGTCGGCGGCGGCACCATCCCATGGTCGCCGCGCTCCCGCTGCGCTGGCGCTTCTACCGCTCGGGCCTCTACATTTCGCCGCTGGCGCCACTGTTGCTGGGCTTCGCCACCGGCATCCTGACGATGCTACTCGGCGTCGGCGGCGGGTTCATCCTCATTCCCGCGATGCTTTACCTCCTCGGCATGCCGGCGCAGGTGGTGGTCGGCACCTCGCTGTTCCAGATCCTGTTCGTCAGCGCATCGGCAACCATGGTCCATTCGCTGACGACCAAGGCCGTCGATATCGTGCTCGCGGTGCTGCTGCTGCTGGGATCGGTGGTGGGGGCGCAAGTGGGCGCGCGCTTCGCCGCGCGTGCACGGCCGGAATATCTGCGGCTCGTCCTCGCGGTGATGGTGCTGCTGGTTGCACTCCAGATGCTGGTCGGCCTCGCCTGGCGCCCGGATGAAATCTATTCGGTTGAACTGGGATGAGGGCGCTGGCGCCCCTCGCCCTGCTTCTCGCCGCGCCGCTCCTGCTCGGCCAGGCCAAGCCCACCCTCGTGCCCGACGTGTCGCAGCGCGAGATCGAGATCATCTACTCGTTCACCGGCGCGGAGTTGCTGCTGTTCGGCGCGATCGTCCAGCCGGGCGCACGCGCCCCGGCACGCGGCGATCATCCGATCGACATCGTCGTGGTGGTCAAGGGACCGACCGAGTCGGTCGTGGTGCGCGAGAAGCAGCGCGTCGCGGGCATCTGGGTCAATGCCGACCGCACCCGGTACCGCTCCGCCCCGTCCTTCTACGCGATCGCCTCGTCGCGGCCGATCGGCGACATCGTCGACGCGCGCACGCGGGCGATCTACGAGCTCGGCCTCGACAGTCTTCAGCTCTCCCCCGCCTCGGGCGACGCGCCTGCGGTGCAGTCGCGCTTCGACGCCGGGCTGGTCGATCTCAAGCGTCGCGCCGGCCTCTATTACGAGGCGCCGGGCGCGGTCGAGATCAGCGAGAATGTCCTCTATCGCGGCCGGGTGGAAATCCCTGCGCGCGTGCCCGTCGGGCGATTCACCGCCGAAACCTTCCTTATCCGTGACGGCCGGGTCCTCGCCGCGGCGGTGCGTGAGATCGACATCCGCAAGTCGGGGTTCGAACGCTGGATCGCCCGCGCCGCCGAGCGCCACTCGGTGCTCTACGGCATTGCGGCAGTGCTGCTCTCGATCGGCTTCGGCTGGGCCGCCGGGGCGATCTGGCGGCGCTTCTAGCGCCTTGCGCCCACGATCCTCACCGCTTCGCGAACCACTTCTTTACCGCTGGCCTGCATAACCGACGCGTTTCGCAGGGAGCAGCGGCACTGTATGACCGAAGACATGGGCGGCCACCGTTTCGATCGCATTCGTCCGGCGTCCGAAGCGACCGCCCCCGTTTCCGCGCCGATTCAGGGCATCGGCAGCGTGTCGGCGATCGGCGGCGCGGCGAGCGAGGTCGTGCTGGACCGCGCTGCGATCGATTCGCTTGCCACCAGTGCCGACCCGGCGATTGCGGGCGCCGGCACGGTCGGCAGCCAGGTCAAGCTGCGCGTCGGGAACAGCTGGCTGATCGCCAATGTGCGGGCCTTGCGGCTCGACGACCGCAGCGGCTATGTTGTCGCGCAGATCGACTTTCTGGGTGAGGGCGACGAAGAGAAGCTGACCGGCAAGCTCTACAGCTTCCGGCGCGGCGTCACGCGCTACCCGGTTCCCGGCACGCCGGTCTTCCCGGTGTCGACCGCCGATCTCAAGCAGATCTACGCCGCCGACGATCGCGCCCATATCCAGGTCGGCAACGTCTATCCGACCAAGGACATCCGCGCCGCGCTCTATGTCGATGCGATGCTCGGCAAGCATTTCGCCCTGCTCGGATCGACCGGTACCGGCAAGTCGACCGCCGCCGCGCTGATCCTGCACCGCATCTGCGACCTCGCGCCGCAGGGGCATGTCGTGATGATCGATCCGCACGGCGAATATTCGGCCGCGTTCAAGACCAACGGCGCGCTGTACGACGTCTCTAACCTCGCCATGCCCTATTGGCTGATGAACTTCGAGGAGCATTGCGAGGTGTTCGTCACCTCCGACGGGTCGGACCGCCAGGTCGATGCCGACATCCTCGCGCGCTGCATCCTGATGGCGAAGCAGAAGAACCGGCTTGCCGCCGAATTCGGCAAGCTCACCGTCGACGCGCCGATCCCCTATCTTCTGTCGGACCTGACGCAGATCATCCAGCTCGAGATGGGCAAGATGGACAAGGCGACCGATGCCGCCCCCTATCTGCGGCTCAAGGGCAAGATCGAGGAAATCAAGGCCGATCCGCGCTACGCCTTCATGTTCTCCGGCATGCTGGTGTCGGACACGATGGCGAACTTCATCAGCCGCATCTTCCGCCTGCCCGGCGACGGCAAGCCGATCTCGATCATCGACGTGTCCGGCGTGCCGAGCGAGATCACCAGCGTGGTCGTCGCGGTGCTCAGCCGCATGGTGTTCGACTATGCAATCTGGTCGCGCGGCGAATCGCCCCGCCCGATCCTGCTCGTCTGCGAAGAAGCACACCGCTACGTGCCCAACGAACGCAATGCCGATGGCTCGTCGGTCGGCCGGATCCTCAGCCGCATCGCCAAGGAAGGCCGTAAGTACGGCGTGTCGCTGGGACTGATCACGCAGCGGCCGTCGGATCTTGCCGAAGGCGTGCTGTCGCAGTGCGGCACCATCATCTCGATGCGCCTCAACAACGATCGCGACCAGGCGTTCGTGCGCGCGGCGATGCCGGAGGGCGCGCGCGGCTTCCTCGATGCGATCCCCGCGCTGCGAAACCGCGAGTGCATCATGGTCGGCGAGGGCGTCGCCACCCCGGTCCGCGTCGCCTTCGACGCGCTGGACGAGGTCAAGCGCCCCGCCTCCGGGGACCCGCTCTTCTCCCAGCTATGGCGCCAGGTCGGCGGCGAGGACCAGATTCTCGAGCGCACGATCCGTCGCTGGCGCGCACAGGGCCGCTAAACGCCGCACGAGCAGGGTCCGGTACTAGGTCGTCGCACGGCCTGCGCCGGTACTGCGCATCCCGCGATCGATAAAACCGGAAATCGGGATAACCGTCGCCGACAGCGGCGCTCAATCCGCGGCGCTGTCCGCGTCGTCTTCGGCGGAGGCCTTGCGCGTTCCGCCGACCGGCACCGCCATCAGCCTCGCCAGCTTCGACTTGAACGCGCGCAGGTCGTTGCCATCCAGTTGCTGGACGACGGAGAAGGAGACCGAGCGCGGGTTGATCGCAACGCCGTTGCGATACAGCTCGTAGTGCAGGTGCGGGCCGGTCGAGATACCGGTCGAGCCGACATAACCGATCACCTGCCCGCGGCTCACACGCTGGCCCGATCGCACCGCGATGCGGCTCATATGGCCATAGCCGGTACCCATGCCGCCGCTATGGTTGATGCGGACGAAGTTGCCATAGCCGCCATTGCGTCCGGCAAAGGCAATCGTCCCGTCGTTCGCCGCGCGGATCGGCGCGCCATAGCCGGCGGCGATGTCGAGCCCCTTGTGCATCCGGGTGAAGCGCAGCACCGGGTGGCGGCGCAGGCCGAAGCCCGAACTGATCCGGCCGGAGGCGGGCATCGCCATCTGGCCCTTGCGCTCGCCCTTGCCGCTGCCGTCGTACCACGACACCTTGCCGTCCTCTTCCCAGCGGACGAGCTGCAGCTTGCCCGATCCACCGCCGGCAAGACCGGCATAGAGGAGATTGCCCATTTGCACTTCGCCGGTCGCTGCGCGCGCCTGTTCGACGATGATGTCGAATTCGGCATCGGAACCGATCCGCCCGACCGAAGTCCGCGTCGCGATCGAGCGGATATAGGCCTCCACCGCGCGCGCCGGTACGCCGGCGGCACGTGCCGAGCGATACAGGCTTCCGCCCACCCGACCGCGAATGCGCAGCGGGGTATGATCGACCGCGATGGGAATTTCGTTGAGCGCCAGGCCGGTCGGGGTGCGGATCAGCTCGAGGCTAAGGTCGAACCGCGCGCGGAACGCCAGCTTTTCGAGCGGGCGCGGCTGCGCCTTGTCGACCCGTCGACCCAGTGTGACGTCGAGCTGCGTCCCCGATTTGAGATCGCCCAGCGCCATCGCGCCTGCGATCAGATCCGCCGCTCGTGCAGCCTCGCCCTTGCCCACGCCCGTGCGTGCCAGCACCGCCTGCAGCGCGCCGCCCGAGCCCAGCGTCACGCTGTGCTGGATGATCGGCCGCTCGGGCGTGTCGGTGAGATTGGCGACGAGCCGCGTCGCGCCCAGCCGCGCGCCGGTGGCGGCGCCCTTATCCAGCGGCGCGATCGCCTGCGCGCGCATCAGATCGGCACCGGCCGCCTTGGCCGTCGGGATGCTGCCATAGATCGGCCGTTCGAACCCCGGCGAAAGCAGCGCGACGCCCGCGCACAGCCCGGCGCAGGTCGCGGCGCCACGAAACCATTCGCGGCTGCCGATGCGCGATCCCAGATCCGGAATCAGTTCGAAATCGGGATATTTCTCACGGAGCCGCTCGGTAAGGGTCAGGCGCGGAGTCACGACAGGGTGGCCGAACGAAAGCGACGTCGTCCCACCAGCCTGCTCGAACCCGGATTCGCTGCGCAAGAACAAGGCGCGCTGCCCCCAAAAAATCATCAGAACGAAAGCCGTCCCCCGGCATCGGCCATCAGGGTTGTGGATACTATATGCTAAAGTCAAATTAAGCAGGGTCTTGGTCCCGGATTCCTGCGGCGAGTCGTGCCGGTGAACCGACAGGTCGTGGATTAACCAAAAAGCGCGTGGAACCAGGCCCGCGGTGCTTGCGCGTTGGCCGGGTCGGCGCGATCTTGGTCCGGTAATGAGTCACGCTTCCTCCAGCCGGGTCACGGCAGTGCTCGGCCCGACCAACACCGGCAAGACGCATCTCGCGATCGAGCGGATGGCCGCGCATTCGAGCGGCATCATCGGCTTCCCGCTGCGGCTGCTGGCGCGCGAGGTCTATGATCGGATGCTCGCGCTGAAGGGGCCGAAGGAAGTCGCATTGGTCACCGGGGAGGAACGCATCGTCCCGCCCGGTGCGCGCTGGTTTCTGTGCACGGCGGAGAGCATGCCGCTGGATCGCGATGTCTCGTTCGTCGCACTCGACGAGGGGCAGCTGGGCGCCGATCCGGAGCGCGGCCATGTCTTCACCGACCGCATCCTGCGCGCGCGCGGTCGTGACGAAACGATGATCCTGGGATCGGATTCCTTGCGCCCGGTACTGCGCAAGCTGGTGCCCGATGCGGAGATCGTCACCCGCCCGCGCTTTTCCACCCTGTCCTATGCCGGCGCGAAGAAGCTCTCACGCCTGCCCAAGCGCTCCGCCATCGTCGCGTTCAGCGCGGAGGAGGTCTATGCCGTGGCCGAGGCGCTGCGGCGGTTGCGCGGCGGTGCGGCGGTGGTGATGGGGGCGCTTAGTCCGCGCACCCGCAACGCCCAGGTCGCGATGTTCCAGGCGGGCGAAGTCGACTATCTCGTCGCCACCGACGCGATCGGCATGGGCCTCAATCTCGACGTGCATCACGTCGCCTTCGCCAGCCTCAACAAGTTCGACGGACGCCGCAGCCGGCGGCTGACGGTGGCTGAGATGGCCCAGATCGCCGGTCGCGCCGGGCGGCACCAGCGCGACGGCACCTTCGGCGCGCTGGTCGAGGAAGGCCCGGGCGCCTTCACGCCGGAAGAGATCGCGGCGATCGAGGGGCACCGCGTGCCCCCGCTTGAACATCTCTACTGGCGCGAAGGCGAGCCCGACCTCACCAGCATCGACGCGCTGGTCGCCAGCCTCGAACGCAAGCCCGATCTGCCGGTGCTGCGCGCCGCGCCCGAGGCGACCGACCTGATGGTGCTCAAGCGGCTCGCAGGCGAGGATTGGGTCCGCGCCCGCGTCCGCTCGCCGCGCGCGGTCGCGCGGCTCTGGGCGGCATGCGGCCTGCCCGATTTCCGCAAGCTCGGCGTCGATCCGCACGCCCGCTTCGTCGCGCGCGTCTTCCGTCATCTGAGCGAGGACCGCGGGCATATCCCGCACCAGTGGTTCGCCGACGAGATCGCGCGGCTCGACCGGGTCGACGGCGATGTCGAGAGCATCGCCGGCCGGATCGCGGCGGCACGCAGCTGGGCCTATATCGCCCACCGTGCCGACTGGCTCGACGATCCGGCGCACTGGGCCGACCGCACACGCGCGCTCGAGGAAAAGCTGTCCGACGCGTTGCACGCCAGCCTTACCCAGCGCTTCGTCGACAAGCGCACCACCGTGCTGTTGCGTCAGATCGGCGCCGATGCCTCCAACCTGCCGGTGGTCGTGGGACCGGAAGGCGAGGTGACGGTCGAGGATCATGTGCTGGGCCACCTTTCCGGCTTTCACTTCGCCGTCGCGCCCGACGCCCGCGCCGCCGACAAGCGGATGCTGCTCGCCGCCGCGGAAAAGGGATTGGCGGGCGAATTGCGGCGCCGTGGCAGCGAGCTGATCGACGCGCCCGACGATGCGCTGACGCTGGTTGCCGGCGCGATCCACTGGCGCGGCGTTTGCGTCGCCCGGATTGAGCCGGGCGCCAATCCGCTGCGCCCCGGTATCCGCGTCGACCGTGCGCTCGACGTGCTCGATCCGCGCGCGCGCAACGCGGTCCAGGCGCGGCTGACGGATTGGTTCGGCGCGCGGATTGCGGGCGACCTGCCCGATCTTGCCGCACTCGACGCGCTCAGCCGCGACGAAAGTGCGGGCAGCCGCACCCGTGCCCTTGCCGGGTTGCTGGTCGAAGCAGGCGGGATGATGCCGCGCCGCGCCGCCGGGGCGCTGGTCGAGGCGCTCGACCCGCAGGACCGCAAGCGGCTGCGCAAGGCCGGGGTCACGATCGGCACGCTCGACCTGTTCCTCCCCGCCCTGCTCAAGCCGCGCGCCGCAACAGCGCGCCGCCTGCTGCTGGCGCTGGAGGGCGCGCCCGCCGAGGGGGCGACAGTATTGCCGCGCAACGCCCCCGGGGCGGCGCTCGACCATGGCTTTCGTCCGCTCGGGCAACAGGCGGTGCGGATCGATCTGGTCGAGCGGATCGCGCGCGCGGCGCACGACGCGCGCCCCAAAAAGGACAAGGGCGGGCGGGCTCCCTTCGCGCCCGATCCCGCGCTCGCCACGTCGATGGGGCTCACGCCCGACACGCTCGCGCGGCTGATGGCCCAGATCGGCTTTCAGTCGGTCCGGACGCCGAAGGGCGAACGCCAGCGCTGGGTGTGGAAAGGGCTGACTCCGCTCGCCCGGCCCAAGCCGCCGCCGCGCGACACGCCGATGGGTCACGCCTTCGCGCGGCTCGCCGAGATGGCCGATGAGTGACCCCGCACGCAAGGCCGGCGACGCGATCCGGCTCGATCGCTTCCTGTGGTTCGCACGGCTGGTTAAGACGCGCGGCGCGGCGCAGGAGCTGGCCGAAACCGGCCTGATGCGGCTCGACGGGCGGCGGATCGAGCGGTCCTCGGTCCAGGTGCGCGTGGGATCGGTGATCGCCTTTCCCTTGCGCGGGAAGGTGCGCGTGCTGCGCGTCGAGGCACTGCCGCTGCGCCGTGGCCCGGCCAGCGAGGCGGCGACGCTCTATCAGGAACTGCTCGCCGGCACGACGCGCGCAGGAGCGGCGGAGGAAATTTGAGAACGTATCGCAGAAAGCGTCTCTTGATTGACGCGCCCGGCACGCGGGCATAGCAAAAGGGCCGATTGTCACCGCCCGACCGGGCGTTTTAGGGGCCCTATCTGCCATGACCTATGTCGTCACCGACGCCTGCATCCGCTGCAAATACATGGATTGCGTCGAGGTCTGCCCGGTCGACTGCTTCTATGAGGGCGAGAACATGCTCGTCATCAACCCCAGCGAGTGCATCGACTGCGGCGTGTGCGAGCCCGAATGCCCGGCCGAGGCGATCCTGCCCGACACCGAGAGCGGTCTCGAACAGTGGCTCGAACTAAACAACAATTTCTCGGCGCAATGGCCCAACGTCACGCGCAATGCCGGCCAGACCCCCGAGGACGCGGACGCGCACAAGGGCGAAGAGGGCAAGTTCGAGAAGTATTTCTCGCCGGAACCCGGCAAGGGCGACTGATCTGCCAGCATCGAGCGACCTGACGGTCGCTCAGTCCGCCGGCCCGCTCCCCCGCCCGGACAGCCATATCATGCTGCCGTTGCGTGGCCGGATGCCGGCGCCGCGCACAGCCACGCTCGACACAGGACTGGCGCACACCCGCACCGCGTAATCCTCACGGATTCCACAGTGGTAATTTTATTGCATCTGTGTTAAACGGGGAGCCGGACGCGAGGAATCGCGTTTCGGTACTGGAGACCGTTGTTGATTTGCCCCGAACCGGCGTCCCCGCCCCGGTAACCGCACCGGGCCTGTGGCGCAATCCCTTAGGGGCGCGAGTTCATGAGAAAGGCTTCCCATCTATGGCTGCCAAGGCGCTGTCCTTCGATGTCGGCGATTATGTCGTTTACCCCAAGCACGGCGTAGGCCGTGTGATCGAACTCCAGAAACAGGAAATCGCGGGCATGCAGCTCGAGCTGTATGTGCTCCGCTTCGAAAAAGAGAAAATGACCCTGCGCGTCCCGACCAACAAGGCGGAAAGCGTGGGCATGCGCAAGCTGTCCAGCGACAAGACGCTCAAGGAAGCGCTCGACACGCTCAAGGGCAAGCCCAAGGTCAAGCGTACCATGTGGTCGCGCCGGGCGCAGGAATATGAAGCGAAGATCAATTCGGGCGACCTCGTGTCGATCGCCGAAGTGGTCCGCGACCTGTTCCGCGCCGACGATCAGCCCGAGCAGAGCTATTCGGAGCGCCAGATCTTCGAAGCCGCCGCGTCGCGCCTCGCCCGCGAGCTCGCCGCGATGGAACAGATCGACGAGAAGGCCGCGCTCGAGAAACTGCTCGAGATCCTGCGCGCCTCGGCCGCGATCTACAACAAGGACAAGGCGACCGCCTGAAGCGGCGTGCTGCATCCAGGTAAAAAAGGGGCGGTCCAGCGGGCCGCCCTTTTTATTTGCGCGTCCGACAGCGTGCGTGTATTATTCTGGCAACACACAACGGAGACAGAAGATGAACCGCCCCTGTTTCGCCCTCCTCGCCGCCGCGCTCGCGCTTCCCCTTGCGGCGTGCAACTTCGCCAACGGAATGACCGGCGACGTCGTCAAGCCGAGCGGACAGGGTGACACGCGCAGCTATCAGGTCGCCGACTTCACCGGCGTGTCGCTGCGCGGCTCCGACAATGTCGAAATCCGCACCGGCGCCTTCTCGGTCACCGCAGAGGGCGACAGCAAGCTGCTCGACCGGCTCGAAATCCGCAAGGATGGCGACACGCTGCGCGTCGGCCGCAAGGATGGCGACTGGAACTGGGGCGGGGACAGGGGCGCGCGGATCATCGTCACGCTGCCCGCGCTTGCCGATGCCGACATCGCCGGGTCGGGCGACATGACGATCGACCAGGCACGCGGCGACTTTTCGGGGTCGGTCGCCGGATCTGGCAACCTGACGCTCACCAGCCTGGCGGGCGGCAAGGCGAACCTGTCGATCGCGGGATCGGGCGACATCATCGTCACCGGCGGCACGGCAAGCTCGCTCGACGTATCGATCGCCGGGTCGGGCGACGTGAAGGCCGCGGGCCTCAAAGCGAACGGCGCCGACATCTCGATCGCCGGATCGGGCAATGTCCGCGCACAGGTGAGCGGCAATGCCGATATCTCGCTGGTCGGGTCGGGCGATGTCGAACTGACCGGCGGCGCCAAATGCTCGGTCTCGTCGATGGGATCGGGCGAAGCGCGCTGCAGCTGACCCAATCCGCTTGCACAGGGTGGAGGATCGGTGCGATCCTCCCCCGGATGCGCCTGTTCCTGCTCCCGCTTCTCGCCCTCGCCACGGTCGCCGCGCAGTCGCCCGCGACCGAACGGCGCACGGTCATGATCACCGCATTCGAAAGGATGCGCGTCGACGGTCCATTCGTGGTGAAGGTGACCAGCGGCGGACCGCCCGGCGCAGTGATCGCGGCGGACCGCCGCGCCGCGCAGCAGATCGGCATCCGCAATATCGGCGGACAGCTCGTGATCGGCGCGCGCGATGCCGGCTTCGAGGGATGGAACGCCTCGGACGGCCCCGCGACGATCCTGGTCAGCGCGCGCGACCTGCGCGCCGTGACGATCAACGGCGGGGGCCGGGTAGAGGTCGATCGGTTGCGCGGACAGCGCGTCGATCTCGGCGTCAACGGTGCCGGGACGCTCACCATCGGCACGCTCGACGCGGACCAGCTCGCGGTCACGCTCACGGGTACCGGCGCGATCGCGCTGAATGGCGGTCTCGCCCGCACCGCGCGCTTCAACACCCATGGCGCGGGGTCGATCGACGCGGTCGGGCTCAGCGTGAACGACCTGACCGTCAATTCGCAAAGCGCCGGGGATAGCCGGTTCACCGCACGCTACACCGCGGCGGTCTCAACGCTCGGCACCGGGGCGGTGCGGGTGCTCGGCAACGCCGCCTGCCGCCTCGCCGGACCGGGACCGGCACAGTGCGCGGGAAAGACCGAGCGCCGCCGCTGACCGGCCGCGTCAGGCGGCGATCGGAAAGCGCAGCAACCGGTCGTCCAGCGCTACCAGCGCCTGCGCGCCGCGCCCCACCGCGCGGATGATCTCAGGATGCCCCACGTCCAGCCCGCCGGTCAGCGCGCCGAACGCCGGCAGGATCAGCTTCGTCCCACTTGCGACGAAGCATCGCCGCGCGACCTGTCGCCCGCGCGCCCGGATGCGCAGCTTGGGGTGGAAATGCCCCGACAGTTCGGGCCGCATTTCGCCCGGCTCGGCCTCGTGCCGCAACACCAGCCCGTCGACCTCGGCCTCGATCACGACGCGCCCGCCGCAATGGTCGATCGCCGCCTGTTCGGCCAGCGCCGCATCATGGTTGCCGGTCACCCACACCCAGTCGAGCGCATCGGTCAGCGCACGCAGCCGCGTCCGCGCCGCCTCTGGCAGCCGCCCACACCCTTCCGAATCGTGAAAGCTGTCGCCCAGGCACCACAATTCCCGCGCCTGCGTGCCGGCGACGAGCGCTTCCAGTGCGTCGAGCGTCGCCAGGCTGTCATAGGGGGGCAGCATCTGCCCGCCGCGCGCGAACCAGCTCGCCTTTTCGAAATGCAGGTCGGCGACGATCAGCGCGCGCCGCGCCGGCCAGTACAGCGCCGCCTGGGGCAGCGCGCACAGCTCATGACCGCCGAACGAAAAGGGAACCATTCAGTCGCTATCGCCGCCCCGCGCCGCGCCGTCAACTGCCCGGCATGATCGGATCCATCTCGCGGTGGAGCCCCTTGGGCAGCAGGAAGCGGATGCGCCGCGCCGGAAAATCGATCTCGACCCGCCGGAACACGCGCAGTGCGTCCATCCCCAGCATGATCGCCGGCTCGTCGACCAGCCCGAACTTCTCGAAGGGCGGTACGTCGGCGAATGCGACCGGCAGCCCGCGCAGCGCGATGCCGCCCAGCCGCACACGATCGGCGACATGATAATTGACGCGCAGCTGATCGCCGGTGACGCTGGTCAGCGTAATCGGCCCCTTCAGGGGAATCCGCCGCAATTTCCGCTGCAGCGCCAGATTGCCCAGGCTGATTTGCGACCCGGTATCCACGACTACCGTAACGCGTCTACCCTCGAACTCGGCTTCGGTCAGGATCAGCTGGCCATAGGCGCTGCGCCGCGCGACGATCACGATCTCCTCGGCGCTGGTGCCGAACCGCCGCGACGGGCCGCCGCGGCGCGAGGGACGCAGCGTCATCTCGTTCCGGTCGAAGTCGATCGACACCATATGGTTGCGCAGCTGCGCGACGCCGAGCAGCCCCTGCGCGCCAAGGTGCAGCGCTTCCAGTGCAGGGGCATTGAACGCCTGACGGTCCTGCACCGGCCCGACGACCAGCGACGATACGATCGCGGTCGGCACGTCGGCGCTCCCGGTCATCGTCGTCAGCCGGATGCGGGGCCCCGGGGCCAGTCGCAGCCTGCCCGCCAGCTGTCGCGAGACGACCGAGCGTTCGGCCCCGGTATCGATGACGAAGGGCTGGGAGGGGTGGCCGTCGATCGACACCGGAACGGTCATGCGATCGGCCAGGGTATCGATCTCAACCATGCCGCTTTCCCCGGCGGCGTCCGGCGCGGCATCCTGTGGCACGGCGGGAGCGGCGCACAGCGCGATCAGAGGCGGCAGGAGCAGAGCGTACCGCATGGCCGCGCAGGATACGCCCGATCCCGGCGCGCGGCAATCGACTCAATCGACGCGCATCGCCGCCTCGGCCAGCACTTCGGCTTCGATCAGCATCGCGTCCTCCGCCGCCCCCTGCGCCACGGTCTCGCGCCCGATCATGATCAGCACGGGCACCGCCATCGGGCTCACCCGGTCGAGATCGACATGCACCATCTGCTCCGCCGCCGTATCGAGCAGGTGCGCGAGCCGCCCGACATCGGTCATCCGCGCACGCGCATCGGCCCATGCTGCCTTGAGCAGCAAATGGTCGGGCTCATACTTGCGCAGCACGTCATAGATCAGGTCGGTGGAGAAGGTGACCTGGCGACCGGTCTTCTTCTTGCCCGGCTGCTGCCGTTCGACCAGCCCGCCGATGATCGCCACTTCGCGAAACGCACGCTTGAGCAGCGCCGATCCCTGCACCCAGTCGACGAATTCATGCTCCAGGATATCGGGCGAGAACAACGCCGCCGGATCGATGATCTTCTCCAGCCCGTACACCGCCAGCGCATAATCATTGGCGACGAACCCGATCGGCTTGAGCCCCAGCGCCTCCATCCGCCGCGTCACCAGCATGCCGAGCGACTGGTGCGCATTCCACCCCTCGAAGCTGTACACGATCAGATGGTGCCGCCCCTCGTGCGGAAAGGTCTCGACCAGCAGCTGGCCCGGCTCGGGCAGGCGCGAGCGGCGCTGCTGCACCTCCAGCCACTCGCGGACGTCGTCGGGAAAGCGCGCCCATTCGCCGGGATCGGCGAGGAACCGGCGCACCCGATCCGCCAGCGTCGAGGTGATCGACAGCCGCAGCCCGGTATAGGAGATGATCCGCGCCGGCTTGGCGGTCGCCCGCACGACGACATCGGTCAGCTCGACGCGCTCGACCTCGAGCGCCATTCCGGCGAAGAAGAAGCTGTCGCCGGGCGAAAGCTGGCTTCCGAAATGCTCCTCGACCTTGCCCAGTCGCCGTCCGTTCTTGAAGCGAACGTCGAGCATCGGCGCCTCGACGATGATTCCGGCGTTCAGCCGGTGCTGCGCGACGAAACCCGGCTTGGTCACCCGCCACAGGCCATCCGGCGTGCGCGTCAGCCGCTTGAACTTGTCGTACGCGCGCAAGGAATAGCCGCCATCGGCGATGAAGTTGAGCACCCGGTCGAACGTCTCGGCATCCAGCGCCGAATAGGGCAGCGCTCCCTGCACCTCGCGCAGCAATGCGTCGGCGTCGAACGGCGCGGCGCAGGCGACGCCCATGACATGCTGCGCCAAAACGTCGAGCGCGCCGGGGCGGAACGTATCGACGTCCAGCTCGCCCGCCTCGACCGCATCGAGCGCGGCGCGCGCCTCGAGATATTCGAAGCGATTGCCGGGCACGAGCACCGCCTCGCTCGGCTCGTCCAGCCGGTGATTGGCACGTCCGATCCGCTGCAACAGGCGCGAGCTGCCCTTGGGCGCCCCCATCTGGATCACGCAATCGACATCACCCCAGTCGACGCCGAGGTCGAGGCTGGCGGTCGCGACCAGCGCGCGCAGCCTGCCATCGGCCATCGCCTGTTCGGCCTTGCGCCGCGCTTCCAGGCTCAGGCTGCCGTGATGCACCCCGATCGGAAGCTGCAGGTCGTTCACCTTCCACAGATTCTGGAACACCAGTTCGCACAGCCCGCGCGTGTTGCAGAAGACGATGGTGGTCTTGTGCGTCTCGATCTCCGCCATCACCTGGGGGATGGCATAGACGCCGCTATGTCCGGACCACGGCACGCGCCCTTCGGGCAGCAGGATCGCGATGTCGGGATCGGCGCCCTTCTCGCCCTCGACCAGCGCGACGCTGTCGATATCGCCATGCGGCGCCAGCCAGGCGCGATAGCCGTCCGGATCGGCCACCGTGGCGGACAGCGCCACCCGCCGCAGCCCGGGTGCGATCGTCTGCAGCCGCGAGAGCGCCAGCGCCAACAGATCGCCGCGCTTGCCGGTGGCAAATGCGTGGACCTCGTCCACCACCACCGTCTTCAGTCCGGCGAACATCAGGAAACTGTCCTCGTAGGACAGCAACAGGCTGAGCGATTCGGGCGTGGTCAGCAGGATCTGCGGTGGCCGAGCGCGCTGGCGCATCTTGCGCTCGTGCGGCGTATCCCCGGTGCGCGTCTCGACCCGGATATCCAGCCCCATCTCGTCGATCGGGGTCAGCAGATTGCGCTGCACGTCCACCGCCAGCGCCTTCAATGGCGAGATATAGAGCGTGTGCAGCCCCTCGCCCGGGGCTTCGATCAGCTCGCTCAACGTCGGCAGAAACCCCGCCAGCGTCTTCCCCGCTCCGGTCGCGGCGACCAGCAGCGCGTGCTTCCCCGCGCGCCCCGCCGCGAGCATGTCGAGCTGATGCCGCCGCGGCGTCCAGCCGCGCGCGGCGAACCAGTCGTTCAGTTCCGGGGGTAGTCCGCGCGCGTCCACGCCCGGCCTCCTAGCGCAAGCCTATCCCTCGCGTCGCGTGTCGTCTTCGTTCTGCGCGTCGTACATCCGTCGCGTCGCTTCCTCGGTCCGCTGTTCCTCGCGCCTGCTCACGCGGTTGTGCAGCACCGCCCAAAGCAGGATCGCGCCGAGGATGATGGGGCCGATGATCACCATCAGCCCCCATACGCCTCCGCCAACATCTACCATGACAGACCTCCTTTCCCGTCCCCAACGAAGCCGGGTCGCGATTCGATCCGGCTGGAACCACGAACCCTGCTCGCGCATATCGCATCCATGGCATTGGGCGACTGGATCACACCGCATCCCGAAGGCATCGAGGTTCCGGCTGCGGACATCTGGATCGATCCCTCGCAGCCCAAGGCCCGCGCCTTCGTCACGCACGGCCATGCCGATCATGCGCGCGGCGGGCATGGCGAGGTGTGGGCGACCCCGGAAACGCTGGCGATCATGGAGGCGCGCTACGGCCCCCAGACCGCCCGCCCGGTCGCCTATGGCGAGACCGTCCGAATGGGTCCGAAGGACAATGAAGTCGAAATCGGCTTCGTCCCCGCCGGCCATGTGCTGGGCTCGGCGCAGATCGTGCTCGACCATCGCGGCGAACGCATCGTCGTGTCGGGCGATTACAAGCGCCGCCCCGACCCGACCTGCGACCCCTTTCGTCCGGTCAAATGCGACGTCTTCGTGACCGAGGCGACCTTCGGCCTCCCGGTCTTCCGCCATCCCGAGACGACCGACGAGATCGACAAATTGCTCTCCGCGCTCCGTGCCGAGCCCGAACGCTGTGTCCTCGTGGGCGCCTATGCGCTGGGCAAGGCACAGCGGGTGATCGCCGAACTGCGCGGCATGGGCTTCGACGATCCGATCTACATCCACGGCGCGCTCCAACGCCTGTGCGATCTCTATATCGAGCATGGCGTCGCGCTCGGCGAACTCCGCCCCACCACTGGCGTGCCGAAAAAGGAGCTTCAGGGCCGCATCATCCTGTGCCCGCCCGGCGCGCTCAACGACCGCTGGTCGCGCCGCCTGCCCGATCCGGTCACCGCGATGGCGAGCGGCTGGATGACCGTCCGCCAGCGCGCGCGGCAACGCAACGTCGAACTCCCGCTGATCCTCTCCGATCATGCCGACTGGGACGAGCTGACCACGACGCTGCGCGAGATCGCGCCCAAGGAAGTGTGGGTCACCCACGGCCGCGAAGACGCGCTGGTCCACTGGTGCCGCAACCACCAGATCAAGGCGCGCGCGCTGGAGCTCTCGGGCTATGAGGACGAGGATGACTGAATTGCTCAACATCGTCATCCTCACCGGCGCGGGCATTTCCGCCGAATCCGGCGTCGCCACCTTCCGCGGCCCTGGCGGGCTGTGGGAGGGGCATCGCGTGGAGGATGTCTGCACGCCACAGGCGCTCGCGCACGACCCCGAACTGGTCCATCGCTTCTACGACGAACGCCGCGCGAACCTCGCCAAGGTCGAACCCAATGCCGCGCACCGCGCGCTCGCCCGGCTCGATGCGGAGTGGCAAGGCGAACTGCTGCTGGTGACGCAGAATGTCGACGACCTGCACGATCGCGCCGGGTCGAAGCGGCTGCTTCACATGCATGGCGAGCTCAAGTCCGCGCTGTGCGCGTTGTGCGGAGTCCAGAGCGAATGGGCGGACCCGCTCCCGCCGGGGACGCCGTGCCCGTCGTGCGACGCGCCCGCGCTGCGCCCCGACATCGTGTTCTTCGGCGAGATGCCCTATCACATGGAGACGATCGACGCGGCGCTCTCCCAGGCCGACCTGTTCGTCTCGATCGGCACCTCGGGCGCAGTCTATCCCGCCGCCGGCTTCGTCCGCACCGCGCGGCATCACGGCGCGGATACGCTCGAACTCAACCTCGACCGCTCCGAAGGCAGCGGCTGGTTCGCGGAAAGCCGCCTCGGCCCCGCCGGAACGCTGGTGCCGCATTGGGTGGAGTCGTTGCTCAGCTAGTCACCCTCACCCTTCCCACTCGCTACGCTCGCGGGCCCCTTCCCTCTCCCGTTGGGAGAGGGAGGGAGGCGCGAAGCGCCGGAAGGGTGAGGGCGACCACTCCTGACGCAGCTCAATCCACCCAGTCCAGCCCGATCTCGCGATACAGGTCGCGATCCTCTTCCCAGCCCGGGCGCACCTTGACGTGAAGGAACAACTGCACCTTGACGCCCAGCAGTTGCATCAGCTCGGCCCGCGCGCGCGACCCGATCTCCTTGATCTTCGACCCGCCCTGCCCCAGCACGATCGCACGCTGCGTCGGCCGCTCGACCAGGATCTGCTGGTAGATCTCGACCGACCCGTCGGGCTTTTCGGTATAGCGCTCGGTCTCGATCGCGGTCGCATAGGGCAATTCGGCGTGGAGCAGGTGATAGAGCTGCTCGCGCGTGATCTCCGCCGCCAGCATCCGGTCGGTCGCGTCCGACACCTGATCGGCGGGGAAATGCCAGGGCCCCTGCGGCATGCGCTTGGCCAGCTCCGCCTTCAGCTCCGCTACGCCATCGCCGGTCGTCGCCGACACGAAGAAGGTATCGTCGAACTCTGCCAGTTCGTTCAGGCTCGCGGCATGGCCCAGCAGGCGCGGCTTGTCGGCGATATCGACCTTGTTGAGGATCAGGATCTTGCGCTCGCGCCGATCCTTCAGCCCTTCGACGACGCTGCGCACCTTGGGCCCGATCCCGCCCTTGCCGTCGACCACCAGCGCGATCAGGTCCGCGCCGTCGGATCCTTCCCACGCCGCGGCGACCATCGCCCGGTCCAGCCGCCGCGCCGGATCGAAGATGCCCGGCGTATCGACCAGCAGCAGCTGCGCATCGTCATGGATCGCGATGCCCATCAGCCGCGCGCGCGTCGTCTGCGCCTTGGGGCTGACGATCGCCACCTTCTGGCCGACCAGCGCGTTGACCAGCGTCGACTTGCCCGCATTGGGCGCACCGACCACGGCGATCAGGCCGCATTTCTGTGCTTCGATATCCAAAACTGCTCCGTCCAAAATCCATCGTCACCCCGGCCTCGTGCCGGGGTCCACCCATCCGCGGGCCCTTCCGTCGACGCTAATAGCACAGGCGGCCGACCCCGGAACCAGTCCGGGATGACCACCCTTGGCCCGCCTATTTCTGCAGCACCGCCAGCAACGCCGCCGCCGCCGCGGTCTCGGCTTCCTGCTTGCTCGACCCCTCGCCCTCGGCCTCGGCGAGCTTGGCGATCTCCGCCTTCACGCGAAAACGCGGGGCGTGGCCCGGCCCGGACCGGTCGAGCAGCACATAATCCGGCGTCCGCCGGTTGTTCGCTGCCGCCCATTCCTGCAGCGCCGACTTGGGATGTTTGGGCGCCGCCGCCTGCGCGTCGATCCGACTGTCCCACAGCCGCCGCACCAGCGCCTTCGCCGCGTCGAACCCCTGGTCGAGGAAGGTCGCCCCGATCAGCGCCTCCATCACGTCGCCCAGCACATTGTCGCTGTCCGCCGCGCCGTCGTCGCGCGCTTGCTTGCCCAGCTTCAGGTGGCGCGGCGCGCCGATCTCGCGCGCGACCTCGGCGCACATCTGCCCGGTCACCAGCGCGTTGAAGCGGCGCGACAATTTCCCCTCGGGCTCGTCGGGAAAGCGCTGGTATAGCCATTCGGCCAGCGTCAGCCCCAGCACGCGGTCGCCCAGAAACTCGAGCCGCTCGTAATTGGCCGCACCCTGGCTGCCATGCGTCAGCGCGCGGCGATAGACCGCCAGCTCGTCCGGCGCCTGGCCCAGCACCCCGGCCAGCCAGCCGGACAGGTCTTCGCTCAAAAGCCTTCCCCGATGCGGTCGAACCGCGCCGCGCTGAACCAGGTCCAGGGCAGCACCCAGTTCGCGCTGCCATCGGTCGACCAGAAGCTAACCACCGCCTTGCCCTGGATATTCTCCATCGGCACGAAGCGGATGCCGCCGCGATTGACGCCCTTCGAATCCAGCACCGGCTCGAACCGGCTGTCGCTGGAATTGTCGCGATTGTCCCCCATCAGGAACACATGGCCCTCGGGCACGGTGAACAGCGCGGTATTGTCGCCCTGACTCAACCCGGCATCGAGCACGTCATAGCTTTTCCCGCCAGGCAGCGTTTCGCGGTACCGCGCGATGCGGCACACCGGCGTGCCGTCGGCCGCTGCCTCGATCGTCGGCGCGTCGCACTCGGCATTGGGCGTCATCGGCAGCACGAAATCGGCCACGCGCTGCTTCGGAATCGCCTGCCCATTGAGGATCAGCTGCCCGTCGCGCATCTGCACCGTATCGCCGGGCAGGCCGATCACGCGCTTGATCCAGTCCTGGTTGTCGGTCGGCGGCGCCTTGAACACCACCACGTCGCCGCGCTGCGGGTCCTTGGCGAAGATGCGCCCGGGGATCAGCGGCATGCTCCAGGGAAGCGAGTGCTTCGAATAGCCGTAATTCCACTTGGTGATGAACAGATAGTCCCCGACCAGCAGGCGCGGCAGCATCGACCCCGACGGGATACTGAACGGCGCGAAGATGAAGCTGCGCACGATGAACACCAGGATCGCGAGCTTGAACAGGAAGCTCAGCGTATCGCGCAGTTCGGAACGCGGCTTGATCGTGTCGGTGGCGGCGGGCTGCGCCGTTGCGGAGTCGTCCATTGCGTCGCTGTGAATTGGGTGTGTGGCATCGTCAAGGCACCTTTGTTTGGTTTGCGGCACCAGCCCGCTCCCCCACCCGGCCACCCATCAGAATACACTAAGTGGGTGGCCGGGTGGGGGAGTGGGCCGGTGCCGCGCTTCGGCGACGCCGAAGCCCACAAAACGAGCCCGCCCGCTTTCACTCCCCCACCCGCCACGCTACATGCGCGCCACGCAACAGGAGACAGGCACATGGCGACCCCCGACTGGAGCGCGATCGAATCGCTGCCCCGCACTCCGCTCAAGGACCTGTTCGCGGGCGATCCCGGCCGCCTCGCCGCGCTCAGCGCCGATGTCGCGGGCATCCATTTCGACTTTTCCAAGACGCATCTCGATGGCGCCGCGCTCGACGCCTTCGCCGCGCTCGCCAAATCGGCGGACTTCGCCGCCAAGCGCGAAGCGCTGTTCGCGGGTGAGCCGGTCAACGTGACCGAGGGGCGCGCCGCCGAGCATACCGCCGAACGCGGCGAGGGTGCCGAGGACAGCGTCGCGCGCGCCGCAGCATTTCACGGCCGGATGCGCGGCCTGATCGACGCGATCGAGGCCGAGGCGCTCGGGCCGATCCGCCACGTCCTGCACATCGGCATCGGCGGCTCGGCGCTCGGACCCGAGCTGCTGATCGACGCGCTCGGGCGCGAGATGGACCGCTACGATGTCGCGATCGTCTCGAACATCGACGGCTGCGCGCTGGAGGAGGCGATCGCCGGCTTCGATCCCCACGCCACGCTGATCGCGGTCGCGTCCAAGACCTTCACCACCACCGAAACGCTGATGAACGCCACAAGCGCGCTCGACTGGATGCGCGAACATGGCGTCGAGGATCCCTATGGCCGCGTGATCGCGCTGACCGCCGCGCCCGACAAGGCGATCGAATGGGGCGTCGACGAAACCCGCGTCCTGCCCTTCGCCGAGTCGGTCGGCGGGCGCTATTCGCTGTGGTCGTCGATCGGCTTCCCCGCCGCGATCGCATTGGGCTGGGACGCGTTCGAGGAACTGCTCGACGGCGCCGCCGAAATGGACCGCCATTTCCGCCTGACCGATCTGCGCAGCAACGCCCCCGTCCTCGCCGCCTTCGCCGACCTCTATTACACGCAGAATCGCGGCTGCGAGACGCGCGGCGTGTTCGCCTATGACGAGCGCCTGCGCCTGCTCCCCTCGTACCTCCAGCAGCTCGAGATGGAATCGAACGGCAAGTCGGTGACGGCGGACGGCCAGCCCGTCGGCCGCGCGACCGCGCCGATCACCTGGGGCGGCGTCGGCACCGATGCGCAGCACGCGGTGTTTCAGTTGCTGCATCAGGGCACGCACCTCGTCCCGCTCGAATTCATCGCGGTGATCGAGGGCGGCGACACGCTGGCCGAGGATCACCACCGCGCGCTCTTGCTCAACTGCTTCGCGCAAGGCGCGGCGCTGATGGCCGGTCGCGCGAATGACGATCCCGCCCGCGCCTATGCCGGCGACCGCCCGTCCGCGACGATCCTGCTCGACGAGCTCGACCCGCGCACGCTCGGCGCGCTGATCGCCTTTTACGAACACCGCACCTTCGTCAGCGCCGCGCTGCTCGGCATCAACCCGTTCGACCAGTTCGGCGTCGAGCTGGGCAAGGAAATGGCCAAGGCGGCCGAGCGCGGTGGGCAGGACTTCGACCCCTCCACCGACGACCTCATCCGGCGGGCATTCGGCTGATGTCCGGCGAAGACTATATCTATGACGAGGCCAGCGGCGAATGGGTCCCCGCCTCGCAGCTATCCGCCGCTCCGACTGAAGATGTGGTGGAGGTCCGCGACTCGGTGGGCAATTTGCTCGCCGATGGCGATCAGGTCACGCTGATCAAGGACCTGACCGTCAAGGGCGCGGGCCAGACGCTCAAACGCGGTACCCTCATCAAATCGATCCGCCTGACCGGCGACGCACAGGAAATCGACTGCAAGTTCGACGGCATCAAGGGCCTGGTGCTGCGCGCCGAATTCGTCCGCAAGCGCTGACCCTCTTTTGCCGTCACCCCGGCCTTGTGCCGGGGTCCACCGGAAGGCGGGGCGTGAAGCAAGAGGCTAGAGCGCAGGAGGCGCGGCACGGTGGACCCCGGAACAGGTCCGGGGTGATCCTTGCGAAGAATAGACGGCGGCCAAAGAGGTGCCGGTGAACCGGCCTGACCAAGCGCAACGCCCCGCAAAACGAAGCATTGACATTAAATCTACATAGGTAGATTTAATGCTCATGTCTCGAAAACGCGCGCTCTCCCCCCATGCCAGAACGGTCCTCGCCGTCCTGCTCGATGCCGGAGCCCGATGGTCTCACGGCTATGAGCTTGCGCGGCTTGCCGGCGTCAAATCCGGTACGCTTTACCCGCTCCTGATCCGCCTGGAGTCGCAAGGCTATCTCGAGGCAGAATGGCGAGAGCCCGCCGAAGCCGGTCGGCCGCCGCGCCACGTTTACCGGTTGACCGCCAGTGGCGCGCGGCTCGCCCAAGCCAACCCGCCCGGTCAGGCTGCCCCGGTCGCAGGACGACGAGAGGCCACGACATGAGCACCGCCATCCGGCGCCACCTCACCGATCTCGCCTGCCGCGCCCTCCAGGCGACCCTGCCCCCATCGCTACAGTCCTGGGGATGGGCGATCCGTTGCGAGGCGGCCAGCATCCCTGACGATGGCAAGGCGCTGCTGTTCGCGCTCGACGGCCTGTGCGGGCTCGTTCCGCGCGCGATCGCACTTCGCCTGCGCCAGCGCTTCGCCCGGTCCGCCGACAGTCGGGCTCCCCGTCCCGAAGGAACGATAACCGTGACAATCCGCGATACCCTGATGCACCGCCCCCGCGCGCTCGGGGTCGCATGTGCGATCGGCGCGGTCCTTCTCGGCCTCGTCTATATGGCGCTCGCCGGCGCGCCGACGCGCTATTTCGGGATGAACGTCGGTGCGCTGGCGCTCGGCCTCATGGTCCTGGCGGGATTCGGTCGCGCCCTAGCGCCGGGGCAAGGCCGGTGGGACGGCGCGATCGTCGCGATGGCCGGCGCCCTGCTGGCGACGGCGCTGTTCGGGCCCGACATCGACGGCGTCTCCCGCTGGGTCAGCGTCGCTGGGCTCAGCATTCAGCCCAGCCTGATCCTGCTCCCGGTGATGATCGTCGCGTTCGCCCATTCGCGTAGCGCGATGAGCACCAGGGGACTGGTCGTCGCCGCCGCCGCGATGGCGCTGCAGCCCGATCGCGCAATGGCCGGGATGCTCGTTCTCGGCCTGCTCCCGCTCGTCCTGACCGGTCGCGACCGGCATGGCATGGTGGCGTTCGCCGCGAGCGTGATCGGCCTCGCCGCGACGCTCGCCCGTCCCGATCCGATGCCGGCCGTCCCCTATGTCGATCGCATCTATTATTCGGCGTTCGATGTGCATGTCGGCGCGGGTCTCGCCGTGTGGATCGGATCGGCGCTGCTGCTGGTCCCGGCGTTGACCGGCTGGCATCGCGACACTGAGCACCGCGCGACCTACGCCGCGTTCGGCGCCAGCTGGGCCGCCGCCATCCTCGCCGCCGCGCTTGGCAACCATCCAACGCCGCTGGTCGGTTACGGCGGGAGCGCGATCATCGGCTACGCCCTGGCATTGCTGGCGCTGCCGCGGGTGGCGGGCGACCCGGCCAGTGGTGACGCGCGTATCCGCGACGATGGCGATACGGCGTTGCACGACCGCCACCTGCGCGTCGGGCTGGCTTGATCCCATGGCGTCGCCCGCTCCCGGAAGCACGTTCCGCCGCACCGTCGCCGCGATGCTGGCACCCCCGCGGCGTTGCTGGCTGGTCGCCGCGCTCATCGCCGCGCTCCTCTATTATGGATCGGGCGAGGTCACCCGGACGCGCGGCGCGCAGCGCGTGTCGTTCCGCCCCGCGCACCAGCAGTGCGGGGTTTCGGGCGCGCTCCGCTTCTGCATCTATCGCGATCGCCGCGGGACCAATGGCGATATCCTCTACCATCTGCACGGCAGGAACCTCGACGAGCGGATCTGGAACGACGACACCTATCTCACCGCGCTGATTCAGGCGGAGTGGCAGCGCGGCCGCGCCTTGCCGCCGACGGTCGTCACGCTGTCCTACGGCGGGACATGGCTGCTGACGCCGAAGGGGCAGAAGGCCGACAGCGGGCTGCTCGACGATCTGATGACCCGCCTGCCCGCGATCGAGGAGAAGGTGGGGCGTCCGCGTCGCCGCCTGCTGATGGGGGAATCGATGGGCGGGCTCAACGTCCTGATCGCTGGCCTGACTTACCCCGCACAGTTCGCAAAGGTCGCGGCGCTCTGCCCCGGCGTCTACACTATCTCGCCATTCGACTCGCTGTCGAAGATCCGCGCGGCGATGACGCGCACCGGCGCGAACCCCAAGGTCATCTTCGGCGTGTGGATGATGGCGCGCACCTATGCGGCGAACGACGCGGAATGGCAGCGCGTCTCACCGCTCCGCCTGATCGAGCGCGCGGATTCCACCTACCCGGCGCTCTACCTGTCGAACGGCCTGTACGATGCCTATGGCAATTTCGAGGGCACGGAGCGGCTCGCGGACGTTGCACGCGCGCACGGCGTGGCGACGCAATGGCACCCGCTTTACGGCGGGCATTGCGCGATCGACGCGCGGTCGCTCGCCGCGTTCCTGTCCTCCTGACCGCGGCCCCCGCCCGCCGCAGAGGCCGTCGCTGCGTTGGCATTCCCGCCCCGCACGCCTATCTGCGCCCTGCGCACATTTGCAGGAGCCCCCAATGCCCGATTACGACTACGACCTCTTCGTCATCGGCGCAGGCTCGGGCGGCGTCCGCGCCTCCCGCGTCGCCGCCGCGCATGGTGCGAAGGTCGCGATCGCCGAGGAATATCGCGTCGGCGGCACCTGCGTCATCCGCGGCTGCGTGCCCAAGAAGCTGCTCGTCTACGGCGCGCATTTCGCCGAGGATCTGAAGGACGCGCGCCGCTTCGGCTGGAACGTTCCCGATTGCGACTTCGACTGGGCAGTGCTGCGCGACAATGTCCTCGCCGAGGTCGACCGGCTCAACAGCGCCTATACCAACACGCTCGACAGCCACGGGGTCGACATCGTCCACGAACGCGCCACCGTCTCCGGCCCCAACGAGGTCAGGCTGGCGAGCGGGCGGAAGATCAGCGCGGGCAAGATCCTGATCGCGGTCGGCGCGCGCCCGCACGTGCCGTCCTGCCCGGGTCACGAACATGGCATCACCTCGAACGAGGTGTTCCATCTCGATCATCTGCCCAAGCGCGTGCTGATCGCGGGCGCCGGATACATCGCCAACGAATTCGCCGGCATCTTCAACGAATTCGGCAGCAAGGTGACGCTGATCAACCGCTCGGACGTGATCCTGCGCGGCTATGACGAGCAGATCCGCGACCGGCTGCTGCAGATTTCGATGACCAAGGGCATCGATTTCCGCTTCCACGCCGAATTTCGCGGGATCGAGAAGCAGGCCGACGGCAGCCTCAAGGTCAGCATGACCGAGCATGACGATATGGAGGTCGACTGCGTCCTCTTCGCCACCGGCCGCGTCCCCAATACCGAGGGCCTGGGCCTCGCCGAAGCCGGGGTCGAGCTCGACGCCAAGGGCGCGGTCGTGGTCGGCGACGACAACCAGTCCTCGGTCGACTCAATCTACGCCGTCGGCGACGTCACCAATCGCGTCCAGCTCACTCCGATCGCGATCCGCGAAGGGCAGGCGTTCGCCGACACCGTGTTCGGCGGCAAGCCGACCAAGGTCGACTATGGCTGCATCCCCGCCGCGGTGTTCAGCCATCCGCCGATCGCCGGGGTGGGCATGACCGAAGGACAGGCGAAGCAGAAATACGGCGCGGTGAAGGTCTACACCTCCGACTTCCGCGCGATGAAGAATGTCCTCGCCAACCGCAACGAGCGCGCGCTCTACAAGATGATCTGCGAGCCCAATTCGGGCAAGGTCCTCGGCCTTCACATGATCGGCCCCGACGCCCCGGAAATCCTCCAGGCGGCGGCGGTGGCGGTGAAGGCGGGCCTGACCAAGGACGCCTTCGACCAGACCGTCGCGCTGCACCCGAGCATGGCGGAAGAGCTGGTCCTGATGAAATAGTCCGTCACCCCGGCGAAAGCTGGGGTGACGGCTTCACTCGGCCCGCAACAACGCGTCCGCTTCGCTGTCCTCCTCGCCCTCGCCCGCGATCGCCCGCGTCGCGCCCACGTCCATCGCGACATTGCCGACGGTGCGGAAGATGTCGGGGATCGTCTCGACCGCGACCAGCAGCCCCAGCGGCGCGATCGGCACGCCCATCGCGATCGAGATCGGCGCGATCGACGACACGAAGCTGATCGTCCCGGGCAGCCCCACTGCGCCCATCGTCGTGATCGCCGCCGCCGCCCAGCCCGCGGCGATCTGCCCCAGCGTCAGCTCGATCCCGAACCAGTGCGCGACATAGATCGCGACCGCGAAGTTCATCGCCGGCCCGGTCCAGCGGAACAGCGCGACCGCGAGCGGCAGCACCACCCCCGCGCGCGCCACCGGCACGCCCAGCGCCTCGGTCCCGCGCAGCATCGCGGGCAGGCTGGCGAGCGACGACTGGGTCGATGCCGCCACCGATTGCGACGGCAGGATCGCGCGCACGAACCGGCCCGGCGAAACCTTGGCGAACATCCAGGCGAACGGCACCGCGAGCAGCCACAGCACCACGCCGACAGTGCACAGGATCGCGACATAATGGAGCAGCGCCCCGAACGCCGACGTCCCCGCCCGCGCGCCGACGACATAGGCCAGCGCGCCGACGCCGATCGGCCCCAGCCACAGCACCCAGTTGATCACCACCAGCATCGCATTGCCCAGCGCGCGGAAGAACCCGGTCAGCCGCTCGCGCTCCTCGACCGGCAGCCGTGTGACCGCAAAGGCGAAGACCGTGGTGAACAGGATCATCGGCAGGAACGCGTCGTTGACCGCCGACGCCAGCGGGTTGGACGGCACCAGCGCGACGAGGAAGGCCGAGAAGGGCGGCACCTCGCCCGTCGGCGGCGCGCTGCCCAGCGCCTCGCGCAGCGCATTGGCGAGGTCCGCACCCAGCGGAAAGACCGAGAGCAGCCCCAGCGCGAGCGCCCCGCCGAGCGCCGAGGAGACCCATAGCAGCACGATGAAGGTGACGAACGCGCGCCCCGCCAGCCGGCTCGCCCGCGCCGCCTCCGCCGTCGCGGCGATCCCGGTGATCAGCAGCGAGACGACCAGCGGCACGATCGTCATCTGCAGCGCATGCAGCCACATCGTGCCGAGCGGCTGGACCCAGTCGGCCGCCGCCAGGGCACCCGCCGGGGCGAATGCGGCGGCACCGATGCCGATGGCCAGCCCCAGGACGAGCGAAACGAAGATACGGGTTGCTTGCGACATGCTCGCCCTTGACCAAAACCGGCGCTATCACGCCCCCCAGAAACCGGCACAACCTTGCAAAGCGGGCGGATATGGCAAGAAAATATTTCGGCACGGACGGGATTCGCGGTCGCACCAACGCCGGTGCGATGACCGCCGCGATGGCGATGAAGGTCGGAATGGCGGCGGGCGCGCACTTCCTGCGCGGCGATCACAAGCACCGCGTGGTGATCGGCAAGGACACCCGCCTGTCGGGCTACATGCTCGAAAACGCGCTGGTCGCCGGCTTCACCAGCGTCGGCATGGACGTGACCCTGGTCGGCCCGATGCCGACCCCTGGGGTCGCGATGCTGACCCATTCGATGCGCGCCGACCTCGGCGTGATGATCTCCGCCAGCCACAATCCCTATGCCGATAACGGCATCAAGCTGTTCGGTCCGGACGGCTACAAGCTCTCCGACGACGACGAGGCCGTGATCGAGGCGCTGATCGACGGCGATGTCGCGCTCGTCCCCGCGCCCGAGATCGGCCGGGCCAAGCGGATCGAGGACGCGCGCGGCCGCTACATCCACTTCGCCAAGTCGACCTTTCCCGAGGATCTTCGCCTCGACGGCCTCAAGATCGTGGTCGATTGCGCCAATGGCGCGGCCTATCAGGTCGCACCCTCGGCCTTGTGGGAACTGGGCGCAGAGGTCGTCGCGATAGGCGTCACCCCCAATGGCAAGAACATCAACGACCAGGTCGGCTCCACCGCGCCGCTGACGCTGTGCGAGACGGTGGTCGCGTCGGGCGCGCATATCGGCATCGCGCTCGATGGCGATGCCGACCGGCTGATCGTCGCCGACGAACGCGGCGAGGTGGTCGATGGCGACCAGCTCATGGCCACGATCGCCGGGGGCTGGGCGCGGCAGGGTCGCCTTGCCGGTGGCGGACTCGTCGCGACGGTGATGTCGAACCTGGGCCTCGAACGCCATCTCGCCGCGCAGGGGCTGGGGCTGGTCCGGACCAAGGTCGGCGACCGCCATGTGCTCGAGAAGATGCGCGGTTCGGGCTACAATGTCGGCGGCGAGCAATCGGGCCACATCATCCTCAGCGATTATGCCACCACCGGCGACGGCCTCATCGCCGCGCTGCAAGTCCTGGCGGAGATCGTCCGCGCGGGCGCTCCGGCGAGCGAGGTGCTGCACCGCTTCGATCCACTGCCCCAATTGCTCAAGAATGTCCGTTTCGCGGGCGGCAAGCCGCTCGAACACAGCGAAGTACAGGGCGTCATCGCCGCCGCGGAAGCCGAGCTCGAAGGCACCGGTCGGCTCGTCATCCGCCCGTCGGGTACCGAACCAGTGATCCGCGTCATGGCGGAGGGCGAGGACATGGCGCTGGTCACCACGGTGGTCGACCGTATCTGCGAGGCCGTGCGCAAGGCAGCGGCTTAAAATCCTCCCCGGCACGGGGAGGGGGACTATCCGAAGGATGGTGGAGGGGGCCCGAGGCACCGGACTCCATTGCCTCGGGCCCCTCCGTCAGCGCTGCGCGCTGCCACCTCCCCGTTCCGGGGAGGATTTGTTAAGGACACAGACATGCTCGAAATGCGCCCCGACTGCGAACGCTGCGGCACGGACCTCCCCGCCGATCAGGGCGGGGCGTTCATCTGCTCGTTCGAATGCACCTTCTGCGCCGACTGCGCGGACGATCTCGACGAGACCTGCCCCAATTGCGGCGGCGAACTGCTCGACCGCCCCGCGCGGGTCGGCGATGCACTCCGCAAGCACCCGGCCAGCACCGCGCGACGGTTCACCGGCAACGACAATTGAGCCGATCCGCGCGCGCATAATCTTCCGGTCTCTCTGCCCTTTCCCGCTCGCCCCGACGGCTCGGACACGGCGACGATGTCGGCACGCGGCTTCGAGCCAACGTCCGAGCCAGGCTATGCCAACCGGCCCACACCCTGCGCGATCGTTGCCGCGAAGACCCCGCCGATCAGAACGACAGCACCCAGCCATCGGTGATCGCGTGCCAGCGGTGCGAGCGGCGGCGTCGCGGGGGAGCGCGCAACGACCCCGATCGCCAGCAGATAGCCGATGGGCGCGACGCCGAAGCTCAGAAACGCGTCCAGTGCCGACGCGGCGCGATCGCCATGCCACAATGCCGCCAGCGCGATCGCGACGCCGCACGCGCTGGCATAGGGAATGATCAGCCGGGCGGGCCGCCCCCCGGCCAGCGATCCGCCCATCCGCGCCGCAATCCGGATCGTCCCGACGTACCCGATCGCACCCACGGCGATCGCCACCGCGTGCCAAGCGGGCGGCCAGCCCAGATCGGCCGCGACATGCCCCCAATCGTCGCTGCCGTCGATCCCCTCGCGCACCATTTGGGCACAGACCCACAGCATCGTCTGCACACCTAGTGCATAGCCGAACAGGCTGATCGCAGAAGGCGCCGGGCGAAACCGGCGCAACGCGATCAGGCACGCCGCCGCCACGCACAACGCACCGATCGGGCCGCCCGCATCGGCAAGCACCCCCGCCCCGGCACAGCGAAAGACGAGGAAGGTGATCAGCGTCACGCTTCCGCCATCGGCCAGGCACCCGACGCCATGCCCCAGCGCCTCATGGGCAAGCGACGCGGCGATGGCGACGGCGGCTCCGACCGCGATCAAGGTCGCACCATCGTCGCGCGTCCCGGCTGCGCTCACGCGGTCCGGTCCCCGTGGCGTTCGAGCCAGTCGACCGCGAAATCGATCATCGGCGGCGCATCCACCAGCAAGCTCGGAGCCAGACCGATCATGCCCTGTCGACCGCCCCCGGCCGCGACAAAGGCGATGACGATCTGCTCGATATAGTCTTCGGGAAGGCTGTCATGCACCGGGTCGGCGGTGTCGAATTCCTCGATGAACCGCCAGTACGTGCCGTCCGCCCCGGCAAACGGGACCTCGAAGCGAAGCACCCGCTTGTCGGGAAGCCGCGCACGGTGGTCGGCATGATGGATCAGCGTCATCGTGTCCCATGGCGCGCCGACCATCAGCACCCGTCCACCGATATCGACCAGCTTGGACAGGGGCGTATTCTCGCCATAGCCATAGTCGAGCCCGTGATCGGCCGTGATCCATTCGGCCAGCCTGCCCACCGCCGCGATCGATGCACCCGGATTTGCGCTGCGGCGCGCACCCGGCATCGTGCGGACGAACTCCGCGATGATGCCGTTCATCCGCACCGCGCGCGAGGACTCCTGGTCGAAACCGGGCACATGATCCCGCCATTCGGGCAGCACCCGGCCAGAGGCGTCCAGCAAATCCTCATGCACGCTGTCCCAGCTGGCATAGACGAGCAGTGTCCCATCGGGTCCGACGACGTCGAGGATCGCATGCGACAGCGCGTCGGGTCCGTTGAGCAGCGGTCCGACTTTGCGCATCGCCGCGTGGACCATCACGGCATCGCCCGCCCGCAATCCGATCCGGGTCAGGTCGCTGCGCAGCGCGCTGCGCGTGCGAAAGGCGGGCAGGTCGGCGTTCATCGCGTCTGGCTGCCACACTTCGCGGCGAAGCTGAAGAACGCACGGACGGCGCGTGTTGTCCGCACGCGGCTTCGGTCCCCTCGCACGCCGGCCGAGACTCCCCGCAGAACGCGCGCGTTACACCTTGGACCGTGACGCCGCGCCCTTTCCTACAGCCCCCCGCCTGTGCCATTGCAGGGCATGGCCACCGCTGTCGCCACCCCCCGCATCCCCCCGCCCTGCTGCGCCGCCGTCGCGGTAGCGGCGCGTCTGTGTCGCATCCCTGGCGCGTTGGCGTCGCCGATGCGTCGCGCCCCGGTCGCGTCACCGTCGCCCGGGTGTCGCGTCGATGTCGCGCAGGTGTCGCGCTGCGGTCGCGTGCCCGTCGCCTCGCCGTCCCGAACCCGTCGCCTCGCGGTCGCTTCGCCCGGATATACTCCTTTTTTCGTCAGCTTCGTCGGACAGATGTCATGAGCATCCCCCGCATCCTCATCATCGCCGGGTCCGATTCGGGCGGCGGCGCGGGCATCCAGGCCGATATCCGCACCGTCACCATGCTCGGCGGCCACGCGACCACCGCGATCACCGCGATCACCGCGCAGAATACGCTGGGCGTCACCGGCATCCATCCGATCCCGGTCGATATGGTGCTCGCCCAGATCGACGCCGTCACCTCCGATATCGGCTGCGACGCGGTGAAGATCGGGATGATCGGATCGGCCGATATCGCCAACGCCGTCGCCGACCGGCTCGAAGCGCTCGACTGCCCGATCGTGTTCGATCCGGTGATGATCGCCACCAGCGGATCGGTGCTCGCCGATCCCGCGACGATCGCCGCCTTCGAACGGCTGATGACGCTCGCCTCGGTCGTCACCCCCAACCTGCCCGAACTCGAGGCGCTGGGCGGACGGCAGGCGGTGCTGTCCTATGGCGGCCATCTCGCCGAAAAGGGCGGGCACAAGGAGGGTCCGACGATCGTCGACCAGCTCTACGCGCCCAAGGACCGGCTCGTGATGGAGATCGAGGCCGAGCGCATCGACACGCCCGATACGCACGGCACCGGCTGCACCTTCGCCGCGGCGCTGGCCACCGGTCTCGGCTCGGGGCTGTCGATCGGCGACGCCTTCATCCAGGCGGTGCGCTTCGTGCGGCTCGCGATCCTCAACGCACCGGGGCTGGGGGAAGGCCATGGCCCGGTCGGCCATGCGCTCGGCATGGTCCCGTTCGACGTGATCGACGGCGAGGAGGAGGACGATGCCTGATTTCGCCTTCGAAACGCGCCATGCCGCACGCGGCCCGGTGGCCGGGGTGGACGAAGCCGGGCGCGGCCCGCTTGCCGGCCCGGTGGTCGCCGCAGCCGTGATCCTCGATCCGGCATGCCTGCCCGACGGCATCGATGATTCGAAAGTGCTGACCGCCGCCAAGCGCGCCGCGCTGTGCGACGCGATCCTCTCCTGCGCCCGTGTCGGCATCGGCATCGCCACCGTCGAAGAGATCGATCGGCTCAACATCCTGTGGGCGACGATGCTGGCGATGACCCGCGCGGTCGCCGCACTCGATCTGCCGCCGGCCTATGTGCTGGTCGACGGCAATCGCTGCCCGGACTGGCCCCACGCCAGCGAAGCGGTCATTGGCGGCGACGCGCTGTGCCTCTCGATCGCCGCCGCATCGATCGTCGCCAAGCACCGCCGCGACTGCATCATGGCCGAGCTCGATACGCTACACCCCGGCTATGGCTGGGCGAGCAACAAGGGCTATGCCGCCCGCGTGCATCAGGAAGCGCTGCGCACCCTCGGCCCCACCCCCCATCACCGCCGCAGCTTCGCCCCCGTCGCGCAGGCCGAACTCGATTTCGGGCCCACCATGCTGGTTCGCTAGGCGAGGGAACGCCCCGCCCTCGAGAGCGTTGGAACATTAAGTGAACATCGAGGATGAAGACATGACCGACACCATCGCCAATCCCAAGCTTGAGGATCATCCCGGCTCGAATACCGAAAAGGACCCGCAGGACTGGGTCTCCGGCGACGATCCGATGACCGGCGCGCAGGCATCCTACCTTACCACCCTGTGCGAGGAGGCACAGGTCGATCCCCCCGCGCAGGGGCTGAGCAAGGCCGAGGCGTCGGAGATGATCGATTCGCTCAAGGCCAAGCTTGGGCACTGATCCGAACGGAAAAGGTCCGCCACACTGCCGGGGCAGCGCGACGGACCTCCTTTCCTCCCCAGGAAACTGGTTCGATTTGAGCGGTAGCCGCTATCCGGCACAGGCCGGATCGAACGTCACGCCGCGAACTGGTTCATCGTGTTGTGGACCCCGCCGGCCTTCAGCGCGGCTTCACCGGCGAAATATTCCTTGTGATCGTCGCCGATGTCGCTGCCCGACATGTTCTGGTGCTTCACACAGGCGATCCCCTGGCGGATTTCCTGCCGCTGCACGCCCTTGACGTAGCCGAGCATCGCCGCCTCGCCGAAATATTCCTTGGCCAGGTTGTCGGTCGACAGCGCCGCGGTGTGATAGGTCGGCAGGGTAATGAGATGATGGAAGATACCGGCCCGCGCCGCCGCATCCTTCTGGAAGGTGCGGATCTTCTCGTCCGCCTCGTCGGCGAGTTCGGTGCCGTCATAGTCGACGCTCATCAGCTTGGCCCGGTCATAGGCCGAAACATCCCGGCCCGCCTCGGCCCAGGCATCGAACACCTGCTGGCGGAAATTGAGCGTCCAGTTGAAGCTCGGCGAGTTGTTGTAGACCAGCTTGGCGTTGGGCACGACCTCGCGGATCCGGTCGACCATCGACGCGATCTGCTCGATATGGGGCTTCTCGGTCTCGATCCACAACAGGTCGGCGCCATGCTGCAGGCTGGTGATGCAATCGAGCACGCAGCGATCCGCCCCGGTCCCCTCGCGGAACTGGAACAGGTTCGACGGCAGCCGCTTGGGCTTCATCAGCTTGCCGCCGCGATTGATGACGACATCGCCATTGACGCCCGACAGGTCGGTGACCTCCTCGCAATCGAGGAAAGCGTTATACTGGTCGCCCAGATCGCCCGGCTCCTTGGAATAGGCGATCTGCTTGGTCAGCCCCGCGCCCAGCGAATCGGTCCGCGTGACGATGATCCCGTCATCGACCCCGAGCTCGAGAAAGGCGTAGCGGCACGCCCGGACCTTCGCCAGGAAGTCCTCGTGCGGCACCGTGACCTTGCCGTCCTGATGGCCGCACTGCTTTTCGTCGCTGACCTGATTCTCGATCTGGAGCGCGCAGGCCCCGGCCTCGATCATCTTCTTGGCGAGCAGATAGGTCGCCTCGGCATTGCCGAAGCCCGCATCGATATCGGCGATGATCGGCACGACATGCGTCTCGTAATTGTCGATTCCATTCTGGATCCGCGCCGCCTCGACTGCATTGCCGGCATCCCGCGCCGCATCGAGATCGCGGAACATCATCCCCAGTTCCCGGGCATCGGCCTGTTTGAGGAAGGTGTAGAGTTCCGCGATCAGCGCCGGGACGCTGGTCTTTTCATGCATCGACTGGTCGGGCAGCGGGCCGAACTCGCTGCGCAGCGCCGCGACCATCCAGCCGGAGAGATAGAGGTAGCGCCGCTTGGTCGACCCGAAATGCTTCTTGATCGAAATCATCTTCTGCTGCGCGATGAACCCGTGCCAGCAGCCGAGCGACTGGGTGTAGGCGGCCGGATCGGCATCATAGGCTGCCATGTCGCGACGCATGATCCCGGCGGTGTACTTGGCGATGTCGAGGCCGGTGCGGAAGCGGTTCTGCAACCGCATCCGCGCAACCGATTCCGCGTCGATCCCGTCCCAGCGGCCTTGCTGCGCGTCGATGGGCTGGGCCGCCCGGGCAATTTCATCGGTATAAGTCATGCGTCACCTCGCTGTGTTGCGAGTGTGCCTATTCATCTCGACAGGATTTTACGTCGGAAATGCGATCTTGTGCAGGTTGTCTGGTCGCACCGGCGTGGGCCACCTCGTGTAGCATTGTAAATTTATGACACTCGACCGACGGCTTGGATGGGCTTTTTTCGGCACCGCTAGACCTAGTGCCTGTGGATAAGTCAGCGACTCAATATGTGGACAAGTGCCGAAATGTTCCGCCAAGTTAACGGAATCCAAAGCCTTTTCGTTAACCAATGTTCGCTTGACGGAGTCCGTGCTTTCGTGGCGTTTCGCCGGTTCAACGGGGTTTGGAGTGGTTAATGGGGGTCATCGAAAAGGTCGCTAAGGCGCCGCAGGCAGCGCCGGTGGACGTGCGAACCCGCAAGTGGGTCGACGTGCTTCCGCTCGATTCGATCATCCAGCAGGATTGTATCGAGGCGATGCGCGCACTGCCCGCCGCATCGGTCGACATGATCTTCGCCGATCCGCCGTACAACCTGCAGCTCGGCGGCGATCTCGCCCGGCCCGACGGCAGCCATGTCGACGCGGTGACCGACGACTGGGACAAGTTCGATTCGCTTTCGGCCTATGACGCGTTCACCCGCGCCTGGCTGGCCGAGGCACGCCGCGTGCTCAAGCCCAACGGCACGATCTGGGTGATCGGCAGCTATCACAACATCTTCAAGGTCGGCTCAGCGATCCAGGACCTGGGCTTCTGGATCCTCAACGACATCATCTGGCGCAAGGCGAATCCCATGCCCAACTTCAAGGGCACGCGCTTCACCAACGCGCACGAGACGCTGATCTGGGCGTCGATGGGCGAGAAGGCGAAATACACCTTCAATTATCGCAGCATGAAGACGCTCAACGACGAGCTGCAGATGCGCAGCGATTGGGAATTCCCGATCTGCGGCGGGCAGGAACGGCTCAAGAAGAACGGCACCAAGGTGCATCCGACCCAGAAGCCCGAGGCCCTGCTCTACCGCGTCATGCTCGCCTGCACCAAGCCGGGCGACATCGTCCTCGATCCATTCTTCGGCACCGGCACCACCGGCGCCGTCGCTAAGCGCCTGCGCCGTCACTGGATCGGCATCGAGCGTGAGGGCGGCTATGTCGAGGCGGCGCAGGAGCGCATCGCCGCGGCGCTGCCGCTCGACGAAAGCGCCGTGACGACGATGCAGGCACCGCGCCAGGCACCCCGCGTCGCCTTCGGCACGCTGGTCGAGACCGGATATCTCAACCCCGGCGCCGTGCTCACCGATCCCAAGCGCCGCTGGCGTGCGACGGTCGGCGTCGACGGCAATCTGCGCAGCGAGTGCGGCGCGGCGGGGTCGATCCACAAGCTCGGCGCAACGCTGCAGGGCGCGCCGTCCTGCAACGGCTGGACCTTCTGGCATCACGAGACGCCCGAGGGCCTCAAGCCGATCGACACCCTGCGTCAGACCTATCTGCTCGCGACCCAGCCGTGAGGGACTGACAGGCGGCGGCGGAACCGGATAGAGCGGCATCATGGACCTGCCCGCGCTCCCCGCCTCCGCCCGCCTCTACCTGCGCCCGGTGGCGCCGGTCGACAGCCCGATCGGCCATGATGGGCAGGTGGCACGGCTCGCCGGGGGGCTGAGCTGGTTCTTCGCCTATGAGCTGATCGCGGTCGATGCGGGCCGCCGCGTTTCCCAGCTGCTGGTGCCGGTGGAGCGGCTGCCGGGCCTGCTCGGGCAGCTTCCGGACGCACCGGCCGAACGGCTTCGCGCTCAGGCCGCCGCCATCTCCGCGTCCCGCCCGACGATCCGCGCTGGGGAGCGGACGCTGCGGCTCGATCAACCGCTGGTCGCGGGCATCCTCAACTGCACGCCCGACAGCTTTTCCGATGGCGGCAAGCACGTCGGTGACCCCGAAGCGACCGCGCAGGCCGGGTTCGACATGGGCGTGGCCGGCGCCTCGCTGATCGATGTCGGGGGCGAATCGACGCGGCCGGGCGCGAACGCCGTTTGGGAGGGCGACGAGATCAAGCGCGTCGTTCCGGTGATCGAACGGCTGGCGGCCTCGGGCGTGGCGGTGTCGATCGACACGCGCAAGGCGGCGGTGATGGAGGCGGCGCTCGCCGCGGGCGCGCACGTCGTCAACGATGTCGCGGCGCTGGCATTCGACCCGCGCGCCGCAGAAGTCGTGGCGAAGGCGGGCTGTCCGGTAATCCTGATGCACTCGCCCGATCCCGCGCACGGGCCGCATGGCGGACCCGGCTATCGCGATCCGCTGATCGAGGTGTTCGATTGGCTGGAAGAACGCGTCGCGGCGGTGGTCGCAGCGGGTATCCAGCGCAGCAACATCCTGATCGATCCGGGCATCGGGTTCGGCAAATCGCTCGCCGACAATCTCGCGCTGATGAACGGCCTGACGCTGTTCCACGCGCTGGGGCTGCCGATCATGCTGGGCGCCAGCCGCAAGCGGATGGTCGGCGCACTCGACCATGAAGCCCCGGTCGAACGGCGGCTGGGCGGATCGCTTGCGCTCGCGATCAAGGGCGCGGACGCCGGCTGCCAGCTGCTGCGCGTCCATGATGTCGCCGAAACGGTGCAGGCGGTGCGGGTCTGGCGCGGGATGAAGGATCACGGACTAACCGGTCGCTAGGCGAACGCCGACGGCACTTGGCGGCGTTGGGGAAACGCAATAGGCTCGGGGACGGGAGGAGTGCGGCGATGCTCACGACTGGACTGTGCTGCATCATGGCCTTGCCGATTGTCGCGCCGCCCGATCCGGCCGTGTCCGATGCCGATCCGGCCGAGCTGCCAGCGCCCGTTGACGCGCCACCGGTCGCCCCGATCCGCATCGCGAACTTCCCCCGCCTCAGCGAAGTGGAGACGCGCGCGCCCGACGACGACCGTGCGCCGCTCCGCGACGCACCGCGGGCGGGCGGCGGCGTGGTCGATCATCTGCGATCGATCCCGTGGGAAGCCGGCGGGGTCGCCGCCGGCATCACCGCACTCGGCATCTTCAACTGGAACTGGGGCAGTTCCGGCTTTCATTTCAGCTCCGAAGGCTGGTTCGGCCGCGACACCAGCAGCTTTGGCAGCGACAAGCTGGGTCATGCCTATTCGACCTATGTGATGACCGAGTTTCTGAGCGCCGCCATTCGCCGCAATGCCCGCGCACCCAAGCGCGCGCAGGTGAGCGCGGCGGCGATCTCGATGGCGCTGATGACCTATGTCGAGGTGTTCGACGGCTTTTCCGGCGACCATGGCTTCGCGTGGGAGGATATGGCGGCCAATACCGCCGGTGCCGCATTCTCGGTACTGCGCCACACCGTGCCGGGGCTCAACGACAAGCTCGATTTCCGGCTGCACTATATTCCGTCGGGAAATGTCGGATGGCGGCCGATCACCGACTATTCGGGTCAGCGCTATGTGCTGGCGGTGAAGCTGGCCGGCTTCGAGCCGTTCGCGGACGGGCCGTCGCGCTTCGTCGAACTCCATGGCGGCTATTATGCGCGCGGGTTCACCGAGCGGGAGAAATTGAGAGGAGTGGAGCCGAAACGCGCACTGTTCGTGGGGATCGGTTTCAACCTGCAGCAGCTGATCTCGCGCGATCGCGGCGAAAAGAGCCGCTTCCACCGCGCCGCGCGCTCGGCGCTCGAATATGTGCAGGTCCCCTACACCGCCGCCTATTCGCGGTGACCTAGCGGTCCGGTCGCCGAGTTTCAGAACCAGCCAGAAGTTTTTAGCGCGGGCGCCCTCTCGCGCGACACCGGGGCCTCCACGCCGTTGGTCAGCACCAATCGGATGTTGCGACCGTCACGCCGGACACGCGCAACGGCGGCGCGCGCAACCCACCAGCTGCGGTGCACCTGGGCACCGTCGATCCCGTCCAGATCCTCGATCGCGTCGCGCATACGCATCAGGATCAGGTCGCTGCCCGCTGCCAGATGCGCGCGCACATAATGGTCCTCCATTTCGAGCGCGAGCAGGTCGCGACCGAGATGCGGCGGCAGTCGGTCCAGAAAGCGCGGATCGGGTGGTGGAGCGGGCGGTGGTGGAGCGGGCGGTGGCGGCGCGACCGGCGGCACGGCCCCCTCGGATGCGGTCGGCTCCTTGCCGCGCTGCGTCAGGAACAGGATCAGCGTAACCCCCGCACCGATCACCAGCACATAGCCATAGGTGGCAAGCAGGTCGTCGAGGCTCGGTGCCGTCCGGCAAAGTCCGCGACAGCCGACCAGCCGGACCAGCAGCGTCATCGGCACGGTCGCGATCAGCGTCGCCGCGACCCACATCGCCGTCACCGGCAGGTCGAGGCGCCGCGCCGCCCAGTCGGCAACGCCGCCGATCGGGCGGTAGAAGAGATAGCCCGCGAGTGCGAGCGGAATCCAATAGACCAGCCGCGCTGCGAAACTCGCCTGAAAACTGCCGAACGGTCCGATCAACGCCAGCACGACGCCGATCGCCGCGAGCAGCGCAAGATCGATCAGCAGCTTTCGCAATCCCGGCATCGCACTCCGCCCCGCACACGGTCGTCCCCCTGCATACCGCCCGTTCACGTATCGTGAAGTGGCGAAATCGAGCCACTGGCGAACGCGCATGCCGATCCGCGCAGCGGCGCTTGTTCGCGAACCGACAGCGGCGAAACGGGAAGCCGAACGACGAGGGAACACGTTTCATGCCCCATGCCACCGCCCCGACTTCAAACCCGCGCACCACCCGGGCCGGGCTCGACCTGTCGCCCGCCCTGCGCGCATTCATCGCCATTGCCGGCTTTGCCATGACGCTGGCCATGGGGGTGGCGCTCGCCCGGTTCGGGCTCGGTCTGACCCCGCCCCGCGCGACGGTTCGCGAAGTCGCGGTGCTGATCCATATCGCAACCGTCATCCCCGCCGTTCCGCTCGGCATGTACCTGATGCTTCGCCGCAAGGGCGATGCGCGGCACAAGATGCTGGGCAAGGTCTGGGTCGCGCTGATGATCGTCACGGCCCTGTCGGCGATCTTCATCCGCCACATCAACAATGGCGATTTCAGCTTTATCCATCTGTTCGTGCCGCTGACGCTGATCGGTGCCTGGCGGATCGTGCAGACGGCACGGCGCGGCCAGATTGCCCGGCATCGCAACAATCTGATCGGCATGTATCTCGGCGCGCTGATGATCCCCGGCATCTTCGCCTTTACGGGCGAGCGCCTGATGGGGATGTGGCTGTTCTGGTGAAATGCCCGCGTCGGGCGCTCAGTTCAGCGGTCCGCTCCGGGTGCGCTGATCGACATAGGTGCGGTGGATGTTGAACGCGCTGGGACGACTGTCGCGAAACCGGTCGCGCCGCCGCTCGGCCTCCGCCGCGATCTTTTCCAGGCTTTCGACAAGATCTTCCAGATTGGTGCGCCGCTCGCCCGGCGTCGCGTCGCGACATTCGTCCATGCACGCAGCGACCAGGTCCGGCACGCGCCGGCGGATCACATTGGCCCAGTCCACCGCATCGGTCGCGAGCGGATTGGCATCGGCAACGGCGAGCAGCCCTGTGCAGCTGGTTCGCGCCGCCGCAACCCGGCTGACCGCCCAGTCGGCCTCCGTCGCGGCCAGCGCCCACGCCGTTTCCAGCGGATCTTCGGGATCGACGCAGCGCGCGCGACGCATACGCACCCGGTCGATCCGCTCACGCAGCCGTCGCACGCCGAAGAAGACGCCCAGCGCTGCGGCGCCTGCGGTGGCCAGGGTGATCGCGATCACGGCGAGCGCGGCAAGCGCGACGAGGAAGATCAGAAATCGCAGCATCGCCCGACAATATGGGAAGCGCCGGCCGCTTCGCCAGCGCTACAATGTGTATCCGCCGTCCGCGAGCAACGTTGCGCCGGTCACGAGTGCGCTCTCGTCGCCCAGCAGGAAGGCGATCTGCGCGGCGACTTCTTCCGCCTTCGCGTAGCGGCCGAGCGGGGTCGCCATCGCGGCCATCTCCGCGAAGGCGGCGTCGCGCCCGATCGCAGCGGCGCGCTCCGCGAACATCGGCACTGCGTCCCACACCGGCGTCTCGACCCCGGCGGGCGCGATGGTGTTGACGCGGATGCGGTCGGCCGCCCCTTCCTTCGCGGCGACCTTGGCAAGGTGAATCAGCGCCGCTTTCGAACAGCCATAGGCGGCAACGCCCGCCTCGGCCTTCACCCCGGCGGCCGAAGCGGTCAGCACGATGCTGCCGCCGCGCCCACGCATTGCGCGCATCGCCGCACGCACCGTCAGGAACGCGCCGTCGAGATTGACCGACAGGATGCGCCGCCACTCGGCGAAATCATGTTCGGCGATGGTCGACGCGCCCGCGACCCCGGCATTCACCACCGCATGGTCGAGCCCGAAAAGGTCGAGCCCCTCCCACAGCGCCTCGTCGGCGACATCGCCGCACCGTCGGACCGTCTCCGCGTCGCAGGTCACTGCGTCCAGTGCGGCTGGGTCGCGGTCGACCAGGATCAGCTGCCGCGCCCCCTGTGCCGCGAGCAGCTGCGCGACCGCCAGTCCAATCCCCGACGCCGCCCCGGTCACCAGCGCCGAGCGTCCCTCAAATCGTCTTCTCATCTGGCAAGCCTACCCCGACACGCTTAAAGTGGCGAAGCAGATTTGAAAGGAATGCGATGCGCACGGCGACCGATCGATACTCTGGCGGCGCGATCCTGCTGCACTGGCTGATCGCCGCGCTGCTGATCGGCAACATCGTGCTCGCGCTGTCGATGGAGCGGGCACCGACGCTGTTCATGATCCACAAGTCGATCGGAATTCTCGTCCTGCTGCTCACACTGATCCGGATCGGGTGGCGGCTGACGCATCCAGCGCCGGCGCTGTCCGCGGGCCTGGCCGCGTGGGAGCGGGTGACGGCGCGGGTGACGCATGTCGCCTTTTATATCGCGCTGCTCGCGATCCCGCTGCTGGGCTGGGCCGCGGCATCGACGGGTCGACGGGGGACCGGCGTATTGTTCGGCGGGATCCAGTGGTTCGACCTGCCGATCGGCAGGTCACGCGCGCTGCACGAGCTGTTCGGCGAAGTACATGAGCTTGCCGTGTACTTCACGATCGCGCTGATCGCGCTGCACATTGCCGGCGCGCTCAAGCATCACTTCATCGACCGCGACGGTGAGATGCGGCGGATGCTGCCCGGGCGCTGACGCTCAGGCAGCGTTCTGGTCGATGCCCAGTTCGCCGAGCTTGCGGTAGAGCGTCGAGCGTCCGATGCCCAGGCGGCGCGCGACTTCGGTCATGCGGCCGCGATAATGACCGATGGCAAGGCGGATCACATCGGCCTCGATCTCTTCGAGCGCGCGCAGATTGCCGTCGGGCTTGTAGAGCGTGATGCCGGCCCCTTGCGCCGCGCCGCCATGCGATGCACTTGCGCCGGCGGGCCGGCCACCGGCCAGCTGAGCGATCTGCGGGAAATCGGCGCGGGTCAGCGCGTCGCCGTCGCATAGCACCGAGGCGCGGAACAGCGCGTTCTGAAGCTGGCGCACATTGCCCGGCCAGTCATAGCTGGCGAGCAGCGCGAGCGCGTCGTCGGTGATGCCGAGCTGGCGCAGGCCGGGCTGTTCGGCGATCCGGCCGAGCAGATGCCGAGCGAGCGGAGCGATGTCGCCGCCGCGGTCGCGCAATGGCGGGATGGTCACCTGGACGACGTTGAGACGGTAATAGAGGTCTTCGCGGAAACGCCCCTCCTCGACCTCGGTCATCAGCGTCTTGTTGGTTGCCGCGATCACACGGACATCGACCTGGCTGGCATGACGCGCGCCGATCGGCTGTACCTCGCCCGACTGGAGGACACGGAGCAGCTTCACCTGCGCGTCGAGCGGCATTTCACCGATTTCGTCGAGCAGGATGGTGCCGCCATCCGCTTCCTGGAACCGGCCGATCTTGCGCTCGAACGCACCGGTGAATGCGCCCTTCTCATGTCCGAACAGCTCGGATTCGACCAGGTTGGCGGGAATCGCGCCGCAATTGACGCGCACGAGCGACTTGGTGTGGCGCGGCGAGGCGGCATGGATCGCCTCGGCCACCACTTCCTTGCCGACGCCGCTTTCGCCCTCGATCAGCACCGGCACGCGCGCCCGCGCCGCCTTTGCCGCGATGGCGAGCGCGGCGCGAAACTGCGGCGCCGATCCGACGATCTCGTCAAAGGCGAGATGGACGGACATCTTCTCGGTCAGCGGGCGGAGTTCGCCACCAACCTTCGCTCCTACCGCGCAGTCGAGCGCCGCGAGCATGCGCTCGGCGGCAAGCGGCTTGACCAGGAAATCGGTGGCGCCCGCGCGCATTGCGCTGACTGCGGCGGCGACCGACCCGTTGGCGGTGAGCAGCAGGATCGGCAGCATCGGCCGGTTCGCACGCAGCTCGGCGATCAGCGAGGCGGCGTCGAAATCGGGCGCCCAGTGATCGAGGATGATCGCGTCGAGCGCCATCCCGTCTGGGGTGCCCAGCGTGGCCAGCGCGGTTTCCGCGTCGCCGGCGAAGATCGTGCGCCAGCCACGGCGCGCGGCGATCGCGGCGATCAGCCGGCGCTGCGCCGGCTCGTCGTCGATCAGCAACAGCTGGCGCTGTCCGTTGCGCGTCATCTCAAATCCCCCAACCTGTCTCGGCTGTCCCTATTTCGGTCACCCTGCATAGGACGGTCGGGTAAAGACGGGCTTAAGCGTGACTAAAGCGCGCAAAGGCTTGAGGGGCCGGGACGCCGTGTCTAAGAGATTGGGCAAACAGCTATCAGGGGACGATGCATGGCTCAGAGCGGCGATATGAAGGCTCACAATCAGACCTATGGCGGCTTCATGCGCTTGCTGAAGATCGGCACCATCGTCAGCGCGGTGCTCGCTGCATTCGTCATCTGGCTGATCGCCTGACGTGAAGATAGCGGTTCTCAAGGAGGGGGCCGCTGGTGAGCGGCGGGTCTCCGCGACGCCCGAGACGGTCAAGAAGTTCGTCGCGCTCGGCGCCGCCGTCGCGGTCGAGCGCGGGGCCGGCGACACCGCTTCGATCGACGATGCCGCATATGAAGCTGCGGGCGCGACCACCGGCGCGCGCGGCGACGTGCTCGTCGACGCCGATATCGTGCTCGGCGTGCAGGGTCCCGATCCGGCGAGCCTGACCGGCATCAAGCCCGGTGCCTGGCTGGCGGCGGGGCTCAACCCGTTCGGCGCGCGCGACCGCGTCGATGCCTATGCCGCGCTTGGAATCGAGGCGCTGGCAATGGAGTTCATGCCGCGCATCACCCGCGCGCAGTCGATGGACATCCTCTCCTCGCAGTCGAACCTTGCCGGGTACAAGGCGGTGCTCGACGCCGCGTCCGAATATGGCCGCGTCTTCCCGATGATGATGACTGCAGCGGGCACCGTGTCCGCCGCCAAGGTGTTTGTCATGGGTGTCGGCGTCGCCGGGCTCCAGGCGATCGCCACCGCCCGCCGCCTCGGCGCGCAGGTCTCGGCGACCGACGTGCGCAGCGCGACCAAGGAGCAAATCCAGTCGCTCGGTGCCAAGCCGATCTTTGTCGAGAACGTCGCCGGGATCGAGGGCGAAGGTTCGGGCGGCTACGCCACCGAGATGAGCGACGAGTACAAGGCGGCGCAGGCCGAACTGGTCTCCGCGCACATCGCCAAGCAGGACATCGTCATCACCACCGCACTGATCCCGGGCCGCCCCGCGCCCCGCCTGATCAGCGACGCACAGATCGCGTCGATGCGGCCGGGCAGCGTCATCGTCGACCTCGCGGTCGAGGCCGGCGGAAACGTCGAAGGTGCGGTCGCTGGCGAGGTCGTCGAAAAGCATGGCGTCAAGATCGTGGGTCACCGCAACGTGACGTCGCGGCTGTCGTCGGACGCCTCGGCACTGTTCGCGCGCAACCTCTACAACTTCCTCTCGGCCTTCTGGGACAAGGAAGCGGGCAAGCCGGTGCTCGACGAAGAGATCGGCGACGCGATCCGCCTGACGCAGGGCGGCAAGGTGGTGAACGCGAGGCTGCTCTCTTGATCCTCCCCTGCAAGGGGAGGTGGCAGCGCGCAGCGCTGACGGAGGGGTGTCGCCGGTTGTTGGGTATCAGCACCTCACATGCCGGGACACCCCTCCACCACGCCTTCGGCGCGGTCCCCCTCCCCTTTCAGGGGAGGATCTGAATGCTACAAGGGGCGGTCGAAGCCAGTCGGCGCGCCAAAACCTTGCGAAAGACGATGTCGCTGCCTGAGGTGCTTTTATGGGTTGCTCTTAAAAAGCGTCCGGCCGGCTTCAAGTTTAGAAAGCAGCATCCGTCCGGACCCTATGTCGCCGATTTCTACTGCCACCAGGCACGGATGATCGTGGAAGTGGATGGTGCGACGCATGATTTCGGTGACCAGCCGCAGCGTGATGAGAGACGAGATGCCTGGTTTGTCGAGCGAGGGCTGGACGTCATGCGGATACCGGCTCGTGAATTGCTGAACGATTGCGATGCGGTCGTTCGTGGGGTTGTTGCTCGTGCCACTGAACGGTGTGCACCGGGGGAGGAATAAAATGGACTTCATCTCGATCCTGTCGATCTTCGTGCTGGCGTGTTTCGTCGGCTATTATGTCGTGTGGTCGGTGACGCCGGCGCTGCACACGCCGCTGATGGCGGTGACCAATGCGATCTCCAGCGTCATCATCGTCGGCGCGCTGATCGCGTCGGCCGCGGTGGGCAGCCCCACCGCCAAGTGGCTGGGGCTGATCGCGGTGGCACTGGCCAGCGTCAACATCTTCGGCGGGTTCGCCGTGACCGAGCGGATGCTCGCCATGTACAAGAAGAAGGGTTGAGCCGATGCACGAAGTCGCTCCGCTCAACCCCTGGGTCGCGCTCGCCTATCTGATCGCGGGTGTCTGTTTCATCGTCGCGCTGCGCGGCCTGTCCTCGCCCGCGACCAGCCGCCGCGGCAACCGCTTCGGCATGGCGGGTATGCTGATCGCGGTGGTGACGACGCTGGTCACGCACGAGATCGCATCGCTGCCCGAGATTATCGGCGCGATCGCGGTCGGCGGCATCGTCGGCTTCGTCATCGCGCGCAAGATCGCGATGACCGACATGCCGCAGCTGGTGGCGGGCTTCCACAGCCTGGTCGGCCTCGCCGCGGTGCTGGTCGGCGTCGCCGCATTCCTCAATCCCTCTGCATTCGGGATCATCTTTCCTGCAGGTTCGCCCAATGCCGGCCTGATCCTCCCGGTCAGCCGGATCGAGCTGGGCCTTGGCGTGGCGATCGGCGCGATCACCTTTTCGGGCTCGGTCATCGCCTTCCTCAAGCTCAACGGAAACATGGGCGGTGCGCCGATCCTGCTGCCGGGGCGGCATGTCATCAACTTGGGCACGCTTGCCGCGATCCTCGGCCTGATCGCCTTCTACACGGCGCAGGTCGATGCGCCGTCCTGGGTGTTCTGGGTCGTTCTCGCGCTCAGCTTCCTGATCGGCTTCCTGCTGATCATTCCGATCGGCGGCGCGGACATGCCGGTCGTCGTGTCGATGCTCAACAGCTATTCGGGCTGGGCGGCGGCGGCGATGGGTTTCACGCTCGGCAATACCGCGATGATCATCACCGGCGCGCTGGTCGGATCGTCGGGCGCGATCCTGTCCTACATCATGTGCAAGGCGATGAACCGCAGCTTCATCAGCGTGATCGCGGGCGGCTTCGGCGGCGACAGCGGCGGCGCGGGTGCCGGCGCGGCCAAGACCGACCGCCCGTGGAAGCGCGGCAGCGCCGAGGACGCCGCCTTCCTGATGAGCCAGGCCGAGCAGGTCATCATCGTTCCGGGCTACGGCATGGCGGTGGCGCAGGCGCAGCACGTGCTGCGCGAGATGGCCGACAAGCTGAAAGAGCATGGCGTCCGCGTGAAATACGCGATCCACCCCGTCGCGGGGCGGATGCCGGGGCATATGAACGTGCTGCTCGCCGAGGCACAGGTGCCGTATGACGAGGTGTTCGAGCTGGAGGACATCAATTCCGAGTTCAGCCAGACCGATGTCGCGTTCATCATCGGCGCGAACGATGTGGTGAATCCCGCTGCGAAGAGCGACAAGTCCTCGCCGATCTACGGCATGCCGGTGTTCGACGTGAACAAGGCCAAGACCGTGCTGTTCATCAAGCGCAGCATGGGCGGCGTTGGCTATGCGGGCGTCGACAACGACGTCTTCTACCAGGACAACACGATGATGCTGCTCGCCGACGCCAAGAAGATGGTCGAGGAGATCGTCAAGTCGCTCGACTGACCGGTCGCGCGCGTGCGCGCTTGTAATCGACGGGCCGACGCGACAGCATCGCCAGTCCATCTTGGGGGGAGTGGCGATGGTGAGTGTGGGAAGAATCCTGGAAGGCGCGTTCGGGCTGATCCGCGAGCGCTTCGCGGCGGTCGCGGTGTGGACCGGCATCTATCTGGTGGGGAACCTCGTCATTCTCCTGGCGACGCAGCAGGCACTGGCCGCTGCGACGGATTCGACCGTGGCGGGCGATCCCGGCGCGATCGGTGCGCTGGCGCCGGTCTATGCGCTCAACCTCGTCCTCGCGCTGGTTGGCCTTGTCCTTTACACCGCTGCCATGCGCGCGGTGCTGCGTCCCGAAGCGGGCAGGATGGCCTATCTCCGGCTGGGCATGGACGAGTTGCGCCAGTTGGCCCTGCTGATCCTGTTCGCGCTGATCGCTGTCATCTTGTGGACGATCATGGGCTTCGGGTTCGGCCTGCTGAGCGTCGGGGTCGCGGTCGGCACCCAGTCGCCCTTGTTCTCCGGTCTCGTCATGTTCGTGATGGGGCTGCTGGTGCTCGCGGTGATCGTGTTTCTCACGATCCGCTTCTCGCTTGCGTTCCCGCTCACCCTGCACCGCCGCCAATTCGTGATCGGGGAAGCCTGGACGCTCAGCCGCGGCCACTTCTGGACGCTGTTCGGCGCGGCGTTCGTGATCAGCGTGATCGGGCTCGTGCTGGTGCTGCTGGTCTCGAGCTTCGCGCTCGGCAGCTATTTCAGCGATCTGATGGCGGCCGCGGGCGATCCTGCGGCAACCGAGGTCGTCGCGCAGGCGCAGATGGAGACCGCAGGGCAATTCAGCGTGATGATGGTCGTGCAATCGATCGGCGGGGCGCTCGTTGCCGGCATCTGGGTCGCATTGAGCGGGGGCAGCATCGCGACCGCAGCGCGCCTGCTGGTCGACAATGAATTCGAGGACGCCGAAGACATATTCGGCTAGATCATTGCGTTCTTGATCCGTTCCGGAGATAATCGAACCGAAACGGATTGGAAACGGAGTCGCTTGTGCCTACGCAAGACGTCGGAACCGCGAAATCATCCGCAATGCAACCCAAAGCGGAGATTTCACATGCCTGATGCCGTCGCAGGTCCCACGTCACCGTCGTCCAGTTGTTCGCCCCTGACACCCATCCTGCTGGCCGCCGACGTGGCGCGCGCAGTGATCGTTGCGCCATCCGACCGCGCGGACCGGCATGTCGCCGCCTTGGCGGGGGGCGGCGCCAGGCTGCTCGACACGCTTCCCCCCGAAGCGCTGGCGGCAAAGCTCGACACGCTGATCGCCGCCGAGTTGATCCTGTTCGACGCGACCGGCCTGTCGGCGGACGCCGCCGCCGACGCATCCACCCGGATCGCGCAATGGTGCATGGATCGCACGTGCCGAATCGTTGCGCTGCTCGACGCCGACGCCCTCGACGCAGCCGCGGCCACGCTGATGGACGCCGGCGCCGTTTTGCTGTGCGAGCCGAACGCCGGCGACTATGCGGCGGCGCTGTCCATTGCGGTCGGCGGGACACCGGCGAGGCTGCACGATGCCACGCGCGAGCGTGAGGCGGAACGCCTGCGCCTGCTCAACGAGGAGGTTGCACGGCTCGCCGCCGTGTTGACGGAGCTCGCTGCGGAGCCCGGACGCAACGCCTTGCGCGATCCCGGACGCTCGTACCGCGCCGGCGGCGTGACGGAGCCGCACCCCGATCCCCGCATCGTCCGCGCCGCGATCCGCGCGCGGCGGCTGCGCGACCAGCATTTTTCCGCCGAATTATTCGCCGATCCCGCCTGGGACATGCTGCTCGATCTCTACGCCGCACGGCTCGAGGGGCGGCGGGTTTCGGTCTCCAGCCTGTGCATCGCCGCAGCCGTGCCGCCGACCACCGCGCTGCGCTGGATCGGCACGATGCACGAGGGCGAACTGTTCGAGCGCGAACCCGACGCGCGCGATCGACGCCGTGCCCATATCACGCTGACCGAACGCGCGGCGGACGCGATGCGCGGCTATTTCGCGGCGGTGGCGCGGATGGGGCTGGCGCCCGCCTGAAGATTTGAAGGTGGTGAGCCCTGATGGATTCGAACCATCGACCTACTGATTAAAAGTCAGTTGCTCTACCGACTGAGCTAAGGGCCCCCATGCTGGGTCAGGCGCTGCACCTAGGGACAGGCGCGCGACGGGTCAACCGGGGACCCGTGCGGCGAGCTGGCGGACGGTGCGCCCGGTGAGCGGATCGCGCCAGTCGGGAACGATGCGGACGAGCGGACGCAGCACGAAATTGCGCAGCCGGAACTGCGGGTGGGGGATGGTGAGCCCCGGGCTGCTCCATGCCCCTCCCGACCACAGCACCAGGTCGAGATCGATCACCCGCGCGTCCCAGCGCCGACCGCGCCGCCGCCCGAAATCGTGCTCGATCCGCTTGAGCCGCGCGAGCAGTTGCGGCGGGCTCTCCGCGCTCTCAATCAGCACCGCCGCATTGGCGAAGCGGCGGCGCGAGGGGCCAAGCGGCAGCGTCTCGATCACCGGCGAACTGGCAAGCATCCCCCCGATCGCGCCGATCGCCGCGGCAATCTCGTCGCGCGGCGACCCGTGCCGTCCCCGCCGGTTCGATCCCAGCGCGACGACATAGCGAAAGGGCGGGGTTGAGGCGGCCATCCGCCGGGCCTAACGCTGCGCCATGATCCCGCCAAGCCCGTTGCCCGAGACCGAGCCGCCGCACGACTGCCCGCGCTGCCCGCGCCTCGTCGCGCTGCGCGAGGGGCTGCGCGCCGAATATCCCGACTGGTGGAATGCGCCGGTCCCCGCGTTCGGCGATACCGACGCATGGCTCGGCATCATCGGCCTGGCGCCCGGCAAGCACGGTGCGAACCGCACCGGGCGACCCTTTACCGGCGACTATGCCGGCGACCTGATGTTCGCGACGCTGGCGAAGTTCGGCTTCACCAGCGGCACCTATGCCAACCGCGCCGATGACGGATTCGCGCTTCGCGGCGCGATCATCGTCAACTCGGTCAAATGCCTGCCGCCCGAGAACAAGCCGACCCCCGAAGAGGTCCGCACCTGCCGCCCCTTCGCCGAGGCACAAGTCGACCGCCTGCCCAATGCGCGCATCTTCGTAGCGCTGGGCCAGATCGCGCACCAGAGCGCGGTCAAGATTCTGGGCGGCAAGCTCCCCAAATGCCGCTTCGGCCATCTCGCCGAGCATCGCATGCCCGACGGCCGCATGCTGATCGATAGCTATCACTGCTCACGCTACAACCAGAACACCGGGCGGCTGACGGCGGAGATGTTCGAGGCGGTGTTCGCGCGGGCACTGGAGCTGCGCGGCACGCATTAGCCAGTTGTTGCGCTAATAAGCACATGTCGGCACATGTTTGAGCCATGAGCCATCGCGCGCATCCTTATGGAGAACATGCCGTTCGGCAGAAGTGCGAACTGAAATGGAGCTTCGGCGCACCGCTGCCGACGGTGATGCAGTGGGAGTCTGGCACCCGCATCTTCTTTTATTTGCGGGGGGATCGTGATGAGGTTGGCTCAATTTCCTTCGAGCAGTGCGTCGCGACCCGGTTCGGTCCGCCTGGCGAAGACTGGCATTACCTGGATGGCCTAGGTTAGGAACCCAACACCTTCCTCCGCGTGGTCAATTCGAATTGGCTGAGGCGTGAATTCGGCGCCAATTCCCGCCTCTCTCACTATATTCTTCCGTTTCACGACACCACGTTCGAGTGTCTTGCGCTTTCATTCCGAGAATCCCGATACAACGGCACCACTTTGACGCAGTGTGCGCGATGTGGGATCGGTAAGACAGCCGGAATATCGGTCTTGGCGCGCGTCTTTACCCCGCCTCGGCAACCCACTTCGCCGCCGTCTCGCCGTCCCAGTCCATGTCACCCGACACGCGCCACACTTCCCTGCCCTGCGCATCGTACAGGATCGTCGTCGGCAGGTTGACGCCATAGCCGGTCGAGAATTGCACATCGGGATCGAGATAGGGCTGGAGAGCGGCGAACTTCGCCTTGGCGAAGAACGGCGTCACCTTCTCCGCCCCTTCGAGATCCTGGCTGACCACCAGCACCTGCAACTTCTCCCCCTCGCGCACCGCCAGCCGGTCGAGCGTCGGCATTTCGCGCACGCACGGCGCACACCAGGTGGCCCAGAGATTGAGCAACAGCGGCTTGCCGCGGAACGCCGCCAGCGTCACCGGCTTGCCCGCCGGGTCGAGGAAGGCGAAGTCGGGCGCTGCCTCGCCCTTATGGGTGCGATCGAGCGTGCCGATGCGTTCGGGCGCGTCGGAAGCCTCGTCCGCCCCAGCCGCGCTATCGGCGGCGACAGTTGCGGTTGCTTGCGGCTCGGGCGCCTTGGGCTTATCGCAGCCCGCAATTCCAAGGCCCGTTATGAGGAGAAGCGCGATCATCGAGCGCAAGATGAGCTCCAATTCCATGTGGGGCGGGCGCTTTTCCGAAGGCCCGTCGTCGGTGATGCGTGAGATTAACGCATCGATCCCGTTCGACAAGCGAATGTGGGCGCAGGATATCGCAGGATCGAAGGCGCACGTCGCGATGCTGGGCCGGCAGGGCATCGTGTCGGCGGACGACGCGGCGACGATCTCCGAGGGGCTCGACGCGGTCGCGGCCGATTACGAACGCGACGGGGTGCCCGAGGATCTCGCGCTCGAAGATATCCATATGCTCACCGAATCACGGCTGGCCGAGAAAATCGGTGCGGTCGCGGGGCGGCTGCACACCGCGCGCAGCCGCAACGACCAGGTCGCGACCGATTTCCGCCTGTGGGTGCGCGACGCGACCGACCAGGTGCTGGCCGCGCTCGACGCGTTGCAGGGCGCGCTGCTTGATCGGGCGGAGGAACATGCCGACAGCGTGATGCCGGGCTTTACCCATCTGCAGAGCGCGCAGCCGGTGACGCTGGGGCATCACCTGATGGCCTATGTCGAGATGATCGCGCGCGACATCAGCCGCTTCACCGATAATCGCGCGCGCGGCAATCTCTGCCCGCTGGGGTCCGCGGCACTGGCGGGAACAGGGTTTCCGCTCGACCGCGAGATGACGGCAAATGCGCTGGGATTCGACGCGCCGACGCGCAACTCGCTCGATGCCGTGAGCGATCGCGACTTCGCGCTCGATTACCTGATGGCGGCGGCGCAATGCAGCCTGCACCTCAGCCGCCTGGCGGAGGAATTCGTGATCTGGGCCAGCCAGCCGTTCGGCTTCGTCAAGCTCAGCGACCAATGGTCGACCGGCAGCTCGATCATGCCGCAGAAGCGCAACCCCGATGCGGCCGAGCTGGTGCGCGGGCACGCCGGACGCATCGTCGGCTGCCTGACCGCGCTGATGATCACGATGAAGGGGCTGCCGCTCGCCTATTCGAAGGACATGCAGGACGACAAGCCGCCGGTGTTCGAGGCGCATGACCTGCTGGCGCTGTCGATCGCGGCGATGACGGGCATGGTCGAAAGCGCGGCGTTCCGCACCGATCGCATGCGCGCCCTTGCCGAAAGCGGCTTCTCGACCGCGACCGACCTCGCCGACTGGCTCGTGCGCGAAGGCGGCATCCCGTTCCGCGAGGCGCACCACATCACCGGCCGCGCGGTCGCGGCAGCAGAGGCGAAGGGCGTGCGGCTCGACCAGCTCGACCTAGTCGAGCTTCAGGCGATCGACAGCCGTATCGACGACCGCGTTTTCGGCGTATTGAGCGTCGACGCTTCGGTGGCAAGCCGGACCAGCTTCGGCGGCACCGCGCCGATCCGGGTGCGCGCGGCGATCGCCGCGGCGCGCGCGGCAAGAGGAGAATGAGCATGCGGATCGTGATCCTGATCCTGGCGGCAGCGACGCTGACCGCCTGCGGCAACCGCGGCGAGCTCAAACCCGAGGCGGGGAGCAGCCTGCCGCCCCCGCCCTATGGCGCGGTGGCGACGCCCACGCCGGCAGAGCTGATGACCCCGCCGCCCCAGACCCGCCCGACGCGAAGCGACGAAGTGCTGCGCAGCTCCGAGGAGCGCCGCAGCGACGAGTTCGAGCTTCCGCCCCAAAGCTGAATTCACACGAAAGCCATCATGGATCATTTCAACCGCAGGAACGGCGTGCTGCACGCCGAGGACGTTTCGATCGCCGCAATTGCGCAGGCCGTCGGCACACCCTTCTACGTCTATTCGACCGCTACGCTCGAACGTCACGCCCAGGTCCTGAAAGCCGCGCTTGCCGACCTGCCGCGCGTGCACATCGCCTTTGCGATCAAGGCCAATCCGAATCTCGCCGTTCTCGGCGTGCTCGCCAGGCAGGGCTATGGCGCCGATGTCGTGTCGGGCGGCGAGCTCAAGCGCGCGCTGGCCGCAGGCATGAAGCCCGAGGACATCGTGTTTTCCGGCGTCGGCAAGACCCGCGCCGAACTTCAGCTGGGGCTGGACGAAGGCATCGGCCAGTTCAACCTGGAGCTGGAGGAGGAAGGCGAGGTGCTCGCCGATCTCGCGCATGCGCAGGGCAAGTCGGCCCCCGCAGTGCTGCGCGTCAATCCCGATGTCGATGCCGGCACCCATGCCAAGATCTCGACCGGCAAGGCGGAGAACAAGTTCGGGGTCGCGATCGACCGCGCGCCCGCGATTTTCGACCGCCTGGCGCAGCGCCCGGGCATGAACCTGCGCGGCGTGGCGATTCATATCGGCAGCCAGCTCAAGACGCTCGCCCCGCTCGAGGCGGCATATACGCGCGTCGGCGAGCTGGTGGCGCAGCTGCGTGCGGCCGGGCACACCATCACCCATGTCGACCTCGGCGGTGGACTCGGCGTTCCCTATGAGCCGGACGACCAGGTTTCGAGCGCGGAGGATTTCGGTGCGATGGTCAAGCGGGTGACCGCAGACTGGGACGTGACGCTGATGTTCGAGCCGGGCCGATTCATCTGCGGCAACGCCGGGGTGCTGGTGACCGAAGTGATCTGGGTCAAGCCGGCGGCAGGCCACCCCTATGTCATCGTCGACGCGGCGATGAACGACCTTGCCCGCCCCGCGCTCTACGACGCCTATCATGCGTTCGAGGCGGTCGAACCCACCGGCGAAAAGTTCGTCGCCAATATCGCGGGCCCCGTCTGCGAGACCGGCGACACCTTCGCGATGGGGCGCGAGATCGATGTGGTGAAGTCCGGCGATCTCGGCGTGTTCCGCACCGCCGGCGCCTATGGCGCGACCATGGCGTCGACCTACAACAGCCGCGCGCTGGTGCCCGAGGTGCTGGTGTCGGGCGACAGGTTCGCGGTGGTCGCCGACCGCATCCAGCCCGAAACGATCATGGGGGCCGAACGCGTCCCCGAGTGGGTGCGGTGAAACGCTCCGGCCTGCCCGTCTTCCTGCGGCTGGACGGGCGGCCGGTGATTCTGGTCGGCGACGGCGCGATGGCGGAGGCCAAGCGCCGTCTGCTCGAACGCGCCGGTGCGGTGATCGTCGGCGAAGCGGACAACGCGTCGATCGCGCTGGTCGCGTGCGAAGATCCCGAACCGGTGGTCGCGCGGCTCAGGGAGCGCGGGTTGCTGCTCAACGTCGCCGACCGGCCCGATCTGTGCGACTTCACCCTCCCCGCGATCGTCGAGCGCGATCCGGTGACGATCGCGATCGGCACCGGCGGCGCATCGGCGGGGCTTGCGGCGGCGCTGCGCCAGCGGATCGAACCGCTGATCCCCGCGCGCCTCGGGGCCCTCGCCGACGTACTGGCCGGGGCACGGGATGCGATGCGCACGCGCTGGCCCGATGGCGGGGATCGACGGCGCGCACTGGGCGCGGCGCTGGCCGGGCCGCTCGATCCGCTGCAGGAACAGGATGACGACGCGGTCGCGCGCTGGATCGCCGATCCCCAGGCGCCCAACGACCGGGTGGAGACGATCAGGCTCACCTCGACCGACCCAGACGACCTGACGCTGCGCGCCGCACGCTTGCTCGCGCAGGCCGACCGGGTGAGCCATCGCGCCGACGTCCCCGCCGCGATCCTCGACCGCGCGCGGGCCGATGCCGATCGCATGATGTGCGAAACCCCGCCGACGGGCTTGCCCGGGCTCACCGTCGATGTTTCAACCGTCCGATGAGTGGCTTTGCCTATCAGGTCGCCGAGGGCGGTGCCCATGCCCTCGATCCGCATGACGCGATCGGTGCGCGCGGCGGGTTCCTCTGGATACACCTCACTTCGCGCAACGAGGAGGTGCAGGATTGGCTGCGCGATGTCGCGGGGCTGGATCATTTCACCATCGACGCGCTGACCGCACTCGAAACGCGACCGCGCTGCGACCAGATCGACGGCGCGGCGGTGCTGAACCTGCGCGGCATGACGCATGCGGCGATGGCGAGCAGCGATCCGCTCGCATCGATCCGGCTGCGTGCCGACGGGGCGCGGGTGATTTCGGTGACGCGCTTGCCGCTCGACGCGCTCGATGCGGCGCGCGCGGCGATCGAGGGCGGGCAGATCAGCGACGCGGGCGACCTGATCGCGACGCTCGCTGGAGCGATCACCGAGCAGCTCGATCCCGAAGTCGCGCAGCTCGGCGATTCGCTCGACGATTGCGAGGAACAGCTCGATCCGCGCGCCGCGTTCGATCTGCGCCGCAACGTCAACCGCGTGCGGCGCCAGGCGATCGGCTATCGGCGCTTTCTATACCCCCAGCGCGTGGCGCTGGAAAAGCTCGCGGGGCTGCCGGTGGCGTGGCTCAGCGACGAAGACCGGCTGCACATCAGCGCCGCAGCTGACCGCGCGGCGCGGATGGCGGAGGAACTGGAGAGCATTCGCGAGCGCTCGGCACTGATCCACGAGACGCTGACCGATCTGCGCGCGGAGATCATCGACCAGCGGTCGCTGCTGATCGCGGTGGTGGCGATGGTGTTCCTTCCGCTGACCTTCATCACGGGACTGTTCGGGATGAATGTCGACGGCATCCCCTTCGCGCATCATGCCGGTTCGTTCTGGGCGGTCACCGGGTTCAGTCTGGCGCTCGCCGCGGGCGTCGGGCTGTGGTTCTTCAGGCGCCACTGGTTCCGCTGAGCGCCGCGACCTGCGCGTTGAGCGTCTGGATCGAACTGGCGAGCCGCGCGCGATCGGCAAGGGTGAGGGCGAGTTCGCTGCGCACTTCGCCCAGTTCTATCGCACGCGCGGCGATCCGGGCGTCGAGCGCGGCAACGGTTCGCTTCAATTCGGCAATGCGCCCGGCACGCCCGAGGGTGCGCTCGATCCGCGCGCCCAGCATGTCGAAATCGAACGGCTTGGCGACATGGTCGTCCGCCCCGACTGCCAGCGCATCGACCGCGCCACGCGGATCGCTGAGTGCGGTCATCATGATGACGGGGAGATCGGCGGTATCCGGCGCAGTGCGGATCTCCGCCAGCACGTCGAGCCCGCTCAGGTCGGGCATGACCATGTCCAGCAGGACTAGGTCGAAGCCACGCCCGGCGATCAGGTCCAGTGCCTCGCGCCCGGTGTCGGCGAGCACGACCATATACCCCATCGCGCCCAGCCGCGTTCCGATGACGTGCAGATTGGTGCGGCTGTCGTCGACGACCAGGATGGTGGCCGTGCCGCGCCCACGCGGTTCGGCGGAGTGAGGAATCCGGTTGCCCATGAGCTCAGCCTAAACGGCTGGCGTCACGATCAGGTTAATTCGCGACGAACCATCTCAACGATCGAGGAACCACAGGACCTGTTCGACCATCAGGCGCAGTTGCGGGTCCGCGTCGGCCAGCGGATCGCCATCCGCTCCCGTGTTGATCGCAACTCCCAACGGGGTCGGCCAGCCGCGCAGAGCATGGATCACGGTGCGCAATGCCGCCATGGTCGACACGGCCGCCTGCCACCCGCCCGCCGTCGCGACCATGCCGACCGGCATCCGGTCGAAATAGACGCGATCGTCCCCACGCAGCAATTCGACATGGTCGAGTGCGTTCTTGACCAGTCCCGACAGGGTTCCGTGATAGCCGGGCGACCCGACGATCACCGCATCGGCGCTGCGGAGCGTCTCCACGAACCTCGCGATGTTCCCGTCCGGCACCGGGGCGCACAGTTCATAGGGTGGGAAATTGATCGCCTCCCCCGTCAACAGGGTGGTGCGCGCGCCTGCCTCCTCGGCGATCGCGAGACAGCGGGCGAGCGCACGGCCCGTGGTCGATTCGGGGCGGGACGTGCCGCCAAGCGCGACAATGTGCGGCTTGCTCATCGTGCGGCGCTAGCCGAAACTGGCGGATACGGCCACCCGGATCGTGCCGGGCAAAATTGCGGTGGAGACTAAGGGGTGCAGGCATCGGGACCGCTCACCGGCGTGCGGATCGTCGAACTGGATGCGATCGGCTCGGTACCGTTCGCGGCGATGCTGCTTGCCGATCTGGGTGCGGACGTGGTGCGCATCATCCAGCCGGGAACGAGCGCGAGCAGCGTCGTGCCGACCCTGTATCGCGGTCGCCGCGAACTGACGCTCGATTTCCGCCACCCCGCCGCGCTGTCCGAACTGCTCGACCTGATCGACCGCGCCGACGGGGTGATCGAGGGGATGCCCCCCGGCTCGGCCGAGGCGCTGGGACTGGGACCGGACCGGTGCCGCATGCGCAACCCGCGCCTGGTCTATGGCCGGGCAAGCATCTGGGGACTGGACGGCCCGATGGCCGAACGGCCCGGTGGGGACATCAATGTCCTGGCGCTGAGCGGCGCGCTGCACGCGATCGGCACCGCTGAGGCGCCGACCGTGCCGCTCAACCTGATCGGCGACCATGCCGGCGGCGGTCTGTTCCTCGCGCTCGGCATGGTCAGCGCGATCCTGGGCGCGCAGGCGAATGGCGAGGGGCGGATCGTCGACGCTGCGGTGACCGATGGCGTCGGTACGCTGATGGCGCTGACGCAGAGCCTGTTCGGATCGGGGCGCTGGCTCGACCGACGCGAGTCCAACCTGATCGACGGCGGCGCACCCTTCTATCGCTGCTATCGTTGCGCCGACGACCGGCATGTCGCGGTCGGCGCGATCGATCCCGCGCATTTTGCCGACCTGTGCGACGAACTCGGCCTCGATGCGCGCAAGATTCCGCAGTTCGACCGTGCCGGGTGGCCCCAGATGGCCCGCGAGTTCGCCCGGCGCTTCGCCAGCCGCACGCGGGACGAATGGGTCGCTCGTTTTCCCGACGGTGCCGCCTGCGTCACGCCGGTGCTGTCGCTGGCGGAGGCAGCGCGGCATCCGCACGCGCTCGCGCGCAGGCCCTTGTCCACCGGTCCGGCCGGGGGAGCGACCGCGCCGCAGTTCGTGCCACGCGCACCCGCTTCGCCACCTGCACAGGTCGCGACGATCGGCGAGATGCTGGGTCGCTGGAACGACTAGGATCGGGCTTTGACGAGCGAATCGAACAGCGCGAGATAGGTGGCGATGGGATCGGGGCCGGTTTCGACCAGCGGCTCCGGGCGGGCACGGCCCGGCACCAGCCAGTGGTTGAGCGCCCCCACCAGCCGCGCGCGATCCCCCGGCGGCACCACCGATCCACGCGCCGCCGAATCGATCAGCTCGTGGATCGCCACGCTCGAATCGGTGGCGACGACGGGGGTTCCTGCGGCCAGCGCCTCGCGCACCACGCCGGGCACGCCTTCGAACTCGGACGTGAGTGCGACGAGGTTGGCCCGCGCTATGGCGGGGAGCGGATCGGGCGCATGGCCCGGCATCGATACGCGATCCGACAGTCCAAGCCGCTCGACCAGCCGCTCCAGCGCATCGCGCTCCTCACCCTCCCCCAGGATCACGAGCCTGACCGCCGGGTCGATCAGACGCGGCATCGCGGTGATCAGGCGATCCCACCGCTTCTGCGGTGCCAGGCGACCAACGCCGAGGATGAAGCGGCCTTCGGGAAGCTTGGGCTGCGGCGCGCCCGGGATCGGAAGCGCCGGCGGGTTGGCGATGACGTGCAGCCGCGCGTCGCGAATGCCCATCGCGCGCTCCGCCTCTTCGGCCATCGCCGGGGTCATCGCCACCACGGCATCGAGGAAGGACGGGTGCATCCGCAGCCACGCGCGATAGGCGGCACCCGCGCCGCGCGGCAGGTCGGGGCGGACCAGGGCGTTCGATACCTTGCCGACAATTGGAGGGCAGGCGCGGCGCAGCCGCCGCTTCAGCCACCAGGCGGCGCTGGTATAATGATTGCCCGGGCAGAACACGATGTCCGGCGCGATCTCGCGTACCAGCGCGGGCAGGCCGAACAGCGCGCGATAGGCCGAACTCCGCAGCTCGCGCACGGCAACGCCGTCGGGCAGTTCGTGCGAAAGTGCCCCACCCGCATCGCCGATCACCAGCGTCACCCGCCGTCCGGCACGCGCCCAGCCGCCTGCCATGCGCAGCATCGCGCGCTCGACACCGCCCCCCTGGAGGGTTTGGGCAAAGCTCAATATATGCGAGGCTGAGGGCGTTTGATCGGGCATGGTCTTGCAGCTTGCCCTGCTAAAGCCCAAATCGCCCCGCGAAGAAACCGCAATCTGGCGTCAACGGGCGGAATGCGGAACCAGAACAGGTCGTGACACAGTGAAACATGACCGCAACGTTCCCCGGAGAAGGGCGTCCTTGCTTGGCCTATGTTGAACCCCCGGGAGCGCGAGCCTCGATGAACACGACCGTTGCCGACCCGGCCCCGCTCCCCGAGGCCGCCGCGCTTGTCGGCCTCGAGCCGATCGAGAAGATTCGCCGGCGCTGGCCGATGCTGCTCGGCGCCGCCGTTTCGCTGCTGATGGTCGCGGGCCTTGCGCACGAGCTCCTCGACAAGGGGCTGGTCGGCCTGTCGCGCACGGCGCCGGATAGCTGGGTCTTCTATGTCTTCTTCGCGCTCTTCTACCTCGGACCGCCCACCTTCGACTATGTGATTTTCCGTAAGCTGTGGCGCATTCCCACTTCGGGCATGGTCGCATTGCACCGCAAGCGCATCGCGAACGAAGTCGTGCTCGGCTATTCGGGTGAGGCCTATTTCTATGCCTGGGCCCGCCAACGCACGAAGATGGTTGCGGCGCCCTTTGGCGCGGTCAAGGATGTGTCGATCCTGTCCGCGATCGCGGGTAACGCCATCACCCTGATCATGCTGCTGATGGCGCTTCCGCTCGCCACCGAACTGCTTACGCCGGCGCAGTACAAGACTGCGCTGGTATCGATCGGCATCATCATCGCCATGTCGGTGCCGTTTCTGGTTTTTTCCAAGCGCGTGTTCTCGCTGGCCCGAAATACCTTGTGGTGGATATTCGGCATTCATTCGCTGCGCATCGTGGCCGGATCGTTTCTTGTGGCGTGTGCCTGGCATTTCGCCATGCCGGACGTGTCGCTCGGAATGTGGCTGATGCTCGCCGCGGCCAGGCTTCTCGTTTCGCGCCTCCCCTTCGTGCCGAACAAGGACCTTCTTTTCGCCAATTTCGCGATCATAATGATTGGACAGGGGCAGGCATTGTCCGAGCTGATGGCATTCACCGCCGCGCTCACCCTGCTCCTCCATGTCGTGCTGTTCGCGATCTTCGGCCTCTATGGCCTTGCCAGGAAGGAATTATGATCTCCCGCTTTGCTTTCGCTCTCGTCCCCGCGCTTCTCGTTCTGCCCGCAGCATCGGCTTCGGCGCAGATATTGATCGACTCAGATGCGGCATGTACCGGATCGAGCCCGGGGGTGCGGGTCAATGTGACAGGGCTGAAGGACCGCAGCGGACGCCTGAAGCTCGAATTATACCCGGCCAACGAAGATGATTTCCTCAAGGACGACACCAAGCTCAAGAAGGAAGGCAAGTTCTTCGCGCGCATCTGGTCCCGGACGCCTCAGTCCGGGGCGGTACGGCTGTGCATCCGCGCACCCAGTGCGGGACAATATGCGCTGCTGTTCACCCACGATCGCGACGGCAAGAACAAGTTCAACTTCTGGCGCGACGGCGCCGGTTTCGCCAGCAACCGCAAATTGGGCCGCAGCCGTCCTGAGCTCAAGGAAGCCCTGATCACCGTGGGCCCGAGCGGGACGACGGTGAATATCCAGGCGCAATATCTGCGCGGCCTTTCGGGCTTTGCGCCCTATCAGGCCGACTGAGGGGATTCCGGGCGATGCGCATCGTCGACGTCAACGAATATTATTCGCCGACCGGCGGCGGCGTGCGCACCTATCTCGACCGCAAGATGCGGATCATGGCGGAACTAGGCCATGAACTGATCGTCATCGCGCCCTGGAACGAGAATCGCGTCGAGGACCGCCCTGATGGCGGGCGCATCTACTGGGTCAAGGCACCCCCGCTGATCCTCGACCGCAACTACTGGCTGTACAATGACGGTAGCGAGGTGCTTCGCCTGCTCGACATGCTCAAGCCCGACGTGGTGGAGAACTGCTCACCATGGCGCCCGGCGTGGTTCGTCGGCGACTGGCAGGGCGAGGCGTTGAAGGTCTTCTTCGCGCATAACGACAATATGGGGGCCTATCCGCATCGCTGGCTCGAGGGGCTGGCGAGTCCTGCGCGGATCGAGCGGATGTTCAGCTGGTACACCCGTTACATGCACAAGTTCCTGGGCAAGTACGACGCGTTCGTCACCAACGGTCCGGCACTGGCCAAGCGCTATCGCAAGCGTGGACTGCACGTCGACGCAGCGATGCCGCTCGGTATCGATCGCAACCATTTCTCGCCCGATCTGCGCGACGAGGCACTGCGCGCGTCGATGCTGGCGCAACTCGACCTGCCGCCCGAGGGGCATTTGCTGATCGGCCTGGGGCGCCATCACAAGGAAAAGCGCTGGTCGATGGTGATCGATGCGGTGCAGCGCGCCGGTGCGCAGATGCCGGTCGGCCTGATGCTGCTCGGGCAAGGGCCGCAGAGCGAGGCGCTGGAGCGGCAGATCGGCGGTAACAGCCATATCCGCCTGTTTCGGCCGGTCTATGACCGCGAACGCTTCAGCCGCATCCTGGCGAGCGCGGACGCGCTGATCCACGGGTCGGATCAGGAGCCATTCGGGTTGGTCGCGTGCGAGGCGCTGGCGAGCGGATTGCCGTTGATCGTTCCCGACGACGGCGGCTGCGCGGAGGTCGCCGATCCGCTGTTCGCCGAGACCTATCGCGCGCGCGATGCCCGCTCGGCAGCGGCGGCGATCCGGCGAATGTTCGCACGCGAACCCGCGATCCTGCGCGCCGCGACGCGCCACGCGGCGGGGCAGGTGCTGTCCGATCAGGACCACGCCGTCGCGCTGATCGATCTCTATTCCGAGCTCCTCGCCGAACGCGCCGGCGGGGTGAGGCGTCGCCAGAGGGCGTAGCGCTTGCCGCCCACCGGGAGCACCGTCACGCGACGATAGTCGCGCGCGACGGATGCAACCACACGAGCATGAATATCGGCGCGCTCGCCGATATAGGGCCCGGTCATGACGACCCATTCGGGGCGCTGACGCAGCACGCGATCGATCTCGCTCATCTGATCCACGCCGATCGCGCCGCGCTCACGCACGCGCCCGAGGTGGCTGGGATAGATCCACGGGGTCACGCGGCATCGACCGGTCATCGGGTAGAGGATGACCGACCCCGAATAGACGTGCAGGCATCCTGGTCCCGATCCGATCACGCGGGAAACCGCGGCGATTTCCTGCGGAGTGCCCCGTTGTGCTCGTTTGAGCAGCAAGAGCGCCTGCCCGCCGACAAGGGCGACCGCAAGCACGACCCAGGCAAAGCGACGGTGGTCGCTCCAGAAACCCGCTGCAGCGATCGCCAGCGGCGGGACCAGCGGCAGCGCGTAATGGTCGAAATACGTCCCGAACAGAAGCAGGCCGAGGATCGCCGCTCCGCACCAGGCGAACAGGAAACTCCGCAACGGCCAGACGGCTGGCATCCGTGCGCACCGCCGCCACGCCAGCCCCGCGGAAGCGACCAGCGGCGACAGCAACAGGACGATGATTCCGAGATTGGCGAGCTGCGCCAGTGCGGGATCGGGGTTGCGGTCGAGAATCGACAGGAAATTGGCGTAGAGCCATGCTCTGCCCTGCCCCAGCCCCGCATAGCAGCCCCAGGCGAGCGCGGTCGCGAGAAGCGCGGTGGACGCCCAGACGAGTCCGGCCAGCGCCACCCGCGCCGCCCCCACCCCGCTCCGCCAGCGACCCCACATCAACCACAGCCCGATAAACGCGCCTTCGAACACCACCGAATATTTGATCTGCAGCGCAAGCCCGACCAGCGCCATTGCGGCCAGCCCACGTAAAAATATGCGACCCGGCATCTGCCCGTCTGCGCGCGGCGCGATGAGCGCGACCGCGGCGATGACGAGAAGATTGTAGAAGATCGGCGCCTGCCCCCCCTGTCCATCGATCAGGTTGGGCCACAGGATGATGGCGAGTCCGGCGGGCAGCGCGCCCCGGCCCCATCCGGCGCGCTCCGCCAGCTGCGCTGCAACTATTGCCGTGGCGACGAGGCAGCCGAGCGCCAGCGCCTGATACGCCCAGATCCCCGCCGGAAAGCCCAGCGCAGCTGCCGGGGCGTAAAGCAGGAACAGTCCGATCGGCTTGCGGTCCCAGATGTCAACGAACGGCAGAGCCCCGTCGACCATCGCGCGCGCGGCGGTGAAGTAGAATTCTTCATCGACGTGCAGGATGGGGTTGCCGAACGTGACCGCGCGCGCCGCCAGCGCGACGACGATGAAGATCAACCAGCGCGGCACACGCGCGATACTCACACCTTGTCGGGATAGACCGGACGAATATCGACCGGGATCGATCCCATCGACGCGATCACCCGCTTCGCCGGATCGTCGAGCACCGCCCATTTCGCCATGAACGCCTTCACGCCGTCATAGTCGCCATTGCCCTGCAGCACGATCATGTCACGCAGCAGATCGCGCAACGCGGCTTCGAATCGTGCATTGTCGATCCGGTACCGCCCGGCCTTCTCGTCCCAGGCGAAGGCGCCCTTTGACTTCAGATAGGCATATTGCATCGCCGCGCCCTGGCCATGCGCCTCTTCCACGCCAAAGCGCATCGCGCGGAAGGTGCCGGCGAGATAGGTCGCGAACAGCTGCGGCTTTTCGGCGGCGGGCAGCTCGCCCTTTTCCATCATGAACAGGATGTTCCAGGCGCCCATGACGTCCGCCTTGGCCTCTTCGAGCGCCGAGGCCTGATCGCGGAGCGCCTCGCTAACCGTCGTCTTCTGCCCGCCCACCGTGATCGTCCCCGGCCCCAGGCTGTGCGAAAGTTCGTGGAACAGGGTTTCCAGCTGCATATATTTCTTCGCGACCAGGCTCGCCTGATCCGGCACCAGCACCAGCGGCGCCATCGGCGCGAGGATGCGGTCGTACTTCGCGCCGAGCACGTTCGACAGGATCACCTTCTTCGCGCCCTTCGCCTCGCGCACGCGCTCGTCATTGGGCAGGTTGAAGGCGATCGTCTGCACGCCCGGGACATTGTCGCCGCCGCCGCGCACCTGTTCCGCCACCGCGATCGGCGATTCGAACCCGCGCTGGAAATTCTTGTACTTTTCGTCGACCGGGAGGTTCGCCTCCATGTCGCGCAGATAGCGCTTGTACTTGGCGAGCGCGGCGGACTCCTCGGGATCCTTCAGCGTCACGAAGCTCTCGAACGCGGTCTTCTGCCCGTGCAGGCGATCGGTATAGACCTCGTACGGCCCGATCGCGACCTCGATCGGCGTGTCCTTGAGGTCCATCCAGGCGAGTTCGGATTCGAAATAATCGTCGGTCAGGAACGCCTTGGCGCGCAGCGTCAGGAATTTCTTGAGGCTGGGATTGGTCGTGATCGCCGCCGCCTTGTTGAGCAGGTCAGCGGCGCGGGTCAATTCGTCCTTGTAAGCGACCGAATATGGGATCGCCTTGAGCTTTTCACCGTCGCGCACGACCACCGTATAGGGGCTGGTCAACGCCTGCTTCTGACCCGGGTTGGCCGCGAGATACGCGTCGAACTGGTCGCGCGTCAGGTCGGCAGGATAGAAGCCCGCGCCCTCCGGCATCGCGCCATTGCCCCAGAATGCACGCTTGTCGTCGAGTTCGTCCCACGGGCCGAAATAGCGGTCGTACATCTCCAGCTTGAGCGCGTCCCCGTCCTTGGCGATCGCCGCGCGGGTTTCGCGCCACTTGGCGTCCCGCTGGGACCGGTAGATTTCGGACATGACATCCGATGCCTGGATCAGCAGGTTCACCACCTGCCGTTCCTCATCGGTCAGAAAGCGCGTATCGACCTGCATGTCGATCACGGCGAGTTTCGCCTTCTGCGCCGCCAGGTCGCCATTGGCGGCCGGCGCAGTCGCGTTCGACTCATTGCCCGCGGGCGGCGCCTGATTGCATGCAGCAGTGGCGAGAAGCAGGGCGGCGAGTGCGGTCTTGCGCATCGGTTACTCCGGATACCAACATCGATCTGCCTGCTCTAGACACGCAGGAGCGAACTGTCACGAACCGGCCACATCCACCCGCCAGAGGCGGCGCATCAGGGAGACTCGCCATGACGTTCCGCCTCGATCGCCGCTCGCTCATTCTCACCGGCACACTCGGGCTCGGCGCCTATGCCATCCCCGGCTTTGCCGCCCAGGGGCCGAACTGGATCGTCGATGCCGCCTTCACCCATTCGGTGGCAAGCGGCGAGCCGACATCGACCTCGATGCTGCTGTGGACCCGCTATGTCGGCAAGGGGGAGTCCGCAAGGCTGCGGGTCGAACTGTCGGAAACCGAAGACTTCGCGAAGGTCGTTTCGGGGGGCGAGGCGATTACCGGCCCGTGGCGCGACTGGACGACCAAGATCACGGTGACGGGCCTCAAGCCCGGAACCCGCTATTTTTATCGCTTCATCGCCCCGGACGGATCGATGTCGCCGGTCGGCCGGACCAGGACCCTGCCGGAGGGTGCTGCACCACGCTTTGGCATCGCGGTCTTCTCATGCTCGAATCTCGGCTTCGGCTATTTCAACGCCTATGCCCATGCCGCCGCGCGCGACGATATCGACCTCGCCGTGCACCTTGGCGACTATATCTACGAGTATCGGCACGGCACCTATCCCGAGCTGGCGCAGGTGGTCGACAAGCGACTGCCCCAACCCGCGACCGAGATCCTGCATCTGGCCGACTACCGCCTGCGCTACGCCAGCTATCGCACCGATCCCGACCTTCAGGCGCTGCACGCAGCCAAGCCGATGATCGTGTCGTGGGACGATCACGAATCGGCCAATGACAGCTGGGAGGGCGGCGCGGAAAACCATCAACCGAACGAGGGCGACTGGAGCGTCCGCCGCGCTGCCGCGATCCAGGCGTGGCGCGAATGGATGCCGGTCTCCGACGAACCGTGGAAAGCCTATGCGATCGGGTCGCTCGCGACTCTGTTCCGCACCGAAACCCGCCTGCTCGGCCGCACCCGCCCGCCCGAGGCGGCGCAGCTGATCATGGCGCCGGATTCGGCGGCAGCGATCGCGGCGTTCCGTGACGGGCCGTGGCAGGACAAGGCGATGACCATGATGGGCTGGGAGCAGGAAGCCTGGCTCGCCGCCGAAATGGCCCGCTCGGTCAAGGCGGGAAAGCGCTGGCAGCTGGTCGGCTTCGGCACCATCATGGGCAGCACCATCACGCCGAAACAGGCGACCGAATGGGTGTCGCCCGACGCCTCGCCGCGCGCGCAAGCCTATGTGAAGGCGGGGGTCGCGCTCGCGTCCGCCGGGCTCCCGATGAATTTCGACAATTGGGGCGGTTATCCGGCGGCGCGCGCGCGTTTCCTCTCCTCGGCGCAGACCATGGGCGCCAACCTCGTGGTGCTGTCGGGCGACAGCCACAATGGCTGGGCCTATGATCTGTCGCAGGACGGCAAGGCGGCAGGCGTCGAGTTCGCGGGTCAGGCGGTCAGCTCGCCCGGCTTCGAAGGGTCGATCAAGGTCGATCCGAAACGCGTCGCGCGCGCGCTGGTCGATGCCAATCCCGAACTCAAATGGTGCGACACATCGCGGCGCGGATATATGGCGCTGACGCTCGCGCCCGACCGGGTCCGCAACGACTGGCTGTTCGTCGACACGGTCCGGCAGCGCAATGCCGCCGCCGCGGTCGGCCACAGCGCCACCGTGCTGCGCGGGCGCAACGTGATGGCCTGAATCCTAGTCCAGGCTCTTGCTCACCTGCTCGGTCATGTCCTTGCTCAGCCCCGGCTGGGCAAGGATGCGCTCGAGCTCGGCACGCATCTTCGCGGCACGGTCCGCCTCGAACCGGCGCCAGCGACCGAGCGGGGGGACCAGCTTGGCGGCGGTCTGCGGGTTGAGCTTGTCGAGCGCGATGAGCTGATCCGCGACGAAACGATACCCGCGCCCGTCGGGGGCGTGAAACGCACGCTGGTTCACCGCGAATGCCCCGATCAGCGCGCGCGCCCGGTTGGGATTGGCGAGCGTGAAATCGGGATGCCGCGCCAAATCCTGCACCGCATCGAGCGTATCGGCGCGGGTCGACAGCGCCTGGGTCTGGAACCACTTGTCGAGCACCAGCCCGTTATCGCTGTAGCGGTGGTAGAAGATGTCGAGCGCGGCGACGCGCTGGCCATTTGCCGCGTCCGACGGGCTATTGGCCAGCGTCGTGAGCGCACCCTGCCGGTCGGTCATATTGTCGGCCGATTCGAACTGCGCAAAGGCGAGGTCTGGACCGTCGGATGCGCCGCTGGCGTTGATATAGCCCAGCGCGACCGACTTGATCCGCCGCGCACCCTTGCCCGCGGGAGAATATTCGAAGCGATTGGCGCGGACGCTTTCATACAGCGACCGCCACTGATCCTCCAGGGCGCGACCAAGTTCGCGGCGCAGCGCCTCGCGCTTCTGGAAGATCGTCTCGGGATCGACCAGCGCCAGCTGATCGCCGATGAAGCTGTCCGATGGCAGCAGCACCGCCTCCGCGACGAAGGCCGGGTCGAGTGCGGGATCGGACAGGGTGTTCGCCACCGCCTCGATCACCGGGGCGTGGTCGGCGCGTCCCTGCGTCACCGCCGCAACAAGCGTATCGAGCATGAGCTGCTGCATCGCCTCGTATCGCGCGAAGGGGTCGTCGTCCTGCGCAGAGAGAAAGGCGAGGTCGGCCGCGCTTCGATTCGTGTCCACGATAACCGGCGCCGAAAACCCGCGATTGATCGACAAGACCGGCCGCTCGGTCACGCCTTCGAACGCGATCCGGGTTTCCGCCTCCTCCAGCAGGACGAGACGCTCCTCGATCAACGACGTATCGGTCTCGGCACCGAACAGCTTGAGCTTGAGCGGGAGCACCATCGGGGCCTTGTCGGGCTGGCCCGGTGTCGGCGGCACCGACTGGCGCAGCGTCAGATGCGCGCGCCCGTCGCCGGCCTGATGGTCGAGCGTCGCGGTGACGCGCGGCGTGCCCGCCTGGGAATACCACAGGCGAAACTGGGTCAGGTCGACCCCGCCTGCTTCCTCCATGCACGCGACGAAATCCTCGCACGTCGCGGCGGTGCCGTCGAACCGGTCGAAATACAGGTCGGTCGCCGCGCGGAATTTCTGCGGACCCAGGATCGTCGCCATCATCCGGATGACTTCGGCACCCTTGTTGTAGATCGTCGCGGTGTAGAAGTTGCTGATCTCGAGATATTCGTCCGGGCGCACCGGATGCGCGAGCGGGCCGCCATCCTCCGGGAATTGCGCCGCGCGCAGCCCGCGCACGTCCTCGATCCGCTTGACCGCGGCGCTGCCCTGGTCGGCGCTGAACTGCTGGTCGCGATAGACGGTGAAGCCTTCCTTGAGGGAGAGCTGGAACCAGTCGCGACAGGTGACGCGGTTGCCCGACCAGTTGTGGAAATACTCGTGCGCAACCACGGCGGCGACCGCGTCGTAATCATAATCGGTCGCGGTATCGGGGTCGGCGAGGATGTAGCGGCTGTTGAAGATGTTCAGCCCCTTATTCTCCATCGCCCCGAAGTTGAAATCGTCGACCGCGACGATGTTGAACACGTCGAGATCATACTCGCGGCCATAGACGCGCTCGTCCCACGCCATGCTCAGCTTGAGCGCGTGGAGCGCGTGATCGGTCTTGGGCAGATCCTTTTCGCGCACCCAGATGCCGAGCTGCACCGTCCGCCCGCTCGCGGTGGTGAAGGTCGCGCGGTTGGCGGCGAGGTCGCCCGCGACGAGTGCGAAGAGGTAACAGGGCTTGGGGAACGGATCGTGCCACTCGGCCCAGTGTCGCCCGCCCTCGCCGTCGCCCGACGCGACGGGATCGCCATTGGCGAGCAGTACGGGGTAGCGCGCCTTGTCGGCGGTCATCTTCACCCGATAGCGGGTGAGGACGTCGGGCCGGTCGGGGAAGAAGGTGATGCGCCGGAACCCCTCCGCCTCGCATTGCGTGCACAGGTTTCCGCCCGAGTGGTAGAGCCCCATCAGCTGGGTGTTGCGCTCCGGGACGATCTGGACCTCGGTCTCGACGACATGGGTTTCGCCCGGCAGATCGATCACCAGCGCGGCGCCGTCCATCCGCCAGCGCGCCTCCGCGCCGTCGACGCGCACCGCCAGCGGCGTGAGCCCGTCGCCGTCGAGCCGCAGCGGCCGATCGTGCGCGCCGTTGCGCGCGACCGACAGCGCGGCGCGGACCCGGGTGCGCTCGGGCGCGAGGTCGAAATCGAGCGCGAGATCGGGAACCAGCCAGTCGGGCGGGGTATAATCCGCGCGGCGGGTGATGGCGGGCTTGGTGGCGAGAGCGTCGATCATGATCGGCCTATAGTTACGCGCGACCCGCGCGGCACGCGAAGAAATTCGATTGCGGTGTGTCTTCGGGCTGCTACGCCTCAGCCCATCTTTGGTTCAATCGGAAGTCCAGCCTTGTCCAAGCCCGTGTCCAAGCCCGCGTCCAAGTCCGTTCTGCTGCGTTCCACGATCGCGCTCGCGCTGATCGCCGTCACTCCCGCCGGTTTCGCCCAGGAAGCCGCTGCGCCTGCCGAAACCGCCGCGCAACTTGCCGAGCGCGTCAACGCGCCGCTGCCCCCGGCCGAGGCCGCGATGAAGGCGCATGTCATGTTCCTCGCCAGCGATGCGATGCGCGGGCGCGAGGCGGGGACGCAGGAATATGACATCGCCGCGCAATATGTCGCCGCACAATATTACGCCGCCGGGCTGCGTCCGGCGGGCGATGCGGGCAGCTATCTCCAAACGGTGCCGCTGCTGAGCTATCGCCCCGCCGACAAGGGGACGGTGACGGTCACGCGCGGCGGCACGTCGACCGTGCTCGATTTCGGCACCGACTATCTGCCGTCGGGCAATCCCGAGGCGGCGAGCACGCTGATCGACAAGGGCGTGGTGTTCGCCGGCTACGGCATCGTCGCACCCCAGTATAAGCGCGACGATTACAAGGGCATCGACGCCAAGGGTAAGATCGTCGCCTTCTTCTCCGGCGCGCCCGGCGGGTTCGATGGCGAGGAGCGCGCCCATTTCGGCAGCAACTCGAACAAGGCGGCGATCGCCGCGCGCAAGGGCGCGGCCGGGGTCATCATCCTCGAAACCCCAACTTCGGCCAAGGTACGCCCGTTCGCGCGGCTCGCCGACAGCTGGGACGAATGGCGCATGACCTGGGCCGATGCGGAGGGCAACGGCCACCTTCCCGCCAAGGGTACCCCGACGCTCGCCAGCCTCAGCATGGCCGGCGCGGCGAAGCTTTTCGCGGGCGACAAGGGCTGGGACGCCGCGATGAAGGCAGCCGAGGCGGGCAAGGAGCAGGTGAAGTCGTTCGCGTCGGGCGCCACCCTGGCGGTCGCACTCAAGACCGAGCGCAAGACGGTGATGAGCTCGAACGTCGCCGGGATCATCCCGGGCAGCGACCCGGCGCTGAAGGACGAGGTCGTCGTGCTCACTGCGCACCTCGACCATGTCGGCACCGGCAAGGCCGATGCGACGGGCGACACCATCTATAACGGCGCGATGGACAATGCGATGGGCATCGCCTCGCTGATCGAGGAGGCGAAGCGCTTCCGAGATTCGGGCAAGCCGCCGCGCCGTTCGGTGATGTTCCTGGCGGTCACCGCGGAGGAAAAGGGACTGATCGGCGCCGATTATTTCGCGCACAACCCGACCGTGCCGAAGGGCAGGATCGTCGCCAACGTCAATCTCGACATGCCGGTCATCACCTACAAGTTCGAGGACATGATCGCCTTCGGTGCCGCGCGCTCGACGTTGGGCGAGACGGTCGCGCGCGCAACCGCCACGGTCGGTGTGGGGGTCGGCACCGATCCGATGCCCGAACAGGGTTTCTTCGTGCGCTCCGACCATTATCGCTTCGTCCAGCAGGGCGTCCCCTCGGTGTTCCTGTGGCCGGGCATGGCTGGCGTCGGCCGGGAGGCGTTCAGTCGCTTCCTGTCCACCCGCTATCACCGCCCGTCGGACGAGATCGGCAATCCCGAAATCCTGTGGGATCAGGGCGTCCGCTTCATCGACGCGAACTATGCCATCGCACGCGAGATCGCCGACGCGGACCAGCGCCCGGCGTGGAAGAAGGGCGATTTCTTCGGAACGCTGTACGACGGATATGGCGCGAAGTGAGCTGATCCGGCGCGGGGTCGATCGATGCGGCTGCTGATCTTCGGGCTCGGCTACAGCGCCCGCCGCATCGCCGCATTGCTGCCCGGTGCCCGGATCGCAGCGACCGGAAGCGCGGGAAATCTCGCATTCGACGACGCCGATCGCGTCCGGTTCGAGATAGCACAGGCCACCCATATCCTCTCGTCCGTCCCGCCGGGTGAGAGCGACCCGGTACTGGCCGCCTATCGCGAGGCGCTGGCGGCCAGTGGGGCATGGATCGGCTATCTCTCGGCGACCGGCGTCTATGGCGATACGGGCGGCGCATGGGTCGACGAGAACAGTCCGACGGGTGGCGGGCGTCGCACGGCACGCGCGGACGCGGACGCCGACTGGCTGGCACTCGGCGCGCGCGTGTTTCGCCTGCCCGGCATTTATGGTCCGGATCGCTCGTCGCTCGACCGCATCCGCGATGGGCGCGCGCGGCGCATCGACGTGCCGGGACAGGTATTCAGCCGCATCCATGTCGACGATCTGGCGCGCGGCGTGGTCGCGGGGCTGGATGCCCCGCCGGGTGCATATAATCTCGCCGACGACGAACCGGCGCCGCAATCCGACGTGGTCGCGTTCGGATGTCGAATTCTGGGACTTCCGGTTCCGCCACTGGTTGCGTTCGAGGACGCGGGGCTGTCGCCTGCCGCGCGCGGCTTCTACTCGGAGAACCGGCGCGTCGCGAACGGCAAGGCGAAACGCGTGCTCGGCTGGCAGCCGCGCTATCGCGACTATCGCGCGGGCCTGCGCGCCCTCAGCGCCAGCACCAGCCCGACGCCCGCCAGCGCCGCGCCGCCCGCGGCGAGCAGCGACCAGCGATAGCCCTCGAACACCGTTGAGAGCAGCATCGCCAGCACGGGGATGATGACGCTCGAATAGGCGGCCTTGGCCGGGCCGATCACGCGCAGCACGCCGAAATAGAGCGGAAAGGCGACCGCGCTTGCGACGATGCCGAGGTACAGCAGCCCGGCGACATAGGCAGGGCGCGGATCGAACACCGGCGGCCCGGTGGTGATCCAAGCGAAAATGCCGTCGGCCAACGCGCCGATCAGCATCGCCCAGCCGAGCGTCGGTACCATCGCGTAGCGCCCCGCAGTCTTGGTCGCCTGCATGACGTTGGCGGTCGATGCCGAAAGCACGCCGAGCAAGGTCAGGCCGATCCCGAGATAGACCGCGCCGCCGCCCGACGGATCGTTGCGGATCTCATGCACGAACAGCAGCGCGACCCCCGCCATCGCGATGCCCGATCCGATCAGCAGCTGGCGCCCCAGCCGCTGGCCGAGGAAGATGCGCGAGAGCAGCGCGTTGGGCACCAGCAGCAGTGCGAACACCACAGCGACCAATCCCGAAGTGACGTGCAGCTCCGCGCGGTAGACGAAGTTGAAATTGAGCGCGAACTGCAGCAGCCCGACCAGCGCGGCGAATCCCACCCCGCGTGCGTCCAGCTTCAGACTCTGTCGCTTCGCCGCTGCAAAGGCGAGCATCGCCGTGCCGCCGAGCAGGAAGCGATAGGTGACCGACCAGGTCGGCGGCACGACGCCCAGCTGTCCGGTGATGACGATCCAGGTCGATCCCCAGATCAGGGTGACGATCGCGAAGGGGATCAGGATCGCCAGCCGGGTCGAATTGGGCCGCGCCGGCTGCTCGGACTTGGCTTGGCTCATGCCGGGACGGAAAGCGCAGTCAGCGCGTCGGCGAGCGGCCGCACAGCGCTCGCATCCTGGTCCCACGCAACCACGAAGCGCGCTTCGCCCACGCCCCAATCGTAGAAGTCGAAGCCCTGATCGCGCAGCGATACGGCCTCGTCCTGCGACAGCCGCACGAATACCTCGTTCGCCTCGACCGGATAGACCAGCCGATCCGCCGCCGCGGCGCCCAGCGCCGCCGCGCCGGCATTGGCCGCCGCCGCGTTGCGCAGCCAGACGTCATTGTCGAGCATCGCCAGCAACTGCGCGGCGAGATAGCGCCCCTTGGACTGGAGATGCCCGGCGCGCTTGCGGCGGATGCGCGCCGCCTCGATCTGATCGCTGCGGAAATAGACCAGCGCCTCGGCGCCCATCCCGCCATTCTTGACGAAGCCGAAGCTGAGCGCATCGACCCCCGCGCGCCAGGTCAGCTCGGCGGGCTTGCAGCCCAGATGCACCAGCGCGTTGGCGAAGCGCGCCCCGTCCATATGCAGGCCGAGCTTGCGGTCGCGCGCCAGCTTGCCGATCGCCGCCACCTCATCCGGGCTGTAGGCCAGTCCATATTCGGTCGCATTGGTGATCGAGATGGCGTGCGGCTGCACCCAGTGCACCCCATCCTTGATCGGATCGATCACCTCGGCGATCGACTCGGGGGTAAGCTTGGCACCCGGCCCGTCGGCGAGCAGCAGCTTGGCGCCATGCGTATAGAATTCCGGCGCGCCCGCTTCGTCCATCTGGATATGCGCCTCGCGGTGGCACACCACCCCGCCATAGGGCGGGCAAAGCGAGGCGAGCGCGAGGCAGTTCGCCGCCGTCCCCGTCGGCACCCACAGCACCGCGACATGCGTCCCGAACAGCTCGGAAAAGCGCGCATCGAGCGCCTGGCTCAATGCGTCGCCGTCATAGGCGGTATCCTGCGTGTTCGCGGCAGACAGCGCCGCGATGACTTCGGGGCAGGCGGGGGCGGCGTTGTCGGAAAAGAAGCGCATGGCGGCCCAGATGCGCTGCCGCCCGCCCGCCGTCAATCAGCCGCGGCGATCATCCATTGACGATGATTCCGCCATTGGGATGCAGCACCTGGCCCGACATGTAGCTGGCATCATCGCACGCCAGGAAGAGGAAGGCGGGCGCCACCTCGTTCGGCTGGCCCGGCCGCCCCATCGGCGTATCCTCGCCGAAATGTTCGAGCTTTTCGGGCGATGCGCCACCGCATGGGTTGAGCGGGGTCCAGATCGGCCCCGGCGCCACCGCGTTGACGCGGATGCCCTTGCTCACCAGATTTTCCGACAGCGAGCGCGTGAAGGCGGTGATCGCGCCCTTGGTGCTCGAATAGTCGAGCAGTTCCTTCGACCCCTGATACATGGTGACCGAGGTACAATTGACGATCGCCGAACCCTCTTTGAGGTGAGGCAGCGCGGCCTGCACCAGATAGAACATGCCGAAGATGTTCGTCTGGAAGGTGCGGGTCAGCTGTTCCTCGGTGATGTCGCGGATATCCTGATCGGGATGCTGCTCGCCGGCATTGTTGATCAGGATATCGAGCCGGCCGAACGCGTCGATCACTTGCTCGACCGCGCGGTCGCACATCTTCTTCGATCCGACATCGGCCTTGATCGTGATGGCACGGCGGCCTTCCGCCTCGACGATCTTCTTCGTGTCATCGGCATCGGCATCCTCGAGCAGATAGAGGATGGCGACATCTGCGCCTTCGCGCGCGAACAGTGCGGCGACGGCGCGGCCGATGCCGCTGTCGGCGCCGGTGATCAGCGCAACCTTGCCTTCAAGCCGCCCCGATCCCGGATAGCGCGGCTGCCATTGCGGCTTGGGGTCGAGCGCGCGCTCTTCGCCGGGCAGCGAGTCTTCGTGGATCATTTCGGCGGTATCGGTCGTCATCGCGGTCACTCCACTCGCCCCCGCCCCAACAACCGGGCGCGGGCGCCGGGGTTCCGTGCAACCGGCATCATCGCCGCTCGTTTCACCGTCGCCATGACCGGATCCGCCACCCCGCCCTGCTATCCCGACGGCATCGCGCCGTCGCATGCCGCACCGCGGGGCGGGGCGTGGCGCCGCTGGGTCGCGGTGGTGCTACTCGGAGCGTTGATGCTCGCCGCGCTGCTCGGGCTGTTTGGCGGGGGCAAGGACCGTCCGCTGCGCGCACGCGCCCCCGCCGCCGCGCTCGAGGTCGCCACGCCGCGGGTCATTCGCAACGGCGAATTCTTCGAGATGCGCGTGCGCGTGACTGCGCGCCAGCCGGTCGGCAAGACGGTTCTTGCCGTGCCGGCGGGCCTTTGGCGCGACATGACGATCAATACGATGATTCCCGCCGCCGGCAAGGAGTCGGCGCAGGACGGTGAGTTCCGTTTCGACTATGGCGCGCTTGAGCCCGGGGAGACGCTCGACATCAAGATCGATGGCCAGATCAATCCGCCGCTGTTCGCCGGAACGCGCGGGCGCATCGCGATCCGCGACGATACGCGCGAACTGGTGGCGATCCCTCTCGAAATCACGGTGCTGCCCTGATGGATATCGTGCTGCGCGCCACTGCGATGTTCGCCTTCCTGTTCGTGCTGCTGCGCATCATGGGGAAGCGCGAGCTGGGGCAGATGACCCCGTTCGAACTGGTGATGCTGGTGGTGCTGGGCGATCTGATCCAGCAGGGAATCACTCATAACGACTTCAGCCTGACCGGCGCGGTGCTGGCGATCTCGACATTCGCCTTTTGGGCGACGGTCCTTGGGTGGGTGAGCTACCGATGGCCGCGCGCAGAGCGGCTGATCGAGGGCGAACCGCGCGTGTTGATCCGCGATGGTAGGCTGATCGCGGCAAACATGAAGCGGGACCGATTGACGCGCCGTGAGCTGGAATCGGAAATGCGTCTGGCGGGGATTGCGTCGGTCGGCGATGTCGCTTGGGTGATCCTGGAGCCGGAAGGTCGGATCAGCTTTATCCGACGAAGCGATGCGGAGAGCGATGCTCAATCCGCAGATGCGCCACGCCCGGCCTGAAGGCGGGGGTGGCGCCCCGGGTCAGGCGATGACGCCTGACGCCTGGGGCGCGATGGTGGTGGCGATCATTGCGGCGGTGAGACCGAAGGAAACGATCGCGACGAAGATCTGGCGAGCCATGCTATCCTCCTTGAACAAGACGATCACGCGACCGGGCCGAGGCTGACGGTGTTGGCAATCAGGACCAGCGTGAATGCGGCGGCGCCGGCGAACGATACGGCGTAGCGGGCGAGCGATTCGATACGGACGGTCATGGTAGAACTCCCTCTTTTGAACCTCCCCGGGACTATCCCGTGAGATGCACAATAGATTGCAGGGAGCGTGCCAATTTCAATAACACGTTGAAATCACGCGCGTTGTTATTTTGTTGCCACATAATGTGGGAACTATTGCCGAGATAGTTGGCGAAAAATGCCAATTTCTGGCTAGGCGATGACGACGCGATTGCGTCCGCTTTCCTTGGCATCGTAGAGCAGCTCGTCCGCACGGTGAAAACTGGCGTTCAGCGGCTCGCCCGGATGGACGCGCGTCAGGCCTGCGGAAAAGGTGATTTCGCCAAGCGGCGCGTCGGTTTCACGCAAGCGATAGCGCTTCGCCGCGACGGTGGCCCGGGCGTGGTCCAGGGTATCGCGGGCCCGCGCGATGCTCGTCCCCGAAAACAAGATGGCGAATTCCTCTCCGCCATAGCGGGCCACGAGCTGGCCCGGACAGCTCTCCGAAAGCGCCTGGGCGATCGATCGCAGCACGCGGTCACCGACCGCGTGACCGAACCGGTCGTTGACCGACTTGAAGTGATCGACGTCGCACACCGCGATACACAGCCGTTCGCCCGTTCCCAACTGCGCGGCATAGGCCTCTTCGAATGCGCGGCGGTTGGGCAGGTCGGTCAGCGGATCGCGGCGGGCATTGTCGCGCGCTTCCTCCAGCTTGCTGCGCAGCTCCACCGCCTCGCGCGTCGCGCTTTCCAGCTGGGATTCGGCGCGGTGGACGCGCTGCAGCATCGTTGCGGTGATCTGAGACACATTCTGCACCGCATGCACGTCGGTCGCCGCAGCGGATCGCCGGATCGCGTCGGCACTGGCCGCGAGGTCGCGTCCGAAGCCTTCGGTCTCCGCGCGCATCGCCTGGACCATGTCGTGAAAGCCTTCGACCTGCATCTGGGTCTGGGCGACGAGTCCGTCGACCTTTTCCTTGGCCTTCGCGGTGTTCGCGGGCGGTTCGCACCCCAGCGACTCGATATCGCGCTGAGTCAGCCGGACGCCGCCTTCGGTCAGCGCCTCGACCGCCTGCGCCAGCGGGCCGTCGGGATCGTGTAGCAGGTGATAGGCAAAGGCGTAGTTGGTCGGGCTCGGGTCGAGCCGCTGGTCAAACAGGAATGCACCGATGCGGTCGTACAGCTGGCGCGCCGGATCATCGCCGCCAGTCATACGCGCCGCTCGCGCCACGCTCGCCAAATCCAGCCTCCGTATCCCACCAGGCCACACGACCGGGGTGCCCCCACCAAACGCCTTACTCGCCGGCGGAGATAGCGCGGAACTGCTAATAAGCGGTGAAATCGGGCTCCGGTTATGCGCTCAGCGCGGCGTCTCCGAACGCCATTTTTTCACTGCGGCCAGGGTGCTGCGGACATGGTCGACCGGGCTGAGATCGCTGTGGGCGAAGACGATCTTTCCATTGGGCGCAATGACATAGCTTGTGCGATCGCTGACCGCGCGGCCCTGAACCTGACGGCCCAGCGCGACGTCGTAGCCGCGAATCACATCGGCGCTCGCGCTCGCGACCGCGAATTTTCCAGCGCAATGTTTGGCCGAGAATTCCTTGAGCTTGTCGATCGGATCCGCGGACATGCCGATCACTGTTGCGCCCTCCGCCTTGAACGCATCGACCGAGGCCGCGAATGCCGCCGCTTCGGCATTGCAGCCGGGGGTGAAGGCGGCGGGGAAGAAGTACAGCACGACCGGCCCCTTCTTCAATTGCTGCGACAGGCGCACCTTGAATGCCTTGCCGGCGATCGCCCCCTGCGCGGTGAAATCGGGCGCCTTGGCCCCGGGCGCCAGAGCGGCGGATGCAGGCAGTGCAAGGGGCAGGGCCAGGGCGGCGATCGCGAACTTCAGGCGCATTCTCACTCTCCTCAAATCCCGTCTAACGCGTGAGCGCGATGCCGATCCGGGCATGGGTATCGCGACGGCGATAGTCGTCCAGCGCTTCACCATGCCCGGTAAACGCCTGACCGAACAGATAGAAGCCGAATGCGCCGTCGATTCGCGCGAGCGGATAGGAGGCGAACAGCTCGGCCGCGCCGCGACCGCTGTCGGGATTGCCGCGCACGGTCAGCGCCAGCTTGAGGCTGTCGGGCTTCACCAAGGTCAGCCCGAGCGCGGCATTGCCCCAATAGCGATCGAGATCGGGAGCGACCCCCTGCTTGCCGACATAGAGCCACGCCTGGGGCGTCACCTCGACCCGCCAGTCGCCGCCGAGGTCGAACGCCTTGGTCGCCCGCAGGAAAATGCGGTTCGCGTCGATTGAGGTCGCCGGCCCCTCGCCGTTCGAATCGTGCCGCCACCCCGCGCCGATCATCGCGCTCGAATCGACCGGCGCCTCGATATAGACTTCGGGAGAATAGGTCGTGTGCGTGAACGGCCCGGACGGCAGGTCGAGCCGCCAGAACATCGTCTGGGTATAGGCAAAGCGCAGATGACTGAGCGCACCCTCCCCGCCGATCGGCTGGAACGCGAAGCTCACCTGCAGCTTGGCCCCGGCATCCTCGAGCCCGAAGACGCCATAGACCGGCTCGTGCGGTGCGAAGCGCGACAGGAAGCCGGCGGTCGAACCCGATGCGGTAGATTTCTGTGTCTCACCCGCCCCCAAGGATGGCGACGGGGCGGCGCGATCGCCGGGCCAGGCGGCACCGACGCCCTGTGGAAGCGGCGCACCTGGGAGCGACGGCGGAGCGGGGCGTTCGGCATAGCCACTCGGGACGTAGCGCGCCTTGGCAAACGCACCGGGTGCGATCATCGCGGCGGCCGCGGGCAGCCGTTCGAGGACCAGGCGTGTACCGTCGGCTGCCGTAACCTCGATCCGGCGCGGCCCTTCGGCCGCGACCGGCGCGGCGCCCTCGTTGATCAGGATCACCTCCACCCCGCGCAACGCCTCGCGTTCGGAGGCAGGCTGCGTCGGCACCGCACGCAGCTGGGCGCTGGCTGGGATCGCCGCGAAGAGAAGCGGAAACAGGGCGAAGTGTCGCATCGCCGCCCCGCATGCCAGCGCAGGATGACATTGGCGAGTCGGAAGCAGGGGTGGCGGATGGATCAGGTCGGGCCTGGCGGAGACGGAGGGATTCGAACCCTCGGTACGGTTCCCCGTACGACGCTTTAGCAAAGCGTTGGTTTCAGCCACTCACCCACGTCTCCGGATGCCTGTAGCGAGCGGGCGCTATAGCGAGCGTCTGGCTGGCGATCAATGGGCCGTGTGATGGCGGTTTGGCGCGAATCCGACTCGGGTCATCGCCCGTTCATTGCCGCCGGTCCAAGGCGGGTTCAAAGCGCAGGGTGCGGGAGGGTTTGAATGCGACGGTTGCTCATCTGGATCGGAATGACGCTGGCGGTGCCGCCGATGGCGGCGATGCCGGCGATGGCGCAGAGCATTCAGACGGTCGATCCGGACAGCGCGATCGACGCCGACCTCGATCGGCCGCAGTCGCAGATCCCTCCACAACCGGCGCCGCAGGACGAGCAGGTCGATCCCGGCGCGCCCTATGCGCCGCCCTATGATGGGCAGCAGGACCGCCAGCCCGCTCCGCCGCCGGTCGCGCCAGCCGGCGCGCCGCCCGCCGCGGGCAGCGAACTGCAAAGGCCTGAGGCGCCTACGACCTTCGACCAGGTCCGCCTCGTCGCCGCGGCGGAGGATGTGTTCGGCAAGGGCGCTTCGGGGCTGGCCGCGATGATCGAGGATATTCTGAAGGAGCAGGGCGAACCCAACGCGTATATCGCCGGCTCGGAAGGGTCGGGCGCAGTCGTCGTGGGCTTGCGCTATGGCTCGGGAACGATGGTTCATGCGGTGGAGGGCCAGCGCGATGTGTACTGGACCGGCCCGTCGGTCGGCTTCGACGTCGGGGGCGATGCGAACAAGGTCTTCGTGCTCGTTTACAACCTCTACGACAGCCAGGAGCTCTACAAGCGCTTCCCGGCCGGTGAGGGTCGTCTGTACTTCGTGGGTGGATTCTCCGCCTCCTATCTGCGCCGCGGCGACGTGGTGCTGATTCCGGTACGACTCGGCGTCGGATGGCGCGCCGGCGCCAATGTCGGCTATATGAAATTCAGCGAAAAGCGGCGCTGGCTGCCCTTCTAATCCGCCCCGCGCCGCGTTAGGCGGGGCCGATGCCTGTCAGCCAAGCCGATATCGATCTCGCCCAGCGCCTCGCCGATGCAGCGGGCGCGGCGATCCGCCCCTATTTCCGTGCCGAACACGGGCTGGAGGCCAAGGCGGACGCATCCCCGGTCACGCTTGCCGACAAGGCTGCCGAGGCGGCGATGCGCCGGCTGATCATCGCCGAGCGCCCGATGGACGCGATCATCGGCGAGGAAGAGGCGGAGCGCGAAGGGTCGAGCGGACGCACCTGGGTGCTCGATCCGATCGACGGCACGCGCAGCTTCATCGTCGGGCGGCCCATTTTCGGCACGCTGATCGCGTTGCTCGAGGATGGCTGGCCCGTCCTGGGCATCATCGACCAGCCGATCATCGGCGAGCGCTGGCTGGGGGTCACCGGGCGCACCACATTGTTCAACGGCAAGCCCGCCGAAGCGCGAACCTGTCGCGAACTGTCGCACGCGCTGCTCGCCACGACGTCCCCGGCATTGTTCACGGACGGTCAGCTTCATGCGTTCGAACATGTCGACGCGGCGGTGATGAGCACTGTGCTCGGCGGCGACTGCTATAATTACGGGCTGGTCGCATCGGGTCATCTCGACCTGGTGATCGAGGCGGGCCTGAAGCTGCACGATTTCGCCGCCCTCGTACCCGTGGTGGAGGGTGCCGGCGGGCGGATGTGCGACTGGCAGGGCGACCCGCTCCATGCCGGCAGCACTGGCGAGGTGATCGCGGCGGGCGACCCGGCACGGATCGAGGAGATCGTCGAGGCGCTTGCCTGCCGCGGCCATTGACGTGATCCGGTTCCATCGCGGTTATGCGCTGACCGCACTGGCGTTGTTCGCGATCGAAGTCGTCATCGCGCTGTTCGTGCGCGACCGGTTCGTACGGCCTTATCTCGGCGATACGCTCGCGGTGCTGCTCGTCTATTGCGGATTGAGGGCAATAACCCGGCTGCGCGCCGCTCCGGCAGCCGTCACGGCATTCGGGGTCGCGGTGATGGTCGAGCTGGGGCAGCTCATCGGCATTCTCGATCTGCTCGGGTGGCGCGACAGCCCCTTGGCACGCACGATCTTGGGCACCGGGTTCGAGTGGAAGGACTTCCTGGCCTATGGCGCAGGAGCCGTGATCGCCATCGCGACCGAGGCGATCGCGAAGCGCCGCTAGCGGACTCAGAAGATCCCCAGGAATTTCTTGCGCTGTTCCTTGCGTTCACCCTTGGAACGCGACCCGTCCTCCGACTTCGCCGTCGTCCCCTTGCCGACATCGTCGCGCGGCTTTCCCTTGGTGGTGCGCTGCGCTTTCGCCGACGCGCCACTCAATACCGGGCCGCAATCGGCCGATTTGGCGTCGCCGATATCGACGAAGGCAAGCAATCCGGCGAGCGGCGTGGCGGCGGCCGCTAGTCCCAGCCCACCACCCGCACGCGCCAGCAATTCGCTGCTGATCACATCATAGCGGGGGCTGGCGAACGTCCCGTTGATCCCAACGGGCGACTGACCCGCGAAGACGCTGAACTTCTTCGAATCCGCGCGGAATGCCAAGTCGAGCGTTTCGTTGCGGAAGGAAAAGCCGCCGCGCCCGAGCATCACGCTCTTCTGCGTGTCGATCAGGATCGGATCCGCTGCGGCAATGCCCCGGCGCACGGTGAATGCCACCAGACCGCAATTGATCTGGACCGGCTCCTTGAGCTTCCCCTCGAACATCTTCTGTACGAAGGTTCCGATGTCGAGCTCGGCGAGTTGGACGTTGCGTGTCCAGAAACTGCCGCGCGGCAAAATAAAGGCGATCCGCCCGCCCGAGCTCGCCAGCGAATCGTGCAGCGTATCGCCGCGACCCTTGAGTTCGATCCGGCCCCGCACGGCGCCCGTGGTGCCCGATTCCTCGACCCCCCAGCCCGCAAGCAGACGCCCCAGCGGCGTCGTCGCCAGCCGCACGTCATAGGATGTCGCGGTCGGGCGCTGGCGGGTGTCGAAGATCAGATCCGACGCGACGTTGCCGCGCGCCATCGCGAAGGTGAAGGGCGACAGCGCCAGCTGGCCGCGATCGAGATCGACGGCTACGGCCACGTCGGAGATCGGCACGCTGCGCGATTTCACGGTGGCGATCCGCCAGTTCACCTTGGCGTCGAACGCCTGCATCGATTCGACCGGGAATCGGGCATCCGGCAGCAGCCGCGCGCGCCCGGCACCGGTAGCTGCGGCAGCCGCCATGGCACCGCGCGAGGCCACGATATCGGGATTGTACCCAATGAACGGGGCGGCATCTACGATATCGAGCGAGCGAGTGGCGAGATCGGCGGTCATCAGCAACCGCTTTCCGCGGCCATCGGCGGCGAACTTGCCCGACAGGTCGCTGTTGCCAAACCGCCCCTTCAATCCGGTAAAGCTGTACAGATCGCCCGACTTCACCAGCGTCGCGCTCGCACGATAGGTGCGCGTATCGGGCAGCACGACCCCGATGATCGCGAGCAGGCTGGCAAGGTTGGCGCCGCGCGCGCTGGTCTGCAGCGGCACGTTTTCGATATCGGCTAGGCTGGGCAGCGTGCCATCGACGGTGATGTCGTTGCCCGCCGCGCGCGCCTGGAGCGTGAGCTGGTTCCGGCCGCGCCCGACGGTTTCGTTCGGACTGAGCAACGCGCCTTTCACCGTGAAGGGCGTCTTGCGCGCGACGCCATTGCCCGAGAAGCGCACCGAATCGCCGATCCGCGTTCCGGTCGAACGGACCGTCTCGAACTTGAGGTCGGCGAGCAGCTGCATGCGCGGATCGCGGTACCGCAGTGCCGTGCCGGCCAATGTCGCGCGGTCGATGGTGGGAAACTCGACCGGTTCTCCCTCGCCGTCGCCGAAGGTCCAGGTATTGGCCCGGTCAGCATTCCATTCGAGATCGACCGCGCCGTTCTGCAGATCGAGGAAGCGTGCATGATAGCGACCGAAGATCAGCGAAAGCGGCGCGATCCGCGTATGGATCGAATCGGCTGCGAACAGGTTCGGCCGCGATGCCCAAGCGGGGTTGGCCACCGTCATCTTCTGCGCGACGAATTTGAGGTCGAAGGGATCGAAATAGAGCTGGAAATCCCCCGCCACGGCGACCGCCCGTCCGGTCCCGCTGCTCGCCACGCGCTCGAACGTGCCCTTCAGGAACCGGCCCTTGGTGATATAGAGGATTGCCCAGATCAGAAAGATCGCCAGAAGCACGCCACCAACCACGCGCAGCGCAATGACCGCCGGACGCGGCATGCGCTCGCGCCAGCCGGGGCGTTCCGCCGGATCGGCTGCGGCCACGTCCGGCGTGACAATGGGGTGGGATGCGTCAGCCATCGCAGGCATAAGCCCTGGCGACCGCACAGGTTCCGCCAAGCCAAGGCGAGGATGGTTGCAAAAGTGTCGGCCACCGGCTATGCGCCCGCCTTTCCGCGATTCAGGGGAACCGCCCGGCTAACAAGGGCTGCCGGGGCTGTTCGTGATCGTCGCGCGTAAAAGGAGACGAAAATGCCCAAGATGAAGACCAAGAGCGGTGTGAAGAAGCGCTTCAAATTCACCGCGACGGGCAAGGTGAAGCACGGCGTCGCCGGCAAGCGTCACCGCCTGAGCAGCCATAACGCGAAATACATTCGCACCAACCGCGGCACGTCGGTCCTGTCCGAAGCTGATGCCGGCCATGTGCGCCTGTGGGCGCCCTACGGCCTCAAGTAAGGAGTAGCAGACCATGGCACGTGTCAAACGTGGTGTAACCACCAAGGCGAAGCACAAGCGGATTTTGGATCAGGCGAAGGGCTATTATGGCCGTCGCAAGAACACCATCCGCATCGCGCGCCAGGCCGTCGAAAAGGCCGGCCAGTACGCCTATCGCGACCGCAAGGTTAAGAAGCGCAGCTTCCGCGCCCTGTGGATCCAGCGCATCAACGCCGGCGTCCGCGCCGAGGGCCTGACCTATTCGCAGTTCATGCACGGCCTCAAGCTCGCCGGCATCGAACTCGACCGGAAGGTCCTGGCCGACATCGCGATGCACGAGGGTGAGGCGTTTACCGCCATCATCGCGCAGGCGAAGGCGGCTCTGCCCCAGGCCGCCTGAGGCAGCCTGTAGCGACCGAAAAACGGGGCGCCGGTGGACCATCCACCGGCGCCCTTTTTCTTGACCGACGAGGACCCGGGCGATGACGCTCCAGACCTGGTGGCTCTATGTCACCGCCGTGTTCCTGATCTCCGCGACGCCGGGGCCAAATATGCTCCACGTCATGGTGCAGAGCATCCATCACGGCGCGCGCCGCTCGATCGCGTCGATGGCGGGGCTGATGACCGCCAACCTCGTCTGCCTGTTCGCCTCCGCCGCGGGGCTCGGCGCGCTGCTCAAGGCGTCGCCGATGCTGTTCGACATCCTCCGCTATGCCGGGGTCGGCTATCTCGTCTGGCTCGGGATCAAGGCGTGGCGAGCGCCCGTCGGCGGCGGGGATGCGGAGGCGGAAAGGCCCGCACCCCCGTCGCTCCGCGCGATGTTCGGCGCGGGGCTCGGCACCGGATTTTCCAATCCCAAGCTGATCGTGTTCGCCGCAGCGCTGTTCCCGCAGTTCATCGACACCAGCGCGCCCTTCGCGCCGCAACTCGCCATTCTGATCGCCAGCTTCGCGGTGATCGAGGCGTGCTGGTTCGGGATGTACGCGATCGGCGGCCGCTCGCTCGCCGTCTGGCTGGCGCCCGCCAACCGCCAGCGGCTGTTCAATCGCGCGACCGGCGGGATCTTCATCGCGTTCGGAGCGGCATTGCTGGGCAGCCGGGCTTGACCTTCGCGCTCGACTGCGGTTCGGGCCACTAGACCATTGAACGGAATTCCCATGACCGATCTCGACCAACTCAAGGCCGACCTTCTCGCCGCGATCGACGCGGCCACCGGCGTCGATGCGCTGGAGGCGGTGCGCGTGCATGCGCTGGGTAAGCAGGGTGCTGTCACTGGACTGCTCAAGTCGCTCGGCGGCATGAGTCCGGAGGAACGCCAAGAAACCGGTCCGCGCATCCACGGTCTGCGTGAGGCTGTGACCGAGGCGATCGCGACGCGCAAGGCGGCGCTGGAGAGCGCGCTGCTGGAGGCGAAGCTGGCAAGCGAGACGCTCGACATGACGCTGCCGGTCGATGGCGTGCCCGCCGGGACCGTCCATCCGATCAGCCAGGTGATGGACGAGCTCGCCGAGATCTTCGCCGACATGGGCTTCGCCGTCGCCACAGGTCCAGAGATCGAGGATGACTGGCACAATTTCACCGCGCTCAACATCCCGGAGACGCATCCCGCCCGCGCGATGCACGACACCTTCTACCTCGCCGGCGAGCATGAGCGACCGATGGTGCTGCGCACGCACACCTCGCCGGTGCAGATCCGCACGATGACCTCGACCCCGCCGCCGATCCGGATCATCGCGCCGGGCCGCGTCTATCGCAGCGACAGCGACGCGACACACACGCCGATGTTCCACCAGATCGAGGGACTCGTGATCGACAAGGGGATCACGCTCGGCCACCTCAAATGGACGCTCGAGACCTTCCTCAAGGCCTATTTCGAGCGCGACGACATCGTGCTGCGGCTGCGCCCGAGCTATTTCCCGTTCACCGAACCCTCGGCCGAGGTCGATGTCGGCTTCACCTGGAAGAACGGCAAGCGCGAGATCGGCGGATCGGGCGACGCCGACAATGGCGGATGGATGGAAGTGCTGGGCAGCGGCATGGTCCATGCCCGCGTGATCGAGGCGTGCGGGCTCGACCCGAACGAATGGCAGGGCTTCGCCTTCGGCACCGGGGTCGATCGCCTCGCGATGCTCAAATATGGGATGGACGATTTGCGCGCATTCTTCGACGGCGACCTGCGCTGGCTGAAGCATTACGGCTTCTCGGCGCTCGACGTGCCCACGCTGAGCGGGGGAGTCGGGGCATGAAGTTCACGCTGAGCTGGCTCAAGGAGCATCTCGATACCGACGCGTCGCTGACCGAGATCCTCGATGGCCTCAACCGCATCGGGCACGAGGTCGAGGGCGTCGAAAATCCGGGCGAGGCGCTCGCCGCGTTCAAGGTCGCGCGCGTGCTGACCGCCGAGCGCCATCCGCAGGCCGACAAGCTGCAAGTGCTGACGGTCGATGCCGGAGACGGCGAGCCGCTGCAGATCGTGTGCGGCGCGCCCAATGCACGCGCGGGGCTGGTCGGCGTGCTGGGCCTGCCCGGCGCGACCGTGCCCGCCAACAGCATGGTGCTGAAGGTCGCCGCCGTGCGCGGGGTCGAGTCGAACGGGATGATGTGCTCCAGTCGCGAGCTGGAGCTGGGCGACGATCATGACGGCATCATCGAGCTGCCTGCCGACGCTCCGGTGGGCACGTCGTTCGCCGATTATGCGGGTCTCGACGATCCGGTGATCGATGTGTCGATCACGCCCAACCGCCAGGATTGCATGGGCGTGCGCGGCATTGCCCGCGACCTCGCCGCCGCCGGTCTCGGTACGCTCAAGCCGCTTGACGCGGTGGTCGACGGTTTGCCCGCGATCGATCCGCAGAGCGACGGCCCCGACGTTCGCACCGAGGACGCCGAAGGCTGCCCGGCCTTCTACGCTCAGGCCGTGCGCGGGGTCCGCAACGGCCCCTCGCCCGACTGGCTGCAACGCCGCTTGCAGGCGGTGGGGCAGAAGCCGATCAGCGCGCTGGTCGACATCACCAATTTCGTGATGATCGGGCTGGGCCGCCCGCTGCACGTCTATGACATGGCGACGCTCAGCGGCGGGCTCGTCGCGCGTCGGGCCAAGGCTGGCGAAGAGGTGCTGGCGCTCAACGGCAAAAGCTATGCGCTCGACGAAAGCATGACCGTGATCGCCGACGATGCAGCCGTGCACGATATCGGCGGGATCATGGGGGGCGAGCATTCGGGGTGCAGCGACACCACCACCGATGTGCTGATCGAGTGCGCCTATTTCGATCCGGCGCAGATCGCCCGCACCGGGCAGAAGCTGATGTTGACCAGCGACGCGCGCACCCGGTTCGAGCGCGGGGTCGATCCCGAATTTCTGGACGACGGGCTGGCGATCGCGACGCGGCTAGTGCTGGCGCTGTGCGGCGGGAGCGCGAGCGCGGTGACGCGCGCGGGCGAACCGCCGCGGGTCGGACTGACGATCGGCTATGATCCGGCGCTCGCCGCGACGCTGGGCGGGATGGCGATCCGGGCCGAGCGGCAGAAGGACATCCTCGAATCGCTCGGCTTCACCGTCCAGCCGCTCGACGGCAATGGCGATCCGTGCGAGCTGACCGAAGCATGCGACGGCTTCCGCGTCACCGCGCCAAGCTGGCGCCGCGACATCGACGGGCCGGCCGATCTGGTCGAGGAAGTGATCCGGATCGAGGGGATCGACAAGGTCCCGTCGGTCCCGCTGCCGCGCGCACCCGGCGTGGCCAAGCCGACCGCGACCCCCGAGCAGAAGCTGGAGCGCCGCATCCGCCGCACCGCCGCCGCGCGCGGACTCAACGAGGCGGTGACGTGGAGCTTCATTGCGGAGGACGAGGCCAATGCGGTCGGCGGCGGGGCTTGGAGCCTTGCCAACCCGATCAGCGAAGACCTCAAGGTCATGCGGCCCTCGCTGCTCCCTGGGCTGCTGATGGCGGCGGAGCGCAACCTCAAGCGCGGGGCGACCAGCGTCCGCCTGTTCGAGCTCGGCCGCCGCTATCTGGCGGAGGGCGAGAGACTGACGCTCACCGGGCTGCTCACCGGCGATGCCACGCCGCGCGGCTGGGCGACCGGCAAGGCGCAGGGCTTCACCGCCTATGACGCCAAGGCGGAAGCACTCGCGCTGCTCGACGCGGCGGGTGCCCCGGTCGGCAACCTGCAGGTAATGGGCGAGGCCGGCGCGGCCTGGCATCCCGGCCAGTCGGCGACGCTGCGGCTGGGGCCAAAGAATATCCTCGCCACCTTCGGCATGCTTCACCCGAGCCTGACCAAGCGGTTCGACCTTGCCGGCCCGGTCGCGGCGGTCGAGATTTTCCTCGACGCGATTCCCGCCAAGCGCGCGACGGGCTTCGCCCGCCCCGCCTACACGCCCCCGGCGCTGCAGGCAGTGACGCGCGACTTCGCGTTTATCGTGCCGGCCGAGTTGGCAGCGGGCGACCTCGTCCGCGCGGTCAAGGGTGCGGACAAGGTGGCGATCACCGACGCGCGGCTGTTCGACCTGTTCACCGGCGCCGGGGTCGAGGACGGCAAGAAGAGCCTCGCGATCGAAGTCACGCTGCAACCGGGCGAGAAGAGCTTCACCGACGCCGAGATCAAGGGGATCGCCGACAAGGTCGTCGCGGCTGCGGGCAAGCTGGGCGCAAGCCTGCGGGGATAGACCATTTTTTGGTCACCCCGGCCTTGTGCCGGGATGATCTTAAGGAGCGAGCCATGCCTACCGTACTCATCACCGGCGCGACTGCGGGGATTGGCGAGGCCGCGGTGCATGCCTTTGCCGACTCGGGCTGGCATGTCGTCGCGACCGGGCGCCGTGCCGACCGGCTGGCGGCGCTCGAGAGTGATCTGGTCCACACGCTCGAGTTCGACATTCGCGACGAGGCGGCGCGCGATGACGCGCTGGCGTCGCTGCCCGCGCCGTTCGCCGATATCGACCTGCTGATCAACAATGCCGGGCTCGCGCGCGGGCTGGAGAAAGCGCAGGCGGCCGATCTCGACAACTGGAAGACGATGGTCGACACCAACGTCACCGCGATGATGTCGATCACGCACAAGCTGCTGCCGATGCTGATCGAGCGGCGCGGCGCGATCATCAACCTCGGCTCGGTCGCGGGCAGCTACATCTACCCGGCCGGCAACGTCTATGCCGGCACCAAGGCGTTCGTGAACCATTTCAGCCTCGCGTTGCGGGCCGACCTGCACGGCACCGGGGTGCGCGTGACCTCGATCGAGCCGGGCATGGTCGAGACCGAGTTCATGACCGTGCGCACCGGCGGCGACAAGAATGCGTCGGATCAGCTTTATGCCGGCGTTCATCCGATGACGCCGGAGGACATTGCCGAGACGCTGCTGTGGGTCGCGACGCTGCCGCCGCATCTCAACATCAACCGGTTGGAGCTGATGCCGGTGAACCAGGATTTCGCCGGCTTCGCGGTGCATCGCGAGGGATAAGCCGGCCTGTTTCCAACGAGATAAGGCAGGCTAGGTAGATTCACGGTCGACCCGGCGCGGGCGTGGGCCATCTATAAAGGATGGTCTACCCATTTCGCACGGGGCCCCTCCATGCTCGACAAGCTGAAGCTGGTTCATCGCCTGTTGCTGATCGGCCTCGTGCCGATGATCGCCGTCGGCTATTTCGCGACGCTCGACATTTCCCGTCTCCAAACGCGCCAACAGCAGGATGCCTCGGTGGTCGAGCTGGTCGCCGTCACCGAGCGCATGGGCGATCTGATGCACGAGTTGCAGAAGGAGCGTGGCTTTTCCGCCGGCTTCCTGAGCAGCCGCGGTGCCCGCTTCGCCGACGAGCTGCGCGCCCAGCGCGCGCGCACCGACGCCGCGCGCCAGGCGATGCGCAACTCGACCAGCGAGCATTCGAAGATCGTCGAGGCGAGCCCGCTCTTCCCGCCGCTGCAGCGCGTGCGCGCCGAATATGAGAAGATCGCCGCCACCCGCGCCGCGATCGACCGCTTCGAACCCACTGTCGCGCAGGCCGCCGCCGCCTATACCGGCGTGGTTGACCTCATTCTGGAGACGCTGAACGAACTCTCCTCGATCGGCCGCAGCGGCGAGGCTTCGCGCGAACGCAGTGCCTATCTGCTGCTGCTGCATGCCAAGGAAAATGCGGGGCTGGAGCGTGCGATGGGCGCTACCGGCTATGCCCAGGGGCTGTTCAACGATCCCATCTATCGCAAGCTCGCCGCGCATATCGCGCTGCAGGAGAGCCAGCTGTCCACCTTCCGCGAATTCGCCTCCACCGCCGATATCGCGAAGCTCGATGCGATCGCACAATCGCCCGCCGCACGCACCGTCGAGGCGATGCGCACCACCGCGCATCGCAGCATCAACTCGGGCATCGCGCTTGTCGGTGATCCGATCCGCTGGTGGGAGGCGACGAGCGCGCGAATCGACGCGATGAAGGAGCTCGAGGACTTCATTGCGGTCGAAATCGTCGAAGGCGCGAATCACGACCTGGACGAAGCATCGGCCGAGCTGACGCAGGCGCTGATCGTCGCGGCGGTGCTACTGGCGGTGCTGATCGGAACGATCTGGCTGGTCGCGCGCAGCATTCTCAATCCCGTGCGCCAGGTGATCGGGACGATGAAGGAGATGGGCGAAGGCCGGCTGCAGGGCGAGCCCGAGCTGCCGGTCGGCAACACCGAACTGGGCGAACTGGGCGATTCAGTGCGCGCCTTCCGCCGCCAGCTCGCCGCCGCCGAGGCCGCGCGCGCCGAGCAGGAGCGGCAAAAGGAAGCGCAGACGTTGCTGATCGCGGACAGCATCGGCGCCGGGCTGAGCGCATTGTCCGACGGCGACCTGACCCACCGCGTCACCGCCGATCTCGACGGGCCGCTCGGCGTGCTCAAGACCGATTTCAACGCCGCGATCGGGCATTTGGAAGAGCTGATCGGCAGCGCCGTGCGCAGCGCGGGCAATGTCCGCACCGGATCGACCGAGATTGCGCATGCGTCCGAGGATCTCGCGCGCCGCACCGAACGCAACGCCGCCTCGCTCGAGGAGACCACGGCGGCGGTCGCCAACCTCAACGCCAAGCTGCGCGAGACGGCGGTATCGGCGCGAGATGCGCTGTCGAGCGCGGAAGCCGCCGGGCGGACGGTAAGCGAAGGCCGCGGCGTCGCCACCAGCGCGGCGGAGTCGATGCGTGGCGTGTCCGAAAGCGCGCAAGGGATCGACGACGTCATCGAGGGACTCGACAAGATCGCGTTCCAGACGCGCGTGCTGGCGATGAACGCGGCGGTCGAGGCCGGCCGCGCGGGCGAGGCCGGGCGGGGCTTCGCGGTGGTCGCCGACCTCGTCTCCGCGCTGGCGATGCGGGCCGAGGAGGAGGCCAAGCGCGCGCGCGAGCAGCTGACCGCGACGCAGGAAGAGATCGACCGCGCGGTCGGCGCGGTGGCGAAGGTCGACGGCGCGTTCGATGCGATCCTCGCCACCATGACGTCGGTCGAGCAGCTGGTCGGCACAATGGCGCGCGCGAACGCGGATCAGGCCGCCGTCGTCGCCGAGATCAGCACGGCGATGGGCGACATGGATCGCAGCACCCAGCAGAATGCGGCAATGGTCGAACAGACCTCGGCCGCGGCGCGCAACCTGATGAGCGAGGCCGACGATCTGGGCGAGCAGACCGGGCGCTTCCAGACCAGTGGCACGGGGGTGCCGGTCCAGCAGTCAGCCGTGTCGGAGCGCCGCCTCGCCACGGTGCACTAGGCGCAGCGACCTTCGATATCCTCCCCCGCTGGCGGGGGAGGATCGCCGGGGTGTCGGTCCGGCGGGCCATTTGATCGGCCCGCCGCGCGGCCCTCACTCAGCGATGAACGCCAACAGATCGGGGTTAACCACATCGGGATGCGTCGCGCACATGCCGTGGGGCAGCCCGTCATAGGTCTTGAGCGTGCCGTGCCGAAGCAGGTCAATCGCCTTCCGTGCCGAATCGTCGATCGGCACGATCTGGTCGTCGGTACCGTGCATCACCAGCACCGGCACGTCGATCGCCTTCAGGTCCTCGGTAAAATCGGTCTCGCTGAACGCCTTGATGCAATCAAAGTGTGCCTTGGCGCCGCCCATCATCCCCTGGCGCCACCAATTGTCGATCAGCCCCTGGCTGACGGTCGCGCCGTCGCGGTTGAAGCCGTAAAAGGGTCCGGTGGGCACATCGATGTAGAATTGCGCACGATTTGCCACGAGCGCCTTGCGGAAGCCATCGAAGACCTCAAGCGGGAGCCCCTCCGGGTTGCTGTCCTTCTTCACCATCACCGGCGGGACCGCGCCGATCAGCACCGCCTTGGCCACCCTGCCGGGTTCGGCGCGCGCGACATAACGCGCGACTTCGCCGCCGCCGGTCGAATGGCCGACATGGATCGCGCCCTTGAGGTCGAGCGCGGCCGTAAGCGCGGCGACGTCGGCGGCATAGGTATCCATCTCGTTCCCGGTATCGGTCTGGCTCGACCGGCCATGGCCGCGCCGGTCATGCGCGATGACGCGATAACCCTCGTCGAGAAAGAACAGCATCTGGTTGTCCCAGTCGTCCGCGCTGAGCGGCCAGCCGTGATGGAAGACGATCGGGGTGGCGTCCTTCGGACCCCAGTCCTTGTAGAAAATCTCGGTGCCGTCGCTGGTGGTGATGGTGCTCATGAGCTCGCATCCTTTTGCCGTGGCCGCCGCGCGGGAAGCGGGGCGTGCGAGCAGGATGACACCGCTTGCCGAGTCGCAACAGATCGAACCTGCGAAAGCGATCGTTTCCATTTCCGTCTTCCCTCGCGTCGCCGAGCGGGGGCCGCTACAGCGTGGTGGCGCGCGAACCTGCCGGGCGCGTTTGGCGAGGATTGCAGTGATCGAGATCGGGAACGGCACGCTGACGGCGCGGATCGATTCGCTGGGCGCCGAACTCGTCAGCCTGCGCGACGCATCGGGCAACGAGGTGATGACCGATGCCGATCCCGCCTATTGGACCGGCCATGCGCCGCTGCTGTTCCCGATCGTCGGGCGGCTGAACGAGGACACCCTGCGCGTCGATGGGCGCGACTATACGATGAAGCAGCATGGCTTTGCGCGCCGCCGGGTCTTCGAGGTCGCCGAGACCAGCGCCACGCATGTGCAATTCGTCCTGCGCGACGATGCCGAGACGCGCGCGGTCTGGCCCTTCCCGTTCGAACTGAGTGCGCGCTACACGCTCGACGGCGCGACGCTAGCGGTCGAGGTCGTCGTGACCAACCCCGATGCCGATCGCGTGATGTGGACAAGCTTCGGCTTCCACCCCGCCTTCGCCTGGCCGTTGCCCGGCGGCGGCGCGAAGGAGGCCCATCGCATCGTGTTCGAACGGCACGAACCCGCCTCGCTGGCGGAACTCAACGCCGGACTGATCGTGCCAGCGGAGCGACCCACCCCGCTCGACGGACGCACGCTGCACCTGCGCGATGCGCTGTTCGAGGAGGATGCGCTGATCTGGATGGCCCCCGCCAGCCGCTCGGTACGCTATGGCAGCGACACCGGGCCCCAGCTCGATATCGCGTTCGAGGGGCTGCCGACGCTGGCCATCTGGACCAAGCCGGGGGCGCATTTCATCTGCGTCGAACCGTGGCAGGGCCATGCCGATCCGGTCGGCTTTTCGGGCGAGCTGCGCGACAAGCCGGGCGTTATCGCGATTCCCGCGGGCGACTCGCGCCGCTTCGCAATGCAGGTGACGTTGCGCGCCTGAGCCGCTAGGGGGCCGCGATGCCCGAAAATCCGATTCCCGGTCGCCGTACCTTCGCGATCATCTCCCACCCCGACGCCGGCAAGACCACGCTGACCGAAAAGCTGTTGCTTTTCGGCGGCGCGATCCATCTGGCCGGCGAGGTCAAGGCACGCGGACAGGCGCGGCGCGCGCGATCCGACTGGATGAAGATCGAACAGCAGCGCGGCATTTCGGTCACCAGCTCGGTGATGACGTTCGAGCGCGAGGGCGTGACCTTCAACCTGCTCGACACGCCGGGTCACGAGGATTTCAGCGAGGACACCTATCGCACGCTGACCGCGGTCGATTCGGCGGTGATGGTGATCGACGTCGCCAAGGGCATCGAGAGCCAGACGCGCAAGCTGTTCGAGGTCTGCCGGCTGCGCAACGTGCCGATCATCACCTTCGTCAACAAGGTCGACCGCGAAGGCCGCGAGGTGTTCGAAACGCTCGACGAGATCGCCGACCTGCTCGCGCTCGACGTCGCGCCGATGACCTGGCCGGTCGGCATGGGCGGCACGTTCGAGGGGGTGTACGACCTCGTCTCCAACCGCCTGCTGCTGCCCGAGGGCGACAGCCGCGAGTTCCAGGGCAAGGTGATCCAGACGACCGGGCTCGACGATCCGCAGCTCGACGCGATCGTCTCAGCCCAGAACCTCGCCAAGCTGCGCGAGGATGCCGAGCTGGCGCTGGCGGGCTATGCCAGCTTCGACGCCGACGCCTATCGCAACGGCGATCTGACCCCGGTCTATTTTGGGTCGGCGCTCAAGGAATTCGGGGTCGATTCGCTGATCGACGCGCTCGCCGCGCATGCCCCGCCGCCGCACGCGCTGCCCGCCGATCCTGCCCCGGTCGCGCCGGACCATGGCGAAGTCACCGGCTTCGTGTTCAAGGTGCAGGCGAACATGGACCCCAACCATCGCGACCGCATCGCGTTCATGCGACTGGTCTCGGGTACGTTCAAGCGGGGCATGAAGCTGACCCCGACCGGGCACGGCAAGCCGATTGCGATCCATTCGCCGATCATGTTCTTCGCGCAGCAGCGCGAGCTGGCGGACGAGGCGTTTCCGGGCGACATCATCGGCATCCCCAACCACGGCACGCTGCGCGTCGGCGATACGCTGAGCGAAAAGGCGGCGGTGCGCTTCACCGGCCTGCCCAATTTCGCCCCCGAAATCCTGCGCCGCGTCCAGCTCAAGGACCCGACCAAGACCAAGCAGCTGCGCAAGGCGCTCGACGACTTGTCCGAAGAGGGCGTGATCCAGGTCTTCTATCCCGAGATCGGATCGAACTGGATCATCGGGGTGGTCGGCCAGCTGCAGCTCGACGTGCTGCTCAGCCGGCTCGAGGCCGAGTATAAGGTCGGCGCCAATCTCGAGCCCGCGCCCTATGACACCGCGCGTTGGCTGGGTGGCGAGCCGGGCGACGTGAAGGAGTTCATGGACCTCAATCGCGGCGCGATGGCCAAGGACCGCGACGGCGATCCCGTCTTCCTCGCCAAATCGGCGTGGGAAGTCGGCTATGTCGCCGACCGCTACCCGCGCGTGAAATTCCTGGCGACGCGCGAGCGCTGATTTTTTGAGGGCTCCGCCCCGGCCCGCTCCTATTCCGGCCGCGCACGGGCCTGCGGATAGGTGCCGAGCACGCGCATCGACTTGGTATGGAATTTGAGCTCGTCAAGCGCGCGGTCGACCGGCGCGTCGCCGGGGCGACCAACGATGTCGGCGTAGAATTCGGTCGCCGCGAAGCTGCCGCCGCGCTGATAGCTTTCGAGCTTTGTCATGTTGACGCCGTTGGTCGCAAAGCCGCCCAGCGCCTTGTACAGCGCCGCCGGGATGTTCTTCACCTCGAACACGAAGGTCGTCATGTACGGCCCGTGATCGCGCAGCGAAGGGGCATTGCGCGCGAGCACGACGAAGCGCGTCATATTGTGATCGGCATCGGCAACGTCGCTGTCGAAAACCGTCAAACCATAGAGCGGCGCGGCGCCCGGCGGGGCGAGCGCAGCCAGCGCGGGATCCTTGGCATCAGCGACGACCGCAGCGGCACCAGCCGTGTCGGGATAGGAAAGCGGCGCGATTCCCTGCGCCTTCAGCCAGTGGCGGCACTGGCCCAGCGCCTGGGGGTGGCTCATCGCCTGACGCACCCCGGCGCGCGTGCCGATCCCCATCAGCGCATAGCGGATCGGCAGGAAATGCTCGCCGATGATCACCAGCCCCGATTCGGGCAGCAGGAAATGGATGTCGGCCACCCGGCCGTGCAACGAATTCTCGATCGGAATCATCGCCCGATCCGCGCGCTCCTCGCGCACCGCGTCGATCGCGTCCTCGAAGCTGAAACAGGGCAGCGGGAGGCCGGTCGGGAAGGCTTCGAGCGCCGCGATATGCGAATTTGCGCCCGGCGCGCCCTGGAATGCGACGGCGCGGCCAGGCTCCGCAAGCGCGGCCTGCGTCATGCGTTCGACGATGGGGCGTGCGGGGGCGGCAAAATTATCCATTGGCGCGCGCGATTAGAGTGCAAGCGAAGTTGCGGCAAGCCCGGGTTGCGGTGCGCAAAACCGCGCTCTAAAGGAACCGGCCAAGATCAACACGGGGCAGACGGGCGCGCAATGGACAATCGCATGAACACGATCGCAGGCTGGGTCCTGTTCGGCTGCGCGTCGGCACTGGGCCTGTCGATCGCCAGCGGTATGATCTACAAGAGCGGACATCCTGAAAAGGAAGGCTATCCGGTCGAGAGCGCTGACGGCGCCGAGGGTGAAGGTGGCGCGGCCGCGGTCGAGCCGATCGCCAATCGCCTCGCAGCGGCCGATGTCGCCAAGGGCCAGGCTTCGTTCGCCAAATGTGCCGCATGTCACACGATCACCCAGGGCGGCGCAAACGGCGTTGGCCCGAACCTGTGGGCGGCGCTGGGCAAGCCACACGGCCATGTCGCCGGTTTCGCCTATTCCGACGCGCTGAAGAGCGTTCCGGGGAACTGGGACTTCGCGGCGATGGACGAATGGCTGGCGAGCCCGCGCAAATATGCGCCGGGTACGAAGATGACCTTTGCCGGCCTGTCCGATCCGCAGGAACGTGCGAACGTGATCGCCTATCTCAACGCGCAGGGGTCGAACCTGCCGCTCCCCGCCCCCGAAGCCGCTCCGGCCGAGGGCGAGGGCGCTGCGCCGGGCAACGAGGTGGCGCCGACCGAGCTCGGCAATTCGGGCACCCCGGCATCGGGAGCACCCTCGGTCGATCCGGCCGCAGCGGAGGAAGCCGCGAAGAAGGAATAATCCCGGTTTCACGACCCGGAAAAGAACGGGCGGCCCGTCAAAGGCCGCCCTTTTTCTTATCCCTTCCGGTCTTCCCAGAATTTCTGGACGATCGCCCAGCCCTCTTCCGCCGTTTCGCAGAAATGGAACAGGTTCAGATCGCGCGGCGAGATGACGCCCTCCTCGCACAGCGCATCGAAATTGACGACGCGGGTCCAGAACTCCTTGCCGTAGAACAGCACCGGGATCGGCGCGATCTTGCCCGTCTGGATCAGCGTCAGCAGCTCGAACGATTCGTCGAAGGTACCGAAGCCGCCCGGGAACACGGCCACCGCGCGCGCGCGCAGCAGGAAATGCATCTTGCGCAGCGCGAAATAGTGAAACTGGAAGCTGAGCGACGGCGTCACATATTCGTTCGGCGCCTGTTCGTGCGGCAACACGATATTGAGCCCGACCGATTCGCAGCCCTTCTCCGCCGCACCCCGGTTTGCCGCCTCCATGATCGAAGGGCCGCCGCCCGAGGTGACGACGAAGTGACGCTTGCCGTCCGCGTCGAGCGGGTAGCAACTGGCGAGATGCGCCAGTTCGCGCGCCACGTCGTAATATTTGGACTTGGCGATCAGCCGCTCGGCGATGCGCCGCGACTGCTCGTCGGTGGCGAGGTCGAGCAGCGCCTGCGCCTTTGCCGGCTCGGGAATGCGTGCCGAGCCGTAGATGACGAACAGCGATTCGATCTTCGCCTCGTCCATCAACAGGCTGGGTTTGAGCAGCTCCAGCTGGAAGCGCACCGGACGCAGGTCCTCGCGCAACAGGAATTCCATGTCCTGAAAGGCGAGGCGGTAGGCCGGATGTTCGGTTTGCGGGGTGGAGACGGCGGTCCGCGCCGTCTCGGCATCCTGGCTCGCGCGGGCAAAGACCCGCGACGGTACTTTCTTGTCGGTCATTGCGGGGCGATTAGCCGCTTTCGTCGACAACGCAAAGCGGCCACCCCGGCGAGCAGTCCTATCGGCAGAAGGGCTTGCCGCCCATGTCGAAGTGAAAGTGGTTGCGGTGCGCCGAATTATACTCCGGCCCCAGGACGGTCTTGAACCGGCGACAGGCGGAGCGATGGACGATCCGCAGGAATTCACGCTCCTCCGCGGTGCCGCTGCTCCAGTCGCCCAGCACGCTGATCTTGCGCCCGTCGCGCAAGACGAAGGCGGCGACGTCGACGGCATTGCCCAGGCCATGTTCGGACACCTTGAGCGACGAGGCGGCGCTGCCCCCGACGATCCCGCGACAGGCATAGGTGCCATAGGTTTCGACCCGCACCAGCTCTCCGTCCAGAATTTCGCGCGCCGCGGGGACGGCGGCGTGGCGCATCCAGGCGACGAAAGTGCGCGCCAGCGGACAGCGCATCGCCTTCAGCCCGGACACCGGGATACCCACGTCGATCAGCTGTACCGCGCCGATCACCTGGCAACCCCCGCCATAATCGCGGTCAGGCAGCGGACTGAACCGCACCTGCTCGCGCGACAGGTCGGCATAGCATTGCTTGGTCTCGCGACTGGTCGGGATGTCGAGCGTCACCGGCCCGCGCGGATCAGGACGCACCGGCCCGGCGCGCGACGGGGCGCGGTCGTCGCCTCCCCCGAACAGGCAGCCGGCGAGCAGCAAGAGCAGGCACAGGGTCAGTAAGATACGCGTGACCATGCGCCCTTCTAACCCAATATGGTTAACCCCGACTTACCCGGGGGGCGGCGCCCCGAGACCGTTTCACCGGTTACCTTGATTCGCTTGACTTACCGCCCCTCGCCGTTAGGGCCGCCGACGGGCCACGCGGTCCCAACGCCGCGCGTGCTCTCTGCAAGGAGAGACTGACATGACTGATCTGACTGCCGCCGACGCCGGAACTGCGTCCATCGCCAAGCCCGCTATCAAGCCGGCTCGCCCCTTTTTCTCTTCGGGTCCCTGCGCCAAGCCTCCGGGCTGGGACGCTGCCAAGCTCGCGACCGAGGTGCTCGGGCGCTCGCACCGCTCGAAGCTCGGCAAGACGCGCCTCGCCTATTGCATCGACCTGATGCGCGAGATGCTGCGCCTGCCCGATACGCATCGCATCGGCATCGTCCCCGGTTCGGACACCGGCGCGTTCGAGATGGCGATGTGGACCATGCTGGGCGCGCGTGGCGTCACCACGCTTGCGTGGGAGAGCTTCGGCGAGGGCTGGGTCACCGATGCAGTCAAGCAGCTCAAGCTCGACCCCACCGTCGTGCGCGCCGATTACGGTCAGCTGCCCGACCTGACCCAGGTGAATTTCGCCGATGACGTGCTGTTCACCTGGAACGGTACCACCAGCGGCGTGCGCGTGCCCGATGGGGAATGGATCCCCGACGATCGCGCGGGGCTGACCTTCGCGGATTCGACCAGCGCGGTGTTCGCCTACGATCTGCCGTGGGACAAGATCGATGTCGCGACCTTCAGCTGGCAGAAGGTGCTCGGCGGCGAAGGCGCTCATGGCGTGCTGATTCTGGGGCCGCGCGCCGTGGAGCGCCTTGAAAGCTACACCCCCGCCTGGCCGCTGCCCAAGGTGTTCCGCCTGATGGCGAAGGGCAAGCTCGCCGAGGGCGTGTTCAAGGGCGAGACGATCAACACGCCGTCGATGCTGGCGGTGGAGGACGCCATCTTCGCGCTCGAATGGGCCAAGTCGCTCGGCGGGCTCGACGCGCTGATCGCGCGCAGCGACGCCAATGCCGCTGCGCTGCAGAAGCTCGTTACCGAACGCGACTGGCTGGGGAACCTCGCCGCGGACGAGGCGATCCGCTCGACCACCAGCGTGTGCCTGACGGTCGAGGGCGCGGACGAGGCGTTCATCAAGAAGTTCGCTTCGCTGCTCGAGGCCGAGGACGCCGCTTATGACATCGCGGGCTACCGCGACGCCCCGGCGGGGCTGCGCATCTGGTGCGGCGCGACGGTGGACACTGCCGATATCGAGGCACTCGGCCCCTGGCTCGACTGGGCCTACGCGACCGCGAAGGCCGCTTAGTCTCCCTCTCCCCTTCAGGGGAGAGGGTCGGGGAGAGGGGCATATCGCGAGCTGCCCCCTCCACGACCGCCCCTCTCCCTCGCTTCGCTACGCTCGCTTGCCCTCTCCCCTGAAGGGGAGAGGGAATGGAGAATAAACATGCCCAAGGTACTGATCAGCGACAAGATGGACCCCAAGGCCGCCCAGGTCTTCCGCGAGCGCGGGGTCGAGGTGGACGAGATCACCGGCAAGACACCCGAAGAGCTCAAGGCGATCATCGGCGACTATGATGGCCTCGCCATCCGCAGCTCGACCAAGGCGACGAAGGAAATCATCGACGCCGCGACCAACCTCAAGGTCATCGGCCGCGCCGGCATCGGCGTCGACAATGTCGACATCCCCTATGCGAGCAGCAAGGGCGTGGTGGTGATGAACACCCCGTTCGGCAACTCGATCACCACTGCCGAACATGCCATCGCATTGATGTTCGCCCTCGCCCGCCAGCTGCCGGAAGCGAATGCGCAGACCCAGGCCGGGACCTGGCCCAAGAACGGCTTCATGGGGGTCGAGGTGACCGGCAAGACGCTGGGCCTGATCGGTGCGGGCAATATCGGGTCGATCGTCGCCGACCGCGCGTTGGGGCTGAAGATGAAGGTCGTCGCGTTTGACCCGTTCCTCTCGCCCGAACGCGCGGTCGAGATCGGCGTGGAGAAGGTCGAACTCGACCAGCTGCTCGCGCGTGGGGATTTCATCACGCTGCACACGCCGCTGACCGATCAGACGCGCAACATCCTGAGCCGCGAGAACCTGCTCAAGACCAAGAAGGGCGTGCGCATCATCAACTGCGCGCGCGGCGGCCTGGTCGACGAAGCGGCGCTCAAGGAATTGCTCGACAGCGGCCATGTCGCCGGCGCCGCGCTCGACGTGTTCGTGACCGAACCGGCCAAGGAACATGCGCTGTTCGGCACCCCGAACTTCGTCGCGACCCCGCATCTTGGCGCATCGACCAACGAGGCACAGGTCAATGTCGCGATCCAGGTCGCCGAGCAGATGGCCGATTTCCTCGTCAACGGCGGCGTCACCAATGCGCTCAACATGCCGAGCCTTTCGGCCGAGGAAGCGCCGCGTGTGCGGCCCTATATGGATCTTGCCGAAAAGCTCGGCAGCCTGGTCGGCCAGCTCGCGCACGGCAACATCCCGCGCGTGTCGATCCACAGCGAGGGCGCGGCGGCCGAGGTCAACCAGAAGCCGATCGTCAGCGCCGTCCTCGCCGGCTTTCTCCGCGTCCATTCGGACACGGTCAACATGGTCAACGCCCCCTATCTCGCCAAGGAGCGCGGGATCGAGGTGCGCGAGATCAAGACCGAGAAGGAAGGCGACTACCACACGCTGGTCCGCGTCTCGGTCAAGACCGATGGCGGCGAGCGTTCGGTCGCGGGCACCTTGTTCAGCAACCGCACGCCGCGGCTGGTCGAGCTATTCGGGATCAAGGTCGAGGCCGATCTGGTCGGCCACATGCTCTATGTCGTCAACGAGGACGCCCCCGGCTTCATCGGCCGGATCGGCACGACGCTGGGCGACGCCGGGGTGAATATCGGCACCTTCCACCTCGGCCGCCGCGATGCGGGGGGCGAGGCGGTGCTGCTGCTCTCGGTCGACGAAGCGGTGACGCCGGACCTGATCGCCAAGGTCCGGGCGCTGCCGGGCGTCAAGACTGCCATGGCGCTCAAGTTCTGACGATCGCGATGGATTCTGCCGTGTCGTCACGCTAGGCGGCGGCATGGCCGAGCCCGCATCCTCCGACATGCTGCGCATGCGCGCCGGTCGTCTTGGTTTGTTCGAGACGCCGGTGATGCATGCCTCGCTTGCCGATCCCGAGGCGATTGCGCCCGCGCTCGAAGCCGCGATCCGAACCAGAATGGCTCAGGATCAGGGGATCAAGCGCTCGAACCTGGGCGGCTGGCACTCGCGCACGGACATGCGGAAATGGGGCGGGACCGCCGCAGCGCGTCTGGCCGACGCTGCGATCCGGCTCGCCAAGCGTGCTTCGCACTTCGAGGACCGCGATCCTGCGAGCGTGCACTGGTCGACGCGGATGTGGGCCAATGTTTCGCCGCCGGGTGCGCTCAACATGAGCCACGCGCACCCCGGCGTCCTGTGGGCGGCGGTCTATTATGTCGACATGGGCGCTGCGCCCGGCGACGGGGATGTCGGTGGTGAACTGTACCTGGAAGATCCACGCTTTCCGATGAATCTGATGACCTTTCCCGGCTTTCGCGCGATCGGTGCGGACGGCCAGCCGCAAAGCCATGAGTTCGTGGTCCCGGCCGGCCGCGGCGACCTCGTCCTGTTCCCCGGCTATCTGCGCCACGGGGTGCGGCCGCATCGCGGCAGCCGCGATCGCATCTCGATCGCGATGAATATCTACGCCAAGGAGGCGTAATGAACGGTTTGCTGCCTGAGGGCTTTCACGACTCCCTGCCGCCCTATGCCGATGGAGCATCCGCGCTGGAGCGGCGCGTGCTCGATGTCGCGCGCTCGTATGGCTATGAGCGGGTCGATCCCCCGCTCGCCGAGTTCGAGGAATCGCTCGGCCAGCGGCTCAAGGCGGCGAACGGCAAGGACGCGGTGCGATTCACCGATCCCGTCTCGCGCCGCACGCTGGCGATCCGCCCCGACATTACCGCACAGGTCGGGCGCATTGCCGCGACGCGCATGGCACACCATCCGCGTCCGGTGCGCCTGTCCTATGCCGGGCAGGTCCTCAAGCTGCGCGCCACCGAGTTGCGGCCGGAGCGCGCGATGCGCCAGATCGGTTGCGAGCTGATCGGCAATGACGGCATCGCGGCGGTGCGAGAGGTCGTCAGCGTCGCCGTCGCGGCGCTGGACGCAGCGGGCGTTCCCGATCTGGCGATCGACTTCACCTTGCCCGATCTGACCGAACAGCTCGCGCCCGACATGGCGGCGGACCAGCTTGCCGCGCTGCGCGATGCGCTCGACGCCAAGGATGCGGCCGGAGTGGCGGCGATCGACGCCGCCTTCCTCCCCCTGATCGAGGCGGCGGGACCGTTCGATGCCGCGATCGCGCGGCTGCGCGCGCACGACACAGGCGGCGCACTCACCAGCCGGCTCGACGGACTGGAGGCAGTGGCGCAGGCCGTCGCCGGCAAGGCGGCGTTGACGCTCGACCCGACCGAGCGTCACGGCTTCGAATATCAGAGCTGGATCGGCTTCTCGCTGTTCGCGCGCGGCGTGCGCGGCGAGATCGGGCGGGGCGGCAGTTATTCGGTGCTGGGCGTTGCGGGCGAAGAGCCCGCCGTGGGCTTCTCGCTCTATGCCGACCCATTGCTCGATGCAGGCCTGGTCCCGGCCGAGCGGCGGCGGCTGTTCCTCCCATTCGGCACCGGTGCAGAGACGGCCGCAAGTCTACGCACCCAGGGGTGGGTCGCCGTGGCGGCACTGGATGAGGCGGACAGCGCCGAGGCGCAGCTCTGCACGCACATCCTGCGCAACGATGAGCCTGAGGCGATCTAGCCGGCCAGCAGGTCCTCCCATTCGGGATGCTTGCGGATATAGGCGGCCACGAACGGGCATTGCGGCACCACCTTCAGTCCGCGTGCCCGCGCTTCGCTCAGCGCGTGGCGGATCAGCCGGCTGGCGATCCCCTGCCCCTCCAGCGCAGGCGGGACGATCGTATGGGTAAGGGTGATGACGCCATCCTCGATCCGGTAATCGGCGCGGGCAAGATGGCCGTCCACCGTCATCTCGAACCGGTGTCGCTCCGCATTGTCGCGTATCGTGTCAGAGTCCATCACCCGCCTCCCGATTGCCGTGCATCGGGACCAATGGTAGCGATCCGGCGAGGGAGGACAATCGCTTGAATATGCGGCTTCTCACGCTGGCTCTCACGGCACTGGCGCTGGGCGGCGCGACCGCGCCGGCAAAGCAGGTGCGCGCGGGCGAGACGATCCAATGGTCGATGAGCGATCGCCTCAAGATCTATCGGCTCGGCGACATGACCGCGAAGTTCGACCGCGTCCAGTGCGCGCCGCTGGGCGAGGAGTGCGAGGAGGATCAGCTCGAACCCAAGCTGACGCTCAGCACCGCGGACGGCGCGTCGATCACCCTCGACGGGTCGCCGATGCAGAACATCCTGATGCTCGGCCCGGTTGCAAAGGGTGGCCCGGTGGTCGCATTTGTCCAATCCTACACTGGCGGCATGCATTGCTGTCACCAGATGCGCGTCGTGATCCGCGACAAGGCGGGCCTGAAGCTGGTCGAGCTGGGCGCCTATGACGGGATGGAGATCGGCTGGCCCAAGGATGTCGACGGCGACGGAAATCTGGACTTCGTGGTGACCGACGACCGCTTCCTCTATGCGTTCGAAAGCTATGCCGCGAGCGTCGCGCCGCCGAAAATCCTCAACCTCGTCGATGGAGAGGTGCGCGACGTGTCGGCCGAACCACGCTTCGCCAAAGTGTTCGAAAAGGCCGCATCGCGCACGCGCAAGGCGTGCATCGGCGAGGAGTATCCCAATGGCGCCTGCGCCGCCTGGGCGGCGTCCGCTGCGCGGCTCGGCACGCTCGACACGGTATGGCCGGTGATCCTTGCCGAATATCGCAAGGAACCCGCCGCCTGGCCGGATCGCTGCAAGGTCGATCGTACCGACGATGGCGAATGCCCCGAGGGTCAGCTGGTGGAATATCCGGATTATCCGACCGGATTGCGCGCATATCTTGTGGAGCTCGGCTACATCCCCGCCGCATGAGTGACCCGCGCGCGCAAAATCCCAGGGATGTCCTGCACAGCCTGTTCGGCTTTCCCGATTTTCGCGGCGTCCAGCGGCAGGTGGTCGATCGCGTAATCGCCGGCGAGCGTACGCTGGCGGTGATGCCGACCGGCGCGGGCAAGTCGCTGACCTATCAATTGCCCGCGACGATGATGGACGGAACGTGCATCGTCGTCTCCCCCCTGATCGCGCTGATGCACGATCAGTTGCGCGCGGCCGAGGCGGTGGGCATCCGCGCCGCAACGCTGACCAGCGTCGACGAAAATCGCGCCGAGACGATCGACCGCTTCCGCGCGGGCGAACTCGATCTGCTCTATGTCGCCCCCGAACGCGCGTCGAACGAGGCGTTTCGCAACCTGTTGCGCGCCGCGCCGCTCGCGCTGTTCGCGATCGACGAGGCGCATTGCGTGAGCGAGTGGGGCCATGATTTCCGCCCCGATTATCGTCTGCTCCGCCCCCTCATGGACGCGTTTCCGGATGTCCCGCGCCTCGCGCTCACCGCCACCGCCGACGCCCACACCCGCGACGACATTCTGAACCAGCTCGGTATCCCGCGCGACGGCATGATCGTCGCCGGGTTCGACCGCCCCAATATCCGCTATCGTATCGCCCCGCGCGACAACACGACGCGGCAGGTCGCCGACTTCATCGCCGGGCAGACCGGGCCGGGCATCGTCTATGCCCAGACGCGCAGGGCGGTGGAGAAGCTGGCGGAGAAGCTGTCGGGCAACGGGCGCCCCGTGCTCCCCTATCACGCGGGGCTCGACCCCGATGTCCGCCGCCGCAACCAGGCGGCGTTCGTCGAATCCGAGGATATGGTGATCGTCGCCACCGTCGCGTTCGGCATGGGCATCGACAAGCCCGATGTCCGCTTCGTCGCGCATGCCGGGCTGCCCAAGTCGATCGAGGCCTATTATCAGGAGACCGGCCGCGCCGGCCGCGACGGCGATCCGGCGGTTGCGCAGCTGTTCTGGGGTGCCGACGATTTCGCCCGCGCCCGGCAGCGGATCGGCGAGGTCGAAGCCGATCGCCAGCCCGGCGAACGCGCGCGCCTTACCGCATTGGGCGCGCTGGTCGAGACCGCCGGGTGCCGTCGCGCGATCCTGCTGCGCCATTTCGGCGAGACCCCGCCCGAACGCTGCGGCAATTGCGACAATTGCCTCGAAGCGCCCAAGTCGGTCGACGCCAGCGTCACGGCCCAGAAATATCTCTCCGCCGTGTTCCGCACCGGCCAGACGTTCGGCGCCGGCTATGTCGAAAGCGTGCTCACCGGCCAGTCGAGCGAGCGCAGCCTGATGAACGGGCACGAAGCGTTGTCCGTGTGGGGAATCGTCGAGGGCGACGAGGCCGCGATGCTCAAGCCCGTCGGCCGCGCGCTGTTGCTCCGCGATGCGCTGCGCACCAATCCGCATGGCGGGCTGGAGTTCGGGCCCGGCGCGCGGCCGATCCTCAAGGGCGAGTCGGGCCTCGACCTGGTGCTGCCGCCCAAGCGCGAGCGGCGACGCAAGGGAGGCGGCGCAGTCGCCAACCCGGTCGGCGATCCGCTGTTCGAAGCATTGCGCGACAGGCGCCGGACGCTGGCCCAAGAAGCGGCCGTTCCGCCCTATGTCATCTTCCACGATTCGGTGCTGCGCGAGATGGCGGCAAGCCGTCCCGCGACACTCGCCGATCTGTCGCGCATTCCGGGCATTGGCGCGCGCAAACTTGCCGCGTATGGCGATGCCTTCCTTGAAGCGATCCGCGAGGCTGTCGATGCGTAAGGCGATGTTGCTGGCGATCCTTGCGCTGTCCGGTTGCGCGACGCTGCCCCCGGCCCCATCGGCCGCATCCGCACCGGCCGAGCCGGTCGGCCTGACGATCAAGAGTTGGGGCAAGCCGCTGTTCGACTGGACGCTCGGCCCCGATGGTACCGGCGTCTACACCTATGCCGATGAAGGGCCGACCAAGGCGTTTCGCGACTATGTGCTGAAGACCAAGCGGATCAGCGTGGGACGCGACGGCTATGCGCGGCTTGCCGCCTTGCTCGCGCCCGCGCGGCGCTATGCCGGCGCAACGCTGCCGTGCCAGCGCACCATTACCGACATGCCCTATGGCACGATCAGCTGGGGCGCGACGCCGGACCTTCGGGTCAAATTCGATCTGGGATGCCAGTCGGCGGAGACCAAGCCGGTGCATGAGGGGCTGGTGCAGGCACAGGATCTGATGAAATCATGGGCGGACGCGGCTCCCGTCGTCGAGACCCGTCCCGGCAGCCAGGAGTAGCGCGCTGATGCGAAGGATCGACGAGACGATTTCGGTATCCCCCCAGATCACACCGAGCGAGGTGAACGAGATCGCGCGTGCCGGGTTCAAGACGATCGTCAATAACCGCCCCGACGAGGAAGAGCCGGGCCAGCCCGCGGGCGACGCGATCCGCACGGTCGCAGAGACGCTGGGCCTGTCCTACCACGCCATCCCCGTCACCCATGCCGGCTTCTCGATGCCGCAGGTCGAAGCGATGCGCGCCGCGATCGAAGGAGCTGGCGGCCCGGTCTTCGCCTATTGCCGGTCGGGCACACGGTCGACCAATCTCTGGGCGCTGGCCGAGGCCAGCCGCGGGACGGACCCCGAAACACTGGTCGGCAAGGCCGCGAATGCAGGCTACGACATCAGCGGTATCCGGCCGATGCTCGACGCATTGTCGGGCCAGGCCTGACCTGTGAACTGGTGGCTCGCCGCCGGATCGCTCGCGGCGGTACTGGCGCTGGCGGGGATTGCCTGGCTGCTGAAACTGGGCGGGGCGCAGCGTCTGGAGTCGGGCGACGATGCGGTGGCACTGGCCGAGGCGCTGGTGTCGGGCTTCGAGGGCACTGCGGGCATCGTCTCGGCGAGCGGCGAGCTGGCCGCCGTGGCGGGCGGACCCGGCGATCTGGTGCTGATCGAGCCGCTCGGCGCGCGCTATCGTGCGACCCATTATGCCGGAGCACGCGTCGCAGCGGTACATCCGGCGCCCGAAGGAACCGCGATCACGCTGGAGCTTCAGCCCGGCGCGGTGTTCCGCATCACTGTCGCCGACGTCACGGCGGCAGAGGCATTCGTCGCCCAACTCGGCTGACCGCGCGCCCCATTGCATAGGGCTCTGCTTCGCGCTTATTTACACGCGTGTAAGGAGAGAAGATGCCCGATCTGCCGGATCCGGTCGATCTTGCCGTGCCCGCCTTCGTCCTGCTGGTGCTGGCGGAGATGGTGGTCGCGCGGCTCAAGGACCGCAGCCGCTATTGCCCGCGCGACACGCTGACCTCGCTGATGCTGGGGTTCGGCAGCACGATCGCGGGCGTGCTGGCGGGCGGGCTCGTGTTCGGCATGGCGGTCTGGGTCCACCAGTTCCGCCTCTTCGACATCGGTTATGCCTGGTACTGGTTCGTCCTCGCCTTCGTGCTCGACGATCTCGCTTACTATGTCTTCCACCGCTCGGCCCATCGCGTTCGCTGGTTCTGGGCGAGCCATGTCATCCATCACAGCAGCCAGCATTATAATCTGTCGACCGCGCTGCGGCAGACCTGGACCGGCTTCTTCAGCCTGGGCTTCATCTTCCGCCTGCCGCTGTTCCTGATCGGCTTTCCGCCGGCGATGATCTTCTTCGTCGCCGGCCTCAACCTCGTCTATCAGTTCTGGATCCATACCGAGGTGATCGGGCGGATGCCGCGCTGGTTCGAGGCGGTGATGAACACCCCGTCGCACCACCGCGTCCACCACGCGACCAACCCACGCTATCTCGACAAGAATTATGCCGGCGTGTTCATCATCTGGGACCGCATGTTCGGGACGTTCGAGGCGGAGCGCGACGACGATCGCCCGCGCTACGGCATCGTCAAGAACCTGCCCGACTTCAACCTGGTGCGCGCGGCGTTTCACGAATGGTGGGGGATCGCGAAGGACGTGTGGACTGCCCCGAACTGGCACGCCCGCCTGATGTACATGATCGCGCCGCCCGGCTGGAGCCATGACGGCAGCCGCGATACATCCGAGACGATCAAGGCGCGCTGGGAAGCGAGTCGATCGAGGTCCGCTGGCGCGGACGACGGCACCGGCCCGCTCCCCCACCCGGCCACCCAGTTTTAGTAACCTATGGGTGGCCGGGTGGGGGAGCGATCCGGTGCCGCACAACCGAGAGGCGGGGAAAGCGTGGAAGAAGCCGATATCGTCGTCATCGGAGCCGGGTCCGGGGGAAGCGCCGCAGCAGGTCGGCTGAGCGAGGACGGAAAGTCTAGCGTCGCGGTCCTTGAGGCAGGCGGGCGCAACACCAGCTTCCGCACGCTGATGCCCGGCGGCATCGCGATGCAGACCCCCGCGACCAACTATGCGTTCGAGACTGTGCCCCAGCCGGGCCTCGATGGTCGGCGGGGCTATCAGCCGCGCGGCCGGGGCCTGGGCGGATCGAGCGCGATCAATGCGATGCTCTACATTCGCGGCGTGCCGTGGGATTACGACAATTGGGAACGGCTCGGCTGCCCCGGCTGGGGCTGGGACGACGTTCTGCCCGTCTTCAGGCGCAGCGAGGCGAACGAACGCGGCGCGGATGCCTTTCACGGCGGCGACGGCCCGCTCCACGTCAGCGACCAGAGCTTCGTCCACCCCGGAACCCGCGCATTCGTCGAGGCGGGCGCGGCGCTGCAGATTCCGCGCAACGACGATTTCAACGGTCCGCGGCAGGAGGGGATCGGCGTCTATCAGGTGACGCAGAAGGCTGGCGAGCGCTGGACCGCCGCGCGCGGCTATCTGAAGGAGCGGCCGAACCTCACGATCATCTGCGAAGCGACGGTTGAGCGCGTGTTGTTCGAGGAGGGCCGCGTATGGGGCGTTGCCTATTCGCGCGGCGGGCAGACGAAGATGATCCGCGCGCGGCGCGCGGTCGTGATGGCGGGCGGAGTGTTCGGAACGCCGCAGACGCTGATGCTTTCCGGAATCGGCCCCGCCGCGCATCTCAAGGAAATGGGCATCCCGGTGCGCATCGATCGGACCGAGCTGGGCGGCAATCTCCAGGATCATCTCGATTATGTCGCGGCGTTCGAGACGCCGGGTTACGACTTCCTCGGCCGCTCGCTGCGCGGATCGCTCGCCGGGCTCGGCGGCATGTGGCGCTGGTTCCGCAGCCGCAGCGGCATGATGACCTCTCCCTATGCCGAGGGTGGCGCGTTCCTGAAGAGCGATCCGGCGCTGGAAGTGCCCGACATCCAGCTCCATTTCCTGATCGCGATCGTCGAAGATCACGGCCGAGCAAAGGTGAAGGCGCATGGGTTCAGCTGCCACGCCTGTGTCCTGCGCCCCGAAAGCCGGGGAACGGTGCGGCTCAAATCGCCCGACCCGCGCGCCGCGCCGCTGATCGATCCGCAATTCCTGTCCGATCCGCGCGACCTCGCCGGGCTGATGAAGGGGACGCGGATGATGTACCGCATCCTGGAGCAGCAGCCGCTCGCCGCGTTTGCGGGCAAGGACCGCTACCCGTTCGACGATGATGCCACGCTGGAACGCCTGATCCGCGCGCGCGCCGACACCATCTATCACCCGGTCGGCACCGCGCGCATGGGGTCGGACGCGGGTGCGGTATGCGATCCTCAGCTACGCGTGCGCGGGGTGGAGGGGCTCTATATCGCGGATGCCTCGATCATGCCGCGCCTGATCGGCGGTAACACCAACGCGCCCAGCATCATGATCGGCGAGCGTTGCGCGGACTTCGTCAGGGCAGATCTCCGCTGACGACTATGCCTTCCGCCGCGCGATGGCCGGAACGGTGGCGCAGGCGGGCGTGCCGTCCTTGCCCGTGCCGTTGACCGAAATCTCGATCGCGCCGCCAGCCATCGCATGGTCCACGAGCGCCGCGTCCAGATCGTGGATGTCGATCTTCATGCGCCGCGACAAGGACGACATGATGTCGCCCGCCATGGCGCCGATCCGGATATAGACGAAGCGCCGTACCGGACCTTCGCGCCGCACCTGATCGCCGAAGAATTTCGGCCCGGCGGCGATCCGCACGCTGCACTCGAAGGCCAGCGATTCACCCGCGCTGGAGCGCTTGGGGTCGAGCGGAGCGCCGTCTGCTGACTGAAGGCTGTGGAGGACGCCAGGAACCGGGTCGCGGATCACGATCCGCAGCTGGAACGGGATTTGATCGGCGCGGGCCATGCGTCTTTCTACCTTAGTCCGAGGCGCAAAAAAATGGGCCGGCTCTGGAGAGAGCCGGCCCAGTCGTCCGCAGGAGGAACCCCTGTGGGGCCGCACCGCTCAGGGTGCGACCCGATCTTGTCAGTAGTTGTAGGCGCGCTCGCCATGCTCGCCGAGGTCGAGGCCTTCCCGCTCGACTTCGGGCGTGACGCGGCCCCCGGTGATCGCCTTGGCGACCATCGTCGCGATGGCGGTACCGACAGCGGCCCACAGGATGGTGACGGCAACGGCGCTGACCTGGGTGACGAGCTGCGCGCTCATCACGAAGTCGTCGCCCCCCGGACCGCCCAGCGACGGCGCATAGACGATGCCGGTGCCGATCGCGCCGACGATGCCGCCCACGCCATGGATGCCGAACGCGTCGAGCGAGTCGTCATAGCCGAGCTTGGGCTTCACGACGGTCACGAACAGGAAGCAGACCACCGAGGCGACCGCACCCAGCACGATTGCGCCGAACGGACCCGAATTGCCTGCTGCCGGAGTGACCGCGACCAGACCAGCGATCACACCCGAGCAGAAGCCCAGTGCCGACGGCTTGTGCCCTGCCGCACGCTCGGCAAGCATCCAGAACAGTGCGGCCGACGCGGTGGCGACGAAGGTGTTGATCATTGCCAGGCCCGCCGAACCATTGGCTTCGAGCGCGGAACCGGCGTTGAAGCCGAACCAGCCCACCCACAGCAGGCCGGTGCCGACGAACGTCAGCGTCAGCGAGTGCGGCGCCATGCGCTCGGTCGGATAGCCGATGCGCTTGCCGATCAGCAGCGCGGCCACGAGCGCCGAGACGCCTGCATTGATATGGACCACGGTGCCGCCCGCGAAGTCGAGCGCGCCCGCTTCGAAGAACCAGCCACCGGCTGCCCACACCATGTGCGCGATCGGAAAATAGACGAGCGTCAGCCAGATCAGCGCGAACACCATCACGGCCGAGAATTTGATGCGCTCGACAACGGAACCGAGGACCAGCGCGACCGTGATCGCGGCGAAGGTCATCTGGAAGCTGATGAACACGAATTCGGGGATCTCGACGCCGTCGGTGAAGGTGGCGACGTTGCTGTCGGCGGTAATGCCGGCGAGGAACGCCTTGCCGAAGCTCGAGATATACGGCTTCAGCCCGTCCGATGCGTCGGGGCCGAATGCCATGGTGTAGCCGTACATCACCCAGATCAGCATCGCGAAACACATCACCGCGCCGATCTGCGTCATCACCGACAGCATGTTCTTGGTGCGGGCAAGGCCGCCATAGAACAGCGCCAGACCCGGCACGATCATGAGGAGGACGAGGATGGTGGAGACCATCATCCAGGCGGTGTCGCCCTTGTTCACCGTCGCCACGACGGGCGCGGCCCAGGCGGGCGTCGCCGCGAACAGCGCGGTCCCCGCGCCGGCGGCGGCAATCTTCAAAGCAGTTTTCATCGATACCCCCTTCATCACAGCGCGGTCTGATCGGTCTCGCCGGTGCGGATGCGCACCGCCTGACCGACGTCGAGCACGAAGATCTTGCCGTCGCCGATCGCGCCGGTGTTCGCCGCGGCCTGAACCGCCTCGACCACCCGCCCGGCCAAGTCGGCGGCGCAGACCACTTCGATTTTCAGCTTGGGCACCATGTTGGTGCTGTATTCCGCGCCCCGGTAGATTTCGGTCTGGCCTTTCTGCCGTCCGAACCCCTTCACCTCGGTCACGGTCATGCCCGCCACACCCAACTCGGTGAGTGCTTCCCGGACGTCATCGAGCTTGAACGGCTTGATGATGGCGATGACGAGTTTCATTCCGCCCCCTTTCGCGTTTGACCCGGAGGCCAATCAGCAAGGGACGTGCCAGAGTCGGAATCGGCGGGTTTCCGTCGGTCTGGGGTGCGGCATCTGTTACCGAAAGGTAAAAAATTGTGCAGGCGCGAACGCCTGCCTAATTTTTAGGCTGCCAAGCTGACTGCTCGCGCAATAGGCAGCGCTTCAGAGTTGGTGCCCGGTCCGGTCACGCTTGGTCGCGAGATAGCGCTCGTTGTGCGGATTGGGCGGCAGTTGGTGGGGCACGCGCTCGGCGACCTCCACGCCCGCTGCGACCAGCCCCGAGACCTTGTCGGGATTGTTGGTCAAAAGTCGTACGCGCTGTTGTCCGAGCTGGCGAAGCATCTGACCCGCCACACCGAAATCGCGCGCGTCGATCGCGAAACCGAGCCGGATATTGGCATCGACCGTATCGAACCCCTGATCCTGAAGCGCATAGGCGCGCAGCTTGTTGACCAGACCGATCCCGCGTCCCTCCTGCCGCAGATAGAGCAGGATGCCCCAGCCACTTTCCGCAATGGCGTGAATCGCCGCGTGGAGCTGGGGCCCGCAATCGCATTTCAGGCTGCCAAGTACGTCTCCGGTCAGGCATTCGCTGTGCAGCCGCACCAGCGGCGGAGTGCCGTCGGGCTGGCCGATCACGAGCGCGATATGCTCGTCGGGCGATTCGGGCGTGCGGAACGCGACGATCTCCGAATCCTCGGCACCGGCCACGGGAAGCCGCGCGCGCGTTACGAGCCGCAACCGCGCCGGATCCTGGTGCGACTCGATATCGGCGAGCGTGATCGCGTCCGGTATCCGCCGCCCGGGCGCTTCGGGATGGAGGAAGAATGCCGGGAGCAGTCCGGCGATCCGCGCAAGGCGCAGCGCCGCCGCGGCCGCATCCGGCACAAGCGCCGGGGTCGCGCGAAACGGTCCCTTCATCGGCCTGGACAGATCGTGCTGCGGATCGGCAAGCGCGACCGCGGTGTCGAAATCGAGCCAGGGGCGCCGCGCGATCATCACCGGCGCGTCGGGGACCGCTGCATCGCGCTGGTTGGTCAGTTTGAGCGTCGCCGCGCGACCGGCCGAAATCAGCAGCGGGGCGGCGATCTGGGGATCGAACTCGACGAGCCGCTGGGCATCGGCGGTCTCCACCGCGAGCAGCGACAGCGCCCCCTCCGCCCCGCGGATCGCGATCGGCCAGCCGCGCCGCATCGCATCGACCGCGCGCGCCGCCGCACGGGGATCGGGAAGCGGCGGGGCGCTCAAAACGCGAACTCGGTGACGATCGGAACGTGGTCGGACGGCTTGAGCCACCCGCGGCACGGCTCGCAGACGCGATGCGCGGTCGCCTGCGCCGCAACATCGCCGCTCGCCCACATATGGTCGAGCCGACGACCGCGATCCGACGCCGCCCAGTCCTTGGCGCGATAGCTCCACCAGGTGAAGCAGCGTTGGGGCGCAGGAATGAACTTGCGGCCGAGATCGACCCAGTCGTTCGCCGCCTGCAGGCGGCCCAGCGCCGCGACCTCGACCGGCGTATGGCTGACCACGCCGAGCAACTGCTTGTGGCTCCACACGTCGCATTCGAGCGGGGCGATGTTGAAATCGCCGGTCAGGATCACCGGCAGGCCGCTCAGCCCTTCCGACCAGCGCGTCATGCGTTCGACGAAATGGAGCTTCTGGCCGAATTTGGGGTTCACGTCGCGGTCGGGCACGTCGCCGCCGGCGGGCACGTAGACATTTTCCAGCCGCACCCCGTTCGGCAGCCGCACGCCGACATGCCGCGCCTCGCCATTGGCCTGCCAGTCGAGCCTATCGTCCTCGACCAGCGGCACGCGGCTGATGATCGCCACGCCATGATGCATCCGCTGACCATGGATGACGATGTGATCGTAACCCAGCGCGCGCAGCGGCGCGTGCGGGAAATCGCCGTCGATCACCTTGGTTTCCTGAAGGCACAGGATGTCGGGTGCCTCCTCGCGAAGGAACTGCTCGACGATCTCCATGCGAAAACGGATGGAATTGATGTTCCAGGAGGCGATCTTCATGGCCGCGTGATCTAGGGACGGGGTCGCGTCCCGGCAATGGCGGAGCGCACGAACGCTGCGTTCCCGAAACGGAAAGGCCCCCGCTCCGGGGGCATGGAGCGAGGGCCGACCTGGCGTTCGTCACGCAGGCAGGACGGGGACACCTTCGGGCAACAGGGGGAAAAATCCCGAAGCCCCATCCGCAGATACCGGTCTAGCGCTGCAAAGCTGTCGCCAACATGAATGCCCGCGTCAGCGGCGCCCGCCCTTTTTCCGCGGGTCGTTCCAGCGGAACGCTCCATCGCTGATCGGGGCGTTGAACTTCTGGTCTGACAGGCGGACCGTGGTGCGGTTGTTCTGCGAGTCGAGCGCGACCCAGCCCTGGAGCATAAGCCCGCCCGGTGCCGAGGCATTGCGTGCGAATACCATCGTGATGCGCCCGAATTCGGGGCGCTTGGGATCGTGCGCCTCGATGCTCACCACATCGGGATTGCCGGTCGGAATCACCTTGGCATAGCGCGCGACGTTGCGTTCGGGGTCGAGCAGGATCCCCAGCGGCGAATCCTTGACCGGCCAGCGCGACACCTGTCGAACCGAATAGTCGATGAACCACAGGGCGCTGCCGTCGCCGACGATCAGCAGCGGCACGCCCTTTTCATACTGGAAGCGGACCTTGCCGGGCTTCTTCAGCGTCAGCACGCCGTTCAGCGTCTTGCCCGCGCGATCGGTCTGGCTGAACTGCGCCGTCATCGTCTGCGTGCTCCGCAGATGCTGCTGCACCTGGGCGAGCGTGCCTTGCTGCGCGGTGGCGGGAGCGGCGAGCGGAAGGGTGATTGCGGCAAGCGCCGCCAGCGGTCGGAGTGTCATGGTTGTGCCAAACATATCCGACCTCTGACGGTTCCGCTTTGAACTCGGCGTGAACGCCATCGGGGCGGCCCCGCCCGTAACGGCGACGCCGTCAGATCAAGCCGCGCTGCGCGCCGTGACGATCTTGCCCGGCTCGCGCGGCGGCTCGCCCTTGGGCAGCGCGTCGACATTCTCCATGCCTTCGGTCACCTCGCCCCACACGGTATATTGCCCGTCGAGGAAGGTGGCATCGTCGAGGCAGATGAAGAACTGGCTGTTGGCGCTGTTGGGATCGTTGGTGCGCGCCATCGAGCACACGCCGCGCAGATGCGGCGCGCTGCTGAACTCGGCAGGCAGGTTCGGCTCCTTCGATCCGCTCATGCCGGTCCCGGTGGGGTCGCCGCCCTGCGCCATGAACCCGTCGATCACGCGGTGGAACACCACGCCATCGTAAAAGCCGCTATCGGCAAGCTTGACGATCCGCTCGACATGCTTGGGCGCAAGATCGGGGCGCAGGCGGATCTGCACCTCACCGGTGTCGAGGGTCATCACAAGGCGCGTCGGAAGATCGGACATCGAAACTCATACTCCGGTGAAAACGGTCGTCCGACCCCTAGGACTGCAAGCGTCCGGTTGCAAATGGTGCAGATGCCGTGGCGGATTGGCAGCGCGATTCGAGCGCGTTAGAGGGGGGCTGGGCGCGCAACCGGGGAGGCTCGATGAACGACGAGACCGAAACCGCAACCGCGATCCCCGAATCGCATGACCAAGAGGCACGCGACAGCCTGAGCCCCGACTTCGTCCGCGCCATTCTCGACCTGGTCGAGAACGGCGAGGTCGAGGCGGCACGCGAGAAGGTCGAGCCGCTCCACCCCGCCGACATCGCCGACCTGGTCGAGCTGACCCCCGCCGATCAGCGCCATGCCCTCGCTTCGGCGATTTCGGGCCTGATCGACGGCGAAGTGCTCGCCGAGATGAACGACTGGGTCCGCGACGCGCTGATCGAGTCGCTCGAGCCCCACGAAGTCGCCGACATCGCGGCGGAACTCGACACCGACGACGCGGTGGCGATCATCGAGGACATGGAGGAGGCCGACCAGCGCGCCGTCCTTCGCGCGCTCGACCCGGACGACCGTGCCGCAATCGAGGAGGCACTGTCCTATCCCGAGGAGTCCGCCGGCCGCCTGATGCAGCGCGAGCTAATCGCGGTGCCCGAGCATTGGACAGTCGGCGACGTGCTCGACTATCTGCGCGGCGCGGAGGAACTGGCGACGGATTTCTGGGAAATCTTCGTTGTCGATCCCGCCCACCATCCGGTCGGTACCTGCGCATTGTCGTGGATCCTGCGCACGCCGCGGCTGGTGTCGATCGCCGATGTGATGAAGCGCGAACAGACGCTGATCCCGGTCGACATGGATCAGGAAGAGGTCGCGCTGATCTTCCAGAAATACGCGCTGATTTCCGCCGCGGTGACCGACGACAGCGGCCGGCTGGTCGGCGTGATCACCGTGGACGACATCGTCCACATCATATCCGAGGAAGCGGGAGAGGACGCGCTGCTGCTGTCCGGTGCCGGCGACGGCGACATCAACGAGCCGATTCGCGACACCTATATCGCACGCGTCCGCTGGCTCATTGCCAACCTGTTCACCGCACTGGTCGCCTCGTCGATCATCGCGCTGTTCGGTGGGGCGATCGAACAGATGGTGGCGCTCGCGGTGCTGATGCCGATCGTGGCGTCGGTGGGCGGCAATGCCGGCACGCAGACCATGGCGATCGTCGTGCGCGCACTCGCCACCAATCAGCTGACCCAGTCGAACACGGTGCGGATGATCCGCCGCGAGATTCTCGTCGCGCTGCTCAATGGCGGGACGATCGCGGTCCTGCTGGGGCTGGGCGCGGGCTTCGTCTTCGCCAACCCGGCCCTGGGCGGGGTGATCGCATCCGCGATGATCATCAATATCCTTGTCGCCGGCCTCGCCGGCGTGCTGGTCCCGGTCGCGTTCGACCGGCTGGATCAGGATCCCGCCGTCGCGTCATCGGTGTTCGTGACCATGGTCACCGATTCGATGGGCTTCCTCGCCTTTCTTGGACTCGCGGTCGCGTCGGGTCTGGTCGGCGCCTAGCTTGACCCCGGCGCCCGCCGCCACCAGATCGCAGCGATGGCGCTCCATCTCACCAAAGTCGCGTTCGGCAATCCCAGCGTCGAGCATCTGCGCGCGCGACTGGCGCTACGCGGACACGACGGGCCGGTTGCGCTCACCACGCGCTATCTGCCCAAGCGGCATGCGGAAATCGCGGGGCAAGGATCGCTGTTCTGGATCCTCAAGCATCAGCTTGTCGCACGTTCGCCGATTCTCGGCTTTGGCGAGGCTGAGGGCGGCCGCTGCGCGATTCTGCTCGATCCCCAACTGGTGCAGGTGATCCCGCAGGCAAAGCGGGCGCATCAGGGATGGCGCTATCTCGAGGGCGTGGATGCCCCGGTCGATCTTGGCGAGGGCGACATGGCGTCGTTGCCGCCCGAACTGGCCGGCAAACTGGCCGAACTGGGCCTCGCCTAACGCACCAGGCGGGGATATGCCGCGCGCAACGCCGCGACCTTCGGCTTGTCCCAGCGGACGATATAGGGGTGCGCGGGGTTGCGCCGGGCAAAGTCCTGATGCTCCGCCTCGGCAGGATAGAAGGCGCCCTGCTCGACCGTCGTCGCGACCGGCTTGCCATAGGCGCCGCTCTTGTCGAGCTGGTCGATATAGGCACGCGCTACACGGGCCTGCCCCGGGTTTTGCGGGAAAATGGCCGAGCGATAGCTGGGGCCGACATCGGGGGTCTGACGATTGAGCTGCGTCGGATCGTGCGCGACCGAGAAATAGATGCGCAGCAACGTCGCATAGCTCACCTGTCGCGGATCGAATGTGATGCGAACCGCTTCGGCATGGCCGGTACGCTCGGTCGAGACCTGCGCATAGCTCGCGGTCCCGCGCGCGCCGCCGGCATAGCCGCTGGTGACCGACTTCACGCCCTTCACCTGCTCGAACACCGCTTCCATGCCCCAGAAGCAGCCCCCCGCAAGCACCGCCACCTGATCGCCCTTCGCCGGCGCGACATCGACCGTCGACGGCGGAATCGCGACTGCCTTTTCGCCGCCGCTGCCCGCGAACACGGGCGGCACGAGTCCCGCAGCACCGGCAAAGGCAAACGCGCAAAGGCCTGCAAGACCAAGAGCGGCGGCGCGCATCATCAGAAGAACGGGGTCGCCGCCAATTGCTCGGCGTGGAGCGCGACCATGCCGATCGCGCCAAGCGAGAAACCGGCCAGGAACCGGCGGAGGAACTGCGATTTCAAGGCCGCAAACATGGGTCAATCCTTATTGGTTGGCGCGGAGATGGGGTGCCCCGCGACGAATCCAAGCAAAGATTAGCTTCCGGTCGATGAACCTGCGCTGGCTTGCCGGTTCATCGTGCGGTTCAGCGCAGCGCCGCACATGCTTCCTGAATGCGGCTGCAGGCTTCGGTCAGCACGTCCTCGCTGGTCGCATAGCTGATCCGCAAGGCCGGCGAGAAACCGAACGCCGCGCCATGCACAGCCGCGACCTTCGCTTCGTCGAGCAGATAGCCGACCATCGTCTCGTCGGTGTCGATCGTCACCCCCTTGGGCGTCGTCTTGCCGATCAGCGCGCTGAATTCGGGATAGACGTAGAAGGCGCCTTCGGGCGTCGGGCAGTTCATGCCCTCGATCGCGTTGAGCATGCCGACGACCAGGTCGCGGCGCTTCTGGAACGCTGCGGCGCGATCCTTCAGGAACGCCTGGTCGCCCGTCAGCGCGGCGACCGATGCCGCCTGGCTGACGCTGCACGGGTTCGACGTCGACTGCGACTGGAGCTTGCCCATCGCCTTGATCAGCCATTGCGGGCCCCCGGCATAGCCGATGCGCCAGCCGGTCATCGCATACGCCTTCGACACCCCATTGGCGGTCAGCGTGCGATCGATCAGCGACGGGCAGACCTGGGCGATCGTCGCGAATTCGAACCCGTCGTACAGGATATGCTCGTACATATCGTCGGCGAAGATCAGCACGTGCGGGTGCCGCTCGAGCACCGCGCCCAGCGCCTTGAGCTCGGCGGCGCTATAGGCCGCACCGGTCGGGTTGGATGGCGAGTTGAGGACCACCCACTTGGTCTTCGCGGTGATCGCGGCGTCGAGCTGTGCCGGCGTGATCTTGTAGTTTTGGTCGGCACCCGCGGCGACGAACACCGGCTTGCCGCCCGCGAACTGGACCACATCGGGATAGCTGACCCAATAGGGGGCCGGGATCACCACTTCGTCGCCCGCGTCGATCGTCGCGCAAAACGCATTGAACAGCGTGTGCTTGCCGCCCGAATTCACGCTGATCTGGTTTTCGGCATAGGTGAGGCTGTTCTCGCGCGCGAACTTGCCGACGATCGCAGCCTTGAGCTCGGCGGTGCCGTCGACATTGGTGTATTTCGTCGCGCCCTTGCGTATCGCCTCGATCGCCGCATCCTTGACGAAATCGGGCGTGTCGAAATCGGGTTCGCCAGCGCCAAGCCCGATGACATCGACCCCGGCACGCTTCAGCTCCAGCACACGGCTCGTCATGGCGAGCGTGGCCGAAGGCTGGATGCGGTTGAGCGCGGCGGAGGTCTGCATGGAAAACGCCTCTCTGAAGGGAAAATCGCGCGCCCTATAGGGTGACGATGGCCCCCTCCGCAACCGTAACAGCCGAAACAAGACCGCGAACGGCGTTGCCGATGAAGAAGCCGTCAGCGAGGTCGTCGGGCCGCAGCTCGTCCTCGACCGCGCGCTGGCTTGCGAGCAACTCCGCCCGCAGGATTCCGGGCAACACGCCCCGCGTCAGCGGCGGGGTGCGCAACACGCCGTCGGCGCCCGGCACGAAGATCGAGGTGAAGCTGCCCTCTGTCAGATATCCCGCATCATCGACATAGAGCGTCTCGAACGCGCCCGCGACACGGGGCCAGGGGCGCCGATCGCTGGTCTTGTGGGCGAGCCGAAAGTCGCGCGGCGCGACTTGGCGCTGCGCCAGCGCGACGGTGACCGGTTCGACCGGCGTGTCCGGCATGGGTGCCGTGCCGATCGCGATGCGAGCCTGCGATGACAACAGCAATCGCACCCGCGCCGGCGCACGCAGCCGGAAGGTTGCGGCCTGAAGCTCGTTACGGATGCCATGCCGATCGAACGCGATGCCGAACGCCTGCGCGCTCGCCTTCATCCGTTCGATATGCCGGTCCAGCAATGCGATCCCTTGCGCCGGATCGAATGCCATCGTTTCGATGAGGTCGATGCGCCGCTGGCCCCGGGTCAGGAACGCCCCCTTGGCCAGGCATTCGTCCCATTCCTCTCCCGCCCGCGAATCCGCGACCACGCCAGATCCCAGGCCGATGGTCGCGCGCTGCTCGCCCTCCCGCACGTGCAGCGTGCGAATCGCGACGTTGAACGCCGCGTCCCCCGACGGATCGATCCGCCCGATCGACCCGGTATAAGCGCCGCGCGCATCGGGCTCGACCGCGGCGATCACCTCCATCGCCCGGATCTTGGGCGCGCCGGTCACCGATCCGCAGGGAAAGATCGCGGCGAGCGCGGCCGCGGGGCCGATTTCGGGCGCGATCGTCGCCGACACCGTCGACACCATCGTATGCAGCGTCGGATAGGTTTCGACCTTGAACAGTTCGGGCACGGCAACGCTGCCCGGCGCGGCGATGCGGGTCAGGTCGTTGCGCATCAGATCGACGATCATCAGGTTTTCGGCGCGCTGCTTGGCGTCGGTGGCCAGAGCCGCGCGAGCGGCGTCATCCTCCTCCGGAGTCGCACCGCGGGGCGTCGTGCCCTTCATCGGTCGGGCGATCAGCTGTCGGTCGCGCAGCGCGAAGAACAATTCGGGGGAGAAGGAGAGCAACCAGTCGCTCCTCGTCCACACGATTCCGCCATAGCCCGCCGCCGCCCGTGCACGGATCGCGGCATAGGCGGCGAGCGGGTCGCCGATCAGCCGCACCGCCGCGCGAAAGGTCAGATTCGCCTGATAGATGTCCCCCGCTTCGATCCAGGCATGCACGCGCGCAAAGGCCGCGTCATAATCGGCGCGCGCGATGCGCGGTTCGGGGCGCCCGACCCAGGCGCCGGCCGGGTCCGGGAGTAGAGTCGGGACGTCTTCTGCGGCGATCTCGCGAAAGCCCTCGAACAACCCGAACCACAGCAGCGGCCCGTCCGCACCGCCCGTGAGCGCGGCCAGACGCGGCTCCAGCGCATGCCCCGCCTCATAGGCGAGATAGCCCGCGGCATGCAGCCCTTCGGCGGTCGCGGCCTCGAGGTCCGCCAGGGCCGGTGCGACGTCCTCGGCCGAATGCGCGGCAATCACCCGCAGCGGCGCGGTGTAGAGTCGCGCGGCTTCGCCCCCCGGCCGGGCATCGTCGAGCAGCACGAAAGGGGCGTCGGCGCGCATCACATCGGCCATGCAGGGGGAAGCGCTCGCCCGCAAGCCTCTGTTGCCGCTCGGGCGGGCTCGGCCTATCTGAAGCGCCATGGCCTCCACCCCCTCCACGCCCGCGCTGCGCGCCGCGATTATCCCCGTCACCCCGCTTCAGCAGAATTCGACGCTGCTGTGGTGCACGCGCACGATGCGCGGCGCCTTCACCGATCCCGGCGGGGATCTCGACCGGCTCAAGGCGGCGGCGCAGCAGCATGGCGTCACGATCGAGAAACTGCTGATCACCCATGGCCATATCGACCATTGTGGCGAGGCAGGGGTGCTGGCGAAGGAGCTGGGCGTGCCGATCGAGGGACCGCACGAGGCGGATCGCTTCTGGATCAGCCGCCTGGAAGACGACGGGCGCAGCTATGGCGTCAACGGCAAGCCGTTCGAGCCCGATCGCTGGCTGGTCGATGGCGACACCGTGACCGTCGGCGAGCTGACGCTCGACGTCTATCACTGCCCCGGCCACACGCCCGGCCATGTCGTGTTCCACCACCCCGCCAGTCAGCTCGCCATCGTCGGCGACGTGATCTTTCAGGGGTCGATCGGCCGTACCGACTTCCCGATGGGCAACCATCAGGATCTGCTCGATGCGATCACCGGAAAATTGTGGCCGCTGGGCGATGAAACCGTCTTCGTCCCCGGCCATGGCCAGCCCAGCAATTTCGGGCAGGAACGACGCACCAATCCGTTCGTCGCCGACGCCGTGCTGGCACGAAGCTAAACCGATCGGTTGACAATCATCGGGAGCGTCGCGTAATTCAACCAAATGGTTGAACGACTCGACACGACCTTCGACGCCCTGTCCGATCCCACGCGACGCGGGATGCTCGCGAGCCTTGCCGTCGGCGAGAAGAGTATCGGCGAACTCGCCCAACCCTATGCGATGACGCTCGCCGGCGCGTCGAAACACGTCCAGGTGCTCGAGCGGGCGGGTCTCGTCACCCGCCGCCGTGACGGGCGTACGCATCGCTGCGCGCTCAACCCCGCCCCGCTCGCCGAGGCCAACCAGTGGCTCCAGCAATGGGCGACCTTCTGGAACACTCGGCTCGACGGTCTCGAAGCCCTGCTTCGTGACGCCCCGCAGGGAGATGCGCAGTGACGAAGGCCACCCCGTTCCTGATGTTCCAGCACGGCAAGGCGCAGGCCGCGCTCGATTTCTATGTCGAGCATGTTCCCGACAGCCGCATCGATTCGGTCGAGCGCTTCGGCCCCGACGGCCCCGGGCCCGAAGGCACCATCATCCGCGCCTTCGCGACCATCGCGGGCCAGGAGGTGATGGTCCATGACAGCTTCATCGCGCATGGCTTCGACTTCACGCCATCCTGGTCCTTCTTCCTCGACTGCGACGACGCCGCCGGGTTCGACCGGCTCTTCGCGACTCTGTCCGAAGAGGGCGCCGTGCTGATGCCACCGGGCAATTACGGCTGGAGTCGCAACTTCGCCTGGATCAGCGACCGCTTCGGCGTGTCGTGGCAGCTCAACCTAGCCTGACGGGAACTCGTACATGCCCGACCTCGAAATCCTCGCCCCCGACACGCTGCGCATCGTCCGTATCCTCGACGCGCCGCCCGCGACCGTGTGGCGTTACCTCACCGAAGCGGAGCTGCGCCGCCGCTGGTTCTCGGGCGGCACCGATGCCCGCGCAGGCGAAGCGGTCGAGCTGGTGTTCGACCATGACAATCTGTCGGCGGAAGAGGTCCCCTATCCGGAGAAATACGCCAAGTGGCAGGGCGCGGTGGGACGCGAACGCGTGGTCGAATATGATCCGCCGCACGTCTTCGCGATCAGTTGGGACGAGGGCAAGCAGGGGATCGCGCGGTTCGAGCTGTTCGCGGAAGGTACCGATCGAACGCGCCTCGTCCTGACGCATAGCGGCATCACCGGTCCCGCCCCGATGGCCAATTTCGGTGGCGGCTGGCATTCGCACCTCGCGGTGCTTCAGGGCCTGCTCGCGGGTCAGCCCGTCCGCAACTTCTGGGCGCTGCATGCCCAGTCGGAGGCAAAGGTCGCCGCCACGCTCGCACAGGCTTCGACAAGCGGGGGATGAATCCCTAGATCGGCGGCATGCTGATCCTCGGCCTCGAATCGAGTTGTGACGAAACCGCCGCCGCGCTGGTGACAGACGACCGCCGCATCCTGTCCCACCGCCTCGCGCGGCAGGACGAGGCGCATCGCCCATTCGGCGGCGTCGTCCCCGAAATCGCCGCGCGCGCGCATGTCGAGGCGCTCGGCCCGCTGATCGAGGCGGCGCTGGAGGAAGCGAACGTCGCCCTGTCCGATGTCGACGCGATCGCCGCCACCGCCGGCCCGGGGCTGATCGGTGGCGTCATGGTCGGCCTCGTCACCGGCAAGGCGCTGGCGCACGCAGCGGGCAAGCCGCTGGTGGCGGTCAACCATCTCGAGGGCCATGCGCTGTCCCCGCGCCTGGCCGAACCCGATCTCGCCTTCCCCTATCTGCTGCTGCTCGTCTCGGGCGGGCATTGCCAGCTGCTGCTGGTCGAAGGCGCCGGTCGCTATCGCCGCCTCGCGACCACGATCGACGATGCCGCGGGCGAGGCGTTCGACAAGACCGCCAAGCTGCTCGGCCTCGGCTTTCCCGGCGGTCCGGCGGTCGAGCGTAGCGCGGCGCTCGGCGACCCCTTTGCCGTCCCGCTGCCGCGCCCGCTGGTCGGATCGGGCGAGCCGCACTTCTCCTTCGCCGGCCTCAAGAGCGATGTCGCGCGCAAGGTCGGCAAATTCGCGCCCGAGGATCTCGCCGCCTCGTTCCAGCAGGCGGTGGTCGATTGCCTGGTCGATCGCACCCGCATCGCGCTGACCAAGGCACCGCAGGCGACCGCGTTGGTCGTCGCGGGCGGCGTCGCGGCCAACACCGCAGTCCGCAACGCACTGACCACGCTCGCCGCCGCGCAAGGCTTGCCCTTCATCGCGCCGCCGCTCTGGCTCTGCACCGACAATGCCGCCATGATCGCCTGGGCCGGGGTCGAGCGGTTCGCGCTCGGCCTGACCGATCCGCTCGACATGCCCGCGCGCCCGCGCTGGCCGCTCGATCCGGATGCGGAAAAGGTGCGTGGAGCAGGGGTAAAGGCATGAAGATCGGAGTGCTGGGCGGCGGAGCATGGGGGACGGCGCTGGCGCAGGTCGCGGCACGTGGCGCGCAGCCCGTGACGCTGTGGGCGCGCGAGGATGACGTCGTGACATCGGTCAATACGGCGCATGAGAATGCGAGCTTCCTCCCCGGCGTCCCGCTCTCCCCGTCGATCCGCGCGACCAGCGACCTTGCCGACCTGTCCGATCGCGATGCGCTGCTCGTCGTCGTGCCCGCGCAATTCCTCCGCGCGGTGCTCGCGCAGCTCCCCGCCGGGAACCGCCCGCTGGTGCTGTGCGCCAAGGGGATCGAGGCGGGGACGCAGAAGCTCGTCGCCGAGGTCGCGCGCGAACTTCATCCGGCGGCTCCGGTGGCGGTCCTGTCCGGCCCGACCTTCGCGCATGAGGTGGCGAAGGGCCTTCCCACCGCGGTCACCTTGGCGTGCGAGGACGAAGCCCTGCGCGACGCGCTCGCCGAGCGACTCGGCAGCCCCACCTTCCGCACCTATGGCTCGTCCGACGTGGCTGGCGCCGAGATCGGCGGGGCGGTCAAGAATGTGCTCGCCATCGCCTGCGGCGTGGTCGAGGGCGCGGGCCTCGGCCTCAACGCGCGCGCCGCACTGATCGCGCGCGGCTTTGCCGAGATGACGCGTTTCGGCGTCGCCCGCGGCGGGCGGCCCGAGACGCTGGCAGGCCTGTCGGGTCTTGGCGATCTCGTCCTCACCTGCTCCTCGACCAATTCGCGCAACTTCTCGCTCGGCCTCGGTCTTGGCCAAGGTAAGGCCGCGACCGAGCTGCTCGCTGACCGCCGCACGGTGGCCGAGGGCGCCGCCACCGCCCCGGTCCTGCGCGAGGCGGCGCGCGCGGCGGGGGTCGAGATGCCGGTGACCGAGGCGGTATGCGCGCTGCTCGAAGGCACGCCGGTCCGCGCCGTGGTCGACGCCTTGCTCGCCCGCCCGCCGCGCGGGGAAAGCGCATGAGATGGGCGGCGATGCTGCGGGGGATCAACCTCGGCAAGCGTCAGCTCAAATCTGCCGAACTCAGATCAGTGGTCGAGGGGTTGGGGTTCGACGACGTCAAGACCCTGCTCGCCTCCGGCAACGTCGTCTTCACGGCCCCGGGTGCGACGGCAGAGGGGCTGGAGGCGCAACTTCACGACGCGCTCGCGCGAGCGACCGGCCTCAAGTCCGAGGTTTTCGTGCGTACACCGCAGGAGATGGACTCAGTCGTCGCCGCAAACCCCTTCCCCGATGCGGCACGCGAGCGCCCGAGCTTCCTCGTCGTTACCTTTCATCGCAAGCCGGTCGACGCCGAAGCGGTCGACGCGCTGATCGCGCGGTATGACGGCCCCGAACGTGCGCGCGCAATCGACCGCGAACTCTATATCGATTTCCCCGAAGGCCAGGCGCGTTCGATGCTGCACGCACCGTTGGTCAAGGCGACAGGCGATGCGGTCACCACCGGGCGCAACTGGAACACGGTGCTCAAGATTCGCGACGCCCTCTAGGGGTTGCCTCAGCCCATCGCGCGTGCGGCAAGCCCCTTGCAGTCGGCATCGGTCGCCAGCGGCGGTCGGTCTCCCGCGATTGCATCGCCGATCATCTTCAGCACGCCGCCGACATTGGTTTTTTCCCCGGGAACGCGCGGCACCGGTGCCTTGACCGTGCCGCCGATCGGGACCGGCTTGGTGAGCCGCAGGATGCTGTCCTTCTTGGGCGACCCCATCATGCTCAGCGCCAACCGCTCCGACGCCAGGTCGATCGTCCCCGAAAAGCGCGATTGCGAACGCGAGGTATCGATCAGCAGCGGATTCATCCGCGCGGTCCCGTTCTTCACGTCCATCCGCACGATCAGGCAGCGCAGCGTCGCCACCGCATCCTTGTCCGCAAACACCCCGCGCCCGACATCGAGGCCCAGGAACGACGCCAGCTTCGACGGGATCCGCCCCGATCCCGAAACCAGCGCAACGCGGCCGGAAGAGCGGCCGACCGCCTCGCGCACCGTCTCGCCGCTGCCGGTCAGTCGCGCCATTCCCCGCAGCGTCGCATCGATCTCTCCACCCCCCGCGAGCGTGCCGATGGTGGTGCCGTCGAGCTTGAGATCGAGCGTCAGCGTCGGCTTCGCCTTGCCCGCGCGCTGATCGACCACCACGCGACCCCCCAGCACGCCCCGGACCATGCCGACCTCGAACGGGTCGACCGTCAGCCGCGAGCGGTCCAGCGTCAGCGTGCCCGAAATCTTGCGAAAGGGCTCGTTGTGGCGCGACACCAGCCGGTCGACCTTCACCTTCAGCACGCCGTCGACATCGTCGAGATTCTTGAGGTCGATCCGCGTCGCCGGGACGATGCGCGGACCCGCAGCGGCACGCTTGGCGGCGGCGATGGCAAGGCCGCGATCGTTCGCCAGATCCTCGAAGTCGAGCACGGCGAGCCGCAGCGTGCCGTCGATCCTGGTCCGCTCGGTGCCCTTGTCCACGGTCGCCACCGCGTTCGATAGCCGCGATCGCCCGACCGTCCCTGAAAGCCGCTCGACCCGCCATACATCGCCCTTGCGCGATACGCGTCCGGTCAGCGCAACCGGCTGGGTGCCGAACAGGCCCGCCTCGATCACCCGGTCGATGTCGAGCAGGTCGTTGCCGCGCGCGCGCAGGTCGAACGCCATGTCGCGCGTATCGAGCGGCGCGGCCATGGCACCTTGCGCGACGATGCGCGTCGTGGTTCCGATCAGCGCCGCGCCGAACGGCCAGCGCGCACCGCCCGCGATCGGCGCGCCGCGGATCGCGAGCTGGATCGGTTCCTCGGCGAGCCTGCCGCGTCCCGACGCGCGAAATCCATCATCATCCGAATCCACGCGGAGCACTGCGCGTCGATCCTTGAGCGCATCTCGATAGTCGAGCGTCAGGTTACGCACCGTCAGCGCGTCGAGCCCACCGCCGCCGCCGCTGCGCCGCTCGGGTCGGCGATCCCAGTTCTTGCGCCCGTCCTTCGCACGGATCAGCACCAGCCGACCATTGGTCGCCGCCACCGGCTCGGGACGGATCCGGCCGATCAGGATCGGCAATACCGGCAGCCGCACCGCGACATGATCGACCTGAACCATCGCGCCCTTGCCCGCCCAGGACGGCTGCGCGATCCGGAGGTCGCGAATGTCGAGCATCGGATTGAACGAAAACCGGCTGGCGCGCTCGATCGATCCGATCGTCACCGGCGCATCGAACTGGTCCGCCAGCGCGCGCTCGGCGCGTTCCTTGAACATGCCCCAGGGCATCATCGCCAGCAGCAGGATAAGGACGAGCAGCGTCACCGCCACGCCGACAGCAATGCGAGTGATCAGGGTTCGGGCGCGGGCGGTCATCGCCGCTCGACGCGCTGCCCCCGCTTTCGTTCCGCGCGCGTTTCAGAAATCGACGGCGATGCCCTTGCGCTCCCAGTCGCCATAACGGGTCGGATCGGCGCCGAGCGGGTCCGTCTCCGCCTTTTTCCCCTCGGCCGGCTTGGGCAGAGGCGGACTTTTGGAGAGGTAGGCGGGTGGTTTCACGTGCGGCGGGCGCTGGCCCATGCGATCCTCGATTGAAGCAGATGGCGATCCATCCCACATTGGGGGCGCAAAGGAGCGCATACAAGTGAACGGTTTCAAGACGACGATGCTGCTGGCCGCGCTGACCGCGCTGTTCATGGCCCTGGGCTTCACCATCGGCGGGCGCGGCGGGATGATCCTGGCGCTGCTGTTCGCGGTGGGGATGAACGTCTTCACCTATTGGAACGCCGACAAGATCGTCCTGAAGATGCACGGCGCGCGCGAGGTCGATGCGGCCAGCGCCCCCGAATTCCACGGCCTCGTCGCCGGGCTGGCCCAGCGCGCGCAGCTGCCGATGCCCAAGGTCTACATCATCGATTCGCCCCACCCCAACGCCTTCGCCACCGGCCGCAATCCGGAAAATGCGGCCGTTGCGGCGACCACCGGGTTGCTCAACCTGCTCGATCGCGACGAGATTGCCGGCGTGATGGCGCATGAACTCGCGCATGTCCGCAATCGCGACACGCTGATCATGACGATGGTCGCGACGATCGCCGGGGCGATCTCGATGCTCGCCAATTTCGGGCTGTTCTTCCGCGGCGGCGGGGACAATCGCGGCGCGATGCTGGCGACCATCCTCGCGGTGATCGTCGCACCCTTTGCCGCGATGATCGTCCAGATGGCGATCAGCCGAACTCGCGAATATGGCGCGGACAAGGGCGGTGCCGAGATTTCCGGCAACCCGCGCGCGCTGGCCTCTGCGCTCGCCAAGCTCGCTCAGGGCGCACAGCGCATTCCCAACCCGGTGGCCGAACGCAATCCGGCCGCGTCGCAGCTCTATATCGTCCCGGGCCTCTCGCGCGGCGGCGACAGCCTGTTCTCGACCCATCCCGACACCGGCAACCGCATCGCCGCGCTCGAGGAGATGGCGCTCGCAATGGGCGCAAGCGCTCCGCTGGACATGTTCGCGCAGCCCGCACCCAAGGTGTCCGCCGACCGCCCCTCCGCGCTCGGCATGCGGCCCAAGCCGCGCCGGGGCAGCGCGCTCGATCCCAACCGACGCGGATGATGCTTTGGGGGTGAACGCGCGCGACAATCGGCGTAGGGGCTGCTGATGCCCCGGCCTGCCACCCCCCGTCCCCCTGCCGATCCCCCCGGCGTCCCCGCCCGCCGCGCCGCGCTCCGCCTGCTCGATGCCGTGCTACGCCGTGGCCTTGCCATCGAACAGGCGCTCGACGGGTCGACCCAGGGCCTTGCCCCGTCCGACCGCGGCCTCGCACACGCCATCGCCGCCGAAGTGCTGCGCCGTCTCACCGATCTCGACGATCTGATCGACAGCGCGACGCGCAACCGCCTGCCCGACGACGCAAAGGCACGCTTCGTGCTGCGCATCGCGCTGGTCCAGGCGCTGCGGCTCGGTACGCCGCCGCATGCGGCGATCTCGACCGCGCTGCCGCTGGTCGATGGCGGCCCGCGCAAGCTGGTCCATGGCGTATTCGGCACGTTGCTGCGCCAGAATGCGGCGCTCAACGATCCGCCCGCGCTCCCTGGCACGGCCTATGCCCGGATCGCCGGCAACTGGGGCGAGCGGGTCGCCGATGCGGCGGGCGCCGCGATTGCCGCCCCGCCCCCGCTCGATCTCACCCTGCGCGGGGAATCAGAGGTCGAGGGCGAGAGCCTCCTCCCGCGCCACGTCCGCGTCGCGGCGGGCACGAGCATTCCCGAACTCGCCGGTTTTGCCGAAGGGGAGTGGTGGGTTCAGGATCTCGCCGCCTCGCTTCCCGCCCGCCTGATCGGCGCCAGAAACGGCAGCGGTTCGGGACGTGCGCTGGATCTGTGCGCGGCCCCCGGCGGCAAGACGCTTCAGCTCGCCGCCGCCGGGTGGGACGTCACGGCAGTCGACGTTTCGGAAAGTCGTCTCGCGCGACTTCACGAGAATCTGGAACGCACCGGTCTTTCCGCACAGGTCGTCACCGCCGATCTGCTGAAGTGGGAGCCGGGGTTCGAGGCCGATGCCGTCCTGCTCGACGCGCCCTGCAGCGCCACCGGCATCTTCCGCCGCCATCCCGACGTGCTCCATCGCGTCCGCCCCCGCCTGATCGCCGAGATGGCCGAGCTTCAGGCGCAGCTTCTGCCCCGCGCCGCGCGCTGGGTGCGCCCCGGCGGGCTGTTCGTATATGCCACCTGTTCGCTCGAACCCGAGGAGGGCGAGGCGCAGATCGAGCGCTTCCTGGCCGAGCACCCCGACTTCGCGATCGATCCGGTCCTGCCCGACGAGTTGCCTGACGGGATTCCCGTCGATCCGCGCGGCTGGCTGCGCACGCTCCCCGGCATGCTCGCGGAACAGGGCGGACTGGACGGGTTTTTCATGGTGCGGCTCATGCGAGTTGCCGCCTAGGTTCGAGGTGGTAAAGGGAAACGCATGACCCCCGTCCGCATCGCCCCGTCCATCCTCTCCGCCGATTTCGCCAAATTGGGTGAGGAAGTGCGCGCGATCGACGCAGCGGGGGCCGACTGGATCCATATCGATGTGATGGACGGGCATTTCGTGCCCAACATCACGATCGGCCCGGCGGTGATCAAGGCGCTGCGGCCGCACAGCGCCAAGCCGTTCGACGTCCACCTGATGATCGCCCCGGTCGACCCGATGCTCGAGGCCTTTGCCGAAGCCGGCGCCGACTGCCTGTCGGTCCATCCCGAAAGCGGCCCGCACCTCCACCGCACGCTCCAGACGATCAAGGCGCTGGGCAAGCGCGCGGGCGTGGTGCTCAACCCCGCGACCCCGGTCGATGCCGTCGATCACGTCATGGATCTGGTCGACCTGATCCTGGTGATGAGCGTCAATCCGGGCTTTGGCGGACAGAAGTTCATCGAAAGTCAGCTCGCCAAGATTTCCGCCCTGCGCGCGCGGATCGACACCAGCGGGCGCCACATCGATCTCGAAGTCGATGGCGGCGTCGATCGCTCGAATGCCGCACGCGTGATCGCCGCCGGCGCCGACGCGCTGGTCGCCGGGACGGCTGCGTTCAAGGGCGGCCCGACCGCCTATGCCGACAATATCCAGGCGTTGAGAGCCGGGTGAGCAGGGGCGGCGACGACGATGCCGCCGACGGGCTGGCCGCTGACGGGATCGAGCATGGCAAGCGCCTGATCCGGGTCGGTGGCGATCGCGGCCTGTCGCTCGCCGATCGCGTTTCCGACCGCCTCTTCAGGATGAGCTGGCGCACCCCGATCCATTCGCTGCGGCTGCGCGGCCGCCACCCCCTCAAGCTGATCGCGGTCACCGACGATCCGTTCATGGGCGATCCGGCGCGCGGCAACGCGTTGCTCGAGGGGCGGCTGATGTTCCGCGGCGAGAGCCATGACGTGGTCACGCTCAATCCGGCGAAGCCCGACTGGTCGGCCCCCTTTGCCGACTATTTCCATGGCTTCTCCTGGCTGCGCGACCTGTCGACCGTCGCGACCCGGCAACAGGCGGCCCCCCGGGCGGAAGCGCTGATGCGCAAATGGCTGGACGCGCATGCCGCGCGGGTCACCGATCCCGGCTGGCGCGCGGATCTGTGGGGGCGCCGCATCCAGTTCTGGGCGGCGCATGCGCCCCTGATCCTGTCGAGCACCGATCTCGTCTATCGCTCGGCCGTCCTCAACGCACTTGCCCGGGGCGCGCGCCATCTCGATCGCGCCGCCGACCGCGCGCCGCTGGGCGCCCCGCGCATCGCCGCCTGGTGCGGGGTGCTCACCGCCGGGCTGATGATCCCCGGGGGTGATCCGCGCCGCGCGTTCGGCGAAGCCGGGCTTTCCCGCGCACTCGGCGGCGCGATCAACCGCGACGGCGGCATCACCGGCCGCTCCCCGCTCGCGCTCCTCGATGCGATCCAGCTGTTGACCCTGCTGCGCGAAACCTATGCGGCACGGCGGCTCGACGCGCCGGGCTTCGTGACCGAAACGCTCGACCGCATGGTCAGTGCGCTGCTCGGCGTCTGCCACGGCGATCGCGGGCTGGCGAGCTGGCAAGGGGGATTGCCGCTTTCGGGCGAAATCATCGAGCAGACGATCGAAGCGACCGGCGCGCGCGTCCGGCCGCTGCGTCAGGCGCATGAATGGGGCTATCAGCGGCTGGCGCAGCAGCGCACCGTCGTGATCATGGACGCTGCGCCGCCGCCGATCGCGCGGGTGATGGCAGGCGGCTGCGCCTCCACCCTCGCCATCGAATTTTCCGACGGCGCGGAGCGGATCGTCGTGAGCTGCGGCGGCGCGCGGGGCGCCGATCTGCGCCTGCCGTCGGCGTTGACCGAGGGTCTGCGCACCACCGCCGCGCATTCGACGCTGATCGTGCGCGACAGCAACTCCACGGCGATTCATCCCGACGGCACGCTCGGACGCGGCGTCGTCGAGATGGAACTGAGCCGTACGGAGACCGAAACCGCGAGCCGGATCGATGCCGCGCACGATGGCTATGCCCGGCGCCACGGAGTCATCCATCGACGCACGGTCGCACTCGGCACCGACGGACGCGACGTGCGCGGCGAAGACAGCCTGCTTCCCGCGGCAAAGCGTGGCGGCAAGGGCGACGTTCCGTTCGCAATCCGGTTTCACCTTCACCCCGGAGTCGAGGCGTCTCCCACGGCTGACAATTCCGGTGCGCTGCTCCGCACGCGATCGGGCGCGGTCTGGCAGTTCCGCGCGCGTGGCGCCGAGCTTGCGATCGAAGAAAGCGTGTGGGTCGATGGCAAGGGCATTCCACGTGAAACGCAGCAGATCGTCTTGACGGGAGCGGCCCCGGCCGGCGGCGGGAGTGTCTCCTGGCTCTTCCACCGGGCACGGTAAGGGGTTGCAGCCTGATGCGTGCGGATTAAAGCGCCAAGCCATGACCAGCATCCCCATTCGCCGCGCCCTTCTCTCGGTCTCCGACAAGACCGGGATCGTCGAACTCGGTCGCGCGCTAGCCGACAAGGGGGTCGAACTCGTGTCGACCGGGGGCACTTCAAAGGCATTGCGCGATGCGGGCCTGGAAGTGCGCGACATCTCCGACCTCACCGGCTTCCCCGAGATGATGGACGGGCGCGTCAAGACGCTGCACCCGGTCGTACATGGTGGCCTGCTCGCAGTGCGCGACAATGAAGGCCATATGGGCTCCGCGTCCGAACACGCGATCGGCATGATCGACCTGGTCGTGGTCAACCTCTACCCCTTCGCGCAGACCGTGGCCAAGGGTGCGGACCGCGACGAGATTATCGAGAATATCGATATCGGTGGCCCGTCGATGGTCCGCTCGGCGGCCAAGAACCATGCCTTTGTCGCGATCGTCACCGATCCGGCCGACTATGCGATCGCCGCAAAGGGCGAGACGACGCTCGACGACCGCAAGCGCTTCGCCGCCAAGGCCTATGCCCTGACCGCGCAATATGATTCCACCATCGCTTCTTGGTTTGCCTTCGCCGATCAGGGCGAGCGCTTCCCCGAGACGTTGCCGATGGTGTTCAAGCGTGGTGAGGAGCTGCGCTACGGCGAAAATCCGCATCAGGCGGCGGCGCTCTATCTGCCCGCTGGCCCCGCCACCGCCGGCATCGCCCAGGCCGAGCAGCTTCAGGGCAAGGAACTCTCCTACAATAATTACAACGACGCCGACGCCGCGCTCGAACTGGTCAGCGAATTTCGCGATGGCCCGCCGACCGTCGTGATCGTCAAGCACGCCAACCCGTGCGGCGTCGCCACGGCCGATACGCTGGTCGATGCGTACAAGGCTGCACTTGCCTGCGATTCGGTCTCGGCGTTCGGCGGCATCATCGCCCTCAATCGCCCGCTCGACGCAGAGACGGCCCAGGCGATCACCGATATCTTCACCGAAGTCGTCGTGGCACCGGGCGCCAGCGAAGAAGCGAAGGCGATCTTCGCCGGCAAGAAGAACCTTCGCCTGCTGATCTGCGGCGAACTGCCCAACCCGGCACGCCCCGGGCTGATGCTCAAGACGATCGCCGGTGGCGCACTCGTCCAGTCGCGCGACAGCGGCCGCGTGGCGCAGGAGGCACTCAAGGTCGTGACGCAGCGTGCGCCGACCGATCGCGAACTCGCCGATTGCCTGTTCGCCTGGACCGTTGCCAAGCACGTCAAGTCGAACGCCATCGTCTATGCCAAGGATGGCAGCACCGCCGGCGTCGGCGCCGGTCAGATGAACCGTCTCGAATCCGCGCGCATTGCCGCATGGAAGGCTAAGGACGCCGCCGAAAAGGCGGGGTGGAGCGAACCCCGCACGATTGGCAGCGCGGTCGCCTCCGACGCCTTCTTCCCGTTCGCCGACGGTCTGCTCGCGGCGGTCGAAGCGGGCGCCACCGCGGTGATCCAGCCGGGCGGATCGATTCGCGACGCCGACGTGATTGCCGCCGCCGACGAAGCCGGCCTGGCGATGGTGTTCACGGGGATGCGCCACTTCCGGCACTGATGCAGTCCGCTCCGCGGACGCCGCCGGGTCACACCTTTTCGTCGGGCAATGTCGGTTCGCTCTTCGGCATCTTCTTGAACAGCTGGCGATCTTCCGGTCCGAACGCCCATTTTCCGATGATCGCGAAATAGACGAGGAAGATCGCCGGGACACCTGCCGACAGTTCGAGCCATTCCAGCTCGTGCGGCAATCGGGTGAAGCCCCAGCCGACCAACCCCGCCACCACGATCGCCGCGACGAAGCCGGGACGCAGGCTGAACACCGACGCCTTGGTCAGTCGCGACAGCATCCAGCATTTGATCGTCGAGCCGAGCGCGAGCGTCAGCGCCAGCGCAACCGCCGGCCCCGCCGCCTGGACGTTCACGCTCCACCCCAGCGCGCGCATCTGGAACACCAGCGCAAAGCTCAGCGCCGCCTGGAACCCGAGCAGCAGGATCGACACCATCAGGTTGCGGTGCCGTGCCATATAGACCAGCCCCGCCTCCGCCACCGCGCCGGGTGACGCCAGCACTTCGGCCGCTAGCAGGAAGCACAATGCCCCCGCGCCCGCGACGAATTGCGGCCCGACCACGCCCATCACGCCTTCGGCCGGTATGCCGCCCATCAACAGCAGTGCCGCCTGCGCCGTGATGATCCAGAAGCCGACCTGCTTGACCTGATGCGCGATCGCGACGCGGTTTCCGGCGGCGAGGTTGCGCGCGATCACCGGGCCCAGGATCGGGTCGAAGCTGGTCTTGAGCTTCTGTGGAAGCGAGGCGACCTGTTGCGCCATGTAATAGATGCCGACGATCGCCGGCGGGAACAGCAGGCCCAGGATGAATCGGTCGATATTGCGCGTGCCCCATTCGATCGCGTCGGCGCCCGCCAGCGGCATGTTCCGCCGGGCAAGCTGAAGCAATGGCGTCACCCGCGGCGACCAGCCATGGGGCAGGCCATAGCTGCGGATGAAGGGGATCAGGCTGGCGACCAGCGCCGCCGCCATCGACAGCACATAGGCCATGATCAGTCCATCGCGCGCCGAGGCATAGTAAAAGCCCCAGGCTGCGATGCTGATGGTCCACGGCTCGATGACCGCGCGTGCGGTCACCGTCGCCTTCACATTATGGCGATAGGCGAGCGCGGCGAGGCTGACGTCCGACCAAGCGATCGCGAAGACGATCACCGCAAGATAGCGGTCGAGCCCGGTGGTGCCGCTGTTGGGGAACATGAGCTCGGGGAACAGGAACAGCACCGCGCTCGCCATCATCGAGACGATGAAGGCGACGACCATGCCATCCCACACGACATGCGCGTGCGGCCGGTCGGTCGACGCGAGCGCCTGGGCGAGGCCGCGCTTCAGGCCGAGCGTCGCGAGCAGCGCCGCGAGTTCGACCACGACGACGGCGAGCGCGAACCGCCCCACCGTATCCGCGCCATAGAGCCGCCCGGCGATGAACAGGAACGGCAGGCGCGCGGCGAGGCGCAGGGCAAAGCCGAAGATATTGGTCCGCCCGCCCTTGGCGAGCGCGTTGAGATCGTCGTCCTGCTTCACGCCACCTGCTTCCGGCCGCGTTCGAGCAGCCGCATCGCGTGCGTCGCAGTGGTCCCGTGGAGCAGGATCGAGATCAGGATTATCACGCCGAGCGCGCCCCACAGGCGCACCGGCTCCTCAAACTGGCCATGATTGATCCCGTAGGCGAAATAAAACACCGATCCCAGCCCGCGGATGCCGAAGAACGCGATGACCGGCCGTTCGAAGGGTGCCAGCCGACACCCGGCCAGCGCGATCCACCCGGCCAGCGGCCGCACGATGAAGAGCGCGACCAACGCGAAGGCCAGTTCGACCCATCCGATCATCGCGAACAGCCCGCCCGCGGTCAACATGCCGCCAAACATCACCAGCAACGCCATCATTAGCAGCCGCTCCGTCTCGTCAGCGAAGTCATGCATCCGCGCATTAAAGTCATTGTCCCGCGCGGCACGGCGCAGCATCAGTCCCGCGACGAAGACGGCGAGAAAGCCATAACCGTGTGCCAGTTCGGTGATGGCGTATATGAACAGGGTCGCACCGAGCGCAACGAAGCCGTCGCCGGTTCGTGAAAGCTGGGTGTCCGCCGGGATGCGATAGATGATCTTGCCGAGCGCCCAGCCGCCCGCCCAGCCGAGGACGAACCCCACCGCCATGCGGATCACCACCGCGTCCAATGCCCAGGCAGCGACGTTGGAAATCGCCCAGCCCCCGGCGGCTACACCGATAGCCAGATGCACGAAGGGAAAGGCCAAGGCATCATTGAGTCCCGCTTCGGAGGTCAATGCAAACCGTGCCTCGTCGTCGCTCTCCGATTCAGGTTCGCCGATCTGCACGTCGGACGCCAGCACCGGATCGGTCGGGGCGAGCGAAGCTGCGAGTAGCAACGCAGTTGCAACACCAACCCCCAGCATTGCCTGACCCAGCAGGGTGAGCGCCAGGATCGTCAGCGGCATCGCAATGGCGAGCAACCGCACGCACAGCCGCCAGTTCTTCCAGCTGAACGCGCGATCGATCTTTAGCCCAGCCCCCATCAGCGAGACGATGACGATCAGTTCGGCGGCCTTCTCGACCAGGAACGGCCCTTCGATCGGGTGCAGCGCGAATGGGGTGAAGCGATCGAACGAGAAGAGCAGCGCGCCGAAGCCCACGCAGATGATCGGAAGCGACAGCGGCAGCTTGTTGAGCACCAGCGGCAGCCAGGACACGAGCAGGATCAGGACGCCCGTGCCCAAAAGCAGCGGAATATAAAGGTCGATCAGCGGCGCAAAGCTGGCCTCGACCGCGGTCAATGCGCGGCGCCCCAGCTCGGCCCGACGCCGATTTCGACCCCCAGGGGGACAGTCAGCGTCACCGCCGGCTGAGCCGCGGTCTCCATCACCCGGCGGATCACTGCCGAAGCCGCATCGACATCGCCTTCGGGCAGTTCGAACACCAGTTCGTCGTGCACCTGCAGTAGCATCCGCACGTCATTCAGCCCCGCTTCCGCGAGCGCCGGACCCATCCGGATCATCGCGCGCTTGATGATGTCCGCGCTGGTCCCCTGGATCGGTGCGTTGATCGCCGCACGCTCGCTGCCCGCGCGCTCGTTCTGGTTCGCTGCGTTGATCCGCGGGAAATGCGTCTTTCGACCGAATAACGTGGTCGTATATCCCTGCGCCTTGGCCTCGGTCAGCGTATCGGCGATGTACCGGCTAATCCCGGGAAAGCGCTCGAAATAGCGATCGATCATCGCCTGCGCTTCGTCGGGCGTCACGTCGAGCCGGCCTGCCAGCCCCCAGCGCGAGATGCCATAGAGGATTGCGAAGTTGATCGTCTTGGCGCGCCCGCGCGTGTCGCGGTTGACCTCGCCGAACAGCTCGGTCGCGGTGCGATTATGAATGTCCTCGCCCTGTTCGAACGCTTCGCGCAGCGCCAGCACATCGGCGATATGCGCGGCCAACCGCAGCTCGATCTGCGAATAGTCGGCCGACAGGATGACGTTGCCCGGCTCGGCGACGAACGCGTCGCGGATCTGCCGCCCGGTCTCGGTGCGGATCGGGATATTCTGGAGGTTGGGATCGGTCGACGAAAGCCGCCCGGTCTGCGCACCGGTGAGGCTGTAGCTGGTGTGGACGCGGCCGGTCTCGGGATTGATCTGCGCCTGAAGCGCGTCGGTATAGGTCGATTTGAGCTTCGACAGCTGGCGCCAGTCGAGCACCTTGACCACCATCTCGCGCCCCGGCGAATCCTTGTCCGCCGCGATCCGCTCAAGTTCGTTGACGTCGGTCGAATAGACGCCGCTCTTGCCCTTGCGTCCGCCCTTGATCCCCATCTTGTCGAACAGCACGTCGCCGAGCTGCTTGGGGCTGCCGATGGTGAACTTGAAGCCCGCGATGCCGTGGATCTCCTCCTCCAGCTTTGCCATCTGCTTGGCGAATTCGTCGGACAGGCGCGCGAGTACTCCGGCATCGACCTTGATCCCCGCCCTCTCCATTCCCGCGATCACGGACACGAGCGGGCGGTCGACCATCTCATAGACGCGCGTCGCACCTTCATATGCGAGCCGCGGCTTGAGCCGCCGCCACAGCCGCAACGTGACGTCGGCATCCTCCGCGGCATAGCGGGTCGCAGCCTTCAGATCGACTTCGGCGAAGCCGATCTGCTTCTTCCCGCTTCCCGTCACGTCCTTGTACGCGATGCAGCTGTGCGACAGATGCGTCGCCGCCAGCTCGTCCATGCCATGGCCGTGCAGCCCGGCATCGAGGTCGAAGCTCATCACGATCGTGTCGTCATAGGGCGCGACGTCGATCCCAAGCCGCCCCAAGATGATCAGGTCGTACTTCAGATTGTGGCCGATCTTGAGCACCGCCGGGTCCTCGAGCAGCCGCTTCAGCTTCGCAATCACCGTGGCACGGTCGAGCTGGATCGGCTTTTCGGCGAACATGTCGGTCCCGCCATGGGCGACGGGGATGTAGCAAGCGAGATTGGGATGCAGCGCCATGCTGACCCCGACGAGCTCGGCACGCGTCGCGTCGACTCCGGTCGTCTCGGTGTCGATCGCGATCCATCCCTGGTGCCGCGCCACCGTGATCCAGCGATCCAGCGCGGTCTCGTCGGTCACCGTTTCATAGCCGTCGTGGTCGCAGGGCGGATCAGGCTCGAGCCCGGGGACCTCATGCGTTTCCACCGGCGCATCGGCGACCGACGTTGATACGCTTCCCAGCCGGGCGAGTAGCGTCTTGAAACCATGATGTTCGAGAAACGCGCGCAGCGGCGCGTCGGGGATGCCGTCGAGCACGAAATCGTCGAGCGGTTCGGGTAGCGGCACGTCGCTGGCGAGCTCGACCAGCTTGCGCGACAGCCGTGCCATCTCGGCATGCTCGATCAGATTGTCGCGCAGCTTGCTTTTCTTCATCTCGGGCGCGGCGGCGAGCACCGCCTCGACATCGCCATGCTCCAAGATCAGCTTTGCCGCTGTCTTCGGTCCCACGCCGGGCACGCCGGGGACATTGTCGACGCCGTCGCCCATCAGCGCGAGCACTTCGCCGAGCTTGTCCGGCCCCACGCCGAACTTCTCGACCACCGCCTCGGGACCCATGCGGCGGTCCCTCATCGTGTCGAGCATGTCGATGCCGGGCTCGGTCAGCAACTGCATCAGATCCTTGTCGGAGCTGACGATCGTCACCTGCCACCCCTGCGCCAGCGCCGCCTTGGCATAGCTGGCAATCAGGTCGTCCGCCTCCCAGCCCAGCTCCTCGATGCACGGCAAACTAAACGCGCGTGTCGCGTCGCGGATCATCGGAAATTGCGGTTTCAGGTCTTCGGGCGCGGGCGGGCGATGCGCCTTGTACTGGTCGTACAGCTCGTTGCGGAAGGTATGCTCGCTCTTGTCGAGAATCACCGCGAGATGGGTCGGCCCCTCCGCCTTGTGCAGGTCGTTCGCGAGCTTCCACAGCATCGACACATAGCCATAAACCGCCCCCGCCGGCTCGCCATGCTTGTTCGTCAGCTTGGGAAGCACATGGTAGGCGCGGAAGATGAAGCTCGAGCCGTCGACTAGGTAGAGATGAGGCATCGCCGGGGGATAGCCGAGCTATCGGGCGGAACAAAGCCCCAACGAACACCCGCGGCGCGCGGGCGCCAGCAGGCGGGGAAGCATCGCCTAACCTCGCAGGTCGAACGCGGCTCCGGCAGCTGTCCAGTCGTAGCGATCGAGATCGTCGGGCATGCGCACTACCGAGCCGAACGGCCAGCGCCGCGCATCCCGATGCTTGAGCCCGAACTAACGGTGGTTGGCGACGACCGAGGAGACGACTGCCTGCATCAGTTGCTGGCGCTCGCGAACCGGCCGGGACGTGTCCCCGATCATCACCGCGATCGCATAGGCCTTCCCATCGGGCGCGGTCAGGATGCCAACGTCGTTGAACCCGGCGGTGCGCCCGCCCAGATCCTGCCCGGTGCCGGTCTTGTGGCCCCACTTCCAGTCGGACGGGGTCGCGCCCTTGATCCGCGCTCGGCCGGTGCGTGCGCCCTGCATCACGTTGATCAGGAAGTTGCTCGACGCCGGGGATAGCAATTCCCCGGCCTTGAGCCGCGCCAGCGCGAGTGCAATCGCCCCCGACGACGCGCCATCAGGCGGATCGGCGACATACGCATCGAACGAAGCCCGACGGACCGCAACCGGAAGCGCGGCGCGCGCCTGGTAGAAAGCGCGCCCCATCGAATATTCGGGCTTCCACGAAAGGCCCGCGGTCCCCGCCTGCAGCAGCCGCTCGCCCGGGCCGAAGCGGATTTCGCCCAGCCCCTTCTCGGCGATGAAGGCGCGCACGGCGGGCGGACCCCCGACCAGGGTCAACAACCGATCATTGGCGGTGTTGTCGCTGGACTGCATCGCCCGCAGCATCAATTCGCGCACCGTGGTGCGATACACGCCGTCGCGTACCACTAGCGTGGCGATAGGCTGATGGAACACCGTCAGATTCTCGCGCGTCAGCGTGACCGGATCGTCGAGGGTCAGCCGACCCTTGTCGCGCGCGTCGAGCACGGTCATCGCGACCCACAATTTGCTCACGCTCTGCTGCGGCATCCGGCGCTGGCCGTTGGCGTCGATCTGCCATCCCCAGTCGAGACTACGAATCGAGATTCCAACGACTCCGCCGAATTCCCGCGACAGCGACGCGATCGTCGCGGACAGGGCGGCCGGTGCGGGAAACACGGGGGCGGCCTGCGGTGCGGCCGGGACAGGCATCGATACGCGGTAGCTGGGCGGTGTGAGATTTTCGGGTAGGTCGTCGCGATGCACGCCTGCGCCGATCAGCAGCGCAGGGGCAAGCCCCGCCAAAGTCAGTGCTCGCTGAAGAATCGTAAACTCCTGCATCCCCAACACGATACGACGCCCCTTGCCCAAAGCGATCATGCGGCGTCGCAGCATCTGGCTCAAGGGCCCAGCGCGGGATGTGCGACGAATGTAGGGATATTGGAGCCAAAGCGTGAAGATTCCACCAAATTTTCACGGAACTAATACGGTATCGACAGCCTCCGGCGATGTTTCCGGATAATCGAGCGTATAGTGCAGCCCCCGGCTCTCGTGCCGGTGCAACGCCGCTCGCACGATCAGCTCGGCCGACTGGAGCAGGTTGCGCAGTTCGATCAGATCCGGCGTCACCCGAAAATGGCCGTAATAATCAGCCACCTCTTCATTGAGCATTTTGATCCGGTGCGCCGCGCGCTCGAGCCGCTTGGTTGTCCGTACGATCCCGACATAGTTCCACATGAACCGTCGAATCTCCGTCCAATTCTGCTTGATCACGACCTCTTCGTCCGAATCGGTAACGCGGCTCTCGTCCCATGGCCGGATCGCTGGCGGCGGCGGCAGATCGTCCCAGTGCGTCGCGATGTGTCGTGCGGCCGCCTCGCCGAACACGAAGCATTCGAGCAGCGAATTGCTGGCAAGACGATTAGCACCATGCAGCCCGCTTTCGGTACATTCTCCTGCGGCATAGAGGCCAGGCAGGTCGGTGCGACCGTCCAAATCGACGACGACACCGCCACAAGTATAATGCTGGGCTGGCACGACCGGGATCGGGCCGGTGGTCATGTCGATGCCCAGGCCGAGCAGCTTCTCATAGATATTGGGGAAATGCCCCTTCACGAACTCCGCCGGCATGTGGCTGATGTCGAGATGGACGTAATCGAGGCCGTCGCGCTTGATCTCGGCATCAATCGCGCGGGCGACCACGTCGCGCGGCGCCAGTTCCATCCGCTCGGGATCGTAGTCGCTCATGAAGCGCTTGCCCGTCTGCGGGTTGATCAGCCGCCCGCCCTCGCCGCGAACCGCTTCGGTGATGAGGAAATTCTTGACGTCGAGATTGTAGAGGCAGGTCGGATGGAACTGCATCATCTCCATGTTCGAGATGCGGCACCCCGCGCGCCACGCCATCGCGATGCCGTCGCCGGTCGCCCCCTTGGGTGCGGTGGAGAACAGATAGGTGCGCCCTGCGCCGCCGGTCGCGAGCACGGTGGCGTTGGCGGTGAAAAGTTCGACCCGTCCGGTCGCGCGGTTGACGGCGTATACGCCCCAGACCTTACCCGCCCCGGAATAGCGAAGTTCGTGGCGGCTGGTGGCGAGGTCAATCGCCACCATATCGGGAACCAGCGTGATATTGGGAGCGGCGCGCGCGGCGCGGATCAGAGCTTCCTGCACCGCCCATCCGGTGGCGTCATCGACATGGACGATGCGGCGCGCGCTATGTCCGCCTTCGCGCGTGAGGTGCAGCGCATTGCCGTCCATGTTGAACGGCACGCCCAGTTCGACCAGCCGTTCGATCGCGATCGGGGCGTTCTCGACGACCATCTCGACCGTCGCGCGGTCGTTGAGGCCGGCGCCGGCGACCATCGTGTCCTCGATATGGCTTTCGAACGTGTCGCCCGGCTCGAGCACTGCGGCGATCCCGCCCTGCGCCCAGGCGGTGGACCCCTCGTCCAGACCGCCCTTGGCCAGCACGGTCACCTTGAAGCGCTGCGCCAGGTTGAGCGCGGCAGTGAGGCCGGCGGCGCCGGAGCCGATGACGAGCACATCGCTTTGATGGGGGTCGTGGGCCAATCTCGTTCCTTCAAGCACCAATGGCGGGCGCTGCTATGCGACAAAGCGCGGCGATTTCAAACACGCCGCGGTTGCCGTGCGAGGGTGCAGGTCATAGCGAGGGTCGCTCAAGGAGATACCGATGCGCCTGATCCTCGCCGCCCTTGCCGCATTGCTCACCACGCTTTCCCCGACGCTTGCCGCGCCCGGCTGTCCAGTCACGCCGGGCACGACCGCGCGGGTAACCGTCGGCGATACCGGTCGTAGCGTGCTGCTCCATGTTCCCGTGAGTGCGACGCGCGAGCCGCTACCGCTGGTGTTCGCGCTGCATGGCAGCGGTGGCGATGGCTCGGCAATCCTCGCGCAATCGAAGCTGGAAATGACCAGCGATCTCCACGGGTTCATCGTCGCCGCGCCGGACGCCGGAATCCCGGTGGAGAGCGGCTTCGTCTGGAACATTCCGGGGGTCCCCACCGTCACCGGCAAGGTCCCCGGCCCGGGCGATGCCGACGATGTCGCATTTCTGAAGACCGCGATCGACTGGCTGGCGGCACAGGGATGTGCAAACCCTGCCCGCGTCTATGCCACCGGCCTGTCGGGCGGCGGGAGGATGACGTCATGGCTGGGCTGCGTCGCGTCCGACCGCTTCGCCGCAATCGCTCCGGTCGTCGGCTTGCGCGCGGGTAATCCGCTGGCGCGCGACAAGGCGCGCCCCGACCCCGCCACCTGCATGCCGAAGCGGCCGATGCCGGTGATCGCGTTTGCCGGCGATGCCGACGGCACCAATCCGGTGCAGGGCGGCGGCGCAGGCTATTGGCAATATACGATGGAGGCTGCCGAGGCGCGCTGGGCCGCGCTTAACGGGTGCAATACCGGTCCGCTGCGCCGGGACTTGGCCGCCAATCTCTACGAACGCCTGCACACCCAGTGCCGTGCGGGGGCAGAGGTCGCCGCGTGGATCACGCGCGGCGCAGGCCATGTCTGGACTGCGGACAACGATGCGATGTGGCGGTTCTTCGAACGCTACCGGCGCTGACCGCTCAGGCGGCGTTTGCGGCGCGAGTCAGGCTCAGGAACACGTCCTCGAGGTCCGCCTCGCGCGTCGATACGTCGACGATGCCGAACCCCGCCGCCTGCACTGCGCCCAGCACCTCGCCGGCATTCGCGCGGTCCTTGCGATAGGTGATGACCAAGGTACGCTCGCCCTTCGCCTCGATCTTCTGGAAACACTGGTTCGCCGGCAGACCGGCAATGTCACGATCGACCACGACCTCGACCGCCTTTTCCTGTGTCTTGCCGACCAGCTCGCGGGTCGGTTCGTTGGCGATCAACTTGCCGTGGTTGATGATCGCGATGCGATCGCACAGCTCCTCGGCCTCTTCCAGATAGTGCGTGGTCAGCACCACCGTCACGCCGCTGTCGTTGAGTGACCGGACATAGGCCCAGAGCTGCTGACGCAGTTCGATATCGACGCCAGCGGTCGGCTCGTCGAGCACCAGCACCGGCGGCGAATGGACCATCGCCTTCGCCACCATCAACCGCCGCTTCATGCCGCCAGAAAGCGTGCGCGAATAGGCGTTCGCCTTGTCCTCCAGGTGCACCGCGCGCAGCAATTCCATCGTCCGGCGCTCGGCTTTCGGCACGCCGTACAGCCCTGCCTGGATCTCCAGCGTCTCGAACGGAGTGAAGAAGGGGTCGAACAGGATCTCTTGGTTGACGATCCCGATCGCGCGCTTGGAGTTGCGCGGATTGGCGCCGATGTCGAAACCCCACACGCGCGCGCTACCGCCGGTCTTGTTGACGAGCCCTGCCAGAATGTTGATCAGCGTCGACTTGCCCGCCCCATTGGGGCCGAGGAGACCGAAAATCTGCCCGCGCGGCACGGTAAAGGTCACCGCATCCAGCGCCTGTTTTCCGCCCTGATAGACCTTGGAAAGGCCGTCGATCTCGATCGCCGCGTCGCTCATGCGGCCGAAGTGGGGCGACGCACGCCACTTGGCAAGCAAAACTGCTCGTTGGGACCGGTACACAGGCGATTGCCGCGCGCGCGCCGCTTTGCTAACCGCAGGCGCATGATCGCGCCACCCGAAGTCACCCGCGTCACCCATGCCCGCGTTGCCTGTGATGGCGCACATGCCGGTATCCCCGCGTCGCTGGGCCATCCGCGGGTCTTCCTGCAGATCGACGAGCATGGCTATGTCGATTGCGGATATTGCGACCGCCGCTTTGTCTTGATTGGTGGGCCCGCCGATGGCGCCGATCAGAGCGCGCTGCCAGATATCGCGTCTGGCGCGAGCCTCTAAGGCTCCTATATTCGGCGGATGTATTCCGATCCCCGAAGCTTCCTCTACCGCGACGGCTTCGACGCCGATGCCGCACAACGCCTGACCGCGTCGATCCTTGGCAAGGCCGAGGATGGCGAGCTTTACCTACAGTATCGCAAGTCCGAAGCGTTCGGCTTTGACGACGGGCGCCTGAAGACAGCGTCGTACAACACCGATTCGGGCTTCGGCCTGCGCGCGGTCAGCGGCGAGACCACGGCCTTCGCCCATGCCAACGAAATCAGCAACGCCGCAATCCGCCGCGCGGGCGAGACGATGGCGCTGATCGACCCGGCAACCGGCCCGAAGGCTGCCGCGCCCCCGCGCACCAATCGTCACCTCTACACCGACGCCGATCCGCTCGATCTGGTGCCCTTCGCTGACAAGGTGAATCTGTGCCAGACGATCGACGCCGCGGCGCGTGCCCGCGACCCGCGCGTGGTGCAAGTGTCGGCAAGCCTGCTTGGATCGTGGAGCGTGGTCGAGATCGTCCGGCCCGATGGGTTCGTCGCGACCGATATCCGCCCGCTCGTGCGCCTCAACGTCTCGATCGTGGTCGAATCGAACGGGCGGCGCGAGACCGGCAGCTTCGGCACCGGCGGGCGCGCGCTCTACGACCGCCTGTTCCAGCCCGAAGTGTGGAATCGCGCGATCGATGAAGCGCTGGCGCAGGCGCTGGTCAATCTCGACGCGGTCGACGCCCCAGCGGGCGAGATGACCGTGCTGCTCGGCCCGGGCTGGCCTGGCGTGCTGCTGCACGAGGCGGTTGGCCATGGGCTCGAGGGCGATTTCAATCGCAAGGGCACGAGCGCCTTTTCGGGTCGCATCGGCGAGCGGGTGGCGGCGCCGGGCGTAACGGTCGTCGACGACGGCTCGATCATGGACCGCCGCGGTTCGCTGTCGATCGACGATGAAGGCACGCCGACGCGCGAAACCGTGCTGATCGAGGACGGCATCCTCAAGGGTTACATGCAGGACCGCATGAACGCGCGACTCATGGGGGTCGACCCCACCGGTAACGGCCGCCGCGAATCGTTCCAGCATGCCCCGATGCCGCGCATGACCAACACCTTCATGAAGGGCAGCGAGGACGAACCCGCCGAGTTGCTGGCGCGCGTGAAGAAAGGCATCTTCGCGAAGAGCTTCGGTGGCGGCCAAGTCGACATCGTCTCGGGCAAGTTCGTGTTCTCCTGCACCGAGGCGTACAAGATCGAGGACGGCAAGCTCGGCGCGCCGATCAAGGGCGCGACGCTGATCGGCGACGGGCCGACCTGCCTGACCAAGGTGATCGGCATCGGCAACGACTTCGCGCTCGACGAGGGCATCGGAATGTGCGGCAAGGGCGGCCAGTCGGTTCCGGCGGGCGTCGGTCAGCCAAGCCTGCTCGTCGAAGGGCTGACTGTGGGAGGGACGGCCGCTTAAGCCAGCAGGCGGGCGACCTCGGCGAAGTCGTGTGCGATATCCTGCACACCGATCGCGCGGAGCCGCGCGCCGTGATCCGGCCCGCAGTGACTGCCTGCGCAGAGCCCGATGACATGCGCGCCCGATGCCACCGCCCCGGTCGCGCCCACCGGCGAATCCTCAAGGATCGCACAGCGCTCGATGGAGACCCCCAACTGCGCCGCGGCGTGGAGATAGATGTCGGGCGCAGGCTTGCCCCGCGCAACATGCTCGCGCCCGCTGAAGATGCGGCCCTCGAAGGCATCGCGGATGCCGAGATGGTCGAGATGCGTCACGATCCACTGGCTGTTGCTCGAAGACGCGATCGCGCGGGGCAGATCGTCGGGGAGCGCTCGGACGAATCGGATCGCACCCTCAACCTCGGCTACGCCTTCGGCCAGCGCGCGGCGATTCTCTGTCTCGCGCGCGCCATGAAAGTCTTCGGGAAGGCTTTGCCCGATCCACGTCTCGATTGCGTCGATGAACTCCTGTCCGGCGAGCCCCATGAAGTTCGTCATCGAATCTTCCGGGGAGGTCGGATGCCCGATCGCGGTGAGATACTCGGCGATATGGCGATTGCCTTCGAACTCGCTCTCGAGCAGCACGCCGTCGAAGTCGAAAATCAGCGCGTCGAACCGGATCGCGAGCGTCATGCGCGCGCCCCGAACAATGCGGTCCCGACGCGGACATGGGTGGCGCCGATCGTGACGGCAGTCTCGAAATCGTCGGACATGCCGATGCTCAGCCCGTCGAGCGCGGAGTCGCGTGCGAGCTTTGCCAGCAACGCGAAATAGGGTGCGGCATCGACACCAACCGGCGGTACCGCCATCAGTCCGACGACCGGCAATCCAGCGGCGCGAGACTCGGCGAGCAGTGCGGGAAGGTCCGCCACGGCAACCCCGCCTTTCTGTGGCTCGTCGCCGATATTGACCTGGATAAAACAGTCCGGCCGCCGCCCGCTTTCGTCCATCGCCTTTGCCAGCGCGGCGACCAGCGACGGCCGGTCGACCGAATGGAGCGCGTCGAACAATTCCACCGCCTCGCGCGCCTTGTTCGACTGGAGCTGGCCGACCAGATGCACCCGAATGTCGGGATGAGCTTCGCGCAATGCCGGCCATTTGGCGGCGGCTTCCTGAACCCGGTTCTCGCCGAAGACCCGCTGTCCGGCATCGATAAGCGGGCGAATTGCCTCTGCATCATGGGTCTTCGAAATGGCGATCAACGCCACATCGGTCGGTTTGCGACCGGCGGTCGTGGCAGCGCGGGCGATGCGGGCCTGGATTTCTGCGAGGCGGGATTGCGCGGTGTCGGACGGCATGCGCGCCGCTATAGAAGGGGCAATGCCGCCCCGCCACCCCCGCAACGCGCCTCTGCCCCGCCGATGGTTGATGACCGACGAGCGGTTGAGCGACGCGCTATGGGAGGCGCTGGAGGCGCTGCCGCCCGGATCGGGCATCGTTTTTCGCCATTATGCGACGCCGCCTGTCGAACGACGTGCGCTTCTCACACGCATGAGACGAGTCGCCCGGCGCAGGCGTCTTACGCTGGTTGTTGCCGGACGCACGCCGGGTCAGGGTGCGGAGGGGCGGCATGGACGACAATCGGGGGCACTCACCGCGCCGGTGCATTCACTGAAGGAAGCGGTCACGGCAAGTCGCGCTGGGGCGCGACTGCTGTTCGTGTCACCCGTCTATCCCACTCGCTCGCACCCCGATGCTCAAGCGCTTGGCCGAGTGCGGCTCGGACTGATGATCCGCGGACTGACCGTGCCGGTGATTGCTCTTGGCGGGATGAACGAGCAACGCTGGCGGGCGCTCAAACCTTTAGGCATCTATGGCTGGGCAGGTATCGACGCCTGGGTGCCGGATCAGAAGCGGATCGCGGTCCCGACATAGACGGCCTGGCTGTCGCGACGGTCGTCGGTCAGCTGCGGCAGGCGATCCTTCTCGCTCGTATAGCGAACCCCGGCCGTGACATCGATCTTGCGCGTGATCGAATAGGACCCACCCAGATCGATCGAGTAATTCGGATCGGCAGCGATCAGGCGCGGCGTCTGCTCCAGCGGCCGTTCGGTCGCGGCCTTGATCCGCGCGGAGGCACGCTTGCCCGAATAGCTGACACCGAGATCGAGCGATTCGCCGCTGCCCGGCTGACCCGCCAGATCGAGCTTCGACAGATCTCCAGTGACCGCAAACCGCTTCCACCCGACGGATACGCCGAGATTATACGCGATCGGCTGCAGCGTAACCGACGCAGGTGCCGCCGTACCACGATCTGCGACGGCATTGGCGGACGGACGTGCGGCCCGCGCGCGGACGGCTACGGTGACACTGCGGTTGCCCGCGCCGCGCGGCTCTGCAGGAGTGAACCGAAAGCCGGTTCCTGACAGGCCAGCACGTGCCAGAGCGGCAGCGAGCTTCGGATCGGCCGCGGCAGGCGTGAAGGTACCGATACCCAACGCGCTGGTCCGCTTGGACACGATGCGCTGTTGAGGGACCGAAGTCTGCGCGAGAAGTGCGGGCGCAGAAACGAACCCGACGACGCCCAGCGCCCCCAGTGCCGCTCCAGCGATGATCCGAACCTTACGCATCAGAACCCCTAACTCGATCTGGCGAGTACCATGATTCGGCCGCAATGTTCCACCGCTCGAATCCGATTTCCAGATAGGTGTTGCAGATGGCGCACAGGGGCGCTGCACGGCTTGCGCTTGCGGCGCGCGCGCCAGCATCTATAGATGCACTCCGCTCCATGAGATTTCCCATAGGAAGATGCCGATGAACCGCCAGTTGCGCACCGCGATCCTGGGCAGTGTCGCCCTCACCCTCGCCGCGTGCGGCGGCGGCGGCAATCGCCCGCGCGCGGATCTTGCAGCGTCCAAAGTGACCACGATCGGCGTCAACGCCTATCTGTGGCGCGCGGCGCTCGACACGATTTCGTTCATGCCAATCGTCCAGACGGATTCGAATGGCGGCGTGATCGTCACCGACTGGTATGTGAACCCGAACCTCTCGACCGAGCGGATGAAGGTGACCGTGACCATCTTGGACCAGGATCTGCGCGCCGACGCGCTGCGCGTCACCGCGCTGCGTCAGGTCAACCGCGGTGGTCAGTGGGTCGATTCCCCGGTCGAGGCAGCGACGGTGCAGAAGCTTGAGGACATCATCCTCACGCGCGCTCGCGATCTGCGCCGTGCCGCAATCGCCGGAGATTGAATCGGAGGTGGGCGCCGTCCCGCCGCCTAGCTGAATGAAGGAATGCCCGTGTCGCGGTTCAACGCGCTGAAAGCCGATTCGGCGTGGCAGAAGCTGTGGGAAGAGCGCCGCACCTTCGCCGCGGACGATGCCTCGCCCAAGCCCAAATCCTATGTGCTCGAGATGTTTCCCTACCCGTCGGGACGCATCCATATGGGCCATGTCCGCAACTACACGATGGGCGACGTTCTGACGCGGTATCGGCGGATGCGGGGGATGGAAGTGCTCCATCCTATGGGGTGGGATGCGTTCGGGATGCCGGCGGAGAATGCCGCGATGGAGAAAAAGGTCCATCCCGGCGGCTGGACGCGCGACAATATCGCGACGATGCGCGCGCAGCTGAAGCGACTGGGCCTCGCGATCGACTGGAGCCGCGAACTGGCGACGTGCGAGCCCGATTATTACGGGCACGAGCAGGCACTGTTCCTCGACCTGTTCGCCAACGGCCTGGTCTATCGCAAGGAATCGACGGTCAACTGGGACCCGGTCGACATGACCGTCCTCGCCAACGAGCAGGTGATCGACGGGCGCGGCTGGCGATCGGGCGCGCTGGTCGAGAAGAAGAAGCTCAACCAGTGGTTCCTCAAGATCACCGACTTCGCCGACGAGCTGCTCGACGGCCTCGAAAGCCTCGACAAATGGCCCGACAAGGTCCGGCTGATGCAGGAAAACTGGATCGGCAAGTCGCAGGGCATGCAGTTCCGCTTCGCGCTGAGCGACGGCGGAAGCGTCGAGGTGTTCACGACGCGCCCGGACACGATCTTCGGATCGAGCTTCGTCGCGATCGCGGCGGACCATCCGATCGCGCAGGCGCTGGCTGCCAGGGACCCGGCCGCGGCCGAATTCATCGCACAGTGCAAGCTCGGCGGCACCACCGCGGCGGAGATCGAGACGCAGGAGAAGCTGGGCTTCGACACCGGCATCCGCGCGGCGCATCCCTTTGATTCCACATGGGAATTGCCGGTCTATATCGCCAATTTCGTGCTGATGGACTATGGCACCGGCGCGGTGTTCGGGGTGCCGGCGCACGACCAGCGCGACTTCGAGTTCGCGACCAAATATGGCCTGCCGATCCGCCGCGTCGTTTCCGACGGCGACAAGGAGGCACCCGAGTTCACCGAATCGGAAGCCTATACCGGCGCCGGTACGCTGGTGAATTCGCACTTCCTGAACGGGATGGACGTCGCCGACGCCAAGCGCGAGGTGATCGCGCGCGCCGAAGCCGGAGGATGGGGCAAGGGCACGACGGTGTGGCGCCTGCGCGACTGGGGCGTTTCGCGCCAGCGTTACTGGGGCACGCCGATCCCGATCGTGCATTGCGAAGTGTGCGGCGCGGTGCCGGTGCCCGAGAAGCAGCTGCCGGTGGTGCTGCCCGAGGACGTGTCGTTCGACATTCCCGGCAATCCGCTCGACCGCCATCCGACGTGGAAGCATGTCGATTGCCCGCAATGCGGCCATGCGGCGCGGCGCGAGACCGATACGCTCGATACCTTTGTCGATTCGAGCTGGTATTTTATCCGCTTCGCCAGCCAGCCCAAGGACAAGCCGTTCGACCGCGCGGTCGCGGAGCAATGGCTGCCGGTGAACCAGTATATCGGCGGGGTCGAGCATGCGATCCTGCACCTGCTCTATGCCCGCTTCTGGACGCGCGCGCTCAAGCGGATCGGGATGATCGACATCGCCGAGCCGTTCGCGGGGCTGTTCACCCAAGGCATGGTGACGCACGAGACCTACAAGGCTGCCGACGGCCGCTGGCTGTCGCCGGGCGAGGTGGTGCGCAAGAACGATGTTCTGGTCGAAGCGGAGAGCGGCGGCCCGGTGACCGTCGGCCGCATCGAGAAGATGTCCAAGTCCAAGAAGAACACGGTCGATCCCGAACCGATCGTGGACCAATATGGCGCGGACGCGGTGCGGTGGTTCGTGCTGTCGGATTCGCCGCCCGAACGCGACCTGGAGTGGACCGAGAACGGGATCGAGGGCGCGTGGCGCTTCGTCCAGCGGCTGTGGCGGCTGTTCGACGGGCTGGACGCGTGGGAGGGCGAGGACAAGCCGCTCGACCGCGTGCTGCACCAGACCATCGCCGGCGTCGCCGCGGATATCGAGGGGCTGCAGTTCAACAAAGCGGTGGCCAAGCTCTATGGACTGGTCAACGCGCTCGAAAAGGCTGCGCCGTCGCGTTCGCGCGCCGATGCGATCCGCACCGCGATCCTGATCGCCGCGCCGATGGTGCCGCACCTGGCCGAGGAAGCCTGGGCAGCGATGGGGAATGACGGGCTGATCGCCGACGCCGAATGGCCGGCGGTCGACCCGGCATTGCTGGTCGATGACGAGGTGACGATCGCGATCCAGGTCAACGGCAAGCTGCGCGACACGGTGAAGGCGGCCAAGGGCGCCGATAAGGGCGATCTGGAGGCGATGGCCTTGGCAAACCCGAACGTGCAGCGCATTCTGGAAGGCGCAACGCCCAGAAAGGTGATCGTGGTGCCCGACCGGCTGGTCAATATCGTCGCATGAAGCGCGCTGCATTCCTGCTCGCGCTTCTCGCCACCGCTCCGATCCTGTCGGGCTGCGGGCTGCGGCCGCTCTATGGCGGCGGGGTCGGCGGACCGGTGCAGACGATGCTGTCGGGCGTCGAGGTCGCGCCGATCGAGGGCGAGGCCGGCTGGCTCGTCTCCAACGCGGTACGCGACCGGATCGAGGCGACGCGCAGTGGCGCGCGCACCTATCGGCTCGAGATCAAGCTGGACGACCGGATCGAGGGGCTGGGCGTGCGCAGCGACGACGTCGTGACGCGTGAGCGCCGCACTCTGCGCGCGCGCTATCAGCTGATCGATCTCGCGACCGGGCAGACGGTGCTCGACGCGACCGCCGGATCGGACGCGGGCATCGATGTCGCGGGATCGGAATATGCGACGATCGCGGCGGAGAAGAGCGCGCTCGAGCGCCTGTCGGGCATCGTCGCCGATCAGATCGTCGCGCGGCTCGCCCGGTACGCACGCGCGTCCGAGTCGAAGTGAAGGCGAGCGAAGCGCAGATCCGCGCACGGCTCGACAAGCCGGGCCCCGACATCCGCCTGTTCCTGCTCTATGGCCCCGACGAAGCCGGCGCCAACGACTTGGCCGCGCGGCTGGGCCGGGCGATGGGCAGCGAGGCCGAGCGCGTCGATATCGAGGGCAGCGCGCTGAAGGATGACGCCGGATTGCTGGCGGGCGAAGCCGCGTCGCTCTCGCTGTTCGGCGGTGCGCGCTATATCCGCGTGTCCGGGATCGACGATGGCGGCACCGATGCGGTGCGCACGCTGATCGAGGCGGAAACCGCAGGAAACCCGGTGGTCGCGGTGGGCGGCGCGCTGAAAGGCACGGGTCGGCTGCTCAAGCTCGCGCTCGCCGCGCCCAACGTGATGGCGCATGCCTGTTATATCCCCGATGCGCGCACCGCCGGGCAGCTGGCGACCGGAATCGCGCGCGAACATGGCTTGCGGCTGGTCGGGGGCACCGCCGATCGCCTGGCGGCGTTGTCCGGCGGGGATCGCGCGGTGCTGGCGCGCGAGATCGAGAAATTGTCGCTCTACCTCGACGCCGCGCCGGATCGCCCGCGTGAGGCGGGGATCGAGGCGCTGGATGCGATCGGCGCGGACCTGGGCGAAGCCGAAATGTCGGGCGCGATCGAGGCCGTGGTGGGCGGTCGACCGGCCGAGATCGGGGTCGAACTGGCGCGACTCGAGGCCGCCGGGGTGTCGACCATTCCCCTGCTTCGCGGGCTGGTCCGCCGCCTGATGGCGCTGGCCGAGATGCGCGCCGATATCGACCATGGATTGAGCCCGGGCGAGGTGGTCAAGAAGCACCGCGTCTTCTTCAAGGAGGAGGCCGCGACGATCCGCGCGCTGCAACGCTGGAACAGCGCGATGCTGGCGCGCGCCGTGGAACGTGCGCGCGAGGCCGAACGCGCGATGACGCGCGGCGGCGGCAATGCGGGCCAGGTGCTGGCGGATCATGAGCTGGCGGTGCTGGCGCGCGGGGCGGCGCGGGGGTGAGGGTGCCGGGCTGGCTTCGTAGTCGGTTGCGGCGCCCTTCTTCTCCATTGGATCAATGGAGTGTGAGCATCTCCGACCAGGAGATCGTCATATGCGACGATACGGGGACCCAGCGGGCGCTTTCCCTGCCGGACCTGCACAGGGTCGTGATCGCAACGGACGATAGCGGTCCGTGGGGAGCCGACGTCATCTATCTGCTCTATTCGGCTGGTGACGACCCGGTGTGCCTGTTCCCTCTCGAAGCGGCGGGGTGCGATGCGTTCGTAGCGTGGATGAGCGAACAGCCTGGCTTTGATGCCCGGGAACTGGGAAAGGCCATGGCCGCTACGCATGTGGCCAGCTTCGTTGTGCTGGACCGTCGGCGAGGCCCGGGCTGACGCGTCTTTGCGTCACCCCGGACTGGTTCCGGGGTCCACGGATTCTCACGCGCAGCGGATCGAGGCTGGGGGTTCGCGCTTGCCGCCCGGTGGACCCCGGCACAGGGCCGGGGTGACAACGGTATTTGGGGCAATGTCGTCGCATCCTCCCGCGGGAGGGGGTGGCATTGTTGAGCGGCGATGGAGGGGGCGTTTCGTTCGGGACGTTGTCCAGCGGGTAGCTACCCCTCCACCGCCTTCGGCGGTCCCCCTCCCCTCCGGGGGAGGAATTTGAGTAGGAGATCGATCCCAACCTCTCCTGCAAGCGGGAGGCGAAGACCGTCAAATACTTGATTTAACTAGATTTTTTCACCGGTCAGGCGCTGGCAGATCATGTCGAGCTGGTCGAGCGTCGAATAGGCGAGCGTCAGGGCGCCACCCTTGTCGCCGAAGCTGATCTTCACGTTGAGACCCAGCACATCGCCGAGCTGTCGCTCGAGCGCGGCGATGTCGGCGTTGCTGGTGCCCGCGCCTGCGCCGGCGCCGCCCTTCCCCGCCGCGCGCGGCTTCGCCTCGCGGGCGAGCTTTTCGGTGTCGCGCACCGACAGGTCGCGCTCGATGACGATCCTTGCGAGCTTTTCGGGGTCGGGCGCGCCGATCAGGGCGCGGGCATGGCCCATGGTCAGCGATCCCTCGACCACGCGCTGACGCACGGTTGCGGGCAGATCGAGCAGGCGGATCAGGTTGGCGATATGGCTGCGCGATTTGTGGACGATCTTGGCCAGTGCCTCCTGGCTGTGGCCGAAATCGCCGATCAGCTTGGCGTACGCCTCCGCCTCTTCGATCGCGTTGAGATCCTCGCGCTGGATATTCTCGACGATCGCGATTTCGAGCGTCTCGGCCTCGTCGAGGTCGCGGACGATCACCGGCACCTCGTGCAACCGCGCGCGTTGCGCGGCGCGCCAGCGGCGTTCGCCGGCGACGATCTGATAGTCCTTGCCGTGCGGGCGCACCACGATCGGCTGGATCAGCCCGCGCATCGCGATCGATTTGGCCAGCTCCTCGAGCGCGTCCTCGTCGAAATGACGGCGCGGCTGTTCCGGATGCGGCGCGAGCGAGCTGACCGGGAGCATGCGCACGCCGATCGACGGCTCGGTTCCCGGACGCACGGGTTCCTCGCGCTCGGCGTCGCCGAGCAATGCGCTCAGGCCACGGCCAAGGCCGGGGCGCGGCTTGCGCGGGGCGGTGGCGGGCGTGGGCGTCGCTGGCGTTTCTTCGGTCATGCGGCCTTCTTCAGCTTGGGCAGGCGATCGATCACTTCGCGTGCGAGGGCGATATAGGCTTCGGACCCGGCGCAGCGATAATCGTAGATCAGCGCAGGCAGCCCGTGGCTCGGCGCTTCGGACAGGCGGACGTTGCGCGGGATCACCGTGTCGAACACCACCTTGCCCAGCACGGCGCGGACATCGTCGGCGACCTGATCGGTCAGGCGATTGCGGCGATCGTACATGGTGAGGACGACGCCGAGGATCGACAGCCCGGGGTTGAACCGGCCGCGGATGCGCTCGACCGTGGTAAGCAGCTGGCTGAGCCCTTCGAGCGCGAAGAATTCGCATTGCAGCGGCACGAGCAGCGCGTCGGAGGCAACCATGGCGTTGATCGTGAGGAGGCCGAGCGACGGCGGGCAGTCCATCAGCACCACGTCCCAGCGCGCCTCGCTGCGATCGATCGCGGTGGCGAGGCGATGGGTTCGCGCCTCGAACTCGATCAGCTCGATTTCGGCGCCCGACAGGTCGACGGTGGCGGGGACGATGTCGAGCCCGGGCACGCGGGTCGGGACCGACACGTTCTCGAGATTGGTCTCGCCGATCAGCAGGTCATAGGTCGAGCGCTCGCGATCGGCGCGGCCGATGCCGAGGCCGGTCGAGCAGTTTCCCTGGGGGTCGAGATCGAGGAGCAGGACGCGCTGACCGGTCGCGGCGAGGGCGGTCCCGACATTGATCGCGGTCGTGGTCTTTCCCACGCCGCCCTTCTGATTCGCTATGGCGATGCAGATCATCGGGGACGTACCTCTTTCGCGACGACGATGAGCGAGTCCGGCGCCGTGACGCTCGGTTCCACGTGGAACGAACCTTGCCAAAATAAGCGGGCGTCTTCCACCTCCGATTGCGCGCTGCGGCCCTTTGGCAGGACCCAGATGGTCGAGGCATCGGTGCGGTGGGCTGCGATGCGGAACAGGGTGTCGAGCGACGCGACGGCGCGCGCGGTGACGATGGCGGCCTTGCCGGTGGTGCGCTCGACCTTGGCGGTGCGGATGGTGACGTTGGTCAGGCCCAGGGTGGCGGAGGCCTCCTCGAGGAACGCGGTGCGGAGCTTGCGGGGCTCGACCAGCTCGACCGGATCGTCGCGCAGGATGGCGAGGACGAGGCCAGGCAGGCCGGCGCCGCTGCCGATGTCGAGCCATAGACCGCTGGGCTTGCCGACATGGTCGAGCAGTTGGGCGGAGTCGACGATGTGTCGGGACCAGAGCTGGTCCAGTGTGGAGGGGGCAACAAGGTTCTGGCGTGCTGCGGCGTCGGCAAGGATTTCCGCGAACTGGGCGAGGCGTGTTTCACGTGAAACATCGTAACGCGTCCGAATCCACTCGCGGGCTTCGTCTTCGTTCATGCGGCGCGCTTCACGTGGAGCATGATCACGGTGAGCGCAGCGGGGGTAATGCCGCGAATGCGGGAGGCGTCGCCGATCGTATGCGGGCGGGCGGCGGAGAGGCGCTCGACCATTTCGTTCGAGAGTCCGGGGAGCGCGCTATAGTCGAGCGCGGCGGGCATTGGGGTCATGTCCGACCGGCCGAGATCGGCCTGCTCGCGCTCGAGGCGTTCGAGATAGGGGGCGTAGCGGGCGTCTTCGATCAGTTCCGACAGGAGGTCGAGGTCTGCGTCGGGGAGCGCGATGCCCAGATGATCGAGGGTGACGCCGGGGAAGCGGAGCCAGTCGAACGCGGCGCGGCGCGCGCCGTCCTGCGCTACCGGCGCGCCGGCGCGGCCGATCTGATGCGCCGTGCGCTCGACCGCGAAGCTGTCGCGCAGGCGCTGGCGCTCGGCGTCGCGTGACTCGATCCACTTGCGCCGGGCCGTGCCGATGCAGCCGGCCTGGAGACCGAGCGGGGCGAGGCGGGTCTGGGCGTTGTCGGCGCGGAGCTTGAGGCGATGCTCGGCGCGGGCGGTGAGCATGCGATAGGGTTCGGTGACGCCCTGGAGCGTGAGGTCATCGATCATCACGCCGATATAGCTGAGGTCGCGCGGGAAGATCGTCGGCGCGCGATCGAGGGTAGCGGCGGCGGCGGCGAGACCGGCTGCCAGCCCCTGCGCGGCGGCTTCCTCATAGCCTGTCGTCCCGTTGATCTGGCCGGCGCAGAACAGGCCCGGAAGATCGCGGCTTTCGAGACCGTGCGAGAGCGATCGTGGGTCGATATGGTCATATTCGACGGCATAGCCCGGGGTCACGATCTGCGCGCGTTCGAGCCCGGGGATCGACGCGATCAGTGCGGCTTGGACGTCGACCGGGAGCGAGGTCGAAAGGCCGTTGGGATAGACGAGATGGGTATCGAGTCCTTCGGGCTCCAGGAATATCTGGTGCCCGTCGCGGTCGCCGAAGCGGAAGATCTTGTCCTCGATCGACGGGCAGTAGCGCGGACCCCCTGCCTCGATCGCTCCGCTGAACAAGGGGGACCGGTCGAGCCCGCCACGGATAATGTCGTGCGTCCGGGAGGTCGTTCGGGTGATCGCGCAGGCGAGCTGGGGGAGCCGCGGCGCACGCGTCATCGGCGACATGCGCCACGGGTCGAGATCTGAGGGCTGCTCCTCCAACGCCGCCCAGTCGATCGTGCGACCATCGAGGCGCGGTGGCGTTCCGGTCTTGAGCCGCGTGATCGGGAGACCGAATTCCCGAAGCTGGACGCCGAGCGCGGTCGCAGCGCGCTCTCCGACGCGTCCCCCGGTCTCGCGCTCCTCGCCACGATAGATTCGACCGCCGAGGAATGTGCCGCTGGCGAGGATCACGGCATTCGCGTGCAGCGACTCGCCGTCGGCGAGCGTGATCCCGGAGACGCGCCCACCACTGACAAGCAGCGCGGCGGCTTCGCCGGCGATGATCTCCAGACCCTCCTGCCCTGCCAGCATCGACTGGATCGCGCGCGCGTAGAGCCGCCGATCCGCCTGAACCCGCGGCCCCTGGACCGCCGGACCCTTCGAGCTGTTGAGGAGGCGATAATGGATCGCGGCGGCATCGGCCGCACGCGCAATCAGTCCGTCGAGCGCGTCGACCTCGCGCACGAGATGCCCCTTGCCCAAGCCGCCGATCGCCGGATTGCATGACATCGCGCCGATCATATCCGGGTCGAAGGTGACGAGCGCCGTTCGCACACCGCACCGGGCTGCGGCAGCCGCCGCCTCGGTCCCGGCATGGCCGCCCCCCACCACGATCACGTCGAATGTCCGCATCGCGCGGCATTAGCCGCGAGGGACGATCACGTCAAAACTGTTCCACGTGGAACATCACTTGCCGATGCAGAAGCGCCCGAACAGCGTGTCGAGCATCGCCTCCACCCCGGCGGTGCCGGTGATGCGATCAAAGCAGCGCAACGCTCGGCGCAGTTCCTCGGCGATCAACAAAGGATCGGAAAGCTGCGAAGCAGAGACAAGCGCTCCCGCCGCCTCGCTGGCGAGCGCGCGCTGCCGATCGTTCAGCGGGACCGCATCGGCACTGGGGAGCAAGGTGGATGCACGCGCCGCGATTTCGCTCCACAACTCGCCGATCCCCTGCCCCGTCACAGCGGACACTACGAGACGATCCGCCACCACCCCCCGCCCCTCCGCATCGGCGCGGGCATGGAGCGCGAGATAGGACTCATCGGGCGGCGGCGCGTCATCGAGCCACAGAACGATATCGGCATCGGCCATGGCCGCATGGGCCCGCGCAATGCCGATCTCTTCCACCATGTCCGAGGGAGCGTCGTTCAATCCGGCCGTATCCGTCAGGAGATAGGCGACACCGTCGCGCATCACCGGCGCCTCGATCCGATCGCGCGTCGTTCCCGCAATCGGGGAAACGATCGCCGCCTCGCGCTGCGCGAGCGCGTTGAGCAAGGTCGACTTGCCGGCATTGGGCGGGCCGGCGAGCACGACGCGGATGCCGTCGCGCAGCCGCTCGACTCCGGGCTGCGCGACGACCGTAGCGATCTGCATCGCGAGATCGCTGGCGGCGCGCTGCAGCGGATCGAGCGCCTCACCTTCGGCAGCGACATCGTCCTCGTCGCCATGATCGAGCATCGCCTCGATCGCTGCGGACAGGGCAAGCGTGCGGCGCGTCCACTGTTCCACCTGAACGCGGATCCCACCCTCGGCGCTGCGCAGCGCCGCGCGACGCTGCGCCTCGGTCTCCGCCGCCAGCAGATCGCCCAGCCCCTCCGCCTCGGTCAGATCGATCCGGCCGTTGGCGAGCGCACGCCGTGTGAATTCGCCCGGCTCTGCCGGCCGCAGTCCCGGCAGTGCCCCGAGCGCCGCTTCGACCGCCCGGACGACCGCGCGACCGCCATGAAGATGCAGTTCCGCCAGATCCTCCCCGGTCGCGGTGGCGGGTCCCGGAAAGGTCAGCACCAGCGCATTGTCGAGCCGATTTCCGTCATGCTGAAGCGCCCGCAGCGACGCGCGACGCGGCGCCGGTAATGCGCCGGCCAGCTTCGCGACGACATCAAACGCCGAGGGCCCTGAAATGCGGACGACCGCAATCGCAGCCGGCGGCTGCCCGCTGGACAGCGCGAAGATCGTATCGCTCACTCGGACCCGCGCGACCCCTTGCCGCCCATGTCGAGCATCCCGCGCCAGAAGTTCATCCCGGCCTCACCCATCGGCATCCAGTTCCGCATCATCGTCTCGATCATCTCGGGATTGACGCCGCCCTTGTCGATCGAGTCGATCATCAGCTGGATATACCGGTCATGGACGGGGGTGAAATCGGGCAAGCCCATCGCGCGACGCGCCTCTTCCGGGGTGCAGTCGACCTCGACGTTGATTTTCATATGTGTTCTCCGCTTGAGCCGATGGCATCCCCTGCCCTACGCTCAGCCCATGTATGCGCGCGACCATGCAGTGATCGCAACGCCCATCGGCCCCATTCGGATCGAGGGGGACGAGCGTGTTGTCGCAAGCGTGCGGTTCTGCGCAGGGGCAGCGCCCGTCGCAGGCGTCACCGCGCCGGTCCGCGCCGCGGGCGAACAGCTGGCGGCCTATTTCGAGGGCTGTCTCCAGGCATTCGACCTGCCCCTGCCCGCGCCGGCCTCGCCACGCGGACGGGAATTGCGCGATGGCCTGATCGCGATCGGCTATGCCCGGACCGCCAGCTATGGCGAACTGGCGCGGACCCTCAATTCCGGAGCGCGCGCGATCGGCCAACTGTGCGCGCGCAACCCGCTGCCGATCATCGTCCCCTGCCATCGCATCACCGCCGCCGGGGGCACGCTGGGAAGCTATTCGGCCGGCGACGGCCCCGCCACCAAACAATGGCTGCTCGATCATGAGCAGCGTCACCGCTGACCAAGGAGACTTTCATGACGAGCACGACGATTCAGGCGATCGACGGAAGCGGCAGCTTCGCCGCGTACCGCGCGGACCCCGAGGGAACACCACGCGGCGCGATCGTGGTGATCCAGGAAATCTTCGGGGTGAACGAAGGCATCCGCCGCAAGTGCGACCACTTCGCTTCGCTCGGTTACCTGGCGATTGCCCCCGACCTCTTCTGGCGCATGAAGCCCGGCATCGATCTGAACCCCGATGTCGAGGCCGAGTTCAAGGAAGCGCTCGACTGGATGAACAAGTTCGACCAGGACAAGGGCGTTGCCGATATCGAAGCGACGATCCGCGTGGCGCGCGAAGCGAGCGGCGGCAAGGTCGGCGTGACCGGATACTGCCTGGGCGGACGGCTGGCCTATATGACCGCCGCACGCACCGATTCCGACGCGACGGTGGGTTATTATGCCGTCGGCGTGGACGGGCTGCTGGGGGAAAAGCATGCCATTGCCCATCCGCTGATGCTGCATATTGCCGGGGATGACGGGTTCGTCCCCGCCGAGACGCAGCGGGCGATGCACGAGGGGCTGGACGATCACCCCAAGGTCACGCTGCACGACTATCCCGGCGAGGATCATGGCTTTGCCACCGAGATGGGCAAGCGCCGGTCGGAAGCAGCGGCGCAGCTGGCCGACAGCCGGACCGAAGCCTTTTTCGCCGAGCATATCGGCTGATACGAGAAGGGCGGCGCCTTTCGACTCCGCCCTTTTTCGTTCCGATTCAGCTGTTTAGCCGAACAGCTTCAGGATCCCGACATCCTGATCGACGATTCCGGTATAGATCATCGATCCGGCGACATAGAGGATCACCAGCAGGCCGATCCACGCGATCCACCGATAGCGTTCGATATATTTCGCGATGATGTTCGCCGCGACGCCCATCAGCGCGACCGCGATGATCAGCCCGACCATCAGGATGCCCGGATGCTCGCGCGCCGCACCGGCCACCGCGAGCACATTGTCGAGGCTCATCGACACGTCGGCAACCGCAACCGCCCAGGCGGCGGCGGCGAAGCTCTTGGCAGGCTTCACGCCCGAATGTTCGTCGCCGGCGATCTCGGGCGATCCGGCGCTCTCGCCGCTATGGACGATCTCGCGATACATCTTCCACGCGACCCACAGCAGCAACAGGCCGCCGGCGAAGATCAGGCCGATGACCGCCATCAGCTGTGTCACCACCAGCGCGAAGCCGATCCGCATCACCAGCGCCGCGACGATGCCGATCAGGATCACCTTCTTGCGCTGATCGGCAGGCAGGCCCGCCGCCAGCGCACCGATGACGATCGCATTGTCGCCGGCGAGTACGATATCGAGCAGGATCACCTGCCCGAACGCGAGCCACGCCGACGCGCTTCCGGAGAAGAGCGATGCGAAGTCGCTGACGATATGGCCCCAGATTTCGGTCATGTTCGCCTAAACCCCTGTATTCGCTTACGAATTCATCGAATCGAAGAAATTCTCGTTGGTCTTGGAATCCTTCATCTTGTCGAGCAGGAACTCCATCGCGTCGGTGGTGCCCATCTGCATGAGGATGCGGCGCAGCACCCACATCTTGGACAGCGTGCCCTTGTCGAGCAGCAGCTCTTCCTTGCGCGTGCCCGACTTGCCGACGTCGAGCGCCGGGAAGATGCGCTTGTCGGCAACCTTGCGGTCGAGGACGATTTCGGAGTTGCCGGTGCCCTTGAACTCTTCGAAGATAACCTCGTCCATGCGGCTGCCGGTATCGATCAGCGCGGTGGCGATGATCGAGAGCGAACCGCCCTCCTCGATGTTACGCGCGGCGCCGAAGAAGCGCTTGGGACGCTGCAGCGCGTTGGCGTCGACACCGCCGGTCAGCACCTTGCCCGAGCTCGGCACGACGGTGTTGTAGGCGCGGCCGAGGCGGGTGATCGAATCGAGCAGGATAACGACATCCTTCTTGTGCTCGACCAGGCGCTTGGCCTTTTCGATCACCATTTCGGCGACCTGGACGTGGCGCGTGGCGGGTTCGTCGAAGGTCGAGGAGACGACCTCGCCCTTCACGCTGCGCTGCATGTCGGTGACTTCCTCGGGCCGCTCGTCGATCAGCAGGACGAGCAGGAACACCTCGGGATGATTGTCGGTGATCGCCTTGGCGATGTTCTGCAGCATCACCGTCTTGCCGACGCGCGGCGGCGCGACGATCAGCGTGCGCTGGCCCTTGCCCTGCGGCGAGACGATGTCGATGACGCGCGCCGACTTGTCCTTTTGCGTCGGATCGGCCGGGTCGAGCGTCAGCTTGCTGTCGGGATAGAGCGGGGTGAGGTTGTCGAAATTGACGCGATGGCGGACCGCGTCCGGGTCGTCGAAATTGACGCTGACGAGCTTGGTCAGGGCGAAATAGCGCTCGCCATCCTTGGGCGCGCGGATCTCGCCTTCGACCGTGTCGCCGGTGCGCAGGCCGAATTTACGGACCTGGTTGGGCGAGACATAGATGTCGTCGGGGCCGGCGAGGTAGTTGGCCTGCGGGCTGCGCAGGAAGCCGAAGCCGTCCTGGAGCACTTCGATCGTGCCCTCGCCCATGATCAGCTCGCCATTTTCGGCCTGGGCCTTGAGGATCGCGAACATGAGGTCCTGCTTGCGCAGCGTGGAAGCGCTCTCGACGCCGAGTTCCTCGGCCATCGTCACCAGCTCGGCGGGCGCGGTTTTCTTGAGATCTTTGAGATGCATGGGAGAAGTCCGTCTGGCGATCGCTGCAGGTTTTCGGGCGTCTGGACGCGCGGTAGGCGATGGCTTGAGGAAAAAAGGGAGGGACGCCGGGCCGCCGCCAGGACGGCGACGCGACCCCTACGGATTAGGATTCGCCCTGTGGCAAGTCAAGCCGTCAGGGCAAGGCGAGACTGACAGACTGACAGAAACACCCGGGCTTTGCGGCGAACCGGACGGGTTCGCGACCGGTTCAGGCCCGGAAAGCGACGGGATGACACCACCAACGCGACACATGGGCGACATCGAGTCATCACCGGCGCGACACTGACGCGACACCAACCGATCGCTTCGCGACCGGGAGGCGACGGCTTTGCATCAACATGACGCCGTCGCCGCGCCATCGAATGACAGGGTTGAACCGTTCAAAGAGCGGCATCCAGCGATGCCGTTCGACGACAACAAAGAAAATCCAACATTACAAGCGTGCTGGAGCCGTCAGAACGGGCGGACCACCGCGAGGATGACGATCAGTGCGACGAAGATCGCGGGGATTTCGTTGGCGAGGCGCAGCTGTTGCGAGGTCAGCGTCCCCTGCCCCGCCGCCAGCCGCTTCGAATAGGCGACCGCCCAGCCGTGATAGCCCGAGAGCAGCAGCACGAGCAGCAGCTTGGCGTGGAGCCAGCCGAGGCCCGAACCGCCCTCGAACAGGCCGAGGTTGATCGCCAGCGCGAGGCCGAGCACCCAGACGATGACGATCGAGGGGGTAAGGATCACGCGGCGCAGCTTGGCCTCGCGCTCTTGCCACGCTTTGGCCTGGACGGGGTCGGCCAGCGCTTCCTGGTGATGGACGAGGTAGCGCGGGAAGATGAACAGGCCCGCCATCCAGAAGATCACGAAAATCACGTGCGCGGCCTTCACCCACAGCCAGGCGAAGCTCAGAAATCCGGTCATGCTGCTGGTGTCCCCCGAACGATCGCGATCAGCTGCTCGACATGGGCGATCGGCGTATCCTGCTGGATGCCGTGCCCGAGATTGAAGATATGGGGCCGATCGCGCAGCGCATCAACCACGCGGGTGGCGGCGGTCCGCAATTCCTCGCCGCCGGCGATCAGCGCGAGCGGGTCGAGATTGCCCTGCACCGGCATGCCCGCGGGCAGTTCGCGATGCGCCCAGACGGGATCGACGGTCTCGTCCAGCCCGATCGCATCGACCCCGGTTTCGCGGGCATAGGCGGCGAGCTTGCCGCCGGCGCCCTTGGGAAAGCCGATGATTTTCGCCTGTGGACAGCGTGCGCGCAGCCCGGCGACGATCGCCGCGTTGGGGGCGATCACCCAGCGTTCGAACTGGGCGGGGCTCAACGAGCCGGCCCAGCTGTCGAACAGCTGTACCGCCTCGACCCCGGCTTCGATCTGCTTGGCGAGATAGTCGATGGTCATCGCGACGATCGCGTCGATGATCGCCTGAAACGCCGCCGGGTCGCGATAGGCCATGCGGCGCGTCTCGCTCTGGTCGCGGCTGCCCTGCCCTGCGACCATGTAGGTCGCGTTGGTCCAGGGACTTCCTGCAAAGCCCAGAAACGTCACCTCAGGCGGCAAGGCGGCGGCGACGCGGGAGACGGTGCCATAGACCGGGTCGAGGCGCTGTGGCGCGGCTGTGAGGCTTTCCAGCGCATGATCGACCAGCCTGGGGGCAAGGCGTGGCCCCTCGCCCGCTTCGAACCACAGATCCTGGCCGAGCGCGTGGGGCACGACTAGAATGTCGGAGAACAGGATCGCGCCGTCGAAGCCGAAGCGGCGGATCGGCTGGAGCGTGACCTCCGCCGCGGCGTCGCTGTCGTTGACCAGTTCGAGGAAGCCGCCCTTTTCGGCGCGGAGTGCGCGATACTCCGGGAGATAGCGACCCGCCTGACGCATGAGCCACATGGGGGGCGCATCGACGCGTTCGCCTGACAGCACTCGGAGCAGTTTTTTCGGAGTCACAGGCGCGTCCGTCTCTCAACAAATATAAGAAGAAGAATCTAAGAGGATGTAGATGTGTGTTGGTGCGTGGATGCCGGGGCTTAGGCGTTCGTCCCCATTCTGCCAACAGATTGACCGCGCGGACTCCCGCGATTGCGCCGCGATTCGATTCAGCCATCCCCGTTATCCACAGCCTGTGTGCCGGATCGAATGGCTGTGGGCGCGGTTGTGGATGACTGATCCGGAGCGTGGATCGAGTCCTGCGCTTGGCGGGTCCGGTCGGTTGCGCTAGCGATTTCCCCCATGTTTTCCACAGATCCGTCCAGACGGGGGAATTTGCCCTTCTTTCCGTCCCCGCGAAGGTGGCGACTTTGCCGATCAATCCTCCCCCGCCAGGGGGAGGTGTCGCTGAAAGCGACGGAGGGGGAGGACGGCTGTGGATTTGAGGTGTTGGGATGCCATCACCGTTACCCTTTCCTCCCCCTCCGTCACGCTCCGCGTGCCACCTCCCCCTGGCGGGGGAGGATTGGTGCCAGCGGTCACTCCCCTATGCGGGAGGGGAAGCTGTGAAACTGCACCTGCATCTCCTCTCCGATTCCACCGGTGAGACGCTGGAGAATATCGCCAAGGCGGCGCTGGCGCAGTTCGACGATGTCGAGGTGCTGCGGCATTTCTGGCCGATGGTGCGCAGCGAGACGCATCTCGAGCGCATCCTGGCGGAGATTTCGCAGAATCCGGGGCTGGTGATCTTCACGCTGGTGAACCCCGAGATCCGCCGGCAGCTGGAAACGCGGTGCCGAGCGATCGGCCTGCCCGCGGTGGCGCCGCTCGATCCGGTGAACCATGCGCTGTCGAACCTGCTGGGGCAGGAGATGAAGGCGCGGCCGGGGCGGCAGCATATGCTCGACGCCGCCTATTTCGCGCGCGTCGATGCGATCCAGTTCACGATCGCGCATGACGATGGCGTCAATTGGGAGAATTGGGAGGAGGCGGAGATCGTGCTGGCGGGTGTATCGCGTACCTCGAAGACGCCGACGTCGATCTACCTCGCCAATCGCGGGTACAAGGTCGCCAATATCCCGATCGTGCCGCAATCGCCGCCGCCCGACCTGCTGTATCGCCTCAAGAACCCGATGGTGGTCGGGCTGACGACCAGTCCCGAGCGGCTGATCCAGGTGCGGCGCAACCGGCTGCTCGCGCTCAACCAGCAGGACGAGACCAGCTATGTCGAGCAGGAAGCGGTGCAGAAGGAAGTCGCCTATGCGCGCCGCATGTTCGCCGACAATGGCTGGCCGGTGATCGACGTCACGCGGCGGTCGATCGAGGAAACCGCGGCGGCGATCATCACATTGTGCAACGAGCGCGCGATGGCGGAGCGCGGGCAATGATCGTGCTCGCGTCCACCAGCGCATCGCGGCGCGCGATGCTGACTGCGGCGGGCGTGGCGCATGAGGCGCTGGCGGCGCATGTCGACGAAGAGGCGGTGAAGGCCGGGCTGGGCGAAGTCGCGCCGCGCGACTTGGCCGATGCGCTCGCCGAGATGAAGGCCGTGAAGGTCAGCCAGCGGGTGCCGGGCACATTGGTGCTGGGCGGAGACTCGGTGGTCGCGATCGAGGACGGCACGTTGCTCGACAAGCCGGTGGATCGCGATGACGCGGAAAAGCATCTGCGCATGCTGTCGGGCAAGCGGCACGACCTCTACAGCGCGGCGGTGATCGCGGAGAATGGCCGCGCGGTGTGGCGCCACGTCGATCGCGCGCGGCTATGGGTGCGGCCGCTGTCCGACGCGTTCATCGCCGAGTATCTCAGTCAGGAATGGCCCGCCATTTCGGGCTGTGTCGGCTGTTACCGAGTCGAGGGGCCGGGGGTGCAGCTGTTCAGCCGGATGGAAGGCAGCCAGTACACGATCCTGGGCATGCCGCTGCTCAACATCCTCGATTATCTGCGTACCAGAGGCGAATTGACGTCATGACCCTTCGACAAAGCTCAGGGCAAGCCCATGCCGAAGTGATCGGCGATCCGATCGCGCATTCCAAGTCGCCGCTGATCCACGGCTTCTGGATCGAACGGCTCGGCATCGACGCGCGCTACGACAAGACGCTGGTGACGGCGGAGGGCCTGGGCGACTTCTTCGCATCGCGGCGCGACGATCCCGACTGGCGCGGGTGCAACATCACCGTGCCGCACAAGGTGGCCGCGCTCGACCATGTGCCCGATCCGGGCGGCGTGCGCGAGACGATCGGCGCGATCAACACCGTGTTCCGCGGTGAAGACGGCGCGCTGATCGGCACCAATACCGATGCCGCCGGATTCTATGCGCCGATCGCCGAGTTCGACCTGGAGGGCGCGCCGGTCGCGGTGGTGGGCGCGGGTGGTGCGGCGCGCGCGGTGCTGTTCGCGCTGGCGCGCGCCGGGGTCGAGCGGGTGACGATTCTCAACCGATCGCCATTGAAGGCGATGGGGTTGCTCGCGACCTTTGGCCTCAAGGGCGATGCGGTGCCGCTCGATGCGCCGATCCCGCCAGTGGCGCTGCTGGTCAATGCCAGTTCGCTGGGGATGGTGGGGCAGCCGCCGCTCGAGCTCGATCTGTCGAACCTGCCCGACGACGCGCTGGTCTATGACGCGGTCTATGCGCCGCTCGAGACCGGGTTGCTGGCGGCGGCGCGCGCAAGGGAGCTGGAGACGGTGGACGGGCTGGAGATGCTGATCGGGCAGGCGGCGCTCGCGTTCGAGCTGTTCTTCGGCACGCCGGCGCCGCGCGAGCATGATGCCGAGTTGCGCGCGCTGCTGACGGCATGACAATTGTCCTCGGCCTCACGGGTTCGATCGGCATGGGCAAGTCGACCGTCGCGGCGATGTTCGCCGACGCGGGCGTGCCGGTGTTCGACGCCGATGCCGAGGTCCACCGGCTGCAGGGGCCGGGCGGCGCGCTGGTGGCGGAAATCGAGGCGGCGTTTCCCGATACCACCGGGCCGGAGGGTGTGAACCGCACCGCGCTGGGCGAGGCGGTGTTCGGCAATCCCGAGGCGTTCAAGCGGCTGGAGGGGATCGTCCACCCCGCGGTTGCACACGCGCGAAACGAATTCCTGAAGGCCAATGCCGACCAGCCGCTGGTGCTGCTCGACGTGCCGTTGCTATTCGAGGCGGGGGGCTGGCGGCAGGTGGACAAGATCGCGGTCGTCTCCGCGCCGGCGGAGGTGCAGCGCGCGCGCGTGCTGGCGCGCCCGGGGATGACGGCGGCGCGGTTCGAAGCGATTCTCGCGCGGCAGACGCCCGATGCGGAGAAGCGCGCGCGTGCCGACTTCGTGATCCCGACGGGTGGGTCGATGGATGCGACGCGCGCCGAAGTTGCGGCGGTGATCGCTTGCCTCACGGGCCAAACAGGCGGATAAGCAGGCATGCGCGAAATCGTGTTCGACACCGAAACGACCGGCCTGAGCTACAGCGCCGGGCACCGGCTGGTGGAGATCGGCTGCGTCGAGCTGATCAACCGCGTGCCGACCGGTCGGCATTTTCACCGTTATCTGTGCCCGGACCGCGACATGCCGGTCGAGGCGTTCGCCGTGCACGGCCTGTCGGAAGCGTTCCTGGCGGACAAGCCGCGCTTCCACGAGGTGTGCGACGAGCTGATCGACTTTCTGGGCGACTCTCCGCTGATCGCGCACAATGCGATGTTCGATTTCGGATTTCTCAACGGCGAGCTGGGGACGTGCGGGCGCGCGATCCTTTCGCTCGACCGGATGGTCGACACGCTGCAGATCGCGCGGGCGAGGCACCCCGGCGCCAAGCATACGCTCGACGCATTGTGCGTGCGCTATGGCATCGACCTGTCGGCGCGCGAACTGCACGGCGCGCTGCTCGACGCGCAATTGCTGGCGCAGGTGTTCATCGAACTGACCGGCGGGCGCCAGATCGCGCTGGGGCTGGCGGTCGAGGAATCGGCGGGGCCGGAGCGTATCGAATTCGGCGCCGCGAAGACCAATCGGCGCCCGGCGCGGGTTTTTGTGCCGAGCGCTGAGGAACTGGCCCGCCATTCGGCGTTTATGGCCGGGTTCGAGGATGCATTATGGGGCAGTCCGGCCGCCGGTTGACGGTGTCGGGACGTGTTCCTAGGTGCTCCTCTTGTTAAGGAGGACGTTATGGATATCCGGGTTTCAGGCCATCAGGTGGACACGGGCGATGCCCTGAGGCAGCACGTGAACGACCGGCTCCAGGGTATCGCCGACAAATATTTCTCCCGCGCCATTTCCGCCCAGGTGACGTTCGGCAAGGGCCCGCACGATTACGGCTTCACGTGCGACATCGTTGCGCATGTGATGCAGGGCCTGGTGCTCAAGGGATCGCATTCGGCGCAGGAAGCGCATCTTGCGTTCGACGGTGCCGCGGACAAGATCGAGAAGCAGCTGCGCCGCTATATGCGCCGCCTGAAGGACCGCAACAACAGCCAGGCGCAGGCCGCGATGGAGGCGATGTTCGACGCGGGCTACACCGTGTTCCAGACCGAGGCCGATGAGGAAGAGGCGAACGACGCGCCGCCGATCATCGCCGAGACGCGCGTCGACGTGCCCGATGCCAGCGTATCCGACGCGGTGATGATGCTGGACCTGCGCAACACCAATGCGCTGCTGTTCAAGAACAGCGGCACGGGCACGTACAACATGGTGTATCGCCGGATGGACGGCACGATCGGATGGGTCGAGCCCAACCGGGCGGCCTGACGCGGGACGATGTACGACCTGAGTGATCTGGTATCGCCCGACGCGGTCGTCGCCGGGGTGAGCGCGGGCAGCAAGAAGAAGCTCTTCGCGCTGCTCGCCGACCTGGCGCACGCCGCCTATGGCGTCGATCCGGAGACGGTCGCAGCGAGCATCGCCGCGCGCGAGCGGCTGGGTTCGACCGGCTTTGGCGGCGGGATCGCGATTCCGCATTGCAAGATCGACGGGCTGGAGGCGGTGCGCTGCGTGGTGTGCCGCCTCGATCGGCAGATGGATTACGGCGCGGTGGACGATTCGCCGGTCGATCTGGTGTTCATGCTGCTGTCCCCGCGCAGCGCGGGGGCGGCGCACCTCAAGGCGCTCGCGCGGGTGTCGCGCTGCCTGCGCGATCGATCGTTCACCGCGAAGCTGCGGGGGGCGGGGTCGGCCGATGCGATCTATGCGCTGCTGACCGAAGCCGGAACGCATGACGCCGCCGCCTGAGCCGGCGCGGGGGTCGGCGGTCGGGGCGGAGGCACATTACCGCGCGCTCGAATCGCTCTATGCGGCGGCGCCGATCAACCAGCTGTTCGAATCGCAGCTGGAGATTCCCGAGCCGGGGCGCGCGCGGATCCGATTCACGATCGATGCGCGCCATTTCCACGCGGGCGGCGCGGCGCATGGCACGAGCTATTTCAAGATGCTCGACGACGCGGCCTTTTATGCGGCGAACAGCCTGGTCACCGATCGCTTCCTGCTCACCACCGCGTTCAACCTGCTGTTCACCAAGCCGCTCGGCCCCGGACCGGTGGTGGCGGAGGGGCGCTGGGTCAGCGGGCAGCGGCGCGTGTTCGTGGCAGAAGCGCGGTTGATCGACGAGTCGGGCGAGGAAGTCTCGCGCGGCACCGGCACCTTCATGAAATCGCGAATCCCGCTCGCCGGGCTGCCCGGCTATCGCGCCGACCCGCGATGATCGCGCGGCTGGCCAGCGGCCTGATCGTCAATGCGCTGGTCCGTCGCGTGAATGCCGAAGGCGGGAGCGCGATGGTGCTGGCGCGCGGCGACGCGGAGGCCGGGGCGATCCTGATCCTTGCGCTCGAACGCGGCGGAAATCCGCGCTTTTTCGAGCGCGGAATCGGGCCCGAGGGCGTGCCCGCGCTGGTGCGCAGCGGCCCGCTCGATCCCGGCGATCCTGGCGAGGTTTCAGACTATTGGCAGCGTCGGCGGGCGCGCGATCCCGATCTGTGGGTGCTGGAACTGGATATCGCTGATGCGGAACGGTTCGCCGCTGAAACGATCTTTAGCGGTTGACGACTCGTTTCGCCCGCGTCAAAGGCGCGCGCACATTAGTTCGCGTTGTGCCGTCGGGGTGTGAGACCGCCGGTTACGCAGTCGGGGGGACAGCCCGATCGGCCCAGGCACATCGCCATACCCGGCCGGATCGCGCACCAACCGCATAATATCGAAGTTGAATGACCTTCTCGATCCGTGCCGCGATCATCGCGGCAACGACCCTTGCCATTGCCGCAGGCATTGGCGCGACCGCTCCCGGCGTTGCCGGTGAGGCCGAAAAGACCCCGGTTGCAGCCATGAACGAAGCGGAACCCGATCAGGTTCCCACCATGGCCGAATCGCTCGCCGCGCTCGAGGAAGAGACGGCCGATTCCCGGATCATCGACGCGATCGACGAGACCGAGGCGACCTATCAGTCGCTTGCCGCTGCCGTCGCCGCGCAGCCCGCACTGTCCGACGATGCCGAGCTCAACTGCCTCGCGATCGGCGTCTATTACGAATCGAAGGGCGAACCGCTCGAGGGCCAGCTCGCGGTCGCCGAGGTCATCCTCAACCGCGCCAAGTCGCGGCGCTTTCCGGCGTCGGTCTGCGGCGTGCTGACCCAGCGCGGACAGTTCTCGTTCGTCCGCGGCGGGCGCCTGCCGCAGCCGCCGGTTAGCGCCCGCGCGTGGAAGACCGCGCTCGCCGTGGCGCAGGTCGCCCGCGACGATGCGTGGGACAGCCGCGTGTCGAACGCACTGTTCTTCCATGCCCGCTATGTTTCGCCCGGCTGGCGCCGCGCGCGGATCGGCAGCGTGGGGAACCACATCTTCTACCGCTGAGCCGCGCGTACGGGCTTCCGCTCGTTCGTCAAATGTTCTACAGGGCCGGGAATGGGTTCATCGCCATCCCCGGCCCTTTGCGCTGCCGACGATCGTGCCGGCGATGCGCCGCTTATCGCCGCCGACGTCACGCGCGGCGTGTGCCGCATGCTGCTGCGCCACGATTGCGTGGCGATGGCCGAAGTGCCGCTGGGCGACGGCCGCCGGGCGGACCTGATGGCGCTCAACGTGCGCGGCGAGATCGTGATCGTCGAGGTCAAGGTGTCGCGCGCCGACCTGCTGGGCGATGGGAAATGGGTCGACTATCTGCAGCATTGCGACCGCTATTTCTGGGCGGTGCCGGCCGGGTTCGACCTGTCGCCGCTCGACCGCCCCGATTTCCTGCCCGAACGCGCGGGGGTGATCGTCGCCGACCGGTATGACGCGGCGATCGTGCGCGAGGCGCGGACGGTGCCGCTTGCGAGCGCGACGCGGCGCAAATGCACCCTCGCCTTTGCCCGCCGCGCCGCGCGCCGGGTGATCACGCTGACCGATCCCGACGCCGACGGGCTCGGCTGGGGTGGCTGAGGGTCAGAGTTTCGGGCCGGACACCGCGCGCTTCGTGACCTTCGGCGCGTCCTTGAGCGCCTTGGCGATCGCCGGAGCGCGGGTATCGCGCGCCGCATAGTCGCGCGCGCTCATGCCGGCCAGGCGATCGACGATATCGGGGTCGGCGCCGTTCTGGAGCAGCAGTTCGACCAGTTCCGAGTCGCGGCGCTGGACCGCACGGATCAGCGGGGTCTCGCCGCCATTGTTGACGAGGTTCACATCGCCCTTGAGCCCGATCAGCGTGCGCACGCCTTCGGGCCAGGCCGATTCCACCGCCAGCATCATCGCGCTGTTCCCGGCGCCGTCCTGCAGATTCACATTGGCGCCGCGCGCCATGAGGAAGCGCAAATAGGTCAGGTCGCGACGCTTGCTCACGATATGGATCGCCGCCTCGCCCTTTTCGTCCTTGGCGTTGACGATCGTCTGACCGGGTTCGTTCAGATATTCGGTCACCTTGTTGCCGTCCTGCTCACGGACCGCCTTGAGGAAGAGATAGCTGTCGGAAAAACGCTGGGCGCCGACAGGAAGCGCCACGCACAGCAGCGCCGCGGCGAATACAAGGCCGGACGAACGGATCAACATGGTCGGAACATACCCCTGGTCAGATGCAAGTCTTGCCAGCCACGCCCTATCAGATCATGGGTCACCTTGTCATGAACAGGATGCTTCTCGTCGCACTCCCGCTGTCCCTTGCCCTTGCCGCGTGCGGCGGCGGCGGCCCGGCGGAGAAGTCGCTCGCCAACGCCCCGCTCGCCGGCGCATCAATCGGGGGGCCGTTCACGCTGGTGAACGGCGACGGCAAGACCGTCACCGACAAGGATTTCGCGGGCAAGTACCGCATCATGTATTTCGGCTACACCTTCTGCCCCGATGTCTGTCCGGTCGACGTCCAGAATATCGGCGGCGCGATGAAGCTGCTCGACAAGCAGAATCCCCAGCTGGCGGCGAAGATCGTGCCCGTCTTCGTGACGATCGATCCGGCGCGCGATACCCCGGCGGTGGTCAAGGAATTCACCAGCGCCTTCTATCCGCGCATGGTCGGCCTCACCGGCACGGCGGAGCAGGTCGATGCGGCCGCCAAAGTCTATCGCGTCCCCTATGCCAAGCGCGAGACGCCGAGCGGCTATCTGATGGACCATGGGCGCCAGGCCTATCTGATGGGTCCCAATGGCGAACCGATCGCACTGCTGCCGCAGGAGCAGAGCCCCGACGCGATCGTGGCGGAGATCGAGCGCTGGATCGGGTGAAGCCTTTCTGGGAGCAGCCGCTCGCCACGCTCGACCGCGCGCAATGGGAGGCGCTGTGCGACGGGTGCGGCAAATGCTGCCTGCACAAGATCGAGGATGCCGATACCGGCGAACTCTACGCGACCAATGTCGCCTGTCGCCTGCTCGATCGCCATGCCGGGCAGTGCAGCGACTATCGCCACCGCCACGCCTATGTTTCGGAGTGCGTGCGGCTGACTGCGGGCAAGGTGGGGGAGATCGCCTGGCTGCCGCAGACCTGTGCCTATCGCCTGCGCGCCGCCGACGCGCCGCTGCCCGACTGGCATTATCTGGTCAGCGGAAGCCGCGAGAGCGTGCATGAGGCGGGCGAATCGGTGCGCGGCTGGACGGTATCGGAAGTCAGCGCCGGGGATCTCGAGAATCATATGGTCGACCGCATCCTGTGATTCCGCCGATCGAGGTCGTCCGGCATCCGCGCGCGCGCCAGATGCGGCTGTCGGTCGACAATGCCACGGGGGCGATCCGGCTGACGCTGCCGCCGCGCGCACCGGTCGGTCCGGCGCTGCGCTGGGCCGAGGGGCAGGGGGAGTGGATCGCGCGCGCGCTGGCCAACCGCGCCCCGCCGCAGCCGTTCGAGCCCGGCGCGACGATCCTGTATCAGGGAGAAGAGGTCGGGCTGGACTGGGACAGCGGCTTTCCGCGCACGCCCCTGCTGGATGACGGCAAGATCATCGCCGGCGGACCGCGCGAGGGCTATGAACGCCGCATCGAGCGCTGGCTGCGCCGCGTCGCGCTCGACATTTTGAGCGCCGAGACCGCAGACTATGCCGCGCGCTCGGGCGTGTCGGTCAGCAAGGTCGCGGTCGGCGATCCCAAGGGGCGCTGGGGCAGCTGCGCGTCATCCGGGGTGATCCGCTATAGCTGGCGCCTGATCCTTGCCCCGCCCGAGGTGCGGCGCGCGACGGTCGCGCACGAGGTGGCACACCGCACGCACATGAATCACGGTCCGGCATTCCATGCGCTGGTCCGCACGCTGTACGGGCGCGATCCGGCGCCGCAGCGGGCCTGGCTGCGCGCCAACGCGATGCGGCTTCACTCGTTCGGACGGATATCCTGAGGCTGGCGTAACGGTTCGCGCTGGTCGCGCGAGTCGCGCTGCTGTTCGCGTTGCTGTTCTCTGGGCAGGTCGCGGGGCGGAATGCGGTCGACCGGCGGCGAATCGCGGCGCGGCGGGGGCGCGTCGCGCGGGCGATCGCGGCCGGTCATCCGGTCGATCCAGTCCTGATCGATCTCGCCGTCATCCTCGGTCCCGGGCGCCGTCGGGTCGGCCGCCGGATCGGCCGGAGACTCATCGCGCGCGATCGGATTGCCGTCCGCATCGACGAACACGCCGTTATCGGGTTCGCCCCACACTTCCTGATCCGGCTCCATCTGCCATTCGGGCAGGGTGACCTCGGTATCGAATTCCTCGACCGGCCGATCGGCGACCGCGGTCTTCATGAAGCTCGAAAACGCGCGCGCTGGAGCGGTGCCGCCCTGTAGCCCGCCGACGCGCTTGGCATCGTCGCGGCCCATCCACACCCCGGTCGTCAGCCCCGAGGAGAAGCCGAGGAACCAGCCATCCTTGTTCGAGGTCGTCGTGCCGGTCTTGCCCGCGACCGGGCGCCCGATCTGTGCGGCCCTGCCGGTCCCGGTGTTGACCGCGGTCTGCAGCAGATCGGTCATCTGCGCCGCGACATAGGGGGCGACGAGCACGCGCGAGGTATCGACCTCATGGCTGTAGATCACCGCGCCGTTCGCGGTGACGCGAGTGATCGCATAGGGGGTAACGGCCACCCCCTTCTGCCCGACCGAGGCGAAGGCGCGGGTCATGTCGATCAGGCGGACGTTGGAGGTGCCGAGCACCATCGCCGGCTGGGTGTTCACCGGAGTGGTGATGCCGAAGCGCCGGGCCATGTCGGCGACGGTGCCGTAGCCGACCTCGTCGCCCAGCTTTGCCGCGACGGTGTTGATCGAATAGGCGAAGGCCGAACGCAGCGTCATCTCGCCCGAGAAGCGGCCCGAACTGTTGCGCGGGCTCCACCCCTTGATCGTCACGGGTTCGTCGACCACGCGGTCGTCGACCTTGTGCCCCGCCTCGAGCGCGGCGAGATAGACGAACAGCTTGAACGCCGATCCCGGCTGGCGCGTCGCCTGGGTCGCGCGATTGTAGTTCGACGACACATAGTCGCGCCCACCGACCATTGCGCGCACCGCGCCGTCGCGATCGAGGCTGACCAGCGCGCCCTGTACCCCGGCCGGGGTATTCGCCTGAATCGACTGGGTCGCGGCGTTCTGCATCTTGAGGTCGATCGTGGTCCAGACGTCGAGCGGGGCGACGGTCTCGTCGATCAGCACCTCGAGCTGGGGCAGCGCCCAGTCGGTGAAATAGCGCACGCTGTTCTGCTTGGGCGCGGCGGCGAGCTTGACCTCGGCCGGGCGCGCGGTCGCGGCTTCCGCGGCGGTGAGCGCGCCGGTCTCGACCATCACGTCGAGCACGACGCTGGCACGGCCGACCGCCGCCTGGGCGTCGGCGGTGGGGGAGTAGCGCGACGGCGCCTTGACCAGTCCTGCAATCACGGCGGATTCGGACAGGGTCAGGTTGGTGGCGGGATGGCTGAAGAAGGTGCGCGAGGCGGCATCGATGCCATAGGCGCCACCGCCGAAATAGACCTTGTTCAGATAGAGTTCGAGGATCTGGTTCTTGGTGAACTTGCGCTCGAGCGCAAGCGCGAGGATCATCTCGCGGATCTTGCGCCCGACGTCATATTTGTTCGACAGGAAGATCGTCCGGGCGACCTGCTGCGTGATCGTGGACGCGCCCTGAAGCCGGCGGCCGGTGCCGCGATTGTCGATCGCGAACTTGGTGATGCGTGCCAGCGCGACCGGATCGACGCCCCAATGCTCGCGGAAGCGCCGATCCTCGATCGCCACCATCGCGTCGCGCATCGCGGCGGGAATCTTGTCATACTCGATCCACTCGCCATAGCTCGGGCCGAGCGAGACGATCACCGTGCCGTCGGCGGCGTGGACGCGGATCATCTGGCCGTTGGGCGAGGATTTGAGCTCCTCATAGCTCGGCAGCGATGCCTTGGCGGTGTAGACCGCGATCAGCAGCGCGACGAACGCGGCGAGCGCGGACAAGGCGATGCCGCCCCCGACCCAGAGGAGGATGCGGCGCGCCTTGGGCGAGAGCTTTGGCTTGCGAGTGGCCATGATACGGTCTGTGCCGATCTATGCGTGAACCGGGGCTGTCACAAGCGAATCAACGCGGCGGCTCAATCGCCGTCGGACGCGGCGCGCGGGCGGAATTCGAGCGCGACCGAATTGATGCAGTAGCGCAACCCGGTCGGCGGCGGGCCATCGGGGAAGACATGGCCCTGATGCCCGTCGCAGCGGGCGCAGCGCACCTCGACCCGCTCCATGCCGTGGCTCGAATCGCGATGTTCGCTGACATGCTCGGCATCGACCGGGCGGGTGAAGCTCGGCCAGCCGGAGCCGGAATCATATTTGTCGTCGCTGTCGAACAGGTCGAGATGACATCCCGCGCAGCGATAGACGCCGTCGGCCTTGTTATCCGACAGCGCGCCGGAAAAGGCGCGTTCGGTCCCCGCTTCGCGGAGGACATGATATTGCGCGGGGGTGAGGCGCTGACGCCACTCCGACTCGGAAAGGTTGAGCTGATCCATGTCCGCTGATGTGTGGTCGCGGGGGCGCGGCGTCAATCGGCCGGCTGGTCCTTGTGCGCCCACCACAATTGCGCCGGCGGCACGTTCCACCATTCCATCGCATGGTCGATGCGCGGGAAATGCGGGGTCAGGAAATTGCGGACATTCGGGTTGAACTGATAGACGAGGAACTGGCCGCCGGGGCGCAGCACGGTGTGCGTCGCGGTGGCGATCGCCTCGCCCACGCCCGGGGGGAGCGTCGAAAACGGCAGGCCCGACAGGACATAGTCGGCATGGGTCGCGCCATGATCGGCGACGATCGCGCCGACATCGGCGGCCGATCCGTGGATCGCGGAGAAGCGTGGATCGACGATCGCCTGGCGCAGATAGGCGACGAAATCAGGGTTGGTGTCGATCGCGATATAGCGCGCGTCCGGACCCAGCCGATCGAGGACGGGGCGGCAGAAGGTGCCGACGCCCGGACCATATTCCACGAACACCTGCGTCGTTTCCCAGTCGACCGGGGCGAGCATCTTGCGGATGAGCTTGCCCGAGGATGGGATGATCGATCCGACCATCACCGGGTGCTTGAAGAATCCCTGAAGAAAGACGGCCTGCGGCGAGAGGGGGCGCGAAGGCTTGCGTTTCGCGCGGGCAATGGTGGTCGAACCGGTCATCAACTTCCCTCTGTCGGTGTCACGCTGCTGTAGGACAGGTGCCATGCCCGTGTCATCAGTGACGTGCGATCGTTAACGATCTTCGCGTCGCGACGGTTGCGCAGGGAGCCGAATCGTTTCATTCAGCAACCCATGACGCACCCGCGCGCAGGCCAGGTCGCTGTGATCTTCGTATCCGAATCGACCGGTTCGGACGAGCCCGGCTATGCCGCCGCCGCCGCGGCGATGGGCGAGCTGGTCGCGCGCCAGCCGGGCTTTCGCGGAGTCGACTGGGTCGGCAACCCGGACGGGGGCGAGATTACGATCAGCTATTGGGCCGACGATGCCAGCGCCGCGGCGTGGCGCGACCACCCCGATCATGCGCGAATCCAGCATGAAGGGCGCGGCAAATGGCTCCAACGCTATGACCTGATGGTCGTCGACATCCGTCGCGGCCATATCTGGGAACGGTGAACGCGCCACGCTTCGATCGCACCTTTGCGATCCTGTTCGCGGTGATGTTCGTCATCGCCGCGGGCAATACCGCGCTGCAATCGGTGCTGCCCGCGCTCGGACGGTCGCTCGGCGTGCCCGACAGCGCGGTCGCGGCGGCCTTTTCGGTGTCGGCGCTGCTGTGGACGCTCGCCGCGCCACTCTGGGCGAACCGGTCGGACCGGCATGGCCGCCGCAACATGGTGCTGCTCGGCCAGATCGGGCTGACCGCGTCGCTGTTCCTGTGCGGGCTGTTCCTCGCCGCCGGGATCAATGGCTGGATCGCGCCGGTCACCGCCTTTGCCTTCTTCGTCGTGGCGCGGATGATCTATGGCGGGTTCGGATCGGCCGCGCCGCCCGCGATCCAGGCGATCGTGGCGTCGCGCACCGGCCGCGACGAACGGACCAAGGCGCTGACGCTGCTGGGATCCGCGTTCGGGCTTGGCACCATCCTGGGTCCCGCGATCGCACCGCATCTGGTGATGGGCGACCTGTGGCGCGGCGGGCCGACCGTGGGGCTGGCGGGGCCGGCGCTGATCTTCAGCGGGGTGGCGCTCGCGATGCTGTTCGGGGTCGCCCGGCTGCTGCCGCGCACGGTCGACGACCCGCTGAGCCATGGCGCGGCGTCGAGCTATCCGTCGATCGGCGGGCAGGCGAGCGGGGCGAGCGTCACCGCGGCGACCGCCGACAAGGTCCAGCCGATCGGCTTTCTCGACCGTCGCGTGCGCGCGTGGATGATCTGCGGACTGGTGCTGGGCCATGCGCAGGCGATGGCGGGTCAGGTGATCGGATTCCTGATCATCGACCGGCTGGGCGTCGCGCCGCTGGAGGCGATCGAGGCGACCGGACTCGTGCTGATGATGGGCGCGGGGTCGGCGCTGCTCGCGCAATGGGGGATCATCCCGCTGCTGGGGCTCAACCCGCGCCAGCTGATGCTGATCGGCCTCAGCCTCAGCGCGCTGGGCTGCCTTGCCACCGGCACCGCGACCAGCCTGTACGGGATCGCCACCGCCTATGCGCTGACGACGCTAGGCTTCGGCTTCTCAAGGCCGGGCTTCACCGCCGGATCGTCGCTGGCGGTAGGCCAGCACGCGCAGGGATCGGTGGCGGGCAAGGTGACGTCGATCAACGGCGCGGCGTTCATCCTGGGCCCGTCGATCGGCGTGGCGCTCTATGGCGGATGGCGGCCGCTCCCCTATCTGGTCGCGGCCGCCGCCCTGGCGTTGCTGGTCGTGTACGGGTGGATCAGTCTTCGTGTTTCTGACCCCGCGGCTGGAGCATCCCCGGGCCGATAAAGCCGATCGGGTTCAGCGCCACCGCGTCCTGCTTCATCTTGGAGACGATCTGTTCGTACTCGCGCTCCATTTCCGGGGTCACGGTGGCGCGCGAATCGGCGAGCGCCGCTTCGAAATGCGCCATCGTCACCCGGCTCGCGGGCGGGCGTTCGCGCAGCGCGGCAAGACCCGCGCGGCGCGTGACGTCCTCCAGATCCGCGCCGGTGAAGCGTTCGGTCCGCGCGGCCACCGCGGCGAGATCGACATCCTCGGCCAGCGGCATCTTCTGCGTCTGGATCTTGAGGATGCGCTCACGCCCCGGCGCGTCGGGCACGCCGACATAGATCAGCTCGTCGAGGCGGCCCGGCCGCATCAGCGCCGGATCGATCAGGTTCGGGCGGTTGGTCGCGCCGATCACCACAACCGACTGCAGCTCTTCCAGCCCGTCCATCTCGGCGAGAATCGTGTTGACCACGCGCTCGGTCACCTGCGGCTCGCCCATCCCCGATCCGCGTGCGGGAACGAGGCTGTCGAGCTCGTCGATGAAGATGACGCACGGTGCGACCTGACGCGCGCGCGCGAACAGGCGGGCGATCTGCTGCTCGCTCTCGCCATACCATTTGGATAGGAGGTCACTCGACTTGGTGGCGATGAAATTCGCCTCCGCCTCGCGCGCGACCGCCTTGGCGAGCAAGGTCTTGCCGGTGCCGGGCGGACCGTAGAGCAGGAAGCCCTTGGCCGGGCGGATGCCGAGGCGCCGGAACGCGTCGGGATCGCGCATCGGCAGCTCGACGCCTTCCTTGAGGCGCATCTGGGCCTCGTCGAGGCCGCCGACATCCTCCCATTTGACGTTGGGCTTCTGCACCATCACCTCGCGCATCGCGCTCGGCTGGACGCGCTTCAATGCCTCGACAAAATCCTCACGCGTGACGGCGAGCGTTTCGAGCACCTCGGCGGGGATCGTCTTCTCGCCGAGATTGAGCTTGGGCATGATCCGCCGCACCGCTTCGATCGCCGCCTCGCGCGCGAGCGCAGCGATGTCGGCACCGACGAAACCGAAAGTGGTGCGGGCGAGCTCGCCCAGATCGACGCGATCCTCGATCGGCATGCCGCGGGTGTGGATGCCGAGGATTTCGCGGCGCCCGCGCTCGTCGGGGACGCCGACGATGATCTCACGGTCGAAGCGGCCGGGTCGCCGCAGCGCCTCGTCGATCGCCTCGGGCCGGTTGGTCGCGGCGATGACGACGATGTTGGCGCGTGCCTCGAGCCCGTCCATCAGCGTCAGCAGCTGCGCGACAAGGCGTTTTTCCGCCTCGCCCGACACCTGCCCACGCTTGGGCGCGATCGAATCGATCTCGTCGATGAAGACGATCGAGGGTGCATTCTTCGCCGCTTCCTCGAACACGTCGCGCAACCGCTTTTCCGATTCGCCATAGGCCGAGCCCATGATCTCGGGCCCGTTGATCAGGAAGAATTGCGCGTCAGATTCATTGGCGACGGCGCGTGCGAGCCGCGTCTTGCCGGTGCCGGGCGGCCCATGCAGCAGGACCCCCTTGGGCGGATCGACGCCGAGCCGCTGGAACAGTTCGGGATAGCGCAGCGGCAGCTCGACCATCTCGCGCAGCTGGTCGATCGTCGCGGCCATGCCGCCGATATCGTCATAGGTGACGTCGGCGCGGCGCAGTTCGCGCGCCTCCTCGAACTCGTTGCGCAGCTCGATCTCGGTATCGGCATCGATATGGACGATCCCGCGCGGGGTGGCCGAGACGACGAGCAGGCGGATTTCCTGCAGGGCATAGGCCGGCGCGCGCAGATGCTGGAGCACGTTGGGCGGCATGTCGGCGACGCGCTGCTGCCCGACGGTGGAGATGGTGTCGCCCTGACACAGCGGGCGGCCGAGAAAGGTGCGCTTCAGCGCGTCGCCCGATCCCTCGAGCCGCAGGTCGCGGCGCGCGGGCGCGAAGACGACGCGGGTGGCGGGGCGCGATTCGGCCTTGCGCACCTCGACGAAATCGCCCGAACCGACGCCGGCATTGGCGCGCTGGAGCCCGTCGATCCGGAGCAGGTCGAGCCCTTCATCCTCGCTGTACGGAAACACCGCGCGCGCCGGCGTGGTGCGCTTGCCGATGATCTCGACCACGTCGCCCTGCTGGACGCCAAGCGCGTCCATCATCGCGCGCGGGAGATGCGCCAGGCCGCGGCCGCTATCCTCCGGTCGGGAGTTGGCGACCTGCAATTTGCGTGTCGGGGCGTCTTCGGTATCAGCCATCGGCTCTCCTTCCAGGCATCCGTGACGCGCCAGATAGGCAGCGGGTTCCGCATCGCCTAGGTGCCAGATCGTTTCACGCGCGATTCGGGCAAAAAAAAGGGCCGGTCCGTGGACCAGCCCATGAAAGGTTTAGGAGAGGATGCCTGAAAGGCACGCCCTATGTGCAGTGCGGCGAGTTTTTGTGCAAGTGCGAAGAGAGTGGGATACGGTTGCAAATTCTGCAATCTGTAACATTCGGCGGGTATAGGCTTTCGCAGGGGGCATGGGGCCCTTTGTCCGGGAGTGGGTTGCAAAGTGATACGCTGCACCACAGAAATATAGCCGATGCGCAGGCTGCCGCCCCTCACCGCCATCGAGGCATTCGTCCAGGTCGCGCGGCTGGGTTCGGTCAAGGCCGCGTCGGAGGAGCTTGCGCTGTCGTCCCCGGCATTGAGCCGCCGCGTCCAGGCGCTCGAACGCTTCGTCGGCAAGCAGCTGTTCGAGCGGCGCCACCAGTCGATGAAGCTGAATGCCGAGGGCGAGCGCCTGCTGCACCTGATCGCGCCCGCGCTCGACACGATGAGCGATGCGATCGAGAGCATGACCAGCGGCGCCGAACTGCTGCGGCTGCGGCTGGGAACGCCGTCGCTGTTCGCGACGCAGCGGCTGTTGCCGCATCTGACCGATTTGCGCGCCGTGCATCCGCAACTCCACCTCGACATCGATACCGGCGGGCATGGCATGTCGCGGCTGGGCGACGGGCTGGATGCCGCGATCGTGCTGGCGCGCGATATCGAACCGACGCTGTACGGGCGCCGGCTCGACCGCAACCGCATTCGTCCGGTGGCGGCGCGGCGGCTGGCACAGGGCGCCGAAGCGATCGGACGACCCGAGCAACTGGCGGGCTATTCGATTCTGGCACATCGCGACATGGCGGACAGTTTCGAAATCTGGCGCACCGCGCTGGGCCTGCCCGATCTGGAGCCGGTGTCGATCGACCTGTTCGATTCGGGGTCGCTGATGCTGGAGGCCGCCGCACAGGGGGTGGGGGTCGCCTTCATGCTCGATTCGCACCGCATCGACCCCGACGATCCGCGCATCGCGACCCTGTTCGGCGAGCCGAGCGTCAGGAGTCCGTACAGCTACTGGTTCGTGTGCCGCCCGCGCGCGCTGGAACAGCGGCCGGTGAAGCTGTTCCATGACTGGCTGATCGGGCTGATCGATATCGAGGGGTAGGGCGGTCAGGCTCGCGTAGCGCGATGCCCCGCCCGTCGGTACCGAAGCTAGAGCGGCCGCCCGTCCTGATCCATCAGCACCTCGCGTCGTCCCACATGATCCGGACGCGAGACGAGGCCGTCCTTTTCCATCCGCTCGATCAGGCGCGCGGCGCTGTTGTAGCCGACGCGCAGCTGTCGCTGCAGCCATGAGGTCGACGCCTTCTGGCTTTCGGCGACGAGCTGGGCGGCGCGGCGATAGAGCTGTTCCTCGGGGCTGTCCTCGCCGGTGGGGGCACCGTCGAGCGCGAACTCGCCACCCTCGGGCTCCTCGGTCACCGCTTCGATATAGTCGGGCGCGCCCTGCGAGCGCCAGTGATCGGCGATGGCCATCACCTCCTCGTCCGACACGAACGGGCCGTGGACGCGGGCGATCTGCTTGCCGCCGGGCATGTAGAGCATGTCGCCCTTGCCCAGCAGCTGTTCGGCGCCCTGTTCGCCCAGGATCGTGCGCGAATCGATCTTGCTGGTGACGTGGAAGCTGATTCGCGTCGGCAAATTGGCCTTGATCACGCCGGTGATCACGTCGACCGAGGGGCGCTGGGTCGCCATGATCAGATGGATGCCCGCCGCGCGCGCCTTTTGCGCCAGTCGCTGGATCAGGAATTCGACTTCCTTGCCCGCAGTCATCATCAGGTCGGCGAGCTCGTCGACGACGATCACGATCTGGGGCAGCGGGGTGAGGTCGAGCGTTTCCTCCTCGTAGAGCGGCTTGCGCGTTTCGGGGTCGTAGCCGACCTGAACTTTGCGGCCGAGCTTCTGACCCTTGGCCAGCGCCTGGCGCACCTTGTCGTTGAACGACCCGAGCGAGCGGACGTTGACCGACGCCATCATGCGATAGCGTTCCTCCATCTGCTCGACCGCCCATTTGAGCGCGCGCACCGCCTTGGGCGGATCGGTTACCACGTCGGCGAGGAGATGGGGGATGTCCTTGTACATGCTGAGTTCCAGCATCTTGGGATCGATCATGATCATGCGGCACTGGTCCGGGGTCAGCCGGTAGAGCAGCGACAGGATCATGCAGTTGAGCCCGACCGACTTGCCCGAACCGGTGGTGCCGGCGACGAGCAGATGCGGCATCGGGGCTAGATCGGCGATGACCGGATCGCCTGCGATATTCTTGCCCAGCACCAGGGGAAGCTGCGCGCCCATGTCGACGAAGGATTCGCTGCCGATCAGCTCGTGCAGGCTCACCGTCTCGCGCTTGGCGTTGGGCAGTTCGATGCCGATCACGCTGCGTCCCGGGATGGTCGCGACGCGCGCGGAGATGGCGGACATGTTGCGCGCGATATCGTCGGCGAGCTGGATCACGCGGCTGGCCTTGATGCCGCTCGCGGGCTCGAGCTCGTACATCGTCACGACCGGGCCGGGGCGCACCTCGACGATCTGGCCCTTCACATGGAAATCGTCGAGCACGCTTTCGAGCAGGCGCGCGTTGCGCTCGAGCGCGGCCTTGTCGATCGCGGCATTGCCGCTCTTGGGCGCTTCCTTGAGCAGGTCGAGCGGCGGGAGCTGGTACGTGCCCTTGAAGTCGAGGCTCGCCTGGACCGGCTTTGCCTTGGGCGGGGCGGGCGCGGGGGTGCGCTCGGCGATCACCGGTCCGGGGCGTGCGTCGGGCATCGCCACCTTGCGCGGGCGCGGTGCGGCGGGGGTGAAGACGTCGGCCGCATCGTCGACCTCGTCGGTGTCGAAGGGCGCGGCGGCGGCATCCTCGCGCTGGGGCAGGCGGGGCATGCGCAGATGCTGGCGGAAATCGATCTGCACGCTGCGCGCCCAACCGATCACCCCCGCGACGCCGCACAGCAGGCCGACGACACGGCCACCCCATAGCGCCACTGTCGCGTCCCCGGCGAGGCCGAGCCCCGCCTGTACCGCGCCGGCGATGCCGAGGCCGACCACGCCGCCCCAACCGCCGGGAAGCTCCATCACCGCACGACTCGAGACGAAGGCGAGCGCCGCACCCATCAGCGCGATGCCGCCGAGCGCGCCGAGCAGCATCCGCCGCCACCTTCCCGCAGGCTCGCCACGCCACAGCCGCGTCGCGACGATCAGCCCGACGGGTGCGAGCAGCACGATCGGGAGCCCGCCGATCGCGAGCAGCAGGTCGGCGAGCCAAGCGCCTGGCGTGCCGAGCAGGTTGCGCGCGGGTCCGCCCGCCGCGGTGTTGAGCGAGGGATCCTCACCGCTATAGGTGCCGATCGCGAGCACCGCGGCGAGCGTGAACAGGAACAGCGCGATCGCGCCGATCAGCGCCCCGCTCCGCCTTGCCCCCGCCCGCATCGTGTCACGCCACAGCATCGGCTGCACCCGGCTCGCCATCGTCCCCACCCGGTTGTTCGATAATCGTTCCAATCATCCCCCCTGCGGAGTCTGGCGTCAAGGCGGGGGGTGGGATAACGGGATGGCATGAGTAATGCGGACCTATTGATCCTTGGCGGCGGACTGGTCGGGAGCGCGCTGGCCGTGGCGCTCGACGCGCATGGCATTTCGAGCATCGTGGTCGATACCGCCGACCCCGACGCGATCCTGGCGGCCAGCCATGACGGGCGCGCCTCCGCGATCGCCGCAGCGCCGTTGCGCATGCTCGAGGCGATCGGGCTGGCGGACGATCTGGCGGGCAGGGGGTGCCCGATCGAGAGCATCCGCGTGTCGGACGGGCTGAAGCCCGGCAAGCTCGATTTCGACCCGCAGGAGGGTGAGGGCGCGCTCGGCACGATGTTCGAGAATCGCGACCTGCGCCGCGCATTGATGGCGGCGGCGGAGCGCGCGCCGCTGGCCGATGTGCGGATGAAGACGCGCGCGATCTCGGTCGCGCGCGACGCGACTGGCGTCACCGCGACGCTAAGCAGCGGCGAAACGGTACGCGCGCAGTTGCTGATCGGCGCGGAGGGGCGGGCATCGCCGACACGCGATGCGGCGCTGCTGCGCGTAGCGCGCTGGACGTACGACCACGCGGCGATCGTGACCTCGCTCCACCACGAGCATTCACACGAGAATACCGCGTTCGAGATTTTCTACCCGCAAGGGCCGTTCGCGATCCTGCCGTTGAACGACGACGAAGCCGGGCATCGCTCGGCGATCGTGTGGTCGGTCAAGCGCAGGGAGGAAGCGGGGATGATGAAGCTCTCCGAACGCGGATTCCTGGCCGAGGCGGACAAGAAGATGGGCGGGTTCCTGGGCAGGCTCGGGCCGCTGGGGCCGCGCTTCAGCTATCCGCTCGGCTTCCACCATGCGGCAAAGATCACGGCGGAGCGGCTGGCGCTGGTCGGCGACGCCGCGCACGGCATCCACCCGATTGCCGGGCAGGGGGTCAATGTCGGGTTCCGCGACGTCGCGGCTTTGGTCGAGGTACTGGTCGAGGGCAAAAGGCTGGGGCTAGACATGGGCGATCCCGCGCTGCTGACTCGCTACGAACGCTGGCGCAGCCTCGACACAATGATGGTCAGCATCGCCACCGACGCGCTGACGCATCTGTTCGGGATTCCGGGCGCGACAGCGAACGCGGCGCGGCGGTTCGGGTTGTCGGCGGTGGACAAGGTGCCGGCGCTCAAGAACTGGTTCATGAGCGAGGCGCGCGGCGAATCGGGCAAGGTGCCGCGATTGCTGCATGGGGAGATGGCGTAGCTAAATCCTCTCCGGAACGGGGAGGTGGCAGCGCGACTCGCTGATGGAGGGGGGCCTCCTTTAGGTAAGTCGCTTGCCGTAAGCCCCCTCCACCATCCTTCGGATGGTCACCCTCCCCGTTCCGGGGAGGATTTGCCCTACTGCAACGTCCCCTCTTCCCCCTCGTGCCGGCCGAAGAACTGCATCAGCTGGATGATCAGCTCGGCGCGGTCGCCCAGCCGGTCGGTTTCCAGCAGCGCCTGTTTGGCGGCGGGGTCGAAGGGGGCGATCTGAGCGATGCCGTTGACCAGGCTGGTGTCGTCGAGCCGGGTCACCGCGTTCCAGTCGACTGCATAGCCCTGGAGTTCGGCGAAGCGGCGCGATTCGAGTTCGAGCGCGGCGCGTTCGCCCATCGACAGCGTTTCGTGCTCCGGGTCGGCGATCAGTTCGGCCTCGACCTGGCGGAACAGCGTGGTCACCTCCAGCTCGCGCAGGATGCGGAAGCGCGACAGCCCCTCCAGCACGACGTTGAAGCGGCCATCCTCCAGCGCCTCGACATCGGCGATGCGGCCGACACAGCCGATCTCGAACAGCGGCGGCTTTTCGCCCCCGGCTTTCGGCTGGATCATCGCGATCCGTCGGTCGCGCGCGAGCGAATCGGTCATCATCGCGCGATAGCGCGGCTCGAAAATGTGCAGCGGCAGGTGCATGCCGGGAAACAACAGCGCCCCGGGCAGCGGAAAGATCGAGAGCCGCGTCGCGCTCATCCGAACAAGATGGCGGAGAGCTTGCGGCGCTGCGCCGAGACCCATGGGTCTTCGAGCCCGACCGCTTCGAACAGCTTGAGCAGGCGCGCGCGGGCGGCGCCCTCGTTCCACTCCTTGTCCTCGGCGATCATCGCCAGCAATGTTTCGGCCGCACCCTCGCGGTCGCTGCCCATCAGCGCGCCGGCGAGTTCGTAGCGGGCCTGCATGTCGCCCCCCGCGGCCCTGGCGCGCAGATCGCCCAGTTCGCCGTCGTCCGCAGCCGCCGGAGCCTCCTGCGCGATGCTGAGCGCGGCGCGGGCGCGCTCGACCTCGGGCGCCTTGGCGGCATCGTCGGGCAGCGCGTCGAGCACGGCACCGGCTTCGTCGAGGCGCCCCAGCGCGGTCAGCGCGCGGGCGCGGCCAGCAGCCGCCTGGGCATTGTCCGGCGCGATTTCGGCGATCTGTTCGAAGATCGAGAGTGCGCGTTCGGTCTCGCCGCCCGCCAGCACCTCATCGCCCATCGCCAGCAGCGGTTCGAGTTCGGCGGCCTGATCGGCGGCGTCGCTCTGCACCGGAATCTGCTTGAGGATCTGGTCGAGCATCGCCTTGAGCTGCGATTCGGTGCGCGCATTGGTCAGGTCGGCGACCAGCTGGCCCTGGAACATCGCATAGACGGTCGGGATCGAGCGGACCTGAAACTGCGCGGCGATGAACTGGTTGGCGTCAACGTCGATCTTGGCGAGCATCACGCCCTTGTCGGCATAGTCCGCCGCGACCTTTTCCAGCACCGGGGCGAGCGCCTTGCACGGCCCGCACCATTCGGCCCAGAAATCGAGGATGACGAGCTTCGTCATCGACGGTTCGGCGACGTCCCGGCGAAATGCCTCGACGGCGTCCTTGTCTGCAGGCGAAAGTCCAAGCGTGGCCACGGCGAATCCCTTGTCGTTCGAAGAAACGGGTCGCGCCCTATTTGGGCGCTGCGGCCGCCCGGGCCAACCCCCCGCGCGTCAATCGCGCTGTCTCGCAACTTCACACTTGCAGACCCCGAAACCCGCTGCTAGAGGCCGCCACCTTGCCCCGCCCCCTCGGCCTTCCGAGCGGGCACATCGGCGCCAGCGAGCGGGCGTAGCTCAGGGGTAGAGCACAACCTTGCCAAGGTTGGGGTCGAGGGTTCGAATCCCTTCGCCCGCTCCAGTTTTCCGCGCCGATCGCGCAGGACTCTTCCGTTAGATGATCGAGTACAGGCCCTGGAGGGCAGCGTGCGGCGCCGTCCCGTCTTCGGTCGCTCACGCCCGAACACCGTCTATTCGTGAACGCGTCGTTTCGAACACTGCCCCTTTCCCGCCCTTTTCCCGCCCGGCCACGTACCTAATTATCTGTTCAAACGGAGTTTCCGGTCGCGCAGCTGTGGCCGGACAGGCACAGGAGGTTCAACCATGCAGGACAAGGCACAGGTGCGACGCACTGCGCGTCCGATTCGCTGGCTGGCCGCGCTGGCCGGCGCGGCAATGGCGGTCACGCCGCTCACTGCGACCGCTTCGGGCAATGGCAAAGGCATCGCCGGGCTTGCCCAGAGCGAGTGGCGCAATCCGTCGAACAGCGTCCATATCCGCCTGACCCCGTGCGGCGGCGACCGCATGTGCGGCACGGTCATCTGGGCGAGCGAGAAGGCCAAGGCCGACGCGCGCAAGGGCGGCACCGACAAGCTCATCGGCGCAGACCTGTTCCGCGAGTTTCGACGCGTAGGGCCGGGTCAGTTCAAGGGGCGCGTGTTCGTCCCCGACATGAACCGCACCTTCTCAGGCCATATGCGGATCGAGGGCGATGCGATGATCGGCAAGGGATGCGTGCTCGGCTTCATCTGCAAATCGCAGACCTGGACGCGTATTTCGTGATGTGCGGGGATGCGGCGGCGCGCTAGATACGCGCCATGACACGCACTGCACCCCCGGCACCCATTCGCACCGGCATCGGCGGCTGGACCTTCGAGCCGTGGCGCGGGACCTTTTATCCCGACGGACTGGTGCAGAAGAAGGAGCTGGAATTCGCCAGTCGGCAGCTCTCCGCGATCGAGATCAACGGCACCTATTATTCGGGGTTCAAGCCCGCGACCTTTGCCGGGTGGGCGGCGAGCGTTCCGGACGGGTTCGTGTTCGCGGTAAAGGCCTCGCGCTACTGCACCAATCGCAAGGTCCTTGCGGACGCGGGCGACTCGGTCGCGAAATTCGTGGGGCAGGGGATCGTCGAGCTGGGCGACCGGCTCGGCCCGATCCTGTGGCAGTTCATGGCGACCAAGAAATTCGACGCGGACGATTTCGGCGCGTTCCTGAAGCTGCTGCCCGCGTCGCAGGACGGCGTGGCGCTGCGCCATGCGGTGCAGGTGCGGCATGAGAGCTTCGCGGTACCCGAGTTCGTTGCGATGTGTCGCGATGCGGGGGTCGCGATCGTCTATGCCCATTCGCCCGACTATCCCGCGATCGCCGATGTGACCGGCGATTTCGTCTATGTGCGGCTCGAATCGGGCGCGGACGACAATCCGCTCTGCTATCCCGAGCCCGAACTGGACCACTGGGCCGAGGCGGCGCGATGCTGGGCGGCGGGCGGGCGGCCTGCCGGGCTGCCCTATGTCGAGGATCGCGCGCCGCCCGAAACGCCGCGCGACACCTTCGTCTTCTTCATCCATGGGGGGAAGGTCCGCGCGCCCGCGGGGGCGCAGGCGCTGGCGACACGGGTGCGCGGCTGACCGTGCCCGAGGCGGAGACGCCGGAGTCGACCCGACCGGCCTGGGTCTACATGGACGCGACGCGCGCGGCGCTCGCGCTGACGGTCGCATTCGGGCACCTGTGGGGCCTGCTGATCGAGGATTACCGGCCGACCGGATCGCTGCTGATCCGCGCGGGCTATTTTCTGGCCGGCTTCGCGCATTCGGCGGTGATCCTGTTTTTCGTGCTCAGCGGCTATTGGATCGCACGCAGCGTGACCGGGCGCGTGGCGCGGGGCTGGCGCTGGGACGATTATCTGATCGATCGGATCGCGCGTCTGGGTGTCGTGTTGCTGCCCGCGCTGGCGATCGGCGGAGTGCTCGACTGGGTCGCATTCCACTGGCTCGCGCTTCCGACCCATCGCGGGCTGACCGGGGCCTGGGTGTTTACGCAGGACCTGAACGTCTCGCTGACGCCGGGCGCGCTGCTGGGCAATGTGCTGTTCCTGCAGCATCTGATCGTCCCGCCGTTCGGTAGCAACGGGCCGCTGTGGAGCCTTGCCTACGAATTCTGGTATTATCTGTGGTTTCCCGCGCTGTACCTCTCGTTCCGGACCAAGCGCCCGTCGCTGGCGCTGCCGGTGCTTGCGATGGGACTGGTCAGCCCGGGCCTGACCTTTGGCTTCCTTAGCTGGATGTGCGGTGCCGCGCTGCATTTTGCCGAGGAGCGCGCGCGGGCGCGGGCGTGGCGGCTGTCGGGCTGGTCGCCGATCGTCGCGGGACTGGTGTGCGCGGGCGTGCTGCTGTGGGGCAGGACGGGCGACTTCAGCATCGAGGATCCACTGGAGGCGGCGGCGTTCGCGATGTTCCTCTTCACCCTGTTGCGCACCGCGCCGCCGGTTCTCTCGATCCTTCGCCCGGCGGCGTCCTATGGCGCGCGGGCGAGCTTCTCGCTCTATGCGATTCACTTTCCGGTGATGGCGATCATCGCCGGATCGATCGTGGGCGCCCAGCGTCTCGCGCCTACCGCGACGACCGGACTGGCGGTCGCGGCGATCCTGATCGTGGTGGCCGGCATCGCCTGGCTGTTTGCGATGTCGACCGAGGCGCGCACGACCGCGGCGCGCGCCGCGCTGCGCGCACGCCTTGCTGACCGACGACCGGTTTGAGTAGCGCGGGGGTTTGTAAACGCGCCGATCTGTCACAAGGGTTTCCGCCAGTTTTGGACGGATCATTCATGGTGCTGGCACGATCGATTGAAGAGACCGGCGAGGACGGTTCGAAGCTCGATGCGATCGATCGCTCGCTTCTGGTCGCCGAATTCGATCCGCAGGGCGGCATCCTCTCCGCCAACGCCAATTTCCTGCGCACGATGGGCTATGCCGCCGCGGAGCTGGAGGGGCGGCATCATCGCCTGTTCTGCGAAGCTGCATTCGTCGCGAGCACCGATTATGCCGCGCTGTGGGCCCGGCTGCGCGCGGGCGAGTTCGAGGCGGTCGAGTGCCGCCGCGTCGCACGCGACGGGCGCACGGTGTGGATGCAGGCGACCTATACGCCGGTGCTCGGGGCGGGGGACGTGGTGACCAAGATCGTCAAGATCGCCACCGATATCAGTGCGGTCCGTGCGCGCGAGGGCGAGATCCGCGAACGGCTGGCGACGATCATGACGTCGATCGAGGAGATTGCGAGCCGGATCAACCTGCTCGCGCTCAATGCCCAGATCGAGGCGGCGCGGGCGGGCGATGCCGGTCAGGGCTTCGCCGTGGTCGCGACCGAGGTCAAGCGGCTGGCCGCGGATACCCGCGCGGCGACGCTGCGCGCGGCGGAACTGGTTCGCGACTAGGTCTGCGGCCGTGCCGGGCTGGCGCGGTCGGAGACCATGCGCTGACCGTCGATCACGATCGGGCTGGCGACGCCGGGCAATCCTCCCGCCGCGATCGCCATCCCGCGCGCGACCACCTGAGGATCGGCGAACACCTCGTCCACCGTATTGATCGGCCCGGCGGGAACGCCCTGCGCCTCGAGCGCGTTGGACAGCGCCTGTTTGGACCATTCCGCCACCGCCGCCTGGATCGGCGCGATCAGCCGCGCGCGGTTGCGCACCCGCGCGGGGTTGGTCGCGAAATCGGGGTCGTCGGCGAGCGACAGGCCGAGCACGGCACATAATTTGCGGAACTGCGAATCATTGCCGACCGCGATGATCAGGTCGCCGTCGCTGGCGGTGAACGCCTGATAGGGGGCGAGGTTGGCGTGGCCGTTGCCCATGCGGTGCGGCACCTTGGCCGGGTTGGCCATCCAGTTGAGCGCCTGATTGGCGAGCACCGCGACCTGGGTGTCGAGCAGCGCCATGTCGATATGCGCGCCGGTTCCGGTCGCGTCGCGCTGGCGCAGTGCGGCGAGGATCGCGACGGCGGAATAGACGCCGGTAAAGATGTCGGCATAGGCGATCCCCGCCTTTTGCGGGGCGCCGTCGGGCTCGCCGGTCAGCGACATGATCCCGCCCATGCCCTGAATGATGAAATCATAGCCGGCGCGGTGAGCGTAAGGCCCGGTCTGGCCGAAGCCGGTGATCGAGCAGGTGATCAGGCGCGGGTTGAGTGCGCTGAGGCTGGCATGATCGAGCCCGTATTTGACGAGACCGCCGACCTTGTAATTCTCGATCACGACATCGGCATCGGCGACCAGCGCGTGGACCTCGGCCTGTCCTTCGGGAGTGGCGATGTCGATGAAGCGCGCGGTCTTGCCGCGATTGGCCGAGTGATAATAGGCCGCGTCGCAGTTCGTGCCATCGGCGTCGTGGAGGAAGGGCGGGCCCCAGTGGCGGGTATCGTCGCCGGCGCCCGGGCGCTCGATCTTGATTACCTCGGCGCCGAGATCCGCGAGCAACTGGCCGCACCATGGCCCGGCGAGGATGCGCGCGAGCTCGATCACCTTGATCCCGGCGAGCGGTTTCATGGTCGGCAGATCTCGTAGACGACATGGTCGGGGAAGACCTGTCCGCCGCCGCGGTGATTGCGCCCTGGAATCAGCGTCCCGCCGATCTTTGCCATGGCGCCGCGCGAGCGATGGTTATCCTGCCCGACGAGGAAGACGACGCGGTTCACGAAGCGATGGATATGGTCGAGCATCAGCCGCTTGACCTCGCGATTATAGGTCCCACCCCAATAGGCGCGGGCGAGGAAGGTCCAGCCGATCTCGATCTCGTCCTCTTCCGGAACCCAGAAATCGTAGCGACTCGACCCGATCACCGCGCCGGTCGCCTTGTCGAGGATCGCCAGCCCACCACCGCATGCCAGCGCTTCGTCGAAGAACTTGCGAAACACCGGCTCCTGCCAGCGCTCCTTGACCGGGTGCAGTTCCCAGACGAGCGGGTCCGAGGCGACGGCGTACACCGCGTCCCAGTCGTCGGGCCGCAGCGGGCGAATCGTGACCAATTCGCCGTGCAGCGTCGGCTGCCGATCCGGTGTCATGGATTCGGTGTCCGGCTATGCCGGACCGGCACCAGCCCGCTCCCCCACCCGGCCACCCACAGCGTAACCTGATTGGGTGGCCGGGTGGGGGAGCGGGCCGGTGCCGCCCGACTCAGCTCTGCTGAACCGCAGATCAAAACGCGGCAATCCCGGTGATCGCGCGACCCAGGATCAGGCCGTGGACGTCGTGCGTGCCCTCATAGGTATTGACCGTTTCGAGGTTGATCGCGTGGCGCATGACGTGGAATTCGGCGGAAATGCCGTTGCCGCCGTGCATGTCGCGCGCGACGCGGGCGATATCGAGCGCCTTGCCGCAATTATTGCGCTTGATGATGCTGATCGCCTCGGGCGCCAGCGTGCCCTCGTCGAACATCCGGCCACAGCGCAGCGCCGCCTGCAGGCCGAGCGCGATCTCGGTCTCCATGTTCGCCAGCTTGAGCTGGACGAGCTGCGTCGCGGCGAGCGGACGGCCGAACTGCGCGCGGTCGAGCGTGTATTGCCGCGCGGCCTGCATACACGCTTCCGCCGCGCCCATCGTGCCCCAGGCAATGCCGTAGCGCGCGCGGTTGAGGCAGCCGAACGGACCCTTGAGCCCCTGCACCTCGGGAAGCAGCGCATCCTCGCTCACCTCGACCCCGTCCATCACAATTTCGCCGGTGATGCTGGCGCGCAAGCTCAGCTTGCCCTCGATCTTGGGGGCCGAGAGGCCCTTCATCCCCTTTTCGAGGACGAAGCCCTTGATCCCGCCGCCATGTTCGTCGCTCTTCGCCCAGACGACGAAGACGTCGGCGATCGGCGAGTTGGTGATCCACATCTTGGACCCGGTCAGCTTGTAGCCGCCGTCGATCTTGACCGCGCGGGTGCGCATGCCGCCGGGGTCGCTGCCCGCATCGGGTTCGGTCAGGCCGAAGCAGCCGACCCATTCGCCGCTGGCGAGCTTGGGCAGATACTTCCGCTTCTGCGCCTCGGTCCCATAGGCATGGATCGGGTGCATCACGAGGCTCGACTGCACGCTCATCGCGCTGCGATAGCCCGAGTCGACCGCCTCGACCTCGCGCGCGACCAGGCCATAGGCGACATAGCCGAGCCCGGCGCCGCCATAGGTTTCGGGAATCGTCGGCCCGAGCAGGCCCAGCTGGCCCATTTCCGACATGATCTCACGTTCGAAATTCTCGTCGAGAAATGCGCGGGTGACGCGTGGCAGCAGGCGTTCCTGCGCATAGCCGCGCGCGGCGTCGCGAACCATCCGCTCCTCGTCGGTCAGCTGCGCGTCGAGCGCGAACGGGTCCTGCCAGTCGAACCGGCCCATCGTGGCCATGTGTCTCTCCTAAAAAATCGGTTACCGGGGTGCCGGGGCCTGGGCGGGCACGGGCCGGGTGGCCAGGTTCATCGCCGCCTCCTCCAAGCGATCGAGCGCGCGGCGGGTTTCGATATAGCGCCCGGCGGCCGCCATCCAGCTTTCCGCCCCCTGTGCGCCGGGGAGGCGCGACACTTCGGCGAGTGCCGCCGCGACATGCGCCTGGGCGAGCAGGCGGCGCGCGCGGGCGAGCCGCTCGCGCGGATGCGGGCTGGGCGAATCCTGTTTGCGTACGATCACCAGATTGGCGAGCTCGCGCTGGACCGCGTGTAGCCAGCCGTCATCGGGCTCCGACGTCGACAGGCGCGGCGCGATCTGATCGAAAGCGAGGCGCAGATCCTCCAGCGTCACCGGCTCGGCGGCCGCGCGGACCACGGTGGCGACTGCCTGCGGCTCGACCGGACCGAGCCGGCGGCGCAGTTCGCGGTCGATGAAGCCCAGTTCCTGCCCGCGCTCGAGCGCCCGGCGCGCGCCGAACACCAGCATCATCGCCTCGGCACGCGCAGCCTGGTTCGCCGCCTGGCGCGAATCCGAGTCGGTCGCGCGCAAGCGGTTGTCGAGTGCGTCGAGCCGGGCCGCGAGTGCCTGTTCGCGGGCCGACAGCGTGGCAAGGTCGGTTCCGGCCGGGGCCACCGGCGGAGTGGAGATTGCGGGCTGTACCGCGACGGGTACGACGTCGGCGGGATTGCCCGACGGCTCGCCCCAGCCGCCGAACCGGAACAGCGCGGCCATCAGCGCCAGACCGGCAAGGAAGGCGATCAGGATGGCGGCCAGCAGGAAGAGGAAGCTGTTGCCGCGAGCGGGCGGCGCGGAAACCGGGGCGTCGGGGGTCATGGCCTGCTTATTCTCCCGATGCGGTCAGGGGTCAATCGCAAGGCTGCGCGCGACGGCGATCAATGCGGCGTCATTAGGCGCGGCGGCGACGGCGATGCGCTCCCAGCCGGTGCCGGCCGCGTTGGCCGCCCGCGCGCTGATCGCTGCAACCCGGATCGATGTGCGGGGCAGGCCCAGCCGGTCGAGTTCGGCGCGCAGTTGACGGGCCGCGCGCGACGAGTGGATGAGCACGACGCCACCCGCCATGCGATCCGCATCGGCGAGGGTGAGTCGAACTGGCTCGCTGGCGTAAACCGGGATGATCTTGCGGATTGCGGGGTGGGTGAGCGCGATACGGTCGCGGCCGGCGAGCCAGAGCAGCCTTTGATGCGCGGGCTGGCGCGCGACCAGCGCTGCGAGATCCTGGTTTCCGGTCTCGATCACCGTCAACCCGGCGGACTGTGCGGTGTGCGCGGTCCCGGGGCCGACCGCGACGACGGGGAGGTGCGCCAGCGCGGCAAGACCCGGTCCGGCGTGACGCGGCGCGTTGGCGCTGCTGAACAGCAGGGCATCGAACGCACTCGGATCGGGCGGGGTCCAGTCGAGCGGCACGACGACGAACAGCGGGATGGCGATCGGATCGAGCTGCGCCGCGCGTACGCGTTGTGCCGTTGTCGTGGTGCCCGGCTGCGGGCGCAGGATGACGATCGGGCGGGTCAATGGCCGAACAGGCTGCGCAGGCCGGGCGACGCACCGGCCAGCAGGTCCTGCGCGACCTGCGCCGCTTCGTGCGCGGTGCCGGCGAGGCCGGAGCGGTCGACGCGGACATGCTCGCTGCCATCCTCGGTCAGGATCTCCGCGCGCAGCCGCATCCCGTCGGGTTCGAGCGTCGCGAGCGCCCCGACCGGCGAATGACAGTCCGCGGCAAGCGCGGCGAGCACGCCGCGTTCGGCCCAGACGCACGCCTCGGTCGCGGGGTGGGCGATTGCGGCGAGATGCATCCGCGTGTCGAGGTCGTCGGCGCGCACCTCGACCCCGACCGCGCCCTGCGACGGCGCGGGCAGCATCATATCGACCGGAATCGCGACCCCGAAATTGGGTTCGCCCAGCCGGTCGAGCCCGGCGGCGGCGAGCAGGGTGGCGTCGGCCTCTCCGGCGGCGACCTTGGCCTTGCGCGTCGCGACATTGCCGCGCAGCAGGACGATCGACAGGTCGGGGCGGATGCGGCGCATCTGCGCGGCGCGGCGCGGCGAGCTGGTGCCGATGCGGGCGCCGTGCGGCAGCGCGTCGATCGAGTCCGCACCGATCAGCCGGTCGCGCACGTCGGCGCGGGGCAGCATTGCGGCGACCGCGATGGTATCGGGCCGGATCGTCTCGACATCCTTCATCGAATGGACCGCCATGTCGATCTCGCCACCGAGCAGCGCGCGGTCGAGTTCCTTGGTCCACAAGGCCTTGCCGCCGATCTCGGCGAGCGCGCGATCCTGCACCCGGTCGCCGGTCGTGCGGATCTCGACGATCTCGACCGCATCGGGGCCCCAGCCATGCGCGGCAAGCAGCGCATGGCGGACGGACTGGGCCTGAACGAGCGCGAGCGGCGAACCGCGGGTACCGAGACGAAGCTTCATGCGCCGCGTCTAGAAGTATTTTCAGCAAAGCTGAAGCGGCACCGGCCCACTCCCCACCCGGCCACCCATAGAATACACTGTCGTTGGGTGGCCGGGTGGGGAGTGGGCCGGTGCCGTAAGCAGAAACTCAGACGATCTCGAACAGCCCGGCGGCGCCCATGCCGCCGGCGGTGCACATCGACACGACGACCCAGCGCACGCCGCGCTTGCGCCCTTCGATGAGGGCATGGCCGATCAGCCGCGCGCCGGTCATGCCGAACGGGTGGCCGACCGCGATCGCGCCGCCATTGACGTTGTACCGCTCGGGATCGATGCCGAGATGGTCGCGGCAATAGAGACATTGGCTGGCGAACGCCTCGTTGAGCTCCCACAGCCCGATATCGGCGACGCTGAGCCCGGCGCGGTCGAGCAGCCTGGGGATCGCGAACACCGGGCCGATGCCCATTTCCTCGGGCGCGCAGCCCGCCGCCTGGAAGCCGCGATAGATGCCGAGAATGTCCTTGCCTTCGGCCTGCGCGGTGGCGCGGTCCATCACGATCTGCGCGGCGGCGCCGTCGGACAGCTGGCTGGCGTTGCCGGCGGTGATGTTACGGCCTTCCTCGATGACCTGTCCGCCCTTCCACACCGTCTTGAGGCCTGCCAGCGCCTCGACGGTGGTGCCGGGGCGGATGCCCTCGTCCTGCGTCACCGTGACGGTCTCGCTGCCGGTGCGGTTGCCCTCCTTGTCGAAGATTGCCTTCTCGACCGTGATCGGCACGATCTCCTCGGCGAAGGCGCCGTTGGCGAGGCCCGCCTCGGCCCGCTGCTGGCTCTGCGCGCCATAGGCGTCTTGGCGCTCGCGGCTGATGCCGTAGCGTTCGGCGACGATCTCAGCGGTCTCGATCATCGCCATGTTGGCGTGCGGCTCGCGCGCCAGCACCGACTCGTTGCGAAAGCGCGGCGCGTCCTTGTTCACCGTCAGGCTGATCGATTCCATCCCGCCCGAGAGCGCGACGTCGATATCGCCCGCGATGATCGAGCGCGCGGCGAGCGCGAGCGCGGTGAGGCCGGAGCCGCACTTGCGGTCGAGCGTGAAGGCCGGAACGCTCTGCGGCAGCCCGGCGGCGAACACGGCCATGCGCCCGGCATTGCCCCCCTGCGTGCCCCATTGGTTGCCGACGCCCCAGAAGATGTCGTCGATCCGCGCCGGATCGATCCCTGCACGCTCGACCGCGGCGTTCATCACATGGCCGGCAAGCACCGGCGCCTCGGTCGCGTTGAACGCGCCGCGATAGGCCTTGCCGATGCCCGTCCGGGCGGTGGAAACGATCGCGGCTTCGCGCATGGACATCCTCTCTTTCGTATATCGGGTATGGTGATCCCATATCGCGTGAGAGCGAGGATTGGAAGCCTCAGTCGGTGAAGTTCGGCGGACGCTTCTGCATGTTCGCCATTACCGCCTCCATCTGATTGGGGGAGCGCAGCAGCTTGGCTTGCTCGGCGCTCTCGGCCGCCAGGATCGGACCCGCAGCGGCGTCGGCGGCGAGATTGGCGAGCCGCTTGGCGGCGCGTATCGCCTGTGGATTACGTCCGGCGATTTCGCGCGCAAGGGTCATGGCGGCGGCGCGCGGATCGTCGGCGAGGCGGGTGACGAAGCCGAGCTGCTGCGCCTCCTCCGCCGCAAACTCGCGCGCGGTATAGCTGAGCTCGCGCAGCACATCGTCGCGCACCGTCGTCCGCCACAGCGCATAGCCCGCCATGTCGGGGACGATCCCCCATTTCATCTCCATGATCGAACAGCGGGTATCGGGCGCCATGATGCGGATGTCGGCGCCCGACAGGATCTGCAAGCCCCCGCCAAAGGCGATGCCATGCACCGCCGCGATCACCGGCACGGGCAAAGTGCGCCAGCCCCAGGCGACATGCTGGAACAGGTTCGCATCGCCATGGCTGCGCGCGTGAATGTCGAGCCCGGTGCCGCCCCCGGCCATGCTGGCCATGTCGAGCCCGGCGCAAAACGCCCGGCCTTCGCCCGACAGCATGACGGCGCGCAGCCCGGCCATTCCGGCCAGCCGGTCGATCGCATCGGCGATGCCGGAGAACATCGGGGGGTCGAGCGCGTTCATCTTGTCGGGCCTGTTCAGACGAACATCGGCGATGCCGTCGGCGAAATCGATGGTCACGCGCTGTTCGGTCATGGTGGTCCTCTCCTGATGATCGGGCCACGCTAACCCGCATCGAGGCAGTAGCCGAGTCCCTTGTGACTGCGCAGCATCGTCGTGCCGAAGGGACGGTCGAGCTTGGCGCGCAGAGTCGAGACATGCACCGCGACGACATTGGTGCCGGGGTCGAAGCGCAACCGCCACACGCATTTCAGCAGTTCGTCGCGCGTGACGAAGCGCCCGCGTCGCTCGGCGAGGTAGCGGAGCAGCGCATATTCGCGCGGGACGAGCGGTATCCGGGTTTCGCCGCGCTTCGCGCTGCGGTCGATCGGATCGATCGTCAGGTCGCCGATGCGCAGCGGCTGGGGAGCGTGCGTGCGCACGCGCGCATCGAGCCGCGCGGCCAGTTCCTCGGGATCGACCGGATCCGCGACCGCATCGGCCGCCCCCGCATCCAGCGCCGCTGGCAGTTCGTGGCGCGAGCGGGCGATGGCGATCTGGGGCACGGGAGCGGTATCGATCGCCAGCCCGTCGTGCCAGCGGCGCAGCACCGCGGCGACCTGGGGCGGGAAGGTCGGCGGACCGATCTCCAGCCGATAGCCGCGCGCCCGAACTGCGCGGTCAAGCCGCGGAATATCGATTTCGGAGAGAATCACCGGCGCCACCGGCCGGTTGTCGGAGATGCGGGCTGCCCCTGTCTGCCGCAGATGTGTCCGAAGTGGCGGGATCGAGGCCGGTGCCGTCGCGCAACGCGCGCGCATCGGCGCGGCCCTGCCGGGCGGAGGCCAGCGCGGCGATTGCGGTGGCGCGCATGCGCGGGTGCGGGTGGGTGCGTATCAGATGATCGAGCAGGTCGAGCCCGTTGCCGCCGCCGAGATGCGCGGCAAGCGCGACGAGCCCCTCGGCCGGGGCGGTGGTCAGCCCTGCGGCGATCGTCCCGCGCGCGATATCGAAGCGATACTGGTCGATCCACGGGCTCGCCGGATGCTGGCCCAGAATATTGAGCGAGACCGAGAAGGCGTCTGGCGGCAATTGCGAATGGACGTCGCGGCACATGCGATAGAGCATCAGCTGGCCCGGCTCCAGTCGCGCGCGTCCGACGAACCGGGGCGGCTGCGCGGGATCGTCGGGCGCACGCTCGTAATAATCGCTCCAATAGCCCGGACCGAGATAGCCATAGGTGAGGAACGGGAAATTATGGTCGTGCGGAAAGCCGTAGAAGAACGGTGCCGCGCCGCTCGCGCGGACGACCGCATCGTGCCCGGCAGGCCAGAAATTGGCGCGCAGGACGAAGCGGCCGACCGGCGGGCGCAGCAGGAATACCTGCGGGCCATAGCCGTTTACCGCGCTCTGATTGGCGCAGCGCGCCTTGAGCTCGTCGATCGCGAGATCGGCGAGGAAGGTCGGGTTGCGGCCGAGCCGTGCGAGCAGCGGCCCAAGCGCGGCAAACGCGTCCTCGTCCTGCGGATCGACCGGGCTGGATGCGAGCGCGTCGACCAGTTCGTCGAGCGTGATCGCGGCACCGGCGCCGGGATCGATCAGGCGGGGCATGGCGGTGCCAGCATCGGGTCGAGCCTGGCAAGCGTCGCCGCGGCGGCGGCACGGACCTCCGCGTTGGGATCGCTGTCGGCCATCTCCGCCAGTCGTGGGCGTGCAGCGCGGGCGTCGAGCATCAGCCATTCGCGCATCGCCGACCAGCGCTGGTGAAAGGCCGGGTGCCGACTCTCCTGTTCGAACCGTGGCGCCGCGTCGCACCTGCCGCTGGCACGCAGGAAAGCGAGCAGCAGTTCAGCGCGCGCCGTGCGCTCGTCGCCGCATGCGGTTCGGACGAATGCGCCATCGCCAGTCGCATATTCGCACATCAACGGCGCCGCGCCCCGCTTCGCGGTGACGGTCAGCGCCACGATGTCGCTGCGCGCTGCGACGATCAGATGCCCTTCGCGGGGAGACTGGACCAGGATGTCGCCATCGTGCAGCGCTCGGGTCGCCAGCGGGCGGGCCGGCTGGGCGGTGCCGGCGCTGAAGCCGGGTTCGAGCGCGCGCGCGCGCCAGCGCTGCATAAGCGCCTGTCCGCCGCGGACATAGCGGGTGATCGACCAGCGCCCGGCGATCACGACCGTGCCGGGTCGCTGAAGCTGCGCCAGCGCGACGGCGTCGGTCACCGTCACGGACACCGTCGCCTGCGCGCAGTCGGAAAGGATGATGCCGGTGCGCAGTACGTCGCGGTTCACCCTGAAGCCGGGTGCGAACCACGGGTCGCCGCGCAGCGCGTCGATCATCGGGGCGAGCAGCGGTTCGATCCAGCCGGGATCGGCGAGCAGGGTGCGACCGGCAGCGATGATCGCGCCGGGCGTCTCGGCACCGGCGAAGCTGGCGTCGACCGCGGTGCGGGTGACACGCGCCCAGTCGGCATTGGTCCCCGCCGAGCGGATATGGGCATCCGCAATCGCCGGATAGGCCCGCGGATCGAACGGTGCCGGCGTCACCGCGTCGAATAGACCAGCACGACGACCGCCACCATCATCTCGAAAATCTCGTCCCCGGCTACCTCGCCGGAGCGGAGTGCGCCATGGGTGGCGACTTGCGTCCCCAGAGCGGCAATGTCGGCGTGCGCGAGCGTCAGCATGGCAGGTCCCCCCGTTGAGATCGCCCAACGCTAGGACAGGGGGCGGCACGCGCAGAGTTAATTCCGCCTTATGATCGCGGCGCGCCCGGGTTGCGGCGCGTGCGGCGTGCGGCTACCGCGATGGCGATGTCCGCCCCGCCCATGCCGTTCGATCCTGAGACGTTCTTCACCCGGCGCGTCGGCGGGCACGGCAGCGCGCTGGGCATCGGCTATCGCGCGCACGGGCCCGACTGGTGCGAACTGAGCCTCCCGTTCGATCCCAAGCTGATCGGCGATGTCGAGCGCGGCGTGCTGGCGTCCGGGCCGATCATCACGCTGCTCGACATGGCGACCAGCGTCGCGGTGTGGATGAAGCGGGGCGGGTTCCTGCCGCATGCGACGCTCGACCTGCGAGTCGACTATCTGCGCCCGGCGGCGGCAAGGCGCACGGTGATCGGACGCGGCGAATGCTATCGCGTGACCCGCTCGGTCGGCTTCGTGCGCGGGACCGCGCATGATGGCGACGCGGAGGATCCCGTCGCGCACGTGGCCGGCACCTTCATGTTCATGGACGGTGCGGCATGAGTGTGTCGCTGCCGCCCTATGCCGCAACGCTCGGCCTTGTCGTCGAAGCGCAGGACGGTGCGCCGGTCCTTGCCATGCCGTTCGGCGGGGATGTGCTCGGACGCCCGGGCTTCGTGCATGGCGGCGCGCTGGCGGGGCTGCTGGAGATGGCGGCGATCGTCGCGCTCAAGCACGCGCTGGAACAGGAATCGCGGGGCGACGCGCGGATCAAGCCGGTCAACGTCACGGTCGATTTCATGCGCGGCGGGCGCGAGAAGACGACGCGCGCGCAGGGCAAGGTGAGCCGGCTGGGCAACCGCGTGGCGAATGTCGAGGCGTTCGCGTGGCAGGACGACGCGGACCGCCCGGTGGCGGCCGCCCGGATGAACTTTCTGATCGGGTAGCGTCCCTTAGTGCGGCGCGCCGTTGCCGCTTACTCGCGCGTCAGCTTGAGCAGGCGCCCTTCGGATCCGCGTCCGCCATCCTCAAGCACCCAGATCGCGCCGTCGGGGCCTTCCTCGACCTCGCGGATGCGGGCGCCCATCGGCCATTGATCGCCCTTGGCCGCGGTGGTTCCGTCGACGTCGACGCGGACCAGCGCCTGGCTGGAGAGGCCGCCGATGAACAGGTCGCCTGCCCATTGCGGGAACATCTTGCCCGAATAGACGATCAGCCCGCCCGGTGAGATCACCGGGTTCCACGATACCTTGGGTGCCTCGAACTCGGGGCGGGTGCTGTGATCGGGGATGTCGCGGCCGTCATAATGGTCGCCGTCGGACACGATCGGATAGCCATAGTTGCGGCCGGGCAGGACGAGATTCACCTCGTCGCCGCCCTTGGGTCCCATTTCCTGCTCCCAGAGATTGCCGGCCTTGTCGAAGGCGATGCCGAGCAGGTTGCGGTGGCCATAGGACCAGACGGCCGGGTGGAAACCCTTGGCGGTCAAGCCCGGATCGCCGGCCGGCTTGCCGTCGAGGGTGAGGCGCAGCACCTTGCCCAGCGTCGCCTTGGGATCCTGCGCCGGGTCGAATTTCTGGCGCTCGCCATTGGTGAAGAACAGGTGCTTGCCATCCGGCGCAAAAGCGATGCGGCCCGAATAATGGCCATTCCCCTCGACATAGGGCGTCGCCTGGAACAGCCGCTCGACCCCGGTCAGCGCCGGGGCGTCGCCATCGGACAGCATCGCGCGGGCGAGGACCACGCCCTTGCCGCCCGCACCCGATTCGGAGAAGCTGAAATAGACCCGCTTGCTGGTGGCGAAATCGGGGGCGAGAACCACGTCCATGAATCCGCCCTGCCCGGCGCTGTCGACCGTGGGCACGCCCGACACCATCGTCTTGGTCTTGCCGTCGGCGCTCAGCAGCACCAGCTGCCCCGCCTTTTCGGTCACCAGCATGCGCCCGTCGGGCAGGAAGGTCATCGCCCAGGGCGCGTCGAAGTCGGCGACGGGGGTGACCTTGAACGGCAGGCCCGACGCCTCGGCGGCCGGCTCCGGAGCGTTGCCCGGGCTCGCGCCGGTACAGGCGAACAGCGTGAGCGACAGGGCGGCAATCGACAGCGGGCGCATGGGATTCTCCGGAAATGACGATGGCGCAACGCGCCGGCCGAGACGATGTTGCATCACCCGGTGCCGCATGAAAAGCGGGGGTGACTCGAAATCCTTGCCGTCCGCACGGCTTGGGCGTATAGGGACGTTGTTCTCGACATTGGAAACCTTGGCGAGGTCGGCCCCACCGGGTCCGGCGGCGACGGGGTGTTTCCGGTGCATTTGGAGTTTGTTCGTTGGCGGATATCGCTGCCCTCACCACGATCATCGAGCCGGAGGCGCATGCGCTCGGCTTCGATCTGGTGCGCGTGAAGCTGTTCGGCGGCGAAGGCGACCGTACGCTCCAGATCATGGCCGAGCGGCCCGACACCCGCCAGCTCAACATCGACGATTGCGCCGACCTGTCGCGCCGCATCTCGGACCGGCTGGACGAATTGGAAGAGGCGGGCAAGGATCCGATCCCCGAAGCCTACCGGCTCGAGGTCAGTTCGCCGGGAATCGACCGGCCGCTGACCCGGATCAAGGATTTCGAAGACTGGAAGGGGCATGAGGCCCGCATCACGCTCACCGAGAAGATCGACGGGCGCAAGCAGTTCAAGGGCGACCTTGCCGGGGTTGAGGGCGAAACAATCGCGATCATCGACGGGCATGGCGTGACTCACCATATCGCCTTCGCGACGATCGAGGACGCGAAGCTCGTGATTACCGACCGGCTGATCGCCGCAACCAAACCGCTCTCCACCGAGGGCGCAGACGAATTCGAAGCAGAGGAACAGGACTGATGGCCACCGCCATTTCCGCCAACAAGGCCGAGCTGATCGCCATCGCCAATTCGGTGGCGAGCGAGAAGATGATCGACAAGGCGATCGTCATCGAGGCGATGGAGGACGCGATCGAGCGCGCCGCCAAGAACCGCTATGGCGTGGAGAACGACATCCGCGCGAAGCTCGATCCCAACACCGGCGACCTGCGCCTGTGGCGCGTGGTCGAGGTGGTCGAGGCGGTCGACGACTATTTCAAGCAGGTCGACCTCAAGGGCGCGCAGAAGCTGCAGAAGGACGCGAAGGTCGGCGACTTCATCGTCGATCCGCTGCCCCCGATCGAATTCGGCCGCATCCAGGCGCAGGCATCGAAGCAGATCATCTTCCAGAAGGTCCGCGACGCGGAGCGCGAGCGCCAGTATGAGGAATTCAAGGATCGCCAGGGTGAGATCATCACCGGCGTCGTCAAGCGTGTCGAGTTCGGCCATGTCGTGGTCGATCTGGGCCGCGCCGAGGGCGTGATCCGCCGCGACGCGCAGATCCCGCGCGAAGTGGTCCGCGTCGGCGACCGCGTGCGCAGCCTGATCCTGAAGGTCGTGCGCGAGACGCGCGGGCCGCAGATCTTCCTGTCCCGTGCGCATCCCGACTTCATGAAGAAGCTGTTCGCGCAGGAAGTCCCCGAAATCTACGACGGGATCATCGAGATCAAGGCCGCCGCCCGCGACCCGGGTTCGCGCGCCAAGATCGGCGTGATCAGCCACGATTCGAGCATCGATCCGGTGGGCGCGTGCGTCGGCATGAAGGGCAGCCGCGTCCAGGCAGTCGTTCAGGAGATGCAGGGCGAGAAGATCGACATCATCCCGTGGAGCGAGGACACCGCGACCTTCGTCGTCAACGCGCTGCAGCCGGCCAATGTCGCGCGCGTCGTGATCGACGAAGAGGATGACCGGATCGAAGTGGTCGTTCCCGACGACATGCTGAGCCTCGCCATCGGCCGCCGCGGCCAGAATGTCCGCCTCGCCAGCCAGCTGACCGGCAAGGCGATCGACATCCTGACCGAGACCGATTCGAGCGAGAAGCGCCAGCAGGAATTCGTCGCCAACAGCGAGATGTTCCAGAACGAGCTCGACGTCGACGAGACGCTCGCGCAGCTGCTGGTGGCCGAAGGCTTCAGCGCGCTCGAGGAAGTCGCCTATGTCGAGATCGACGAGCTGGCGAGCATCGAAGGGTTCGACGACGATCTGGCGCAGGAGCTGCAGAGCCGCGCCGCCGAGGCGCTCGAGCGGCGCGAGGAAGCGAACCGCGAAGCGCGGCGCGCGCTGGGCGTCGAGGACGATCTGGCGACCATGCCCTATCTGACCGAAGCGATGCTGGTCACGCTGGGCAAGGCCGGGATCAAGACGCTCGACGATCTCGCCGATCTCGCCACCGACGAGCTGGTCGCCAAGAAGCGTGCGGAGCCGCGCCGTCGCGGCGATGGCCCGGCAGCGCCGGTGCGCGAGGCCGACAAGGGCGGCGTGCTCGGCGAGTACGGCCTGACCGACGAGCAGGGCAACGAGATCATCATGGCTGCGCGTGCGCACTGGTTCGAAGACGAGCCGGCCGCCGCCGAGGAAGCCGGCGCCGCCGGTGAGGAGGACGCTGTTGCGGACTCCGAACAATGAGCGCACCGCTGAACTGACGGAGCGTCAGCGTGCGGATGGGACACCCATCCGCACCTGCATCCTCTCGCGCGAGGGTCAGCCTCGCGACGGGCTCATCCGGCTTGCGCTGTCCCCCGACGGCGACGTGCTGCCCGATGTCCGCGCCAAGGCGCCCGGGCGCGGGGCATGGATCGGCGTGACCCGCGCCGAACTGGATGCGAGCGGCAAGCAGCTGCGCGGGGCGTTGTCGCGCGCGTTCAAGACCGGCGAGATCGCGATTCCCGACGATCTCGGCGCGCGGATCGTCGCGCAGCTCGAGCGCGCGTTCCTCGATCGGTTGGGGCTGGAGGCGAAGGCCGGCCATGTCGTGATCGGCGGCGAGCGGATCGAAAAGGCGGGGCGGATGGGCAAGCTGCATCTGTTGATGCACGCGTCGGATGCGGGTGCCGACGGCTCGCGCAAGCTCGACCAGGCGCTGCGTGTAGGCACCGACCGGGAGGGTTCGGGGGACACGGGGTTCACATTGCCGCTGCCCCGCACCATATTGTCCTTGGCCCTTGGCCGCGAAAATGTGGTACATGTTGGCCTCACCGACGCCAGAGCGGCGGGTCGGGTGCGCGACGCACTCGACCGTCTGCTCCATTTTATCGGACCCGAACCGGCCGCGTAGCCTTGCGTAACCCACGCACAAGGCGCATCGGACCATTGCGGCGACCAGACGAACGACGAAGAAGCAGGATAGAGACTTGAGCGATACCGAAAACGAAAAGCCGAAACTCGGAATGCGCCAGCCATTGGGGCTGAAGCGCACGGTCGAGACCGGCAAGGTGAAGCAGAGCTTCAGCCACGGACGCTCGAACACCGTCGTGGTCGAAGTGAAGCGCCGTCGCGTGCTGGGCCCGCAATCGGGAGCCCCGCAGGAAGAGGCCGCGCCGCCGCCGCCCGCACCGGCTGCCGCACCGCCGCCGCCCGCCCCCGCACCGCGCCCGGCGGCTCCGTCGGGCGAGACCGCGCAGGAGCGCCAGGCACGCCTGCTGCGCGAGGCCGAGGAACAGCGCATGCAGGCGCTGGAGGAAGCGCGCCGGCGCGAGGAGCGCGAGCGCGCCGAGGCGGCCGAAGCCGAGCAGCGTCGCGCCGAGGAAAAGGCGCGCGCCGAAGCCGAGGCGGCGAAGGCCCCCAAGGTCGAGGCCAAGCCAGAGCCGGTCGAGGAAGCCAAGCCCGAACCCGCGGCCCCCAAGGCGGCACCCGAGCCTGCCGCGCCCGAACCGGTCGCGCTGCAGCTCGACCCGACGCGCCCTGCGCCGCGCCGCTTCACCCCGGTTCAGCGTCCCGAAATTCCGCGCCCGGCACCCGCCAAGGCGGAGCCGGCGGCACCTGCGCCGTCCGCATCCACCGGTGGCGGGGCAGCCAGCCCGCGTTCGGCCAATCTCGGTCCGAACCGTGCCCCCGCGCGTGCGCCCGAGCCGCAGCGTCCGCAGCAGCGTGATCGCAAGGGCGACGAGCGCCGCGGCGGCAAGCTGACCGTCAACCGCGCGCTGGGTGGCGAGGATGGTGCCCGTGCGCGCAGCCTCGCGGCGCTCAAGCGTGCGCGTGAAAAGGAACATCGCCGCCATTCCGGCCCGCGCGAGCCGCAGGTCAAGCAGGTCCGCGACGTCAAGGTGCCGGAAACGATCACCGTGTCCGAACTCGCCAACCGCATGGCGGAAAAGGGCGCGGACCTGGTCAAGGCGCTGTTCAAGATGGGCATGCCCGTCACGCTGACCCAGTCGATCGATCAGGACACCGCCGAGCTGCTGGTTACCGAATTCGGCCACAACATCGTGCGCGTCAGCGACAGCGACATCGATCTGGTGCTCGACACCGATACCGATGCCGAGGATGCGCTGAAGCCGCGTCCGCCGGTGGTGACGATCATGGGCCATGTCGATCACGGCAAGACCAGCCTGCTCGACGCGCTGCGCGGAACCGACGTGGTGCGCGGCGAGGCCGGTGGCATCACCCAGCATATCGGCGCCTATCAGGTGACGCTGAAGGACAAGTCGAAGATCACCTTCCTCGACACCCCGGGCCACGAGGCGTTTTCGGAGATGCGCGCGCGTGGTGCGAACGTCACCGACATCGTCGTGCTGGTGGTCGCCGCAGACGACGGGCTGATGCCGCAGACGATCGAGGCGATCAACCACACCAAGGCGGCGGGCGTGCCGATGATCGTCGCGATCAACAAGATCGACAAGCCCGAGGCCAATGCCCAGAAGGTGCGCGAGCGCCTGCTGGAGCATGACGTGCAGGTCGAGGCGATGGGCGGCGAGACGCAGGACGTCGAGGTGTCCGCGCTCAAGAAGACCGGACTCGACGACCTCATCGAGAAGATCCAGCTGCAGGCCGAGCTGAGCGAGCTCAAGGCCAATCCCGATCGCGCCGCCGAAGGCAATGTGGTCGAGGCCAAGCTCGACAAGGGTCGCGGCCCGGTGGCGACCGTGCTGGTGACGCGCGGCACGCTGCGCGTCGGCGACGTGTTCGTCGTCGGTGCGGAGAGCGGCAAGGTGCGTGCACTGGTCGACGACAAGGGACGCCAGATCAAGGAAGCCGGCCCTTCGACCCCGGTCGAGGTGCTCGGCCTGTCGGGCGTGCCGATGGCGGGCGACCTGCTGCAGGTCGTCGAGAACGAGGCGCGCGCCCGCGAAGTCGCGGAATATCGCGCCAGCGTGATCCAGCAGAAGCGGACCACGTCCAGCCCGGCGAGCCTCGAGAGCATGTTCAGTGCGCTCAAGGAAAAGCAGGCGATGGAATATCCGCTGGTCGTCAAGGCGGATACCCAGGGCACGGTCGAGGCGATCGTCGCGGCGATCAACAAGATCAGCACCGACGACATCAAGGCGCGCGTGCTGCACGCGGGCGTCGGCGGCATCACCGAGAGCGACGTGAACGCGGCTGCGGCCTCGGGCGCGCCGATCATCGGCTTCAACGTTCGCCCGAACGCCAAGGCACGTGAGATCGCCGATCGCCACAAGGTCGCGTTCAAATATTATGACGTGATCTACGAACTCACCGACGAGATCCGCGCCGGCATGGCGGGGCAGCTTGGTCCGGAGGCGTTCGAGACGGTGGTCGGCCGCGCCGAGATCAAGGAAGTCTTCAGCGCCGGCAAGCATGGCAAGGCGGCCGGCCTGTTGGTCACCGACGGGGCGATCCGCAAGGCGCTCAAGGCCCGCATCACGCGCGACGACGTCATCATCTACCAGGGCGAGATCGCGTCGCTGCGCCGCTTCAAGGACGATGTCGCCGAAGTCCGCGCCGGCCTGGAATGCGGTGTGACGTTCAGCCAGAACTTCACCGACATCAAGCCGGGCGACTATCTCGAAACCTATGAGGTCGAGCTGCGCGAACGGACGCTGTGATCGAATAGCCCTCTCCCCTTCAGGGGAGAGGGTTGGGAGAGGGGCCTGTCCCTCAGCCGGACGGTGGCAGTCTCGTACTGCCCCTCTCCCCGGCCCTCTCCCCGCAAGCGGGGAGAGGGAGAAATATGAAGCACAACGACACCCCTGAAACCCGCTCCGTCCGCTTGCTGCGCGTGGGCGAGCAGGTGCGCCATATCCTGTCCGACATCCTTGCGCGCGGGGAGGTGCACGACGATGTGCTCGCCAGCCATGTGGTGAGCGTGACCGAAGTGCGCATGTCGCCCGATCTGCGCCACGCCACCGTCTTCGTGAAGCCGCTGCTGGGCAAGGACGAGGAGGCGGTGATCAAGGCGCTGCGCACCAACACCGCCTATCTGCAGCGCGAGGTCGCCGGGCGGATGAAGATGAAATATGCCGCTCGGCTCAAATTCCTGGCCGACGAGAGCTTCGACGAGGGCAGCCATATCGATCAGCTACTGCGCGACCCCAAGGTGGCGCGCGACCTCGATGATACGGACGCGGACTAAACGCGATCAGGATTGCTGGCGCAGCGTGATGTCGAGATCGACGGTCACCCTGCGGCCGACGATGAGGCGATAGCCCGTCATTCCGAAATCGGTGCGGTCGAGCGTCGTGCGGCCGCTGAGGTGCAGCGACTGCGTCGCCGCCGTTTGAGAGATCGGTCGAGAAAACACCACGTCGAGCGTGACCGGGCGCGGTACGCCGCGCGCGGTGAGCGTCCCCTCGATCGTCGCGTGGGTCGGATCGAGCAGCCGCAGGTGACCGCCAACGAAGCGGACTTCCCGGGTATGCGCGACATCGAAGAATGCGGGACCCCTCAGCCGATTGCGGGTAAGGTCGTCGTCCGCAGTCAGCGCCGATGCGTCGAGACTGACGTCGATCGCGATCCTGGAAGGATCCGCAGGGTCGATCGCGACCGATCCTGCGACGTGTGGAAAGCGTGCGCGCCGGGTGGTCACGCCGAAGAAAGCGACGCGGGCGGTGGCGGAACTGGTCGGATCGACTGCGTAGTGCTGCGCTACCGGCGCCGCGTCGGCCGCAGGGACAAGGGCCACCATCGCGGCTGCAATCCAACGCATCATCGTCACACTCCTGATATGACGCTCCGCCTGCCTGCGATCGTTGTCAAGGCCGTGGCGCTGCGGCGGGTTTCCCGGCAAAAGCGGGACATGGCCAAGCTCTATTTCTATTATGCCAGCATGAATGCGGGGAAATCGACCACGTTGTTGCAGGCCGATTTCAACTATCGCGAGCGGGGGATGCGAACGCTGCTGTTCACGGCGGCGCTCGACGACCGTTCGGGCGCGGGGCGGATCGCGTCGCGGATCGGGCTGGATGCCGAAGCGACCGGCTTCGCCGCCGACACCGACCTGCGGCTGCATGTCGAGCGGGAGATGGACCAGGGCCCGGTTCATTGCGTGCTCGTTGACGAGGCGCAGTTCCTGACCGCGGCGCAGGTCGATCAGCTCGCCTCGGTCGCCGATGTGCTGGGCGTTCCGGTGCTCGCCTACGGACTGCGCACCGATTTTCGGGGCAGCCTGTTCCCCGGATCGGCGCAGTTGCTGGCGCTCGCCGACTCGCTGGTCGAGATCAAGTCGGTGTGCCGTTGTGGGCGCAAGGCGACGATGAACCTGCGCGTCGATGCCGAGGGGCGGGCGGTGGCCGAAGGCGCGCAGACCGAGGTCGGCGGCAACGACCGCTATGTCGCGCTGTGCCGCCGTCATTTCACCGAAGCGCTGTCCGCCGCCGACTGATCCGTCCCGGGCCGAGGGATCGCTAGCGAAGCGCGCCGGCAGCGCCTAGATCGCCGGGATGAACCCCGATTCCATCATCTATCGCGCCGCCGTGTGGATCATCCCGCTGGTGATCGCGATCGTCTTTCATGAAGTTGCGCACGGTCTGGCGGCGCGCGCGCTGGGCGATCCGACTGCGGCGGAGCGCAAGCGGCTGTCGCTCAATCCGCTGCGCCATGTCGATCCGATCGGGACCGTGATTCTGCCGCTGATCCTGGCGGTGACCAAGATGCCGGTGTTCGGCTGGGCGAAGCCGGTGCCGGTCAACCATGCGCGGCTGCGCAATCCGCGCGGCGGGATGGTGCTGGTGGCGCTGGCCGGGCCGGGCATGAACCTGCTGCTCGCGCTGGTCGGGGCGGTGCTGATCGGCCTGTTGTTCGCGATGACGGGCGAGGCGGAGTTAGGGCCGATAGGCGCGTTCGCGGCGGAGAATCTGTTCAACTTCGTTGCGGTGAACGTCTTCCTCGCGCTGTTCAATCTGCTTCCCGTTCCGCCATTCGATGGCGGCCATGTGGTCGAGGGGCTGTTGCCGCTCGCGCTCGCGGCGCGCTGGGCGTCGCTCGCCAAATTCGGATTTCCGCTGCTGTTCATCCTGCTGCTGGTGGTGCCGACGATCTGGCCTGACGCGAATATCGTCGAGCGTGTCGTGCTGCCACCTGCGCAAGCGGTCAGCGCCTGGTACTTCGCGATCGCCGCGATGATCGCCGGCTGATGCACGGCTGGATCATCCTCGACAAACCGCTCGGCCTCGGCTCGACCCAGGGGGTGAGCGCGGTCAAGCGCGCGCTGCGCGACAGCGGCTATGGGCCAAAGCTGCGCGACCTGCCCAAGGTCGGGCATGGCGGCACGCTCGACCCGCTCGCGACCGGCGTGCTGCCCATCGCGGTGGGCGAGGCGACCAAGCTCGCCGGGCGGATGCTCGACAGCGACAAGGTCTATGACTTCACGATCAGCTTCGGAATCGAGACCGACACGCTCGATCTCGAGGGCAGGCCCGTTGCCGAATCGGACGTGCGCCCGACGCGCGAGCAGGTCGAAGCCGTGCTGCCGCGCTTTACCGGGCCGATCGACCAGGTCCCGCCCGCCTATTCCGCGCTCAAGGTCGATGGCGCGCGCGCCTATGATCTGGCGCGCAAGGGAGAAGCGGTGACGCTCGCGACGCGCGCGGTCACGATCCATGCGCTGACGCTGCGCGACAGCGATGGCGAATCGGCGACGCTGACCGCGCATGTCTCGAAGGGCACCTATATCCGCAGCCTTGCGCGCGATATCGCGCTGGCGCTGGGCAGCGTCGGCCATGTCACCATGCTCCGCCGCGTGAAAGCGGGCGCGTTCACGCTCGATTCCGCGATATCGCTGGACAAATTGGCTGAGGCCGCTATGGGCCGCACCCTTGAACAATGCCTCCTGCCGCTGAGGGCGGGGCTGGACGACATCCCGGCTCTACTCCTCGAACCCGGTCAGGCAGGGGCTCTCCGCCAGGGGAAAGTGCTGACCGGGATTGCCGCTGACGATGGCCAACACTTCGCGCTGGACGGCGATACGCCGGTCGCGCTGGTCGCGGTTTCGGACGGAAACGTCCGGGTCGTGCGCGGCTTCAACCTGTAGAACGATGTCGAAGGAAGACACATGACGATCACGACCGAGCGCAAGGCTGAACTGACCAAGGAACACGGACGCGCCGAAGGCGATACCGGAAGCCCCGAGGTACAGATCGCGATCCTGACCGAGCGCATCGTCAACCTGACCGAGCACTTCAAGGGCCATGCGAAGGACAACCATTCGCGCCGTGGCCTGCTGATGATGGTCAACAAGCGCCGCAGCCTCCTCGACTACCTCCGCAAGACGGACGGGGATCGCTACACCGCACTCATCGCGAAGCTCGGGCTTCGCAAGTAACCGGAAAGGCGGCCTTCGGGTCGCCTTTTTGCCATTCCGGGCATGGGCCCGGACCCTGGGTCACCGGCAATTCGGCCACCGACCCGCACCAGGGGTGACGTCACTCCGCACCGCGCAAGCCGGACAGCTTGCACACAGGCCCCGGGCGCATTGGGCGTCCGGTCCAAAGGAAATCAGATGTTCGACAAGAAGACCGTATCGATCGAGTGGGGCGGACAAACCCTGACACTCGAAACCGGGCAGGTTGCCCGTCAGGCCGATGGCGCCGTGATGGCGACGCTCGGCGAAACCGTGGTGCTGTGCGCCGTCACCGCCGCCAAGTCGGTGAAGGAAGGGCAGGATTTCTTCCCGCTCACCGTGCACTATCAGGAAAAATTCTCGGCCGCCGGGCGCATCCCGGGCGGCTTCTTCAAGCGTGAGCGCGGCGCGACCGAAAAGGAAACGCTGACCAGCCGCCTGATCGACCGTCCGATCCGCCCGTTGTTCCCGGAAGGGTTCTACAACGAAATCAACGTGATCTGCCAGGTGCTGTCCTATGATGGCGAGAACGAGCCGGACATCCTCGCGATGGTCGCGGCCTCGGCTGCGCTGACGATCTCGGGCGTGCCCTTCATGGGCCCGATCGGCGCGGCACGCGTCGGCTATGTCGACGGCGAATACGTCCTCAACCCGACCACCGAGCAGGTTGCCGAGGGCGACCTCGACCTCGTCGTCGCCGCCACCGGCAATGCGGTGATGATGGTCGAATCCGAAGCCAAGGAGCTGTCGGAAGACGTCATGCTCGGCGCCGTCCAGTTCGCGCACAAGGCATGCAAGCAGGCCGTCAACGCGATCATCGACCTGGCCGAGAAGGCCGCGAAGGATCCGTGGGAAATGGCCGAGCAGGCCGACCTGTCGGCCGCCAAGGACAAGCTCAAGAAGCTGATCGGCAAGGATATCGCCGCCGCCTACAAGGTGACCGACAAGTCCAAGCGTTCGGGCCTGCTCAACGATGCGCGCGCCAAGGCGAAGGAAGCATTCGCCGACGCCACGCCGCAGGACCAGATGGCCGCGATGAAGTTGGTCAAAAAGCTGGAAGCGGAGATCGTTCGTGGCGCCATCCTCAAGGACGGCACCCGCATCGACGGTCGCTCGACCACCCAGATCCGTCCGATCGAGGCGATGGTCCACTTCCTGCCGCGCGCACATGGTTCGGCGCTGTTCACCCGTGGCGAGACGCAGGCGATCTGCACCACCACGCTGGGCACCAAGGACGCCGAGCAGATGATCGACGGGCTGGACGGCCTGTCCTACTCGAACTTCATGCTCCACTATAACTTCCCGCCCTATTCGGTCGGTGAAGTCGGCCGCTTCGGCGCGCCGGGCCGTCGCGAAGTCGGCCATGGCAAGCTGGCCTGGCGTGCGCTGCACCCGGTGCTGCCGAGCAAGGACGAGTTCCCCTACACGATCCGCGTTCTGTCGGACATCACCGAGTCGAACGGCTCGTCGTCGATGGCGACGGTGTGCGGCGGTTCGCTGTCGATGATGGACGCGGGCGTTCCGCTCAAGCGTCCGGTGTCGGGCATCGCCATGGGCCTGATCCTGGAGGGCAAGGATTTCGCGATCCTGTCCGACATTCTGGGTGACGAGGACCATCTCGGCGACATGGACTTCAAGGTTGCCGGCACGTCCGAGGGCATCACCACGATGCAGATGGACATTAAGGTCGCCGGCATCACCGACGAGATCATGCGCGTCGCGCTCGAGCAGGCCAAGGAAGGCCGTGCGCACATCCTGGGCGAGATGAACAAGGCGCTGGGCGAGACCCGCACCGAGCTGTCGGCGCACGCGCCGCGCATCGAGACGATGCAGATCGACAAGTCGAAGATCCGCGACGTCATCGGCACCGGCGGCAAGGTGATCCGCGAGATCGTCGCGACCACCGGCGCCAAGGTCGACATCGACGACGAGGGTATCATCAAGGTGTCGTCGTCCGACGTGAGCCAGATCGAAGCCGCGATGAACTGGATCAAGGGCATCGTCGAAGAGGCCGAGGTCGGCAAGATCTACAACGGCAAGGTCGTCAACCTGGTCGATTTCGGCGCGTTCGTGAACTTCATGGGCGGCAAGGACGGCCTGGTTCACGTTTCGGAGATCAAGAACGAGCGCGTCGAGAAGGTCAGCGACGTCCTGAGCGAAGGTCAGGAGGTCAAGGTCAAGGTGCTCGAGATCGACCAGCGCGGGAAGGTTCGGCTGTCGATGCGTGTTGTCGATCAGGAGACGGGCGAAGAGCTGGAAGATACCCGTCCGGCACGCGAACCGCGCGAGCGTGGCGACCGCGAGGGTGGTCGTGGCGGCGATCGTCGTCGCGACGGTGGCCGGGGCGGCGACCGCGATCGCGGTCCGCGCCGCGACCGCGGCGACCGCAACGATCGCCCGCGCGGCGAGCGTTCGGAAGCGAAGGACGAGGGCGGCGAAAATATCGGCCTCCCCGCCTTCCTGACCGGCGGCAGCGACGACTGATCGATCTTCGGATCGGAAAGGAACAGGGCTCCGGGAAACCGGGGCCCTTTTTCTTGGGGCAAGCTCAGTCGATCTTGAGCCGGTAGCCCACCGCCGGTTCGTTGACGATCAGCGCGGGGTGCGCCGGATCGCGCTCGATCTTGCGGCGCAACGCACGGATCGCGACGCGCAGATAATCGATCTGCCGCTCATGCGCCGGACCCCAGGCGGTCTTCAGCAGATGGGCGTGCGTCAGCACGCGGCCCGGATGGCGTGCCAGCTCGGCGAGCACGGCATATTCCTTGGGCGCGAGGTGCACCGGCGCGCCATCGCGGAACACCGCGCGGCGGAACAGGTCGATCGTGACGCCGTCGATCTCAATCGGCGGTTGCGCTTCATTGGGTTCGAGTTCGATCAGATTGGCAAGATAGCGGTCGATGCGTGCTGCCTCGGCACCGATCGCCCCGACGAGCGCGCGGTCGCCCGACCCCTGTCGGCGCAACGCATCGACCGTATCGGCGATCTGGCGGACGGGCTCGCCCAGATCCTGACCGATCGAGGCGAGCAGCGTGGAGCGCACCTGATCGCGCTCGCGCAGCCGGGCGAATTCGCGCGCCGCATGCTCCAGCCGGCTGCGTTCCAGCGCGAGCGCGACCTGATCGAGCAGGCTTTCGAGCACCTGTTGCTGGCCGCGCGCGATCGCCGGGACGCCGTCGTCGCGCGCGAAACCGAAGGTGGCGATGGTCGAGGCGCCCGATCGCACCGGATGGAACTGCCATTCGGTGGGCACGCTGCGCATCACCCCGCGCCCCGCGCTTTCGCCGGTGTCGAGGACCAGCGCGGCGACGGCGATATCGGCGGGCGTGAGGTGCATCGGCGTCGGCGCGCTTCCCAGCAGCTGCGGCTCGGGGGTTCCGCGCGCGAGCACGACGTTGCAGCCGAAGATTTCGCTCAGCGCGCGGGTGCTGCCATCGATCACGTCGCGTTCGCTGGCATATCCCAGCAGCTGACCGGCAAGGCTGGCGATCGTCGCGTTGCGTGCCGCTTCAGCGCGCGCCAGCCGCGCCTGATGACGCACCGATGCGGCCAGCTGGCTGGTCACAATGGCGATGGCGAACAGCGCCAGCACGGTCAGCACGTCATTGGGGTGATCGATGTGGAAGCTGAGGCGCGGGGCGGTGAAATAATAGTTGTACGCCAGCGCTGCCGCCGCTGCGGCGAGCAATGCCGGTCCGCGCCCGGCAAGCACGGCGGCGGCGAGCACTGCGGGGAGGTAGAGCAGGTCCACCGCCGAATTGCCCCAGCGCGGCGCGATCGCGAGGCCGATCAGCGTGGCGGCGGCGACGAACAGCGCGGCCTCCAGATAGCCGCGCAGGACGCGGGCGGGCGAGGGGGTGTCGGGGAGGGAGTCGGTCATATCGGCTAGGTGCGCCCGACTCTGGCCGACGTCGAGAGGCGGAGGGCGTTCTTCGGTGTTTCTTCATGGGCCAGTGATGCGATCCACATGGAATCTTCATGGCGCCGCGCCGCACATCGCGCGCCATGACACATGGTCCTTCCCCCGTCCCGGCGCCCGCGCCGGGTGCCCCCGCCCGCCATTCGCTGCCAGCACTGATGCTCGGCGCGATCGGTGTCGTCTATGGCGACATCGGCACGTCGCCGCTCTATGCGATGAAGGAGACGTTCATCGGGCCGCACCCGCTCGCGGTGTCGCAGGCGCATATCTTCGGCGTGCTCAGCCTGATCTTCTGGTCGTTGATGCTGGTCGTCACGCTCAAATATGTCTTCGTCGCGATGCGCGCGGACAATGGCGGCGAGGGGGGCTCGTTCGCGCTGCTGGCGCTGATCTCGCGCCACCTGGGCGACCGGCGCTGGGCGGGTGGCCTGGTGATGATGGGCGTGCTCGCGACCGCGCTGTTCTATGGCGACGCGATGATCACCCCGGCGATCTCGGTGCTGTCCGCGGTCGAGGGGCTGACGGTGGTCGAGGCGCGGCTCGCGCCGCTGGTGCTGCCGATCGCGATCGTCATCCTGATCGGCCTGTTCCTGATCCAGGCGCGCGGCACGGCGAAGGTCGGCGCGATCTTCGGGCCGGTGGTTCTGGTCTATATGGCGACACTGGCCACGCTCGGCATCTGGAACATCGCCCGGCATCCGGACATCCTCGGCGCGCTCAGCCCGCACTGGGCCGTACTGTTCTTCCTTCAGGACCCGACCATCGCCTTTCTCGCCATGGGATCGGTGTTCCTCGCGGTCACCGGCGCGGAGACGCTGTACGCCGATATGGGCCATTTCGGCCGCCGCGCGGTGAGCTATTCGTGGCTGCTGCTCGCCTATCCCTGCCTGATGCTCAACTATTTCGGGCAGGGCGCGTTGCTGCTCGGCACGCCGTCGGCGGTCGAGAACCCCTTCTACCTGATGGCCCCCGAATGGGCGCGGCTGCCGCTGGTGCTGATCGCCACCGCCGCCACGGTGATCGCCAGCCAGGCGGTGATTTCCGGAGCCTTTTCGGTGACGCAGCAGGCGGTTCAGCTCGGCTTCCTGCCGCGGTTGCGCATCACGCACACGAGCGCGCGGGCGGCCGGGCAGATCTATATCCCGGCGGTAAACTGGGGCTTGCTCGCGATGGTGATCCTGCTCGTCCTCGGATTTCGCGAATCGACCAAGCTCGCCTCGGCCTATGGCATAGCGGTCAGCGGCACGATGATCATCACGACGCTGATGCTGGCCGTGCTCATCTTCCAGGTGTGGAAGTGGAACCGGCTGCTCGCGACGCTCACCATCGCGCTGTTCCTGGTCGTGGACGGCATCTTCTTCGCCTCGAACGTCACCAAGATCCTGGACGGGGGGTGGTTTCCGCTGGTCGTCGCGGCGGTCATCTTCACCGTGCTGACGACCTGGGCGCGCGGGCGCACGCTGATGCGGCAGCAGGTCGAACAGGACGCAATGCCGCTCGGCGTGTTCGTCAAGTCGGTCGAGTCGATCCATCGCGTCGGCGGAACCGCGATCTTCCTGTCGAGCAGCGCCGAGGGGGTTCCGCCCGCCCTGCTCCACAACCTCAAGCACAATCAGGTCATCCATGAGCGCGTGCTGATCCTGACGGTCCACGTCCGGGACGTGCCGCATGTCCCGGTCGCCGAGCGGGTCGAGGCGCACGCGATCGGCGCCAACTTCCACCGCGTGACGCTGCATTACGGGTTTATGGAGGAGGTCGACGTGCCGCGCGATCTGGCGCTGCTGGGCGGATGCGGGGCGCCGTTCGACATGATGCGGACGAGCTTCTTCCTGGGCCGCCAGAAACTGCTTCCCGCGCGCGAGCGGCCGGGCATGGCGCTGTGGCGCGAGAAGCTGTTCGCCAAGCTGATGCAGAGTTCGGAAAGCGCGATGGAGTTCTTCAAGCTGCCGACCAACCGCGTCGTCGAGCTGGGGAGCCAGGTGCGTATCTGAGGCAGCGGGCGGGCGACGCGGGGTTTGCCCGGCCCGGCAACAGGCGATAGCGTGACGGTGACCCCATCCTCCCGCACAGGAATTTGCCCGTGACCCTGCGTCTTGCCCTTCCGCTGCTGCTTGCCGGCGTCGCCGCTCCGGCGCTGCTCTCTGCCGCGCCGCCCCAGACCGCGCCGGTGGTGGCCGATACCAAGGCGGAGGATGCGCGGCTCAACGCCTTTCTCGATGCCGCGTTCGACGCCAATGTCGCGCTGAGCCCCGAGAGCCAGACGGCGCTGGGGCTCAAGACCAACTACGATAAGCTCGACGACTATAGCCGGGCGAGTGGCGCGAAGCGGATGGCGATGGCTGAGGCGACGCTGAAGGCGATGCGCGCGCAGTTCGATCCGGCGAAGCTGGGGCCGCAGGCGCGGCTGAGCTATCGGCTGTTCGAGACGCAGGTCGAGCGTTCGCGCCGCCAGTTCGCGTTCCGCGACTATGGCTTCCCGGTGTCGACCAACGGCAGTCCCGCGGGGCAGATCCCGGTGTTCCTGATCAACAACCACCGCGTCGCGAACGTTGCGGACGCGCGCGCCTATATCGCCCGGATCGGCGAGGTCGAACGCGTGATGCGCGAGGTTGCCGCGACGATGCGCGACCAGGCGGCGAAGGGGATCGTGCCGCCCAAGATGGTGTTCAAGCCCGCGCGCGAGGACGCCCGCGCGGTGATCACTGGCGCGCCGTTCGGCCCCGGTGAGGACAGCACGCTGCTCGCCGATTTCCGCAAGAAGGTGAGCGCGCTCGACATTCCCGATGCGGAGAAGGCGAAACTGATCGCCGATGCCTCCGCCGCGCTGACCGGGCCGTTCCGCCGCGGGTTCGACACGCTGTTCGCCGTGCTCGACGCGATCGAGCCGAAGGCGAAGGGGAATGACGGCGCGTGGAGCCTGCCCAATGGCGACGCCTTTTATGCCGCGCGGCTGGCGCAGAACACGACGACCGACCTGACCGCCGACCAGATCCACCAGATTGGCCTGGACCAGGTCGCCGCGATCCGCACCGAGATGGAGGCGGTCAAGGCGCGCGTCGGCTATACCGGCACGCTCGAATCCTTCTTCGATGCGATCCGGACCGATCCCAAGTTCAAATATCCCGACACCGAGGCCGGTCGCGAAGCCTATCTGACCGAGGCGCGCGCGGTGGTGGACAAGATGATGGCGGCGGCCCCGCGCTGGTTCCACCGCCTGCCCAAGGCGAAGCTGGAGGTGCGCGCGGTCGAGAAGTGGCGCGAGGGGACGGCGGCGGTCGCCTTCTACAACCGCCCCGCGCCCGACGGGTCGCGGCCGGGTATCTATTACGTCAACCTCGCCAATATGGACCAGGTGCAGAAGATCCAGCTGGAGGGGATCGCGGTGCACGAAGGCGCGCCGGGGCATCATTTCCAGATCGCGCGCGCGCAGGAGCTGGACGGGCTGCCCAAGTTCCGCCGCTTCGGCGGGTACAGCGTCTATAGCGAGGGCTGGGGCCTCTATACCGAGCGGCTGGCGAAGGAGATGGGCGCCTATGCCGATCCCTATGCCGAGTTCGGGATGCTCTCGCTGCAGATGTGGCGCGCGATCCGGCTGGTGACCGATACCGGGCTGCACGCCAAGAAGTGGAGCCGCGAGCAGGCGATCGACTATTTCAAGGCGAACTCGTCGATCTCGCCCGCCGATATCGAGCGCGAGGTGAACCGCTACATCAACAATCCGGGGCAGGCGACGAGCTACATGATCGGCCAGCTCAAGATCACCGAGCTGCGCAAGCGCGCGCAGACCGCGCTGGGCGACCGGTTCGACATCCGCGACTTCCATGAAGTGGTGCTGCGCAACGGTGCGGTCCCACTCGACGTGCTCGAGGAAGAGGTCGACCGCTACATCGCGGCGAAGAAGGGGTGATGGCGATGCGTCTCGCGGTGCTGATCGGCGCCGCGCTGCTCGCCGGATGCGCGACGACGCGCCCGGCGGACGTGCGGGTGGCATTCGATGCCGGCGGGGTCACGTCGGCGCGCGCCAGCGGGATCGCGGACCGCGCCACCGGCCGCCGCGTGACCGCCGACGATCCGGTGCGGATCGCAAGCATTTCCAAGCTGGTCGTCGCGCTGGGCGTGATGCGGATGGTGGAGGCAGGGCAGCTCGATCTCGACGCCGATGTGTCGGAAATTCTGGGATGGCGCGTGCGCAACCCCGCCTTTCCCGATGCGCCGGTGACGCTGCGGCAGCTGCTGTCGCACCGATCGGGGCTGATCGATCCGGAGGAGTATCGCGTGCCGCTGGGCGAGCGGCTTGCCGATGTGATTGCGCGACCCGCGCTGTGGGATGCGCAGCACCGGTCGGGCAGCTATTTCCGCTACGCCAATGTCGCCTTTCCGGTGATCGCGAGCGTGATGGAGAAGGCTGGGGGCGAGCGGTTCGACACGCTGATGCAGCGGCTGGTGCTTGCGCCGCTCAAGCTCGACGCGTGTTTCAACTGGTCGACCTGTTCGGATGCCAAGATCGCACGCCATGTCGTGCTGTATCGCGCGAGCGGAGAGGTCGCGCTCGACGATCTGGGCGGCAGGCGGCCCGAGTGCCCGGTGATCGCGGTGCAGGGCTGCGACCTGGCGGGATACCGGCTGGGCGAGAATGGCGCGCTGTTCTCGCCACAGGGCGGGCTGCGCGCTTCGATGCGCGACCTGGCGGAGATCGGCGCGATGCTGCTGCGGAACGACGGGAGTTTCCTGAAGCCGGAATCGATCGCGGCGCTGGAGCGGGTCGCGTGGGGCTTCGACGGAAGCAATGGCGACACGACCGGGGGCTTCTATTGCCAATATGGACTGGCGCTCACGACCATGCCCACCGCACGGGCGGGCTGCGACGACGATCTGTTCGGCGACGGGCGCACGCGGATCGGGCATGCGGGTGAGGCCTATGGCCTGCGCTCGGGACTGTGGATCGATCGCGCCGCCGGAACGGGCGTGGCCTTCTTTGCCACCGCGACGCCCCCGGTGAGCAAGGGCCGTTCGGCCTTCAGCGTCGAGGAGGAACGTCTGGCGAAGGCGAAATGAGTGGGGAGCTTCTGTTGCCCGGTGCTCCGTGCTTTTTAAGGTCCGGGGGGATTCTGTTGCTCGGCCCCCCCGGCGGCCGCCGGAATCCGCTTCTGTTGCCCGGTGCGGTCCAACCGCGCATTTTAGAATAATCCTAGACCGTTAGGCCTTGGGATTACGCCGCAATAGCGAGTGCTTCGTTATCGTTGGCACTTGTGTGTATGGGCCGTCGCGGTGGTCCCATTCCGAACGAAAACAGCGCCTTTCAACACACGTCGATCCTGGTTCGGCCCCGTCAGAAACGGTGTCCAGATCCACCACCATTTCTGGTGGAGCCGCCGGGTACTGCCCCCGGGTCCGCTGCGTCTATTATACGCCACCATTTATCGTCATAGCCGGGCGAACCCGGCACCCGCCAATATAGGGCGGTGAATCCGAATGAAAAGGGTGGGATTTGGCCTTCCCATTGCCATAAAGTGAGAGCAAAGAGCGTGCCATGCTCACTCAGCGTTCCCGATACGCCCTGCGCGCCATGTTGTTTCTGGCGAAGCAGCCGCGCGATGGTGCGCCGACCCCGATGACGCGCATCGCGGCCGAGGCGAACGTGCCGCGCAAGTTCCTCGAGCTGATCCTGGCCGACCTGCGCGAGGCGGGGTTCATCCTGTCGACGCGCGGCAAGATGGGGGGATACCGGCTGGCGCGTCCCAACCACCTGATCTCGCTGGGCGAGATCGTCCGGGTGATCGAAGGGCCGTTGGCGCTGGTGCCGTGCGTCAGTCGCACCGCCTATCGCCCGTGCCTCGACTGCAAGGACGAGGCGAGCTGCGCGATCCGCCATGCGATGGCGCGGGTGCGCGACGAAACCGCGCGCATCCTCGACGGCACCAGCCTTGCGGATGCCACCGCCGAGGATTTGGCTGCAGCCTAGCGCGATCGGCGCCTGACGGCGCGACGTGATCAGCCTGCGCCGTTGCGTTTCTTCAACTCGTCACGGATCTCGCGCAGCAGCACCACATCGGCCGGATCGGCGGCGGGGGGTGCGGTACCCTCGGCCTTTTCCTTTTCCATCGACGCCAGCAGCCGGTTCACCGATCGCACGATCAGGAACACGATGAAGGCCAGGATCAGGAAATTGATCGCGACGGTGATGAATTCGCCATAGCCGAACAGCGGCACGCCGGCTTCCTTGAGCGCGGCATAATTGTTGGGCGAGGCGGTATAGGTTTCGGGAATCGGGCCCAGCCGGATGAAGTAGCTCGAGAAATCGAACCCGCCGAAGATCCATCCGACCACCGGCATGATGATATCGTCGGTCAGCGACTTGGTGATCGTGCCGAATGCCGCGCCGATGATGACGCCGACGGCGAGGTCGAGCACGTTGCCGCGCGCGATGAACGTCCGGAATTCCTTGAGCATGGGCGCTCCCCCTATGGTTGGTCTACGAGGCTAGCCAACGCACCGGCGGCACGCAAATTTCCGGTTTTCATTGCGCAGGGGGGGCAGGCACCCTAGATTCGGGGTGTCGTATGGATGCGACACACTATGAGGGATTTTCTGCGATGAAGCTTCGTCTGGTTGCCGCGCTGGTTGCTGCGGCCATGCTGTCCGCCTGCGGGCTCAACAGCGTCCCGACCGCCGAAGAAAATGCCAAGGCGAAATGGGCGGAGGTGCAGAATCAGTATCAGCGCCGCGCCGACCTGATCCCCAACCTCGTATCGACGGTGAAGGCCGCCGGGGCGCAGGAAAAGGCGATCCTGGTCGAGGTGACGCAGGCGCGCGCCGCCGCGACGCAGGTGCGCGTGAGCGATGCCGACCTGACCGATCCGGCCAAGATTGCCGCCTATGACCGCGTTCAGGCGGGCGTGACGCTGACGCTCCAGCGGCTGCAGGAGGCGTATCCGGAGCTCAAGAGCCAGGCCAATTATGCCACGCTGATGTCGCAGCTCGAGGGGACCGAGAACCGCATCGGCATCGCCCGGCGCGACTATAACGAGGCGGTGCAGAGCTATAACACCACCATCCGCACCTTCCCCGACGCGATCGGCGCCAAGGTCTTCTACGGCGCCAAGCCGATGGCACCGTTCCAGGCGACCACGCCGGGCGCGGATACTGCGCCGACGGTGGATTTCGGGAACGGCAACTGATCGCGCGGGCGGGGCCCCGGCGATGACGCTCGCCCTGCTGATCGCCGGCGCGGCGCTCGCCGGGTGCGGCGTGCCGGCGGAACGGATTGCGGACGCGCCTGCGCGCGCGTCCGCGAAGCCGTTTCCGCTTCCCGCCCTGACTGGGCGTGTTGTCGACAATGCCGATCTTCTGGTCGCCGAGCAGGAGGCGCAGTTGAGCGTAGCGCTGGCGACGACCGAGCGTCTGACCCGGCACCAGTTCGTCGTCGTCACGCTGCCGTCGCTCGGCGGGCGCTCGATCGAAGAGGTGGGGCTGACGCTCGGCAAAGGCTGGGGCATCGGGCGCAAGGGCTATAATGACGGCGTGCTGCTGATCGTGGCGCCGAACGAACGCAAGGTGCGGATCGAGGTCGGATGCGGGCTCGAGGGCGCGCTGACCGACAGCGAGGCGCAGGCGATCATCGACCAGCGCATCCTGCCGGGTTTCCGCAAGGGCAGGATGGCGGCGGGCATTTTCCGCGGAAGCGCCGCGATCATCCGCGAGATCGACGAACCTGGAGTAACACCGTGAGGCTGGTCCATCTTTTGCTCGCCCTGCTGCTCGCCGCGTTCGCGGGACAGGCGGCGCAGGCGCAGAATTTTCCCAAGCTGACCGGGCGCGTGGTCGATGCGGCCGACCTGCTCAGCCCCGCGCAGGAGGCGGAGCTGACCGCGATGTCGGAGGCCACCGAAAAGGCGACGGGCCGGCAGCTCGTCGTCGCCACGATTCCCGACCTGCAGGATTATCCGATCGAGGATTATGGCTACAGACTCGGGCGGGCGTGGCAGATCGGCCAGAAGGACGCCGATAACGGCATCATCCTGCTGGTCGCCCCGAACGAGCGCAAGGTGAGGATCGAGGTCGGCTACGGGCTCGAGCCGATCATGACCGATGCGCTGTCGGGGATGATCGTTCGCGATACCATCATTCCGCGCTTCAAGGACGGCGACATGCCGGGCGGGATCATGGCCGGCGCGGGTGCGATCGACGAACAGCTCAAGCTGCCGCTGGAAGCCGCCGAAGCGCGCGCGAAGCAGCTGGTCGACGCGGGCCAGAAGCGTGGGAAGAAGGGCGGCGCGAGCTGGTTCATGCTCGTCTTCTGGCTGTTCATCCTGTTCTTCGTCATCCTGCCGGTCATCTTCGGATCGGCGCGCGGCAAGAAATATCGCCGTGGTCGCGCGCCCGTGGTGATCTGGGGCCCCGGCTGGGGCAGCGGCGGCGGCGGATCGTCCTGGGGTGGCGGAAGCTCCTGGGGCGGTGGCGGCGGTGGTGGATTCGGCGGCGGCGGAGGCTTCTCCGGCGGCGGCGGATCGTTCGGCGGCGGCGGCGCATCGGGGGGATGGTGATGGCTCGACGGTTCACGGCGCAGGAGCATGCGCGGGTCACAGCGGCGGTGGCGGAGGCGGAACGGACCACCGACGGCGAGATCGTGACGATCGTCACCGACTGGTCGGATCATTATCACGACGTCTCGCTCTATTATGCCGGCGCAGCGATGCTGGCAGCGCTCGGGCTGTTCGCGGTATTCCCCGGACTGCTCGATGCCAAGCTGGCCTGGTTTACCGGCGGATGGGGCGAGGTGGAGCGGCATCTCCAGCTGGCATTGCTCGTCGTCATCCAGGCGGTGCTGTTCCTGGCGGTGCGGTTCGGCTTCGAGGCGTTGCCGGGGCGCGGCGTGCTGATCCCGGCTGCGGTACGCGGACGGCGCGTGCGGCGGCGCGCGGTGCAGTTCTTCAAGGCGAGCGCGGAGAAGCGCACGGTCGGCCGCACCGGCGTGCTGCTTTATCTCAGCCTGGCCGAACACCGCGCCGAGATCATCGCGGACGAGGCGATTCTGGGCAAGGTGGATGACTCGGTCTGGGGCAATGCGATGGTCGCACTGGTCGACAAGATCCGCGCGGGCGACCCGGCGGGTGGCATGGCCGATGCGGTGACGCAGATCGGCGCGGTGCTGACGACGCATTTCCCCAAGTCGCAGGACAATCCCAACGAGCTGCCCGACCGGCTGATCGAATTGTGATCGCTCCGGACGCCGATGCCCCGGTCGAGACCGTCTGGCAGGGCAAGTTCATCACCGCGAAGAAACAAGGGCGGTGGGAATATGTCGCGCGTGCGCGCGGCATCCGCGCTGCGGTGATCGTGGCGGTGAATGAGGACGGGCAGCTGATCCTGGTCGAGCAATATCGCGTGCCGCTGGGGCGCGCCTGCCTCGAACTGCCCGCCGGCTTGATCGGGGACGAAGAAGAGGGCGAAGCGGTCGAGACCGCCGCCGCGCGCGAGCTGGAGGAGGAAACCGGCTATCGCGCGGCGCGGATCGAGGTGCTGGGCGAATTCTTCTCTTCACCAGGCATGGTCAGCGAGAGTTTCACGCTGGTGCGCGCGCACGACCTGACCCGTGTCGGGGACGGCGGCGGGGTGGAGGGCGAGGGGATCACGGTCCACCGCGTGCCACGGAGCGCGGTGCCGGAGTTCGTCGCCGACTGCCGCGCGCGCGGCATGGCGATCGACGTCAAGTTGCTGCTGGCGCTGGGAAGCAGCCTGCTCCCCTGACGCTTAGCGGAAATTGTCGGCGTAAGCCTGGAGCTTGAGCCTGCGTTCTGGCGCGGGGACGACATGGGCGTCGATGCCTTCGCGCGCGGCATAGTCCTTCGCCGCTTCCAGCGTCGGGAAGTTGAGCCGCAGCTGCGCCCGGGTGTCCCCCGATCCGGCCCAGCCGGTGAGCGGGTCGGGGCGCTGCTTCTCATTCGATTCGAATTCGAGCACCCAGCGATCGGTGCGGGCGCGGCCCGACTGCATCGCGTTCTTGGGGCGTTGATAGATGCGTGCGCTTGCCATGATCCGCCCCTTAACCCGAAGTGCGGCGCCTTGCATCCGCATTTTTGGTGCGCAGCGTCGCGCTCGCCGCCGCGGGGTCGTCGGGCCAGGGGTGGCGGGGATAGCGGCCGCGCATTTCCTTGGCGACATCGGCCCAGCTGCCCTTCCAGAAGCCGGGCAGGTCGCGCGTCGTCTGGATCGGGCGTCCGGCGGGGGAGGTGAGTGACAGGACGAGGGGCGTGCCGTCGCCGAGTAGCGGGTGAGTCGCGAGGCCAAACAGCGCCTGCACGCGCACCTCGACCGTGGGTCCACCCTCGGCGCCGTAATCGATCGCGTGGCTCGATCCGGCGGGGGTTTCGAGCCGCGCGGGGGCACGCCGGTCGAGCGTCTTCTGCCCGTCCCAGCCGAGCTGGTTCTGCAGCGCCTGGGTCAGCGCCTCGCCCGGAATGGCGTCGAGCCTACGCTTGCCGGCGAGCAGGGGCGCGAGCCAGTCGTCGAGATCGGCGATCAGCGCCGCGTCCGACAGCGCGTCGATCCCGGCATAGGCGGCGCGGGTGCGCAGCGCCCGGGCGGTGTCGGGCCAGGGGAGCAACGCAAGACTGTGAGCGCGGACCCCCTCCAGCAGCGCGGCGGCGATCTCGTCCGGGTCGGCTGCGCTGTCGGGTCCGGCGGAGAGGCGGATCGCGCCCAGCCGCCGCTCGCGCATCGCTTCGACGCGGCCGGTTGCGGGGTCGAAGCGGACATTGCGGCGCGTTTCGATGCGGTCGGCGAACAGGTTTTCGATCAGTGCCGGGTCGAGCGGCGCGGCCGAGAGGATGCGCGCGCCCGATGCCATTCCCTGCGTCTCGGCGACCGCGAGCCATTCGTGGCGCGCGAGCGAAGAGGTGGGATCGAGCCTGAACCCGCGCCCGCCGGCCGAGGCCCAGGTCTCGCCGCTGGCATCACGCCGCCGCGCGATCCGGTCGGGAAAGGCGAGCGCGATGCACTGTGCGACCGCGTCGTCGCCTGCGGTCTGGGCGCCGGGGGCAAGCCTCGCCCAGCGCTCGGCCAGCTTGCGGGCACCCTCGGCACGCGGTCCGCGTTCGCTGCGCCAGCGGCGGAGGCGCGTCTCGAGATCGGCGTCGTTGCCGCCCAGCCCGCGCTCGCCGAGCAGCACCGCGACCTGCGCGGCGGTGTTCGCCATGCCCATTTCGCCGGCGCGGACCAGCATATGGCCGAGCCGGGGCGGGAGCGGCAGAGCGGCAATCGCCTTGCCGTGTGCGGTCGGGCGTCCGTCCGCATCGAGCGCCTCCAGCACCTCCAGTCGCGCCCGTGCCTCGCTCACCGCGGCAGCGGGCGGTGGATCGAGCCAATTGAGGTCGCGCGGATCGGCGACGCCCCACAGCGCGCAATCGAGCGTCAGCGCCGAGAGATCGGCCTCGAGAATCTCGGGCGGGTCATAGGGGGGCATGCCAGCCGTCGCGGCGGCCTCCCACAGGCGGTAGGCGACCCCCGGGCCCTGTCGCGCGGCGCGGCCGGCGCGCTGCGTCGCCGATGCCTGGCTCGCGCGCTCGGTCACCAGCCGGGTCATTCCCGCCGCGCGATCGTAGCGCGGGCGCCGCGCCAGCCCCGAATCGACGACGATCCGGATCCCGTCGAGCGTCAGCGAGGTTTCGGCGATCGACGTTGCCAGCACGATCTTGCGGCGCCCCTCGCGGTCGGGCGCGATCGCGGCGCGCTGTGCGGCGGGGTCGAGGCTGCCGTGCAGCGTGTGGATCGCCGCGCCGGGGATGTCACCCAGTCGCTCGGCGGTCCGCTCGATCTCGGCGACCCCGGGCAGGAAGGCGAGGATGCCGCCCTCCGCCTCACGCAGCGCCTGGCGGATCGCCGCGGCGACCGGCTCGTCGATCCGCGCTTCCGCCGCGCGCCTGAGATGGCGCAGTTCGAGCGGATAGCTGCGTCCTTCGCTCTCGATCACCGGGGCAGGTCGGTGAGTCTCATCGGCCATCAGCGCGGAAAAGCGCCCGCCGTCGAGCGTCGCAGACATCGCCACGATCCGCAGATCGGGCCGCAGCGCGCCCTGTGCGTCGAGCGCGAGCGCGAGACCGAAATCGCTGTCCAGGCTGCGCTCATGCACCTCGTCGAACAGCACCGCGCTGACCCCCGCGAGCTCGGGATCGGCCTGGATGCGGTTGACGAAAATCCCCTCGGTCACGACCGTTACGCGGGTCGCGGCGGAGCGCTTGCTGTCCATCCGCGTCGCATAGCCGAAGGTGCGGCCGACACTCTCCCCGGCGAGGCTGGCCATGCGCTCCCCCGCGGCGCGCGCGGCGAGGCGGCGGGGGGAGAGGAGCAGGATCTCGCCGGTGCACCATGGTTCACCGAGCAGTGCCGGCGCCACCGCGGTCGTCTTGCCGGCGCCGGGCGGGGCGACCAGCACCGCGTTGCTCGACTCGCGCAGCGCGGCGAGCAGGTCGGGCAGGACGGCGTGGATCGGCAGGTCGCTCACATGCCCGCCCTACGCAATTCCGCACCGCGCTTGAAGCGGCGATGGCACCGGAAGCCGCGACGTGCGTTGCGCCGGATTGGAAGGAGACAAGCGCATGGCACGGACGGTTTCGAGCTTCAGCGTCACGGCTGACGGCAAGGGCGATTATCTGCTCAACTTCGAGGATGAGGACGGCGAGACGCTCGAACTCACCGCGAGCTACGAGCAGCTCGACCTGATCTCCGAAGCGATCAGCGAAGCGCTGGACGCGGACGAGGAGGACGCACTGGGCGTCGACGATGACGAAGACGAAGTCATCGAGGAATAACGCGCAGCCCGCGTCTCAATAGGCGCGGGCGACCGCGAATTCGACCGCTTCGATCATCGCGTCCTTGGCCGCGCTCGCGGGGAAGATGCCGAGCGCATCGATCGCGCGCTGGCCATAGTGGCGCGCACGGGCGAGCGTATCGTCCACCGCCCGGCTGGACCGGACCAGGTCGATCGCGCGCGCGAGATCGGCGTCGCTGTTGCTGCGACCCAGCACCGCTTCCTTCCAGAAGGCGCGTTCGGTGTCGTTTCCGCGCGCGTAGGCGAGGATGACGGGGAGCGTCATCTTGCCCTCACGGAAGTCGTCGCCGGCATCCTTGCCCATCGTGCCGGTGTCGGAAACATAGTCGATCGCGTCGTCGACCAGCTGGAAGGCGATGCCGAGGTTGCGGCCATAGGCGTCGAGCGCGGCTTCCACCGCCTCGCTGCGTTCGGCGACGACGGCGGCGATGCGGCACGCGGCGGCGAACAGCGCGGCGGTCTTGGCGCCAATGATGTCGAGATAGCGTTCCTCGTCGAGATCGATGCGGCGCGCGGCAGTCAGCTGATTGACCTCGCCCTCGGCGATCACGGCGCTGGCGTTGGAGAGGATCTTGAGCACCTTGAGGCTGCCGTCCTCGACCATCAGCTCGAAGCTGCGGCTGAACAGGAAATCGCCGACCAGCACGCTGGCGGGGTTGCCCCAGATGAGGTTGGCGGTGCGCTTGCCGCGGCGCATGTCGCTGCCATCGACGACATCGTCGTGCAGCAGCGTCGCGGTGTGGATGAACTCGACCGCGGCGGCGAGGCGGTGGTGGCGATTGCCCGGATAATCGAGCAGCCGCGCGCTCGCCAGCGTCAGCATCGGACGCATCCGCTTGCCGCCGCCCGCGATCAGGTGCCCCGCCAGCTCGGGGATCAGCGGAATCTGCGACTGCATCCGGTCGAGGATGACCGTGTTGACATGGTTCATGTCGCCGGTGACCAGCGCGATCATCGGTTCCAGCGAGGGTTCGGCGCCACTGCCGTTCTTGTGGCCGATGCGATGAATGGTCGCGCTCATGGCGCCGCGATGAAGGCTAGCGCGCGCAAACGCAAGCGTTGAGGGTTGCGCGACGCCGAAAGCGCGGCGACAAGGCGCGGGAACGGGCCGGTGCGGTCCACCGGAAGGGCCAGGGATGAGCGAAGAGACGCTGAAACGCTATCGCCAGAGCATCGACCGGATCGATGCCGCGCTCGTCTTTCTGCTCGCCGAACGCTTTCAGATCACCCAGGCGGTGGGGCGGTTCAAGGCCGAGACCAACCTGCCCCCGGCCGATCCCGGGCGCGAGGAGCAGCAGATCGCCCGGCTGCGCGACTTGGCCGCGCAGGCTGATCTCGACCCCGAATTCTCGGAAAAATTCCTGCGCTTCATCATCGATGAAGTCATTCGCCACCACGCCCGGATGCAGGACGCGGCGGGAACCGATTGACGCGACCGGGGTTGGCCTGCCGGCGATGATGGGGCGAGAGTGCATGAGCGACGACACGCTGTTCTTCACGCCTGAAGATGTGGACCTGTCCCGCTCGCCGCTGCGCCGCTCGCTCGATGCCGACACCTATGTGCTCGGCGCGTTCAACCCCGGGCTGACACGGCTGCCCGGCGGCAACCTGCTGGCGATGGTGCGGGTGGCGGAGGCGCTGTGCGAGCCGGTGGTGGACGGGCATGCGCGCACGATCCGCTGGACCCCGGACGGCTATGTGCTCGATCGCTATCCGCTCGACGCAATCGAAATGGACGATCCGCGCACCTTCCGCCTGCGCGGACGGTCGCCCGTTCAGGCGGGGTTGACGTCGCTGTCCTGGCTGTTGCCGGTCGAGCTGAGCGGTGATGCGCGGTCGGTGGTGAAGGTGCATTACGACAAGGCGGTCGAGCCGTCCGCGTCGTTCATGGCGCTCGGGGTGGAGGATGCACGGATCAGCCTGATCGGTGGGGCCTGGTACATGACCGCCTGCGGCGTATCGGACGAGCGGCAGTGCACCGTGCTCTACCGTTCGGTGAACGGGCTCGACTATCGCTGCGAGGGGATCGTGCTCGATCACCAGAACAAGGACATGTGCCTGTTCGAAGGCAAGGTGGGCGGCAGGTTCATGGCGCTGACGCGGCCGCTCGGCGAAGTCTATTTCGCGCCGCCGCCCGACAGCCCCTTTGCCGGGGGGCCGGCGATCCACCTCGCCCAGTCGCTCGACGCGCTGCACTGGAAGCCGCTCGACACGCCGGGCCTGCGCGCGCGGGCGGGAACCAGCACCAATCTGCGCATGGGCGGCGGCACCCCGCCCTTCCTGACGCCGCAGGGCTGGCTGATGCTGTATCACGGCGTCGAGCGGCGTGACGGGATCGGCACCTATCGCACCTTCTGGGCGGTGCTCGACCGCGACGATCCGTCGCGAGTGGTGCGACAGGAGGACGGCGCGCCGCTGCTTGAGGAGATGCCGGCGCTCACCGAAGGCATTGCCGATCGCCGCTATCTACCCTCGCCGGTGGTCTTCACCACCGGGATCGCGGAGACGGGCGACACCTATATCGTTGCCAGCGGCGAGAGCGACCTGGCCTGCCGGATCAGCCATCTGCCCAAATCGCGTTTCGCCTGAGCCGCCTTCGCACCGGCACAATTATGCGACAAAGCCCCTCTAAAGGGCATTGGTCGGCGCGGTGGCCGGCCCGTTTTGTATCTGGAGTATGCGAGCGATGCGGCGTTTTGGTTCGGCGGCCCTTATATTGCTGATGACGACTGCGGCGCCCGCAGCGATGGCGGCGGGGCAGAACGATGCGTCGGCCCCAGCCGAATCGCCGCAGGAGGAAGACGCCGGCGCCCCGGGTGCCGGTCCGGGTGAGGACGAAATCGAGGAGGTCGTGATTACCGGCGGGCCGCTGCGCGGGGCGGTTCCTGGTGACGTCAAACCCGAACTGACGCTCAACCCTGCCGACATTCGCGCCTATGGCGTCGGATCGCTGGCCGAACTGCTCACCGAGCTCGAGCCGCAGACGCGCAGTGGGCGCGGGCGCGGCGGCGGCGCGCCTGTGCTGCTGCTCAGCGGGCGGCGTATCTCGGGCTTCGGGGAAATCCGAAACATTCCGCCCGAGGCGATCGAGCGGCTGGAAGTGCTTCCCGAAGAAGCCGCGCTCAAGCTCGGATACAGCGCCGACCAGCGCGTGGTGAACATCGTGTTGCGTCGACGCTTCCGGTCAATCACCGCCGAGGTCGATGGCAGCATCGCGACGGCGGGCGGGCGTGATGGCCAGGATGTCGAGCTCAGCCTGTTGCGGCTCAACCGCGATGGCCGGATCAATCTGAACGTCGAATATGAGCGCGATTCGAGCCTGCTCGAAAGCGAGCGCGACATCATCCAGGACCCCGCCAACCCGCGCACCGATGGCGAATATCGCACGCTGCAGCCCGACCGGCAGAGCCTGACGGCGAATGCCGTGCTCAGCCGGAATATCGGCAAGGTCGCGGCGACCGCGAATGTGCGGCTGGAGCAGAACTGGTCGGATTCGCTGCTCGGCCTGCCGGTGGCGGGCGGCACCGATCCGCTCCAGCGCAGCACCGACAGCACGACGTTGCAGGGTGGTTTCTCGCTCAATGGCGACCTGTCGACACAGTGGCGCTGGTCGGTCACCGGCAACTGGGACCGGGTGGAAAGTCGCACGCTGACCGATCGGGATACGGGCCTGACCGACTGGGCGCGATCGGTCTCCAACGTCGGATCGGTCGATGCGCTGGTCAACGGCACGGTCGCCGACCTGCCCGCGGGGCCGATCAGCACCAGCGTGCGCGTGGCGGGGCGCACCAGCGGCCTCAGCAGCGAATCGCGGCGCGCGGGGGTGTTTTCCGATACCGATATCGGCCGCAGCTCGGGCGGGGTGCGCGGCAATCTCGACCTGCCCATCGCGAGCCGCAACAAGGGGGTGTTGTCGGCGCTCGGCAACCTCTCGCTCAACGCCAATGGCGAAGTCGAGCAGTTTTCCGATTTCGGCACGCTGGTCACCTATGGCTATGGCGCCAACTGGACCCCGTTCGATGGCGTGCGGCTGATCGCATCCTTCACCGAAGAGGAAGGGGCGCCCAGCGCGCAGCAGCTCGGCAATCCCCGGCTTGAAACGCCCAATGTCCGGGTATTCGATTTCGTGCGCGGCGAGACGGTCGACATCACCCGGATCGATGGCGGCAATCCCGGCCTGAGCGCCGACAATCGCAGCGTGATGAAACTGGGGGCGAACCTGCGACCGTTCTCGGCCGACCTTACGCTCAACGTCGACTATACCAAGAGCACGATCCGCAACCCGATCGCCGGGTTCCCCACCGCGACGGCGGAGATCGAGGCCGCGTTTCCCGACCGGTTCATGCGCGACGGCGATGGCCAGCTGATCCAGATCGACAATCGCCCGATCAATTTCGAACGCAGCGAGCGCGAGCAGATCCGCTGGGGCCTCAATTTCTCCGCCCCGATCAGCTCGCCGCTGGCGCGCCAGGCGATGGAGGCGGCGCAGGCACGCCGCGCCGAACGCGTGGCCGCGCGCGAAGCGGGGGAAGGACAGTCCGGCGCACAGCCGCAGGGCGAAGGCCGGCGCGGCCCTGGCGGGGCGCGCGGCTTTGGCGGGCGCGGGCGCGGCGGCGGTTTTGGCGGGCGTGGCGGCGGGGGCGCGGGCGGCCGGTTCCAGTTCGGCATCTACCACACGATCGCGCTGACCGACCGGATCGAGATTCGCGACGGACTGCCGGCGCTCGACCTGCTCAACGGATCGGCGACCGGAAGCCGGGGCGGATCGCCGCGCCATCAGGTCGAGCTGCGCACCGGCGTGGTGCGCGATGGGATCGGCGTGCGCCTCAACGCCGACTGGCAGAGCGCGACGCGGATCAACGGCGGCACGACCGGTGGGGAGGAACTGCGCTTCGACGACTTCGCGACGGTCAATCTGCGGCTGTTCGCGACGCTGGGGCCGCAGTTCAAGTTCGTGCGCGACAATCGCTGGTTGGAGGGGACGCGTGTTGTCCTGTCGGTCGATAACCTGTTCGACAACCGGCTGAAGGTCACCGATGCCAGCGGGGAGACGCCGCTGAGCTATCAGCCGGCGCTGCTGGACCCGGTCGGGCGGACGGTGCGGATCAGCATCCGCAAGCTGTTTTTCTAGAGGGCGCGCGCGTCGCGGGCCGGCAAGGCGCTACTTGCCGAACTTGCTCTTGCGGTACAGCAGGGTGATCGCGACGCGGCGGTTGCGCGGGTCGGCGGGGTTGTCGGCGATCAGCGGCTCGCGGTCGGCAACGCCCTCGATCCGCTCGAAGCGCGATTCGGGAACGCCGCTCGCCACCAGCCTTCGCCGCGTTTCTTCGGACCGCGCGCTGGAGAGCATCCAGTTGTTCATGTTGGTCGGATCGCCGTAGCGCAGGCTGTCGGTGTGGCCGCGGATCATGATCGGGTTTTCCGAATCCGCGATCGACTGGGCGACCAGCTTCACCAGTTCGGCGGCGTCGGGCACGAAGCTGGTCGTGCCGAGCGCGAACATCGAGTAATCGGCGTCGTCCATCAGATCGATCCGCATCCCCTCACGCGTGGGCACGAAGCGCACCTGCTTGCCGAGGCGCGTCAGGCCGCTGGATTTCATCTTCGCCTCGATCTCGGTCTTCATCCGGGCGAAGGCCTTGCGATCGGCGGCGTCCATCGCCTCCTTGTTCTTGAGGCTGCCCTTCTCACCCGTGCCGACGCGGTCGCCGCCCGCGGCACCTGCGGGGATCGTCATCGATCGCGTGCCGGTCTGCTTGCCGTTGGTGGGATAATTGTCGCGCCCCTGGATCGCGTCGCCCCCGAACAGGCCGTTCGAACCGGCGCTGTTCTGCTTGAACTCGATCAGCGTGGGCGCGAAATAGTCGGCGAGCGCCTTGCGCTGCTTCTCGTTGGTCGCGCCGAGCAGCCACATCAGCAGGAAGAACGCCATCATCGCGGTCACGAAGTCGGCATAGGCGACCTTCCATGCGCCGCCATGATGACCCCCGCCGCCTTCGACGAAGATCTTCTTGACGATGATCTTGGGCGGCTGCTTGGCCGCGTGGGGAGCCCGTGCGCTCATGGCTTGCGCGCATTATGGCGCGAGCGGCACCGGCCCGCTCCCCCACCCGGCCACCCACAAGAGTAACCTGATTGGGTGGCCGGGTGGGGGAGCGGGCCGGTGCGGGATAGCGACAGGATCATCTTATTTTCCGCGCAGCCCGTCGAACACTTCGGCGAAGCCGGGCTGGTTGTGATGGGCGATGCCGCTGCGCGCCGCCTCGATCACCAGCGGCTGCGGATGGCCGTGGAGCGAGGCGACGATGATCTGCTTCACGGTGTGATAGATCGCGGCATCGGCATCGATGATCTGCTTGAGGCGTCCGGCGAGCGGGCCGACCAGGCCGTAGGCGAGCAGCACGCCGAGGAAGGTGCCGACCAGCGCCGAGCCGATCATCGCGCCCAGGATGCTGGGCGGCTTGTCGATCGACCCCATCGTCTTCACCACGCCCAGCACGGCGGCGACGATGCCGAGCGCGGGGAGCGCATCGGCAAGATTCTGCAGCGCGTGCTGCGGCTCGGCGACCTCGTGGTGGTGGGTCTTGATCGCGTTGTCCATCACCTCTTCGACCGCATGCACGTCGAGCGTGCCCGACGAGACGACGACGAGGCGCAGCGTGTCCGCGATGAGATTGGTCAGGGTGTGGTCGGCGAGGAGGCGCGGATATTCGGCGAAGATCGCCGACGACTTCGGATCCTCGACATGTGGCTCGAGCGCGATCGGTCCGTCGACGCGCAGCATCTTCATCAGCTTCGAGACGAGGAAGATGACGTCGAGATAGTCCTGCTTCTTGTACTTGGGGCCCTTGAACACCTTTACGAAGCCCGAGCCGAGCGCCTTGAGCTCACGGCCCGAATTGCCGATGATCAGCGCGCCGACCGCAGCGCCGCCGATAATCAGCATCTCGTGCGGCAGCGCATGGAGCACCGGTCCCAGCGCGCCGCCGGTGATGGCGAAGCCGCCGAACACCATGGCGATCAGGACAACGAAGCCGATTGCTGGAAACATGAGCGCGCTCTTCCCCCGAAGTCACCCGAGCCGCGACGCGGCTATTCAATTATGTCTAACGACCGGTTCACCGATTTCTTGAGCGGATCAGCGCAGATAATCGAACAGCGACAGGCTGGTCAGCTTCGAGAAGCTCGCCTGGGTCGCCTGAAGGATGGTCAGCGTCTTTTGCAGCTGCGTGATCGCGGTAGCCGTGTCGGCATCCTCGATCCCCGTCCGCAATGTCTCGCGCGCGATCTCGGCGTCGCCCAGCCGCTCGGTCTCGAGATCGAGGCGGAACGCGCGGGCACCGACCGAGGCGCGGGTGGTTCCGATCTGGTCGAGCGCGGCGTCGAGATCGTCCATTGCGGTGCCGATACCGCCAGCTTCCGCATCGGGCTGAAGCGCGGCGGCGAAGGCGGTGAGGATCGCGAACATGTCGGTCGCGCCGTTGCTGCCGGCGATCCCGCCGAACGCACGGTCGCCGCCGGTGGTCGCGCTGATCGAAACGCCGTCACCGATCGGGATCGCGGCGGCCTCGCCAGCGCCGAGATAGGCGATCGACCCGTCGGTCTGGCGCGCATAGGCGGTATCGCCCGATGCCCCGCCGAACAGCGGATGCCCACGCGCATCCTTGCCATTGGCGAGGGCGAGCAGATCGTCGATGATCGCATTGACGTCTTCGAGCACGGCCTGGCGATCGACGTCGCTGAGCGTGTCGCTGCCCGCCTGGACGGCGAGCGATTTGGCACGCTGAAGCTGCGTCTCGATGCTCGACAGTGCGGTGTCGGTCGCGGCGAGCAGGCCCTGGGCCAGATCGATATTGGCGCCATAGGTCGAGTCGTTCGCGTCGGCCCGCTTGAGGGACGCGAGCTGCTGCCAGCCCGACGCGCTGTCGGACGGGTTCAGGATCTTCTTGCCGGTCGCGACCTGAGTCTGAAACTGGTCCGCCTGCCTGGTCAGGGTCGCCATCAACAGCGAAGGTCGATCGAAGGTCTGGCTGCTCGTCACGCGCATCGCGGTCACCGGATGTTGAAGAGGGTTTCGAGCGTTTCGCGGGCGACCTGGATCACCCGGCTCGATGCCTGATAGGCTTGCTGGAAGCGGATCAGATCGACCGCTTCCTCATCGACATTGACGCCGGTCAGCGAGTCGCGCGCGGCGACCGCATTGGTGCGGATCGTCGCCTGGACATCGGCAATGGCGCGGCGTCCGGCGAGCGCGCCGGCGTTGCCGGTGGTCATCGAGGTCAGCTGGCTTTCGAAGCCTTCGCCGGTGCGCAACGTCGCGAGCGCGCTCAGATTGCCATTGTCGCGTTCGCCCGCGCCGGGCGCGGCGGCAGCAATTCCGCGCGGATCATTGAGCACGAGGCGAAAGTCGCGCGCGGCGGTCGCTTCGAACATCGGCGCGCCGGCGGAGCCGCCCAGATCCTCGCCCGCGGCCTGCACGGCGTTGACACCCTCGGCAAAGTCGGTGGCGAGCGCGTCGAGGGCATCGCGCGCATCCGCGACGCGACCGGCCCCTTCGGCGATCCCGGCAAGCGCGCCGCCCGATGGCGCCATGCTGTGCGCGCCGTCGATCCCATAGGCGGCAAAGGACACCGCCCCGTCATTGCGTGCATAGGTGACGACGGCGGCCTGATCGACCTGGACAAGCAGCGGCCCGCTCGCGCCCGCGCGGACGGTCGCCCGGCCGGCGGCATCGAAGCTCGCCGCGACATCGGTGAGCGCGCTCATCGATTCGAGCAGGCGGTCGCGCTCGTCGAGCAACGCCGCCTGCGCGCTGGTTCCCTGACCGACGCGGCCGAGCGACGCGTTGACCTTGGCCAGACCGGCGTTGAGTGCGTTGAGGTCGGCGACCGCGGCGTCGGCGGTTCCGTCGAGATCGGCAAGCGCACTATCGAGCGCAGCGCCGGTCGCGGCAAAGGCGTTGGCGAGGCTTGCGGCAGCCTGCAGCATCGTCGCGCGCGGCGCACTGGCCGAGGGATCGGCGGCAAGCGCAGTGGCGGCGTTGAAAAAGGCGGTCATCCGCGCATCGAGCTTGTTGCCGGTGAGCGAACCCTCGACGCGTTCGAGCCAGACCACGCCCGCCTCGCTGCGGGCGAGGTCGGATCCGGCGGCGCGGACCTCGGCGCTGCGCAGGTCGCTGCCGCTGCGGGTCACGCCGGTGACGGTGACGCCAAGGCCGTTGAGCGTGCGGTTGGACCCGTCGCTGGGCGCGGCCACTTCGCTGGGGCTGGCGACGCGGCGCGAATAGCCCGCGGTGCCGGCATTGGCGATATTCTCCGACGTGGTGGTCAGCGCGGTCTGGTAGGCGCGCACGCCACTGGCGCCGATCGAGAGCATGTCGCTCATGGCGTGTCACCCCTGGTCGCGGCAGGGGCGGGATCGGTCACCGATCCGGCCTTGGCCAGAAACTCGGTCATCGCCTTGCCGATGCCGATCGGCGTGTGCGCGGCCATGTTTTCGGCCAGCTTCTGATCCTGCATGTCGCGGAACTGGTCGAGCGCCTGGCTTTCGAACAGACTGTCGGCCAGCTTCGCCTTGCGCATCGCGCCCAGCATCATCTTGGTGAAGATCGCCTCGAACTTCTCGCCCGCCGCGTTCAGGTTGTCGCGCGTGCCGAGCCGCGCGGTATCCGTGGATACGCTTCCCGTGAGGTTTGGCTGCGCCAAACCCGGCGCGGCACCGGCCCGCTCCCCCACCCGGCCACCCACATGATCCTGCCGTTGGGTGGCCGGGTGGGGGAGCGGGCTGGTGCCGCGGTTCAGCGGAGCTGAACGCAATACCGAGGGAGCGATTGGCTGGGTCACAGGACGATCAGCTCGGCCTTGAGCGCGCCGGCCTGCTTGAGCGCTTCCAAGATCGCGACGAGGTCCGCGGGGGACGCGCCGATCGCGTTCACCGCCTTGACCACATCGGCAAGCTTGGGACCCGGATCCAGCAGGAACATCGGACGCTTCTCCTCCTCGACGCCCACGCCGCTGCGCTGTTCGACCGTGGTCTCACCCTGGCTGAACGGCGCCGGCTGGCTGACGCGTTGGGATTCATCAATACGAACAGTCAGTTTACCATGTGTTACCGCGGCAGGGCTGACCCGGACGGCCGAGTTGATCACCACGGTGCCGGTGCGCGCGTTAACGATTACCCTGGCCGCAGCCTCGGCAGCGTCGACGGTGAGATTCTCGATCTCGCTCATGATCTGCGCGCGGACATCGGCGCCCTGCGGTGCGGTCACCGCGACCGAGACCGCATCGACCGCGCGCGCGGTGCCGAAGCCGAAGCGGCCGTTGATCGCGTCGGCGACGCGCTGGGCCGTGGTGAAGTCGGCACGCGCGAGATTGTAGGTGAGGGTCGGGGCGGTGGCGAAGCCGGTCTCGACCGCGCGCTCGACCGTCGCACCCTCGGGAATGCGGCCGGACGAGGGGATGTTGACGACGATCTTCGACCCGTCGGCACCTTCGGCGCCCAGTCCGCCGACGGCGAGGTTGCCCTGCGCCATCGCATAGATCTGGCCGTCCGCGCCCTGAAGCGGGGTGAGCACCAGCGTGCCGCCGCGCAGCGACTTGGCCTTGCCCATCGACGAGACGGTGATGTCGAGCTTTTGCCCCGGCTTGGCGAAGGCGGGCAGCTCGGCGGTCACCAGCACGACGGCGGCGTTCTTGAGCGCGGGATTGACCCCGGGCGGCAGCGCCAGGCCGAAGCGGGCGGTGACTCCCTTCATCGATTGGACGGTATATTCGAGATTGTCGTCGCCTGTGCCCGGCAGACCGACGACGATGCCATAGCCGGTCAGCTGGTTGGTACGGATGCCCTGGAAATTGCCGAGATCCTTGATCCGCTCGGCCGCGACGGGCTGGGCGAGAAGGAGCGTTGCGAGCAGAGCGAGCAGAAAGCGCAGCATGTCTTTCATCCTCAGAACGGGCTGATGACTTGGAAGAAGCGGCTGAGCCACCCCTGCCGGGCGGCGCGGGCGACGTCGCCCTTGCCGGTATAGGCGATCTGCGCATCGGCCACGCGGGTGGAGGCGATGCGGTTGTTCGCGTCGATATCGGTCGGGCGGATCAGCCCCTTGATCTGGATGAACTCGTCACCGCGATTGAGCGTCACGCGCTTCTGTCCCTGAACCAGCATCGTCCCGTTGGGCAGCACCGCCGCCACGGTCACGCTGACTTCGCCGGACAATGCGTTCGACTGATCGGCGGCGCCGGTGCCCTTGAACCCGCGCTTGCCGCTGATGCTGGCGTCGCTCTGGTTGAACAGATTGAGCGCGCCGGTGGTCGGCGGGGTAATCGAAAAGCCGCCGCCGCTGTCGAGATTGGTGCCCGCCGACTTCGACGCGCTGGTGCGTTCGACGAGTACGATCGTCACCGGATCGCCGACGCGGCGCGCGCGCGTGCCTTCGTAGAGCGCGGCATAGCCTTCGCTCGCCTGGAAGATCGACCCGTTGGCGGGCGGCGGTACGGCGACCGGCACCGGCAAAGTGGCGGTGAAGTCTTCCTTCGGCCGCTTCTTGCCCGCGTGCGCGGGGGCCGCGATCGCGACGATGGCGACGAGGGCGGTGCCGAAGGCGAGGCCGGTGACGAAGCGCATCGTGCGACCCTCAGACATTCTGGTTCACATATTGGAGCATCTCGTCCGTCGCCGAGATCATCTTGGAATTCACCTCATAGGCGCGCTGGGTCTCGATCATGTCGACCAGCTCCTCGACGACATTGACGTTCGATCCCTCGAGCATGCCCTGGCGGATGTTGCCGCGGCCATCGAGCCCGGCGGTGCCGAGATTGACCGCGCCGCTGGCGGCGGTTTCGACCAGATAATTGTCGCCCACCGCCTGCAGCCCCGCCGAATTGGGGAAGGCCGCGATCTGGATCTGGCCGATCTGGCTCGCCTCGGTCTGGCCGGGGATGGTCGCGCTGACCGTGCCGTCGCTGCCGACGGTGATCGAGGTCGCGCCCTCGGGAATGGTGATGCCGGGCATCACCTGATAGCCCTCGCTGGTCACCAGCTGTCCCTCGGGCGAGCGCGAGAAATTGCCGGCGCGGGTATAGCCGAGCTGGCCGCCGGGCATCTGCACCTGGAAATAGCCATTGCCGTCGAGCGCCATGTCGAGCGCGTTGCCGGTGGTCTGCATCGCCCCCTGGGTGTCGATCCGCGCGGTGCCCTGAACGCGCACGCCGGTGCCGAGGTTGAGCCCGGTGGCATATTTGGTCTCGGCCGTGCTGGCCGATCCCGGCGCGGTCACGACTTGATAGGCCAGCGCCTCGAAGCTGGCGCGATCGCGCTTGAACCCCGTGGTGTTGACGTTGGCGAGGTTGTTCGAAATCACCCGCATGCGCATGTCCTGGGCATCAAGCCCGGTGCGCGCGATGTGCATTGCTGCGGAACCCATTGGTCTGTTCCTTCCTTCGTATTCTTAGCTGAGGCGCATGAGCGAGGCGGAGCTCTCGTCCATCGACTTGGCTTCGCGGAGCAGGTTGGCCTGCACCTCGTAGCTGCGCTGGTTCTCGATCATGTCGACCAGCGCCTGGGTGAGATTGACGTTCGACTGTTCGAGCGCGCCGGTCTGGACCCGCGCCTCCATATCGGTCGGCAGCGCGCCGCCGCCGCGGACATGGAGCAGATTGTCCAGTCCTTTCACCGTCGTGCTGCCCTGGTCGCTGACCAGCTTGATCTGGTCGATCGCCTGGGGCGGCTGGCTGGGATCGGCGCCGGGCGGGACGATCGAGAGCGTGCCGTCCTCGGCGATCATGATCTTGTCGTGGGGCGGCACGGTGATGGGGCCCCCCGACCCCATCACCGGGAAACCGTCGCCGGTTTCCAAGACGCCACTCGGTGCGATGCGCAGGTCACCGCGCCGGGTATAGGCTTCGCTGCCGTCGGCAGCCTGGACCGCAAGCCAGTTGTCGCCGGTGATGGCGACGTCGAGCCCGCGGCCGGTCTGGGTGATGGCACCTGCGCGCCGGTCCATGTCGACCACCGTCTCGACGTTGGGCTGGCGGCTGTCGTGGCCGTCGCCCTTGACCATCAGGCGTTCGAAATTGACGCGGTCGGCGCGAAAGCCGATCGTGGAGGCGTTCGCGATATTGTTGGCGATCGTCGCCTGCGCGTCCATCTGGCCTTTCAGGCCCGACAGTGCGGTATAGACGAGTCTGTCCATCGCTAGTTCCTCCTAACCTATTGAAATCCGCTGCGGATGTTGAAGCCGCCGCTGCGTCAGCTGCGGATGTTGAAGATGGTCTGCGAGATCTGGCTTGCGGTATCGAGCGCCTTGGCGTTCGCCTGGAAATTGCGCTGCGCCGCGATCAGGCCGACCAGTTCCTCGGTAATGTCGACGTTCGACCGCTCGATCGCGCCCGACATCAGCCCGCCAAAGCCGTTGACGCCGGGCTCGCCCAGGCGCGGCTCGCCCGACAGGCCGGTGGCCGCCCAGGTCGAGTTGCCCAGCTGGCGCAGGCCCGACGGGTTGGAGAAGTTGGCAAGCGCCACCTTGCCCAGCGCGAGGCTGTCGCCGTTCGAGAAGCTGGCGCGGACGATGCCGTCCTCGCCCACCGTCACGCCGTCGAGCTGGCCCACCGCCTTGCCGTCCTGGCTGCGGCCGTTGACGCTGAACGGCGCGCCGAGCTGCGTCGTCGCACGGCCGAAATCGAGCGTGATGCTCTGCTCGCTGGTGCTGCTGCCGACGGTGAAGGGCGCGAACTGCGTCGCCTCGGTCGGGTCGGTCAGCGCGCCGTTGGCGTCGAACGTGAGCGTCACCGGCTGCGGGTTCGCGGCGTCGGTGCCGAGCTGCTTGTCGCCGACGAAGGTGTAGACCGACCAGGTTGCCGGCGCTTCGGTCGTCTCGCGCACGAAATAGCTGGTCATGGTCAGCGGATTGCCGCTGGCGTCGTAGATCGTGGTCTGGGTCGAATTGTTGTACGTGCCCGGATCGAAACGGTCGAAGGCGTAGGGCGTTTCGGGGGTGAAGCGCGATGCCTCCGACGGGACCGACGAATAGGCCGAGAGGTTGAGCGAGAGGTTCACATTCTCGGTCGCTTCGGGCACGCCGCTGGTCTGCGGCAGGCGCAGATTCTGGGTCGAGCCAAGCCCGGTCGCGACGACCGCGCCCGATCCGTCGACCGGATAGACCTGAAGATAGCCGCCCTGCGAGTCGGTCACGTAGCGATCGCTGTCGACCAGAAAGCTGCCGTTGCGGGTGAAGTTGACCCCGGCGGATTCGAGGCTCGGCTTGACCGCGAAGAAGCCGTCGCCCGCGATCGCGATGTCGAGGCTCGACGTCGACTGCTGCATGCCGCCCTGTCCGAACTGCTGGCGGATCGCCTTCACCACGGTGCCCGAGCCGATCATCTGGTTCGGGTTGAGCGATACGCTCGACGCGATGACGTCGGCGAATTCGGTGCGGCTCTTCTTGAAGCCGTTGGTCGAGACGTTCGACAGGTTGTGCGAGATGGTCGACATGTCGGTCTGTGCCGCCTGAAGACCGGAGAGCGAGGTGTAGAAGGACATCGAATTGCTCCTGTGTGAACTCAGGCGACCTTGCGGATCGCGGTGGTGGAGACCTGGCCGATGCCAGGCAGGGTAAGAACGGGATTGCCGTCGCGGCCCATCGCGACCGACGTCACGGGCGCCCAGACCAGCGATCGGGCGGCGACGGATTCGCCATTGGCGTTGCGTGCGGCGACGCGGATCGTGAAGGGACCGTCGCCCGCCGGCTCGCCGGTATCGGTGGTTCCGTCCCATTCGAATTCGGTCTGGCCTTCCGGCGCGGCGCCCAGCGAGACGCTCTTCAGGATTTCGCCGTTCGGCCCTTCGATCACGACATTGACCTCGGCCGCTTCCGCGCCGAGCTCGATCACGCCGCCGACCGAACCATCGGTGCGCGGATAGGCCACCGCGCCTTCGGTCAGCACGGTGCGGCCGACCCAGGATACGAGATCGGTGGTGCTGGTCGCGCCGAGCTTGGCGGCGATCGCCTGCAGCGTCGTATTCATCTCGCTGATTCCGGCCAGCGACGAGAATTGCGCCATCTGGGCGACCATCTGGGTGTTGTCGACCGGCTCGAACGGATCCTGGTTCTTCATCTGCGCCGTCATCAGCGTCAGGAAGTCGGACTGGTCCATCGTGGGCGAGCCGAGATTGTTGTTCGCATTCTGGCTGGCCGCGCCGGTGCGCCCGATGCCCAGATCGGCGAGGGTCGTGTCGAAGCTCATCAGCTGCGTCCCAGGTTGAGCGTCTGGGTGATCAGCGTCTTCGCCGTCTGCATCACCTCGACATTGTTCTGATAGGTGCGGGCGGTCTCCATCATGTCGACCAGCTCGCGCGTCTCGTCGACCGCGCTCTCCCAGATATTGCCATCCGCATCGGCCATCGGATTGCCCGGGTCGTAGCGCTTGGTCGGCGCCTCGCCCGCCGCGACGACGCGTTCGACGTCGACCGTGGACATGCCGCTCGCCGCATCGAAATGGGTGCGGAACACCGGCTTCATCGTGCGATAGGCTTCGCCCGGATTGGACGCGACCTGGCCGACATTGGCGAGGTTGGAGGCGGTGGTGTTCATCCGCACGAGCTGCGCCGACATGGCGCGGCCCGCGACCTGGAAGATGGAAAGCGGCTGGTCGGCCATGACTTATTCTCCCTTCAGCGCGCGCTTGAGCGTGTCGATGCGCCCGTTGAGGAATGCGAGCGTCGTCTGATAGGCGACGGCATTCTCGGCAAAGGCGGTCTGTTCGGTGGCCAGCTCGACGGTGTTGCCGTCGAGGCTGGGCTGTAGCGGCACGCGGTATTTGGTGGCGCCGCCGATCGGGTCCGCGCCCGCCATGCCCGGCGTTTCGATCGCATCGAGCGCGGCGCGGAAGTCGATGTCCTTCGCCTTGTACCCCGGGGTCGATGCGTTCGCGATGTTCGAGGCGAGCAGCCCCATGCGCTGCGAACGCACCTCGAGCGCGGCGCCGTGCACCCCGAAGAGACTGTTGCTGCCCATATCGACGGTCCTCATGCAATCGTTCGGGCCATCCCTAGCAATGGGCGTGCCAGTTTCGCCGGGGGCTTCCCAAATCGCTGCGATTGCCGGTCGCGACGGTGAGAGCGGCAAGACGTTGCCGGGCGAACGGCAAGCGCATTGCCGGTTTTGCCGCTTTGCCGCCCCCGTCGATCGCGACAGCGACCGAGGCGGAAGTTGGCCCGGCGCTTGCACGGGCTCGCGCATGACTCTTCCCGCACCATCCGACCCCGCCGCCTGGGCGATCCCCGAACTCGGCGTGCTGCTCGACCCGCTGGCGCTCGCCATCGTGCTCGGCGGGACCGTGCTCAGCGTGCTGCTGCGCAACCGGATCGCCGATGTCGGGCGGGGCCTCGCCGCACTGGCGACGCTCGCGCGGCGACCGTTCGATGTGCAGCCGCTTCTGGCGCAGGCCGCGGCGCTCGACCGCATCGCGCGCCGTCACGGGCTGATCGCGCTCGACCGCTCGGTGATCGACGATCCCGACATGGCCGCCGCGGTCGCCGAGGCGGTCGATGGCGCCGATCCCCGGCGCGTCGAGACCGTGATCGCCGAACGCGTGGCAGCGCGTGCCGAGCGGCATCGCGCGGTGATCGAATTGTGGAGCGGGGTCGCCGAGGCGGCACCTGCCATGGGGCTGATCGGTACGATCTTCGGCCTGGTGCGGATGTTCGCGGCGATGGAGGACCCGGACACGATCGGTGCCGCGATGGCGGTGGCGTTGCTGGCGACGCTTTACGGGGCGCTGATCGCTAATCTCGTCGCGATGCCGGTTGCCGCCCGCCTCAAGCGGCTGGCACGGGTCGAGGCGGCCGAGCGCATGCGCCTTGCCGCCCCGCTCGCCGCGCTCGCCACACTCGAACGCGCGCGCAAGCGGGATGTCGCGGCATGATTCCCGCGCTTACCCCCGACGGCTGGGATGAGATTGCGCCCGCGCGGACCGTGTGGCTGATCACGCTTGCCGATCTGGCGTTGCTGCTGATCGGCTTCTTCGCCCTGCTTCAGGCCAATCGCGCGATCGATCGCGCGACGTTGCTCGAGGGCATGCGCGCCGGCTTCGGGATCGAAGCGCCCGCCATCCCCGATCCGATGGCGGTCGGCCGCGCAAGGATCGACGGATTTGCGCCCGGCAGCACCCGTGCCGACATGCGCGCGGCGATCGACTGGGCGCGCGGTGTCGCCCGCGATCCGCGCATCCGCATCACCGTCAGCGGATCGACCGACCCGCATGGCGACGTCGATGCCGAAACCGGCAGCGCCGCAATCCTCGCCGCCGACCGCGCCCGTTTCGTGGCTGTGGCGCTGGTCGCCGACGGCGCGGTGTCGCCCGATCGGCTCACCCTTGAAGTCGCCCCCGGCTCGCGCCGCGCGGTGACGCTTTCGGTCGGCTTTGCCGGCGAGTCTCAAATCCAGTCAGGAGACACTCCATGATCGCGCTTTCGATTCTGCTCGCTGCGGCCGCAGCCGGCCCTGGCGAATTCCAGTCGACCGAGGCGCTCGACCAGCTGGTCGAGCGCTTTGCCGGCGCACCGATCGGTGCCGAGGGTGGCGCGCGCGCCGCAGTCGACAAGCGGCTCAAGCTCACGCCGTGCTCCACGCCCGAACTCAGCTGGCGTTCGGCTGCGGAGGATGCGGTGGTGATCCGCTGTCAGGGGCCGCAGCAATGGCGCGTTTTCGTTGCGATCAACGCGCTGCCGCGCCCCGCCGCGGCAGTCGCCCCCGCGAGCGCCGTCGTGCCGGTCAAGGCGGAGGCCGTCATCAAGCGCGGCGATCCGGTGATGCTGGAAGCGGGGGCCGCGGGCTTCTCGATCACGCGCGAGGGTGTGGCCATGGCCGATGCGGCCGCGGGCGCGCGCGTGCTGGTCAAGACCGACGACAAGCGTCCTCCGGTCGCGGCGATCGCGATCGAGCCCGGTCGCGCGCGTCTTCCCGGTTTCGGGGACTGATTTTTTTCTAAAGTCTCCCGCAAGGCGGTCGTTCAGGCGTATGTCAGCAGAACGAAAGGGTTGCAGACATGGTGGATCCAGTTGGCTTCAAGCCTGTATCGAACGCCCCCCGGCTGACGCCGGTGGCGCCGGCCGCACCCGTGCGGGCGGCAGAGGGCGCGACACAGGCCGCGCAGACCAGCACCGCCGCGTCGCTCACCCAGAGCGCTGCGGCAAGCGCCCCGGTCGACGCCGAGCGCGTCGCGCGGATCAAGAAGGCGATCGCGGACGGCAAGTTCCCGCTGGTCCCATCGACCGTCGCGGACCGGCTGCTCGCGCTCAAGCTGCAGTGGAATCCCAATGAGCCGGCGTGACGCCCTGGTCCGCGTGATCGACGCGCTGCACGCCGAGATCGACGCGCTGAAGTCCAACGACATGGCTGCGCTCGAGCATGCGACGCGCGAAAAGCTGGCGGGGATCGAGGCGGTGGGGGCCGCCAATGACGACGATCCGGCACTGGCGGGGGAGTTGCGGGTGCTGGCGGAAGAGGCGCATCGGCTCAACGAAAGCTGCCGCATCTATGTGAACCTGATGGCGGCGAATGTGCGGCGGCGACTGCACGCGCTGACCGGCAATGATTTGCCGTCCTACCGGCCGGGCGTTGCCGCGGCATACGCCGGATAAGCCATCTCTCAGCCGCCATGCGGCATCCCTACGCTTTCTCACAAAACTGGCACGTCTCTTGCTGATCGTCCTCTACCCAGGGGAATGAGAAGCAGGGCTGATGAGCGTACCTTCGATCGGAGCCAGGACGAACGTCACGACGGCGATCGCCACGGCGAGTCAGAAGACCGGCATCGATTTCAACTATCTGTTGGGTCAGGCCCAGGTCGAGAGCGGCATGCGCGTCGATGCGCGCGCGCGCACGTCGAGCGCGACCGGCCTCTATCAGTTCATCGAACAGAGCTGGCTCGGCGTCGTCAAGGAACATGGCGACAAGCACGGCATGGGCTGGGCCGCGGACAGCATCCGGCGCACGTCGTCCGGGCGGTTCGTCGTGTCGGACGCGGCAACCCGCCAGGCGATCCTGCAGCTGCGCAGCGATCCGCAGGCCGCCTCGTTGATGGCGGCCGAACATGCCAACGACAACAAGGAGTCGCTGGAAGCCTCACTGGGTCGCGACGCCACCGGCACCGATCTCTATATGGCGCATTTTCTGGGCCTGGGCGGTGCGCGCAAGTTCCTGCGCGCGATGGACGCCAATCCCGATGCGGGCGCCGCGCGCCTGTTTCCGGCTGCGGCACGCGCCAATCGCAATATCTTCTACGCCCCCGACGGGTCGCAGCGCTCGCTTGGCCAGATCTACGAGAAGTTCGCGGGCAAGCTCGACAAAGGCGCGGCGGCGGTCGGCGCCACCGGCCTCGCCTCGGGAACGCTCGATGCGAAGTTCGAACAGCTCGTCCAGTCGCTGGGCGAGGATGTCGAGGTGGTGCTGGGTAACCAGGCGGTCGCGCAGGATCGCGGCTGGCTGACGACGCTCGACCGGCTGGAAAGCGCCGGGCGACTGAAGGCTTCGGCGATGCCGGCGGTCAATCCGCTGCGCCCGACGCCAGAGACCGCCAAGCTCGCCTATCTGATGCTCGCGCGGCTGGGAGCCTGATCCGCAATGACCGCACTGACCTTCCAGAAGAATCTCGTCCCCGCGATCCGGGGTTTCGCGTTGCCCGTCGCCATCCTCGTGCTCGTCGCGATGATGGTCGTGCCGGTGCCGACCTTCCTGCTCGACGCCTTCTTCATCATGAACATCATCATCAGCCTTGCCGTGCTGATGGTCGCATTGAACGCGCAGAAGCCGCTCGACTTCTCGGCCTTTCCTACGGTGCTGCTGTTCGCGACGCTGTTCCGGCTCGGCCTCAACGTCGCCTCGACCCGCGTCGTGCTCGGCCATGGCCATGAGGGCGAGGCGGCGGCGGGCCATGTGATCGAGGCGTTCGGGACGTTCATGATCGGCGGCGACTATGTCGTCGGGCTGTTCGTGTTCGCGATCCTGATCATCATCAACATGATCGTGGTGACCAAGGGTGCGGGCCGCGTGTCCGAAGTGTCGGCGCGCTTCACCCTCGACGCGTTGCCGGGCAAGCAGATGGCGATCGACGCCGATCTCAACGCCGGGCTGATCACGCCGGACGAGGCCAAGGCGCGCCGCGTCGAGGTGTCGACCGAGGCCGATTTCTACGGCGCGATGGACGGTTCGTCGAAGTTCGTGAAGGGCGATGCGATCGCCGGCCTGCTGATCCTGTTCATCAACGTGATCGGCGGCCTGATCCTGGGCCCGGTCAGCCACGGACTGTCGCTGGGCGAAGCGGCGCAGACCTATGTGCTGCTCGCGATCGGCGACGCGCTGGTTGCGCAGATTCCGGCGCTATTGCTGTCGATCGCCGCCGCCGCGATCGTCACGCGCGTCGCCTCGACCAAGGACCTCGACCTCACCGGCCAGATCGGCACCCAGTTCGGAAGCCACCGCACCTGGACCCCGGTCGCGGTGATCACCGGCCTGCTCGGGCTGCTGCCCGGCATGCCCGCGCTCATCATCCTGCCCGCCGCCGCCGGTTCGGCCTTCATGGCGTGGAAGATGTGGAAGGCGAGCAAGCTGCCGCCCCCGCCCGCGATCGTCGAGGCGGCCGAGCCGACCGATCCCTCGCGCATCGGCTGGGACGAGGTGACCGACAATATGCAGGTGATGATCGACATCGGCTATGGGCTGGTGCCGCTGGTCGACGAGCGCCGCGGCGGCGCGCTGATGGGCCGGATCACCGGTGTGCGACGCCAGCTGTCGAAGGAACTCGGCTTCGTCGTGCCGCAGGTGCGCGTGCGCGACGACATCAACATGCAGCCCTATGCCTATCGCATCGTCGTCGGCGGCGTGGTGATCGGCGAGGACAGCGTCTCGCCCGACGAGATGCTGGCGCTCGACACCGGCCAGGCGGTCGGCAGCCTTCCGGGCAAGAAGGTCAAGGACCCGACCTTTGGCCTCGACGCCATGTGGATCGCGGCGGCCGATGCCGATGCTGCGACCGGGCAGGGCTGGCTGGTGGTCGACCCCGGCACGGTGATGGCGACGCACCTCAACCAGGCGCTGATCCAGAACGCCGCCGACCTGCTGGGCCCGGACGAGGTTCAGGCGCTGCTCGACGGACTGCGCGAGCGCGCGGCCCAGCTGGTCGCGTCGCTCTCGCCCAACCCGCTGCCGATCACGACCCTGACGCAGGTGCTGCGCGGGCTGCTCGCGGAGAATATCCCGCTCAAGGAATTCCGCCGTATCGCCGCCGCGATCGCGCTCGCCGCGCAGAAGAGCGCGGATGCCGACGAGATCATCGAGCTGATCCGCCCCGAACTCGGCCCGCTGATCATCCAGCGGCTGTGCAGCGTGCGCGAACCGCTGCGCGTGATGACGCTGGAGGGGCAGCTCGAGGCGCTGCTCGGCCAGGCGGTCCGCTCGGATCCCGCCAAGCGCCACACCATCGAACCCGATCTCGGCCGCCGGATCGTCGACGCGCTCCAGCGCGCCGCACAGCCGCTCGTGTCCGAAGCCAAGCCCTTTGCCCTGGTCGTCCAGCCCTCGATCCGCATCGCGATCCGCAAGCTGGTCCGTACCGTGTTGCCGGATACCCCCGTGATGAGCTTTTTCGAGGTTCCCGAAGACAAGTCGGTCGAAGTCGTCGCCGTGATCGGCGCACCCGAGGCGCTGGCCGCATGACCTATCAGCCAGCCCCAAACGAATTCGCGCTGACCTATGCGCGCAGCGGTGAAACCAAGCGCGACATGGATGCGCTGGTGCGCAAGCACATGCCGCTGGTGCGGCGCCTCGCCTGGCATGTCCATGGATCGATGAGCGCGCTGATCGATGTCGAGGATCTGGTCCAGATCGGCCTCGTCGCGCTGGTCGAGGCGTCGGCGAGCTTCGAGGATCGTGGCCTTGTCACCTTCGACCAGTATCTCCACACGCGTGTGCGCGGTGCGATGATCGACGAATTGCGGCGACAGGCGACGATCACGCGCGGTGCGATGAAGCGTCGTCGCGTCTATCAGGAGACAGTGGCGGCGCTGAGCGCGGACGGCGCCCGCCCCGACGAGGCGGCGGTGGCGGAGCGACTGGGCGTCAGCATCGACAAGCTGCGGAGCGACTATGCCAGCGCCGAGGCGGTGCGGTTCGATTCGATCGACGAGGTCTATTCGGACGAAGGACCTTGGTTCATGTCCGACGAACCCAGCGCGTTCGACCAGCTCGCCGACGCCGACCAGCGCGAGGCGCTGATCGCCGCGATCGCCGAACTGCCCGAAAAGGAGCAGCTGGTGATCCAGCTCTATTATGTCGAGGAATTGAACCTCGAGGAGATCGGTCAGGTCATCGGCGTGGGCGCCGCGCGCATCTGCCAGATCAAGAAGAGCGCGCATGACCGGCTGAAAAAGGGGCTGATGCGACGACTGGGCTAGGGTCCGGACGCATGTGCGGCGCGACTGTCGGCAGGAGCCTGGTCGCGATCGGCCAGACCATAGTCCCGCACGACCGTCGCGATCCGGAGCCGATAGTCGCGGAAGATGCCAGCGCGACCTGCTGCCTGCGCGGCGCGATGGCTGGGTCGACTGCGCCAGGCCGCCACCGCCGCCTCGTCCCGGAAGAATGAGAGCGACAACAGCTTGCCGGGCTCGGACAGGCTCGCAAAGCGCTCGACCGCGATGAAGCCGTCGATCGTCTCGAGCTCGGAACGCAGGCCGGCTGCGATGTCGAGATAGCGGTCACCGGCGCCGTCGGCCGGCCAGACTTCGAAGAGAATCGCGATCATCCGTTGATCTTCCGCAGAAAGATCCGGTCCTCGCGCTGGATGAGGCGCTCGCGCTGGGCAAAGGCGAAGTTGGCGCGGCCGACGGGGTCGTCCCGCAACCGCGCGCGATAGGCCTCGTAGGCGGCGAGGCTCTCGATCTCGTACACGCCATAAGCGGTCGTGGCGGACCCTTCATGCGGCGCGAAATAGCCGATCAGGCCGGCGCCGCAGCGCGGGATCGCCTCGTTCCAGCCGCGGGCATAGTGTTCGAACGCTTCCGCGCGCGTCGGATCGATCTCGTATCGAATGAAGCAAGTGATCATGATGTCCTCCTCGCCGTCCAGATAGTCGATTGCCGCGCGCTAATGCTTCGGTTACGACCGAACTGTGCAGGACGGCCCTTCCATTTCGCGTGTCGCCGCGCTGATCGGTGATCCGGCCCGCGCCAACATGCTGGTCGCGTTGATGGACGGGCGCGCGCTGACGGTCAGCGAACTCGCCCACTGCGCAGGGGTCGCGCTGCCCACCGCCTCGGGCCATCTGACCCGCCTGAGCGAAGCAGGGCTCGTCGCCACCGCGCGGCAGGGCCGCCACCGGTATTTCCGGCTCGACGACGGCGACGTTGCGACGGCGATCGAACTGCTGATGGGAATCGCCGAACGGACCGGCGCAAAGCCCGTGCGCCCGGGACCTCGCGACGCGGCGATGCGCGCGGCGCGGGTGTGCTACGATCATCTTGCCGGAGAACGCGCAGTGCGCCTTGCCGAGCGCTTCGCTGCCGACGGCCTAATCACGCGCGAGGCTGTGCCGGGGATCACGCAGGACGGTCGGGCCCTGCTCGAGAGCGTCGGCATTGCGCTTCCGACCGGCGGGCGTCGCCCTGCGTGCCGCATCTGCCTCGACTGGAGCGAGCGGAAAAATCATCTCGCCGGGGCACTTGGCGCAGCAATCCTGTTGCACGTTCTGGACCGGCGCTGGGCGCGACGCGGGCCGGGGCGGACGATCGCGTTTTCCCCTGCGGGTGCGCGCGCCTTCGATGCCGCGTTCGGCCTCTAGCATGCGCCGCCATCTTTTCCTGATCGCCGGGTTCCTCTGCCTCGGGCTCGCGGTGATCGGCGCGCTGTTGCCGGTGATGCCGACGACGGTGTTCGTCATAATGGCTGCCTATTGCTTCGCGCGCAGTTCGCCGCGACTGGAGGCGCGGTTGCTCAATCACCCGCGCTTCGGGCCGCACATCGTGCGCTGGCGCGAGCGCGGGGCGGTGAGCCGGGTGGGGAAAGTCGCCGCGACGATCGCGTTCGCGATCAGCATCGCGCTCACGCTTGCATTGGTCGCCATGCCCTGGCCGCTCGTCACGATCGGCGCGGCGGTGATCATCGGCGGCTGGCTGTGGAGCCGGCCCGAGGATTGACGGCTTGCCCCTGTCGCGGTGCGCGGTAGGGTCGCGCGGTCCAACCGAGGGAATATCATGAAGCGTTCGCTTGCCATCGCCCTGCTGACCATCGCCACTGCCGTTCCGGCGCTGGCTCAGTCGCGCCCGCCCGAACCCGCGCCGATCGCGACCGCCGCCCCGGCGGAGGACTGGACGGTGAAGCCCGAATGGATCTCGGCGCATGTCCGCTTCCTCGCCGGACCCGAATTGCAGGGGCGCGGCAGCATGACCCGCGACGAGGCGATTGCGGCAGCCTATGTCGCTGCACGCTTCCAAGGCTATGGGCTGCAGCCGGCGCCGGGTGCGGACGGCTATCTGCAAAAGGTGAAGGTGATCCGCCCGCGGCTCGACGGCGGGCCGAAGCTGGTCGTGGGCGGCAAGCCAACCAATGGAGCCACACTGCTGTTCGGCGGCGCGGAGCGCGTCGAGGGCGTTGCGACGCTGTATATGGGGGACGATGGCGCGGCGCTGCCGGCGGGGGACGTCATCCTTGCCGGTGGCCCGAAGCTGTCGGCGATGGCGGCGCTGCGCGCCACCCGCGGCCGGAAGACGAAGCTGCTGGTGCTGCGCGAAAGCGAAGAGACGCAAAAGCTGTGGAGCCGGCTTGGCGAACGCCCGCGGCTGGACGCCTATCTTGCGAGCCAGGCGCCAGAGGAAGGCGTTTCCGTGGTCGTTCTCCCCGCCGCCGCGTTCGATCGCGCGGCCAAGTCGGCAGGCAAGCCGGTCACGATGACCCTGCCCGGACTGGTGCGCGAAGCGGTCGAGACGACCAATGCGATCGGCTATCTCCCCGGCACCGATCCCAAGGCGGGGGTGATCCTGCTCGCCGCGCATCTCGATCATCTTGGGGTTCAGCCCGACGGGACGGTAATGCACGGCGCCAACGACAACGCGTCGGGTACCGCGGCGGTGCTCGAGCTCGCCCATGCGCTGTCGTCGGGCAAGCGGCACCGGCGCGGCATCCTGTTCGCGGCGTTCGGGGCGGAGGAGATGGGCGGCTTCGGATCGCGCGCCTTTGCCGAAGCGCCGCCGGTTCCGCTGAACGAGATCGTCGCCAATCTCGCCTTCGAGATGATCGGGGCGCAGGACCCCAAGCTGCCGGCCGGGACGATGATGATGACCGGTTATGAGCGCTCGACCCTGGGGCCGACGCTCGCCGCGCGGGGGGCGCTGATCGCCAAGGATCCCTATCCTGAGCAGAACTTTTTCGCGCGATCGGACAATTACGCACTCGCGCTGCGCGGGGTCGTGGCGCACACGATTTCGGGCTGGGCGGTGACGCCGACCTATCATTCGCCCAAGGATACGGTCGACGCGCTCGACATCCCGTTCATGGCGCGGGCGATCCAGTCGCTGATCGGTCCGGCGCGCTGGCTGGCGGATGGCGACTTCCGCCCCGACTGGACTGCGGGCGGCAAGCCGACCGAGTAGGGCTCGGCACCGGCGCATCGCGCAAGCGCAAACACCGAAAAGCCCCGGCGGTCCTTCGACCACCGGGGCTTCCTCGCATGCCCTTCCGTTAGGGAAGGGTGACCGGCCGTGGCGCCTGTCAGGGGGGTGACACCCCGACCGGCTCACGCTTAGCGAAGCAGCGAAAGAACGTTCTGCTGCGACTGGTTGGCCTGTGCCAGCATCGCGGTCGATGCCTGACCCAGGATCTGTGCCTTGGCCAGCTCCATCGTTTCGGCCGAGAAGTCGGCGTCCTCGATGCGGCTGCGCGCTTCGGACAGGTTGGTCGAGTTGGTCGTCAGGTTGTTGACCACCGATTCCAGGCGGCTCTGGGCGGCGCCCAGGCTGGCCCGCGTCGATGCCACCGCGTCGAGCGCATCGTCGATCGTCTTGAGCGCTGCCGACGCCTGGGTGCGGGTGCCGATCTGGAGCACGGTCGCAGCTGCGCCGCCACCTTCGCCCTCGCCTTCACCTTCGCCCTCGCCCGCGCCATCGCCTTCACCGGCTTCGGCTGCGACCCAGACCTTGTCGCCTTCGGCGAGCTTGATCACGTCGCCCTCGGCGGGGCTTTCGAACGCGCTGATCTCGGCACCGTCGGTGACGTCATCGGCGGTCACGGTGTAGAGGCCGGTGAGTTCGGTATCGCCGTCGACCAGCGTCTTGGTGCTGCCCGCGCCGTCGGAGATCTTGTCGCCCGCCTTCAGCTGGACCTGGCGGCCCTCTGCCATCGTGAACGTCGCGCCGTTGGCGACATCGTCTGCGGTCACCGTATGGCTGGTGCCGATGCTGGCGTCGCCCGACGCGATGGTCTTGAGTTCCCCGGCAGCCTCGCTGTCGCCGGCTTCCTCGGCCGCATCCGCCGCCCAGACCTTGTCGCCTTCGGCGAGCTTGATTTTGTCGCCTTCCGCAGGGCTTTCGAATGCGCTGATCTCGGCACCGTCGGTGACGTCATCGGCGGTCACGGTGTAGAGGCCGGTGAGTTCGGTATCGCCGTCGACCAGCGTCTTGGTGCTGCCCGCGCCGTCGGAGATCTTGTCGCCCGCCTTCAGCTGGACCTGGCGGCCCTCGGCCATCGTGAACGTCGCGCCCTTGGCGACATCGTCCGCCGACACCGTATATTCGGTGCCGATCCGGTCATCGCCCGAAGCGATCGTCTGCAGCGAATAGGTCGCTTCGCCTGCGCCGTCGCCTTCACCCGCACCGTCGGTGCCGCCCGTCGCCGGGGTCTCGACCGGAGCCGCGATCGTCTGGCCGGTGATCGACGACAGGTCGAGCTTGGTGATCTTGAGCGAAACCGTCTGGTCGGCGCTCGATCCCACCTGGATCGTCTTGGTGATGTCGGCGTCGGTCGCGAACAGCTGGACATTGTTGAACTTGGTGTTCTTCAGAATGTCGTTCACCTGGCCCGAAAGCTCGGTGACTTCGTTCTGCATGTTCTTGCGGTCGTCGTCCGAATAGGTGCCCGACGCAGCCTGGGTCGCCAGTTCCTTCATGCGCTGGAGCATGTTGGTGACTTCGCTCAGCGCGCCTTCCGCAGTCTGAGCGAGGCTGATGCCATCGTTCGCGTTGCGGATCGATACGGTCATCGATTTGATCTGGCTGGTCATGCGGCTCGCGATCGCGAGACCTGCTGCGTCGTCCTTGGCGCTGTTGATGCGCTTGCCGGTCGACAGGCGCTCCATCGCGCTCTGCAGCGAGGTCGACGCCATCTTGGACGCATTCGCGGCACGCAGGCTCGCGATGTTCGTTCCGATAACAGTCATGTGCGTTCTCCGTTCAGTCCCGGCGTCCCCGCGATACCCCCCTGAATGCGAAGGAACCCGAGCCGCCAAAGGGGTGAACGGCAGGCTGCGGACGGGATTAAGCACTTTTCTGAACCAGAATTCCCACGCCCCTCGCGCGTGTGCGTAGAGGCGCGCGCGGCAATCTGGAGCCGAAAAGGCGAAAAATTGCCGGTTGGTTTACGAGTCGTTTACCATCAATCCCGCATTCACCCCATCAACAGGGGGTTCTTCAATGCAGACCATCTTTCCGTCGGCTGCCGTGCTTCGCCAGAATTACGCGCTGATTTCGGGATTGCGGGCCCAAGGCTTCACGATCGGCGCGGCCGACAAGGTGAAGCCGATGCCCGGCGACCTGTTCATGATCGTCGAAGGAGAGGCGCCGCCCGTTTCGTCGCGCACCCTGGCGCTGGCCGACGGTCCGGTGTCGGCGATCCCCTTTTCCGACGGCAATCCCGCGCGCCTGGCCTATGGCCCCGACGATGCGGCGGTGGCGAGCGGTTTTGCCAGCGCGATGCTGCGCGGCGCCCATGCACCGGTTGCCGCCGATCCCGAAAGCCTGGCGCTCTACGCGCTCGCCGAACGCGTCGCAGCGGCGGATATCACCGTCCTGATCAACGGCCCGACCGGCACCGGCAAGGAAGTGCTGGCGCGCGCCATCCACATGGGTTCCGCGCGCCGCGACGGTCCGTTCATCGCGGTCAATTGCGCGGCGTTGCCGGAAACGATGCTCGAAGCGCTGCTGTTCGGCCACCAGAAGGGGGCCTTCACCGGCGCGAATGCGGCGGGCGAGGGGTTCTTCCGCGCTGCCAATGGCGGCACGCTGCTGCTCGACGAGGTCGCCGAGATGCCGCTCGCGCTCCAGGCCAAGCTGCTGCGAGCGCTGCAGGAGCGCGAAGTGGTGCCGATCGGCGCGACGACGCCCGAAAAGATCGACGTGCGCGTCATCGCCTGTGCCAACCGCGACCTGCAGGGCGAGGTGACCGAAGGCCGGTTCCGTGCCGACCTTTACTACCGCCTGTCGGTCTTTCCGCTCTCCACCAAGCCGCTCGCCGAGCGTCCGGGCGACGTCGCCGCACTGGCGGCCGCGATGGTGCTGCGCCACGGCGCGGGCCGTGCGCGGCTGCCCTGGGTGACACGTGAGGCGCTGGCGGTGCTTCAGTCGCACGACTGGCCGGGCAATGTGCGCGAGCTCGAAAATGTGATCCAGCGCGCGCTGCTGCTCAGCGCCGGCGATGCGATCACGCCCGATCATCTGATCTTCGATCGTGCGCCCGTTCAGGCTGCTCCCGTCCTCACCGAGCCTGGCCAGCTCAGCAATATCGTCCAGCTCAGCGAATTCGCGGCGATCCGCGAGACGCTGGCGGCGTGTGGCGGCAGCCGGACCGAGACCGCCAAGCGGCTCGGCATCTCCGAGCGCACGCTGCGTTACCGCCTCGCCAAGGCACGCGAGCAGGGCGAGGATCTGGTTCGGAGGGCTAGCGCATGAGCGGCATCAGCGGTGTTGGCGGCGCAGGGGGCATCGATCGCGTGATGCAGCTGCGCGCCCAGATCCTCGAGCGCAACGAAGCGCTGCAGCGCGCCACCAGCGGCGCTGCCGCCCCGGCCACGGCTCCCGTCGGCCAGCCCGCGGGTCCGTCGAGCTTCATCGATACGATGCAGCAGGCGGTCGCCAATGTGAACGACGCGCAGAGCCGCGCCGGCGACCTCGCCGCCGCCTATGAGCGCGGCGAGACGATCGACATCGCCAAGGTGATGCTCGCCCGCCAGGAAGCGTCGGTCGGCTTCGAAGCGACGCTGCAGGTCAGGAACAAGCTCCTGACCGCCTATCGTGACATCATGAGCATGCCGGTCTGACCATGAGCAACGCACTCTCCGTCTCCGACGCGCCCGCCGCCCCCGCTCCTGCGGGGCTCGGCCTGGCCAATCCGATGAAGCAGCTGGGCGGCATCCTGTCCCAGCCCGCGGTGAAGCGCAGCCTGCCGCTGATCTTCATGCTCGGGCTGATCGGCGCCGCCGCGCTGGCCTGGGCCAGCCTGTCCACGCCGCCGCAGCGCGTGCTGTTCGCCAGCCTGCCCGAAAGCGACAAGGCGGCGGTAGCGCAGGCGCTGGATGCCGCGAGCATCGCCAACCGCATCGACAATGCCGGGTCGATTACCGTCAACGAGGACGATTATCATAAGGCACGGATGCTGCTCGCCGGGCAGGACCTGCCCAAGGCGGCGCCGGGCGGCTATGCGCTGCTCGACCAGATGCCGATGGGCGCATCGCGCGCGGTGGAAGGCGAGCGACTGCGCCAGGCGCGCGAAACCGAACTCGCCCGCTCGATCGGCGAGATCGATACTGTGGCGGAGGCGCGGGTGCACCTCGCCACGCCCGAGGCAACGGTGTTCGTGCGCGACAAGGCCGAGCCGTCGGCATCGGTGATCCTGAAGCTTCAGCCGGGCCGCGCATTGTCCGAGGCGCAGGTGCGCTCGATCGTCAATCTCGTCGCGTCGTCGGTGCCGGGAATGAAGCCCGATGCGGTGACGATCGTCGACCAGATGGGCGCGCTGCTGAGCAAATCGGGCCAGGAAACCAGCGCAGGCGATGCGCGGATCGATTTCCAGGGCCGGATCGAGGACAAGGTGCGCCAGCAGCTGGTGCAGCTCCTCACCCCGCTGCTCGGCGCGGGCAATTTCAGCGCTGAGGTGCAGGCCGAGGTCGATCTGGACGAGAGCCAGGCGACCCGCGAAAGCTATGACAAGGAAGGCGCCGTGGTGCGCGCCGAACAGGGCAATTGGACCGGCGCCCCGCGCGACGCTGCCACTGCCCCGGGCGGCATCCCCGGCGCATTGTCCAACGTTCCGCCGCCGCCGAGCACGGCCGTGACCCCTTCGCCGGACGGCACCGCCGCCGCGGCACCGGGGCAGGCCGCGCAGGCGGCGGCACCCGGAATGAAGCAGAGCGACAGCTTCGTGCGCAGCTACAACACCGGCAAGGAAATCTCGGTCACCCGCAACGCACCGGGCAGCGTCCGCCGCCTGTCGGTCGCCGTGGTGCTGCGCGAGGAGCCGGGCAAGCCGCGCGGGCAGGTCGAACTGCGCCAGATCGACAGCCTGGTGAAAGCCGCGGTCGGCTTCAAGGCCGAGCGTCAGGACCAGGTGACCGTGGTGAGCCGCAAGTTCAGCACCAACGCCGCCGATGCGAGCGAGGGCGCTCCCTTCTACGAAACCGGCTGGTTCGCGATGGTCGCGCGCAACGTTACTGCGCTGGTCATCGCGCTGCTCGTCCTGCTGCTGGGCGTGCGCCCGTTGGCCAAAGCGCTGCTGCGCAAGCGCGAGGATGCGCGGCCCACGACCGGCGCGCTGCCAATCGCCGGGGACGGCGTGCAGCTGCCCGCGCAGGTCAGCCCGGAGATGCTGGGCGGGGCCGGGCTGTCGCTAGGCGACCGGGTCGGGCTGGTGCGCGACTTCACCCGCGAGAACCCCGCGCGCGCGGCATTGGCGGTGCGCGACATGATCCGCACCGAGGCGAATTGAGATGAACGCGCCCCGCAAGTTCAGCGGCATCGAACGCGCCGCCGTGCTGATGATGGTAGTCGGCGACGAGGAGGCCGCGGCCATCCTCCAGAAGCTCGATCCCGACGAGGTGCGCCAGCTGGGCACGGCGATGATGAGCGTCGCCGATGTCAGCGAATGGGAAATGGCGCAGGTGCTCGACGATTTTACCGGCCGTGCACAGGAGCGCAGCGCGATCCAGTTCGATCCGCGCCCCAAGCTCGAATCGGTGGTGACCAAGGCGCTGGGGCCCGAACGCGCGGGCAGTGTCCTCGCGCGTATCCTGCCGCCGCAACCCGACGAATCGATCGCCGCCCTCGCCTGGATGGAGCCGACCGAGATCGCCGCGATGCTGGAGGACGAGCATCCCCAGATCGCCGCCGTGCTGATGGCGCATCTCGACCCCGCGACCGCCGCGCAGGTGCTGGAGATGCTGCCCGAGGCGATGCAGCCGCAGGTGCTGCGCCGGGTCGCGCGGCTGGGGCCGGTAACGTCGGAGGCGATCGCCGCGCTGACCGAAGTGCTCGAACGCCATGCCCGCCAGCCGCGCCGTGCCGCCGGCGTCCAGATGGGCGGCACGCGCGAGGCGGCGAAGATCATGTCGTCGGCACGCAAGATCACCGAGCAGAAGGTGATGCCCAAGCTCGCCAAGCTCGACCGCGAGATCGCCCGCGCGATCGAGGAGCAGATGTTCGTCTTCGACAACCTGCTCGAGCTGGACGACAAGAACATGGGCACGCTGCTGCGCAATATCGACAGCGACATCCTGGTCCGCAGCCTCAAGGGCGTGGACGAGGCGGCGCGCAACCGCTTCCTGGCGTGCATGTCGAGCCGCGCGGCCGACACGATCCGCGACGAACTCGAGGCGCGTGGGCCGATGAAGATGGCCGAGGTGCTCGACGCGCAGAAGAACATGATCGCGATCGCGCGCCAGCTGGTGAAGGACGGCACGATCACCATGCCGGGCGGCGGGGGAGACGACGACTATGTCTAATTTCACCCCAGGCCTCGCCGCGCGCGGCGACGGCATCGCCGAGGCGCTCAAGCGCGCATTCGCGCCGGCACAGGGCTTCGCCCCGCGCGCGGTTGCCGCCGCCGAGCGCCCCGCCAGGCCGCGCCATTTCGCGCCCGAGGCACCCGGCCACAAGCCGACCGAAGGCTGGGACATGTTCGATGCCGACGCAGTGGCCGACCCCGTTCCGGAGCCTGCGCCAAAGAGCTTCGTCGATCCGGTCACCGCTGCACGCGCGTCGGGCTATGCCGAGGGATATGCCGCCGGACGCGCCGAGAGCGAGGCGGCCGCGGCGCAGCAGGCGGCCCTGCTCCAGCAGGTCAGCGATGCGCTGACCAAGGGCGCGCATTTCGACCGCGAGCGGATGGCGGGGCATCTGCGCCAGACGGTGCTGCACCTCGTCACGCGCATGATCGGCGAGGCGGGGATCGCCCCCGACGTCCTCGCCGCACGGATCGAAGCGGCGACCGACATGCTCGCCGACAGCGCCGAATCGGCGATTCTGCGCCTGCATCCCGACGATGTCGTCCTGATCGAAGGGCATCTGCCCAAGAATGTCTTCCCCGTGGGCGATCCGCATGTCGCGCGCGGCGGGTTCGTCATCGAGAGCGCTTCGACCATCGTCGAGGATGGGCCCGACCTGTGGCTCGAACAGCTTGCCCAGGCGATCGACCGCGTTCCCATTCCTCCCGCCGTCTAAGGGACCCCATGCTCAACCGATTTACCGCCGATTATCTCGACGGGCTGGCCTGTGGCGACTTTCGGCCGCGACCCAAGGTCTCGGGACGGCTGTCGTCCTATGACGGGCTGCTGATGGAAGCGATCGGCCTGTCGCTCCCGGTCGGGACCGTCTGCGCGATCGGAACCGGCGAGCAGCGCGTCGAGGCGGAGGTGATCGGGTTTCGCGGCGGCAAGACGCTGTTGATGAACCTGGGCGGCCCGGCCGCGCTGCTGCCCAACGCGCCGGTGCGACCGGTCGGCGCTCCGGGCGAGGCGGAGGTGGGCGCGGCGATGCTCGGCCGCGTTGTCGACGGCGCAGGCAAGCCGATCGACGGGCTCGGCCCGATCCGCGGGGCGGGCAAATGGCCGCTCGCGGGCAAGATCCAGTCGCCGCTCGACCGCGGGCGCGTGCTCCAGCCGCTCGATGTCGGCGTGCGCGCGATCAACGGGCTGCTGACGATCGGTCAGGGCCAGCGCGTGGGGATCATGGCGGGATCGGGCGTCGGCAAATCGGTGCTGCTCGGCATGATGGTCCGCGCGGCCAAGGCGGACGTCATCGTCATCGGCCTGATCGGCGAGCGTTCGCGCGAGGTTTCGGACTTTCTGGAGACCAAGGTGGCCGGCGCGGCACGTGCGCGGTCGGTGGTCGTCGCCGTCCCGGCCAACCACTCCCCGGTGCTGCGCATCCGCGGTGCGCTCCGCGCTACTGCCATCGCCGAAGCCTTTCGCAACGAAGGCAAGAAGGTGCTGCTCATCATGGATTCGCTGACGCGCGTCGCGCATGCCGGGCGCGAGATCGGCCTGGCTCTGGGCGAGCCGGCGAGCGCACGCGGCTATCCGCCCAGCGCGATCGCGATGCTGCCCAGCCTGATCGAACGCGCCGGCACCGACGTGCATACCGGCGGATCGATCACTGCGATCTATACCGTGCTGGCCGATGGCGACGACGGCAACGACCCGGTCGTGGATTCGGCGCGCTCGATCCTCGACGGGCATATCGTGCTCAGCCGCGCGCTGGCCGAACGCGGGGTCTATCCTGCGATCGATCTTGGACCCTCGGTCAGCCGTGTGATGACCGACATCGCGGACAAGCAGCATGTCGCCGCCGCGCGCGTGCTGCGCCGCCACCTCGCGACCTATGAGGAGAATCGCGACCTGGTGCTGATGGGTGCCTATCGCGCCGGTGCGGATGCGCAGATCGACGCGGCGATCGCGTGCCATGACACGGTGCTAGATTATATCCGCCAGGCCTATGACGAGACGGTCAGCCTGGAGGATGCGGTCACCGAGCTGGTCGGCGTATTCGGGGATGCCTGATGTGATCACGGCCCCGGTTCGCGCGCTCGCAAATGCCCGATAAGCATCAGAAGAAGCTGGGGCGGCTGCTCCGCGTCCGTTCGCTTCAGCTCGACATGGTGCGCGCGGGTGAGGCGGCGGCGCGCGACAAGGTCGCCGCCGAGCAGGCGCTGCGTGCGCGGATCGAACAGCTCGCACAAGGCGTCGCCCCGGCGCCCGCGCCGGTGCCAGGCAGCGCCACCAGCCTGATCGCAGCGGCGCACTATCGCGAACGGCTGCACCAGTCCGCCCATGCCGCCGAGCGCCGGGTCGCGGAAGCGGAGCGCGGACTCCAGACCGCGCGCGCCGCCACGCAGGAAGCGAAGCGCGACCAGAGCGCGATCGAGAAGCTGATCGAGCGCGCCGAGGCCAACGCCGCACGCCGCGCGATGCGCGCGCTCGAGGACATGCCGGCGGTCCCCAGAAAACGGCACGATCCTTGCTGATCGTCGGGCGAAGGAGATTCGCCCGTCGTGCCCAACCTGCTCGCCACCCCCGCGCTCCCCGCGCTCGGTCCCGCGATCCTGTCCCGTACCGCCCCCGTGGCGCTGCCCGATCAAGCGCCGATCGAGGGCGGCTTTGCGCTTGCGCTGAATATGCTGGCGTTGCCGGGCGGCAAACTGCCCGGCAAGGGCGACGGCAAGGCGATTGCCGAGGGCGGCAAGGATTTGCCGGAAGCCGGCATCGAGACGGATACCGATACCGACGATGCGGAGCCGGTGCTTGCCTGGCTTCCGGGTCAGCCGATCCCGCTCCCCGAAAAGCCGAGCTTGCCGGGTGCGGCGCTTGCGTCGGTGCCGGACTCCGCAGCGGACTCCGTGTTGGTGAATGCGGGCGCGGATCAGGGGCCGCCTTGCGACGTTGCGCTCCCCGCCCTTGCGGAGGAGGTCGCGGTCGGAAGCCCCATTGCCGGGGATCCTGCGACAGCGGGTGAATCGCCGGTGCCCGACACCGCCGTCGACACGGTGGTAGAGACACCGGATCCAGTTAACGGACTTCGCCCCCGATCCGCGACGGTTCCGGCCCAGGCCGAGCCGCGCGTCGGGGGCGGGGAGCATAGCGCGCGCGGGGAGCAGCCGGTTGCTCCCGGCCCGCTGCCCATCGCAGCGACTGCGTTGCCTCACTCGGCAGCGCCCCTGCACAGCGGCCCGGCGGCGCAGATCTTCGCCGCCGCGCTTGCCGACGCCGCCGAGCCCGTGTCGCGCACGACCGAGCCGGTCGTGATCGAAGGTCAGACCGCGCGTGCGCTGGAGGTGCAGCGAACCTCGGTCCAGGCGATAGATGCTGCGGATGAGGCGCCGCTCGACCTTACCCGCGACGCATGGGCCGGGAAGATGATCGACCGCATCGCCACGCTGCGCGATGCCGCAGAGGCGGCGGACACGCGGATCCGGCTGGCGCCGGAACATCTCGGATCGGTCGAGGTGTCGATCCGCCGCGACGGCGACCGGCTGCATGTCCATTTCAACGCCGAGAACCCCGCGACCCGCCAGTTGCTCGCCGAGGCCGCGCCGCGGCTTGCCGAACTCGCGGATTCTCGCGGGGTGAAGCTCGGCCAGACCAGCGTCGGAGGCGGAACTGGCGGTCAGGACGGCCGTCATGACGCACCGCCGTCGCATCGCAACAGCCAAGCGCGCCCGGCATCCGCCGCAGCCGCCGCAACCGGTCCCGCCGCCGATGCGCGGGTCGCGTGAACAATCAGGGGGAATTGAGAGATGAGCGATACTGAAGCCAACGCCGCGGCGCCGAAGAAGAAGGGCGGCGCGATGAAATGGATCCTGATCGGCACCGGGCTGGTGGTGCTGGTCGGCGGAGGCGTGGGGGGCGGGCTCTATGCCGCCAATTCCGGCCTGATCGGCGGTAGCGGTGCGCATGCCGCCCCGGCCGATGCGGATGCGCCGCGCCTCGTCCCGAAGAGCGAGGAAGTCCGCGCGGAAACCAAGGGCGAGGGCGAAGAGGGCGCGAGCGGCGGCAAGCCGACGCCCAAGGGCGAGGGCGGGGACAAATACGCCTCGACCTATTATCAGCTTGAGAAGGAATTCACCTCGAACCTGCGCGAAAGCGTGCATTTCGTGCAGGTCGGGGTCGCGATTTCGACGCCCTACGACAACCGCGTGATCGAAAATCTGAAGACGCACGAGCTTGCCGTGCGATCGGCGATCCTGCTCGCGCTCGGCGAAACCAGCGAGGACGACGTGTTCACCGCCGACGGCAAGGTGAAGCTGCAGAAGCGGCTCGCCGCCGCAATCAACGGCGTATTGAAGGAAAAAGAGGGCTTTGGCGGAATTGGTAACGTCTACTTTACCAATTTCATTGTTCAGTGAACGGGCATGGTTAACGGCCCTTCAGACTTGGACACGCCCGAACGGCGCGAGCGGACCCGATCCGGTGCGGAGCACGCGCCGGCGCTGGGGACCGTAAATCTTAATCCGTTCGGCGATCTGCACGGCGTGCAGCATCTGACCGCGCGCCTTGCCAAGACACTGAAGCCGATCTTCGAGCCGCTGGTGGGCGAAGGGCTGCGCGTGTGGGCCGAGCCGCTCGCGGTGCAGCGCTTTGCCGATTATCGCGCCGAGCGGCCCGACGGGCTCACCGCCTGGCTGCCGCTGGCGATGGCGCCCGGTCGCGGGCGCGCGCTGATCGCGATCGATGGCAAGCTGACCTTCGAAATGCTCGACCGCTTCTTCGGCGGCGACGGCGAGGCGCCGCATCCGCTTCCGACCGAGTTCACCGGATCGGCGGAGATGCTGCTGACGCGGCTTTCGGGCCGCATCGCCGCCCAGCTCCAGCCCGCCTGGGACGTGCTGGCACAGATCGACTTCGCGCCGGTTCCGGTTCATGCCCCGCTGTCGGTCGTGCCCGAGATCGACGGCGGCGACGCGATGGTCGTGACCCGCATCGGCGTCGCGCACGGCAACGCCAAGCCACACTGGATCGACATCCTCTACCCCGTTTCGGCGCTGAAGCCCTACACGCCTTCGCTCACGGCCAAGGTGATCGGCGGCGAGCCGGAGGCCGAACCCGAATGGCGCAATGCGCTGACCCGCGCCGCGCTCGGCGTCCGGCTTCAGGTCCGCTCGGTGCTCGCCGAACCGGTGGTGCCGGTCCAGACGCTGATGGCGCTGAAGCCCGGCGACGTGATCCCGATCAGCTTCGGTCCCGATGTGCCGGTGATGGTCGCGCGCCGCGCGATCGGCGCCGGGACCGTCGGCACCGCCAACGGACGCGCCGCGATCCGCATGACCCGTTTCGACCCTCTCGAACTCGAGGACGCACGATGAACGACATGACTGCCAGCTTTGCCGCCGAAACCGCGGCGGCGGCCAATTTCCACCTGCTCCAGGATGTCGGGGTCAAGCTGACCGTCGAGATCGGATCGACCACGCTGACGCTGCGCGAACTGCTCGCGCTCTCGGAAACGAGCGTGATCGAGCTCGACCGCGAGGCCGACGAACTGCTCGACGTGTTCGTCAACGGCACGCTGATCGGCCGGGGCGAGGTGGTGACCGTCGGCGACAAGTTCGGCGTGCGCATGACCGAGCTGGTCGCACCCGAAAAGCGCGGCTGATCTACCGATGATGTGGTCCTACATCCTCAAGCTGGTGGTGCTGCTTCCGCTGGTCTGCGGCCTGCTGATCGGTTGCCTGTATCTGTGGCGGAAGCTCGAATCGCGGCTGCCGGGCAATCAGGGCGACCGCATGCTCAAGGTGCGCGAGACGATGATGGTCTCGACCGGCACGCGCATCGCGGTGCTCGAGGTCGAGGGCAAGCGCATCCTGGTGTCGGTGAGCCGCAACGGCGTCAGCCTGATCGACCGGATCGACGCATGAGCCCGATGCTGCGCCACCTTCTGCTGCTGCTCGGTGCGCTGGCGCTCGCGCTGTTCGCGGTCGCTCCGGCATTTGCGCAGGCGGCCGCCCCGGCGGTTCCGGTTGCGGTGCCGACGCCGGGCGCCGGCGATGCGATCGATCGCGCGCTGGGCGAGCTGGGCGGCGGCGACGCGCCGCTGTCGCTGTCGCTGCAGGTCCTCATCATCATGGGCCTGCTCACGATCCTTCCGGGCATCCTGCTGATGATGACCAGCTTTACGCGGATCATCATCGTGCTCGCGGTGCTGCGCCAGGCGCTGGGGCTGCAACAGACCCCGCCCAATCAGGTGCTGGTCGGCCTGTCGCTGTTCCTGTCCTTCTTCATCATGGCGCCGACACTAAACCAGATCAACGGCGTGGCGATCCAGCCCTATGCCGAAGGGCGCATCGGCGCGACCGAGATGATCGAGAAGGCCGGTGCGCCGCTGCATGCCTTCATGCTCGCGCAGACCCGGGTCAAGGACATCACCATGTTCGCCGGCATCGCCAAGACCGGGCCGATCGCCAACCCGCAGGATACGCCCTTTTCGATCCTGCTCCCCGCCTTCGTGACGAGCGAGCTCAAGACCGCATTCCAGATCGGCTTCCTGATCTTCCTGCCGTTCATCGTCATCGACCTGATCGTCGCCACCGTGCTGATGAGCCTGGGCATGATGATGATGTCGCCGACGATCATCTCGATGCCGTTCAAGCTGCTGCTGTTCGTGCTGGTCGATGGCTGGGCGCTGACGATGGGCAGCCTCGCCTCAAGTTTTAGTGGGTAGCCGGACCATGGACGCAGATTATTTCCTCTCCGTCGCGCGTGAGGCGATGTGGATCCTCGCGCTCGCTTCGGCGCCGATCCTGATCCCGGCGCTGTTGTCGGGCCTGATCCTCGGCATGGTCCAGGCGGCGACCTCGATCCAGGAGCAGACGCTTACCTTCGTGCCGAAACTGGCGATCGTCGGACTCAGCCTGGTGATCTTCGGCGGCATGATCATGACGCTGCTGGGCGATTTCACCACCGGCATCTTCGAACGCATTCCGGATTTGGTGCGGTGATCCCCACGTCGCTTCCGCTTCCGTCATTGCCGCGCAAGCGGGGACCCGTCCCCGCCGTCCGCGACATTCCCTTGTGGTGCGCGGGTGCGGAGTCCGGGATGCGGGCCTGCGCTGTCGTGGAGATGGCGGTGAGGGATCGCTCGAGCCGGTCGCTCCACTGACATGCTCGGCCTCGGCCTCTCGATCGAACCGCAATTGTGGACGCTGCTGTTCACGATGGTGCGGGTCGGTGCCGCGTTCCTCGCCGCGCCGGTGTTCGGCGCGGTGTCGGTGCCGCTCAACGTGCGCGTGCTGCTGACCGGTGCGGTCGCGATCCTGTCGATGAACGCCGCGCCGATTTCGCCGCCTTCGGAAATCTTCGGCGTCGCCACGATCCTGTCGGTCGCGGCCGAGGCGCTGGTCGGCCTCGCGCTCGGCTTCATCCTCCAGATCGCCTTCGCCGCGCCGCTGGTGGCGAGCGAAATGATCGGCGTGTCGATGGGTCTCAGCTTCGCGACCGCGGTCAACCCGCAGACCGGTCAGTCGACCCCGGCGCTGGGCCAGTTCCTGACGATCCTGCTGACGCTTCTGTTCCTTGCCGTCGACGGGCATCTCGTCCTGGTCGAGCTGGTGGTGCGTTCCTACACCTTGCTGCCGCCGGGCGGAGCGTGGCTGGCGCCGGACAAGCTCATGAACATCGTGCTGTTCGGCGGCTATGCGTTTCTCGCGGGCCTGCTGCTCGCGCTCCCGGTCGGTTTTCTGCTGCTCTGCCTCAACATCGTTGTCGGCATGCTGTCGCGTTCGGCCCCCGCGCTCAACCTGTTCGCGATCGGCATTCCTGCCAGCCTGGCGATGGGCGTGCTGGCGCTGCTGGTCGGCATGCCCGCCATGGGCGACTATATGCTGGTGATCGTGCGTGAAGCGCTCGATGCGGCGCAGCTGCTGGTGCTCGGCTGATGTCGGAAAGCGCAGGCGAAAAGACACAAGCCCCAACACCCAAGCGCAAACAAAAGGCGCTGGACGACGGCGATCTGATCAAATCGCGCGATTTCGGTGCGGCGCTGATCATCCTGCTCGGATGTGGCTGGATGGTGCTGTTGGGGCCGCAGCTGCTCGCCGCGATCCGCGAGGTCATGTCGGCGAGCTTCAGTTTTGGGCGCGCGGATATCGAAAGCTTCCAGCCGTGGAAGCCGCTGGCGATCGCCGGGTGGAAGCTTGCGCCCGCGCTCGGCGCGCTGCTCGGCGTCACGCTGCTCGGTGCCGTGCTGAGTCAGGCCGCACTGGGATCGCTGCGCTTCAACGGCAAGCTGATGGCGCCCAAGGGCAATCGCATCAATCCTGGCTCGGGCCTCAAGCGCATCTTCGGCCCCAATGGCTGGATCGAGCTGGGCAAGTCGCTGCTCAAGGTGATCCTGCTCGGCGGGATGGGCGCATGGATGCTGTGGGGTGCCGCCGGGCCGACGATGGGGCTGGTGTCGTCCGATCTCGGCACGGCGGTGAAGTCGCTCGGCGATACCTTTGCGACGCTGATCTTCGTGATGGCGGGCGGGTTGCTGCTGATCGCGGGCGTCGACCTGCCGATCCAGATCTTCCGCCATATGCAGCGGCTCAAGATGAGCTTTCAGGAAGTGAAGGACGAACACAAGCAGACCGAGGGCTCGCCCGAGGCGAAGGGCGCGCGCCGCCAGCGCCAGCGCGAACTGGCCAAGGGCGGGATGCGCAAGGCGATGGCGACCGCGCATGTCGTGCTGACCAACCCGACGCACTTCTCGGTCGCGTTGCGCTATGACGCGGGCAAGGATCAGGTGCCGGTCGTCGTCGCCAAGGGGCGCGGCGAGATCGCACTGGCGATCCGCGAGCTGGCCGACGAGCTGACAGTGCCGCGGATCGAACTGCCGCCGCTCGCCCGCGCCATCTATTTCACCAGCCGCGAGGGACAGGAGATTCGCGACGATCTCTACATGGCGGTCGCGACGGTGCTGGCGTTCGTCTTCGGCCTCGACAAGCGCGCCGGATCGCAGCTGCCGCAGGTCACCGTCCCGGCGACGGCGCAGTTCGACGAGGAAGGCCGTCAGACGGGCCTAAAGGGCGGCCGGTAATGGCCGTTAACCTGATCAGAGGGGGGCGTTATGGCCATTGAATCGATCGCCAAGACGATCGGCACCGGATCGGGCATCGACACGACCGCGCTCGTCCAGAATCTGGTCGACGCGCAGTTCGAGCCGAAGAATGCGCAGATCGCCGCGCGTGAGGAAAAGCTCACGGCGCAGATCACCGCCGCCTCGACCCACAAGTCCAACATCACCGGCTTCGCCAGCGCGCTGACCAGCCTGACGCGCGGCGGGACGCTGGCGACCCAGCCGACCAGCTCGCACCCCGCCATCCTGGGCGTGACGCGGCTGGCCGGCGCCAATCTCGCCAATCTCAACGCCAAGGTCGAGGTGCGCCAGCTTGCCTCGGCGCAGAGTGCTGCGTCGGCGCCCGTCGCGGATCGCACCGCGGCGGTGGGACGCGGCACGCTGACGCTCAATTTCGGCACTGCGACCGTCGCCGATGGCGCGATGACCGGCTTTACGCCGGGCACCGCCGATCCAGTCACGATCGCGATCGGCGCGGACAATTCCAGCCTGGACGGCATTGCGGCGGCGATCAACGCGGCCAATGCCGGGGTCACCGCCAGCATCCTGACCGACTCGAGCGGCGCGCGGCTGGTGATCAAAGGCGCCAGCGGCGAAGCGCGCGCCTTTACGCTGACAGCGACCGAAGCCCCCGGCCATGAGGGTCTGTCGGCGCTTGCGGTCGGGGTCGGCGCCGGGGGAACGACGATCGGGAGCGCCGCGGCCGACGCGATCGTCGCGGTCGACGGCGTGGCGCTGCGGCGCGATTCGAACAGCATTTCCGATCTGGTGCCGGGCGTGCGGCTCGATCTTACCTCGGCACAGCCGGGGACGAGCGTGTCGATCGGGAAGTCGCTCCCCACTGCGGCATTGCTCCAGGCCGCGCAGGATTTCGTCGCGACCTATAACGAGATGCTGGCCGGGCTGAACACGGACCTCGATCCGATGGGCGGGGCATTGCGCACCGATGGCGCGGCCAAGACGCTCAAGCGCCAGCTGCAGGGACTGACCGTGGCGACGCTGACCAGTGCGACCGACGGCAGCCCGACGACGCTGGCGCAGATCGGCATCCGGACCGAACGCGACGGATCGCTGACCGTGGATACGGCGGCGCTGAGCCGCGCGCTGGTGAACAATCCCAATGCCGTCGAGAAAATCTTCGCCGAGCCCGTCGGATCGTCGGCCAGCAAGAACGGGCTGGCGGGCGCGCTCAACGCGATCGCGACCGAAGCGGCAAGCACGATCCGCGGCCTGGGTGCGAGCGAGCTCAGCTATTCGCGCGCCAAGACCGATCTGGCCGACGATCGCGCGAAGGCTCTGGAGCAGGCGGACGCGATGCGCACGCGGATGACGCAGCAATATGCGACCATGGATGCGAAGGTCGCAGCGTACAAATCGACGATGACCTTCCTCCAGAACCAGGTCGACGCGTGGAACAAGCAGGATTGATGCGATGACCGCCCCCATGCGCCTCACCACCGATGCCGCCGCCACCTACCGCTCGATCGACGCGGTGGGGCGCACGGCGACTGCCGATCCGCACCAGCTGGTCGAACTGATGTACAAGGAATGCGTCGCGGCGCTCCGCTCGGCCGCTTTCGCTACCGAAAAGCGCCAGCTGGCGGTCAAGAGCGAGCGGATCGCACGCGCGACGGCGATCCTGTTTGCGCTCGAAGGCGGGCTCGATTTCGAGCGCGGCGGGGATGTCTCGCGCACGCTGGCGACGCTCTATCACGGGCTGCGCAGTCAGATCGTCCAGGCGAGCATCGGCCGTGACCCCGCGCCGTTTCGCGCGGTCGCCGACGATCTGGAGGAAATTGCCGGGGCGTGGAGCCAGGCACGCGCGGCCTGACCGGACCGGAATCTAACGCATCCGGTAGCTGAACCCGATCCATAGCGTGCGCGGCGTGGCGCGCTCGATCACGCCGGTTCCGCTCACTCCCGTCTCGACCCGGGCATCCGCGAGATTCTCACCCCGCAGTTCCAGTCCGATCGCATCGTTGAGCGGCAGGCTCAGTCGCGCGTCGAAGGTCAACGCGTCGGCCAGCGCGCGGTCGTTGAGGTCGTCCTCGAACTGCGCTGCGGCATAGCGCGCAGTGACCGATCCGGCGGCACGTTCGCCATGATAGCCGAGGCTCGCCGAGAGCTGGTGGGGAGCGGTCTGCGCGGGACGCTTTCCGTCGAGCGCCGCTGCTGCGGCCGACGCATCGACCCGCGTATCGGTATAGGCCCAGGATGCGCTCGCCCGCCACGGCCCCGCCTGCCAGCGCAGATCGAGTTCCACTCCGCGCGCGTCGACCGCGTCAAGGTTCAGCCGCTGGCGATAGGCGCCGCCTGCAGGGACGAACCCGACGCCGGGGAAGCTGCCCGGGCCGGTCCCCAGCGTCACATTGCCGATCGCATTATCGAGCCGGTTGAGAAACCCGGTGGCGCGCAGGCTGAGGCCCGCACTCGGGGTCAGATCGACGCCGATCTCGACCCCGCGCAGCCGCTCGGGATCGAGCAGCGCATTGGCCGCGGTCGCATCGGTTCCGGCGCGGAACGGGCGGTAGAGTTCGTTGAGCGTGGGCAGCCGCCAGCCGGTATATCCCGCGGCGCGCAGCGTGACGGCCTCGCTCGCGCGCCAGGCAAGTCCGGCGCGTCCGCTCGCTTCCCATCCACTGCGGTCGGCAAAGCCGATGTTCGTGAGCGGAGCGCCAGCTGCGAGCGGGGCTTCGAACAGATTTCCGTCGCGAATTGTCCAGCGATCGAGGCGTGCGCCGCCGCTCAGCGTCCAGTCGCCGCGCTCGATGCTCAGATCGGCAAAGGCGCCGGTCGTGTCGCTCGCGCCGCCCGCCGTGCGCCGCCGCGTCGGAGCACCGCTTACGAAACTGTAGCGCTCTTGCGTCCGCCCCTGCACGCTGCGCCGGTCCGCGCCCAGTCGCAGCGTGATGCCCGACCCCAGCGGCGGCTCGATCTCGATCCGCGCGCCGTGCCCGCGCGCGGGCACGTGCTGATCGAGCACCGGGGTCGCCGTGGCGCGCATCGCATCGACGCTGGCGAACCCGCTCGAAAAATCGCGGTGCTGCAGATAGGCAAGCGCCGACCAGCGCCAGGCACCGCGGCCGACGAGCCGCACACTGGCATCCGCGCCGCTGCTGTCGACCGGCGTGAAGGCGGTGCCGCGTTCGCGCGAATCGGTGAAGGCGGAGAGATTGGCCTGAAGCTCCACGTCCGGTGCAACCGGCGCGACGCCGCGTAGCGCGAGGCTGGCCTGGCGATAGGGCGCCGCGCGATCCGCCACGCCGCGGTCTTCGGCCACGGTCGGGACGAAGCCGTCGCCGCGCGCGAACTGCGCAGCCGCCGTCACTTCCCCCGCGCCGAGCCGCGCGCCGCCGGTCGCGACCAGATCGATCGACTCGCGGCTGCCATACCAGCCATTCAGCGCCAGCGGCCCCAGCTCGTCGGCGCTCGCACTGGTCAGTTCGACCGTACCGGCGAGCGCGCCTGCGCCATGATAGCCGCTTCCCCCGCCGCGCGTGATGCGCACCCCGGCCAGCCGCTGGGGCAGATAGGCGGGAAAGGGCACCCAACCGCCGAACGGATCCGCCTGGGGCACCCCGTCGAGCAAAAGCAGCGCGCGGCTCGACGCATTGCCGCCGATGCCGCGCAGGCTGATCCCTTGCGCGGTGGGATGGGAAGAGCGCGAATCCGCGCGGCGGAATTGCGCGACACCCGCGACATCGCGCAGTACGTCCTCGATCCGGCCGCTCCCGCTGTCCTCGATCCGCGCGCGATCGATCTCAGCGACGGCATAGGCGGCGTCGCCGGGCGGCGCGTCGAGCCCGCGACCGGTGATGACGATCTCCTGCGCCGCGACGGGGAAGGGCAGGGCAAGGAGAAAGACGAGGGGCGCCCCCCTCACTGCGGTTTGGTCCGGTCCGGGCTGGCTTCGATGAACGCATCGAGCGCCTGCGCCGCGGCGTCGGCGGCGAGCAGCGTCGGAAAGGGGTCGAGCGGGGTGTCGAACCGGCGCGCGTTATACAGCTGTGGCACCAGGAAGATGTCGGCGAGGTTGGGCGCGGTGCCGCCCAGGAACGGGCCCGGAGCCGAATTGGCGGCGGCCATCGCCTCGAGCGCGGTGAAGCCCTCAACGATCCAGTGACGGTACCAGTCGGCCTTAGCCGCTTCGTCCGCTCCGAACTGGCTCTCGAGTCGCTTGAGCACGCGCAGATTGTTGAGCGGGTGGATGTCGGCGGCGATGCTCAGCGCCATCGCCATAGTCGCGGCGCGCGCCAGCGGCTCGGCAGGAATCAGGCATGGATCGGGATAGGTCGCATCGAGCCATTCGATGATCGCCAGGCTCTGTGTCAGCACATGGCTGCCCCCGATCTCAAGTGCCGGAACGAAGCCCTGCGGATTGCGGGCGAGATGTGCGTCGCTGCGCTGCTCGCCCTTCACGAGGTGCACCTCGCGCCGCTCATACGGCACGTCCTTCAGATTGAGCGCGATGCGGACGCGATAAGCGGCGCTCGACCGGAAATAATCGTAGAGGATCAAGCCGCCGCCCCTTCCGGATCGGGTGCCGGGCCATCGTCGCTCTGGCCCTCGCCATAGCCCGCTTCGATCGCCTGTTCGGATCGCCGCTCCAGCGCGACCTTGATCATCGCGACGATCGGGTCGGCCAGCGCGAGGCCGAGAAAGCCGAACAGGGTGCTCATCAGAATCTGCGACGAAACGGTGAGCGCCGGCGGCATGTCCACCGTCCGCTTGGCAACGAGCGGAAGCAGCACATAGCCGTCGAACGTCTGCACCCCGAAATAGATGGCGATCGCCCATAGCCCCTCGGTCGGGCCGGCACTGAAGCCCACTGCCACCATCAGCACGCCGGAAATGAAGGCGCCGATGTTCGGGATGAAGGCGAGGATGCCGGTGAGGATGCCGAGCAGCAGCGCCATCGGGACGCCGGCGACTTCGAGCAGGACCCAGGTGATGAACCCTTCGAACACCATGCCGAGCAGGCGTCCAGCGAGCAGGACGCGCATCGTCCGCGCCATGCGCGCGAGCGTGATCGCGAACTGTTCGCGCGATCCCATCGGCACCATCCATTGCAGGCCACGCTCATAGATGCGCGGCTCCATGGCGACGAACAGGCCGATGACGAGGACGAGGAAGAAGCTTCCGATCGCCCCGATCGCCCCGCCGATGAACGAGGTGACGCGCCCCACCGATCCCAGCGCTTGCTGGGCGAGGCCGGTCAGGTCGGATGCGGCGGGCATGATCCCGAGGTTGCTGAGCCAGGCGCTGATGCGAACCGCCTGCCCCTCCAGCGTCTGGCGCAATTGTTCGGCCTGCGCGGCGATCTCAACGCCGGTGAGGTAGAAGACACCGGCGATGAAGGCGATCACCGCGAGCACGACGATGGCGAGCGCCAGACCGCGCGGGATCGGAAGCGCCTTGCGGATCAGCCGCACGCCGCCGTCGAGCATCGATGCCACGACGAGACCCGCGAAGATCAGCAGAAGCGGCTGGATCAGCAGCACGATCAGGGCCGCGGCGATGGCGAGCCCGAACCATACCGATGCGCGCCGCATCTCCGCGCGCATCACCGGATCGCGCATTTCGTTGGGACCGGGGGCGTGCGTGACGTTTACATCGTCCTGCGCGGTGCTGGTCATCGCGTCATGTCTCCGGCCGGTCGGGGTGCAGCGAATTGCCCGCTCGGCCCGATCGGAATGATCCGGCCCAGCTCAGCGGGTTCCAGCTCGCGCTGCCGTCGAGGCTGAAGGTGATGAATTCGGCGCGCCCGCCGATATTTTCGATCGGAACGGCGCCGCCCAGACCGCTTTGCGCGATCGACATGCGGCTGTCGGCGCTGTTGTCGCGATTGTCGCCCATCAGCCACACATGGCCCGCAGGCACGCGTACCGGCGCGAAATTGTCCGCCGTGGTCGGGCCGATGTCGATCGTATCGTAGCTGGACCCGTTGGGCAGCGTTTCGCGGACGATCTGGACGTTGCACACCAGCGCGCCTGTCGCATCGCGGCCCAGCGCGCCGGGATAATGGTCCGGATCGCAGGTCAGATTGTCATCGACCTTCAGCGCGCGCGTCCCCAGCTTTTCGCGCTGCACCGGCCGGCCGTCGATATAGAGGATGCCGCCATGCATCTCGACCAGGTCGCCGGGCAGGCCGATCACGCGCTTGATGTAATCGGTGCGCGCATCGGTCGGCGTGACGATGACGATATCGCCGCGCTTCGGGAGGCTCCCGAACAGCCGTCCGTCGATGAAGGGCAGGATATGGAAGGTCGGCGTGACGTAGGAATAGCCATAGGGATATTTGGTCACCACCAGCCGGTCGCCCACCAACAGCGTCGGCATCATCGATTCCGACGGGATGTAGAAGGGCTTGGCGATCAGGCTGTGAAACCCGAGCACGGCAAGGACGAGCCAGAAGATGCCGCGCGCTTCGCTCCACCAGTCGGTGCCGCCGCGCCCATGGTCTTCCTCGCCGTTCAACGCCAACTCCTTGGCCATCCCCGTCCCGTTCCTCATTCCGCTGCGCGGGGCAGCGCCTCGATCACCACCAGCGCCTGCGCCCAGGGATGGTCGTCGGTCAGCGTCAGATGCACCTTCACGACGTGACCCGGTGGCGTCATCGCGTCAAGCCGTGCCTTCGCGCCGCCGGTCAACGCCAGTGTCGGCGCCCCCGACGGCGCGTTGACCACACCGATGTCGCGCATGAACACGCCAGACTTGAAACCGGTCCCCACCGCCTTCGAAAAAGCCTCCTTGGCGGCGAATCGTTTTGCCAGCGTTGCGGCATAGCCCATGGGCCGGCGCGCTGCCTTGCGCAGCTCGACATCGGTGAACACGCGCTGCTCGAACCGCATGCCGAACCGGTCGAGCGAGTTCTGGATACGCTCGATGTTGCACAGGTCGGATCCGATGCCGATGATCATGGTGTCTCCGGTCGGGCCGGTGCCGCTGCGCCGTCAAACGCCAAAACCCTCACCGCGCCGCATCCATCAGGTCGCGCATCCGCTTAACCACCGGTGCCAGCCCCTCGAAGATCGCCTCGCCGATCAGGAAATGGCCGATGTTGAGTTCCGCCAGCTGCGGGATCGCCGCGATCGGCACGACATTGTCGAACGTCAGGCCGTGCCCGGCATGGACCTCGATCCCGTTCTTCGCCGCCAGCGCGGCGGCATCGGCGATACGGCGCAGTTCGGCGGTTCGCGCTTCACCCTCCAGCTCGCAATAGCGCCCGGTGTGCAGCTCGACCACCGGCGCGCCCAGCCGGATCGCCGCCTCGATCTGTGCCGGATCGGGTTCGATGAACAGCGACACGCGGATGTTCGCGCCCTTGAGTTCCGACACCATCGGCGCGAGCATATTGTGCTTGCCCGCGGCGTCCAGCCCGCCCTCGGTGGTCCGCTCCTCGCGCCGCTCGGGCACGATGCACGCGGCGTGGGGACGGTGGCGCAGCGCGATGCTCAGCATCTCGTCGGTCGCCGCCATTTCGAGGTTGAGCGGGACGGTCAGCTCGGCCGCCAGCCGCGCGATGTCGTCATCGGTAATATGCCGCCGGTCCTCGCGCAGATGCGCGGTAATGCCGTCGGCACCGGCCTGTGCCGCCAGCAACGCCGCGCGCACCGGATCGGGATAGCCGCTCCCGCGCGCATTGCGAACCGTCGCGACGTGATCGATGTTCACGCCGAGGCGCAGATGGCCGCTCATTCCCCAACCCTCTTGCCGCACGCTGCCGCACTCAAGAGATCGTGCGAAAAGCCGCTCCCCTGCCACACCTCACCAAAGTCGAACGGCGCGCGGTCGGAAAAGGCGATCACGGCGCGACCGATCTCGGGCAGGATGAAGTTGCGCACCTCGACCCCGCCGACCCCGCCGCGCCGCTCGATGATTCGGACCGGCTTGTCACAGCCCTTGAGCGGGGCCTCGAACGCCCATTGCCCCAGCGCCATATAGCCCAGGGCAGGATCGCCCTTCCACAGCACGGCCAGCGCGTCCTTCGGGAGCAGCGTCCCGTCCATCAGCGCCAGATCGAATTTGGCGAGAGCGTCGACCGATCCATACAGCCCGGCCGCCGCGCCGTAGCTCGCCAGATCGATCGCGGGTTCCGGCTTGCCCTCGATCATGCCGATGCGGGTAAAGCGCTCGCCGGGATAGGCGGCGAGGAAATCGATCTTCAGCGGCCTGGCGATGCGCTGCTCGACCAGCGCCGCCCAGGGCGTGCCGGTCACCGCCTCCAGCAGCGCGCCCAACACCAGATAGTCGCAATTATTGTACGACCAGTCGCCGCCCGGCGCGCCCTTGACCGGTCCCGCGCAATAGCCGGTCAGCGGATCGCGGCTGCCCGCGTATCCGGGCTGATAATAGGACGGAAAGCCGCCGGTCCCTACCGGGCTGTCGTCCGGATTGGGCAGACCGGAGCGGTGCTGGAGCAGCTGGCGGACCGTCACCGTCGCGGCATTGGCGCTGCGAAATCCGGGGAGATAGGCGGCGATCGGGCGGTCGAGTTCGACTCGCCCGGCGACGACCTCCTGCATCACCAGTACCGCGACGACCTGCTTCGTGACCGACGCCCAGCGCCAGGTCGCGCCGTCCTCGTCGCCGCGCGCGGGCTGGGGGAGCGGCCCGACGCGGCTCCAGCCGCCGCCCTGCGCATCGGCGATCCGGATATCGCCGCTGAACGCCGATTTCTCGACCAGCGCGTCCACCGCCTGCGCGTCGATCGGGGGCGCCGTCTGCGCCGTTGCTGCCTGCAGCAGCAGCGCGGCGAGCGCTATCTTCACGCCGCCCGGCTTCCCGGCTTGACCGCCGGGATCGCCGCCAGCTCGGACGGAAGTGCGTCGGGCGCATAGCTCGGAACGTCCAGTCGGATCAGCGGGAAGAAGGGGACACCGAGATCGACTGCGCCGTTCGACCGGTCGACCAGGCTCGCCGCGGCGATCACCTCGCCCCCGGCGTCGGCGATCGCGCGGATCGCCTCGCGCGAGGAAAGCCCGGTGGTGACGACGTCCTCCATCATCAGCACCTGCTGGCCCGGCTCCAGCGCAAAGCCGCGGCGCAACTCGAACGTGCCGGTCGGGCGCTCGACGAACATCGCGTCGACATTGAGCGCGCGGGCGACTTCCTGTCCTGCGATCACACCGCCCATCGCGGGCGAGACGACAGCAGTGATCTTCGCGCGCAGCTCGGCGGGGATCTTGGCCGCGACCGCTTCGGCCAGCCGCGCCGCGCGCGCCGGGTTCATCAGCACCCGCGCACATTGCAGATAGCGCGGGCTGCGCAGCCCCGACGACAGGATGAAATGACCCTCGAGCAGCGCCTGCGCCGCCCTGAATTCGTTCAGAACATCGTCCTCGGTCACGCCGCCGCCTGCTCCCTTGTAGTTGCCGAGCATCTAGGCGCGTGCCCTTCCCCCCGCAACCGACTGGGTCAAAAAGAGCACGCGATGTGCTTGAGGCCCGCGATTGTGGTGCTATAGGCCAGCCTCAACGGGCGGAGTGCGCCCGCGCGACCGGAGAGCCGGCGCCCCCACAATCGGGGAAGACGGAAAACTAGGGGTTGAACGACACGATGCGCATGGATGGATTGAAGGCGATCGTCCTCGCTGCGGGGCTGGCGCTGGCGGGTGGCATGACCGCCCAGGCGCAGCAGGCTCCCGCGGCACCGGTTGCCGCCGCGCCCGAGGCACCCGCTCCCGTGGCGGTCGAATCGCCCGCGGCTGCGGCTGCGGCTGCGCCCGCTGCGGCAACGCCCGCCGATCCGCTGCTCAATGCCGATGGCACGCACAAGAACGGCCCGACCGCGGCGGTCGGTCAGCCGGTCGACGGCAAGCTCGGCATTCAGCGCCAGGTGACCCAGCTGGGCCAGCGCGCGGCGAACTTCCACAACCATCTGTTGCTGCCGATCATTGTGGTGATCTCGATCTTCGTGCTGATCCTGCTCGGCTGGACGATCTATCGCTATCGCCAGCGGGCCAACCCCAATCCGTCGAAGACGACGCACAACACGCTGATCGAAATCGTGTGGACGCTGGTGCCGGTGCTGATCCTCGCGGTCATCGCGTGGCCGTCGATCTCGCTGCTGGCCAAGCAGTTCAAGCCGGCGCCCGACAATGCCGTGACGATCAAGGCGATCGGCAACCAGTGGTACTGGTCGTACGAATATCCCGACCATGGCGGGATTTCGATCACCGCCAACATGCTCAAGGAAAAGAACGAGGTCGCCGCGGGTGCCCGCTTCCGCACCGATGTCGACGGTCCGCGCCTGCTCGCGGTCGACAATCGCATCGTCGTCCCGGTCGGCACCCCGGTCCGCATCATCGCGACGGCGAACGACGTGATCCACAGCTGGGCGGTCCCCGCCTTCTGGATCAAGATCGATGCGGTGCCCGGCCGCCTCAACGAGACCAGCTTCACCGTCGACAAGCCCGGCGTCTATTTCGGTCAGTGCTCCGAACTGTGCGGCGCGCGTCACGCGTTCATGCCGATCGTGGTCGAGGCGGTCGAGCCTGCGGTGTTCGCGCAGTGGATCGCGGCCAAGGGCGGTACGATGCCGTCCGCCAACAAGCCCTCGGCCGCCGCTCCGGCGCAGCCGGGCAGCGACGCCGCCGACGCCACCGCGACCCCGCTGGAGGGCACCGTTCCCACCGGCAACGACACGATCGACGCGACCGCCGCGGGCGCGCCCACCAATCAAGCCGCCACCGGCAACACGGACCAGTAAGCCATGACCGACGCAGCACGCGACGCGCACGCCTTCACGGCGCATGACGACCACCATCACGACGCGGATCACAAGCCCGGTTTCTTCGCGCGCTGGTTCCTGTCGACCAACCACAAGGACATCGGCACGCTGTACCTGATCTTCGCGATCATCGCGGGGATCATCGGCGGCGGCATTTCGGGCATCATGCGCCTCGAACTGGCCGAGCCGGGCATCCAGCATCTCGGCTGGATCGCGGAGTTCGTCCATGGCGGTCCGCAGACCTTCGACGAATCGCTCCATTTCTGGAACGTGCTGATCACCGCGCACGGCCTGATCATGGTGTTCTTCATGGTCATGCCGGCGATGATCGGCGGCTTCGGCAACTGGTTCGTTCCGATCATGATCGGCGCGCCGGATATGGCGTTCCCGCGCATGAACAACCTGTCCTTCTGGTTGCTCTGCCCGGCCTTCCTGCTGCTGCTCGCCTCGCCCTTCTTCGGCGGCGGCGCGGGTACCGGCTGGACGGTCTATGCGCCGCTTTCCACCTATGGCGAGCCGGGGCCGGCGGTCGACATGGCGATCCTGTCGCTCCACCTTGCCGGCGCCAGCTCGATCCTGGGTGCGATCAACTTCATCACCACCATCTTCAACATGCGCGCGCCGGGCATGACCCTGCACAAGATGCCGCTGTTCGTGTGGTCGGTGCTGATCACCGCCTTCCTGCTGCTGCTCGCGCTTCCGGTGCTGGCCGCCGCGATCACGATGCTGCTCACCGACCGTAACTTCGGCACGACCTTCTACGATCCGGCCGGCGGCGGCGATCCGGTGCTGTACCAGCACCTGTTCTGGTTCTTCGGCCACCCCGAAGTCTACATCATGATCCTGCCGGGCTTCGGCATTATCAGTCAGATCGTCGCGACGTTCAGCCGGAAGCCGGTGTTCGGCTATCTCGGCATGGCGTACGCCATGGTTGCGATCGGCGTGGTCGGCTTCGTCGTGTGGGCGCACCACATGTTCACGACGGGCATGAGCGTGAACGTGAAGATGTACTTCACCGCCGCGACGATGATCATCGCGGTGCCGACCGGCATCAAGATCTTCTCGTGGATCGCGACGATGTGGGGCGGATCGATGAGCTTCCGCACCCCCATGGTCTGGGCGATCGGCTTCATCTTCATGTTCACCGTCGGCGGCGTGACCGGCGTGGTGCTCGCGAACGGCGGCGTCGACGATTACATGCACGACACCTATTATGTCGTCGCGCACTTCCACTACGTCCTCTCGCTGGGCGCGGTGTTCGGCCTGTTCGCCGGCTTCTACTACTGGTTCCCGAAAATGTCGGGCAAGATGTACAGCGAGTTTCTGGGCCAGCTGCACTTCTGGGTGTTCTTCGTCGGCGTGAACGTGCTGTTCTTCCCGCAGCACTTCCTGGGTCTCCAGGGCATGCCGCGCCGCTATCCGGACTATCCGGACGCCTATGCCTATTGGAACCAGATTTCGTCCTTCGGCTATCTGATCATGCTGGCCGGCATGGTGATCTTCTTCATCAACCTGTTCTGGTCGATGGCCGCGGGGAAGAAGGCGCCCGACAATCCGTGGGGCGAAGGCGCGACGACGCTGGAATGGACGCTGTCCAGCCCGCCGCCGTTCCACCAGTTCGAAACGCTTCCGGTGATCGACGACGACAAGCATCACTGAGTTGTCGGCAGGCTGAACCTATAGGACGCCTCGGGAGGAGACTCCCGGGGCGTTGTTTCTGGAGTGGATAGGATGCTCACCATCATGCTCTCGATCGCGATGCAGGCTGCGACGCCGTCGGCGGAGGCGCTGGATCTGGGTCGCCGCCTCGCGGCGCACGGCACGCTGGCGACGCTCGCCCCGATGCTGATCGAAAAGGATACCGCCGAACTCGCCTCGGAAGCCAAGACGTTGAGCGACTCGGAGCGGGACAGGTTGCAGGCGCTCGGCCGCGAGATTGGCGCAAAGGGGACCAAGCGGATCGTCGACGCGATCGGAAGCGCCTATGCCGCGAGACTGTCGATCGAGGATCTTCGTCTGCTCGTCGCCCAGGCCGAGAATCCCGCCGCAGCCCGGCGCCGCGCCGTCGAAGTCCCCGCGCTGGTCGAGGCGATGGCCGCGGTGGGTGAGCTCGACTTCAAAAAGGACCTTGCCGCCGCGTTTTGCAAGGAGACCGGGAAGCTGTGCACGCGCCGGTAAGCCACGGCCTTTTCCAACGCGGCAACCCGGCCTATAGCGCGCCACAAATGTCCGTCGCAAACCACACCCTGACCGTCCCCGCCGACTGGCGCGATTTCCTTGCGCTCACCAAGCCGCGGGTGATGAGCCTCGTCGTGTTTACCGGCCTGTGCGGGATGCTCGCGGCACCTGCTCCGATTCACCCGGTGATCGGATTCACCGCGATCCTGTGTATCGCGTTGGGTGCCGGCGCGGCGGGCGCGCTCAACCAATGGTACGAGGCGGATCTCGACGGCAAGATGAAGCGGACGCAGGGACGCCCGCTGCCTGCCGGCCGCATGGACCGCCAGTCGGCGCTGCATTTCGGTGTCGGTGTCGCGGCGCTCTCCGTCATCCTCATGGGCCTCGCGGTCAATTATGTCGCCGCCGGCATTCTGCTGCTGTCGATCCTGTTTTACGTGCTGGTCTACACCGTCTGGCTCAAGCGCCGCACCCCGCAGAACATCGTCATCGGCGGCGCTGCAGGCGCCTTCCCGCCGCTGATCGGCTGGGCCGCGGCGATGGGCGATGTCGCGCTGCTCCCGGTGCTGCTGTTCAGCCTGGTCTTCCTGTGGACGCCGCCGCATTTCTGGGCGCTCGCGCTGTTCGTGAAGACCGACTACGCCAATGCCGGCGTGCCGATGCTACCGGTGGTCGCGGGGGAGCGGGCGACGCGGTTGCAGATCGGCCTTTATACCATCCCTATGGCGGCGGTGGCGGTCGCACCCTGGCCACTCGGGCTGTCCGGCGCGCTGTACGGGGTCGTGTCGATCGTCACCACCGCATTGTTCGCGCTGCTGGCGCTTCAGGTCGCGACGCGGATGGCGGGCGAGAACGATGCGATGAAGCCCGAAAAGCGGCTGTTCGCCTATTCGGTCTCCTATCTCTTCATCTTGTTCGGCGCGGTCGCGGCGGATAGGTGGTTCGCATGACCCCAGAGGAAGAAGAGCTGATCCGCGCCCGTCAGAAATCGCGCGCCCGCATCATGGCGGTGCTGCTGATCGCATTCGTGGCGCTGGTGTTCGCGATCTCGATCGTGAAGATCCAGGCGGGAATGCCGCTGAGGTCGCAATGAGCGCCAGCCTGCTCCCCGCCGATCGCAAGCTGCGCACCGCGTTGTTCGCCCTGCTCGGCGTGTTCGCGATGACCGGTGTCGCCTTTGCCAGCGTACCGCTCTATCGCATGTTCTGTCAGGTCACCGGCTTTGGCGGAACGACGCAGCGCGCCGCCGCTGCCCCGGGAGCGGTCGATGCGAAGGTCACGGTCGCGTTCGACAGCAACATCAGCCCGGCGTTGAGCTGGCGATTCAAGCCCGAAGTGGCGTCGGACGAGATCTCGATCGGCGCTCGTGACATGGCGTTCTACACCGCGACGAACACCGGCACCGTACCGATTACCGGCACCGCCACCTATAATGTGACGCCGGAGGCGGCGGGCAAATATTTCAGCAAGATCCAGTGTTTCTGCTTCACCGAACAGACGCTGCAGCCTGGTGAGACGGTGCGCATGCCCGTGATCTATTTCGTCGACCCCAAGATCCTGACCGATCCGGATACCAAGGACGTCGAGAAGATCACGCTGTCCTACACATTTTACCCAGTGGATTCCGCCAAGCCCAAAGGCTAGGGAAGCCGACGAACAACGCCAGAAACGAACAGGGACGGACGATGGCAGGCGCCAAGAACCACGATTTCCACATTCTCCCGCCCAGCCCGTGGCCGATGCTGAGCTCGCTCGCCGCCCTGTGGCTGGCGGCCGGCGGCATCATGTACATGAAGGAGCACCCGGCCGGCTTTTGGGTGATGCTCTCCGGCCTGGCCGCGGTGCTGTTCTGCATGGCATCGTGGTGGGTCGACGTGATCAAGGAAGCCAATTCGGGCGACCACACCCCCGTCGTCCAGCTGCACCTGCGCTATGGCATGATCTTGTTCATCGCCTCCGAAGTGATGTTCTTCGTCGGCTGGTTCTGGGCATGGTTCGATTTCGCGCTGTTCCCGGTGGCGATGAACGTCACCGAAGAGGGAAGCGTCGTCGATCTGGTGCAGGGCGCGGTCGCATCCTTCCCGCCCAAGGGCATGGAAGTGCTTCCGGCATTCCAACTGCCGCTGCTCAACACCTTCATCCTGCTGCTTTCGGGCACCACGGTGACCTGGGCGCATCACGGCCTGATCCACAATCAGCGCGGCGGTGCGATGCGTGGCCTGTGGGGTGCGATCGGCGTGGGCGAGAACGACGTGGTGAAGAAGGGCCTGTGGCTCACCATCATCCTCGGCCTGATCTTCTCGAGCATCCAGGCCTATGAATATGCCCATGCGCCGTTCGTGTTCGGCAAGACGAACTATTCGTCGGCCTTCTACATGGCGACCGGCTTCCACGGTTTCCACGTCATCGTCGGCACCATCTTCCTGATGGTCAACCTGCTGCGCGCCTATAAGGGCGATTTCACCCCGCGCCAGCATTTCGGGTTCGAAGCGGCGGCCTGGTACTGGCACTTCGTCGACGTCGTGTGGCTGTTCCTGTTCGTCGCGGTCTATGTCTGGGGCAGCGCAGGCGCACCGGTCCATGGCGGCTGACGCGGGGCGATGAGCGAGGCCCAGCCTCCGGTCATCGAAGCGGCAGTGAAGGGGGCGTGTCCGCGGTGCGGCGCGCCCTCGCTGTTTTCCGGCTGGGTGAAGTTCGCGCCGCGCTGTCCGGACTGCGGGCTTGATTATAGCACCTTCAACGTCGGCGACGGCCCGGCGGCGTTCCTGACATTGATCGTCGGTGCGATCGTCGTCGGCCTGTCGGTCTGGCTCGAACTCGTGGCGGAGCCGCCGGTGTGGGTGCATCTGCTGATCTGGCCACCGGTGACGCTGGCGCTGGTCGTCTTCGGGCTGCGCTGGGCCAAGGGCGCGCTGATCGCGCTCGAATATCGCAACGCCGCGCGTGAGGGGCGGCTCAAGGATCCCGCGCCATGAAGCTTCCGCTCGTCCCCACCATCCTGGTCGGCCTCGCCGTCGCGGCGATGATCGGGCTCGGCATCTGGCAACTCGACCGGAGGGGGGAGAAGGAGGCGCTGATCGCCAGCCTCGCCGCCAACCGCGACCTGCCTGCCATGGCCTTTCCTAGCCCGCCGGTCGGCGACGCGCACCTCTTCCGCCGCTCAGGGCTGATGTGCCTCGACGTCGCTGGGTGGAGCGAACAGGCCGGCCGCGATGCCAGCGGCAAGAGCGGTTGGCGCCACCTCGCCGACTGTCGCACCGGCGCCGAGGGGATGGGCGTCCAGGTCGATATGGGCGTCAGCACCGCGCCCGGCATGAAGCCAGCATGGAAGGGTGGCGCGGTGACGGGAACGATCACCCATGCCCCCGATTCGACACCCCTGCTCGCATCGCTGTTCGGCAAGCGGCCGCCGCGTAACCTGATGCTCGTCGCCGACACCCCGGCGCCCGGACTGGCCGCAAGCGCCGCGCCCGACCCGTCGAGCGTGCCCAACAATCACCTCGCCTATGCGGTGCAATGGTTCCTGTTCGCCGGGATCGCGATGGTGATCTATGTGCTGGCCCTGCGCTGGCGCGAACGCCGCGCGCCGTCCGCACCCACGCCCCCGCAAAGCTAGTCTTTCTTGCCGCTGGGCCGTGCGGGGGCTAGTCCGCCGCGCATGCGCTACCAGAGCACGCGCGGCACCGCGCCCGAACTCGATTTCCGTGACGTCACGCTGGCGGGGCTGGCGCGCGACGGCGGCCTCTATGTTCCCGTAGAGTGGCCGCGCTTTACGCCGGAACAGATCGCGGATCTCGCGGGCCTGTCCTATGTCGAGACCGCGGTGCGCGTCATGGCCCCGTTCGTTGCCGGGAGCCTGAGCGAAGACGAGCTGCGCGATCTGTGCACCCGCGCTTATGGCCGGTTCAGCCATGATGCGGTGACGCCGCTGGTTCAGCTCGACCATCGCCATTTCCTGCTCGAACTGTTCCATGGGCCGACGCTCGCGTTCAAGGACGTCGCGCTCCAGCTCCTCGGATTGCTGTTCGAGAAGTTCCTGACCGGCACCGACCGGCATTTGACCATCGTCGGCGCGACCAGCGGCGATACCGGCTCGGCCGCGATCGACGCGGTTGCCGGCCGCGAGAAGATCGACATCTTCATGCTCCACCCCAAGGGGCGGGTCAGCGACGTTCAGCGCCGCCAGATGACCACGGTGCTCGCACCGAACGTTCACAACATCGCGATCGAGGGCAGCTTCGACGACGCGCAGGCGCTCGTGAAGGCGATGTTCAATGACGCGGACTTCTCGGGTCGCTTCCACGTCACGGCGGTCAATTCGATCAACTGGGCGCGGCTGATGGCGCAGGTGGTCTATTATTTCTACGCCGCCGTCCGGCTCGGTGCCCCGGCCCGCGAAGTGGCGTTCAGCGTTCCCACCGGCAATTTCGGCGATGTGTTCGCAGGCTATGTCGCGGCGAAGATGGGATTGCCGGTCGCCAAGCTGATCGTCGCGACCAACGTCAACGACATCCTCCACCGTGCGCTGTCGAGCGGCGACTATTCGGCGGGCACCGTCACGCCGACCGCCGCGCCGAGCATGGACATCCAGGTCAGCTCGAACTTCGAACGCCTGTTGTTCGACCTTGCGGCGCGCGACGGGGCCGCGCTGGGCGAGCAGATGCGCGGGTTCGAGGCCAGCCGCGCGATGCGCCTGACCAATGCGCAGCAACAGGGCGCCGCCGCGCTGTTCGCCAGCGACCGGATCGAGCCCGACGAGATGGCGCGCGCCATGGCCTGGGCGTGTTCGAACACCAATCAGGTGCTCGACCCGCACACCGCGATCGGCCTCGCCGCCGCGCGCCGCGCCGATCTCGCCCCGCACGTGCCGGTGGTGACGCTTGCCACGGCACACCCGGCCAAGTTCGACGACGCGGTCGAGCGCGCCACCGGCATCCGTCCGACGCTTCCGCCCCGTGTCGGCGACCTGTTCGAGCGCGAGGAGCGCTACGACGTGCTGCCCGCGACGTTCGAGGCGATCACCGGCTTTATCGCGGAGCGGGGCACGCCGAAAAGCTAGTCGTCACCCCGGCCCTGTGCCGGGGTCCACTCCGCCTCCCGCGCGAAGCTCGAGCCGCTTGCGCCGCGCCCGCCTCCCGGTGGACCCCGGAACAAGTCCGGGGTGACGGTTGATTTTTGGCGGCGGACAAGCGCTAAAGGCCGGATGAACCTGATCACCCTCACCGGCGAGCCCTGGGCGGACTACGGCCTCGTCGACTCGGGCCATGGACGCAAGCTCGAACGCTATGGCGACTACCGCTTCATCCGCCCCGAGCCGCAGGCGATGTGGGCGCCCGCGTCCGACGACTGGGACGCGCACGGCGAATTCATGCCCGCGCCGGACGACGAGGGCGGCGGCCGCTGGGTGTTCAGCAAGCCGGTCCCGCGCGAAGGCTGGCCGCTGGCGTGGAACGAGGCGAAGTTCACCGCGCAGACCACCCCGTTCCGCCATCTCGGCTTCTTCCCCGACATGGCGCCGGTGTGGAGCTGGATGCGCGAGCAGACGGCGGGGATCGACGCGCCCGAGGTCATGAACCTGTTCGGCTATACCGGCGTCGGCACGCTGGCGATGGCGGCAACGGGCGCCAAACTCGTCCATGTCGATGCGTCCAAGAAGTCGGTCGAGGCGGCGAAGGGCAATGCCGCGCTGTCGAACATGACCGACAAACCGGTCCGCTGGATCATCGACGACGCCGCCAAGTTCGTCGCGCGCGAGGTGCGTCGCGGTCGCCGCTATGACGGCATCCTGCTCGACCCGCCCAAATATGGCCGCGGCCCGACCGGCGAAGTGTGGCAACTCGAACGCGACCTTCCCGGCCTGATCGCCGATTGCCGCCAGCTATTGGACGCCGACTCGCGCTTCCTGTTCCTGACCGTCTACGCGATCCGAATGTCGGCGCTGGCGATTGGCGAACTGCTCAACCAGCATTTCGCCGATCTGGGCGGCACGGTTGAGTGCGGTGAACTCGGCGTGCGCGAGGAGGCGCGGGGGCTGGTGCTGCCGACGGCGATCTTTGCGCGGTGGAGTCGCTGATTACCAGAGGCGCTTAGCCTTCGGCCCAGTTGAACGCCCGGCATATTTGCAAAGCGCGTTCGCCACATGCGTCAACTTTAGTAGCTTACGGCGTGCCCTTATTGCGCGCGCGAGACGAAGCGCACGACCTTTTGACAATTCCGCCGGAATCCTAACCTTGTAGTGCACGTACCCGAACTTCAGCCGCCGGTTCATCGGTTCAAGGAGCAGGCGGTTACGAGCGCAGAAGCGCTTGCGAACAGCCAGGCGGTCCTTTCTGCCTCCGATCATGCAGTTGGTTGGGATGAAATCCGCCACCTACCCCCGCCCCATCCGCATCGCCGCGCCGGCCACGAACGGGCACCCCGCCACCAACAGCAAGCTCACCGCGCCCAGCAGCTTCACCGCGCTCGGATCATTGCCCATCGCCCCGGCGCCGAAGATCAGCAGCGGCACCGCGAGGGGGAGCATCACTAGCCCCGCCACCGCGCCTGCGCCGCGCAGCCCCGCGGTCAGCGCCGCAGTCGCGACGCCCAGAGCCGCCAGCCCCGGCGTGCCGATGAGCAAACTCAGCCCCGCCGCCATCGCCTGTTCCAGCGAGAGGCCCAGCAACCCGCTCGTCACTACGCATGCCAGCAGCAGGGCAGGCGCAAAGCCCAGCCAATGGCCGACGATCTTCGCCGCCGCGACGCTCGCGTCGTTCCAGCCGCGCACCGCCAGCTGATCGAGCACCCCGCTCTCCAGATCGGGCGCCACCAGCCGCTCGACCGGCAGCAGCGCCGCCAGCAACGCCGCCGCCCAGATCACCCCGCCCCCGATCCGCGCCAGCAAGTTCGGTTCTGGCCCCACCGCGAACGGAAACAGGATCGCGACCAGCAGGAAGAAGGTGATGGGCAGCGTCAGCCCGCCTGCCGCCCAGGCCCTCCGCAGCTCGCGCGCCACCAGTGTACCGAACCCGCTCATGTGAGATGATCCCGTTGTTCCCCTGCGAAAGCAGGGGTCCAAGGACACGGAGGGAAGCCATGCGTGACCCTAGGCTCCTGCTTTCGCAGGAGAACGGGCCGGGGATGCGTCGCAGCGCTCACCCTTCACCCCCGACCACAATCTCCCGCGCGCCCTGCATCCGGATCGGCAGGTGCGTCGCCACCAGCGCGATCCCGCCCGCCGCGCGGTGCGCCGCGATCAGCCCGCCGAGCACGCCAATCGCGCCGTGGTCGAGGCCGTTCGCGGGCTCGTCGAGCAGCCAGATCGGCGCGCCGCTCGCCACCACCCGCGCAATCCCGACGCGCTTGCGCTGCCCGGTGGACAGCAGCCGCACCGGCACGGGGGCGAGATGCGCGAGGCCGACCGCGCTCAGCGCCGCCTCGACCGAGCCCCGCCGCCCGTCGAGGCCAGCCCAGAAGCGCAGCGCCTCACCCACCGGCAACTCCGGATCGAGCCCTGCCGCCTCGGCCAGCAACGCCTTTCCCCCCGTCACCGACACGTGGCCTGCGCTCGCCTTCAGCAATCCCGCAACGATGCGGATCAGGCTCGACTTGCCCGCTCCGTTCGGCCCGGTCACCAGCGCCCCGCCGCCCGGCGCGAGGCTCAGATCGAGTCCCTCGAACAGCATCCGCCCGCCGCGCATGCACGCGACGCCGTCGAGCCGGATGCGCGTGTCGCTCACCCGACGCTGTCCTCCAGCGCATGCATATCGTCGTCGCTCAGCCCGAAATGATGCCCCACCTCGTGCACCACGACATGCGTGACGAGCGCTTCCAGGCTCACCCCGGTCTCGACCCATTCGTCGAGCAAAGGGCGGCGATAGAGGTGGATCGTGTCCGGCTGCGGGATTTCGCCCAGCGCGAACCCCTCCTTCTCGCCCACCGGCCGTCCCGAATACAGCCCGGTCAGCTCGAACGGGTCCTCCATCCCCATCTCGCGCAACGTCGCTTCGTCGGCGAAATCCTCGACGATCAGTACGATGTCGGGCAGGTGGCTCGCGAACGGCTCGGGGATGCGCGCGAGTGCGGCGCGCGCGAGCGCTTCCATCTGCTCGGCACTTGGCGCAAAGGTCTCGGTCGAAGCGGTCATGGCCCCGGCTATGCCGCACACAGCTTCGGAGGGGAAGAATGGTCGAGCAACTGAGCCAGGCGGAACGCGACGATGCGCTCGAGGGGCTGCCCGAATGGGATCATGACGACGGCCGCGACGCGATCACGCGCAGCTTCACCTTCGACGATTTCAGCCAGGCGTTCGCGTTCATGACGCAAGTCGCGCTGCTGGCGGAAAAGGCGAACCACCACCCCGAATGGTCGAACGTGTGGAACCGCGTCGACATCCTGCTCACCACGCATGACGCGGGCGGGCTGTCCGGGCGCGATATCGAGATGGCGCAGGCGATCGACGCGTTGGTCGACTAGAGCCCGACCTTCGCCGCCAGCCACCGCGCGGCCGCGTCCGGCGATTTCTTGTCGGTGTCGCGATCGACCATCAGATTCGCCTCGCGCATCGCCGAAACCGGGATTTTGCCTATCAGCGGGCGCAGCGCGCTCAGGAAGCGCTCGTCCGCCACGCGGCTGGGCGCGACCATGAGGATCGCGTCGTAGCCGGGGATCGCGCCCTTGGGATCGTCCAGCACGACCAGCTTGTCCGCCGCGATCCGCCCGTCGGAGGAGAAAGCCGGGATAACATCCGCCCGTCCACTCGCCAGCGCGCGGTACATGAAGGTCGGCTGATAGGGCCGCATCGACCGGAACCGCAGGCCATAGGCATCGCGCACCGCGCGCCATTCGGGGCGCTCGAGAAACTCGACATCGGTGGCGAGGTCCATCTGCGGTCCCTGTGCGGCAAGGTCGCTCAGCGTCGTGATCCCGCGCCGCCGCGCGTCGTCGCCGCGCATCGCGAAGGCATAGGCATTTTCGAACCCGAGCGATCCCAGCATGCCGACCTTGTGTTCGGCCCTCACCCAGTCGCCGACCCCCGCGACGATCGCCGCGCGTGAGGGGACGTCGCTGCGCTTCATCTGGTTGGTCCAGAGCGTGCCCGAATAGTCGACATAGACGTCGACATCGCCCCCTGCGAGCGCACCAAACGCGACCGCCGAGCCCAGCCCCTCGCGATATTCGACCCGATAGCCCGCTGCCTCCAGCCGCTGGCCGATCAGCCGGGCGAGAATGAACTGTTCGGAAAAGCCCTTGGCACCGACCACCACGGTCTTGCCGCCCGCAGCGGGGGCGAGCGCGAGGGCAGCCGCGGCGATGATTGCGACGAGCGCGCCGAGACCGGCCCAGACCCGTCCACGCTTCCGTGTCCGGATGCCGCCCTCGGCCAGCGCGAGGATCAGGTCGACACCCATCGCCAGCGCTGCCGCGCCGATGCACCCGGCCAGCACCAGCGCCCAGTTCTGCGTCTGCAAGCCGGCGAAGATCAGGTCGCCCAGGCTCGGCTGGCCCACCGTCGTCGACAGCGTCGCCGCGCCGATCGTCCATACGGCCGCGGTGCGGATGCCCGCCATCACCACCGGCGCGGCGAGCGGTGCCTCGACCAGCCACAATTTCTGCCGCGCGGTCATTCCGACGCCGTCCGTCGCCTCGCGCAGCGCGGGGTCGAGCGTCGTCAGCGCGGTGGTGGCGTTCCGCAGCACCGGCAGGATCGCGTAGAGCGTGAGCGCGAGCAGCGCGGGGAGGAATCCGAGCGCGGGCAGCCAGTCGCCGAGCACGCCGCGCAAGGCCAGCAGGACGGGATAGAAGAGCGCGAGCAGCGCCAGCGACGGGATCGTCTGGATGAGGCTCGCCGCGCCGAGCACCACGCGCCCCAGCCGCGGATGCCGCGCCGCCGCGACGGCGAGCGGCAGGCTGATCGCGATCCCCAGCGCGAGTGCCGCCATCGCCAGCAGCACATGGCTCGCCATCAATTCGGGCACGCGGGCGAAGGCGGTGGTCATCCCTTGAGCGCCTCAAGCGCGTCGGCCTGGGCCATCGTTACCGCGATCAGTGCCGCGGCCTCGGCCCCGCCCTCGCCGCGCGCAAGCTGCGCCGGGGCGGCGTCGGCGACGATCCGCCCCGCCTTCATCACCAGCACGCGATCGGCGAGCAGCAGCGCCTCGGCCATGTCATGCGTGACCATGATCGTGGTGAGGCCCAGCCGGTCGTGCAGCGCGCGCACTGCGCGGCCGAGCTCGTCGCGTGTGACGGGATCGAGCGCGCCGAACGGCTCGTCCATCAGCATCAGCCCCGGCTCGGTCGCCAGCGCGCGTGCCACTCCGACGCGCTGGCGCTGCCCGCCCGACAACTGGTCCGGCATCCGCGCGCCGGCATCGTTGGGAAGGTCGACCAGTGCCAGTAGCTCCGCCACCCGTGCTCGGGTCTCGCGTTCTCCCGCGATCCGCAGCCCGATCGCTATATTTTCGGCAACGGTCATATGCGGGAACAGCCCGATGCCCTGAAATACGTAGCCGATCCGCCGGCGCAGATGATGCGCAGGTCCGTCGCGCACATCCGCGCCGCCGATCGACACACCGCCCGCATCCGGCTCGACCAGCCGGTTGATCGTCTTGAGCAGGGTCGACTTGCCCGATCCCGATTGCCCGACCAGCGCCACGAAGCTGCCCGCCGCGATCTCCAGCGACACGGCGTCCAGCGCCCGCGTCGCGCCGTAGCTTTTGGTCAGACCCGCAAGGGCGACCGAAGGACCGGTTTGCGCTGGCATCGGCGCGCATGATGGGGAATGATCGCGCCAAGGTCAAAGATTGGGAGGGGCGGTATGCAGGCGATTTTCATCACCGGCGGCGGTTCGGGTATCGGGCGCGCGGTGGCTCGTCACTTCGCCGCACGCGGCTGGCGCATCGGCCTTGCCGATATCAACGCGGGCGGGATGGCGGAGACCGCCGCGCTGCTCGGCGACGCGCCGGTGACGACGCATATCCTCGACGTGCGCGATCGTGCGGCGTGGGACGATGCGCTGGCGGACTTCACTGCAGCGAGCGGCGGACGACTCGACGTGCTGTTCAACAATGCCGGGATTGGCGTCGGCGGGGTGTTCGCCGCCACGGCAGTGGACGAGCTGCAGCGCTGCGTCGACATCAACCTGATGGGCGTGGTGTGGGGGGCGCATGCCGGCTACCGGTATCTGAAGGCCAGCGGCGGCTGCCTGCTCAACACCGCTTCAGCCGCCGGCATCTATGGCACGGGCGGCGTCGCGATCTATTCGGCGACCAAGTTCGCGGTGCGCGGATTTACCGAAGCGCTCGACGGCGAATGGTCGGGCGAGGGCATTCGCGTTCGCGCGTTGCTGCCCAGCTTCATCGACACCGCGATCCTCGACGGCATGCCGGTCGGCAGCAACGCGACGATGCGCGAGCGGGTGAAGGCCGCGCGGCTCGAATTCACGCCGGTCGAAGAGGCCGCGCAGCTGGCGTGGGACGCCGTGCACGGCGACCGCCTGCTCACGCTGGTCGGCAAGACAGCGCGTCGCATGTGGTTCGCCTCGCGCTTCATGCGCGGGTCGATGCGCAAGCAGGCGCGCGGCGGGCGTTAGCGGCGAATCGTCCCCGCCCAGGCATAGCCGCGCAACAGCGTCTCGAACCCGAAGCTCAGCCCCTGTTCGCGGCTGACATGGCGCAGCGCCACCGGCAGTTCGCGGCGCGGCGTGACGTGAAACCGGCCGAGCCAGGCGAACAGCAGGCCGCGCCACCAGCGCGGCATCCGCTCCTGCTGCCCGAAATCGACGATGTGCAGCACCCCGCCGGGCGCCAGCACGCGTGCACCCTGCTCGATAGCGCCGACCCAGTCGGGGATCATCGACAATGTGTAGCTGGCGAACACCTGGTCGAATCCCGCCACCCCGAACAGCGTTTGCGGATCGAACGCCGTCGCATCGCCCTGTGCCAGCGTGATCCGGTCGGACAGCCCTGCCTTCGCGACCTTTACCCGCGCGGTCGCCAACATCGCCTCCGAGATATCGACGCCATAGAAGCGCGCCTGTGGCCAGCGCCGTGCCGCGACGATCAGGTTGCGCGCGGTGCCGCACCCGACTTCCAGCACGGTGCCGCCCGATGGGGGCGCCAGATCGTCGATCAGCCGGTCGCGGCCAAGCAGGTAATATTTGCGGGTAGCGTCATAGATGTGCCGCTGCGCCGCATAGACCGCGTCCATGCGCCCGGCATGTCCGGCGTCGGCTGTCACGACTTGAGGCGATAGAGGTGCACGCCGCCATAGATGGCCGAACGGTCGCGCGCGGTAAAGTCGAGCGACTCCGCCGCGGCATAGTCCCAACGGCTCAGGATGGCGTCGGGCACGCGACCGGGCAGCAAGGTCGGCGCGGCGGCGGTGCGGAACAGCACGCGCGCGCCCGGCTTCGCGGTCCGCGTGATCGCATCCCACAACCGGGTCAGTTGCGCGTCGGTCATCCAGTCCTGCGCATCGAGCAGGATATAGCGATCGAGCGACGCGTCGGGCATCGAATCGAGATAGTCGACGAAATTCTGGTGGCGCACCTCGACCCGCTCCGCGCGGGTGCGCACGACATCGTAATTGGCCGCCTGCAGATAGGGCGGAAGCGGTGCCTCCGGCCCCTCGCCATAGCCACGCCCGAACGCCTGCCAGGCGAAATAATTGTCCGACAGGTCGAAGTCGCAGGCGAGCTTTTCGAGCCGCCGGCGCAGCACCGCCCCGATGCCACGCGGATCGTCTCCCGCCAGCGCCTCATATTGAGCGGGCGGGATGCCGAGGCCGAACAGCGAGGCGGGCTGGTCGATCAGCCAGCGCACGAACTTCTTGTCGAACACGGGGGCAAGGCGGCTTTCGAAGATCGCGCGCTGTTGCTCGACGCTCTTCGCCGCGAGCAGTTCGCGCGGGTCGATGCGATAGAGTTTGGCGAGCAGATGCGCCGCGCCGATGAACCCGCCGAGCAGCCCGCGCTTGTAGAAGCCCCCGGCAAAGCCCTTGATCCGCCGCCGCCCGGCGAGATCGCGGCCCTCCCAGTAGCGGCGCGTGGCATCGTCGAGATGCGGGCGCAGCCACTGCCGGTACGCCGGGACATTCTCCGGCCGGTTCGCCTGCGCGAAGAAGCGGTGGAACGCGGCATGATCGGGCAGATGTAGCGCGGCGGCGCGTTTCAGCTTGTTGAGCGCGGTATGCGCGGTGTTGAGATCGACCGCGGTGATCTTCGCCGGATCGGCGGTGAGGTAGGACAGGACATTGCACCCGCCACTCGCGATCGTCACGACATGGCAGTCGGGCGTGATCGCCAGCGCCTCCATGTCGACCTGCGGGTCTTCCCAGATCTGCGCATAGACGAGCCCGCGAAAGGCAAAGGTGAAGGCGCGTTCGAGCAGCCCGTCCTTGCTCAGATGCTCATGGCGGTGGACGGCAGTGCGGACAGCCCCGTTGCGCGGCTGGCTGGCGTTCGAACCCATCACATCGGCTCCCCGGGGGAAATCGCTCCCCCGGTCGCGCCTATGGCGGTTGCGTGTCAGCTAGATGACCGCCACTGTCACGCAGCCGTCATGGATCAGTCCCGGCAATATCCCTCGCCCGGGGCCACGATCAGGCAGTCCTTCTTGTCCGCCAGCCATTTCATGCCGGTCGCCTCGCCATCGCCTGCGACCAGCCGCACCCGCTCCTTGCCGCGGCGAAAGACGATGCCGCGCGCGCTCGCCCGGCCGTTGTAGGTGCCGGCGTCCTCGGCATCGAGGCCCCATTTGTTGGTGATGCGATAGCGGCCCGGCGCATCGCCGCGCGCGATCGTCAGCATCATCCCCTCGACCCCGGTCCAGGTGCCGATCCAGTCGTCGCGTTCCTCGGCGCGCTCGGCCAGTCGTTCGCGCCGCACTTCGCGAGTCACATTCTGTGCCGTGGCCTCGGCATTGGCGATGGCATTCTCGACCAGCGCGGCCTGCTGTTCGTTGCTCATTTCCTCTGAGCAGCCCGCGAGCACTGCAGCCATCCCCATCCACAGCAAAAGCCGCACTTGCACCCTCCACAATTTGAATCGTGCGATCCGGTGTAGCCATCGTCGTGGCGAACGCCTAGAGAGCGCGTCATCCTTTCAGCTTGAGGGTCGAACCGCTCTTCCCATGCGTATCGCAATCGCTTCGGATCACGCCGCCATCGAACTCAAGGCGGCGCTTGCCGACTGGTTGCGCGGCGCGGGCCACGACGTCGCCGATCTGGGCCCGGACACCCCCGCCAGCGTCGATTATCCCGATTACGGCTACAAGCTCGCCGCCGCCATCGCGGCGGGCAGCGCCGATCGCGGCATCGCGCTGTGCGGCAGCGGCATCGGCATCTCGATCGCGGTCAACCGCAACCCGGCCGCGCGCTGCGCGCTGGTATCGGAGCCGCTCTCCGCCACCCTCGCGCGCGAACACAATGATGCGAACGTCATCGCCATGGGCGCCCGGCTGATCGGGATCGAGATGGCGAAAGCCTGCATCACCGCATTCCTCGCCACCGACTTCGGCGGCGACCGGCACCAGCGCCGCGTGGACAAGCTGACCCAGCCCACGTTCTAGGCCCGGCTCTCTGAAGGACAGACTTATGAGCACCAATCCCATCAGCGCCATCCGTTCGGACGGCTTTTTCACCACCGCGCTCGCCGACGCGGACCCCGCCGTGTTCGCGGGCGTCGCGCACGAACTGGAGCGCGAGCAGTATCAGATCGAGTTGATCGCCAGCGAGAACATCGTTTCGAAGGCGGTGCTCGAGGCGCAGGGCAGCGTCTTCACCAACAAGTACGCCGAGGGCTATCCCGGCAAGCGCTACTATCAGGGCTGCCATCCCTCGGACGAGGTCGAGAGCCTTGCGATCGATCGCGCCAAGCAGCTGTTCGGCTGCGGCTTTGCCAACGTCCAGCCGCATTCGGGCGCGCAGGCGAACGGCGCGGTGATGCTTGCGCTGACCAAGCCCGGCGACACGATCATGGGGCTCAGCCTCGATTCGGGCGGCCATCTGACACACGGCGCCAAGGCGGCGATGAGCGGCAAGTGGTTCAATGCGGTCCAGTACGGCGTCGACCCGGACACGCACCTGATCGATTTCGACGAGGTCGCAGCCAAGGCGCGCGAGCATAGCCCCAAGCTGATCATCGCCGGCGGATCGGCCTATCCGCGCCATATCGATTTCGCGAAGTTCCGTGCGATCGCGGATGAGGTCGGCGCACTGTTCATGGTCGACATGGCGCATTTCGCCGGCCTCGTCGCCGGTGGCGTGCATCCCTCTCCGTTCGGCCATGCCCATGTCGTCACCACCACCACGCACAAGACGCTGCGCGGCCCGCGCGGCGGGATGATCATGACCGATGACGAGGGGATCGCGAAGAAAATCAACTCGGCAGTGTTCCCAGGACTCCAAGGCGGCCCGCTGATGCACGTCATCGCTGCCAAGGCGGTCGCGTTCGGGGAAGCGCTGCGCCCCGAGTTCAAGAGCTATGCCGCTGCGGTGGTCGAGAACGCCAAGGTGCTGGCGGCGACGCTGACCGAGCGTGGCGCGGCGGTCGTCTCGGGCGGCACCGACACGCATCTGGCGCTGATCGACCTGACCCCGCTGGGCGTCACCGGCAAGGACGCCGACGAGGCGCTCGAGCGCGCGGCGATCACCTGCAACAAGAACGGTATCCCAAACGATCCGCTGCCCCCGGTCAAGACCAGCGGCATCCGCGTCGGATCGCCCGCCGGCACGACGCGCGGATTCGGTCCGGCCGAGTTCCGCGAGATCGGCAACATGGTCGCCGATGTGCTCGAAGGGCTGCGCAGCAAGGGTGAAGGCGGCGATGCCGAGGTCGAAGCCAATGTCCGTCAGCGCGTCCGCGCCCTGTGCGAGCGCTTCCCGATCTATCCGGAGGCATGACGATTGCGTTGTCCGTTCTGCGGCCATGAAGCGTCTCAGGTAAAGGATAGCCGCCCCACCGAAGACGGGGCGGCGATCCGGCGGCGGCGGCAGTGCGAGGCGTGCGCCGCGCGCTTCACCACGTTCGAACGCATCCAGCTACGCGAGCTGGCGGTGATCAAGGCCGGCGAGAACGGCATGGCGCGGCGCGAGCCGTTCGAGCGCGACAAGTTGATCCGCTCGGTTTCGCTCGCCTGCCGCAAGCGGCCGATCGACGCCAATCAGGTCGAAAAGCTCGTCTCTGGCATCCAGCGCCAGCTCGAGACATTGGGCGAGAGCGAAATCCCGTCCAAGCGCATCGGCGAGATGGTGATGGAAGGGCTCAAGCACCTCGATTCGGTCGCCTATATCCGCTTCGCCAGCGTCTATCGCGATTTCCGCGAGGCGAGGGATTTCGAGGAATTCGCGAGTAATGTGAGCGAGGTCGGCAAGCAGTGAAGCCGGTCATCGTCCTCGTCCGCCCGCAGCTCGGCGAGAATATCGGCAAGGCCGCGCGCGCGATGCTCAATTTCGGGCTGACCGAGATGCGGCTGGTGACGCCGCGCGACGGATGGCCCAACCCATCCGCAGGGCCGGCGGCGAGCGGCGCGGATATCGTGCTCGAACGCGCGCAGGTGTTCGAAAGCGTCGCCGATGCGGTCGCCGATTGCGAACACGTCTATGCCACCACGGTGCGCAAGCGCGGCGTAACCAAGCCGGTCGCCACACCCGTCGAGGCGGCCGCGGAGATCCATGCGGGCCCCGGACGCAGCGCGATCCTGTTCGGGCCGGAGCGGTCGGGCCTGGCGACCGAGGATGTCGCGCTCGCCCGCGCGATCCTGACCGTGCCGATCAACCCCGAATTCGGGTCGCTGAACCTGGCGCAGGCGGTGATCCTGGTCGCCTACGAATGGTCCAAGGGGCAGGGCCTTGCGCAGCCGCCGCGCACCGAGCTCGATCCACCTGCGCCGCAGGCGGAACTTGAGGGCCTGATCGGCCATCTCGACGCCCTGCTGGAGCGAAGCGGCTTTTATTATCCGCCCGATCGCGTGCCGACGACTCGCCTGACGCTGCGCAGCGTCCTGACCAAACCCGGATGGAATGCGCAGGAGGTGCGCACGCTGCGCGGCGTCCTCTCGGCGCTCGAGGGAAAGAAGCGCCCGCCGGAATAGATTCCGACGCGGCGCGATTGTTAAAATTAAATGTCAGCCAGCTCTTGTGCGATGCAGCAAAGTATGGCGTGATACGAGCCTGACGACTTTTAGGGGGTCCTCATGCTGCTCATGGTTCTAGTTGCGTCGCTTTCCACCGCACCCGTGCTGGTCGAGAAGAGCCCGGACGACATTCTCTGCAAATCGAAGATCGATCGCCGTACCAAAATGCGCGGTCCGAAAGTCTGCAAGACCCGCGCGGAGTGGGAAGGTCGATACGAGGAAGAAGATGCGGCCATGGCTGCGTCCACGCGCGAGCCGCGCACGGCCGAACAAGTCAGCAAGGCACCCGATCCGGAATGATCATTATGCGACAAGTTGCGTGATGGTGCGTTGCACACGTTGCACAACTAGTTCATATCGCCGCTGAATATTCGATATTTGGAAGGGTGAGTCATGCTTGTCGCTGCCTTTGGTCTGGCCTTCGCGCTCGTTTCCGCTACGCCCGTCGCGGAAGATGCCGTCACTGCAGCTCCGGCGAAGCCGAAGAAAATCTGCAAGGCTGAAGCCGCGACCGGGACCCGCCTGAGCCGCCGCAAGGTGTGCCGCACCGCCGCCGAATGGGAGGCGATCCAGAAGCAGGCCGTGCAGGATGCGCGCGAGATTCAGGACAATACCCAGAACCGCTACAGCGGCGGCTGAATCCGCTGCCAACTTGACTCCATGCGCGCGCCCGTCTAGGCGCGCGCCTTCGCAATCGGCCCCGCACTCCGGTGAAGCGGCGGCCCTGTGCTTGCGCACAGGCGATACCGGAAATGCGATCAGGTTAGTCTTGGCCGGGTCAATGTCGTAGCAATTGTTAGGAATTTCACATGTCGAAGCGCTCCAGCGCCAAGTACAAGCTCGATCGCCGGATGGGCGAGAACATCTGGGGTCGCCCCAAGTCGCCCGTCAACAAGCGCGAATACGGCCCCGGCCAGCACGGTCAGCGCCGCAAGGGCAAGATGTCGGACTTCGGCATCCAGCTGCGCGCCAAGCAGAAGCTCAAGGGCTATTATGGCGACGTGACCGAGAAGCAGTTCAAGCGCGCCTATGAAGATGCGTCGCGCATGAAGGGCGATACCGGCCAGAACCTGATCGGCCTGCTCGAGCAGCGCCTCGACATGATCGTCTATCGCGCTAAGTTCGCGCCGACGATCTTTGCCGCGCGCCAGCTGGTCAACCATGGCCATGTCAAGGTCAACGGCGAGAAGTGCAACATCGGTTCGCGCCGCATCAAGCCGGGCGAGACGGTCGAGCTGGGATCGAAGGCGCAGGAAATGGCGCTGGTGATGGAAGCACAGGCGCTGGCCGAGCGCGACATCCCCGATTACGTCGCCCCCGACGGTGCGTCGAAGATCACCTTCACCCGCGTCCCGACCCTCGACGAGGTGCCGTATCCGGTGAAGATGGAGCCGAATCTGGTCGTCGAATTCTATTCGCGCTAAGTCCAGGCTTCAGCCGAACGAACAAGCGGGCGGTCCCATCGGGGCCGCCCGTTTTCGTTTCCGGCGATTCGGTTCAGCGATCCAGCCGCGCCGTGGCGAAGGCGATGAAGCTCGGCCAATTGTCGCGGTTGCTGTGCCCGCCGCGATGCTGGCGCCAGCCAAGCCACCCGTCGGTCACGCCCGACAATATGGGAGGAAATTCGGCTGCAGCCAGCCCGCGTGTGCCTTGCACGCTCCAGGCGGGCGTTGCGGCCGCCGCGGCGAGGAAGCTCCCCTTCGGATCGACCCAGCCATCGCCGGTGTCCACCGTCCCCGCACCGAGGAACAGGGCACGCGGCGCGGCCAGCGCGATCAGCATGTGCGAATCGATCGGCAAATCCGCCTCGCTCAACGGCGGTGCGGCGTAACGCAGGAAATTGCCGGCAAACCAGTGATACTCGCCCCCGGCCGCAAGATTGCCGATCCGCTCCCCGAAATCGCGGCGATACAACGCCGCGCCGCCGGCGCCCGACGACCCGGCAAAGCCGATCGCAAAGCGCCGGTCATAGGCCATCGTCACCAGCGCCGCCTTGCCATAGCGCGACAATCCCTCGATCCCGATGCGCGCCGGATCGACCTGTGGCATCGCGGCCAATGCGTCGAACGCCCGGCTCGCCCCCCAGGCCCAGGCGCGCAGCACGCCCCAGTCGTCGGGCGCACGGGCGTTGCCGCGCAGCGAGATGCCGATCACGCCATCGTCGAGTTCGCCGCCATTGTCCGCCTGAACGCTGTTCGCGACCAGGATCGCATGACCGAACCCTGCCCTGACCAGCTGCTCCGTCGGCGACGGGCCCGGATCGGGCGCGCGGGGCGGGCCGGGGAAGCGGAACCCGTCGGGAAGACCGAATGAGAGGATCACCGCCACGCGCTTCGCTGACGGCTCCGCCGGCAGCGTCAGGCGCAGCGCCAGCGTCGCCGAAGCGGCGGGCCAGCCGCGATTGTCGGCCACCCCCTCCAGCCATCGGCGCACCACCGCAACTTCGCCTGCGCGACCGCGCTCCTCCCGCACCACCCGCCAGGTGATCGCCGGCGCGGTGGGCGGCACCCGTCCATAGATTTCGCGATCGAACAGCGCGACGATCTCTGCCCGGCGTATCGCCCAGTCCGAAGCCGTGCGTACGATGCGTCCGTCGGCGAGACGCATCAATGGCGGCAAGGGTCCGGCCATCACCGCCTTGGCCTCGTCGTAATTGGCCGCGTTGGGGGCCGTTGGATCGAAGCCGTCCGCGCCCGTTCGCGTCGCGGCGATGCCGAGCCGTTGCAGCATCGCCGCACGATCGGCCTCGGCGGCGCGATCGTCCTGCTGAACTGCGGGCGCGGGGGCCAGCATCGCCAGAGCCAAGATCATCGCGCGCATGGACCTCTCCCTCGCCCGTCTTGCCGGCTGCGCGCCGACCAGATGCTAGGGCAGTTTCAAGAACGCCCCGCTCCGCCGCAGCATGTCGCCGCGCGCCTCGCCATCCTCGAGATAATGGTCCAGGCCTTCATAGAGGACCAGCTCGCTTTGCTTGTCCGCTGCCTTCAATCGCTCGTGCATGAACTTCGCCTGCTCGACCGATACGTTGCGGTCGAGATCGCCATGGAACATCAGCACCGGCACCTGGATGCGTGCGGCCTGCTGCGCGGGCGAGCCTTCGACGACATGCTTGCCGGTGCCGACGCGCTTGACGGTCAGCTGATAATCGCTCCAGCCGACCCGCTCCTTTTTCCACCGTTCCATGTCGGTCAGCGGCGCGACCGCGACGACGCGCTTGAACAGCGTCGGTTCGACCACCGCCGACTGCAGCGCGGCATAGCCGCCATAGGACCATCCGAACGCGACCAGCCGGTTCGGATCGGCGATCCCTTCGCGTACGAGATATTTGCCCGCATCGGTGACGTCACCGATCGCGATCTTCCAATCCTGGAACCCGTTGCGATTGAACCATGCGTCGCCATAGCCGGTCGATCCGCGGAAATTGGGCTGCAGCACCGCAAACCCCTGATTGGCGAAATACTGGACCAGCCAGTCGAATCCCCAATGGTCGCGGGCCTCCGGCCCGCCATGCGGCAGGACGATCGCGGGTAGCCCCTTTCCGGTCGATCCGGGCGGCAGCGTCAGATAGCCGGGCACCATCGTTCCGTCGGTCGCGCGATATTCGATCGACTTCATCTGCGCGAGCGCAACTTTCTCCAGCCGGGGCCGCGCGAGCATCAGTTCGTTGAGGTTCGCGGCCTTGCGATCGAACAGATAATAGCGGCCCGGATCGGTATCGCTCGCCGCCAGGATCAGCAGCTTCTGCATGTCCTCGCTCGAATCGATGACGTTGATCGTATAGCCCTTGAGTGCGCCGCCGAGCGCCTTCAGCATCTTTTCCAGCGCCGGGTCGAAATAGCGCACCCCGCCCTCGGATCCGACGCCGATGATCCGGCGATTGCGGCCGACCCGCTTGAACCCGCCGACATCGAACCGGGGATCGGCATAAATCGCGGTCTCGGTGCCGGTGCCGTCCAGCGCGTAGCTGAACGCGGCCATGCGCCCGTTCACCTTCTTGAGGCCATAGGCGATGTCCTTGTCCGGATCGACGCCATAGGGGTTGAATTGCGCGCCATCGGCATCGACGACGCTCATCACCAGCCACTCGCCGCTATCCTTCTTGCGATAGAAATAGCGTGTCACGCCGGTGTCGAACCCGTCGCTGTTGACGTCGTTGCGGCCTTGGACACGGACATTGCCGTTCCCGTCGGTGATGTACTCGCTCACATTCTTGCGCGCCGCTTCGACGATCCGGGTCCGCATCGTCGTGGTGTCGAGCCGCTCGACAATCGTGCCCCCGCGCTGCGCCAGCATCGTCCCGGCGGTGTTCTCCTGCACCTGATAGCGCATGATCAGGACCTGGCCGGGCTCGCCGGGATTATAATCGATGACATTGCCGTCGCCGAGCGAGACCTCGAGCGCCATGTTGCCGCGGCGACGCTGCTGCAGCACCTTGACGTTCGACGCGTCCTCGTCGAGCGCGACCATCCGGCTGGCGTAGACGATATCGCCCTCGTACCGGCTGATGCCGTAGACGTCGCACAACAGCCGCGTGTTGCTGGTCCAGCTGCACCCGCTCACCCGGTCGGGCTGGCCATTGGTGCGCAGGATAGGCTTCGCGGCGGCGCCATCGCCGAGCTTGACGACATAGATCACGCTGGCCTGGCCGTCGCCCGGGCCAAGATAGGCGAGCTTGGTCCCGTCCGGCGACAGGCTGGCCTGTTCGACCGACTCCCGCGAACCGAATACCGCCGCCGCGTCGAACGTCTGCGCCGCGACTGGAGCGCTTGCCAGAACGGCAAGCGACACCATCAGATTTTTCAGCATTTTCATCCCCCTGTTGGGGAAGGCTATGCAAAACCATAGCGCTTCGCAAGCGGCTCGCTTGCCCCGGCCGCGCACCGCTGTCACAAGTCGCGCCATCTGTAGTATCCCGGGAGACCAACCCCATGCGCCTCGCGCTGCTCGCCCTTTTGGGCCTTGCCGCCTGCTCGACCGCTTCGGACACCGCCACCATGCCGGACGTCGCGCTGCCCGCCATGCCGATGGACTTGATGAAATCGGCGGTCCAGACGCTGTCGTCGGACGAATTCGAGGGCCGCGCGCCGGGTACGCCGGGCGAGGAAAAAACGCTCGCCTATCTGGTCGATCAATTCCAGAAGGCTGGGCTTCAGCCGGGCAATAACGGCAGCTGGTTTCAGGACGTGCCGCTGGTCGCGATCACCGCGCAGAACGTCTCCAACCTGACCTTCACCGGCGGCAGCCAGCCGATGAGCCTCAAATACGGCCCCGAATTCGTCGCCGGCACCTATCGCGTGACGCCGAAGATTTCGGTCAAGGACAGCCCGGTGGTATTCGTCGGCTATGGCATCAACGCGCCCGAAAAGGGGTGGAACGACTATGCCGGGGTCGATGTGAAGGGGAAGACGGTCGTCATCCTCGTCAACGACCCCGACTGGGAGATCGCCGGGCTGCAGGGCGATTTCAACGGCCAGGCGATGACCTATTACGGCCGCTGGACCTACAAGTACGAGGAAGCCGCGCGCCAGGGTGCCGCCGCCGCGATCATCGTCCACGATACCCAGCCCGCCGCCTATGGTTGGAACGTCGTCCAGTCGAGCTGGACCGGCGAGCAGCAGGTGGCCGATGCGGCCAACGGGCATATGGACCAGTCCGCCGCGATCGGCTGGATGCAGCTCGACAAGGCCAAGGCGCTGTTCGCCAGCGCGGGTCAGGATTTCGACAAGCTCTCCGCCGCCGCCAAGACTAAGGGGTTCAAGGCCGTGCCGCTCGGCGACGTGAAGGCATCGGTCGGCTTCGACAACGCGATCCGCAAGCACGCGTCGAAGAACGTCATCGGCATCCTGCCCGGTGCCAAGCGGCCCGACGAATATGTCCTCTACACCGCGCACTGGGACCATCTCGGCCGCTGTGAAGCCGCGCCCGATGGCGACGACATCTGCAACGGCGCGGTCGACAACGCGACCGGCACCGCGGCGCTGATCGCGATCGCCAAGGCGAACAAGGATGCCGGCGCCCCCGACCGCAGCCTCGTCTTCGTCGCGGTCACCGCCGAGGAATCGGGCCTGCTCGGCTCCAAATATTATGGCGACAATCCCGTCTACCCGCTCGGCAAGACGGTCGGCGGGGTCAATATCGACGCGATGAACCTGACGCCGCCTGCGAAGAATGTCGTCGTGGTCGGCCTCGGCAAGTCGGCGATCGACGGGTATCTCAAGGCCGCGCTCGCCAAGCAGGGCCGCACCGCCAGCGCCGAGCCGACCCCGGAAAAGGGCTTCTACTACCGTTCGGACCATTTCATGTTGGCCAAGCACGGCGTGCCGATGCTCTATTTCGACGCGGGCGACGATCTGGTCGAGGGCGGTCGCGAAGCCGGCAAGGCTGCCGCCGCGGAATATGAGAAAGACAAATATCACGGGCCGAAGGACGAGTACGATCCCAACTGGAACTGGGCGGGCGCCGAAAAGGACCTGCAGGTCTATTACGCCGTCGGCCGCATGCTCGCGATGACCACCGAGTGGCCGAACTGGGTCGAGGGCGACGAATTCCGTGCCGCCCGCGACAAGTCGCGCGAAGGAGCCAAGTAAGACTGTGAAGACCCCGCATCTGCCCCCCGAATGGGCGCCGCACAAGGCGGTGTGGATCGGCTTTCCCAGCCATCCCGAACTCTGGGACTCGCTCGGCGCCGCGCGAGCGGAGGTGGCGGCCTTCGCCCGCGCGGTCCATGCCGACGGGGCGGGGGAGCAGGTGCTGCTGGTCGCCGCCGATGACGAGGCGGCGGGGGCCGCATCGTTGCTGGTCGGTGATACCGCCAAGGTGGTGGTCGCCCCGTTCGGCGATATCTGGCTGCGCGACACCGGCGTCATCGTCGACCACAAGGGAGTGGGCCACGCCTTCGGCTTCAACGGTTGGGGCGGGAAGTATGAATATGACGGCGACGAGGATATCGGCCGCCGCCTCGCCGCCAAGAAGCGGATGGACACGGTCGAGCATGACTGGATCCTGGAGGGAGGTTCGATCGACTGGGACGGCACCGGCCTGGTCGTTACCACCGAACAGTGCTTGCTCAACCGCAACCGCAATCCCGGCCTGACCAAGGCGGAGGCGGAGCGGCGGCTGCGCGAGGATCTGGGGCTCGACCGTGTGTTGTGGCTCGGGAACGGACTCGCCAACGATCACACCGACGGCCATGTCGATAACCTCGCCCGCTTCGTCGGCGAGAACCGGCTGGTGATCCCGATGCCGGAGGAGAACGACCCCAACTGGCTCGTCTATGCCGACGCCAAGACCCGCGCCGAGGCGATGGGGGTCGAGGTTGTCCGCATCCCGTCCCCGGGCCGCGTCATCCATGGCGATGAGGTCGTGCCCGCGAGCTACATGAACTTCTACATCGGCAATGCCGCGGTGGTGGTCCCGGTCTATGGCCAGCCCAATGACCGCAAGGCGGTGGAGGCAATCGGTGCGCTCTTCCCGGGGCGTGCGGCGGTGGGCCTGCGCGCGGACCATATCCTGACGGGCGGCGGCAGCTTCCACTGTATCTCGCAGCAGATTCCGAGGTGACGCAGCTGCCCTCTTAAGCCGCTCCCGCTTGCGGGAGGGGTTGGGGAAGGTCTTCTTCTTCTCACTTACAGAAACAATTGCCGGCCGACGAAGCGACAAGCGCCGCGTCGCAATCCTAGCCCCTCCCCTTCAGGGGAGGGGATGGGGGCGGGGCGCCTAAATCTCGCAGAGGCCGCACGCCCAGAGGATAGGCCCCATCCCAACCCCTAAAGGGGGGGCCTAAGAAGCGCGTATCCCCAACAACAACCGTCACCGCGGCCCCCGTGCCGGGGTCCACCCCGCCGCCAGCGCACCGCTCACCGTCATACCGATGCGCCCGCCACCCGGTGGACCCCGGAACAAGTCCGGGGTGACGAAGAGGGAGGGGCCAACCGCCACCCCGCACCCACCGTCATGCTGAAACAAGTTCAGCATGACGGAGTGAGTCCGAGGCTGCTAAAAGGGCGAAATGCAGGCTGAGCTTCGTTCACTAGTCACCGTCTATCACGAACCCCTGACGACGGCTTATCCCTCGACCGAAGCGTTTCGAATCTCGTTAAGGGCGATGATCGGTGTTGCTGGGGAAGAGGGCGAAGAGAGTTTCGACTTCGACGTCTGTTCGCCTGCTTGGCTTGATCGGGAACTGGATGACCACCCCGTGGTCGGCGGCCGATTTTTACTCATCGTACGTGATTTCAAGCCGGCGCAGATTGAAGGATACGTCCAAAAGCGGATCGCGCACGCCACAGGTCCAGACTGGCCGACGATAGCGGAGAAGCTTGCGCGTTGGTCACAATGGGAATTTGAGGACTATCGGGGCTGATGTGCCTCGCCGCGTGAGCAAACCCCGTGCACTCCCGCCCCACACCCCCTAAATACCCCCGCATGACCCAGATCACCGTCGCCGCGCTCCAGCTCGCCTTCACCACCGACACGGCGCAGAACATCGCCAACGTCACCGATCTCGTGCGCGAGGCGGCAGGGAAGGGCGCCCAGGTCGTCCTCCCCCCCGAATTGTTCGAAGGCGAATATTTCTGCCGGGTCGAGGATGAGGCGCTGTTCGCGACGGCCAAGCCGCTCGCCAGCCATCCCGCCGTCACCGCGATGCAAAGCCTCGCAGCGGAGCTGCAGATCTACGTCCCGACCAGCTTTTTCGAGGCGGACGGGCCGCATTTCTACAACAGCCTCGCGATGATCGGACCCGACGGGAAGGTCGCGGGGGTCTATCGCAAGAGCCACATTCCCGACGGCCCCGGCTATGAAGAGAAATATTATTTCCGCCCCGGCAATACGGGGTTCAAGGTGTGGGACGGCCCCGCGGAGGACGCGGCGCTCGGCGTCGGCATCTGCTGGGACCAATGGTATCCCGAAACCGCGCGCACGATGATGCTGATGGGCGCGCAGTTGCTGTTCTACCCGACCGCGATCGGATCGGAGCCGTACGACGCCGATCTCGACACCAGCCGCATGTGGCGGCGTGCGATGATCGGCCATGCCGTGTCCAACGTCGTCCCCGTCATCGCGTCGAACCGCATCGGCACCGAGGGCGACCAGCGCTTCTACGGCCACAGCTTCATCTGCGACGAGTGGGGCGACATCGTCGCCGAGTTCGGCGCGGAGGAAACCGGCGTCCTCACCGCAACGCTCGACCTCGACCGCGCGCGCAAGCACCGCGCCGGCATGGGTTTCTTCCGTGACCGCCGCCCGGAGCTGTACAAGCGGATGGTCGAGGACGTCTGACCGCTACTTGATGCTCAAGCCGCGTGCGAGCATCTCTGCAACGGTGTCCGCCACCGCGCCCGGCTCGGCATCCTCTTCCCACACGCCGTAACGCAGCCCGAGGAAGACGTTCATCCCCATGATCGCCCAGGCGTGGACATCGGACACGTCGGCGCGCACCTCGCCGCGCTCGGCGGCCGCCTTCAGCCGTTTCTCGATGCGCTCCGCAGTGGTCTGATAGTGGAGCCGGAAACTCTCTGGATCGACGAACTCGGCCTCGTCGATGATGCGGTAGATTTCCTTGTGCTTGCGCACGAAGCCGATGAACTGCTCCAGCCCCGCGCGCTCGGCCGCGATCTGCTCGGGGGCGGCGCGAATCGCCGGGGCGACATGCTCGCGCACCTGCTCGCTCATGTCGCGAACCAGCGCGCGGAACACCGCGTCCTTCGAATCGAAATAGGTGTAGAAGCTGCCCAACGCCACGCCGGCGCGGCGGGTGATCCCGCTCACCGATCCTTCGTGGAATCCCTTCTCGCCGAACTCTGCGGCTGCCGCGTCCAGAATTGTGCGCAGCGTTCGCCGACCCCGCGCCGTGCGCGGTTCCTTGCCTTCGCTCGCGGCGCCCTCACCCGAGTGAAGGGCCGGGGTCAGTGTGGCACCAGAGCCACGATCCTGCGTCATTCATCCCCTCCCTCATCCGGAAGTTGAAACCCGGTTCAGGTTTCACTATAGGCATCCGCAACGTCTTACAAGCCGGGGTATGCCCGGCTGACTTGGGGAGGAAATATGCGCCACCTGATTCCGTCTGTCCGCTCGATTCTCGCAACCGGAGCCGCGCTGGGCGCGCTCGCCGCCACGCCCGCGTTCGCGCAGGACATGGCTGCCGATACCGCCGCCGACACCGGCACGGAGGGTGAGATCGTCGTCACCGCCCGCCGTCGCGAGGAAAGCCTGATCGACGTGCCGATCTCGATGTCGGTCGTCACCGGCGATTCGCTGGTCAAGAGCGGTGCGGCCGATATCACCGCGCTGCAGGACAAGACCCCGAACCTCACGCTGCAGATCGCGCGCGGCTCCAACTCGACGCTGATCGCGTTCAGCCGCGGCGTCGGCCAGCAGGACCCGCTGTGGGGCTTCGAGCCCGGCGTCGCGCTGTATATCGACGATGTCTATGTCGCGCGTCCGCAGGGCGCGGTGCTCGACATTTTCGACGTCGAGCGGGTCGAGGTGCTGCGCGGGCCGCAGGGTACGCTTTATGGCCGCAACACCATCGGCGGCGCGGTCAAATATGTCACCCGTCGCCTGGGCAACGACTACAAGGCGTCGCTCCGCGGCTCCTACGGGTCGTACAACCAGATCGATCTGGTCGGGCAGGTGGTCGTGCCGCTGGGCGACAGCCTGTCGGTCGGCGCAGCGGTCGCGCAATATTGGCGCGACGGGTTTGGCACCAACCTGACCACCGGCGCCGAGCACTATAACAAGGACGTGCTCGCCGCGCGCGTTTCGGCAGAGTTCACGCCGACCGACAATATCTTCGTCCGCGTCGCCGGCGACCGCACGCTCGACCGGTCCAACCCGCGTCACGGCACCCGGCTGCTGCCCAACGGCGCCGATCCGATCTATGCGCCGACCAATAGCGTCTATGACACGCGCGCAGGGATCGGCGACGACAATCGCGTCGAGACGCGCGGCCTGTCGATCACCGGCGAGATTGGCCTGTCCGACATGCTGACGTTCAAGACGATCACCGCGTGGCGCGACGGCAGCACCGATACGGTGATCGACTTCGACAACACGGTCCTGCCCACGCTGGACGTCCCCGCCGCCTATTCGGACCGCCAGTTCACCCAGGAACTGCAGCTGCTGTATGAAGGCGACCGGGTACAGGGCGTGTTCGGCGTGTACTACCTCAACGGCCGCGCCAGCGGCGCGTTCGACACGGTGGTCGGCCTGCTCAATACCACCACGCTGACCGCGGGTGAGGTGTTCACCAAGAGCTATGCCGCGTTCGGCGACTTCAGCTTCGACCTGACCGAACAGTTCAAGGTTTCGGCCGGCCTGCGCTACACCCGCGACGAGAAGACCGGCAGCGTCTTCCGCCGCAATTATACCGGCATTCGCAGCCCGTATTTCGGCAATGCAACCGCGGTCCCCGGCCTGATCCGATCGGACTACACCAACAGCCGCGACTTCGAGAAGCTGACCCCGCGGGTCAGCCTGAGCTATCAGCCCAATGCCGATCTCAACATTTATGCAAGCTATGGCAAGGGCTTCAAATCGGGCGGCTTCGACATGCGCGGCGACGCGATCCTGACGCCGACGACGGTCAACGGCTATGAGCCCGAGACGATTGACAGCTACGAACTCGGCATGAAGGGCGCGTTCCTCGACCGCACGCTGTTCGTGAACCTCGCGGGCTTCTATTCGGACTATAAGGACCAGCAGGTCACGATCCAGGTGCCCTCGCTGCCCAGCGGCATCGCCAGCTTCGTCGACAATGCAGGCAAGGGCGTGATCTACGGCTTCGAGCTCGAAACCCGGATGGTCCCGTCGCGCCACTTCCAGGCGAGCGTCGTGGTCGGCTACACCAATGCCGACTACAAGGAGTTCCTGACCTTTATCGGCGGGGGCACCACCCCGGTCGACGTGTCGGACCAGCGCGCGTTCCAGAATACGCCCGAATGGACGGCAAACGCGTCCTTCACCTGGTCGAACGATGTCGCGGGCGGCGTGCTCGCCTTCACGCCCGCCGTGTCGCTGCGCAGCGATACGCAGATGTTCGAGATTGCAACGCCAGCGCTGGATCAGGACGGTTATGCGCTGGTCGATGCATCGCTCAACTGGACCTCGGGCAGCGGCCGCTATCGCATCGGTGTTGCGGCGCGCAACCTCACCGACGCGCGCTACCGCGTCGGCGGGTACAACTTCCCGGGTGCGCTGACGGGCAATTCGGTGATCGGCTATTACGGCCCGCCGCGCACCGTCACGGGCACGTTCGAGGTCAAGTTCTGATCGCTTTCGTGCTTTGAGTTTGCCAGACTGATCGGGCCGGGCGTCTAGCGATGGGCGTCCGGCCCAGTTTTTGAGGAGGGGGTACGGATGAGCGCCACCAACGGGGCGGCATCGGCCGCACAGGGCCACGGTACGCCCGGCTATCGCGCCGCGGTGCTGGCGATGCTGTTGCTCGTCTATACCTTCAACTTTCTCGACCGGCAGATCCTCGGCATCCTCGCGGTGCCGATCAAGGCGGATCTCGACCTCAGCGATACCCAGCTCGGCGCGCTCGGCGGCATCGCCTTCGCCTTCCTCTATTCGATCCTCGGCGTGCCGCTGGCGTTGCTCGCCGATCGCACCAGCCGGACCTGGGTCGTCACCATCTCGCTCACCGTGTGGAGCGGCTTCACCGCGCTGTGCGGAATGGCCACCAGCTTCTGGACGCTGTTCCTCTACCGCCTGGGCGTCGGCGTGGGCGAGGCGGGCGGGGTCGCGCCCTCCTACGCCATCATCGCCGACTATTTCCCTCAGCATCAGCGCGCTCGCGCGCTTGCCATCTATTCGCTCGGCATCCCGATCGGCCTCGCCTCGGGCACGCTGCTCGGCGCGTGGATCGCGGCCACCGTCGACTGGCGCATGGCGTTCGTCGTCGTCGGCCTGGCCGGGGTGGTGATCGCCCCCGTCTTTCGCATGATCGTGAAGGAACCGCCGCGCCCGGTCGCGGCGAGCGCCGTGGCGCGCGCGCCGGTAGGCCAGGTGTTCGGCATCCTCGCCAGAAAGCCCAGCTTCTGGCTGATGGCGATCGGCGCGGGGTTCAGCTCGATGTGCGGTTACGGCCTCGCCTTCTGGGCGCCGACCTTCATCGTGCGCAGCTTCGGGTTCGACCTTGCCACGACCAGCTATTTCTTCGGGTCGATCCTGCTGATCGGCGGCACGCTCGGCGTATTCATGGGCGGCTTCCTCGCCGACCGGCTCGGTGGGGGCGATCGCGGCGTGTATGCCAAGCTTCCGGCGATTGCCTGGCTGATCTGCGTGCCGCTGTTCGCAGGCGGGTTCCTCACCGACAATCCGACGTTGTCGTGGTTCCTGTTCCTGATCCCGAACGGCCTCAACATCCTGTGGCTCGGCCCGGTGACCACGGCGGTCCAGAACCTCGTGCCGCCGCAGATGCGTGCGACCGCCAGCGCCAGCTTCTTGCTGATCAACAATCTAATTGGGCTGGGTGCGGGGTCATGGGTGATGGGCGCAATGTCGGACGCCATGACCGCCAGCTATGGCAGCGACGCGCTGCGCTACGCGGCGGTGGCGGCGCTGTCCTTCTACCTGATCGCGGCGACGCTGATGTTCTTCGCCGTGCGCACCCTGCGCCGGGACTGGGTGGAGTAAAAATCCTCCCCCTTCCGGGGGAGGATTAGCCTGCCTCAGTCCGCAAACAGCAACACCGGCGTTTCGAGCAGTTTGCGCAGCGCCTGGACATAGCTCGCCGCGTCCCAGCCATCGACGACGCGGTGGTCGCAACTGATCGACAGGTTCATCAGCTTCGCGCGCACGATGTCATCGCCGACGAACACGGGGCGCTCGACGATCTTGTTCGGGCCGATGATCGCTACCTCGGGCCGGTTGATCACCGGCGTCGTCGCGATGCCGCCGAGCGGGCCGAGCGAGGTGATCGTGATCGTCCCGCCCTGCAGCTCTTCGGACTTGATCTTGCCGGTCCGCGCGGCCTCGGCCAGGCGGCCGATCTCGCTCGCCAGCTGCCACACATTCATGTCCTGTGCGTCGCGGATGACGGGGACGGTCAGCCCCGCATCGGTCTGTGTCGCCATGCCCATATGCACGCGCCCATGCCGCGTCACCACGCCGCCCTCATCGTCATAGCGCGCGTTGAGCATCGGGAAGTCGGGCAGGGTGCGGCAGATCGCGACGATCAGGAACGGCAGCATCGTCAGCTTGGGCCGCGATCCGCGATTCGCGTTGAGGTCGGCGCGCATCGCCTCCAGCGCGGTGACGTCGATCTCGTCGACATAGGTGAAGTGCGGGATCGCGCGCTTAGCCGCGGCCATATTCTCGGCGATGCGACGGCGCATGCCGATGACCTTGACCGCCTCGTCCTCCCGCGCGCGGCTCGCATGCGGGGCGTGATAGCCCTGAGCGCTGCCATAGCGCAGATACGCGTCGAGATCGGCATGGCGGACATGCTGCCCGTCATGCTTCACCTCGGCTAGGTCGACGCCGAGATCCTTGGCGCGCGCACGCACCGCCGGGGAGGCGAGAATCTTCTCCCTCTCCCCTTCAGGGGAGAGGGTCGGGGAGAGGGGCATATCCACAGGAGCTGGTGCTTGAGGAGAGTCCCCCTCTCCCAACCCTCTCCCCTGAAGAGAGGGCTTTTCAGCCACCACCTCCGGAGCGCCCGGCGTTTCCGCCTCGATCTGTTCCTCGGCCTCCTCGGCAACCGGCGCGGCTTCGGCCGTAGCCTCCTCCGCCGCCGGGGCTTCCTCGGCCACCGCATCCTCGGTCTCCACGACCATCAGCGACGCGCCGATCGCGACCTGATCGCCGACTTCGCCGGCCAGTTCGACCACCACGCCCGACACCGGCGATTCCATCTCGACGGTTGCCTTGTCGGTCATCATGTCGGCGACCTGCTGGTCCTCCTCGATCCGGTCACCGACCTTGACGTGCCAGGCGACGATCTCGGCTTCGGCAATGCCTTCGCCAATGTCCGGAAGACGAAAGGTGAAACGAGCCATGCGGATCAGTCCTTCAGGAGTTTCTTGAGCGCCTGTCCGATACGGACCGGCCCGGGGAAATAAGCCCATTCCAGGCTGTGCGGATAGGGCGTGTCGAAGCCGGTGACGCGCTCGATCGGCGCCTCGAGGTGGTAGAAGCAGCGCTCCTGCACGAGCGCCGACAGTTCCGCGCCGAACCCGCCGGTCCGCGTCGCCTCATGCACGATCATGCAGCGGCCGGTCTTCTTGACCGATTCCTCGATCGTCTCGATATCGAGCGGGACCAGCGTGCGCAGATCGATGATCTCGGCATCGATCCCCATATCCTCGACCGTCGCCTTCACGACATGCACCATCGTGCCATAGGCCAGGATCGTCAGCGCCTCGCCCGGCCGCACGATCGCCGCCTTGCCCAGCTCGATGCGATAATAGCCTTCCGGCACCGCGCCTGCCGGATGCTTCGACCAGTTTTCCGCCGGGCGATCCCAATGGCCGTTGAACGGGCCGTTATAGATGCGCTTGGGCTCGAAGAAGATGACCGGGTCATTGTCCTCGATCGACGCGATCAGCAGTCCTTTGGCGTCGTACGGCGTTGATGGGATCACCGTCTTCACGCCCGACACATGGGTAAAGATGCCCTCGGGCGACTGGCTGTGCGTCTGCCCGCCGAAAATGCCGCCGCCGAACGGCGATCGCACTGTCAGCGGCGCGGTGAACTGCCCGGCCGAACGATAGCGCAGCCGCGCCGCCTCGCTCACCAACTGGTCGAGCGCAGGATAGATATAGTCGGCGAATTGAATCTCGGGCACCGGGCGCAGGCCATAGGCGCCCATGCCGATCGCCACGCCGACGATGCCGCATTCGGTGATCGGCGTGTCGAACACGCGGGTTTTGCCGAATTTCTCCTGCAGGCCCGCGGTCGCGCGGAACACGCCGCCGAAATAGCCGACATCCTCGCCCATCACGATCACATCGGGATCGCGCTCCATCATCACCGCCATGGCGGAGTTGATCGCCTGGATCATGTTCATGCGGACGGTTTCGCCCGCTTCGTCGGTAGCGGAGGTTTCGATCACGTCGGTCACGCCTTTCTCGCCCACGGGCGCCCGCTGGCCTCTTCCTCATCCAGCATCTGCTGGCGCTGTTCGCGCAGATGCCAGGGCATCTCCTCGAACACTCCGTCGAACAGCGTATCGAGCGGCTGGTGCAGGCCATGGCCGAGGATGCCGTTTTTCTCGGCTTCCTTTTGCGCAACCTTGACCCGCTCGGCGACCTCGCGATCCTGCGCCGCGTGGCGTTCCTCGTCCCATTCGCCGATCGCGATCAGGTGCGCCTTCAGCCGCGCGACCGGATCGCCCAGCGGCCATGCGCCCGGCTCGCCCGCGCTGCGATATTGCGTCGGATCGTCGGAAGTCGAATGGCCCTCGGCGCGATAGGTAAAATGCTCGATCAGCGTCGGGCCCTGGTTGGTCCGCGCGCGCTCCGCCGCCCATTGCGTCGCGGCATAGACCGCCAGCGCGTCGTTGCCGTCGATGCGCAGGCCGGCCATGCCGTATCCGATCGCGCGCGCGGCAAAGGTGGTCGCCTCGGCCCCGGCAAAGCCCGAAAAGCTCGAAATCGCCCATTGGTTGTTGACGACGTTGAGGATGACCGGCGCCTTGTACACGGTCGCGAAGGTCATCGCCGAGTGGAAGTCTCCCTCCGCCGTCGAGCCTTCGCCGCACCACACCGCGGCGATCCGCGTATCGCCCTTGGCCGCACTCGCCATCGCCCAGCCGACGGCCTGCGGATATTGCGTGGCGAGGTTGCCGGAGATCGAGAAGAACCCGTCCTCCTTCGACGAATACATGATCGGCAGCTGCTTGCCCTGCAGATTGTCGCCACTGTTCGAGTAGATCTGGTTCATCATCTGAACCAGGCTGTAGTCGCGCGCGATCAGGATGCCCTGCTGGCGGTAGCTGGGGAAGCACATATCGTCGCTGGCCAGCGCGTGCGTGGCGGCGATCGACACCGCCTCCTCGCCGGTGCACTTCATGTAGAAGCTGGTCTTGCCCTGCCGCTGCGCGCGGAACATGCGCTCGTCGAACGCGCGGACCAGCGCCATGTCGCGCAGCATCGCGCGCAACGTGTCGGGATCGAGTCGCGGGTTCCACGGGCCGACCGCCTGGCCGTCATCGTCGAGCACGCGGACCAGCGTATAGGCAAGATCATGGAAGCTCGCCGGATCGGCGGCGGTATCAGGGCGGGGCTGGGCACCGGCGGGCGGCACCTCCACCGTCGCGAAATCGACCGCATCGCCCGGACGGAAGCGCGGCTCCGGCACATGCAGGCTCAGCGGGGGCAGGTTGCGCGGGACGTCCGCCATGCACTCTCCAGCAGCTAAAGGGCCCGTCCGGGTCGCCTGTCGCGCTCGGACATTCTATTTCAGCGCCCGATTATATTGTTTCAACGCATCTGTCGAGATGGGACAGCAATGCTGTCCTGACTCGCCTGTGCCTGCATGGGACGCCGTCACGCACGCACGCTACTCTAAACGCCCCCTTTTCGCGAGCGATCCACGCTCCTAAGGGGAGACAATTCCATGACACTGGGCGGGAGCGACGCGCGTATGAAACTGATGGCCGGCAATTCGAACCTGCCGCTCGCTCAGGCGATCGCGTCCTATCTGGAGATTCCGCTGACGCAGGCGAATGTTCGGCGCTTCGCCGACGAGGAAATCTTCGTCGAGATTCTCGAAAATGTCCGCGGCGAGGACGTGTTCGTACTCCAGTCGACGGCGTATCCGGCGAACGACAACCTCATGGAATTGCTGATCATGATCGATGCGCTGCGCCGCGCATCGGCCAAGCGGATCACCGCTGTGCTTCCCTATTTCGGCTATGCCCGCCAGGACCGCAAACCCGGCCCGCGCACCCCAATCTCGGCCAAGCTGGTCGCCAACCTGATCACCACGGCGGGCGCCAATCGCGTCCTCTCGGTCGATCTCCATGCCGGGCAGATCCAGGGCTTTTTCGACATCCCGACCGACAACCTCTTCGCCGCGCCGGTGATGAGCGAGGATATCAAGGCGCGCTTTTCCGACAAGAATCTCATGGTCGTCTCGCCCGACGTCGGCGGCGTGGTGCGCGCCCGTGCGCTCGCCAAGCGCCTGGAAAACGCTCCGCTCGCGATCGTCGACAAGCGGCGTGAAAAGGCCGGCGAGTCGGAGGTGATGAACATCATCGGCGATGTCGAGGGCCGCTTCTGCGTGCTGATCGACGATATCGTCGATTCGGCCGGTACGCTGTGCAACGCCGCCGCCGCGCTCAAGGAAGCGGGCGCCGAGGATGTCGTCGCCTATTGTACCCATGGCGTGCTGTCTGGCGGCGCGGTCGCGCGCGTCGACGGGTCGGCGTTGCGTGAGCTGGTAATTACCGATTCGATCGGCAACCACGCCGTGGTCGGCCAGTCGCAGCGCGTCCGCCACCTCACCATCGCACCGCTCATCGCCGAAGCGATCCGCCGCATCGCGGACGAGAGCTCGGTTTCGTCGCTGTTCGACTGAGGGGGTTGTCGTCCCGGGCTTGACGGGGGGCACGATGCCAAAGCCAGTCAGTGTGGCTATCAGGCGATCGCCTTCGCCACCAACACGACGCCGACGGCGATCATCAGCCAGTAGATCGCGGTATAGAATCGCTCGGGCGAAACCCGCCGCACCAGCCACACCCCGGCGAAGGTGGAAGCGATCGCCACCGGCATCAAGGCCGCCGCGGTCGTCAGATTCGCCCGCGTGAACTGGCCCAGCGCCAGGTAGGCGGGCACCTTGATCCAGTTCACCGCCGCGAAATAGAAGGCGGTCGTCCCGACCAGATAGGCGGGCGCCAGCTGGCGCGGCATGACCCATAGCTGCCACGGCGGCGCCCCGGCATGCGCGATCTGGCTGGTGAACCCCGACGCCACGCCGAACAGCGATCCCACCCAGCCGGGCGAATCGGACGCGGTCGTCGCGCCCATCCGGTTGCGGCGCAGCTGATAGGCACCGAACAGGATCGAGATCGCGCCGACCATCGCCAGCACCATGTCCGCCGACACGCTCGCCGCGAAGACATAGCCGATCGCGATGCCGATGACCGCGCCCGCCAGCGTCCATCCCATCACATACCAGTCGATGCTGCGGCGAAACGCCCACACGCTGACCGCATCCTGCACGATGAGGATCGGCAACAGGATCGCGGCGGCCTGAACCGGGTCGGTCGCAAAGGCGACCATCGGCAACGACAGCGAGCCGGCCCCGGCGAAGCCGCCCTTGCCCAGGCCGAGCAAGGCGACCGCCGGAACTGCCAGCGCGTAAAAGAGCGGATCGGCGATCAGAACCGGCCGACCGGCTCGCGCACCCCGGCATTGCCGCGCGCCTTGAGCTGCGCTTTCAGTGCTTCGGGCGGGGGCGCGTAGAGGAAGCCGAAGCTCACCGTGCCATGCTTGGTCTCCACCACATGGTGCAACCGGTGCGCCTGGATGATCCGTTTCATGTAATTGGACTTGGGGATGTAGCGCGTGTTGAGCCGCTTGTGCACGATCACGTCGTGGAACCCGAAATAGATCGCACCATAGGCCGCGATTCCTGCGCCGATCCAGGCATAGCCCGGCCACCAGCCAAGATGCACTCCGCCGAGCAAAAGCACGAAGGACGGCACGGCAAAGATCACCGCATAGAGGTCATTGAGCTCCCAGTTGCCGGTCCGCGGCGCGTGGTGGCTCTTGTGCAGGAACCAGCCCGGCCCGTGCATGATCCAGCGATGCGCAACATAGGCGAATCCCTCCATCAGGGCGACGGTCAACAGGAACAGCGCGATGCCGAGTGCGGGGCTCATGCGCGCGATATAGCGATGGTCGCGACCCGATGCGAGACGCGTGATTAGGCAAATAGTCTAGAACGAACGTCACCACATCGTGTCTCGGTGTCGGCTATTGCAACCGCGTCGCAATACCAATCCGAGAATATTTGATTCCGCCGCGCCCCTGTGCTTAAGCGGCGCGAATTTTGCTGCAACGCAAAGGGCGAGTCCATGAACATCCACGAATATCAGGCCAAGGAACTCCTGGCGAAATACGGCGCGCCGATCGCTGCCGGCCACGCCGCCTTCACTGTCGAGGAAGCGGTCGAAGCCGCCAAGAAGCTTCCTGGGCCGCTCTATGTCGTGAAGTCGCAGATCCATGCCGGCGGCCGCGGCAAGGGCAAGTTCAAGGAACTGAGCCCCGAAGCCAAGGGCGGCGTTCGCCTCGCCTTCAGCCTCGACGAGGTCGAGTCGCATGCAAAGGACATGCTCGGCAACACGCTGGTGACGATCCAGACCGGCGACGCGGGCAAGCAGGTCAATCGTCTCTACGTCACCGACGGCGCCGACATCGCCAAGGAATTCTACCTCGCGCTGCTGGTCGATCGCGCCACCAGCCGCATCGCCTTCGTCGTCTCGACCGAAGGCGGCATGGACATCGAGGAAGTCGCGCATTCGACCCCTGAGAAGATCCACAGCTTCTCGGTCGATCCCGCGACCGGCTTCATGGCGCATCACGGCCGCGCGGTCGCTGCCGCGCTCGGCCTGACCGGCGATCAGGCGAAGCAGGCGGCCAAGGTCGCGTCCTCGCTCTACGCCGCCTTCCTCGCCACCGATGCCGAGCAGATCGAGGTCAACCCGCTCGCGCTGACCGAGCAGGGCAACCTCCTCGTCCTCGACGCGAAGGTCGGCTTCGACGGCAACGCCATGTTCCGTCACAAGGACCTGATGGAGCTGCGCGACACCACCGAAGAGGATCCGATGGAGCTCGAGGCGTCGAAATACGATCTCGCCTATATCAAGCTCGACGGCGACATCGGCTGCATGGTCAACGGCGCCGGCCTCGCCATGGCGACGATGGACATCATCAAGCTCAACGGCATGTTCCCGGCCAACTTCCTCGACGTCGGCGGCGGCGCAAACAAGGAAAAGGTCACCGCGGCGTTCAAGATCATCCTCGCCGATCCCGCAGTGAAGGGCATCCTCGTCAACATCTTCGGCGGGATCATGAAGTGCGACATCATCGCCGAGGGCATCGTCGCCGCCGCGAAGGAAGTGAACCTGTCGGTCCCGCTGGTCGTTCGCCTGGAAGGGACCAATGTCGAGGAAGGCAAGGCGATCCTCGCCAATTCCAGCCTCGCCATCGTTCCGGCGAACGATCTGGGTGACGCGGCGAAGAAGATCGTGGCCGAGGTCAAGGCGGCTGCTTGATCGCGGCGGCTTGAACGCCCATTGAAGGGGGGTCCGGTGCGGTTCGCGTACCGGACCCCCTTTTCGTTTGCGCAATGACGCTACGGCAATCATTCGATTCCATACCGGACTTGCGAAAATGGCTCAAACCCTTCTAGGGGACGACAGACTCGAACCTTTAAAACGACGCGATTGGAGCGGAGGACGCAATGAAAGTGCTGGTGCCGGTCAAGCGTGTGCTTGACTACAACGTAAAGCCCCGCGTGAAAGCGGACGGGACGGGCGTGGATCTCGCCAACGTCAAGATGAGCATGAACCCGTTCGACGAGATCGCGGTCGAAGAGGCCATCCGCCTCAAGGAAAAGGGCGTGGCGACCGAGATCGTCGTCGTGTCGATCGGCGAGCAGAAGGCGCAGGAAACGCTGCGTACCGCGCTGGCGATGGGTGCCGACCGCGCGATCCTGATCACCGCCGAAGAGCGCGTCGAGCCGCTCGGCGTCGCGAAACTGCTCGCCAAGGTCGCCGAAGAGGAGCAGCCCGGCCTGATCATCCTCGGCAAGCAGGCGATCGACGATGACAACAACCAGACCGGGCAGATGCTCGGCGCGCTGCTCGGCTGGGGCCAGGGGACCTTCGCCAGCAAGGTCGAGGTGTCGGGCGACAGCGTCGACGTCACCCGCGAGGTCGATGGCGGCCTCGAGACGGTGAAGCTCAACATGCCGGCGATCGTCACCACCGACCTTCGCCTCAACGAGCCGCGCTACGCCTCGCTGCCCAACATCATGAAGGCGAAGAGCAAGCCGCTCGCTGCCAAGACCCCGGCCGATTACGGCGTCGACGTGACGCCGCGCCTGACCGTGGTGAAGGTCGAGGAACCGGCCAAGCGCACCGCGGGCGTGAAGGTCGCGGATGTGGACGAGCTGGTAACGAAGCTCAAGGCGATGGGAGTTGCGAAATGAGCGTGCTGGTCTGGGTCGAACACGACAATGCGTCGGTGAAGGACGCAACGCTTGCCGCCGTCACCGCCGCGGGCAAGCTGGGCGATGTCGTCGCGCTGGTAGCGGGACAGGGCGCGCAGGGCGCCGCCGATGCCGCCGCGAAAATCGCCGGCGTTTCCAAGGTGCTTCTCGCCGACGACGCCGCCTATGGCCATGCGCTCGCGGAGAATGTCGCGCCGCTGATCGCCGACCTGATGTCGGGCTACGACGCCTTCGTCGCGCCCGCCACCACCACCGGCAAGAACATCGCACCGCGCGTCGCCGCCCTGCTCGACGTAATGCAGCTGAGCGAGGTTCTGTCGATCGAGGGCGACCAGTTCACCCGCCCGATCTATGCGGGCAATGCCATCGCCACCGTCACCTCGTCGGACGCGAAGAAGGTGCTGACGATCCGCGGCACGGCCTTCGAGAAGGCCGCGACCGAAGGGGGCAGCGCCAGCATCGAAAGCATCTCGGGTACAGGCGACAAGGGCCTGTCGAGCTTCGTCGGCGCGGAGATCGCGAAGAGCGAGCGTCCCGAACTCACCAGCGCCAAGGTGATCGTCTCGGGCGGCCGCGCGCTGCAAAGCGGTGAGAATTTTCACAGCATCATCGAGCCCTTGGCGGACAAGCTCGGCGCTGCCGTCGGCGCGTCGCGCGCCGCGGTCGACGCGGGCTATGTTCCCAACGACTATCAGGTCGGCCAGACCGGCAAGATCGTCGCCCCCGAAGTCTATATCGCGGTCGGCATCTCGGGCGCGATCCAGCATCTCGCCGGCATGAAGGACTCAAAGACGATCATCGCGATCAACAAGGACGAAGACGCCCCGATCTTCCAGGTCGCGGACATCGGCCTGGTCGGCGACCTGTTCAAGGTCGTGCCGGAGTTGACCGAGAAGCTGTAAGCCGATCGGGTGAGGTAAAGAAGGCGCCGCTGGCCATGGGGTCGGCGGCGCCTTTTGTGTGTCGGGAAGCCGCTCGCCCCATGCCATTCGTCACCCCGGACTTGTTCCGGGGTCTACTCAGCCTCGCCTCCGACGCCAGAGCCTCACGCTGCGCGCTGTCTCCCGGTGGACCCCGGCACAGGGCCGGGGCGACGAAGGGGGCAGGGACGACAGCCAAAATCCTCCCCCGCCAGGGGGAGGTGGCATTTCGCAGCATGACAGAGGGGGAGGGCAGCGGTGAGCCGCTTAAGGCGGAGCAAGCGCGCAAAGGTCACCTGCGCCCAACCAGCGAAAAGCTGCGGAGATAGGCGTGATGGACTCTGATTCGAATATCAGGAACAAGATCAACCTGGGCAAATTCAAAGCGGTATTTTTATTACAATGCTTAGAGGTTATCGGTGCATCCTCATTGCGGCTTTCGGGTGCCTGTTAGTATCGGGCTCACCGTTACAGCAACAGGGGGCTGCCACACACAAGGCCGATACTCAGGCCAATGTAGCGGATTCCCTACACAACATTGCGTCGGCATTGGATGAGGCGAACAAAGCCAAAGAAGCCGACCGTGGTTGCCAGCGAGGTAAGGATGATCGTAGCTCCGATCTTTGCGCTCAGTGGAAGGCCGCCGATGCCGCTAAAGAGTCCGCTGACTGGGCTAGGCGCATGTACCCCTGGATCGTGGCGGGTACCATTATTGGCGGCCTCACTCTCGTTGCTGCCGTTGCCGCTGCCATGTTCGCTAAGAGCGCGTCGGACGGAGCCCATGAAGCGAACCGGATAGCCAGAGCCGTCGCTTCCCGCGCAGAACGCGATGCCGAAACGGCGCGGCAGGCGCTTATTAGGGCAGATCGCGCGATCATACGGATTAGTACGGTGCAATCGGAGCCACCCCCTCTTCAAACTAAAGATGGGGCTATGATCACCATTCGGGTTGTGAACATCGGAAGGACCAACGCTACAGATTTTGAGGTCTACTACGCCCTCAGGGAAGAGCCAATGTATGCGACACACCGCCTCTCTAAGCTCATTTCGAATGACATCTGCGTTCCTGGCAGCCCGCTCAATCTCCCAGCCTTCAAAGTCCGTAAACGCAGCAAGTACCCCGTCTATATCATTGGCTATGTCGATTATGCGGCTGCCCACGGCTCGCGCTTCAAGACGTTCTTCTGTAGACGAATGGATGGCTTGCCCACTGAAACCGACTATGGCGGGTATGAAAATATCAGTCTTGAAGAATACCCATGCCGGCGCTTGCCCAAAAGCAGCTAGGACGCTCATGCCGCGCTTCCCAAACGCGGACGTCACGACCCAGATGCCCCCGATAACCACCTTGGGGCATTTGCTACATAATGCCGCTCGCGTAGGGCGTCGCCCTTGCGGGGGAAGGATTGTCTCGCACAGCGCCAGCACCAGAAACAAGTAAGCCCCGTCGCTTTCGCGGCGGGGCTCCCTGGACGATCCGTTCCACATGGGTTCGGGTCGTCTAAATGCTCTTTCTCTCGATCAAGCCAGGTAAGAACGTCCGCCCGACGCGATTGGTTCCACACCTAGCGAAGAAATTTCGCGTCCCTCAGAATCCGCTCAAAAAGCTCGCGACATTCGCCCCCAGCGCGTCGATCGCATAGCCGCCTTCCATCACGATGGCGGTCGGAAGGCCCGCCGCGGCGATGTCGCGGCCCAGTACCGCATAGTCCGTCGTCTCGAGCGCGAACTGTGAAATCGGGTCGCGGACAAAGGTGTCCGCGCCGAAACTCACCAGCAACAGCTCCGCGCCCGACGCCGCAATCGCCGCCAGCGCCTTCTCCTGCGCGCGGCGGAAAGCATCGATCTTGGTCCCCCGCGGCAATGGCAGGTTGAGCGTTGCGCCTTCGCCTGCGCCCTCACCAACCTCGTCGGCATGGCCCCAATAGAAGGGGAAGTCCGTCGCCGGATCGGCATGGATCGAGGCGAAGAACACGTCGCCGCGCTGCCAGAAGATATCCTGGGTGCCGTTGCCGTGATGATAGTCGATATCGAGGATCGCGACGCGCTTGACCCCCGTATCGCGCGCCGCCTGCGCCGCGACCGCGACATGGTTGAGGTAGCAATAGCCGCCGAGGTAATCCGCCCCGGCATGATGCCCCGGCGGCCGCGACAGCGCGAACGCAGAGCGCGCGCCGTCCAGCACCGCATGCGTCGCCGCCAGCGCGCATTGCACGCTGCGATAGCTCGCGTCCCAGGTCTCCGCAGTCAGTGGGGTCGATGCGTCGATGCTGTATTGCCCGGCCAGCGCGTCGATCCGGTCGAGCTTCAGCGCGCGCTTGCGGACCGTCGGCCAGATATAGCCGATGACATCCCCCGGCCGGCCCGCCGATGCCCAGCGTGCCGGTGCGGTCTTGAGGAACTCGATATAGCCAGCGTCGTGCACCGCGCGGATCGGCGCTTCGCCGCGGTCGGGCGGCAGTTCGGTCCCGCCCAGCACGGCAGCGATGGCGGTCGCGCGCTCGGGCTTCTCCGCATAGGGGACGAAGGCGCCGTTGTGCAGCTCCGTCGCCGGGGCATGCGCCAGCTGCCCCGGATCGTGGAAACAGCGCATCAGTCGGCCAGCTCGGCCTGATCGATATCGGCATCCCCCCTGCGCGCATCGCCCCAGCGCGGAGCGAAGCGCAGGATCGCGAAGCCGACGATCGCCGACAGCACCGATCCGGTCAGCACGCCGATCTTCACCTCGTCGACCAGCAACTCGTTGCCGGGAAAGGCGAGGCCGCCGATGAACAGGCTCATCGTAAAGCCGATGCCGCACAGCATCGCCACGCCATAGAGCTGCAGCCAGGTCGCCCCGCCCGGGGGCGAGGCAAATCCGGTCTTCGCCGCCGCCCACACGCTGCCGAAAATGCCGACCTGCTTGCCGATGAACAGCCCCGCCGCGATGCCCAGCGGCAGCGGTTCGAGCAGGATCGCGGGGCTCATGCCACTCAGGCTGACGCCGGCATTGGCAAAGCCGAACAGCGGCACGATCAGATAGCCGACCCAGGGCGCCAGCGTATGCTCGAGCCGGTGCAGCGGCGATTCGGCATCGTCGCGCACGCCGGGGCTGGCGGTGATCGGGACCATCATCGCGGTCAGCACGCCAGCGATGGTCGCATGCACGCCCGACATGAACACGAAATACCACAGCGCCGCGCCCAGCAGCAGATAGGGCGTCAGCGACTTCACCCCGCTGCGGTTGAGCACATACATCGTCGCCATCACCAGCGAGCCCAGTGCGATGTAGAGCGTCGACAGTTCGGCGGTATAGGCGATGGCGATGATCGCCACCGCGCCCATGTCGTCGACGATCGCGACGGTGGTGAGGAACAGCTTGAGCGAGGCGGGGGCCCGGCTGCCGAGCAGCGCCAGCACGCCGATCGCGAAGGCGATGTCGGTCGCCGCGGGAATCGCCCAGCCATTGACCAGAGGGCCGCTCCAGCCCGCGATGAACAGATAGACCAGCGCCGGCCCCACCATGCCCGCGGCCGCGGCGACGATCGGGAGGCGGCGGTGCTCCCATGTCGCCAGCCGCCCGTCGACGAACTCGCGCTTGATCTCGAGACCGACGAACAGGAAGAAGATCGCCATCAGCGCATCGTTGATCCACAGATGCACTGTCATCGACCCGTATTTCGGGCTGATCACCGGCCCGGTATCGGCGTGCAGGAAGTGGAAATAGGCTTCGGACAGGCCCGGCAGGTTGGCGACGATCATCGCCAGTGCCGCCGCCGCCATCAGGATGATGCCGCCGGCCGCTTCGCTCTGCAGGAAGTCGCGCAATGCCGAGCGTGCGAGTCGATCGTTCTTGGCTGCCATGTCTTCCCCTGCTTTGCGTGTGACCCTGCCTAACCGCTGGCGACGCACGGGCAAACCCCCTAGAGCCGCTTTGATGACCATCACCATGCTGAAGCCCGACAATCCGGTCGTTGCCTGGTGGCGCGCGCGCGTGATCGCATCGGTCGATCATGTGGAAGTGGTCGAGAAGGTCCGCGACGAGGCGGGGTTCACCGGTCGCTATGCGTTCATGACGCTGATGTCGGCGGGCATCGCGGTGCTCGGGCTGTTGCTGTCCTCGCCCGCGGTGGTGATCGGCGCGATGCTGATCTCGCCGCTGATGGGCCCGATCATCGGCCTGGGCTTCGGCCTCGCGACCTTCGACTGGGACGAGATTCGCAGCGCGTGCGTTTCGCTCGCGCTCGGCGTCGTGATCGCCGTGCTGTTCACCGCGCTGATCGTGCTCGTCTCGCCGATCCAGAATGTGACGCCCGAGATCGCCGCGCGCACCCGCCCCAACCTGTTCGATCTGCTCGTGGCGTTCTTCTCCGCGCTGGCCGGCGCCTATGCGATGATCCGCGGGCGCGCGGGCACGGTGGTGGGCGTCGCTATCGCCACCGCGCTGATGCCGCCAATCGCGGTGGTCGGCTTCGGTCTCGCCACGTGGAACTGGACGGTATTTGCGGGTTCGCTACTATTGTTCGGCACCAACCTGATCACCATCGCCGTCGCAGCCGCGATCGTCGCGCGGCTCTACGGCTTCGGCTCGCACCTCTCGCCCCAGCATACGATGCTTCAAACGATCGTCGTCACCGCGACGCTCATCGCGTGCGCCATTCCGCTCGGCCTCGTGCTGGTCCAGCTCGGCTGGGAAGCGAATGCCTCGCGCCAGATCCGCGAGGTGATCAGCGCCGAGTTCGAAGGCGCCGCCCGCCTCAGCCAGATCGATATCGATTACCAGAGCGATCCCGTGCGCGTCAGCGCGACCGTGCTGACGCCCGACATTCGCGCCGATGCCGATCGCCGCGCCGCCGCGACGCTCAAGCAACTCGTTGGCCGCACCATCGCGATCGAGCTCGAACAGATCCGCGTCGGCACCGGTGCGCAGGCGGAGGCGGCGCAGGTCGCCGCCGCGCAGGCTTCCAGCGTGAGCGCGGCAAACCGGGTCGCGGCGCGCGTGCAGGAGCAGCTCGCGCTGATCGCCGGCGTCGATGCCGACGCGGTGCTGATCGATCGCGACAATCGTCGCGCGGTGGTGAACGCAGTGGCGCTCCCCGGCGCCAACCTCGCCGCCTATCGCGCGCTCGAAGCTCGCGTCGCAGCGAGCGTGCAGGGCTGGACCGTCACGCTGGTCCCGCCCGTCGCCGCCCTGCCTGACGTGGCGGTTGAAGAGGACAAGCCGGACCCCGAGGCCCTCGCCACCGCGATCTGGGCGGCGCAGCGGATCAAGCTGCCGATCGGCGTCTCGGGCGGCGATGCCGAACCGATCGTCGCCGCGCTGACCGATGCGGGCATCCCCGCGCGCAGCGTGAGCACCAGCGGCGCCGGCCCGGCGCGCCTGCGCTGGGTCGCCCCGGAAGTCGCCGCGCCCTAACGGTCCTGCGCCGTCGGCCTATGCCGCCTTTGCCAGCGCCTCGGCGATCAGCTTGCGGCTGTTCTCGACGCCATACAGCGCGATGAAGCTGCCCATGCGCGGCCCCTGCGAGCTGCCCAGAAGCGTCTCGTACAGCGCCTTGAACCAGTCTCGCAGCGCCTCCTTGCCGAACCGCGCCTTGCCGATCTCATAGACGATGTTCTGCAGATCCTCCGCCGACGCATCCGCGCCCGCTCCGGCAAGCAGCCGGTCGAGATCCTGGAGCGCCAACACCTCGTCCCCCTCGGGCGCGCGCCGCACCGGCTTTTCCGCGACGTCGCGCACAAACCGGATCGCATAGTCGATCAGTCCGTCCAGCTCGGGCCACGCGGCTGCATTTGCGCCGGGCAGGTAGTTGGCGAGATACCCCCAGACCTGTTCCTTGGTCGCCTCGCCCATCACGCCGACCAGGTTAAGCAGCAGCCCGAACGTCACCGGCAGCGCCCCCTCGGGCGGCGGGCCGTTATGGATATGGTGCACCGGGTTGCCGAGCCTTTGCTCGACCGGCTGGTCGGCATAGGCGGCGCGGAACTGCCAGTAATCGTCCACCGCGCGCGGGATCAGCCCCAGATGCAGCGCCTTGGCCTTTTTCGGCTCGCGATAGATGTAGAAGGCGAGGCTCTCGTCCGGCCCATAGCTCAGCCACTGCTCGATCGACAGGCCATTGCCCTTGGTCTTCGAAATCTTCTCGCCCTTGGCGTCGAGGAACAGCTCGTAGTTGAATCCCTCGGGCGGCCGACCGCCCAGAACGCGCGCGATCTTGCCCGATTGCGTCACCGAATCGATCAGGTCCTTGCCCGCCATCTCGTAATCGACGCCAAGTGCAACCCAGCGCATCGCCCAGTCGGCCTTCCACTGCAGCTTGGCCTTGCCACCGAAGATGCTCTGCTCGATCCGCTCGCCGTCACTGTCGGTGAACGCGATCATGCCGGTTTCGGGATCGAGCACCTCGATCGGCACCTGAAGGACGATCCCCGTCTTCGGGCTGATCGGCAGCACCGGCGAATAGGTCGCCTGCCGCTCCGCGCGCAGCGTCGGGAGCATCACATCCATGATGCCCTGATAGTTGCGCAGGACTTGGGCCAGCGCATCATCGAACTTCCCCGACCCATAATAGTCGGTGGACGACGCGAACTCATAGTCGAACCCGAACCGGTCGAGGAAGTCGCGCAGCATCGCGTTGTTGTGATGCGCAAAGCTCTCGAACTTCTCGAACGGGTCGGGCACCTTGGTCAGCGGGTGGCCGATATAGTGCGCCAGCATGTCGCCGTTCGGTACATTGTCCGGCACCTTGCGCAGCCCGTCCATATCGTCGCTGAACGCGATCAGCCGCGTCGGCTGGTCGGACAGCGTCTCGAATGCGCGCCGCACCATCGTCGTGCGCAGCACTTCGTTGAACGTGCCGATATGCGGCAGCCCCGACGGACCATAGCCGGTCTCGAACAGCACCGGCGCGCCGCCAGGCTTCCCCTCCGGATAGCGCTTGAGCAGCTTGCGCGCCTCTTCATAGGGCCAGGCCTTGGAGGCGAGCGCGGCGTCGCGGAGAATGCTGTCGGTCATACGATGTCAGTCTTGCTGGAGGGAAAGCCTGCGGGTGCGCGATGGCGAGCCGATTTGCAACCTAGCAAAATCCTCCCGCGCAAGGGGAGGATCGATGTTCGCATTCCGCTGGCTTTTCTCCACCGCTCTTGATAATCGCTCGCAACATGAGTGACTCGCTGACCCGCGCGGCGCGCAATATCCCTGCGACCGTCGCCTCGATCGACTGGCATGCGCTGGCCCCCGCCGAAGTGCGACGGCTGCGTGAATTCGGCCTGGACGAGGGCGTCGAGGTCGAGCTGGTCAAGCCGGCGGGCTGGTTCGGCGGCCCGGCGGCGGTGCGGATCGGGCGCATGACGGTCGCGCTGCGCCGCCATGTCGTCGATGCGATCCGGCTTGCGCCCAATCCGGCGGCGACGCCGGCAGAATGAACGCCACCCCGCTCGTCGCGCTCGTCGGCAACCCCAATGCCGGCAAGACCGCGCTGTTCAACGCGCTCACAGGCGCGCGGCAAAAGGTCGGCAACTATCCCGGCGTCACGGTCGAGCGCCATGCCGGCCGCCTCGCGCTCGAGGACGGGCGCCCGGTCGAGCTGGTCGACCTGCCCGGCACCTACAGCCTCGATCCGTCGAGCCCCGACGAACAGGTGACGCGCGACGTCGTGCTCGGCAAACAGGCGGGGGAGCGGCTGCCCGACGCGCTGATCGTCGTCGCCGACGCCTCCAACCTAGAAAACCATCTGCGCTTCGTGCTGCAATTGCGTCAGCTCGACCGCCCGATGGTTGTCGCGCTCAACATGATCGACATGGCGACGCGCGACGGGCTCAGCATCGACGCCGACCTGCTTTCCGCCGAACTCGGCGTCCCGGTCGTCACCACCGTCGCCGTGCGCAGGCGCGGCCTCGACGCACTGCGCGCGGCGCTCGATGGTGTGCTTCGGGCAAGCCGCCCCGCCGCCCCCGCGACCCCCGACGCGGACATTACGCACTTTCAGCGCGACGCCCGCCGCATCGCCGCGCTCGCCATCACCGATCAGCCGCGCGGCCGCGCCTTCACCCGCGCCGTCGACAATGTCGTGCTCCATCCGGTCGCGGGCTGGCTCATCCTGTTCGCGCTGTTCTTCGTCATGTTCCAGGCGGTGTACAGCTGGTCGGAAGGCCCGATCGGCTGGATCGAGGGGACGCAGGAATGGCTCGGCGCGCATGCGCAGGAAAGCCTGCCCAGCGGCTTCATCGGCGATCTGGTGGTTCAGGGGATCATCGCCGGCGTCGGATCGGTGGTGGTGTTCCTGCCGCAGATCCTGATCCTGTTCTTCTTCATCCTGTTGCTCGAAGCGACCGGCTATATGGTCCGCGCCGCCTTTCTGATGGATCGCCTGATGTCGCTGGTCGGGCTGTCGGGCCGCGCCTTCATCCCGCTGCTGTCGTCCTTCGCCTGCGCGATTCCCGGCATCATGGCCGCGCGCTCGATCGACGATCCCAAGGAGCGGCTGACCACCATCCTGATCGCCCCGTTGATGACCTGCTCGGCGCGCCTGCCGGTCTATATGCTGATCATCGGCGCATTCATCCCCGCGCGCGATGTTGCGCCGGGTATCGGGCTGCAAGGGCTGGTGCTGTTCGGCCTCTATGTCTTCGGCATCGTCGGCGCGATCCTCGCTGCCTTCGTGCTGCGCCTGACCGCGACGCGCGGCAAGAGCGGCGGCTTCATGATGGAGATGCCGCGCTACCAGCTTCCCTCGATCCGCGATTTGCTGATCGGGCTTTGGCAAAGAGCATATGTCTTCCTGCGCCGCGCCGGCACGATCATCCTCGGCGTCACCGTCGCGCTGTGGCTGCTCGCCTCCTATCCGGTCGCGCCGGAGGGCGTGAAGCAGAGCGAATATTCGGTCGCCGGCCGCATCGCATCGGGCCTCGAAGTCGTGCTCCATCCGATCGGCTTCAACCACGAAATGAGCCTCGCGGTGATCCCCGCCATGGCCGCGCGCGAAGTCGCCGTGTCTGCGCTCCAGACCGTCTATGCGATCGACGCCCCGGACGAGGAAGCCGGCGCTGCGGCACTCGGCGACCGCCTCGCCGACAGCTGGCCCCTCCCGACCGCGCTAGCTTTCCTCGCCTGGTTCGTCTTCGCCCCGCAATGCCTGTCGACCATCGCCGTGGCGCGGCGCGAGACCAATGGCTGGAAATGGCCGATCGTGATGATCGTCTATCTCTTCGCCGCAGCGTACGTGGCGGCGGGGCTGACTTATTGGACGGCGAAGGGGCTGGGGCTTTAGGGACCGACCTCCCTCTCCCGTCGGGAGAGGGTTGCGCAGACTTGGGTCGCGCTTCTTCAGCGCGGCCCTAGTCGTAGCTGGGTGAGGGGATCACCCCCGTCGATAGCGCGCATCCCCTCATCCAAGCTCCGCTAGGCAGCAAGCTGCCAAGCTGCGCTATCCTTCTCCCTCTGGAGAAGGCTCCGGAGGCAGCCGAGCGGCGCCTTTTTCGGCATTGCGCCTCGGCAGAGGCGATACCCCAAATCGGACCGATGGCGCGCTATCCCGCGAGATGTTCGCTTCGCCCGATCCGCAGCGCTGCCCTGCTCAACCAGATTCGGCCCGTCCGGCCGTTCGCAGTTCCTCATTAAATTACTAATATAAAGCGATAATACCGAACATGTTTTCCACATGTTCTCATCCTGCTATACCCTGATCATGGCCAGTCCCATGCCGAATCTCACTCCCGCCGCGCGCCGTCCAGATTTTCAGAAATCCGGGCGCGCTCGGCTTCGTCGGCCGCTTTCTGCGCCTTGGTGCGCCCGAATTTGGCGCGGTTCTCCACAGCCTTTGCGCTGGCCTGCGCCTTCGCGCGTGCCTTGCGTGCCTTGTTCAGGTTAAGGATATCGGCCATTTGTCTCTCGATATCGAATTAGCAGCGGAGTTTCCATGGCGGGCAGCGTCAACAAGGTCATCCTGGTCGGCAATCTCGGGCGCGATCCCGAAAGCCGGTCCTTTTCCAACGGCGGCAAGGTGGTCGAACTGCGCGTCGCCACTTCCGAAAGCTGGAAGGACCGCAATTCGGGCGAGCGCAAGGAGCGCACCGAATGGCACACGGTCAAGCTCTTCTCCGAAGGCCTCGCCAATGTCGCCGAACGCTATCTGCGCAAGGGGTCGAAGGTCTATCTCGAGGGCCAGCTCCAGACCCGCAAATGGCAGGACCAGCAGGGGCAGGACCGCTATTCGACCGAGATCGTGCTGCAGGGCTTCGACGCCAAGCTGGTGATGCTCGATGGTCCCGGCGGCGGTCAGGGCGGCGGCGGCGGTGGCAGCCGTGGCGGTGACGAATGGGGCGGCGGCGACGAATTCGCCGGCCAGTCGAGCAACCGCGGCGGCGGCTATGGCGGCGGAAGCGGCGGTGGGGGCGGCTTCGGCGGCGGTAATCGCGGCGGTGGCAGCAGCTCGGGCGGCGGCTTCCCCGACGATCTCGACGACGACGTGCCGTTCTGAGCCAGCGCTGCTCTCCTGCGAAAGCAGGAGCCCAGGATCAACACGCATGAGCCCGTGCGACTCTGGGCCCCTGCTTGCGCAGGGGAACACGCAAATCAGGTCAGGCCGGGCGCCCGGCAGTGCCGGTCGATAAACGCCTCATGCGTCGGCATTGCCCTGGCGACCTCGGCATTGGTCTCGGCGATATCGTTCATGAACGCGATCACGTCCTCCTCGGGGAACATGTCGACCATCGGGTCATAGGTCATCTCCATCCCCTGACCCAGCAGCACCTGGACCCAGCTTTCCTCGCGGAACAGCTCGGCCTTGCCATGGACGAAGAAGCGGCCCGAGGCGCGGAACAGCTCCAGCCGCTCGGCCAGGCTGTCGGGCACGTCCATCGTGCGGACATGGTCCCAGAACGGCGTGCCCGCACGTTCGGTCACCTTGTAGTGCGCGATGATGAAGTCGCGGACGTCGTCGAATTCGAAATGATGCTGACGATTATATTCGGCGATGTCCGCGGCGTTGAACCCGCCACTCGGGAACAGCGCGACAAGCCGCAGGATTGCCGTCTGGATGAGGTGGATGCTGGTCGATTCGAGCGGCTCGAGGAACCCGCTGGCCAGGCCGATCCCGACGACGTTCTTATCCCACGCCTTGTGCCGCTTGCCCGGCCGGAAGCTGACCGGGCGCGGATCGGCGAGCGGGCGGCCGTCGAGATTGTCGATCAGCGTTCGCGCGGCGGTATCGTCGTCGATCAGCGCGCTGGCATAGACATGGCCGTTGCCGGTGCGGTGCTGAAGCGGGATGCGCCATTGCCAGCCCGCGTCATGCGCGGTCGAGCGGGTATAGGGGGTCAGCGGCGCAACCCGCTCGCTGGGCACCGCGAGCGCGCGGTCGCACAATAGCCAGCGGCTCCAGTCCTCATAGCCGACGCCCAGCGTCGTCCCGAGCAATAACGCACGCATCCCCGAACAGTCGACGAACAGGCCGCCCGCCACCGTCCGTCCGTCCGCCAGCACGACATGGTCGACAAAGCCGTCCTCGGGCCGCTGCTTGACCGCGACGATGCGGCCCTCGATCCGGGTGACGCCCTGCGCTTCCGCCCGGCTGCGCAGGAAGCGGGCATAGAGCGAAGCGTCGAAATGATAGGCATAGTCGATATGCCCGATCGGCGACCCGGGATTGCGCGGATCGGGGAAGCAGAATTTGTTCTGGCGCGCGGCAAGGCAGTTGAGCGCATAATCGTCGAAATGTCGCGCCTTCCCCATCTGGCGCAGCTTGAGCCACAGCTGGTGCGGGTGCAGCCACATCAGGTCGGTGCCGATCTTGCCGAAGCCGTGAATGTAGCTCGCCCCCGGCGCGCGCCAGTCGACGAATTCGATGCCCAGCTTGAACGTCGCCTGGGTCGCGCGGATCATCTCGGTCAGGTCGATGCCCGCCAGCCGGTTGTAATCCTTGATGCCCGGGATCGTCGCCTCGCCCACGCCGATCGTGCCGATCTCCTCGGATTCGACGAGCGTGATGGAATGGCCGCGAAAGAAGAGCTTGGACAGCAGGGCGGCGGTCATCCAGCCTGCGGTACCGCCGCCGACGATCACGATATTGAACGGCATTCCTGTCCCTCGATCGCGCGGGTTTCCCCGCTTATCTGCTGGTAGCGCCAGACCCGCACCGGCGCCACCGCATGCAAATGTTTACGCGCATTATCCTTACTCGATAATTCTTTGGAATGATCGATCTGGGTATCTCCTGCAGTCGGGGTTTGGGGCCGGTGCCGGAGTAGCGAGCACTTCTTGTACCGGAAACGTCCTGCTCGCGGGGAGGATGCCCGTGAACGATACGGAGACGATCGACCATCATTCGCCCGCCTTTGAAGACCGACGGGCGGACGAGCGGTTTACCACATTGTTTCAGGTGGCCCGTGTGCTGACCGAGCAGGGCGACCAGCACCTTTGTCTGATCCGCAATATCGGATCCGGCGGCATGATGCTGGAAGCGTATGTCGCGCTCGAGCCGGGCACGCATGTGCGGATCGAGCCAAAGGTTTGCGATCCCCTGTCCGGTGTCGTCCGCTGGTCCGAAGACCGGCTGGTCGGGATTGCGTTCGATGCGCCGATCGACGTCGAGACCTATCTGCGCGTGCACTGCGTGCGGTCGCCCGATCACCTGCCGCGCGCACCGCGTATCTCGATCGTCAGCCGCTGTCGCGTGCGAATCGGGTCGATCTGGCACCTCGTTCCGCTGATCGATCTGTCGCAGGGCGGCGCGAAGATCGAAACCGATTTGCCCGTCGAGATCGGCGAAGCGGTCGAAATCGATATCGAGGGCCTGGGCACCGAGCACGCCCATGTCCGCTGGGTGCACGGCGAGCGCGTCGGAATGACCTTTGCCCGGCAGTTGCGCATTGCCGAAGTGGCGCAATGGATCGCGGCGAACCGGCCTTGTATCCGAACGGAGCAGGCGGCGTGACGGGGCGTGCGGGCCCCGCCGCCCCGTTTCGGATCTGGACGCCGCGCCGGCCAGGGGCGGCACCTGGCGACTGTCATCTCGCGCGTGCCTATGAGGAGCGCGTCCGCGCCCGACTGGCGACAACGCCGGCGGCACGCGCGGCTCACGCGCAGCTCGCTGAGCTGCACCGGTCTGCGTCGAAGGGGCGTGGCAGTGTGCCGCCGTCCAGCGCCCATCGGCAAGCGATGTCGGGACACGCGCTGCCGCATGGCAAGCGGTCGATCGCACTGATCGCGTGCGATCGCGACAGCTCGACCTTGCGCGCTGCACTGCCGGAACGTTGAACCTACGCGGACCGGGCGTGGGGAGGCGGAGTCGGCGACCGTCCGGTTGCTTCACATCTACCCGGCAGGGACTGCGCAGGGCCATATTTTCGGATTGCCGGACGGATCGTCCGGCGAAGTCTGGTGCGGCCAAGAAGACTCGAACTTCCACGGGCTTTCGCCCACAACGACCTCAACGTTGCGCGTCTACCAATTCCGCCATGGCCGCACGGATATCGCACGCCGGATCGACCGGCGGCTGGTAAGGCAGCGGCCCCTAGCAAAGCGATGCGGGGCGCGCAACCTCCCTTTCAACTCTTCCGAACCGCGGCTAAAGGAGCGCGCCCATGCCGCTTCCCGCCGATACCCGCGCCGAGATGCGCCGCATCCTCGCGCTGGCCTGGCCGGTCGTGCTCACCAGCCTCAACTGGACGATCCTGCACGTCACCGACGTGATCGTCGTCGGACTGGTCAGCACGCATGAGGTCGCCGCGCTCGGGGCGAGCCGCACGCTGACCTTCATCGGCATCGTCGTCGCACTGGGCTGGCTCACCGGCGTGCTGGTGTTCGCGTCGCGCGCCGATGGGGCGAGGGATCTTCCGGCGACCGGCGCGGTGCTGCGTCAGGGGCTGGTGCTCGGCACGATCCTCGGCCTGGTGAGTGGTGGCGTGCTCTACGCCTTCGCGCTGCCGATGCTGCGCGGCGTCGGCGTCGATGCAGGCATCGCAGCCGACGCCGCACGCGTGGTCCAGGTGATGGCGATCGCCTATCCGTTTCAGCTGGTGATCGTTGCGGCGAGCTTCTTCCTCGAAGGGGTCAGCCGACCGCGCCGGGTGATGGCGGTCAATCTGTCGATCCTGCCGCTCAATGCCGCCCTCGCCTGGATATTGGCGACCGGCCAATTCGGTCTGCCTGCGATGGGCGCGGTCGGCGCTGCGAGCGCGACGGTGGCCGCAACGGTGATCGGGGCGATCGCCATGGTTGCCGCCGCACTCACCCTGCCGCGTGCGCGCGAGCGGGGCGTGCGCGATTGGAGCGACTTCGGGTCGCGCGCGATGTGGCAGGGGGCGGGGCGGCTGCTCGCCTTCGGCATCGTTCCGGCGATCGCATCGGGGCTGGAGCTTGCAGGCTTTTCGATCCTGATCGCGCTGTCGACCCAATTGGGCGAACAGGTGACCCACGCCTTCCAGATCGTGTTCTCGGTCCATAATGTGACCTTTGCCTTCGCGCTCGGCCTCGGCTCGGCAGCCGGGGTGCGCGCGGGCAATGCGGTGGGCGAAGGCATCCCGGCCGAGGCGGGGCCGCGCACGGCGATCGCGGCAGGGCTGGCGGCGGCAGTGCTGGGTGCGCTGGCCTTGCCGCTGATCCTCTTCCCCGCCTGGGTGGTGTCGGGCTTTCCCGCGACGGCCGAGGTGGGCGTGCTGGCGGCGGCAATGCTTGCCTTCTGGGCGCCGTTCATCCTGTTCGACGGCGTCCAGGTGGTGTTCGTCTATGCGCTGCGTTCGCTCGGCGATCAGGTGGTCGCGGGCCTCAACGGCATCGCCGCCTTCTTCCTGCTCACCGGCGCGATCGGACTATGGACGGTTCATCACGGCTGGGGCCCGATGGGGCTGGTCTGGGCCTCGGGCAGCGGCATGATCGCCGCGGCAGTCCTCAACGGGAGCCGCTTGTGGTGGATCAGCCGCCGGCTTCGCCTGAAAAGCTGAACTGGATCGTCTTGCCGGTCTGCGGCACGTCGAGCTTGCCGCTGTTGAATTCGAGGCTGCCGCCCGGGGGCAGCGCGCGGGGGTCCGGCGTGATCGTCCAGCTATAGACGATCGTGTTGTTGGCGTCGCGCAGTTCGGCGAGGATGTTGGGAACGCGCTGGCGCTCCTTGGTCGGGTTCATCACCTGTCCGCTGACCAGGAACAATTCGCCGCCGTTGAGCCGCGGCTTGCGCTCGACGGACTGGGCGGTGAAGATCAGCGGCGTCTGTGCCGCGCCGATCGGCAGGCCCAGCTGCGCTGCGATCCCCGGCGCGCCGGTCCAGACGATCGCCACCGCCCCCGCCGTCATCGACAGTCCTGCGATCACCGCCGCCGCGGTCCAGCGCTTCTCGGGATTGCGGCGCGGTTTGAACGGCGGTTCGTGTGCGAACGGATCGTAATCGCGCGATCGCTCCTCGACCACGGGCGGGACCGGCTTCGAATAGGCGTCGGCGCGAACCAGGTCGGGCGTCGCTACAGGGGCGGCGGCGTCGGGCGCGGCGGTCTGGTACCAGCTATGCTTGCAGCTCGCGCAACGCACCGTCCGGCCGTCCGCACCGATCGCGGAATCGGGGACGAGATAGCGAGTGCGGCATTCGGGACATTCAAGGATCATGGCGACACGTCTTGTTCGGCAACGACAACAGCTTGCCGATCCCGAATCTAAACACCCGTGCCGCCCGAATGGCAAGGCCCGAGTCGCACCGCTTGAGCCAGCCTTGCGGCTGTGCGATGGCTGGCGGCGGGGCAGAAGGATCAGGAGCGGCTGCGCGCCGGCACATGGCGAATATCGTTCAGTTCGAGAATGTCGGCCTGCGCTATGGCACCGGGGCCGAAACGCTGAGCGACGTCAGCTTCACGCTGAGCGCCGGCGCATTCTATTTCCTCACCGGCGCATCGGGTGCGGGCAAGACCTCGCTGCTCAAATTGCTCTACCTCGCCCAGCGGCCGACGCGTGGCGTCGTGCGCCTGTTCGGCGAGGATGCCGGAGCGTTGCCGCGCAAGCGCCTGCCCGGTTTTCGGCGTCGCATCGGCGTGGTGTTTCAGGACTTCCGCCTGCTTCCGCATCTGTCGGCCTATGACAATATCGCGCTGCCGTTGCGCGTCGCGGGCATGCCGGAGGGCGAGATCGAGGCGCCGGTGCGCGAGATGCTTGCCTGGGTCGGGCTCACCGATCGCGGCCGCGCCAAGCCGCCGACGCTGTCGGGCGGCGAGCAACAGCGGATCGCGATCGCCCGTGCGGTCATCACCCGCCCCGAAATGCTGGTCGCCGACGAGCCGACCGGCAACGTCGATCCGGACATGGCCGAACGGCTGCTGCATCTGTTCGATTCACTCAACCGGCTCGGCACCACGGTGGTGGTCGCGACGCACGACTTTCATCTGCTCAACCGCATCCCCAATGCGCGGATGATGCGGATCGAAAAGGGGCGCGTGCTCGATCCCACCGGCGCGCTGCGCTTCCCCCCTGGGGGTGGCGAGGGATGAACCTGCCCTTCACCCGGCCCCGGCCGCAACGCCGCCTGCTCGACGAGGGGCAGCGGACGCGCGCGATGATCTGGATCATGACGATCATGCTGTTCCTGACGGTACTGGCGGGCGCGCTGGGCTTCGGGATGGCAGGCGCGGGCCGCGCGCTGGAACGCCAGCTCGCCGGGCGCCTGACGGTCCAGCTGGTGGAAGCCGACGCGGCCAAGCGCGACGCCAATGCCGGCGCGATCGTGGAGCGGGTGCGCGCCATTCCGGGAGTGGCGCGAGTCGAGGAGGTCGATCGCGCACGGCTTGCCGAACTGCTGCGCCCCTGGCTGGGCGATGCCGGGCTCGATCCCGAACTGCCGATGCCCGCGATGATCGACATCGATCTGTCGAGCGGCGATCCCGCGCTGGTCGAACGGGTCAGCCAGACCGCGCGCGCGGTCTCCCCCGCCGCGCGGGTGGACCAGCATGCGCAATGGCTGTCCCCGGTCGCCTCGTTCATTGCCACGCTCACCTGGTTTGCGGGAGGCCTCGTCCTGTTGATGGCGAGCGCGACCGCCGCAGTGGTGCTGCTCGCCGCGCGCGCGGGGCTGGACACCCACCGCGACACGATCGCCGTGCTACACATGCTCGGCTCCACCGATACCCAGGTCGCCCGGCTGTTCCAGCGCCGCATCGCGCTTGATACGCTGATCGGCGGAGCGCTCGGCACCGCCGCCGCGCTTGGTGTCGCCGCCCTGCTGGGTCGTCAGAGCGCGACGCTGGGTTCGGAGCTGATGAGCGGGGTCGGGCTGGCGCAGATGGACTGGATCCTGCTCGCGGCGATGCCCGTGCTGTTCGCGCTGCTCGCAATGGCCGCCGCGCGCGTCGCGGTGCTGCGGACGCTGGGGAGGACGCTGTGATCTGGCGCATTCCTCTGCTTCTGATCCTTGCTTGGGCGCTCGGCTTCGGCTTGTTCATGCTATCGCTCGGCGCGCCGCTCGACGACGCCGTGAAGACCGATGCGATCGTCGTGCCGACCGGGGGTCCCGGGCGGATCGATCGGGGAATCGCTTTGCTTCAGGCCAAGGCGGCGAAGCGGATGCTGATCACCGGCACCGATCCGACGGTCCGCCCGATCGAGCTCGCGGTCGAGTACAAGGCGCCGCCCCGGCTGTTCCGCTGCTGCATCGATCTTGGCCATGAGGCGGTCGATACGCGCTCGAACGCCGATGAGACCGCCGCCTGGGTCGCACGGCACGGCTACAGATCGGTCCGTGTCGTGACGGCCGACTGGCATATGGCACGGGCGAAGCTGGAACTGGCCAACGCGCTGGGGCCGGAGGTCGAGATTCGCGGGGACGGGGTCCGCACGACCCCGAACTGGTCGATGCTGCTGCGCGAATATCACAAATATCTGGTGCGGCGATTCGCGCTGCTGCTGGGGATCGGCGGTGGCTGATCGCATCCGCACCCTGTTGTTCTCGATCGTCTTCTACGGTCTGTCGGTGCCGATCGTGCTCGCGGCGCCGATCGCGGCCTTGTTGGGCACGTCGGCGATCCGCCGCTATTCGATGGCGTGGGCCGGGCTGGGGCTGGCGCTGGCCCACCAGATCCTCGGCATTCGCGTGGCGGTCGAGGGGCAGCAGGCCGATGGTCCTGCACTCTACGCGGTCAAGCATCAATCGATGTTCGAGACGCTCGCCATTGCGACGATGCTCGATGCGCCGGCGATCGTGATGAAGCAGGAACTGGCGCGCATTCCGATCTGGGGCTGGGTCGCGCGACGCTATGGCGTGATCGTCATCGACCGCGCCGGCTCCGCCAAGGCGCTGCGGGCGATGATGCAGGAGGCGCGCACCGCGGTGGCCGAGGGCCGGTCGGTGGTGATCTTTCCCGAAGGCACGCGCGTCGCACCGGGCGAGACGCCGCCGCTGCGTTCGGGCTTCGCCGGGCTCTATCGCGCGATCCATCTGCCGGTCGTGCCCGTCGCGTGCGAGACGGGGCGCGTGTGGCCGCGCAATGGGCCGAAACGGCCGGGGGTCGTTACCTTTCGGTTCGGCGAAGCGATTCCCGCGCGGCTGCCGCGTGACGCGATCGAGGCCGAGGTGCATCGTGGCATCAACGCCTTCGAGCCCGGACTGCCCGGACCGGTTTAGGCCTCCGCGGCGACGCTCCGATTTCCGGCCTTGAGGCTGCGCTCGAGCAGCCCGTTCGCCTGTCCGATGAACTGCTGCGTGATTTCCTGTGCGAACGGGTTGAGGTTCTGGATCGCGAAGAACAGTTCCTCGCTATCGTCGCCGATCAGCGCGCACAGCTCCAGCAGGTGCTGGTAGCTGTCGGTCTTCAGTTCCTCGTCGGGGATGCGGATATTGACCAGCGTTCGCCCGATCAGGTGCGTCAGCGCCTGGACATAGGCCATTTCGCGGTCATGCTCCTCGGGCGTGGTGACCGAGACCTTAAGGCCAAGCTTGCGCCCGAATTCGGCGACGCGGTGATGCGCCTCGCCCCGCACGGGGCAGATCACCAGCGGTTGCGCCGCGAGCCCGCGCCGCGCGCTTTGCGGCCCGAACAACGGGTGGGTGGCGACGATATCGACGCTCGCGGGCAGCGCCTCGGTCATCCAGCGCGCGGGCAGCATCTTGACCGAGGCGACATCGATAACGAGCGCGCCGGGCCGGACATGGCTCGCGATATCGGCAAGCGTGTGTTCGAGCGCCTGGACCGGGACCGCGAGCATCACGGTGTCGCAGCCTGCCACCTCCGCAAGCGCCGCCGTGCGAACGCCGACCCGCGCGGCATCCTCGGCAATGTCGCGCGCATCGGTGACGATCACATCGAAATAATCACGCAGATGGCGCGCGGCGAGCTGTCCGAACCGGCCGAAGCCGATGATGCCGAAGCGGTTCATCCCGCGTCGCGCTGGGCGTCGGCCACCAGCTGCTGCAGCACTGCGGCAACGGCGCGCGTCTCTTCCTCGGTACCGATGGTGATGCGCAGCCCATGGGGCAGCCCCTGTCCGGGAAGCCAGCGGACGATATAGCCCGCGTCCATCAGCCCCTTGTACGCCGCCTCGCCGGTCAGCTTGCCCTCGAACAGCACCAGCACGAAATTCGCCTGGCTCGGCACCGCGCGCAGCCCGGCATTGCCGAGCTTGCCGATCTCGTCGGTGAACCAGCGGCGCCACTTGGCGTTCTCGGACTTGCAGCGCGCGACGAAATCGTCGTCGTTCAGCGCGGCGATCGCCGCCGCCGCGCCGGCGATGGTGATGCTGAAGGGCAGGCGGATGCGGTGCATCGCCGCGATGATCTCCGCGCTGGCATAGCCCCAGCCGATCCGCTCCGCGGCAAGGCCGTACATCTTGGAGAAGGTGCGCGTGACGAGCACGTTCGGCGCGGTCTTCGCCAGCTCCATCCCGCCATCGTCGATCTCACCCTCGATATATTCGGCATAGGCGTGGTCGAGCACAAGCAGGATGTCTTCGCGCAGTCCGGCATGCAGCCGCGCAATCTCCTCACGGCTGGCATAGGTGCCGGTCGGGTTGTTCGGATTGGCGACGAAGACGATGCGCGTCCTGTCGGTCACGCTTGCCAGGATCGCGTCGACGTCGGTCGCATAATCCTTGTCCGGCGCGACGACCGGAGCGGCCCCGACGCGGCGGGTCGCGATCGGATACACGGTGAACCCGTAATTGACGTAGATGATCTCGTCGCCCGGCCCCGCAAAGGCGCCGGCGGCAAGGTGCAGCACCTCGTCGGAGCCGTTGCCGTAGATGATCCGCGCCGGATCGAGCCCGTGCTTCACCGCCAGCGCTTCGCGCAGCTCGGTGCCGCTGGCGTCGGGATAGCGCTCGAGGCTGGTCGCCGCAGTCGCGAACGCCGCGCGTGCGGCGGGCGAGGTTCCCAGCGGGTTTTCGTTGGACGACAGCTTCACCGCCTTGCGCCCGTCGTCGGTCGTCGACTTGCCCGGCACATAGGGGGCGATTTCCATGATCCACGGCTTGGGGGTCGGTCCAGTCATGGCTGCCCCCTTCGCCGAACGGTTACGCAATATCAAGGTCGGCAGCGTATCGACCCGATCGAGGGAGTCGGAGAGGGCATGCGAAGCGGGGGACTATTCTGGCGGGCACTGGCGGCTGCGCGCGCTGCGAACCTCGCGGCGGCGGGGGAGGCTGCGGCGGTTCCGGCAAGCCCGGCCGCGACGCGCCGCGCGCTGCTCAAGGGACTGGCGGCCGGAGGGATCGGCGCCACGATCCCCGCCGCCGCACCTGCCCGCGCCGTCACCGGCCCCGTCGCGATCGTCGGCGGGGGGATCGCGGGCCTGACCGCGCTGCATCATCTGCGCGAGGCGGGCGTCGATGCGCGGCTTTACGAGGCGGGCGATCGGCTCGGTGGGCGCATGTTCACGCTGCGTCGAAACGGAGCGCCGACGTTCGAGATGGGGGCGCAGCTGGTCAACAGCGACCATGCCGACATCCACGCGCTGACCGCGCGATTCGGCATCCCTCTGGTGGATCGCAAGGCGGATACGCATCGGAGTATCGTGCTGGCGGAGGGGCGGCCCGTGCGTGACACCGAACTGGCCGATGCGCTGCGTCCGATCGCGGCGCAGATCGGCATTGACGCGGATCGGATCGACGCCGATCCGGCGGCCCTGGCGGCGTTCGATGCGATCTCGGTCGCCGACTATCTCGACCGCCACGCCGATCTTTTCCCGCATCCGTGGGTACGCCGGTTGCTGGAGGTGACAGGCCGGACCGAATATGGCGCCGAACCGGACGCGACGTCGGCGCTGTCGCTGTTGTTCAACCTCCCCACCGTCGACGGCACGCGTGCCGACATACTCGGCGGATCTGACGAGCGCTACGCGATCGCCGGGGGCAGCGGCGCGCTGATCGCCGCGCTTGCGGAGCGCCATGCCCGCCATATCGAAACGGGTCGATTGGTGCGGCGCGTCGATCGCACTACCGGTGGTGTCCGCCTGACCTTTGGCGATGCGCGGAAGGTTGAAGCGGAGCGGGTCATCGTCGCGGTGCCCGCCGCCGTCACGCGCCGGATCGACTTCGCGCTGCCGCTTCCTCCGGCCTGGCGCAGCTTCATCGCGGCGATGGACCTGGGCCGGAACGAAAAGATACTGGCTGCCGCTGCCGATCCGCGCTGGCGCGCGATCGTCGGTGCGGGCGGCGAATTCTGGCAGACCGGCGGTGGCTGCGCGAGCGGCTGGGACGGGACCGTGCTCGGGGAGGCGGGGCCGGCGGTGTGGACCTGGTATCTGGGCGGCGACGAAGTGGAGAGCGCGATCCCCGCGCGGGCGCTTGCGATCCGCTACGCGCACGACGCGCGGGGTGCGCTGGGCGACATGGCGGCCGCGTGCGGCGATGCGCCGGTCCGGCGCACCGCTTGGCATCGCAACCCGCTCATCGGCGGCGCCTATGGCAGCTATCCGCCGGGCCATCTGACACGCTTTGGCCGCTTGCTGTGGATCGAGGGGGCGGACGGTACCGCGACCCAGGCCGCGCCGGCCATCGGCCGCGTGGTGTTCGCGGGCGAGCACCTGTCCGATGCCTTTCCAGGCTATATGAACGGTGGCGCGCAGACCGGACGTCTGGCGGCACAGGCGGTGCTGGGAAGCACGATCACACCTCTTGCCGTTTGACGGGGCGAACCCTAGTCACGCGGGCATGTCCAGCGATCAGCGGTTCGGTCTAGCGCGTCACGTCAGTCTGTCCGGCCCGCTGCGGCTCGATGGCGGCGTGCTGCTCTCGCCGCTCGAGATCGCCTATGAAACCTATGGCGAGCTGGCGGCGGATGGCGGCAACGCGATCCTGATCTGTCATGCGCTGACCGGCGACCAGCATGTCGCGTCCAACCACCCGGTCACCGGCAAGCCGGGTTGGTGGACGCGCATGGTGGGGCCCGGCAAGCCGATCGATCCCGCCCGGCATTTCGTGATCTGCGCCAATGTGCTGGGCAGTTGCATGGGGTCATCCGGCCCGGCGACGATCAATCCCGCCACCGGCGCGCCGTGGGGCATGAGCTTTCCGGTCATTACCATCCGCGACATGGTGCGCGCGCAGGCGTTGCTGCTCGACCATCTCGGTGTCGCACGCCTGAAGGCGGTGGTCGGCGGGTCGATGGGCGGCATGCAGGCGTTGAGCTGGCCCGCGACCTTCCCCGAGCGGGTCGAGGCGGCGGTGGTGATCGCATCGACCGCGCGGCATTCGGCGCAGAATATCGCCTTCCACGAAGTCGGGCGGCAGGCGGTGATGGCCGATCCCAACTGGAATGGCGGCGCCTATTACAACGGCGAGCCGCCGGCGTCCGGCCTCGCCGTGGCTCGCATGGCCGCGCACATCACCTATCTGTCCGAAGCAGGGCTGACCGAGAAGTTCGGGCGCAAGCTGCAGGCGCGCGAAGCCAAAACCTTCGGCTTCGACGCCGATTTCCAGGTCGAATCCTATCTGCGCCACCAAGGGTTGAGCTTCGTCGACCGGTTCGACGCCAATGCCTATCTCTACATCACCCGCGCGATGGATTATTTCGATCTGGCCGAGGAGCATGGCGGCGTGCTCGCCAGTGCGTTTCGCGAGACCAAGGCGCGCTTCTGCCTGGTGAGTTTCGATACCGACTGGCTCTATCCCACCCGCGATTCACGCAGCATCGTCCATGCGCTCAACGCCGCGGGCGCGCCGGTCAGCTTCGTCGAACTGTCCTCGCCGTTCGGGCACGATGCATTCCTGCTCGAATCGCCCGAGCTCAACCGCGTCGTCGACGGATTTCTGAGGGCGGGCGAATGACCATTCGTATCTCGTTCGATCCAGCCGAACAGCAACTCGATGTCATCCACGGCTTTCTGACGACGAGCTACTGGTCGCCGGGGATCTCGCGCGAGACCGTGGCGCGCGGGCTGGCGCATTCGATCGCGGCATGCGCTTTCGACGGAGACGCGCAGATCGGCATGGCCCGGGTCGTCACCGATCGTGCAACCATGGCCTATCTCGCGGATGTGTTCGTGCTGGATGGCTATCGCGGTCGGGGCGTCGCACGGGCGATGCTCGAGGCGCTCGATGCCCATCCCGATCTCCAGGGGCTGCGCCGCTGGCTGCTCTTCACCCGTGACATGCATGCGCTCTACGCCCGGTTCGGCTGGCAGGCGAGCGCGCATCCCGAGCGGATGATGCTGCGCGAGAATCCGGACGCATATCGATGAGTCTTCGCCCCGATCTCGCGATCATCGCCGACAATGTCGCGTCGGGCAGCCGCGTGCTCGATGTCGGCTGCGGCGACGGCGCGCTGATGGCGGCGCTGCGCGACCAGCGGCAATGCGACGCGCGCGGACTCGAGATCGATCCCGCCAATGTCGCAGCGGCGGTGGGGCGGGGGCTGTCGGTGATCCAGGGCGACGCCGACACCGACCTCGCCGACTATCCCGACGCCAGCTTCGATTACGCGATTCTCAGCCAGACGCTGCAGACGACGATGCGGCCGCATGTCGTGCTCGATCATCTGCTGCGGATCGGCGAGCGTGCCGTCGTATCCTTTCCCAATTTCGCGCACTGGCGCGTGCGCGTGTCATTGCTGTGGGGCGGGCGGATGCCAGTGACGCGGCTGTTGCCGGTGCCGTGGTACGCGACGCCCAACATCCACCATGTCACGATCGACGATTTCCGCGCTTTCGTGCGGGAACGCGGCATCACCGTGGAGCAGGCGTGGTTCCTGTCAGGCGATCAACTGACCAGTTCGGCCGCAGCGAATTTTCGTGCCGAGCATGCGGTGTTCCTGCTGCGCCGATAGAGCCGTGACGCGGGCGGTTTCGCGCGTTACGACCTGCGCTCAGATATAGTCAGGGAGCATCATCATATGCGTCAGTCGGTCGCCGGCGTCCTCGCCGCGCTGTTCGTCATGGGTCACGCTCACGCGCAGGACAAGCCCGCCGAAAAGCCCAAATGGGACGTCAACGCCCCGCAGGGCGCGACGCTGAAACAGGCGCGGATCGACACCGACGAAGGCACCTGGATGGATGTCGATGTCAGCCCGGACGGGCGGACCATCGCCTTCAGCCTGCTCGGCGACATCTACACCATGCCGATCGCCGGGGGCACGCCGACGCGCATTTCGGAAGGGCTGGCGTGGGAGGTGCATCCGCGCTTCTCGCCCGACGGACGCCGCATCGCCTTCACCTCCGATCGTGCGGGCGGCGACAATATCTGGATCATGAACGCCGATGGCAGCGACAAGCGCCAGCTGACCAAGGAAAGCTTCCGCCTGCTCAACCAGCCGAGCTGGTCGCCCGACGGGCAGTATATCGTCGCCAAGAAGCATTTCACCACCGGCCGCTCGCTCGGCACCGGCGAGGTGTGGCTGTACCATGTCTCGGGCGGTGCGGGGGTCCAGCTGGTCAAGCGGGTCAGCGAACGTCACCAGAAGGAACTGGGCGAGCCGATCTACAGCGCCGACGGCAAGGCCGTGTATTTCACACGCAACATCACCCCCGGCCCGATCTTCGAATATGCGCAGGATTCGAACAGCAACCTGTTCAACATCGAACGCTATGACCTCGAAACCGGAGAGACGACGACCGCGGTCGCGGGGCTGGGCGGTTCGGTACGTCCCACGCCATCTCCCGACGGGAAGAAGATCGCCTTTGTCCGGCGCGAGGCGGGCAAGTCGAAGCTGTGGGTCAAGGACCTGACCAGCGGGGTCGAGCGGATCATCTACGACGCGCTCGACCAGGACGTGCAGGAAACCTGGGCGGTCACCGGCGTCTATCCCAATATGGACTGGACGCCCGACGGCAAGTCGATCGTGTTCTGGGCGGGCGGCAAGATTCGGCGCGTCGATGGCGACGGGTCGAACGCGGCGATCATCCCGTTCCGCGTTACGGATACCCGCGCGGTGGCCGATGCGCCGCACCCGCAGATCGCGGTCGCGCCGGACAGCTTCACCACGAAGATGCCGCGCTTCGCCGCCGTTTCGCCCGACGGCAGCCGGGTGGTGTTCGAGAGCCTCGGCAAATTATGGATCAAGCCGGTTACGGGCGGTAGCGCGAAGCGGCTGACCGGGCTTGCCGACGATGCGGGCGTCGAGCTGTTCCCGGCCTGGTCGCGTGACGGGCGCGCGATCGCGTTCGTGCAGTGGAACGACGAAACGCTGGGCAAGTTGCGCATCGTCTCGGCCAGCGGCGGCGCGGCGCGCGACGTGATTGCTCAGCCCGGGCATTATGCGCGCCCGCAATTCTCACCCGACGGCAAGACCATCGTGTTCGAAAAGGGAGACGGCGGTGGCCTGACCGATCCGGCCTGGTCGGAAAATCCCGGCGTCTATCGGGTCGCTGCGGCTGGCGGCGCACCGGTGCTGGTCGCGCGGGACCTGGCGCGGCCGCAATTCGGCGCTGACAATGATCGCATCTTCATGCTGGAGGGCGGCGAGAAGCTGCAGCTGGTCAGCACCGACCTGACCGGCGACAGCAAGCGCGTGCACGCTTTGGGCGAGTTGGCGAATGAATTCGTCGTCGCGCCCGACGGCAAGAGCGTCGCATTCCGGCAGAACTATCAGGTCTTCGCCATGCCCTTGATGCCGGGCGGGCAGCAGGTCGCGGTCGCGCCCAAGGCAGACGCCCTGCCCGTCGTTCAGGTCAGCGGCGACGGCGGCGACTATATCACCTGGTCGGGGGACGGTGCGCGGCTGCACTGGAGCCTGGGTCCGACGCTATACACCGCCGACCGCAGCGCTTTCTTTGCATCCGCCCCGGGAGGGACGGCGGCGACGGTGACCCCGCGCACGACATCGCTGGCGATGGAGGTCAAGGCGGCCAAGCCGAGTGGCACGATCGCACTCACCGGCGCGCGCATCGTCACGATGGCAGGCGCCGATGGCGGGGTGATCGAGAACGGCACGATCCTGATCGAGGGCGACCGCATCGTGGCGGTGGCGCCGACTGCCGCGATCCAGCTTCCCGCCGGCACGAAGACGGTCGACGTGACGGGCAAGACGATCATCCCGGGCCTGGTCGATGCCCATGCCCATGGGCCCTATGGCACGGATGAACTTGTGCCGCAGCAGAACTGGTCGCTGATCCAGAACCTCGCGCTCGGCACCACCACGCTCCACGATCCGTCGAGCCAAGCGGCGCATGTCTTCGTCGCATCGGAGATGCAGCAGGCCGGAAAGATCCTCGCCCCGCGCATCTTCTCGACCGGCGAGATCGTCTACGGCGCGAAGGCAGCCGGGGTCTATGCGCAGATCGACAGCTATGACGACGCGCTGAACCATGTCCGACGCCTGAAGGCGCAGGGCGCGCATTCGGTGAAGAACTACAACCAGCCGCGGCGCGAGCAGCGCCAGATGGTGGTCGCCGCCGCACGGGCGGAGGGGATGCAGGTGGTGGCCGAGGGCGGCTCGCTGTTCGGCATGGACATGAACCTGATCGCCGACGGCAACTCGACGCTGGAACACAATGTCCCGGTGGACGTGTTCTACAAGGACGTCGTCCAGTTCTTCGGGCAGAGCGACACCAACTACACGCCGACGCTGGTCGTCACCTATGGCGGCCTCGCCGGCGATCCCTATTGGCGTCAGGCGACCAATGTCTGGGAAAATCCGCTGATGATCCACACGCCGCCCGCACAGCTGCGTGCCGCGACGATGCGGGTGACCAAGGCGCCCGAAAGCAATTTCGTCGACGACGAGAATGCGCGTGAGGCGATCAAGGTGCGGGACGCCGGCAGGCTGGTGGCGATCGGCGCGCATGGACAGCAGGCCGGGATCGGCGCGCATTGGGAACTATGGTCGTTCGTGCGCGGCGGGATGACTCCGGTCGAGGCGCTGCGCGCGGGGACGATCGATTCGGCGAAGTCGCTGGGCTACGCCAAGGATGTCGGATCGATCGAGCCGGGCAAGCTCGCCGATCTCGTCGTGCTCGATGCCGATCCGACGGTCGACATCCGCAACAGCGACAAGATCCATCGCGTGATCCTGGGCGGACGCATCTACGATCCGCGCACGATGAACGAGGCGGAAAGCGGAAGCGCGAAGCGGCTCCCCTATTGGTGGGAATGATGGGCACGCGACCGGAGCGATGGCGCTCCGGTCGCTCGCCTACGACAAATCCCCGTTGACAACGTAGTCACAAAGGCGTTTGACAGCGCTGCGTTAGGCGATGTGAAAAGCGCTGGAAACGTTGTAACCGGTTACATTTCCGCGACGGCGCTTGCGGAGCCGGTGTTTAGGGGAGCAGATTGATGATGAATTTCCGCAGCAAGCGTTCGAGTCTGATTCGCGGCGTGTCGGCCGGGGCCTTTGCCGTCGCGCTGGTGGCGAGCACCGCCGCCTTCGCCCAGACGACCGGCACGCTCCAGGGCCGCGTCGATGGCGCGACGCCCGGCACCGCCGTCACGGTAACCGATACCGTCACCGGCCGCTCGACGACCGTGACAGTGGGTCCCGACGGTCGCTTCACCATCGTTGGCCTGCGTCCCAGCACCTATCGCGTCGAGGCCGAGGGGCAGGAGGCGCAGGACGTGTCGCTGCCGGTGGGCCAGACGGTGAATGTCGAGCTGGCGCCTCCGCCTCAGGCTGCCGCTGGCGAGGAAGTCGTCATCACCGCATCGCGCGCGCGCGCCGAAGTCCGCACCGCCACGATCGGAACGAGCGTGAGCCAGGCGCAGATCGAAAGCCTGCCGCAGAGCAGCCGCAACTTCCTGAACTTCGCCGCGCTTGCGCCCGGCGTCACGCTGTCGGCTGACGAGAACAACAAGCGCATCCAGGCGGGTGGCGTCAGCTCGAACAACGTCAACGTGTTCGTCGACGGCACCAGCCAGAAGAACCAGGTCGGTTTCGGCGGCGTCGCCGGCCAGAATTTCAGCCAGGGCAACCCGTTCCCGCAGTCCGCAATCCAGGAATTCCGCGTCGAGACGCAGAACTTCAAGGCGGAATATGAGAATGCGGGGTCTGCGATCATCACCGCGATCACCAAGACGGGTGGCGAGCGCTTCAGCGGCGGCGCATTCGGGAAATTCATCCCGAAATCCTTCTATGGCCGGCCGTTTTTTGACCGTCCGGGCGAGGCCAACAACCCCAATGGCGATCGCGAGAAGCCCGATTACAAGCGCTGGGAATTCGGCGCCGACCTCGGCGGCCCGATCATCCCGGGCGTGCTGCATTTCTTTGCGGCCTATGAAGGCCAGCGCAAGACGCAGCCGGGTATCGCGGTCAACCTGACCGATCCCAGCATCCCCGGGTCGATCGTGTCGGCCAACAGCGGCAGCTTCCCGGCCGACTTCAAGCAGGACCTGTATTTCGGCAAGCTGACGATGTTCGCGTCGGACCGTGACACGCTCAATGCCAGCTATTTCCTGCGTCAGGAATCGGACGTGCGCGACTATGGCGGCACCCGCCTGCGCGAGGGCGCGCGCGACATCGGCACCGAAACGAAGAATGCGCAGTTCGAATGGTCGCATCGCGGCGAGGGCTTCCTGAACGAGCTGACGCTCAGCTATTTCAAGAGCTTCACCGGCACCCCGACGATCAGCGACGGTCCCGAGTACAAGCTGCTTAACCCGTCGGGCGGCGAGGTGCTGATCGGCGGCGCCAATTCGTTCCAGCAGGCGAACGATCAGGAAAGCTACACGTTCAAGAACAACTTCACCTATACCGGCTGGGACCGGCATGTGGTGAAGGCGGGGTTCAAGGTGTCGATGAACACGCTGACCCGCATCGAGGACGCGTTCGCCAACGGATCGTACAGCTTCAACGCGGTCGGCTTCACTGGCTTCGAGTCGAGCACGCCGGTTCGCGCGACGATCTCGCTGTTGCCGCCGACGCCGATGGAGGCGGACAACGTCCAGGTCGGCCTGTTCATGCAGGATGACTGGACGATCGACGATCACTGGACCGTCAATCTCGGCCTGCGCTGGGATTATGAAAGCAACAATTTCAACAACAACTACCAGACCCCGTTCAAGGTCGCGAACGCACTGCGCAACTACCAGCCGTGGCAGGCCGCGGGCATCGATCCGGAGGATTACATCACCGACGGGACGCGGCGTAAGCCGTTCACCGGCGCATTCCAGCCGCGCATCGGTGTCTCCTACGACGTCAATGGCGACCGCGACCTGATCCTGTTCGCCGGTGCGGGGCGCTATTACGACCGCAACATCTTCTACCTCGCTTCGCTCGAGACGCTGTTCAACAACATCCGCAGCGATGCGACGGTGAATTTCTGCGGCGCCGCCGGCCTCCCGGCCTGCTCGGTCCCGGGCGGGAATACCGCGAACGGCGAATTGCAGTGGAATCCCGCCTATCGCGATCCGCAGACGCTCCGCGAGGCGGTTGGCCAGGCGGGTCTCAGCGGCGACATCTGGGTCATCAACAACGACGCCAAGGTGCCGTACACCGATCAGTTCACGCTGGGCGTGCGCAAGCGGCTGGGCGATATCCAGCTGTCCGCTTCGATCGCGCACAACCGCTCGCACGACGCATTCATCTTCGTGCGCGGCAATCGGCAGCCGGACGGCAACTACACGCCCGACGGCGACGGGTGGATCCGCGACAACTTCCCGGCAAGCGGCCGTCCGGCTGGCTATACCGGCCGCCTGAACATCGGCTCGAGCGAGGGTGAGGCACGCTATACCGCGCTCTACCTGACGGCGGACAAGACCTATACCAAGGCTTCGGGCTGGGGCGCCACGGCATCGCTCACCGTCTCGGACGCCAAGTCGAACCAGGCGATCGGGTTCGACGAGGGTCAGATGTTCAACGCCGGACGTCAGGACGCGTTCGGGTGGCAGCCGACCCGCGGACTGGAGCGCTGGCGCTTCGTCGCGACGGGCATCGGCGACTTGCCATTCGGCTTCCAGATCGCCGGCACGCTGACCCTGGCCTCGGGTCCGCGCTTCGGCAATGTCGATTTCAGCCGCACCCCGTCGCCCAACTGCGTTCAGGCGGACGGCGTGACGCCCGGCGGCTGCACCTACTATAACGATGCCGGCGTGTTCAGCCCGAAGGACGACATCGCCTACAAGAACCTCGATCTGCGGTTGGCGAAGACGTTCAAGATTCCCGGAATCGGGGGCGAACTGACCGCCGATTTCGAGGTGTTCAACGTCTTCGACTGGGTCAACCGCAACTATTCGACCTGGGGCGCGGGCAGCGGCGCCAATCCGCCGCTCGAGGAAAACTCGACCGTCGGCTATGCCCGCACTTTCCAGGCGGGCCTGAAGTACCGCTTCTAAGTCCCGGCGGGATTTTCGGGGAGGGAGGCGCTAAGCCTCTCTCCCCATTTCATTCCGGAGACCTGCCGATGAACCCCGCGCTCCACCGTTTCGGAACCGTCAATGCCCCCGTCGTCGTGGTCGACGGGATCACCGGCGACCCCGATGCGGTGGTGGATATCGCCGCAGCGCTCGCACCGTTTCCGTACAGCACCACCTATTATCCCGGGGTCCGGCGTATCCTGACGCCCGAGGATCGCGACGCGGTGGCGTATGTCGACCGCCTGCTCGAGGCTGCGGCGCCCTATATCGCCGGGGGGTTCGATACCGACGCGTTCGACCTGACCGAAGCCAGCTTCTCGATCGTCACCACGCCGCCGGCCGCGCTCAACCTGCCGCAGCGCATCCCGCATTTCGACTCGACCGATCCGGCCTATCTCGCGATCCTGCACTATCTGTCGGACGCGCCGGGCAGCGGCACCGCCTTCTATCGCCAGAACGCGACCGGGATCGAAGTGGTGAACGAGGAAAACCGCCCGCGCTTCATTGCCGCTTCCCGCGCGGCCAGCGTCGACCTCTCGGGCTATCTGGACGGCAGCAATGCCCATTTCGAGCAGATCGGTCGGGTAGACGCGGTGCGCGACCGCATCGTCATCTATCGCAGCAACCTGCTGCATTCGGGGATCATCCCGGCGGACCTGCCGCTCGACCCCCACCCGCGTCGCGGTCGCCTGACCGCAAATCTGTTCGTCCGCATCCGATAGGAGTTCCCCATGCGCAGCCTCGCCCTTCTCGCCGCCGCTACCGCCCTGATCGCGACGGGCAGCGCCGCACAGCAGGCCAAGCGCACCTACGCCAACCCGATCGACATCGATTACCGCTATAATTTCGAGCAGATCAACGAAGGCATCTCGTACCGCACCGGTGCCGACCCGGTGATCGTGCGGCACAAGGGCGCCTTCTACCTCTTCCAGACGCTCGCCGACGGCTATTGGCGCTCGACCAACCTGGTCGACTGGCAGTTCATCACCCCGAGCCGGTGGGAGAATGACAGCTTCGTCGCGCCCGCAGCCTGGTCGGACGGCGAGCGGCTTTACCTCATGCCCTCGATGATGGAGCCCGGCGCGATCTATGTCTCCGACGCGCCGGAGACGGGGAAGCTCGACTATCTCGTCCGGCGCATGCCGCGCCTGCCGGGTCAGGTGCGCCCGGGCGAGGAGGACAAGATGAAGCCGGGCGAGATTCCCCCCGGGCCGTGGGACCCCGCACTGTTCCTCGACGATGACGGGAAATGGTATCTCTATTGGGGTTCGTCCAACGTCTTCCCGCTCTACGGCATGGAGATCGAATTCACCGACGGGAAGCTGATCTACAAGGGCCGGGCGAAGGAGATGTTCAGGCTCCACCCCGAACGTCATGGCTGGGAACGCTTCGGCCAGGATCATTCGGGCGGGCTGCCCGACGGAACGGCGATCAAGCCGTTCATGGAGGGGGCCTGGATGACCAAGGTCGCCGGCACCTATTATCTTCAGTACGGCGCCCCCGGCACCGAATACAACGCGTACGCCAACGGCACCTACACCTCGAAATCGCCGCTTGGGCCGTGGGAATACGCGCCGTGGAACCCGGTCGCCTACAAGCCCGGCGGGTTCGTCGAGGGCGCGGGGCACGGATCGACGGTGCAGGACAATCACGGCAACTGGTGGAACACCGGCACGCCCTGGCTGGGCGCCAACTGGACGTTCGAGCGACGGATCAACATGTTCCCCACCCGGTTCGAGGCGGACGGGCAGATGTGGTCCTCATCGCGCTTCGGCGATTTCCCGCATTGGATGCCGGAAGGACCGGTCGCGGATATCGAGAAGCTCTTTACCGGCTGGATGCTGCTCTCCTATCGCAAGCAGCTGATCGCCTCCTCGACGCTGGGCGAGTATGACGCCAGCCGCGCGGCGGACGAAAATCCGCGCACCTTCTGGGTGGCAAAGAGCAAGGCGGCGGGCGAGACACTGACCATGGATCTCGGCGCGGCGAAGACGGTTCGCGCGATCCAGGTCAATTTCGCGGATTACAAGGCGGGGCGCTACGCCGACGCGCCCGACATCTATACCGAATTCGTGCTGGAAGGCTCGCTGGACGGCGAGCGCTGGACGAAGCTCGCCGAGACCGAAAAGCCCCGCCGCGACCGGCCCAATGCCTATTTCCAGCTCAAGGCACCGGCAAAGGTCCGCTACGTCCGCTATGTTCATGGCCATATCGGCGGCGCACATCTGGCGATCAACGACCTGCGCGTGTTCGGCAATGCCGATGGCACGGCGCCTGCGATGCCCGGCGCGGTGAAAGCGCTGCGGGAGAAGGACGCGCGCAATGCGCGGGTGACGTGGCGCAAGGTGCGCGGCGCGACCGGCTACAACGTCATGTGGGGCGTGCGGCCGGACCGGCTGACGCTGACGTATCAGGTCTTTGCCGACGAACTGGGCGGCGGGACCGACGCGAAGCTCGACCTGCGCGCGCTCAATGTCGGGGTCGGCTATTATGCCGCGGTCGAGGCGTTCAACGAAACCGGTGTTTCGGCCCGCAGCGCCCCGGTCGCGATCCGGTGATTCCGGCCGCCCCCGCCGCTCGGTGGCGGGGGCGGCAACCGGTCATCCCTGGGCCAGCCACCCGCCGGTGAACCCGGCGCGCTCCAGCCCCAGTCGGACCTCCGGCGACCGGCGCATGTGGCGCCAGACGAACTCGTCGCGATAATTGGCGGCCTGGGTCAGGATCGGCCCCTGGTCGATGCCGAGATAGTCGGTGCCGATCCAGCCATGCGCGCCGTTGATCCGGCCGACCTCCAGCTTCTTGTCGGTCCAGGTGAAGCTCGGGTTGATCGCATCGAGAAAGCCGTAGCGGTCGTAGAGACCCGGCCATTGGCGTAGCGCGTTGGCGGCGGTAATCACGATCTCCGGCGCGAACGGGAGCGAGCCGAGCGCCGCGGTCGGCGCGATCGTGCCGTCGTCGCGCTCGTCGGGCTGGCCCAGCGGACCACGCGCCGAATAGCCGAAGAACTGCCGGGTCTCCCCCTTGAATGTTAGCTGGTAGTTGCCCGGCCCGTCGCACGCGGTCAGGCCCCAGATGTCGCGCGAATAGCCCGCCCAGCCCATCGGGTTGGCCATGCAATAGGCGCGATTGGCATAGGTGGCGCGGCGGCTGTTCTCGAAATAGTCCATCTTCTCGGCGCGCATCACCGCATCCTGAATGCCGCGGAAGTCGATCCAGATATGGCTGTACTGGTGCCCGAACAGCGGCGCGAAGGCGAGATGCCGGGTCTCGCCCGATCCGCGCCAGAATTTGGGATAGGGCGCGGTCCAGGCCTGCCAGCTGTTTGCCGGAATCGGGTGCGTCGGAGAGGCGAGCGCGAGGATGTAGACGAACATCCCCTCGTTATACCCGTCCCAGTTGCGCTCGATCAGCCCGGTCTCGGGATGCCAGCCCATCGAAATCTGCGCGCGCCCGTCGCTGCGGAAGAAGTTCCAGTCGGCACGCGCGTAGATGTCGGCGGCGAGCTTGCGGATCTCCGCCTCGACCGGATCGTCGCCCGTGTAATATTGAGCGGCGAACAGCACCCCCATGAACAGGATCGTCGTATCGACGCTCGACAGCTCGACGGTCCTGAACCGCAGCCCGCGCTCCATGTCGATGAAATGGTAGAAGAACCCCTTGTGCCCCGCGGTCCAGCTCGCCGCCGGTCCTTGCGGAGCGTTCCAGAAGAAGCGCAGCGTGGTGCGGGTCAGTTCGGCGGCATCGGCGCGGCTGCACCAGCCACGCTCCACCCCGATCGGATAGCTGGTGAGCGCATAGCCGACCGACGCGATCGAGCAAAAGGACGGGGTGGGCCAGCGGTCGGGGACCAGCCCGTTCGAACGGTTCACCCGTTCCCAGAAAAAGTCGAAGGTGCGCTTCTCGAGATCGGCATACCAGTCCGGCAGCGCGGGCCTGGCCGCCCCCGCGCCCGACGCGAGCGTCGCTGCGCAGCCGGGGAGGAGCGCACCGGCGCCGGCCAGTGCGGGGGCCGCGAGCAGTGCGCGGCGGGTGGTCGGGATACGCATGAACTTCCTTTCGCTGTCGGGCCGCGATGCGTCAGTCCGCCGCGGCCGTGGTCGATCGCACCACCAGTTCGGCCTGGTGGCGCTCCGCGGCGCCATCGGCGCCCTTGCCTTCAAGAATGTCGATCAGCCGGGTGATCGCGCGCGCGCCCATCTCGGCGATCCGCACGCGCATCGTCGTCAGGCCGAGATAGCGGGCGAGCGGGACATCGTCGAAACCGGCCACCGCGATGCGCCCCGGCACGTCGACCCCGGCAGCGCGCAGCCCCTGCAGGCAGCCCAGCGCCATCATGTCGTTGGCGGCGAACACTGCGTCGCAGTCCAGTGCACCCGCGACGATCGCGCGCGCCGCCGCTTCGCCTGCCTCTTCGGTGAAATCGCCCGAAAGAAGGACGGGCTGGATCCCGCTCAGGTGCCGCGCGATGCTGACGCGAAACGCCGCGGCGCGCTCCTGCGCGTCGACATTGTCCTCCGGCCCGCCGATGAACACGATCCGTCGCCGGTTCGATTCGACCAGATGCGCGACCATCGCCTCGACCGCGCTGGCATTGTCCAGCCGCACGGTCGGGCCATCGGTCATGCCGGCGGGGCCGTTGATCAGCAGCGAGGGGAGGCCTGCGGGCAGGGACCGGCGCAGCATCGGTTCGCCCAGATGCGGAGCCATCACGATCAGCCCGTCCACGCGTCCGCGCATGGCGCGCAGCGCGTTGGCTGCCTGCTCGCTCTCGTCATGGATGTTGGACAACAGCATGACATAGCCGCGTTGCCCGGCCTCGCGGTCCATCCCGCGCACGAATTCGCTGAAGAACTCACCATGCAGGTCGGGCAGCACGACGCCGATCGCATGCGCGCGGGCGAGGCTGAGGCTGCGGGCGCCGGCATGGGGAACGTAGCCAAGTTCGGCGGCGGCCGCGAGAACGCGGTCACGGGTCTCTGCCCGCACATTGTCCAGGCCGTTGAGCGCGCGCGAGACGGACGCGATCGAAACCTGCGCGTGCCGTGCCACGTCCCGAATCGTCGCCTCGCTCATCGATCCTCTCTCCCCGTCTCGAAGAAAGCTTCTCCGACGGGTCTTTCGCGATTGCAAATTGCGTCGCCGGGCGGCATGTAACCGGTTACGGAACGCTGCGACAAGCCCCAAATCGGGCGCGGCGCCCGATCGCATTCCCCCGCGCCGCCACCGGCGCGATGCGTTCAGGAGAGGAAGAAGATGCTCGACACCCGGATTTCCCGCCGCGCGGCACTGATGGGCGCTGGCGCGATCGCGGCGTGGCTGCACAGCCCGGCGCGCGCGCTGATGACGCAGGCGGCGCAGGTCCCGGTTCCCGGGTTCGTCGATGCGCTCGTTTCGAAGATGACGCTGGCCGAAAAGGCGGGGCAGCTCAGCCTGATGGCCTCGGCGTGGGGCGGGAGCACCGCGATCAACCCGGCCAGCGGCTCGAACGCCAATTTCGACGAGCAGGTCGAGGAAGTCCGCAAGGGCATGATCACCGGCGTGTTCAACGGCAGCGGCACCAACATGTGCCGGATCATGCAGACGGCAGCGGTCAAGGAATCGCGGCTCAAGATCCCGCTGATCTTCGCCGCTGACATCATCCACGGCCACCGCACGATCTTCCCGGTTCCGGTGGGGGAGGCGGCGAGCTTCGAGCCCGCTATGGCCGAGAAGACCGCGCGCGCGGCATCCTATGAGGCGGCGGCGGCCGGCGTCGACTGGACCTTCGCGCCGATGGTCGACATCTCGCGCGACCAGCGCTGGGGCCGCACGATGGAAGGCGCGGGCGAGGACGTGTTGCTTGGCAACCTCTTCGCCGCGGCGCGCGTGCGCGGCTTCCAGGGGCCCGACCTCAAGGCAATCGACGCGATGATGGCCTGCGCCAAGCATTTCGCCGCCTATGGCGCGGCCGAGGCAGGGCTCGACTACAACACCGTCGACGTGTCCGAACGGACGCTGCGCGAAGTCTATTTCCCGCCCTTCCAGGCTGCGTTCAATGCCGGTGCCCCCTCGGCGATGGCATCGTTCAACGAGATTTCGGGCGTGCCCGCCACCGGCAACGAATGGCTGATGCGCACCGTGCTGCGCGACGAGTGGAAGTATGACGGCTTCGTCGTGTCCGACTATACCGGCGACATGGAGATGATCGCGCACGGCTTCGCCGCCGATGCGCGCGAGGCGACCAAGCTCGCCTTCATGGCCGGGGTCGACATGAGCATGACCAGCGGCTTCTACCGCGATCACCTGCCCGACCTGGTCGAAAAGGGCGAGGTGCCGATGGAGCGGCTCGACGCATCGGTGCGCAAGGTGCTGGCGATCAAGGCGAAGCTCGGCCTGTTCGAAAACCCCTTCCGCCGTATCGACGAGAAGCGCGAGGTGGCGCGCAGCCGCAACAAGACGACGATCGCGCTGTCGCGCGAGATGGCGAAGAAGTCGATCGTGCTGCTCAAGAATGAGGGCGACATCCTCCCGTTACGCAAGGGCGGGCAGAAGATCGCGATCATCGGCCCGTTCGCGGCCGGGCAGCACGACCTCAACGGTCCGTGGTGCGTCTATGGCGACAACAAGCTGGCGATCGACCTCGAGACCGGGATCCGCAACGCGCTTGGCAAGAGCGCCGACATCACCGTGGTCGAAGGGTCGGAAGTCGAGGCGCCGCTGGCCGGCGGGATCGAGGCGGCGGTGGCTGCCGCGAACGCCGCCGACGTCGTGCTGCTGGCGATCGGCGAGAGCGAGCGGATGTCGGGCGAGGCGCAGTCGCGCACCAGCATCACCGTCCCCGCACCGCAACAGGCGCTGGCCGAAGCGGTCGCCGCGACCGGCAAGCCGGTGATCGTGGTGCTCAAGAACGGTCGTGCGCTGGCGCTGGAGGGCGCGGTCAGGAACGCCCCCGCGATCCTCGTCACCTGGTTCCTGGGGTCGGAGAGCGGCAATGCCATCGCCGACGTGCTGTTCGGCGACTACAGCCCCTCGGGCCGCCTGCCGATCAGCTTCCCGCGCGAGCCGGGCCAGCAGCCCTTCTACTACAGCCACAAGCCGACCGGGCGCCCCAACCCCAGCGACGACAAGCTGGAGGAGTACAAGACGCACTATCGCTCGATCCCGAACTCGGCGCTCTATCCGTTCGGCCACGGCCTGACCTATGGCAAGATCGACTATGCCGGCCTCGCCCCGCAGGAGGGGACGTTGCCATGGGATGGTGAGATCGCGTTCACTGCGACGGTGACCAATCGCGGCACGCGCGCCGCCGAGGAAGTGGTCCAGCTCTATATCCGCGATCGCGCGGCGAGCATCACCCGGCCGGTGCGCGAGCTCAAGGCGTTCCGCAAGGTCGCGCTCGCACCCGGCGCGTCTGAGACGGTGCGCTTCGTCCTGCGCCGCAAGGACCTGATGTTCATCGGCCAGAAGCTCGAGCCGACGGCGGAGCCGGGCCTGTTCGACGTGTGGATCGCACCCTCCGCGCAGGCGCAGGGCGTCCATTCGACCTTCACCCTCGCCGCGGCCTGATCCGCCCGCGATCCCATCCCCGGCAGCGCCGGGGGTCCGGCACCGCTTCGCCTCCCCCTCCTCCCCGGGGCGGTGCCGGACGCTTCCGCGTCGGCGGAGGTCCTTAGCGGTCGAGGTCCTTCAGGATCCGGGCATGGGCGCCCCGCGCCAGCGGGTTGAGCGCCATCAGCACGCAGGACAGCGCGATGAAGCCGAGCGGCACCAATGCGATCGTCAGCCGCATCGCGAGCAGCGTGGCCTCGCTCTGCTGCACATTCGCGACATAGCCAGCCGATTCGAAACCCAGCCCCAGGATGGCAGTCGCCACGCCGATCGCGACGCGTTGCAGCAGCGCCGCCATCCCGAACACCGCGCCCTCCACGCGCAGCCCGCCGTGCCGCTCGCCATATTCGATCGTGTTGGGCAGCATCGCCCAGAACACGAAGTTGAGACCGACGATCATCGCCTGCATCGCCATCAGGAATGTCTGCATCACGCCTGCGCGATGGATGTCGAACAGCGCGAAGCCGGCAAGTCCGGCGATGGCCAGGCCGGACGCCAGAAACCACAGGCTGCGCGCCCCCAGCCTCCGGCGCAGCCACATCCACAAGGGTACGGATACCGCGCTGACCACGCTCATCGACGCAAGCGCAAGTTGCCCGCCGCTTTCGTCGTCGAGGAAATATTTGAAGTAATAGAGCACCGATTTGTTGAGGATCGTCACCGCAACGATCACAGTCATCATCGCCAGATTCAACGTTACGAAGGCGCGGTTGGTCGCGATGGCGCGTAGTGCGGCGAGTACCGGGACCGGCGCGCGCCGCTCGGGCACATCCGCTTCGTGATAGCTCAGCCCCACCCAGGCGAGGATAACCGCCCCGATCACGGCAAAGGCGAGCGCGGCCCCGAAATAGGCGTCGGCAGGGCTGCGCGCGCCGAACAGCGCGCGACCGATCGGCACGGTACCGAGCGCGACGACGATCGCAGCGAGCGTGCCCGCCAGCATCCGCATGCCCGCGACAAAGGCGCGATCGTTGCCGTCGCCGCTGACCCGGGCGCTCATCGCGAGATAGGGAACGTTGATGAAGGCATAGGCGGTGCGGAACAGGATATGCCCGATACAGACGCCGATCAGCCCCCAGACGCCCGGTGCGAGCGGCGGAAGATAGGCGAGCACGAATCCGGTGCCCAGCGGGATGCCGCCGATTGCGACCAGTCGGCCAAGACCCCCGCGCGGGTCGCGCCGGTCGGCGAGCAGGCCCGCCGCGAAATTGGCAATTCCGTCCCAGACCGCGGCCGCCATGAAGATCGTCGCCGCAATGCCCACGGGAAGGTCCAGCGCGTCGGTATAGTAGAACAGCAGGAAGAGCATCGCGCTCTGCCAGTAGAGATTGAACGCGAAGTCGCCGAAGGCGAACAGCGCGAGGCGCAGACGGGAGGGGCGGGGCGTATCGGTCACATCAATCGGCGTGGCGAACGGTGATCCGGTTCTTCTCGACCTGACGCAGAAGGTCTGCCGAGCGCTCCGCATCGAGCGCGCGGTGCGGGACGATCAGCGGGCCGCAGCGCGAGAGCAGGATGATATAATCCGCACTGGCGATCACGGTGCGGATCGACGCCCACGGGAACACCGTATCCAGGCCATGCGCGCATCCGCCAGTGCGAACCCCTGTCTCATCCCATGCCACGGTCGAAGCACATGCCGCGTGTCGATCGACCCAGTCTTTCAGAGTTCGACTGGAGGATCCGGGAGTCAGCCACGCCACGATAGTGATCGCGATTGCCGCGGCCGGAAGCGCCGCGACCTCCCAGACCTCCTCCGAAAGATAGGCGGCTATACCCAGCGCGCCCGCGAGGACCAGGAGGGCCCCTACGGCGCGTGGCGAAGGCTGCTCTGATTTGTGGAGGAGCCGCTGCAGTGGTCCGATCTCGGTCGCCGAAAAGTGATGGACGTCGCTCTGCATCACTCCGCTGCCAGCAGCGATTCCGCGCCGCCCAGATCAACCGACACCAGCCGACTGACGCCGCGCTCGACCATCGTCACGCCGAACAGGCGGTGCATGCGGCTCATCGTCGCGGCGTTGTGCGTGACGATCAGATAGCGCGTCGCGGTCTCGCGCGTCATCGCTTCGAGCAGATCGCAGAAGCGCTCGATATTGGCGTCGTCGAGCGGCGCATCGACTTCGTCGAGGACGCAGATCGGCGCCGGATTGGTCAGGAACAGCGCAAAGATCAGCGCCACCGCGGTCAGCGCCTGTTCCCCGCCCGACAGCAGGGTCAGCGATTGAAGCTTCTTGCCCGGCGGCTGCGCCATGATCTCGAGCCCCGCCTCGAGCGGATCGTCCGAATCGATCAGCTCGAGATGCGCCTGCCCGCCGTTGAACAATGTGGTGAACAGCCGCCGGAAATGCTGGTCGACCGCCTCGAACGCCGCGAGCAGCCGTTGGCGCCCCTCGCGATTGAGCGTGCCGATGCTCCCGCGCAGCCGGTGCACCGCCTGGATCAGCTCGTCGCGCTCGGCGGCGGCGGTCTGTGCGGCGGTGGTGAGTTCGGCAAGCTCGGTATCGGCGACGAGATTGACCGGGCCGATTCGCTCGCGCTCGGCGATAAGCCGATCATGCGCCGACGACTCGTCCTGCGGGCCGCGCACGGTGGTCGAGTCGAAGCCAGCGCGTTCGGGGAGCAGCGGCGGTGGACATTCGAAACGCTCGCCGGACAGGCGGCCCATTTCGACGCGGCGGCTTTCCTGATTTTCGGCGCGGGCGACGGTGCCGGCGCGATGCTCGCGTGCCTCGCCCAGCGCGTCGCCCGCCGTGCGGACCGCCCCCTCGGTCGCGCGCAGCGCCGCTTCGGCTTCGCGTTCGGCGAGCTGTGCGGCGGCGCTCTCGATGCGGGCTTCGTCGCTGGCGGCTTCGGCCTCGGCCACCGCTTCGTCGAGCTCTGCGGGCTTGGTTGCCAGCGCCGCGCCGCTCGCCTCCAGCTCGTCCGCGCGTGCGTCCATCTCTGCCGCCCGCCGTGCCGCCTCTCCGGCGCGTGAGGTCCAGCCGCGGTGCTCCGCCTGCGCAGCGGCCAGCCGTTCGCGCGCGGCGACGATGTCCCGATCGAGCGTTCCGCGTTCCGCGCGCGCGCTGGCGGCGGCAGTGCGACGCGCTTCTGCATCGGCGGTCAGCGTCGCGACGCGCGCACGCGTCTCGACGCCGTCGGGCAGTGCGGCGCGTGCTGCGTGCGCGCGGTCAAGCTCACGCGCAGCGTCCTCCTGCTCCGCCGCTGCGCGTGCGCGCCGGCCCTCCAGATCGATGCGCTGTGCCTCCAGCCGCTCGATCGCGGCGGCTGCGCGGTCTTCGGCGCGCGCGGCCTCACGCGCGGCAGTGTCGCTGTGGTCGAGCAGACGGCGGCAATCGGAGGCGGCGCGCTTCGCTTCGGCGATCTCCTCCTCGATCCGCGCGAGTTCGGCATCGGCGGAGTCGACCGCCCGGACGGCCGCGGGTCGCGCCTTTTCCAGCGCATGAAGCCGGTTGACCCGCTCCAGCCGCTCGGCCGCTGCCGCACCGCCCGACCGCGCGACATAGCCGTCCCATCGGCGCAGCACCCCCGAGAGCGTAACCAGGCGCTGGCCTACGGCGAGGGAAGCGCCGTCGTCGGTCTCGACGACCAGGACCTGCGCGAGCCGGCGCGCCAGGGAAGGGGGGGCGACGATATGGGCGGCGAGCGGGGTGGTCCCGCCCGGAGCGCTGGGATCGGAGGGCAAGGGTTCGGCTCCGGCCCAGTGTCGCTCGCCAGCCGGATCGAGCCCGGCCTCCAGATCATCGCCCAGTGCGGCGGCGAGCGCGCGTTCATAGCCGGGATCGACCTTCAGCCGATCGAGCAGCCGGTCCCTTCCGCTCGGCCGCGTCGCCTTGGCCAATGCCGCGGATTCGCTGTCGATCTGGGCGAGTTCGGCATGGGCATCGGCGCGCACCGATTGTGCGCGGCTGCGCGAATCGATCGCTGCGCGCTCCGCCGCCTCGGCGCGGGCGAGACCGGTGCGAGCCATCTCCCCCTGACGCGCCGCCTGCGCGCGCGTATCGGCAGCGCGCTGGCGTTCGGCGGCGAGCGGTGCGGGATCGCCGAGCGCGCGCAGCTCCGCCTCGGCCCGTGCGGCGTCGCGTTCCGCGCGTTCGGTGCGGGTGCGTGCGGCGGTGAGTGCGGCTTCGGCGACGCGGGTCTCGGCGGCTTCGGCAGCCTGTGCGGCCAATGCCTGGGCGAGTGCGACCTCGGCATCGCGGGCTGCCCATTCCGCATCGGCGAGCGCGGTGTCGAGTGCAGGCATCCGTGCGGCCCCCGCAGCGATCCGCGCTTCCAGTTCGCGCGCTTCCGCTTCCAACCGGGCAAGTGCATCGGCGGCGTCGCGGGCCAACGCGCCTTCGCGTGCCTTGTCCTGCTCCAGGCGTTCGGCCGCGTCGCGCAATTCGGCAATCCGCCGGTCCACCGTCGCGCGCTCGCTGCGCAGCGTGGCGAGTCGGTGCATCGCCTCGCTAGCCCGGTCGCGCACATTCAGCGCGGCGGCGCGGACTCCGGCCAGCGTCGTCGCGGCCTCCTGTTGCGCGGCCAGCGCCTCTTCCTGCGCTGCAGTCCGCTGCGCGACTACCGCCTCCGCGGCTGCCGCCTCCTTCTTCGCCGCGTCTGCCGCGGCGGCGGCGTCGCGCCAGCGGGCGAAGATCATCCGCGCTTCGGCCACACGGATGCGGTCGGAGAGCTCGCGGTAGCGCTCGGCTTGCCGCGCCTGCCGCTTCAATGCCGCGGCGCGCGCTTCCTGGTCCGAAATCATCTCGTCGAGACGGGTCAGGTTCGCTTCGGTAGCGCGCAATTTCTGCTCGGCGTCCTTACGCCGGACGTGAAGACCGGAAATCCCCGCCGCTTCCTCCAGCATCTGGCGCCGCTCGCCCGGCTTGGCCTGGATGATCGCGCCGATCCGTCCCTGACTCACCAGCGCGGGTGAATGCGCGCCGGTCGCCGAATCGGCGAAGAGCAGGCCGACGTCCTTGGCGCGCACGTCGCGCCCGTTGATACGATAGGCAGAGCCGGCGCCGCGCTCGATCCGGCGCACCACCTCCAGTTCGCCCTCCTCGGGGCCGCCCGCCTGTTCGGCGAGGATCGATACTTCGGCAAAGTCGCGCTGCGGGCGGCTGGCCGTGCCCGCGAAGATCACGTCCTCCATCCCCGCGCCGCGCATCGACTTCGGCGAATTCTCGCCCATTGCCCAACGCAGCGCTTCGAGCAGGTTGGACTTGCCGCAGCCATTGGGGCCGACGATGCCCGTCAGCCCGGGTTCGATGCGCAGGTCGGCGGGGTCGACGAAGCTCTTGAACCCAGTCAGGCGGAGCCGCTTGATCTGCATGTCAGCGGCCCCGCCCGGTCATCGGGTTCAGGCGCCCGCGCCCTTCAGCGCGGCTTCGACCTGCGGCCAGGTGCCGGTATTCTCGAGCACCTTGCCATTGAGGATGAAGGTCGGCGTGCCGGGGATTTGATACTGCTTCTGTGCCGCCTCGTTGCTCTTGACCAGCGCTTCGGTTGCGGCTGGGTCCGCCAGACACTGGCGTGCCTGCGCCTCCGGAACGCCACGCTGCTGCACAAAGGCGAGATAGCCGAATTTCTCGGCCGCCGCGCCGATGCGCTGTTGCGGCGTCATCGACTTGACCTGCTCGAGGAAGGGATCGCCTTCCTTGGGGCCGTTGGCGAGCAGCTCGCGCTGCTGCTCGTACATCTGGTCCATGATCGGGAAGAAGGGGCCGGGGCCGGCGCACTGGCCAAGCAGCGCGGCGCCGACGTCGATTTCGTTGAGCAGGAAGTCGCGAAACTCGAAGCTCACCTTTCCGCTCGCGACATAGGCCTTGAGCGGCTCCATGCCGGTGACTGCGAAGGCGGCGCAATGGCTGCAGGTGCGCGAGCCATATTCGATCAGCTTGATCGGCGCGTCGGGGTTGCCCATGCGGAACCCGCCTTCTGCGGTCTTGACGACCGTATCGACCCACTGGGTCCCGGCCGGCGCTGCAGCCCCAGCCGCTGGCGACGATGCGGGGGCGGGCGTGATGACGTTGCTGTTGTCCTCGCCGCTGCCGCAGCTCGCCAGGGCCATTGCCGATACCAGGCCGATTGCAATTCGCTTCAAGTCACATCTCCACTACAGGGGAAAATCAGCGCGCACCTGCGGCGCGCAGTTCGGGTTCCAGCGTCTGCCAGTGGCCGCCGCCACCGGCCTTGCCGTTGATCATGAAGCTGGGGGTGCCGCTGATCGTCTTCCACGCGGCGTCGGTCATCGCGGTCAGCTTGTCGAGATCGGTGGGGGTGGCAAAGCACTGGTTGATGCGCGCCGTGGTCATGCCGCGCTTGCGCATCATCTGGGCGAGGCCGGATCCGTTCGCCAGCGCCTTGAACCGGGCCAGCGGCGGCTGGCCTTCGATCGTTCCGATGTTCGCCTGCCACCATTGCGCGCCCTGCTGATACCAGGTCGACTGCGTGGCGAAGAGCGCCTCGCTGGTTCCGGCGAAGGCGCGCGGACCGGAACAGCGCGCGAGCAGCGCGGCGGTCATGTCGAGCGGGTCGCGGATCGCGTGGCGGAATTCGACGCGCACCTGCCCGCGCTTCACGAGGTCGTCGTGCAGCGACGCCTTGGACTCCTCGACGAAATGCGCGCAGTGCGGGCAGGTGTAGCTGAGATATTCGATCAGCTTCACCTTCGCCGCCGGATTGCCGATCAGGAACGCGCCCGACGGCGCCTGCACCACATACGTACGCCAGTCGCGTGCCGGCGCCTGTGCGGTCGCGCCGCCGGCGCACAGGGTCGCCACGAACAGGGCGAGGAACAGGCGAAGCACCCGCATCAATCGATTCTTCCCAGCTTCACGGGCGAGGCGGCGATGCCTCCGGCCAGTCCTTCGAGCACCGCGCGCAATTCGGGGTCGACGATCGTGCGCAGGCTGTCGCCGATTTCCGCGGGCACGGGGGCGGGTTCGGTCGGCACTCTCGGCTTGGGCGGGCGGGTGACCTCGCCCTGGCGGATCGTCACGCGCGCGACGGCGGGATAGCCGAAGAAGCGGTTCACGCGCTCGGCGATTTCGGGCGTGATATGCTGCATCATCGGCGCGTGCGCGCCCTGAACGACGAGGGTCAGCACGCCGTTCGCGCGCTCGCCGCGCGGAAAGCGGATCGATTCGGGCGATGAGACACCGGCATAGCGCTCGCCGACGATCTCGCTCCAGCGGCTCAGCACCGCGCTCTGCACGAAGCCGAACTTGCGGAACGCCACCCGCCCGACATCCGGCACCAGTTCCGCCACGGGGCGAATCCGGTTGCTGCGGCGGGGTTCGTCGCTGGGGGTGCGCGGCTTACTCATTCGCTCCGTCCATGCCATAGGCGGGGCGTGACAGACAATGTTTCTCGCGTCCCCGGTCCGTATCCATCCGCTCGCGACGTCGCCGCGCCACTGCTCGCGTGGTACGATGCACATGCCCGCTCGCTGCCCTGGCGCGCGCCGCCGGGCTCGCCCCCGCCTGACCCCTATCGCGTCTGGCTGTCGGAGGTGATGCTGCAACAGACCCAGGTCGCGGCGGTGATTCCCTATTTCGAGATGTTCACGACACGCTGGCCCGATTTCGCGGCACTGGCGGCGGCTGACGATGCCGAGGTTATGAGCGCCTGGGCGGGGCTGGGCTATTACGCGCGGGCACGCAACCTGTTGGCGGCGGCGCGGGTCGTGGCGCGCGAACATGCCGGGCGGCTGCCGGGCGACGAAGCCGCCCTGCGGAAGCTGCCGGGGTTCGGCGCCTATACGGCGGCGGCTGTCGCGGCGATCGCGTTCGGACAGCGCGCAGTGGTGGTCGACGGCAATGTCGAGCGGGTGGTGGCGCGGCTGTTCGCGCTGGCCGACCCACTGCCCGGCGCCAAGGCGACGCTGCGGATGCTCGTCGATTCGATCACGCCGGACACGCGCCCGGGCGACTTCGCGCAGGCGATGATGGATCTCGGTGCGACCATCTGTACTCCGCGCAGCCCCAAATGCCTGCTCTGCCCGCTCGCCGATCGATGTGATGCGCGCGCCGAGGGAGCACCCGAATCCTATCCTTTCAAGGCGAAGAAGGCCGCGCGCCCGGTGCGTCATGCGACGTTCTTCTGGCTCGAGCGCGAGGGACAGGTGCTGCTGGTGCGCCGCCCGCCGCGCGGGCTGCTCGGCGGCATGCGTGGGTTGCCCACCGGACCGTGGGCGGCGGCGCCGCCGCAGCTTGAGGAGGCACCCGTCGAGACGGACTGGACGCTGCGCAATGCATCGATCCGCCACGTCTTCACGCATTTCGAACTGCATGCGACGCTTGCGACTGCAACATTGGGGCGTCACATAGACGCGATCGAAGGTGAATGGTGGCCGATCGCACGACTGGACGAGGCAGGATTGCCCCGGCTGTTCGCGAAAGCGGTCGAAGCGATGGAGAGCGTGGCATGAAGCGGACTTTGATGATCGGGGGAGCCGCTGCGCTCGTGCTGGCGACTGCGCAGCCGGGGATGTTCGGAGAGGCGGCCGCGTACGGTCAGGCCGCGACGGCAAAGACTGCGGCCCCGGTCGATACGCTGGCCGCCGACTATGTCGCGCAGGATCGCACTCAGGGCATCGTCGTGGCCTGGGGCAAGGGCGACACCGCGCCGGTCTTCGCATCGGCGGGGCGGATCGCGGTGGAGGCCGACGCTCCGGCCGCCGGGCCCGACTCGCTGTGGCGCGTCTATTCGATGACCAAGCCGATCACCGCGATGGCGGCGATGATGCTGGTCGAGGACGGCAAGCTCAAGCTCGACCAGCCGATCGCGGATTTCTTCCCCGGTTTTCGCGAGATGAGGGTATTGACCGATCCGGACAACAGTCTGGATAGCCGTCCGGCGAAGACACAGATTACCGTACGCCATCTGCTGACGCATACCGCCGGGCTTGGCTACACGATCATCACCAAGGGCCCATTGCTCAAGGAATATGAGCGGCTTGGCATTACCCCCGGCGCGGTCAATGCAACGTTCGAGGCGCAGGCGCGCCCGATCCGTCCGAAGAGCCTCAAGGAATTCGCCGAGCGCGTCGCGACGCTGCCGCTGATCGCCGAGCCGGGGACGAAGTGGAGCTACTCGATCGCCCTCGATCTGCTTCCCGCCATTATCGAGGCCGCGGCGAAAACGCCGTACGAGACATTCCTGCAGACGCGCCTGCTCGGTCCGCTCAAGATGACGTCGACCTACTGGACCGTGCCGCAGAGCGAACTCGGTCGCTTCGCCACCAACTATGCATGGGCCGGCGATACCCGCATCCCGATCGATCCCGCCAAGACCTCGGCCTATGCGACCCCGCCGTCCTTCCCCTATGGCGGGGCCGGCCTGGTGATGTCGGCGCGCGACTATGACCGGTTCCTGCATATGCTGGTCAACGAAGGCACGCTGGACGGCGTTCGCGTGATGAAGGCGGAGACCGTGCGGCTGGCCATGTCGGATATCCTGCCGGAGGGCGTGACGTTCGCAGGCGCGCCCGGCGGCACCGGCGGTGATACCGCGCCCAGGATGGGCTATGGCGCCGGCGGATCGGTCTATCTCGAAGGCGTGCCGGGCGGCCCCGGCAAGGGCACCTATGGCTGGGGCGGCGCGGCGGGCACCGTCGCGTGGGTCGATCCCGCGAACAAGATCCGCGGCACCGTGATGGTCAACTATTTCCCGTCGGACAAATGGCCGCTGCGCGCCGATGCGGTCCGTGCGGTCTATGCCCAAGCCGCACGTTGATGGCGGTCGAGGTCGGGTTCACCGGAGCGGTGCTCGACCGCGCCGACCGCGAACGCAATGATCCGGAGGCGCTCGCCGCCGCGCTGGGGGACTGGCGCGCGCGGCTGTTACGGCTGAACGGGCTCGATCCCGAACTCGATGGCGAAGGCCGGCTGGTGTGGGACAGCCTCGCCGACCTGGCCGAGGGCAGTCAGCCGCTGTTTCTGGGCTATATCGACGGCAGGCCGCATTTCGTGCCGCTGCGCTTGGGCGAGCGCCACGGCGCGACACGCTCTCCCGCGCTGTTCGCGATGCTGAGTTTAATGTTACCCGACCAAGCCGGACTCTATGCCTGCGCGCGCAGTCTGGTGGACTGGCACCAGCGCCACGGTTACTGCGCGGTGTGCGGGACCGCGACCGAGCTGTTTCGCGGAGGCTGGGCGCGGCGTTGCCCGAATTGCACGGCGGAGCATTTCCCCCGCACCGACCCGGTCGTGATCATGCTCGCCGAACATGATGGACGCGCGCTGCTCGGGCGTCAGGCGGCCTGGCCGGCAGGGCGCTATTCGGCGCTGGCGGGCTTCGTCGAGGTGGGGGAGTCGATCGAGGAGGCGGTGACGCGCGAGACGCTGGAGGAGGCGGGCGTCGCGGTGCGCGACGTGCGCTATATCGCCAGCCAGCCCTGGCCGTTTCCGTCGTCGCTGATGATCGCCTGTATCGCCACGGCGGATGACGACCGGATCACGCTCGACACCCATGAGCTTGAGGACGCGATCTGGGCGACGCGCGACGAGGTGCGGGCGGCGCTGGCTGGCGATCCGGCGGCCCGCTTCGTGGCGCCGCCGCGTTACGCCATAGCCTGGTCACTGCTCACCGCCTGGGTCGGGTCGGGCGCCGACGACTAGCGATCGTCCGGATCGCTGCGGTTCGTTGCCGGATTCGCGTCTGGAGCGCGCGACGATGCATCGGCCGCGCCGACGCCCTGCGCGACGGCGCGTGCCTGACTCTTGCGCCTGCGAAGATTCTCTCTCAGCGCAGCCGCGAGCCGCTCACTTTTGCCGGGATCGGTCATGATCGCGCGATAAACCGCGGGACTGCGCCTTGACAATGGGCCGCTCCCGCGCAAAAGGGCCGCTCCCCGCGCGGACCGGACCCTGCCGCCCGCGCCGAGTGCTGCCGTAGCTCAGTGGTAGAGCGCATCCTTGGTAAGGCTGAGGTCGTGAGTTCAATCCTCACCGGCAGCACCATTTTTTCCCGACGCGACGTCACCCTTCGCGGAAGGCGTACCGGATCTGGTCGATCATCGGCTTGACCAGATAGGACAGCATCGAGCGCTCCCCGGTGGCGACGAAAACTTCCGCCGGCATGCCGGCTTTCAGCGCGACCGGCGTATTCCGCGTAGCGACTGCCCCGTCGATCCTCACGCGAATGCGGTAAAAGGACATTCCGGTACGATCGTCGCGCGTGAGTTCGGGTGACACGAAGATCACCGTTCCGGGGATGTCGGGCGTGGTCTGGCGATCAAGGCCGGAAAATGTGACGCGCGCATCCTGGCCGGTTCGCACCTGGTCGACATCCTGCGGTCGAATCCGGGCCTCGACCACCAGCGTGTCGCGATCTGGAACGATCTGCAGGATGGGCTGGGCGGGCGGCACTGCGCTGCCGACGGTGGTGAACGCGATCTTGTCGACGGTCCCCGATTGGGGTGCCCGGACGTCGCTGCGCGCAACGGCATCAGCGGTGCTGGCGACCCGGACCTGCTGTTCGTTGATCTGCGCGATCACGTCGGCGAGCTGGGTCGCAGCATCGCTGCGCATGTTCTTCGTGACGTTCAGGATCTGCTCGCGAGTCTCGGAGATGCGCGCCCGCGCCTGGGCGATGTTCGACTGCAAAGCCGCTTTGCTCCCCTCCAGCTGGACGGCGGCGCGCTCTGCGCTGTTCAGCCGATTGATCGTCACCAGCTGCTTCTCGTGCAGCCGCCGCAATCCCTCGAGCTCGGGCTCGATCAACACGAGCTGCCGCTCGGTTGCGTCGATCTGCACGCGATATCCAGCGATCTCGCTGTCCAGCTGTTCGATTCGCTGCCGCAGGAGTGCCAGCGTACCGACGAGTTCGGCGCGCCGCAGATCGAACAGACCTTTTTCGCGCGCGATCACTTCCTGCGTGCGGGCATCGCCATTGCCCGTCAGCTCGCTCGGAAATCGCAGCACGGCCGCGCCGTCGCGCTCTGCCTCCAGCCGCGCGCGGCGCGCCAGAAGCTGATCGAGACCGGTGGACGCGGATTGCGAGCCGATCTCGGTCACGGTCGTGTCCAGGCGGACCAACACCTGCCCCTGCCGTACCCGATCGCCATTGCGCACCAGGACGTCGCGCAGGACGCCGCCGGTCGGATGGCTGACCACCCGCACGCTCGAATCGACGACCACCTCGCCCGAACCGATGACCGCGCCGCCGATCTGCAGAAATGCCGCCAGCCCGAACAGTCCGAATAGAAGGACGGCGATCAGCGCGAATGCATGACGCGTGCGGCGGCGCAGGCGATCGTCTGCGCCTTCCGGCCGCTCGGGCTCCACCGGCGGTGCCGCATCGACAGGCATGTGCGCGTTCATGCCGATCCGCCCCGCTGAGGTAGAACGGCGACATTTGCGGAATCGGATGCGCCGCGCGGCCGGGTGACCTTGGCCAGCACCTCATCGCGCGGTCCGAACGCCTGGATCGCGCCGTTCCGCATGAGCATCGCCATATCGACGGCGGCGAGAATCGCCGGTCGGTGTGCGACCATCAGGACGATGCCGCCGCGCGTACGCACCTGCTGCACCGCGCGGATCAGCGCGACCTCGCCTTCATGGTCCAGATTGGAATTGGGTTCGTCGAGAACGACGAGGAACGGATCGCGATACAAGGCGCGCGCCAGTGCGATCCGCTGGCGCTGGCCGGCAGACAACTGCCCACCATCCTCACCCACCTGAAGATCATAGCCATCGGGAAATTTGAGGATCATGTCATGCACGCCCGCTTGTCGAGCGGCAGCGAAGATCAGGTCGGCGGGCGCATCGGGTTCGAACCGGGCGATATTCTGCGCGATCGTCCCGCCGAACAGCTCGACCGATTGCGGCAGATAGCCGATGGCACTGCCCAAGCGGTCGATATCCCATTGATCGATCGTGGCGCCGTCCAGACGGACCGCGCCCTTCACCGGCTTCCATGCGCCGATCACCCCGCGCACCAGCGAAGATTTCCCCGACCCGCTGGGACCCAGGATCCCGACCGCCTGCCCCGCTGTCAGGGAGAAGCTGGCATCGGCCACGGTCGTCCGCGTCGCGGATGGCGGCGTGAGCGTCAAATGTTCGACCGCCAGCGCTTTGCTGGGCAAGGGCAGGGCGGTTCGCGCTTCCGTCGGCGCCGGGACCTGGCGGAGCAGGTTGGACAGGCGCGCCCAGCTTTGCCGCGCCGTGACGAAGCCGCGCCAATTCGCGATCGCCTGGTCGACCGGAGCGAGCGCGCGTCCGGCGAGGATCGAGCTGGCGAAGATGATCCCGGCCGTCGCCTTGCCGTCGATCACCAGGATCGCGCCGACGGTCAGCACCGCCGACTGCAGGAACATCCGCAAGACCTTGCTCACGCCGCTCAGCGTTGAGGAAGCATCGGTCAGCGATCCCTGCTCCTTCAGAAACAGGTCGTGCGCATCGCGCCATTGCGTCACCAGCCGCGCGCGCATGCCCAGGCTGGCGATGATCTCCGCATGCCGCCAGCGACGGTCGCCCAGAGTGCGACGGCGCGCCATGGCTTCGTTTACTGCGGCCAGGTGCCTGGCGTTGATCCGCTCCGCTGCGACTGTCAGTCCCGCGAGCACGATCATCCCTGCAAGCGTCACGACGCCGAGCCAATAGTGGACCAGCGTGAGTACGAGCAGAAAGAAGACGATCCAGGGCAGATCGATCAGTGCGGGCGGGCCGGCGCTGGCGACGAAGCTGCGCAGCTGATCGAGATCCCGGGTCGGGCTGATCAGTTCCTTCGCATCGGGCCGTTCGAGCGCGATGCGCCCCTCGATCTGCTGAACACGCTCGGTCAGGGATTGGTCCAGCGACGCGGAGACATCGGCCAGCATGCGCGAACGCATGACGTCGAACGCGCCATAGAATGCGTAGGCGACCACCACCATCACAAACAGGCTGAACAGGGTTGCCTGATGCTGCCCGGGCAGCACCCGGTCATAGACCAGCATGAGATAGATGGAGCCGGTCAGCATCAGGATATTGACCATCGCGCTCAGCGCGACGATGCCGATCAGCCCGCCCCGCATGCGACGCAACGCATCGCGAAGTTCGGACTGGCCGAGGCGGCTCAACAACTTTCCCATGTCAACAGGCCGTTCCCCAGGGTGATCCGCGCAGATAACCCGGAAATCTGCATGACGCCATCGCGCACGTTGGATTCATCCGCGCGCGGCAAGCGCTTCTTCTACGAGGGGAACGTCCTCGGGGTTGTTCACCTCCCAGAAGCCGGATGAGGGGCGCTCGACCTCGACCAGCCGGATCGGGATCCCATGTTCCAGAAACCGCAGCTGCTCGAGCCCCTCGGCCTTTTCCAGGGGGCCCGGCGCGCGGCTTGCATAGTGGTGCAATGCGGATGGCGTGTAGGCGTAAAGGCCAAGATGCAATTTGAGGCCTTGGCCGTCGGCGACCCCGAACGGAACGGGCCGCTTCGAAAAATACAGGGCATTGCCGGCGAGATCCGATACGACGGTGGTGCCCCCCACCCGACCCGCCGCATGATCGGCCATCAGCGCAGGCCCGATCACCGCGTCGCACGTCAGGTAGGGGGTGAGCACGGGCGCGCCCGTTTCCAGCCACGCATCGATCAGCGCGTCGATCTGCGCCTGCGCGACCAGAGGCGAATCGCCCTGAAGATTGACCACCAGGTCCGGCGCCGCATCCAACTGGCTCAGAACCGCGGCACAGCGTTCGGTTCCGTTCCGCAGCGCGCTGTCCGTCATGGCGACTGCCCCGCCGAACCCGCGCACGACCTGCGCAATTCGCGCATCATCGGTCGCGACGAGGATGTCCGCGCGATCCTGTGCCGTCGACGCCGCTTCCCAGCTCCACTGGATCAGGGGCTTGGCGCCGGTTGGCCCCTTGATCCCGACGAGCGGCTTTCCCGGAAAGCGCTGCGATCCGAAGCGCGCCGGGACCACGATCAGGATGCGCGCGGCGGTCGCCCGATCCACGTCAGAGGATGCCGACACGCAGAAGATCCTGGATATGGACCAGTCCCTGGGCGCGGCCATCTTCCACCACGAAGATCGTCGAGACGCGATGCAGGCGCATCAGGTCGAGGGCCTGGGAAATGTCGGCTGCCATGTCGACCGCGATCGGATGTTCCACCATCAACTCGCGGGCGGTGCACGTCGCGATGGCCGACGCATGGCGACGAATATCGCCATCGCTTACGGTTCCGACGAGCAGCCCCTGCGCATCGACGACGCCGACGATGCCCTGCCCCTTGGCCGTGATCTCCCGGATGACCTGTGCGCTCGCTGCATCCATCGGGACGATAGGCACGCGGTCTCCACCAACCATCACCTGTTTCAGGGGGCGCAGCTTGCGGCCCAGGTCTCCGGCCGGATGCAGGGCGTGCATCTGGCCGCGGCGGTGACCGCTGAGTTGCGCGACCAACAGGGCAAGCACGTCCCCCATCGCTATCGAAGCGATCGTCGATGCCATCGGCGCGGCATGGTCCCCGCTTCCCTCTTCGCACTGCGGGATCAGAAGGACATGATCGCATAGCAGGCTGATCGCGGCATGACTGAACGCAGTGATCACGGCGGTTCCGGCGCCGACGCCCCGTGCATGCTCGATCACGCGCATCAATTCGCGCGTCGTCCCGGAGTAGCTGATCGCCACCACCATATCTTCCGCGCGGACCGCCCCGAGGTCGCCATGGAGCGCGTCGCCAGCATGCAGAAACTGGGCGGGCACATCCAGCGAGCACAAGGTCGCCGCGAGCTTTCGACCGACGATGCCCGATTTCCCGATACCGCTCGTCAAAATCCGGCCGCGACACGCAGCGAGTGCGGTTGCTGCGGCCACCGCTGCCTCGTCGATGATGTCGTCGAGAAGTGCGATCGCCCGCTGCTCGGCGCGCAGGAGACGATGTGCCGTCGAAAGCAGATCGCCGGCAAGAACCGGATGTTGAAGATCAGCCATGGCGTGTCGCCCCGTAAGAGCTCAGCGGATAGGCAGACATCTAAGGATTCCAGGCTGTTGCTGCCGTGCAGCATGCGCCTGCGGCCTGTGAAACGCAATCGATGCGTCGAAGCGGCGGCTATTGCGCCACGATCGTTTGGGTGTCGTCGAGCGCGAGGAACGGGATACTGGCGGCATATCCGGCAAGGCCGATGGTGACGAGCAGGGTCAGCGCGATCCCGATCACGCGCCCGGCGCCCCACCCATCCATGCCGATCGGGTGCAGAATGCGCGCGGTGATGAACGCGCCTGCCACGAGCCACAGCCACGTCTCGGTGCCGACCGCCAGTTCGATGAGGCCCATCAGGATCAACACGATCGGCGCATATTCGGCGAAATTGAGCTGCGCCCGCATCCGCGCGATCAGCCGGCTGTTCCCCCCGTCTCCGATCGAGATGTTCTCCGCACGGCGTACCGCGCCGATTCGCACCGCGAGCCAGATATTGACGAACGCGCATGCAGCGGCCGTGACGATCGTGACCGGTAGGATGATCGCTTCCATAAGGCCTCCCCTTGTTTTCGACGCCGCACCGCTGCCATGTAGTGCTTCGCCTTGCAACTTGGTCGAGAATCGCTATAGGCGCTCGCTCGCTTCGCGACTGGCTCCAGGCAGTCCGGCGAGTGCCGGGGCCCCGGTGCTTGCCCGTTGGCTGTCATGGGCGTATCGCGATCCAGTTTTTAGACGACAGTTTCAAGAAGGTTTGCCGAAATGGCCGTCCCCAAGAGAAAAGTTTCGCCGAGCCGCCGTGGCATGCGCCGGTCGCATGACGCGCTGAAGGTCGAGGCATTCCAGGAATGCCCCAACTGCGGCGAACTCAAGCGTCCGCACGTGCTGTGCGGCGCATGCGGCCATTATAATGGCCGTGAAATCGTCTCGGCCGAGGGCTGAGCCCCGAGACTTAGGGCTCAGATAATCGAGGACCGGCAGCTATGACCTCCAGCGCGCGAATCGCCGTCGATGCGATGGGCGGCGACGAGGGGCTGGCGGTGATGCTCGCCGGGGTCGCACGCGCGCGACGCCGGTATGACGGCATGCGCTTCGTGCTGGTCGGCGACGAGGATGCGATTCGCGAGGGGCTGAAGAGCCACCCGAACCTCACCGCCGCGTCGGAAATCGTCCACGCGCCGGAAGTCGTTACCGCTGACGACAAGCCGAGCCAGGCGATACGCCGCGCCAAGACGACTTCGATGGGCATCGCCATCGATCTGGTGAAGCGTGGCGAGGCGGCCGCTGCGGTTTCCTCGGGCAATACCGGGGCATTGATGGCGATGGCGAAGCTGTCGCTGCGCACCATGCCCGGAATCGACCGGCCTGCTTTGGCGGCGCGCATGCCGACGCTGGGCGCGAACGATGTCGTGATGCTCGATCTTGGCGCGAATACCGAAGTCGACAGCCGAAATCTCATCCAGTTCGCGGTGATGGGCGCCGCCTATGCGCGAACGGTGCTCGATCTGGAGGCTCCGCGCGTCGCGCTGCTCAATATCGGTACCGAAGAGCTCAAGGGCACCGACAGCATCCGCGATGCTGCGCAGAAATTGCGCGCCGCGACCCATCTCCCGCTCAAGTTCTCCGGGTTCGTGGAGGGAAATGCGCTTTCGCGGGGCGATGTCGACGTGATCGTGTGCGACGGCTTTTCGGGCAATATCGCGCTCAAGACCGTCGAGGGCACCGCCCGCTTCGTCGCCGATCTACTGCGTCGCGCCTTTTCCAGCTCGATCCGGTCGAAGATCGGCTTCCTCATCTCGCGGCCCGCGACCGATCTGCTGCGGCATCATCTCGATCCCAACAACCATAACGGCGCGGTGTTTCTGGGCCTCAACGGCATCGTGGTGAAAAGTCACGGCAGCGCGAATGAGGTCGGCGTCGAAACCGCGATCGGCGTCGCGGCGAAGATGGTGCGCGACGATCTGACCCGCCGCATCGCCGAGGATCTCGGCAATTTCGAGGCCCAGGCAGCATGAATGATGCAACGAGCGCGGCGACCACGCGGCGCGCGGTGATTATCGGGACCGGATCGGCGCTGCCCGCGCGCCGCGTATCGAATGCCGAACTGGCGGAGCAGGTGGACACCTCCGACGAATGGATCGTCGAGCGCACCGGAATTCGTTTCCGTCACATCGCCGGGCCGGACGAGACGACATCGACGCTCGCGACCGATGCGGCACGCGCGGCGCTGGCGGCTGCAGGGACCGCTGCAACGGACATCGACCTGATCGTCCTCGCGACCGCTACCCCCGACCAGACGTTTCCGGCGAGTGCCACGCGCGTCCAGGCGGCGCTGGGCATCGATGATTGCGTCGCGTTCGACGTCGCCGCAGTGTGCTCGGGCTTTCTCTACGCGGTTCAGGTGGCTGAGAGCATGATCCGCGCGGGCTCGGCGAGCCGTGCGCTGGTCATCGGTGCCGAGACGTTCAGCCGCATTCTCGACTGGGAAGATCGCGCGACCTGCGTGCTGTTCGGCGACGGCGCTGGGGCGATCGTGATGGAAGCGCAGGAAACCGCTACCCACGGCGGACGCGGCGTGCTCGCGACCAAGCTGCACGCCGACGGCCGGCACAACCAGCTTCTCTATGTCGACGGCGGCCCCTCGACCACCGGCACGGTCGGCAAGTTGCGCATGAAGGGCAAGGAAGTGTTCCGCCACGCGGTGGTCAACCTTGCGGCCGTCATGAACGAGGGTCTGACCGCGGCTGGCCTGGGAGCGGAAGATGTCGACTGGGTCGTCCCGCACCAGGCGAACGCCCGCATCCTGGATGCGACGGCCCGCAAGCTGGGCCTGGCACCGGAAAAGGTGGTGGTGACCGTCGATCAGCACGCCAATACCTCGGCGGCGTCGGTGCCGCTCGCCCTCGACGCAGCCGTCCGCGACGGCCGGATCAAGGTCGGCGACCTGCTCGTCCTGGAGGCGATGGGCGGCGGATTTACCTGGGGCGCGGCGATCGTACGCTTCTGATCGTATTTCTACAGTATCATAACGAAGGCGCAACGATGGTTGCGCGAAGCCCCTAATGTGATACGGTTATCGACCGGGGTAAGAGGGTTTTTCCGCGATGGCGACCGCCGCGACATTGACACGAGCCGATCTCGCCGATGCGCTGCACCGCGACATGGGGCTTTCGCGCGCCGACGCTTCGCGGCTGGTCGAGCAGATCCTGGGCCATATGTGCGAAGCGCTCTCCAAGGGCGAGAATGTAAAGATTTCCGGCTTCGGCAGTTTCATCCTGCGCGACAAGGGGGAGCGGGTGGGCCGCAACCCCAAGACGGGGGTTGAGGTACCGATCGCACCGCGCCGCGTGCTGACCTTTCGCGCGAGCCAGATGTTGCGCGATCGGATCGTCGACGGGGGATGAGATGCGGAGCGGTCCCGAGAAGAGCCCCGAAGCCTTCCGGACGATCGGCGAGCTTGCGCAGGAAATCGGCCGACCTCAGCACATATTGAGGTATTGGGAGACGCGTTTTCCACAATTGCGTCCGCTACAGCGCGCAGGCGGCCGTCGCTATTACCGGCCGGACGATGTCGCGCTGGTACGGCGGATCGATGCCCTGCTCGGCAGGGAAGGGTACACGATCCGCGGAGTCCAGCGGCTGCTCGATGCGGAGCGGGGCGCGCAACGTAAACGGCCAGCTGCGTTGGTAGCCGTACGCGACAAGCTGCGCGCCGCGCTCGACGGCGACGGCTGAACCGCAGCGCTTAGCGGTCCGGCCCCAGCGCTGGGTCGAGGTCGCGGGGGCGCACGAACCGGATCAGCGTCGCGCCACCAGCGCGCACCTCCGACCATGCGTCGGTATCGAAGTGCATCTCCACCAGCGCGGCGGTCGGGAATTTCTCTTCCACCGAATCGCGGAGTGCATCGTTCGCCCGATCCGGGACCAGCAACAGCACGAGATCCTCCAGCCCCGGATTATGGCCGATCAGCAATACGCTGTCGGCCCCGGCGGGAAGCTCGTGGACGATGTCGAGCAGGCTCGATGCGGAGGCGAGATAGATGCGCCGGTCCCAGGCCGGAGCAAGTTCGCTGCCATAGCCGGTTTCGACATGCTCGATCGTCTCGACCACCCGTACCGCGGGGGAAGCGGCGACATGATCGAACTCCAGTCCTTCGCTGCGCATGTGGCGCCCGACCGTGGCAGCCGCCCGCTGGCCGCGCGCGTTGAGCGGGCGATCGAAATCGCGTGCGACGGAATCGTCCCAGCTCGATTTGGCGTGGCGCAGCAACGTCAGCGTCTTCATCGGGCCTCCGGTTCGACATGTTCGCCGGCCTTCTGCCCCAGCGATGCGACGGAGGAAAGACGTCGCACGCGCTCGATCGCTTCATCGAGCGGGATCCGGGCGACCGGCGTGTCGGGCGGGAAGGCCGAGAGCAGGCGCGAGGGCATGGCTGAGGACAGCAGAACGAAGGCGCCGCTGTCGTCGGCGCGGCGGATCAGCCGCCCGAACGCCTGTGCCAATCGCGCGCGGACGAGCCGATCGTCATAGGCGCTTCCGCCATTGGCGAGCCTGCGCGCGGCATGCAGCACGCTGGGCTTGGGCCAGGGCACGCCCTCCATCACCACCAGCCGCAGCGATCGGCCGGGCACGTCGACCCCGTCGCGCAGCGCATCGGTGCCGATCAGCGACGCGCGGGGATCGTCACGAAAGATGTCGACCAGCGTGCCGGTGTCGATCGGATCGACATGCTGGGCGTAGAGCGGCAGCCCTTCGCGCGCGAGCCGGTCGGCGATCCGCGCATGGACGGCGCGCAGCCGTCGGATCGCGGTGAATAGGCCCAGCGTCCCGCCCTGCGCCGCGACGATCAGCCGGGCATAGGCAGCGGCCAGCGCGCCCATGTCGCCACGTTTGATATCGGTCACGATCAAGACCTCGGATCGCCCGGCATAGTCGAAGGGCGATGGCGCTTCGAACCGCAGCGGCGGGTGGAGCAAATGCTGGGCGCCGCTGCGGCTTTCCGCCACCTCCCAATCGCCCCCCGCGCGCAGCGTTGCCGAGGTGACGAGCGCGCCATGGGCGGGCTTGAGCACCGTTTCGGCGAAGGGCTTGGTCGGGTCGAGCCAGCGGCGATGCACACCGATATCGATCTCGCGTCCCTCGATCCGCTCGACCGCGAGCCAGTCGACGAACTCCGCGCTCGCTGGGCCGCCGATCCGCGCGACCAGCGCCAGCCACGCCGCGACCGTTTCGGCGCGCCAGCCGAGCGAGGCGATCGCACCCTCGACTCGCGCACGCGCCGCGCCGTCCATCCAGTCCGGTGCCTCGTCGAGGACCGCCTCCAGCCGCCGTCCGAGCGCCATCAACGGGCGCAGCAGCTGTTCCAGCGCGGCGGCCGCGCCCGGCGTCGCGTCGATCAGCGCCGGGTCGGGCTCGGCCAGCTCGGTCTCGATCCCGTATCCTGCCTCGCCCGATCCGTCGGCGTCGCGCGCATAGACCAGGCCGCGCACCGCCGCGAGCAGATGCTCGATCGGGCCGAAGGGCTGCCCTTCGGCGAGCCGCTGAAGCCAGCCGTCGGAGGGAAGCGCACGCGCCGCATCCACCGCGTCGGCAATCGCCTGCGCCCCCGCCTCGTCATAGCTCGCCACGTCGGACAGGCGCGCGGCGAGTCCGCGACGGCGCCCGCGCGACCCGCCCTCCGGCCCCGTCACCCAGCGGCGCAGCTCGATCGTCTCCTGCCCCGACAGCGCGACGCCGAACATGGCGTCGGCGGCATCGAACAGGTGGTGGCCCTCGTCGAAGACATAGCGGGTGGGGCGGGTGCCGGTTTCGCGCCCGCGCGCGGCATTGACCATCACCAGCGCGTGATTGGCGATGACGATGTCCGCCTCCGCGCTCGCCCGCGCGGCGCGTTCGATGAAGCACTTCCGATAGTGCGGACATCCGGCATAGACGCACTCGCCGCGCCGGTCGGTGAGCGCGGTCGATCCGTTGCGGCGGAACAGCGAGGGAAGCCAGCCGGGCAAATCGCCGCCGATCATGTCGCCATCGGCGCTATAGGCGGCCCAGCGCGCCACCAGCTGCGCCAGCACCGCCGCGCGCCCCGCAAACCCGCCCTGCAGCGCATCCTCAAGATTGAGCAGGCAGAGGTAATTCTCTCGCCCCTTGCGCGTGACGATGCGCTTGCGGCGCTGCTCGGGATCGGCGAACAGCCGTTCGCTCTCATGCCCGAGCTGGCGTTGCAGCGCCTTGGTGAAGGTCGAGATCCATACCGCGCCGTCCGCCTGCGTCGCCCAGAGCGAGGCCGGCGCGAGATAGCCCAGCGTCTTGCCGATCCCGGTCCCCGCTTCCGCCAGCACAAGGTTTGGCGAATCGCGCAGCGAGCGCGGCGCGAAGGCGCTGGCGGCGGCTTCGGCATAGCGGCGCTGCCCATCGCGCTCCTCCGCGCCCGCGCCGGTCAGCCCCGCGAGCTGGTCGCGCACCGCCCCGGGATCGAGCGTCACGGTACGCGGCGCAGTGCGCGGGGGGGCCTCGCTCCATTCCGGCAGGCGCGAGAACAGCCAGCGCTCGGCTTTTTCGGGGCGAGTCAGCCGCTGCGACAGCATCGGCGCCCAGCTCCAGCGCAGGCGCGCCAGCGACTGGGCGGCGTGCCACGCGCCCTCGCGCTCGGGCCAGTCGCCGTCCGCGATCGCCAGCATCGCCTCGGCGGCACGGCGCAGAAACGGCGCCACCTCGGCGTCGCTCGCGGGGCCGTCGATCCCGAGGGTGCGGGAGAGGCCGCGGGGGGTCGGCACCATGAAGCGCGCCGGGCGCAGGAAAGCGAACAGTTCGAGCAGGTCGAGGCCCGAGAGGTCGGCATAGCCGAGCCGTTGCGCCGCGAGCGGGGCATTGAGCAGGATGACCGGAGTGTCCGCCGCGATCCGCACCGCCTCGCCGCGCCCGACGCTGCGCGTGCCGTCCTCGGTGGCGATCCAGATTCCGCCGTGACTGGCGTGGAGGGCAGGATAGGGAAGCGCGATCACCGCGCGTTGTAGCGCAGCCGGCCGATGAAGCGCGACATGCTGAAACGGTGGTCGGAGCGCGCCGCCAGCTTTGCCTTGGTCTTTTCGAACGCCATGATGTTGTCGATCCGGCGCGACAGGAAGGCGCGGCTGTCGGTTTGGCCGTCGCTCTCGTCGCTCAGGAATGCGGCGATCGTCGCGGCGTAGATGCCCGCGAGCATCGCGCGCTTGGTATAATGGTTATAGTCGGTGGCGGTGTCGCCCGCGAGGCGCCACATCGCGTCGGCCGAGCGCCAGCCGAGTCGCGCGGCGCGCGCGGCATTTTGCGGCATGGCGAGGATCGCGACCGCGCGGCGCAGCGCTTCGCGATCCGGGGCGAGAATGTCGAGCCGCGCCTCGACCAGCGCCGTGATCTTTTCGCGAATCTTCATCGTCGCGAGCCGCTCGGGCGGCAGGCGGCGCCCCATCTCGCGGTCGACATGCGCGAACCACAGATCGATCATCTCGATCGGTTTCGCGGGAATCGCCAGCCGGGCGATATCGGGATCGGCGCCGATCGCGCCCGCCGCCGCTGCGACGGCCGCCGCGCTCCAGCCATCGAACGCGGCATTGGGCGCCAGATGCGGGGCCAGGGCTTCGCGCAGTTCGTCGAGCGTCATGTCGGCAACATCGGTCATGCGTCAGATTTAGCCTCTGCCTCGCTCGACGCAACCTGTCCGGGCGGTGCCTTGCCACGTCGCACCAGTACGAGTGCGATCGCGACCAGCGCTGCACCGATCAGATCGGGCGCACCGAGCCGCTCGCCATAGACGATCCAGCCGACGGTTCCGGCCACCACCGGCTGGGTGAGCAACGCAATCCCGACGACAAGCGGCGAGAGGTGGCCGAGCGCATAGATCATCAGCCCCTGGCCGACGACCTGGCTGGCCAGCGCGAGGCCGACCAGCACACCCCAGTTTTGCGGCCAGATCTGCTCGCCCAGCAAGGTCGCGAAGGCGAGCAACGGGACCGTCCCGGCAAGGCTCGACCAGGCAAGCGCGGGCAGCGGCGCCATCGCGGCGCGGGCGCGCGCCATCATGATGAAATAGACGGTGTAGAGCGCGCCTGCGAGCAGGCAGAGCAGGTCGCCGACCAGATTCTGCGGCGAAAGCTCGTAGGAGCGGCCGAGCAGCAGCCCCGCGCCGATCGCCGCGAGGCCCAGCGCCACCCCCTGTTGCCGGGTCGGCCAGGCGCGCGCGATCAGGAAGCCCCAGATCGGGTACATCAACGTCGCCGAATTGCCGAACAGCGCGGCATTGGCGAGGTTGGTCTGGAGGATGCCGAGATGCCAGGCGGCAAGGTCGCCCGCGAACACGACGCCCGCGATCACCAGCACGCCCCACAGGCCGCCTGTCCCCTGCAGCGGCTTGCCGCGCCCGACCAGCAGGATCGCGAACAGCACCGGGACGCCGAGCGTGAGCCGCCAGAAGCCGGCCGCCACCGGCCCGACATCGGCGGCGCGCACGAACCACGGCCCGAATGCCAGCGCCAGATTGCCGAGCAGCAGCGCGGCAAAGGGCAAAGCAGCGACCGTTTGCGGCGGCGCAGCTTTTCTTGGGGTGGCGGAGTCGTGCATTGCGCGCTTAGCGTCCTAAGTTTGTTGCAACGCAACCCTGTGGAGCGAAAAACCCATATGCCCGATCTGTTCGACCCCCTGCGCCTCGGCGCGATCGCAGCCCCCAACCGAATCCTGATGGCGCCGCTGACGCGCGGCCGCGCGGATCGCGACGCGGTGCCGACGCCGATCATGGCGGAATATTACACGCAGCGCGCGTCGGCCGGCCTGATCATTTCCGAGGCGACCGGGATCAGCCGTCAGGGGCTGGGCTGGCCATTCGCGCCCGGCCTGTGGACCAATGCGCAGGTCGATCGGTGGAAGCCGGTGACTGCGGCGGTCCATGCCGCAGGCGGGCGCATCGTCGCGCAGCTGTGGCACATGGGCCGCCAGGTCCATAGCTCGGTCACGGGCGAGCAGCCGGTATCGTCCTCGGCCACCCAGACGTCCGGGCATATGCACACCTATGAGGGCCGCCAGCCCTCCGAAATGGCCCGTGCGCTCGACATCGACGAGATTCCCGGCATCCTCGACGATTATGCCCGCGCCACCGACAACGCGCTGAAGGCCGGGTTCGATGGCGTGCAGATCCATGCCGCCAATGGCTATCTGATCGACCAGTTCCTGCGCGACGGCGCCAACCTGCGCACCGACCGGTATGGCGGGAGCGTGGAGAACCGCATCCGCCTGCTCGGCGAGGTCGCGGAGCGGGTCGTGTCGGTCGCCGGGGCCGACCGCACCGGCGTGCGCCTGTCCCCCAACGGAGCAAGCCAGGGAGTCGACGACAGCGATCCCGAAAGGCTGTTCGTCCCCGCGGCCGCGCGTCTGTCCGAACTCGGCATCGCGTTCCTCGAATTGCGCGAGCCGGGACCCGACGGCACGTTCGGCCGCACCGAAGTGCCCAAGCTGAGCCCGGCGATCCGCAAGGCCTTTGCCGGTCCGCTGGTCGTCAATTCCGACTATGTGACGCGTGAGCAGGCGCAGGCGGCGCTGGACAGCGGCGTTGCCGACGCGGTGAGCTTTGGCCGCACCTTCCTTGCCAATCCCGACCTGCCCGAACGGCTTCGCACCGGCGCACCCCTCAACGAGAGCAATATGGCGACCTGGTACAGCCAGGGGCCGGAAGGCTATGTCGACTATCCGGCGTTGGCGGATCAGGAAGCAGCCTGAACCTCGTCCAGCCGCGAAGTGATCCACTGGCGGATCGCCGCGCGGACCTTTGGCTGGAGCAGGGCGATCACCGGCACGACCATCAGCCAGGGGAAGAAGATGATGGCGAAGCCGAGGCCGCTGAACAGCCCGATCATCCAGCCGCCGATCGCCTTGCCGATACGATCGTTGAAGCGATCGTCCAGCACGATGCTGCGCGGCGCCTTCAGGTCGTACAGCGGCGATGTGGTCACGATTGCCGCACCACTGCGATCGTCGATGCGGCGCGCCGCAAGCTCCTCTACCGGACGGGTGCCGGTTGTGGACGGTGGCTTGCCCCGGCTCCGCGGTGCGGGCGCTTCGACCGAACCATGTTCCGGGCTGGCGGGTCGTCCCGTCAGCGTATCGATCACCACCAGCCGCCGCCCCCGCTCGACCACCTTGTAGCGGCTGGGCGGCATTGCGGTCACCGGGAGGACCGCCCCGCGCGCCACTGCTCTGCGCTCTGGCCCCAGGCATCGACGGTGACATCGGCATGGGGCGCGGGAAGGCTCACCCGCCCGCCATTGGTCGATCCCAATCGTTGGGCAAGCCGGATCGAGCGGGTGTTTTCGGGCGCGATGGTGTGGATGACATGCGTCCAGCCGAGCACATCGACGGCATAGTCCATCGCCGCGACCGCACCTTCATGCGCGTAGCCCTTGCCCGCGAACTCGCTCGCGACGCCCCAGCCGACCTCGGTGCCGGGCCAGCCCTCGGGCTGCCACGGGCCGAGCCGCCCGACCCATTTGCGGGTCGCGCGCTCGATCACGCTGAACATCGCGAACCCATCGATCTCCCACGCGCCCGCCATGGTGCACAGCTGGCGCCAGGCGGTGGCGCGGTCGACCGGTCCGCCGAGATGCGTGGTCGCCACAGGATCGGCGGCAAAGGCCGCCCAGCCGTCGAGATCTTCCGCCGCCGGACGGCGCAGGATCAGCCGCTCCGTAAACAGGACGGGGTGGGTCATCCTGGGGCTCTGCAGTGGCCGGTGCCACCATCAAGCGAGTGTGACCGGAGCATCACAGCCGCTGCTTGAGCGCCAGCATCGCGAGCGCAGCTTCCGCCGCCCCGCCGCCCTTGTCGAGCTGCGCGGGATCGGCGCGGCGGATCGCCTGCGCCTCGTCCTCGGTGGTCAGCACGCCATTGCCGATCGGAATGCCGTCCATCGTCAGCGCCATAATCCCGCGTGCGCTCTCGTTCGAAACGATCTCGAAATGATAGGTTTCGCCCCGGATCACCACGCCGAGCGCGACATAGGCGTCGAAGCGCTGCGTATCCTCGGCCATGACGATCGCGCCCGGCAGCTCCAGCGCGCCCGGAACGGTGATCGTCTCATGCGAATGGCCCGCCGCCTCGATCGCGGCGCGCGCGCCGGCGAGCAGCATGTCGTTGAGATGGTCGTAGAAGCGCGCTTCGACGATCAGGATATGCGCCATCATTCGCCCTCCAGATCGATCGCGCGCTCGCCGACGATGCGCAGCCCATAGCCGTCGAGACCGACCAGCGTGTGGTGCGTGTTGGTCAACAGCACCATTTCTTCGACGCCCAATTCGCTCAGGATCATCGCGCCGACGCCATAGTCGCGCAATTCTTCCATGTCGCTGTCACTGCGTTTGCCGGCCTTGCGCTCGACCGCCATGGTAAATGCGTCGGCGCGCGGCTTGTTGATGACCACAACGACGCCCGCGCCTTCCGCGCCGATGATCTCCATCGACCGCTGGAGCAGATGTCCGCGCTTGTCGGCGTCGCCGAAGATGTCGCTGAACGCGGACAGGGCGTGCATCCGAACCAGTGTCGGCTTGTCCGGATCGATGTGCCCCTTGGTCAGGGCGATCTGCTCGGTGCCGGTCGCCTTGTTCCAGAAGGTGATCGCGCGCCAGTCGCCGCCCCAGCGGCTCGTGAACATTGTCTCCGCGCGCCGCTCGACCAGGTGATCGTAGCGGCGGCGATAGGCGATCAGATCGCGGATCGTGCCGATCTTGAGATTGTGGAATTGCGCGAACGAGACGAGATCGTCCAGCCGCGCCATCGTGCCGTCGTCCTTCATGATCTCGCAGATCACGCCCGACGGGTTGAGTCCGGCCAGCCGCGCCACGTCGACTGCGGCTTCGGTGTGGCCGGCGCGGACGAGTACCCCGCCCTCGCGCGCGACCAGCGGGAAGACATGGCCGGGCGACACGATGTCGGCGGCGCTCTTGGTCCCGTCGGTGGCGACGGCGATGGTGCGTGCGCGGTCGGCCGCGGAGATGCCGGTGGTCACGCCTTCCTTCGCCTCGATCGACACGGTGAAGGCGGTCCCCATGCTGGTGCCGTTGCGACGCGACATCGGCTCCAGCCCGAGCTGGTCGGCGCGCGACTGCGTGATCGCCAGGCAGATCAGGCCGCGGCCATGGCGGGCCATGAAGTTGACCGCGTCGGGCGTCGCCATCTGGCCGGGAATGATCAGATCGCCCTCATTCTCGCGATCCTCGTCATCGACCAGGATGAACATGCGGCCGTTGCGCGCCTCATCGATGATCTCCTCGGGCGAGGAGAGGAAGGCGTGGGGAAGGCGCCGGACTTCATTGGCTTGTTCAGCTTTGGCCACGTACGGCCTCCATGCGTTGGAGATAGCGGGCGAGCACGTCGATCTCCAGGTTGACGGCCTGATCCTGGGCGAGGGCGCCCAAGGTGGTGACGGCCTGAGTATGCGGAATGAGGTTGATCGCGAAGTGCGCGGTGCCGTCGGGCTGGTCGGCGACTTCGTTGACGGTCAGCGAGACGCCGTCGATCGTGATCGACCCCTTGGCGGCGATGAACGGCGCGAGCGCGGCGGGAACCGCGATGCCGATGCGCTTCGAATCGCCTTCGGGGCAGATGCCGAGCACGGTGCCGACGCCGTCGACATGGCCGGTGACGATGTGACCGCCCAATTCGTCGCCGACCCGCAGCGCGCGCTCGAGGTTGAGTTTTTGCCCATCGCTCCATTGCGCGGCGGTGCGCGACACGGTTTCGTGCGAGACATCGACCGCGAACCAGCCCGGACCCTTGTCGACCACGGTCAGGCACACGCCCGAACAGGCGATCGATGCGCCGAGGTCGACCGTAGCCATATCATAGCCAGTGGCGATGCGGATGCGCAGATCGCCGCGGTTCTCGACCGCTTCGATCGTGCCGACATCGGTGATGATTCCGGTGAACATCGTGCTCTTCTGGCCCTATCCTTTGACGCGCTCGTAGACCTCGATCCGGTCGCTGCCAAGCATGCGCGCGTCGTAAAGCCGCCAACAGCCATGCGCCGGAGCGAGGGTGTCGAGGCCGAGATCGGCGAGGCCGGGCTTGCCGCCGAGCAGGATCGGCGCGCGGTAGAGCAGCAGGCGATCGACAAGGTCGGCACGCAGGAACGCGGCAGCAGTCTGCGCACCGCCCTCGACCAGCAGATGGTCGACGCCGGCGAGCGACGCGATGGCGTCCGGCGCGGCGATCTGCTCCCAACCGGGTTCGGCGCGCGTGGAAAGCAGGATACGACGCGGCCCGCGATCTTCGAGTCCCGGCACGCGCACATCCAGCTTCGGATCGTCGGCGGTGAGCGTGCCGCGACCGACCAGAATCGCTTCGTGCCGGGCGCGCTCGAGATGCGCATGCGCCCGCGCGCGCGGGCCGGTGATCCAGCGGCTCTCGCCATTGGCCAGCGCGATGCAGCCATCGAGCGACGTGGCGAGCTTGAGCGTCACGTGCGGGCGACCGTGTGCGCGCCGCGTGAGGAAGCCCGCCATGCTGCGCCGCGCCCCATCGGCGCAAATCGACGCGGTCACGTCGATCCCCGCCGCGCGCAGGCGGGCGATGCCTTGGCCATCGGTACGCGGATCAGGATCGCCCAGCGCCACCACGACGCGCGCGACTCCCGCATCGACCAGTAAATCGGCGCAGGCCGGGCCACGCGGCGATTCGTGAGCGCAGGGTTCTAGCGTGGTATACACCGTGGCGCCGCGCGCTGCCGGGCCGGCCTGTGCCAGCGCCATCGCCTCGGCATGCGGGCGCCCGCCGGGCTGGGTCCAGCCGCGCCCGATCACGCGATCATGCGCGACGATCACGCAGCCGACATTGGGATTGGGCGCGGTTCGCCCGCGCCCGCGTTCGGCGAGCGCGAGGGCGGCGCCCATCCACGCGCCGTCGTTCAAATGCCCATTTCTTTCAGCTTGTCGTCGATCTTCTTATATTCCTGGCGGCGCTTTTCCTTGCGCGCCTTTTCCTCGGCCAGTCGCTTCTGGCGAATCGGCTCGTCGATCTTCTGCTGCGCGATGATCTCGTCGAGCGTGCGGTCGGCGCGCCAGTTCTCGAAATAGATGATCTCACGCTTGTACGGCGCCACGAAGAGCGAATCCTTGTAGAATCCGAACAGGATCAGACCGGTGACGATCGCGGCGGCGAGCAGGAACCAGACCTGGTAGCGATGGCGGATGCGGAGCACGCTCCGCAAATCCGCCAGCGCGCCGACCGGCGAGACCGGGCGATCGGGTTTGAAGAATCTCATGGGGGCAAGATAGGGGCTGTGGCGCGCATGGGCCAGCCCCGCTCAGTCGACCAGCCGGAAATTGAGCGACATCGTCATCCAGCTTTCATAGGGAACGCCGTCGCGCGTCGCTGGCTTGAAGCGCCATTTGGCGAGGGCGTGGCGGCGCGTCGCGTCGGCGAGACCCTTGCTGGGTGAGCGGGTGATCTCGATGTCCTTCACCCGCCCGTCGACTCCGACCAGCACCCGCGCGGTCAGCTTCCCTTCGGTCTGGTTACGGATTTCGGAGTTCGGATAGGGCGGCTGGAGCGAATCGGCGTAGCGCGGGTCGACGCTGGCGCCGACCAGCACCGGCGCGCGGGGAGGGTCGATCGTGACGCCGCTGCTGGATGGGCCGGGGTCTGCGGGCGGATCGATAGTGACGGGGGTGAAATCGGGGGTCGAGTCGATCGCTCCGGCATCGCTGGACAGTTTGACCAGCGAGTCGGGCTGGTGCGGTTTCGGCGTCGTGCGCACCGGCGTCGGCTTTTGATCGCGCACGGGATCGACCGGTTCGGGCGGCGGCGTCGGTACCGGATATTGCTCGATGACCAGCGGCGGGGTTTTGAAGATGTCGGGGACGATCCTGGGCCCCACCAGCGTGGCGCCGAAGGCGACGGTGGCAAGGACGAGCAACGAGGCGCCGGCGCTGGCCGGACGGTTGGCGGATGGCTGGTAGCGATCGGTGTGCATGACAGGCTCTCCATCATTCCCGGTCTGTGCCGGTTCGAAGCATGATATACCATTACACAGCGGCGACAAAATGGTTTCGTCGAGAGACTTATCCCCGTTCGTGGCGCGCGAGCCCGATCAGCCGCGCAGGCGCGCGATGGCTCGCTCGCGGCCGATCAGCGGAAGCAGCGCGGCCATGTCGGGACCCGAATCCTGGCCGGTCAGCGCACGTCGCAGCGGCAGGAACAGCGCGCGCCCCTTGCGCCCGGTCGCCTCCTTGAGCGCGCCGGTCAGCGCGTGCCAGGGATCCCCCGACCAGTCGATCGTCTCCGCGTGGGCGGCGGCGGCGGTCAGGAACTCGCGATCTTCCGGATCGACGCCGGACGCCACCGGTCCTTCGATCACCTGCCACCACGCAGCAGCCCCGGCGACCGTTTCAAGATTCGGGCGGATCGCGTCCCATGCGGCGGCGTCCATGCCCGCAGGAAGTCGGCCAGCGACCGCATCGAAGGGCAGCTGGTGGACGATGCGGGAATTGAGCTGGGCGAGCTCGCCCTCGTCGAAGCGCGCGGGCGCGCGGCCGAAGCGGGCGAAATCGAAGCTGTCGAGCAGCGGCGCGCGATCCGCGACGGGCTCGACCGGGTCGCTGGTGCCGAGTCGCGCGAGCAGCGCGACGATCGCCTGCGGTTCGATCCCCGCGTCGCGGAAATGATCCGCGCCCAGCGACCCCAGCCTCTTGGACAGCTTGCCCTCGCTGCCGGTCAGCAGCGCCTCATGCGCGAAGGTGGGCGGTTCGGCGCCGAGCGCGTCGAACATCTGCAACTGCGCCGCGGTGTTCGACACATGATCCTCGCCGCGCACGACATGGGTGATGCCCAGGTCGATATCGTCGATCACCGACGGGAGCAGATAGAGCCACGACCCGTCGGCGCGGCGCACCACCGGATCGCTCATCGTTGCTGGGTCGAAGCGCTGGGGACCGCGGATCAGGTCGGTCCATTCGATCGGCGCGTCGGAGTCGAGCCTGAAGCGCCAGTGCGGCGCGGCGCCCTCGGCCGCCAGCCGCGCATGATCGGCCTCGGTCAGCGCGAGCGCGGCGCGATCGTAGATCGGCGGCAGCCCGCGCCCGAGCTGGATCTTGCGCTTGAGCTCAAGCTCCTGCTGGCTCTCATAGGCGCGATAGACCCGACCGGCGGCGACCAGTTCGGCGAAGCGGCGCTCGTAGAGATCGAACCGTTGCGACTGGCGCGCTTCCCCGTCGATCGTCAGGCCCAGCCAGGCGAGATCGTCGCGGATCGCCGCGACATACTCCTCGCGCGACCGCTCGGCGTCGGTATCGTCGATGCGCAGCAGGAACGCGCCGCCCGTCTTGCGCGCGCACATCCAGTTGTGAAGCGCCGTGCGGATATTGCCGACGTGCAGGCGGCCGGTGGGGCTGGGCGCGAAACGGGTGACGACGGGCGGCATGCTGCTCATCCCCGCGCGCTAGCCGATTTGGCGCCGCGATGGAACGTGCCGACGATCCAGCCTGTTTACGCGGGCCGCACTTAGCACTATCGGGGCGCCTGCGGGCGCTTAGCTCAGTTGGTAGAGCATCTCGTTTACACCGAGAGGGTCGGCGGTTCGAGCCCGTCAGCGCCCACCAGATCCCCGCCCATCAGTTGGCGGAGATCGCCGGTTTCCCGCCTGTCAGCTTGATCGTGACATAGCTGTTGTCGCAGATGTTCGCGCTCGAAAAGACCTCGGTCGTCCCGTCTTCGTAGCTGGCACGCACATCGTAGCGGCATTGGCTGGACGGGCGATCGAGCCGGACGGTGGTCCGCGCCGCGGGCTTCAGAATCGGCTCGCGCCGCCCTTCTTCCTCGAACCCGGCCTTCCAGTCGGTCGACCCGGTCGGGGCGATCTCGATCAGCTTGATCGGCTTGCCGGTTTCATTGACGAGCACGAAATCCCAGGGCTCCGCCAGCGCGGGCACGGCAACGAGCATCGCGGCCATCAGGCCGATGGCAATTCGCATGGGCATCCTCCCCTAAAAAGGATGTCGAAAGCATGCGCCTGTCGCCAATTCGACGCAAGATAGGACAATATCCTATAGCTGGCGGATCAGGCGCACCGCGCAGGCGATCCAGGGCGGGTCGGCGACCACCTGCTGGCGCGCACCTGGCCCGAGCGGCAGGATGTTGAGTCGCCCGCCACCGCCCTCATGGGCGATCAGACGGCCGAACAGGAACCGGCCCGCCGGGCGCGGGATCAGCACGTCGCGGTTGAGCGCCTGGCCAAAGGCGTCGGGTGCGAGGCGGCGGCACCAGATCTGGTCGCCCGCGCGATAGTCGCCGATCCCGCCCGAGACGGTGATCGCGACGAGATCCGCCTCCGCGACCGGCGGTGCGACGGTGGCCGGACGCCGCAGCGGATGGGCCCCGGCGGCGTCGAGCGAAGCCGCGACGGCGATATCCGGCCGATCGGGCAGGCGGACGAGATCGGCGGCATCCACCTCCAGCGCCGCGGCGATGCGATTGAGCCAGGCGACCGATACGGTCCGCGTTCCGGTCTCGAGCCGCCCGATCGTCTGCGCGGTGGTCGGCGGCACGCAGCGCGCCGCAACCTCTTCCAATGTCAGACCCTTGGCGCGGCGAACTTCGCGGATCGCGGTGATCAATGCTCTCTCCACATAACCGATACGGTTAAATCACTTTCCTACAAGCGTGACGCTATGGCAAGCCCGATTCGCAGCACGGGAGAGTGGCGGATGCGGAAACTGGTCGAACGGACGATCGAGGACGGGCATGTTGTGCGGCACGCTCCGGCGCGGCGCAGCGGGCGGCGCGTGAGCGTCAACGACGCCGAATCGCCGCTGGCCTGGCTGCGCGCGCGCGGGCTGGTGGACGCACGCCAGTTCGAGGCGGGAGAGCGGTTGCGCGCCGACTATGAGCTGGCGGCGCTGGGGCCGCGCGTCACCATGCGGTGGGATGCGGCGCCCGCCGCGCAGCGTCGGGGCGGGCCGCCAGACGGGCTCGACCCGACCCTGGCGCAGATTTCCGCGAAGCGTCGCTTCGATGCGGCGATGGCCCCCTTGGGAGGGGGGCTGACCGATATCGCGTGGCGGGTCATCTGCGCCGGCGAGAGCATGGCGCTGGCGGAAAAGGAGTTGGCCTGGCCCGCGCGCACCGGGCGGATCGTGCTCACCCTGGCGCTGGACCGATTGGCGGATCACTACCGCCTGCCCTGACCGGTCAGTTCATCAGCAACAGGATATCGGCGGCGGCAGCGCCGGTGTTCGCGACCCGCGCGACGATGGGACCGCCACCCGCTGCGATGCGGCAGGTGAGCATCGTGCCGCCACTGGCGTCGGTACACAGCTGGCGGCCCGCGGCGTCGAGGACCGTGAGCGCGACGGGTGCGGCCCCGATCCGGCGCACCGCGATCGTCGCCGCCGCGTCGGCGCTGCGCTTCAGCGAAAGCGACCAACTTCCTCCGGCCGGGACGCTCTGGCGGATAGAGGTGGGTCCGTTGCCGAGAATGCCGCGCGTCGCCTCGGCTTCGGCGGCATCGACCTCGGCCAGCAGCGCCGGATCGCCGGCCGCCATGGCGCGGGCTTCGGCGCGCATCTCCGCGCCGGTCACCGGGCGCGGTAACTCCTGCGCCGCGACGGGGGCGGCGAGGAGGGAAAGACCTGCGGCAATGGCGAGGGCGGCGCGCATGGCTTAGGCAACCTTCGCGACATTCGGTCCGGTCCAGACCGGCGCGCCGATGCGGAACTGCATGCGGGGGCGCGGTTTCGCGGTGAGGCCGATGCCGTTGCCACGATAGCCGACGATCCAGCTTTCCGCGGCATAGCTGCCGGTCGCCGGGCGGGCGAAGCCATATTGGACGGCATTGATCTCGCCCAGCATCGCACGATCGCCACGGGCGAGGAGGCGCGCCTCGGCGTAGAGGGCGGCGGGGGTGGTGGCGCCGGGGGCGAAGGCTTCGCGCGGGAGGGCGGCGAGCAGCTTGGCGGCCTCGATCATCGCGAGCGGGTCGGCGGCGGCGCGGGCATAGCTGGCGAGCTCGCCCGACAGCGCGATGTTGCGCGCGGCGTCGATGTCGATCTGGGCGGGGTCGGCGATATGGACGGTGCGGGTCATTGGCTCACTCCCTGTTCGGTGTGGCCCCTTGGTGCCGCGCCGCTCAGCCGTCCGCCACTGACGCTTTCGGTCGCGCCGCCAGGAAGCGGGTGTAAACCCAGCCGATCCCGATCAGCGCAACGCCGAGGCCGAGGAAGGAGAGGATGCGCAACAGCCCGTCGAGCGCGGCGGCGTCGATCAGGAAGACCTTGAGCGTCACCCCCGTCAGCAGGGCCAGTCCGGCAAGGCGCAGGTCGCGCCCCCCGCGCCGGATGCCGATCCCGAGCCAGACCAGCGCCAGGACGAGAAGCGCGGCGGAGTAGCTGTAGGTTTCGCCGGTGCCGATGGGGCCGGTGAGGAGCGTACCATGTGCCAGCTGGCGCATCGCAACGAGGACGGCGAGCAGGGTGAGCGCCATCGCTGCGCGCACGCTGGCGGGTTTGGGTAGGAAGGCATGCGCCCAGAAGGCGGCGAGCGCGGCATGCGCCACCGCGGCATTGAGCACGGGCACGCTGCCCACCTGCTGCGCGACGAAGACCGGGTTGAGAATCGCGAGGTCGAACCACAGGAAGCGCGCGGCCGCGAGGGCGAACAGCGCGGTGGCGAGCGCCGACATCGCACTGCGGCGGTGCAGGAGCCAAGCGCCGGCGAACAGCGCCTGGGTAATGAGCATGCGCTCCACGAACCCCCAGGCGCGGAACTGCGCGTCGGTTACGATCCCCAGCGGCAGCTTGGCGAGATGATAGGCCAGCATCAGGCCACTGGCGATGGCGAGGCCGAGCACGGCGCGGCGCATCTCGGCGAACTGACGCGCGTCCGGAGCGAGGGCCGCGACCGCGACAATCGGGGGCAACAGGCTGCGCAGCGCATCGGTGAGCGATGGCAGTGCGCGCGCCGGGAGCGTGCCGCCGGTCGCCGACTCGGCGATGAGCAGCGCATAGCTGCCCAGCGGAATCACCGCGGCGGCGACCAAGGCAGCGAAGCCCAATGCGGGAAGCCCGAACAGCGTCTGATCCTGTGTCCGTCGCGCCCACAGGCCAAGCGCGATCGTCGCGAGGGCGAGCGGAACCGCGATCCAGTCGAGCGAAAGGAACTGGGCGATCCCCGTCGTGGCCAGGATGCCAGCGGCGAGCGCGCCGCCGATCAGACCAGGATCGCGCTGGTTGATCGCGGTACGCCGGCGCCAGCTGGTCCACGCCGCCAGCGCGGCGGCGGAGAGTTGGAGTGCGGCCCATTGCCAGGTGTCGAGCAGGCCGGGCTTGTAAAGATTGGCGAGCAGCACGGGACCGGCGAGCCCGCCGATCGCGATGACTGCCCAGCTCCGCCCCCGATCGAGCAGCGCGAGACCCGGGACCGCGAACAGCGCGGCCAGGATGGGGGCAGCGAGCAGCGTGACGCCGCCATGCGGCACGATCAGGCCCAGGGCGAGCAGAACGAGCGCGAGGCCGAGCGCCGCGAGCGCGCCCGGCAGATACTGTAAATCTCGCCACGCAAGGAACAGCGCGGCGGCGGCGAGGATGACGTAGAACCCCCAGAATATCGCGTCGAACCCAAGCTCGGGGGCGAAGAAGAAGATCTGGATGAGGCCGGCAAGCATCGGCGCGATGCGCAGCCAGCGCGCGGTGGCTCCCGCGCGGGGAAGCGCGATGGTCGCGGCGATGGCGAGGACGACGACGAACGCCGCCGGAGCGTCGAGGATGCTGTTAGAAAGTGCGAAGAGCAGGAAATTGACCCAGGCGAACGCCGCGACCGTCGCGGCGATGGCGAGCCACGGCCAGCGCCGGTGGATCGCAAGTCCGAACAAGGCGGCGGTGAACAGCGCGAGATAGGTCAGCAGCGGGCCGATCCCGGCCGCGTCATAGCCCGCGACGAGCGGCGCGACGAAGCCGCCTGCGAGCGCGAGGACTGCGGTCGGCGGGCCGTGGCGGAGCGCGAGAACAAGGCCGAGCGCAGTGACCGCGAGCATCAGCCCGAATGCGGGCAGCGGCCCCATGAAGCGGTAGATCGCGGCGGCGATGTACAATGTGCCATAGGCGCTGGCGATGCCGGCCCCGGCCAGCGCCTGGGCGATGCGGGGATCGTCGCGCAGCGTGGGGATGCGGCGTGCTGCCTCGCTCGCGGCGACCAGCAATGCGGCGAACAAGGCGGCAAGGATCGTGCGCACGCCGGGGCCGAGCAGGCCGATCTCGATCGAATAGCGCACGAGGAAGAAGCCGGCGACGACCAGCGCGACCGCACCGATCCACACCGGCAACCGCGCGCCGATCAGCGATTCGAGGCTGGGGCGGGCCGCCGCCGGTCCCGGCTTGGGCGCCGGCGGTGGGGCCTTGGCGGGCGGGCGCGGCGACGCTGCTGCGGGGGCAGCCCGCACCGGCGCGGGGGCGGCTGTTGCGATGGGGGCGGTCGGTGGCGGCGCTGCCGACCGTACCGGGTCGAGCGGTCGCGCGGGCGCGGGCTGACCGCGCTCTAGCCATTCGATCCGCCGCGTCAGCGCGCGCAACCGCTGGCCCTGCGCAATTGCGACGATGCCCAGGGCCACCACGGCGAGGAACAGAATGCCGTCCATCGCGCGCCTTGTGGCAGCTTGGCGCGGGTCACGCCAGCGCCCGTTTGCGCGGGCCAAGCCGAACTGCGGTTGCGTCACGGCCCGGCGCGCGTAGAGCGGAAGCCATGGAACTGCGCCTCACCAAATGCCACGGATCGGGGAACGACTTCGCCCTGATCGATGCACGCGACCTCCAGCTAGACGATGCGAGCTGGGGGCGGATCGCGCGAACGCTCTGCGATAGGGCGGGGCCGGTGGGATCGGACGGAATTCTACTCCTGACCGAGGGGAAGGACTCCGCTGATTTCGGCATGCGGATCATCAATGCGGACGGGTCCGAGCCGGAGACCTGTCTGAACGGGTTGCGGTGCGCGGCGCGGGCCGGGTTCGAGGCGCTCGGGATCGATGCGGCGCGGGTGCGGCTGAAGACCAGCGATGCGCAGGTCGCGCGCGAGGCGAGCCTAGCCCCCGGCGTCTATACGGTGCGCGAGACGGTGGCGCCGGTGCGGACCGACCCGGCGGCGGTGGGCCTGCGCGTCGCGGCGCCGGTGATCGACGCGGTGATCCCCGGCCTGCCCAGCGACCGCGCCTTCACCGCGCTGGCGATGCCCAATCCGCATCTGATCGCATTCGTCGATCGGGTCGATGTCGATGCGCTGGTTGCGCTGGGCGCGTGGTGCGAGGCGGGGCCGGACCTGCTCGTCGATCGCGCCAATGTGAGCTTTGTCGAGGTGCGCGGGCAGGATTTGTTCGTGCAGACGTTCGAACGCGGCGTCGGGCTGACCAACGCTTGCGGCACCGCGATGGCGGCGTCGGCGCATGCCGCGGGGCTGACCGGGCGGCTGCCGTTCGGGCAGTGGCTGACGGTGTTCAATCCCGGCGGTCGGGTGCGCGCGTGCGCGGAGGGCCCTGCGGGAGGCGATGCAGTGACAATCGCGGGAAATGCGACGTTCGAATGGGACGGCGCGATCGACATCGATCCGGCGACCGGAAGCGCCGGGGCCTTGAAGATTGTGCGGCAGCGCGAGGACGAGGTGGCGGCCTGGGCCGCGGCGCGGGCCTAGGCGCGGAGTTGCGCCCTGCGCTCAGCAAGTCACGCAATCGTGACAATTACTCGACGAGCAGGTGAAAGACGCCCGGGCTGGGCTCCACTGCACCGCGCGTTGCATTGGCCAGCGCGGTGGTATCGACGCGGTCCGACGCTGCCACCTCGACGCGCAGTCGATCCTGCAGCGCGCGCGTGCCGACGATGTTCGACCTGCCCCCCAATGCGGCAATCAGCGCGGCGCTCAGCGCTGGCGCCGCTGCGGCGGGTGGTGGCGGTTCCGAACCGGCGCGAGCGGGCGCGGCGTGCCGTGGCTGGCCGAGCGCGCCCCGGATTTCCTCCGCGATCAGGTCGGCGAGCGGCCCCAGAACCACCTGTGCGGCATTGGCGGAGGGGCGGATGATCCCGCGCGCTCCCAATGCGGTGAGCGCGGCATCGTCGATCGCGCCTTGTTCGACGACGATCAGGCGCAACCGCGTCGTGCACGCGTCGACGCTGGTGATGTTGCCCGCACCGCCGAGCGCGGCCACAAACTGTTCGCCCCGCCCGCCCGCAACCGCTGCAGCGCCGTCCGTTTCCCGCGCTGCCTCGCGCTCGCGCCCCGGCGTGGCCAGGTCGAGCTTGCGGATGAAGAAGCGAAACAGACCGTAATAGAGCAGCGCATAGACCGCGCCGACCGGCAGCAGCAGCCAGGGCCGCGTCGACAAGCCGAAATTGAGCACATAGTCGAACAGCCCCGCCGAAAAGCCGAAGCCGAGCTTGACGCCAAGGAACTGCATCAGCGCCATCGAGATGCCGGTGAGCACCGCGTGGATCGCGTAGAGCACCGGTGCCAGGAACATGAAGCTGAATTCGATCGGCTCGGTCACGCCGGTCAGGAAGCTGGTGAAGGCGAGGCTGAACAGCATGCCGCCGACCGCCTTGCGTCGTTCTGGCCGTGCCTCGTGATACATGGCGAGGCAGGCGGCGGGCAGCCCGAACATCATCACCGGGAAGAACCCCGACATGAACGCCCCCGCGCTCTGGTCCCCGGCGAAGAAGCGCCGCAGATCGCCGGTCACGCCGCCGAAATCGCCGATCACGAACCAGGCGACATTGTTGATGATGTGGTGCAGCCCGGTGACGATCAGCAGCCGGTTGAGCACGCCATAGGCGAACAGCCCGATCTCGCCCGATCCGACTACCGCGCGGCTCGCCGCATCCAGTCCGTCGCTGATATGCGAATAGCCATAGCCGATCGCCGCCGCGAGCAGCAGGCCGGCGATGCCGGACGCGATCGGCACGAACCGCCGCCCGCCGAAAAAGGCGAGATACTCGGGCAGCGCGATCGTCGCGAAGCGGTTGTAGAACTTTCCGCCGATCAGCCCGGAAAGGATGCCGATCGGCACTTCGAGCCGGTCGATCTGCCCGCTCGCCCACGCCTTGGCCGCGAGCGCCGCCGACGCTTCGGGCAATCCCGCCCCAATGTCGGCGGGCACGACGAGGAAGGTCTGCGCGCCGGTGGTGGTGGTGAGGTAGCAGGTGATCCCCGCCAGCGCCGCCGCGCCATTGCCGTCGCGCGCAAAGCCGGTCGCGACCCCGATCGCGAACAGGATGCCGAGATTGTCGAAGATCGCCGCGCCCGCCGCCGACACGAAGGCGATGTCGAGCAGGTCGGGCTGGCCAATGCGCAGCAGCAGGCCGGCGATCGGCAGCACCGCGATGGGCAGCATCAGCGCGCGGCCGAGCGGTTGGAGCGCTTCGAGAATCCTCTTCATGCGCCACTCTCCCCCAGGGCTGTCTTCGCGAACGCGCGGGCAAGCGCGCGGACTTCGCCCGCCGATGTACAGTCGAGCGCGGCGCGCGCATGCGCCTGTGCCTGTGCGGACGTGAGCGATCGCACGATCGCCTTGGCCTCGGCGACGAAGCCGGGGACCGCGGACAGCTCGGTCGCGCCAAGCCCGATCAGGATCGGGACGGCGAGCGGATCGGACGCGAGGCCGCCGCACACGCCGACCCAGCGTCCCGCGCCAGCGCCGCGGCGACACGTTTCCGCAATCATGCGCAGCACTGCGGGGTGGAGCGGATCGACCTGCGCCGCCACCGCCGGATTGCCGCGATCCATCGCCAGCACATACTGGCTGAGGTCGTTGGTCCCGATCGACAGGAAATCGGCCTCTACCGCGAGCAGGTCGGCGGTGATCGCCGCTGCGGGGGTTTCGACCATCACGCCGATCTCGACCCGCTCGGCGATGTCGAGTTCGCCGCGCAGCCGATCGGCGATCGCGCGCACCGCGCGCAGCTCGTCGATGCTGGACACCATCGGCAGCATGATGCGGCACTGGCCGACCGGGCGGACGCGCAGGATCGCGCGCAACTGGGTCTCGAGCAGGGCGGGATGGGCGAGGCCGACACGGATACCACGCTGGCCGAGCGCCGGATTCTCCTCCGCCGCGAAGGGCAGATAGGCGGCGGGCTTGTCGCCGCCGATGTCGAGCAGGCGGACGATGACGGGCAGGCCGGGCAATGCGTCGGCGATACCCTGATAGGCGGCGTACTGCTCATCCTCCGACGGCGCGGCGTCGCGGCCGAGGAACAGGAACTCGCTGCGCACCAGCCCCGAACCCTCGGCGCCCTGGGCGGCGGCGGCGCAGGCATCCTCGACACTGCCCAGATTGGCGAAGAGTTCGATCCGCACCCCATCGGCGGTGTGACAGGGGTCGGCGGCGCGGGCGCGCGCGGCGTCGCGCCGGGCGTCGCGCGCCGCGATCCGCTCGGCGAACGCGCTGTGGTCGGCCGCGTCGGGGGCGATCGTCGCATGCCCCGCCTCCGCATCGAGCAGCAGCACGGCGTCGGGTGTCGCCGCGTCCAGCGCGTCGCCCATCGCGACCAAGGCGGGCAGTCCCATGCCTGCGCACAGGATCGCGACATGTGACGTCGGGCCGCCGCGCGCGAGACACAGTCCCGCCGGGCCGGATTCGGCCAGCGTCACCAGTTGCGAGGGCAACAGGTCGTCGGCGACCAGGATCGCTCCGGGCGGAGCATCGTCGGCATCGGCCGACGTTCCGGTCAGGACAGCAAGCACCTGCCGCTCGATATCGATCAGGTCGTCGATCCGCTCGGCCAGATGCGCATTGCCGGTCGCGCGCAGCATATCGATCTGGTCGTGGACCGCGCCGCGCCAGGCAAAGCCGGCACTCGCACCCTCGGCGATCCGCGCGTCCGCCGCAGCGGCGAGACCGGGATCGTCGAGCAGGGCGAGATGGGCAGTCATCACCGCCGCCACCTGCGCGCTGCCGGCCCCGGCGCGGGCGGCGATGCGCGCGCGCACATCGGCGCGCGCCGCCGCCAGCGCCGTACGCTCGATCTGGCTCCCGGCGCCTTCCCGCTGGACCGCGATGGCCGACCGATCGATCCGCACCACCGGCCCCATTGCCAGCCCAGGCGCGGCGATGACGCCGGCGATCTGGCCCGGCTTCAGCGGCGTCGCGCTGGCGGGGGGCGGGGCCGGGGTCGCCGCCGCCGCGCCCTCTCCCATGTCGGTATCGAGCAGCGCGACCATCGCGGCGAGCGCGCGTTCGGCATCGTCACCACGCGCCTCGATCGTCACGGTGTCGCCGAGCTTCGTTCCGAGCGCCAGCAACGCGACCGGGCTGCGCGCGTCACCGCGCTTATCACCCAGCACCAGCTGGACATCCGCCTCGAACCCGCGCGCGCATTCGCCCAGACGTGCCGCCGGACGGGCATGGATGCCGTGCGGCAGGCGCAGGGTCACGGGCTGGGCGATGACCGTACCGTCGTCGGACCAGCGGCGCGACGGCTCCGTGACCGGCGTCAGCGCCATCAATTCCTCGCACGCACCGACCGCGCGGTCGACAGTGCGGCGGGTGATGGTGAACGTCTCCGCATTGGTCACCACCACCGGCGTGATCAGGCTGGCCGCGGCGAGCGCGACGCTGTCGAGATCGAACCGGATAAGCGGGTCGCCGCGCGCCACCCGCGCACCGCGCGCGACGAGCGGGGTAAAGCCGCGCCCCTTCAGCGCCACCGTCTCCAGCCCGATATGGATCAGCAGCTCCGCGCCCTCGTCGCTGCGCAGCGACACCGCGTGCGCCGATTCGTGCAGCGCGACGATCTCTCCGTCGCACGGCGCGCAGACGGTGTCGCCGAGCGGGTGGATCGCGACGCCGTCGCCCATCATGCGATCGGCGAAGACCGGATCGGGAACCTGATCGAGCGGTGCGGCCCAGCCCCGGAGCGGCGATGTGATGATCAGCGCCATCGTGCCGCCGGTCCTTTCGTCAATGGGAAGCGCGCAATAGCGCAGGAGTATCGGCGTGCAGCGCGACGCCGCCGATCCAGGTGCCGGTCGGCCGCAGGTCGCGGTCGAAGCTGACCCAGTCGGCCCGCAGCCCCGCCGCCAGCGCACCGCGCTGACCGGCGAGCGACAGGAAACGGGCAGGCGTCGTGCTGGCCATGGTTGCGGCGTCGGGGACGGACAGGCCGGTCACCTCAACCGTGTTGCGCAGCGCCGATGCCATGTCGAGATGCGTGCCGGCGAGCGTGCCGTCGCTGAACACGCATACGCCGTCGCGCACGGTGATGCGCTTGCCCTGCAGCATGAAATCCGTCGCCTCAGTCCCCACGGTCGGCATTGCATCGGTGACAAGCATCAGCCGGTCGACGCCCTTGACCTTGACCGCGATCCGCACCGCGGCCGCGTGCAGATGCGCGTCGTCGACGATCAGCCCGCACCAGACATTCGAATCGAGCGCCGCGCCGACCAGTCCCGGCGCGCGGTGGTGCAGCGGCGACATCGCGTTGAACAGATGCGTGACCCCCGAAAGACCTGCTGCGATCGCCGCTTTCGCCTCTTCATAGGTCGCGTCGCTATGGCCGGCGCTGACGATCACGCCATAACGGGTCAGCGTCGCGATATCCTCGGGCGCACATTGTTCGGGCGCCAGCGTCAGCATCACCCGGCCGCGCCGCGGCGCGGTAAGCAGCGATAGCATTGCCGCATCCAGCCTGCGGATGCGGTGCGCTTCGTGAATGCCGCGCTTCGCCTCGTTGATGAATGGGCCCTCGATATGGATGCCGACCACCCCGGGAACTCCCTTTGCGATCGCAGCATCCACCGCGTCGAGCGCGGCGGAGATCTGCGGCGCGGTGTCGCTGATCAGCGTGGGGAGGAAGCCGGTCGTGCCGAATCCCGCATGCGCCGCCCCGATCGCGGCAATCGCGTCGGGATCGGCATGGTCGTTGAACAGCACGCCGCCGCCACCATTGACCTGACAATCGATGAACCCGGGCAGCAGCCAGCCGCCGTCCAGATCGATCGTCGCATCGACGCGCCCCGAACCTTCCGGCCCGATTGCCGCGATCCGGTCCCCCGCGACCGCGATCTCGGCGGAGCGCAAAATGCTGCCCGGCGTCGCAATGCGCCCGTTGACGACACGTACGATCATAACGTCTCGGTCACCTTGCGCAGGTGTGGCGGCGAATCGGGATCGAGTCCCCGCGCCAGTGCCAGCGCGTTGGCGAGGCGATAGAAGCTCTGCACCATCAGGATCGGCTCGATCACCGGATGTGCCGCCAGTGCGGCCAGGTCCGCCGCGGCCGGATCGGGATCGACGAGCAGCAGCTTCGCGCCGCGTGCGCGAAACTCGGTCGCGGTTTCGCGCACGCTCGCCCCCGCCCGGTCGCTGCCGCCGAACGCCAGGACATGAAAGTCGCGTCCGACGATCGCCATCGGCCCGTGTCGAACCTCTGCGGCGCTGAAGCTTTCGGCATGCAGCGCGCACGTCTCCTTGAACTTGAGCGCGGCTTCCTGTGCGATACCATAGCCGTGGCCGCGACCGAGCACGAACAGATTGTCCGCTTCGATCAGTGCCGGCACCCCGCCGGACCAGTCGAGGGCCCAGGCGGCAGGTAGCAGCGCGGGCAGTTTCGCCACGCCCGCCGCGATTTCCGCATCGCGTGCCCAGGCGCCGGTCAGTGCCGCGATCGCCGCGAGCGACGCGATATAGGATTTGGTCGCCGCGACGGAGCGTTCCGGCCCGGCCGACAGCGCAATCACCTCATCCGCCAGATCGCGCAGCGGCGCATCCTCGGCATTGACCAGCGCGACCACATATGCACCTGCGCGGCGGTGCAGCGCCACCGTCGCGAGCAGGTCGGGGCTGCGGCCCGACTGCGAAATCGCCATCACCAGCCGGTTGCCTGGGACGACCGGCGCGTCGAACAGCGTCGCCAGCGACAGCGCGGCCGATACCACCGGCACGCCGGTCCGCGTTTCGATCATATATTTGGCATAGGTCGCGGCGTGATCGGACGATCCGCGCGCGCAGGTGATGACCGTTTCGGGCGGATGCGCGCGCAGACGTTCGGCGATCCGGGCGAACGCGGCGCGATTTGCGTCGAGCATGCGCGCAACTGCAGCAGCTGCCTCGCACGCTTCGCCCCCCATCAGGGTGGTGCGCTCGGCCATCGCCGGTGCCCCCATTGCCGCCCTCCTCTCGATCGCTCCACGCCCGGCGCGTTCCAGACTGGTATTATAGTGGTTATATTGGTCTCATCAAGAGGTATTCCTCTCTCAAATCTTGATGATCCATGCCTTGCGGCGCAGCCACTCCATCGCAGCCCATATCAGCACCATATAGAGCAGCACCGGAATCAGCGAGGCGACGGGATCCCCCAGGGTGGTTCGCGTCGCGTCGAACGGCGTGCGCAACAGGTCCCATGTCACCATGCTGGCGGTCAACTGATGCAGGGTATAGGCGGCAATGGCGTTGCCGCCGAATGCGATCATCGCGGTGGCGGCGGGGCCGGGCTTTTGCCCGGTTCGATCCAGCCAGGGATGGAGCGCGGCGAGCGCTAGCGTGATGATGCCCGACGTCACCAGAACGAAGCTGCTCGACCAGATGTCCTTCACGATCGGAAAGGCGAAGCTCCACGCCGCACCGACGGCCACCATCGCACCACCGGCAAGGGCAAGCGCTCGCGTGCGGCCGCCGCTGCGGTTGCGCAGAAACTCGCCCAGTACGACTCCGATCAGTCCTTGGGCGATCGCCGGGAGCGTTCCCAGAATTCCCTCTGGATCATAGCCTTCCGGTCCTTGGACATAGCGATGGGCACCAAGCACGACGCGGTCGAGCGAGGCGACGAAATTATGCCCGCGTTGCCATAGGTCGTTGGGCAAGCCGTCAGGTGCGGGAAGCAGGGTCAGGGGCCAGTATCCGATCAGGATCACGGCGATCAGCGCAATCCGCAGGCGCGGCCCGGCCGTCAGATAAAGCAACGCGCATGCGCCATAGACCAGACCGATCCGCTGCAGCACGCCGAACACGCGAAATGGGTGTGCGTCGAAATCGGTCGCCCAATAGAGGTTGGACAGGATCACACCCAGAAGGACAAGTCGGCCGGCGCGCGCCAGCGCACGCCCCTGCTGCCCCGGTTTGGGGTCGCGCAGCGAGAAGGGGATGGCGATCCCCACCATCGTCAGAAATCCGGGAAAGACCAGGTCGGCGAGGGTCAGGCCGTCCCAGCTCTTGTGCAACAGGATCGGGGCGACCTCGGCATCCGCCCCCCATTTCATCGCTGCGGCGGAATTCACTAGGATCATCCCGGCGACCGTCAGGCCGCGCAATACATCGAGTGAAATCAGCCGCATCCCGCGCTCCCCCTGTCACCGATCCCGCGCAAGCCGGACAATTCCTGCCTGGTCGCAAATTTGCAATAGACAGGATTTTGAATTTGTAGTCTATTGGTAATAGTCCAATATCGAAATTGGTCTCATAAAAGTTCGTTGGGAGCGAACGGGGGCCGGGACAAGACGGGGAGACAGGCAATGATCGAACGGACCCTCAAGGCTGCGCATGGGCGCCGCTTGATGCACGGGATTTGCGTGGCCGCGCTGGCCAGCGCGATCAGCGCGCCGGCGCTGGCTCAGGACGCCGCCGAGCAGGACGATTCGGACACGGTCGTCATCACCGGGATCCGCGACAACCTCGAATCGGCGCAGAACCGCAAGCGCTATGCCGACACCGTGGTCGATTCGATCACGGCCGAGGATATCGGCTCCTTCCCCGACAAGTCTGTGGCCGAAGCGCTGCAGCGCGTCCCCGGCATCACCGTCATTCGCTTCGCCGGTACCGACGACACCTCGCACTTTTCGGCCGAGCCGTCGGGCGTCATTATCCGCGGCCTCAACCAGGTCCGTTCGGAATTCAACGGCCGCGACACCTTCAGCGCGAACAGCTCGCGCGGGCTAAGCTGGCAGGACATCTCGCCCGAGTTGCTCGGCGGCATCGACACCTACAAGAACCAGACCGCGGACCTGATCGAAGGCGGCATCGCCGGCACGGTAAATTTGCGCACGCGGCTCCCGTTTGACAGCCCCGGGCGAATTATCTCCCTCTCAATCAAGAACACCTATGGCGACATCGCCCGCAAATCCTCACCAGAGATTTCGGGTATCGTCTCCGATCGCTGGGAGACCGGGATCGGCGAGATCGGCCTGATGCTGAATGGCGCCTATGCACACGCGATCACGGCGAGTCAGGGGGTGCAGTTTGATCGGATGGGTGTGTTCGATGGGGTGTTCGGGCCGGGGAAGCAATATATCCCGAGCGGCATTTCGATGCGCGAAAACGAGTATGACCGGAAGCGCTATGGCGTCGCGGCGGCGTTCCAGTGGAAGTCGACCGACGAGTCGATGACGCTGACGGGCCAGTACCTGCGCTCGCAATACAATAACAGCTGGCGCGAATATTCGGTCCTCTCCAGCGCGTTCGGCGGCGACCTGTACGGACGGCCGGCCGACTTCGAATATACCGACGGCAGCCAGATCCAGCCGCTGCAGGGCACCGCGCCCTTCACCTTCGACGAAGACGGAAACTTCCTGTCCGGCTGGTGGTCGGCGCCGCGCCCCTATGTCGGCGAAGGCAACGACAATCTGGGCCTGGGCCTCAACGAGAATGGCGAGGCGTTCTACAACCGCTGCTATGCCTGGGAAGGCTGCACCAACACGCAGCGCGCGCCGCAGGTCGACGCGTCCGCGAACGCGCTGCGCAACCGCCAGATCACGCAGGACTTCGGCCTGAACTTTCGCTGGGAAGTGAACGACCGGCTGCGGCTGACCTTCGACGGGCAATATGTCGATGCGAGCGTGAGCAACTACAACGCGTCGGTGCTCGCACGCAGCTATGCCAACACCTTTGTCGACCTGACCGGCGAATATCCGCGGCTGCAGTTCACGCCGACGGTGGCGGACAATATCAACCTGTCGTCGGGCGGGCTGAACAATCCCAACAACTATCACTACTACGCGATCACCGACCATACCGAGGACAGCGACGGCCAGGAAATCGCGCTGCGCATGGACGCGGAATATTCGGTCGAATCGAGCTGGCTGAACGCGATCAAGGTCGGCGCGCGCTATTCCGACCGCGACCAGACGGTGCGCTGGGGCGCCTATAACTGGGCCAATATCTCGAACACCTGGACCTATACCCAGGCGCCCTATTTCAACATCGACAGCCCGGTCTATCCGGCCGGGACGACCCAGACGCACACGTTCGGCGGCGATTTCTTCGCCGGTAACCAGCTGAACCAGAATTCGTTCGTGTTCTTCAACATGGACAATCTGGTGAACCGCGAGACGCTGGCCGCGTCGCTCGGCCGGCCGGCGATCGGGGTGGGCGAATATTATCCGGTATGCTCGGGCGAAGGCTATCGCGCGGGCGAGACGATCGAGCGCGACTTCGGCTGCTATCTGCCGAGCGAAATCCACCGCGTGAGCGAGCGCACCGTCGCCGCCTATGCCATGGCGAAGTTCGGCGGCGACGGACTGGCGATCGGCGGGGTCAAGATCTCGGGCAACCTCGGCGCGCGTCTGGTGTGGACGCAGGATGCGACGGTGGGCGCGACGACCTTTGGCAACCCGTTCACCGCCACCGAATTGTCGTGCTCCCGCGGCGTCGATGGCGCGGGCAATCCCACCGCGACGGCAGGATGCGTGATCACGCCGGCGGAGATCGCGTTCAACAACGGCGCGACCGTGGCCGACACGACTAGCGTGAACCATTTCCACGTGCTGCCCAGCTTCAACATCAAGTTCGACCTGACCGACAAGCTGGTGTCGCGCTTTGCCTATTCGCGCGCGATGTCGCGGCCCGATTTCGGCCTGTTGCGCAATTACCTGACGATCACCCCCTTGAGCCCCAATCTCAACGATCCCACCAACCCGCTGGTTACGCGCGACGCGGCGGGCAACGCGATCGCCTATGACTGGCAATATACCGCCACGTCGGGCAATCCGGGGCTGAAGCCGATCACGGCGGACCAGTTCGACCTGACGCTGGAATATTATTTCGCGCGCGCCGGATCGTTCAGCATCACCGGCTTCTACAAGCAGTTCTACGACTATATCCAGGCTGGCCAGTTCAACCTGACCATCCAGAATAACGGCGTCACCGAGAATGTCCGGCTCAACCGCCCGGTCAATGGCGAGGGTGCCGGCATCTATGGCATGGAAGCGTCGTTCAGCACCTTCTTCGACTTCCTGCCGGGCGCGTTGAGCGGTTTCGGCGTCCAGGCCAACTATACCTATGTCAAGAATGACGGGATCGAGACGGTCAATCTGACCAACGAGACCGGTGCCGGAACCGTCGGCGGGGGCCTTACCTACGAAACCTCGGCGGTGAAGGCGGATGCGCTCGAAGGGATTTCGAAGCACAGCTTCAACCTGGTCGCCATGTACGAGAAGGGCCAGGTGTCGGCGCGCGTCGCCTATAACTGGCGCTCCAAATATCTGGTGACGGCGATCGACTGCTGCGTCGGCCTGCCGATCTGGCAGGATGCGACCGGCCTTCTCGACGCGTCGATCCGCTTCCGCGCCACCAACAATATCGAGTTCGTGCTGGAAGGCTCGAACCTGCTCGGCACCGATACGGTGCTGTACCAGCAGGTCGACTCGACCGGACTGCTGAAACCAAATGCCTGGTTCAAACAAGACCGGCGTTTCCAGTTCGGCGTTCGGTTGAGCCTGTGACCCGCGATCCGGCGTCGGTCCCGCACGGGGCCGGCGCCGGAATAGCGCGGCGCGAAAGCGGGCCGGTGCCGCAACCGTTTCGGCTTGGCCGAAACAGGCGCTAAGGTCGCACGAGATGAGCGGGCAATTCGATATCGTGATCGTCGGCGGGGGTACCGCCGGGTGGATGTGCGCCGCGGCGTGCGCCGCCAAGCTGGACCCGCGCCGCTATCGCGTGCGGCTGATTGAATCCGAAGCGATCGGGACCGTCGGCGTCGGCGAAGCGACGCTGCCGCAGATGAAGGACTTCAACGACTTCCTGGGCCTCGACGAACGCGAGTTCATGGCCGCGACCCAGGCCAGTTTCAAGCTGGGCATCGAGTTCGTGAACTGGGGGCGGCAGGGTGACCGCTATATCCACCCCTTCGGCACGTTCGGGCGGCCGATCGGCGAGGCGGATTTCTTCAGCTATTGGGCGCGCGCGAACGCGGCGGGGACGGCGCCGTCGCTGTTCGACACCTGTTTCCCGATCGTGATGGCGAAGGCCGATCGCTTCATGCTGCCCAATGGCGATCCGGACGATGTCCGCAACGCCTTTTCCTATGCCTATCATCTCGACGCCTTTCTCTATGCCCGCTTCCTGCGGCGCTGGGCCGAGGCGCGCGGGATCGAGCGGGTCGAGGGGCGGATCGTCGACGTCGCGCGCGACGGCGCGGACGGGCGCATCGCTGCGGTCACGCTTGAGTCCGGCGCGCGGGTCGCGGGCGATCTGTTCGTCGACTGCTCGGGCTTCCGCTCGCTGCTGCTCGGCCAGACGCTGGGCATCGGGTTCGAGGACTGGTCGCACTGGCTGCCGTGCGACAGCGCGGTCGCGGTGCCGTCGGCGCGGTCCGCCGCCTTCACCCCCTATACCCGCGCGACGCGGCGCGATGCCGGCTGGCAATGGCGCATCCCGCTGCAGCATCGCACCGGCAACGGCTATGTCTATGCGAGCCGGCATCTTTCCGACGACGCGGCGGCCGCGGCGCTGCTCGCCGGGCTCGACGGCGAAGCGCTGGCCGAGCCGCGCGTGCTGCGTTTCACGGCGGGCAAGCGCGCCCAGGCATGGTCGCGCAACTGCATCGCCATGGGGCTGGCGGGCGGGTTCCTCGAGCCGCTCGAATCGACCAGCATCTATCTGGTGCAGGCGGCGATCATGCACATGCTGACGCTGTTGCCCGACCGGCCGGAGATCGACCCCGCGCTGGCCGCCGAGTTCAACCGCGTGCTCGACATCGAATATGACCGGATCCGCGATTTCCTGATCCTGCACTATGTCGCCAACGTCGCCGATGCGCCGTTATGGGAAGCGGTCACGTCGACGGACCTGCCCGATACGCTGCGCGCGCGGATCGAGCGGTTTCGCCATCGCGCGCACGTTCCGGCCTATCGCGACGGGCTGTTCGGGCCGACCAGCTGGCAGGCGGTGTTCGTGGGGCAGGGCATCGTGCCGCGCGCGGCGGACCGGCTGGCGGATACGCTGCCCGATGCGGTGCTGGCGGAGCGGCTGGAGGCGCTGTCGGCGACGATCGAGTATGGCGTCCACAGCGCGCGCGACCATGGCGCCTTCGTCGCCGATTATTGCCCGGCGCCCGCGCCATGACCGGGGCCGTGCAACGCGTCGCCGTGCTGGGCGGCGGCATTGCCGCGCCGATGGCGGCGCTGGCGATCCGGCGCGCCTATGGGCGGATGGGCGTGACGGTGCGCTGGCACGACGACGGCACGCGGCCGCCGCGCCATGCCGCGCTGGTGGCGCCGCCCGACCTGGTCGGCTTTCACGGACTGCTGGGGATCGGCGATGCGGCGCTGATCGATCATGCGCACGCCACGCTGACGCTGGGCCAGCAATTCGTCGGCTGGGGCGGGGACGACGTCTTCCTGCATGCCTATGGCGATGCCGGAACGCCCTTTGCGTCCTTGCCCTTTATCCAGCACTGGACGCGGGCGCGCCATGCCGGGTTGCGCGTCCCGCTCGAGGAATTCTGTATCGCGGCGGTGGCGGCGAAGCAGGGGCGCGTCGGAGCCGTGCGCGACCCCGCCGTGCCGCAGGCGGTCAAGCCCGGGCGTCATCTCGACGCGCAGGGCTATGCCGCGGTGCTGCGCGCCGCATGCCGGGCGGCGGGGGTGGAGATCGTGGCCGCCGAGGTGGCGGCTGAGGCGGATCTGATCGTCGATGCGCGCGACGCGGCGGAGGACGGGGCGCCAGCGCCGCTGTGTGACCGCATGATCCTGGCGTCCGCGCCGCCGATCGATCCGATCCCGCTGCACGGGCGGATGATCGCGCACGATGCCGGCTGGATCGCGCTGACCCCGCTGGCCGACCGGGTGGCGGTGGCGTGTCACTATGCCTCGGCGCGGATGCGCGAGCAGGACGCGCTGGCGGCGCTGCAGCAGGCGGTGGGACGGGCGGTGCAGTCCGATCCGGCGGTGGCGGTGGCAGCGCGGCGCGTGCCGGGCTGGACCGGCAACCGCGTCACGATCGCGCAGCCCGACGGGATCGCCGCCACGCTGGACGGCGCGGGGCTGATCGAGCTGCAGCTGGCGATCGCGCAGCTGATCCTGTTGTGGCCGATCGACCGCGTGGCGATGATCGAGGCGGAGCAGTATGGCGACGAGCTGCGCGGCACGCGGGCGCGGATCGCCGATTTTTCGGCGCAGCATTTCCGGCTGAACGCGCGCGGATCGCCCTTCTGGGAGGCCGCGCGGGCGGCGCCGATGTCGCTGGAGCTGGCCGCGAAGATCGACCTGTTCGCGGCGCGCGGCATGGTCGCGCACTTCGATCAGGAGGCGCATGTCGACGATGGCTGGGCGCTGTGCATGGCGGGGCATGGCGTGGTGCCGCGCAGTCACGACCCGCAGGCGCTGCTGGTCGAGGATCAGGCGCTGATGGCCGAATTCCAGCGCCAGCTGTGCGCGATCGCGGCCGAGGTACGCGCCATGCCGACGCATGCGCAGGCGCTGGCGGCATTGCGGAGCGGGCGATGAGCGCGCGGACGCGGGCGGTGCGGCGCATCGTCATCCTGGGCGGCGGCAGCGCCGGGTGGATGACCGCCGCGGCGCTGGGCCGCGCGCTCGCCGGGCAGCGGCACGCGATCACGCTGGTCGAATCGGATGCGATCGGCACGGTCGGGGTGGGCGAGGCGACGGTGCCGCCGATCCACGAGTTCAACCGCTATCTGCGGATCGATCCGGCCGAATTCCTGCGCGCGACCCAGGGCACGATCAAGCTCGGCATCCAGTTCGACGGCTGGGGCGGGGCGGACAACGGCTATTTCCACCCGTTCGGCTATTTCGGCGTCGAGATGGGCGGCATCCATTTCCACCATTACTGGCTGCGGCATCTGGCGCAGGGGGGCGATCCCGATGCGGCGCCCTATCAGCTCGAGACGCTGGCGGCGCGTGCGGGGCGGTTTGCGCCTGCGACCCGGCTGGGGCCGGTGCATCATGCGGTGCATTTCGATGCGGCGGGCTATGCGCGCTTCCTGCGCGGGCAGGCCGAGGCGTCGGGGGTGGTGCGGATCGCGGGCAAGGTGGCCGATGTGCGACTGGACGGCGAGGACGGGTTCATCGACTCGCTGCTGCTCGACGATGGGCGGGTGATCGCGGGCGACCTGTTCATCGACTGTTCGGGGTTTCGCGGGGTGCTGATCGAAGGCGCGCTGGAGACGGGCTATGTCGACTGGCGCCACTGGCTGCCGTGCGACAGCGCGATCGCGATCCCGGCCGCGCGCGACGGCGATCCGCCGCCCTTCACGCGATCGACCGCGCGCGAGGCGGGGTGGCAGTGGCGCATCCCGCTGCAGCATCGCGACGGCAATGGCTATGTCTATTCGAGCGCGCATCTGGCGCAGGACGAGGCCGCGCGGCTGCTGACCGAGCGGCTGCCGGGCGCGGCGCTGGCCGAGCCGAACCGGCTGCGCTTCGCGGCGGGGCATCGGCGGCTGGTGTGGAACCGCAATTGCGTGGCGATCGGGCTGGCGGGCGGATTTCTCGAGCCGCTCGAATCGACGTCGATCCACCTGATCCAGACCGCGATCGTGCGGCTGCTGGCGATGCTGCCGCGCGACGGCTTCGACCCCGGGGTTGCCGCGCGGTTCAATCGCGACACGATCCGCGAGGTCGAGGCGATCCGCGACTTCGTGATCGCGCACTATGCGCTGGCCGGGCGCGACGACACGCCGTTCTGGCGCGATGTCGCGGCTGCGGGCGTTCCCGACAGCCTGGCCGAGCGGATCGACGTGTTCCGCGCGACCGGCAACATCCTGTTCGAGCCGGGCGACCTGTTCGGCCCGACCAACTGGTATGCCGTGCTGACCGGGCAGGGGGTGCGCCCGGCGAGCTGGCATCCGATCGCCGACGGGCTGTCGGCCGATGAGCTCGCGCGGCGGCTGGCGACGCTGCGGGCGCGGGTGGCGGAGCAGCTGGCGGAGCTGCCGACGCATGCGGCGTTTCTGGGGGCGCTCTAGCCGCTGTTGAGTTCGGCGACCACGTCATAGGCGTCGCCGCGATAGTAGCTTTGCGTGAACTCGGCGGTGCGGCCGTCGGAGAGGAAGCCGCGGCGTTCGATGAACAGGCCGGGCGAGCCGGGCTCGATCCCCAGCACATCGGCCTGTTCGAGGGTGAAGGCGATCGCCCGCAGCCGCTGCAGCGCGCGCACCGGAAGGTGGCCATGCGCCTCGAGCGCCTCGTACAGCGACGCGCCGACCACCGCGACCGAGGGGAGGCAATAGGCGGGGACGGTCGCATATTCGAGCGCCATCGAGGTGTCGTCGGCGTAGCGGATGCGGTGGAAGCGATAGACCAGCGAGCCGGGCGAGAGGCCGAGCGAGAGCGCCTCTTCCGGCGTCACGGTCCCGGCGGTCTTGCTCACCCATTCGCTATACGGGCGGCGCCCGCGCGAGATCATGTCCTGCGAGAAGGAGGTGAGCTTGGAGAGGCTCTTCTCGACGCGGGGGCGGGTGACGAAGGTGCCGGCACCGCGGCGGCGCGCGACCAGCCCCTCGCTGACCAGCCCGTCGATCGCCTTGCGCACCGTGATGCGCGACACGTCGAATTCCTCGGCGAGGTCGCGTTCGGTGGGGATCGCCTCGTCCGCCTTGACGACATGGCTGTCGATTGCGTCGCGCAGGATCTTCTGCAGTTGGAGATATAGCGGGGTGGGGTCTGCCTTGTGGAGTGCCCCCACGACTTCGATCAGCGACACGGACGTTGCTCCACCTTCGGTCGGGCGCGCCGGGGCCCGCTCCACATGTGTTGCATTGGTATCGTTGCGTCAATCGGTGCCGCGCGGCTGGGCTGTGGACAGGCCACGCTGCGCCGCCCGCGCGAGCGCGTGATCGGCGCTGTCCTGCGACACTTCCCACACCATCACCCCGCCGGCCTGCCGCCGGGCGAGGCGCGCCTTGGCCTCAATCGTCGCGGGTCCGTTATAGGTGATGTAGCGGCACCCGGCACAGGGCGTGCCGATCCGGTCGCGCTTCGCGGCTTCGGGATAGGCGGCGAGGAGGTCGCGATAGGACCAATTGGCCGCGACGCCGTTGAAGCCATAGCCGTAAAAGGGGACGCCGAGCACCAGCCGCTCGGGCGCGACGCCGCGTTCAAGCCACAGCGCGAGATCGCGCCGGGCCATCGCCAGCGGGGCATGTTCGGCGCCGGCCGGCCCCCAGCTCGGCCCGATCGCGTCATAGGACATGACGTTGACCAGATCGAAATAACGGATCGACGCGACCGGGATCATCCCCCCGTCATAGGATGCGGTGGCGCAGGTGAGCAGCTTACCGCGCGCCTGCATCGCGCGCGACAGCGCCGCGATGAAGGGCGTATAGTCCCCGGCCCGGTCGATCGCGGTCAACAATTCGCCCTCAAGATCGACATCGATCCCGTCGAGACCGAGCGTGTCGGACAGCGCGACCAGCGCCGCGACGGTCGCGTCGCGCCGGTCGGCGGCGAGCAGCGCGGACCAGTCGCCCGAACAGGACGGAATGACGCCGCCGCCGATCGACACCAGGACCTTCGCACCGTTCGCGCGCAGCCGTCCAACCTGCGCGTGCAGCTCCGCAACATGGGTTTTCGCGCCGAGAGGGGCGGGCATGCAAGTCAGCTGCCCGTCGCGTTCGAACGCGCCATCCGCGTCGGGATTGGCGAAGGCGATGTTGAAATGGGTGTAATCCGCCAGTCGGACCCGCGCGATCGTCGGGTCGATCCCCTTGAACGCGGCGATATAGCCGACCATCACCGGCTGGCGCGGCGCGGATGCCGCGTCCGGAGCTGATATGACGAATACAAAACCAATCAGTGCGGCCAGCGCCGCGCGCAGCATGATTATCGGTCTCAACGCGCGATCCCCCATAGCGAAACGGCCGATCCGAAGCGATTGACCCTTCATCTCCGATATGACAACTTAAATACAAATCGTCGAGAGGGAGCAACGCAATGCGCAGGATCGGTTGGATGGCGGCAGTGTCGCTGGCCGTGGCAGGACCGGCGGTCGCGCAGGCCGATGCGCCGTCGCAACGGGCGCTCGACCGGCTTGCCGACACGCTCGACTATCGCTTCGAAGTCGTGGACAATCGCCCGGCATGCCCTGCGGACGTGGCCAATTGCTTCCTCGCGACGATCACCCTGACGATCCCGGACAATCTGCCGGCGGCGCTGCGCACGGGAAGCGGGCTGTCGCTCTATTTCAGCTTCGTCAATCCGCTCGCGCGGGTCGAGAGCGACCTGTTCGAGCACAGTGCCATCAATGGCGATTTTCAGCGGCTGACGCTCAAGCCCGGCGCAGTGCTGCGGCCCGGTTCGCGGCATGTGATCAAGCTGTGGGGCGTCGGATCGCATCTGTCGCGCGCGGTGGTGATGCCGAACGCCTATCTTGCCGCGGAGGGGCGGCGCGCGCGGGTCATCGCGTCGACGCGCGACACGATCGACCCCGATACCGGGTTGCCCGCGCTGCGCTTCGTCGCGCCGATGACCGATGCGGCACGGCTGACGACCAAGAGCGATGACGACAAGACGGTATGGCTGACCCCCGAGCGCGCCTTCGCCGAGAATGCCGAGCGCGCGACGGCGCCGGCCGACGGCATCGTGATCCTCCCGCGGCCGGGCCAGGCCGAGCAGCATGACGGCGCGTCCGTCGATCTGACCAAGGGCGTCCGGCTGACGCTGACCGGCGTGGAGCGGGCGGGAATCGCGCCCGCGCTGGCAGCGCTTGGCGTGCGCGAAGGCGGCGGCTTGCCGCTGGCGATCCGGGTCGACCCGACCAGCGGGATCGCGCCCGAAGGCTATCGGCTGGAGGCGCGCGCCGACGGCGTTGCGATCACCGCCGCCGACGCCGCGGGAGCGAGCTACGGGCTGCGCTCGCTCGCCCAGCAGGCGGCGTTCGAAGGCGGGAAGATGCGCCCGCTGACGGTCGCGGATGCGCCGCTCTATCCGCATCGCGGCCTGCATCTCGACCTCGGCCGCAATTTTCATGGGCGCGACCAGATATTGAAGCTGGTCGAGGCGATGGCGGCGTACAAGCTCAACAAGCTGCATCTGCATCTTGCCGAGGACGAGGGCTGGCGGATCGAGATTCCGGCGCTGCCCGAACTGGCGCAGATCGGATCGGTGCGCTGCCACGATCCGGAGGAGAAACGCTGCCTGCTGCCCCAGCTCGGCGCGGGGCCGGACGGGGCGCCGGGGGTCAACGGCTATCTCACCACCGCCGACTATGTCGCGATCGTGCGCGCGGCGAGCGCGCGCGGGATCGAGGTGATCCCGTCGATCGACATGCCCGGCCATTCGCGCGCGGCGATCGTCGCGATGGAACGCCGGCACGACCGGCTGGCGGCGGCCGGCAAGTCCGCAGAGGCCGATGCCTATCGCCTGATCGACCCGGCCGACACGACCACCTATCGCAGCATCCAGAACTATAGCGACAACACGCTCAACGTGTGCATCCCGGCGACCTATCGCTTCGTCGACACGGTGGTCGATGCACTGGCCCAGATGCACAAGACCGCCGGAACGCCACTCAAGACCTTTCATCTGGGCGCGGACGAAACCGCCGGGGCGTGGGTGAATTCGCCGGCGTGCAAGGCGATGATCGCGGACAATGGCGGCGACGCCCGCAACCTCACCCCGCGTTTCATCGAGCGCGTCGCCACCGCACTGGCGGCCAAGGGCATCCGCGCGGGCGGGTGGAGCGACGGGATGGGGCATACCGATCCGGCGCGCATGCCCGCCAATGTGCTGACCAACATCTGGGGCGTGCTGCATACCGGCGCGATCCGCGAGGCGCACGACCAGCTCAACCGGGGGTGGGACGTGGTGCTGTCGATCCCCGATCTCGGCTATTTCGACATGCCCTATGCGCCGCATCCCGACGAAGGTGGCTATTACTGGGCGTCGCGCGGCGTCGACAGCCATCAGGTGTTCGGCTTCATGCCCGACAATCTTCCGGCCAATGCCGCGCTGATCGCCACGACCAGCGCGGAGCCACAGGCGATCGAGGACAAGCCGGTGCGCGCGCCGGGCCGCCGCATCGCCGGCATCCAGGCACAATTGTGGAGCGAGACGGTGCGCACCGACGCGCAGGTCGATTACATGCTGTTCCCGCGCCTGCTGGCGCTGGCCGAGCGCGGCTGGGCGCCGGCGCGCTGGACGCCCCCGTACGACCCCGGCCAATCCTATGCGTGGCAGGATCCGCGCGTGGATCGCGCCGCGCTGGCGGCCGGGTGGCGCGACTTTGCCGGGCGCGTGGCGGTGCAGTTCGGACAGCTCGAGCGGCTGAACATCGCCTATCGCGTCGCGCCGCCGGGCGCGCGCATTGTCGGCGGGATGCTGGAGGCGAACAGCGCCTTCCCCGGCATGGCGATCGAGTATCGCGTGCGCGGGGGCAACTGGACGCGGTACAAGGGGCCGGTTGCGGTGCAGGGTCCGGTCGAACTCCGCAGCCGATCGCGCGACGGCAAGCGCAGCAGCCGGACGGTGATGGTGTCGCCGCCCTGATAGCGGGGAAGCGCGTTCGTGCGGTACGGCTCAAAGAAGATAACCAAATAGGCACAAATGGCTTGACAGCGTCGCGCTGTTCAGGTACATAACAGGAACGCTGAAGAATTGCGAGTCGCGGCGATCGCCCGTTGAACTCCGCTTCCCAGCGGCTTTTGAAATTCACTCGATCGGGCCGGGGCGGCGACGCCTTCCGGCCCGATCTGCGTTGGGGGAGAGGCAGGGATGGGCACGCGCAGTGGCGACACCGATGCGGCGCAGGCGCCGGGCGACCGCACGGGCAAGCGGGTGCGCTGGACCAAGGCGATGCGCGAGGCGTTCCTCGATCACCTTGCCGCCACCTGTAACGTCAAAGAGTCGGCGGCGGTGATCGGGGTGATCGCGGGATCGGTCTATCGCCTGCGGCGCCGCGACCCGCACTTCGCGGCGGCATGGGAAGAGGCGCTGGCACTCGGCTATCAGATGCTGGAAACGCGGGTGATCGGCCATGTCCTGGCCGGCGGCACGCGCCACGAGCCGCTGGGGTGCGATGCCGACGGCAACCTGGGGGGAATCGACTTCGAAAGCGCGCTGCGGTTGCTCGTGGCGCACCGCAATGTTCCGGGGAAGCCGCGCGGGCGCGGCGCGGGGCCGCAATATGCCGCGCGCGAGGAGACCGATGCGATGCTGTTGAAGCAGCTGAAGCTGATCGAGGCACGGCGGGTGCGCAAGGCGCAATGGGCGGCAACGGTGGCGGCAGGCAAGGCCCGGCAGCTGACGCATGACGCCGGAGCGTCTGCGCCGGTCGCCGCAAGCGATGCGGTGATCGAGCAGCAGCCGAACGTGAAGGCGGTGGGCGATGGCGAGTGATGCGGACATCCGCGCGGCGATCGATCGCCTGATCGCGCTGCCGGACGACGAGCGCGCCCATGCGATCCGGGCGATGACGGTGCCGATGCGCCGCGAGCTGCTGGCACGGTGGAGCCTGTGGGCGCATGGCGGGCAGCTGATGCCGCCGGGCGACTGGCGCGTGTGGCTGATCCGCGCCGGGCGCGGGTTCGGCAAGACGCGTGCGGGGAGCGAATGGGTGCACCAGCTGGCGCTGGACGAACCCGCCGGGCGCTTCGCGCTGGTCGGCGCGAGCCTGGACGAGGTGCGGCGGGTGATGATCGAGGGGCAGTCGGGGCTGATCGCGGTGGCGCGGGCGGACCGGCGGCCGGTGTGGAAGGCGAGCGCACGCGAGCTGCATTTCGCGTCGGGGGCGATCGCCTTCGCCTATTCGGCGGATTCGCCCGAAGGGCTGCGCGGGCCCGAGCATCATGCCGCCTGGGCGGACGAGCTGGGCAAATGGGGGCGCGGCGGCGAGGCGGCGTGGGACAATCTGACGATGGGGTTGCGGCTGGGCGAGCGGCCGCGCGTGCTGGTGACGACGACGCCGCGGCCGACGCGGCTGATGCGGCGGGTGATGGCGCTGCCCAACGCCGTCGAGACGCGCGGGGCGACGCGCGACAATCCGCATCTGCCGGCGAGCTTCGTCGCGGCGATGGAGGCCGAATATGGCGGCACGCGGCTGGGACGGCAGGAGCTGGAGGGCGAGCTGTTGAGCGATGTGCCGGGCGCGCTGTGGACGCGGGCGATGATCGAGGCGGCGCGCGGCGTGGCGGTCGACGCGCCGGTGCGCGTGGCGGTGGGGGTGGACCCGCCGGCGAGCGCGGAGGGCGATGCGTGCGGGATCGTCGCGGTGGCGGTCGACGACGCGGGGCGGCTGAGCGTGCTCGAGGATGCGAGCGTGGCGGGGCTGTCGCCCGAGGGCTGGGCACAGGCGGTGGCGGCGTGCGCGCGGCGGCACGGTGCGGACCGCGTGGTGGCGGAGAAGAACCAGGGCGGCGACATGGTCGAGAGCGTGCTGCGCGCGGCGGCGGTGTCGATGCCGGTGCGGCTGGTCCATGCGAGCCGCGGCAAGGCGGCGCGGGCGGAGCCGGTGGCGGCGCTGTACGAGCAGGGCAGGGTGCGGCACGCCGAGCCCTTCGCGGCGCTGGAGGATGAATTGTGCGGGCTGGTGCGCGGGGGCGATTATGTGGGGCCGGGGCGGTCGCCGGATCGGGCGGACGCGCTGGTATGGGCGGTGTGGGAGCTGGTGTTCGGGTGGAAGGGGGAAGTGGGCGTGCGGGGGACGTGAGCCCCCTAGCCCCCGCCCGTCGCCCCCGCTAAGCCAGCGCGCATGTGCGTATTGGCGCTGGCGTGGCGGATGCATCCCAACTGGCTTCTGGTCGCCGCGGGCAACCGCGACGAGCGGCATGCGCGCGCGTCGGCGCCGCTGGGGCGGTGGATGGCGACGAGCCCGCACAACCATGCGGTGATCGGCGGGCGCGATATGGTCGCCGGGGGGAGCTGGTTGGCGGTGAACGAAGCCGGGCGGCTGGCGGCGGTGACCAATGTGCGCGGCGAGGCGGCCGATCCGGGCAAGCTGTCACGCGGGAACCTGGTGACCGACATGCTGGCCGGGCACGAGCCCGAGGACCTGGACGCGTACAACCCGTTCAATCTGATCGCGCTGGACCCGACCGGGCCGGTCTATCTGTCGAACCGGCCCGAGCCGGTGCGGCGACCGCTGAGCCCGGGGATCCATGGGCTGTCGAACGGCCTGTTCGATACGCTGTGGCCCAAGACGATCCGGGTGCAGATGGCGCTGACCGCGTGGCTGGAGGCGGGGCGCGCGTCGCTCGAGCCGCTGTTCAACGCGCTGGCGGACGAGCGGCCGGCGGGGGCGGCGGAACGCTACGAGCCCGATCCGCTCGAGCCCGTCGATTCGCCGGTGTTCATCCGCAACCCGGTCTATGGGACGCGGTGCAGCACGGTGGTGGCGGTCGATCATCTGGGGCGCGGGCGGATCGCCGAGCGGCGGTTCAACGCGGCGGGATCGCTGGAGGGCGAGAGTTCGGTGAGTTTTACGTGGGCGTGATGTTCGGGATTCGGTGCCGCCAAAAGAGGAAAACGCAATGACACCCCGCGAAGTGATCGGCGTAGCCGAGGTGCCGGGCGGGGAGGCGTTGCGGCTGGTTCGGCACGGGCGCGACTTCATCATCATGCTCGAGCGCAACGAGCTGATGTCGAGCCGGATGAGCGGATCGGAAGAGGCGCTGGCGGACATGACGCTTGACCGGCTGAAGGATCCGGCAAACGCGCGGCTGCTGATCGGCGGATACGGCATGGGGTTCACGCTGCGCGCGGCGCTCAGGCGGCTGGGGCGCAAGGGGTGGGCGTGCGTGGTCGAGCTGGTGCCGGGCATCATCGAGTGGGCGCGCGGGCCGATGGCGGAACTGGCCGACGGGTGCCTGGACGATCCGCGCACGCAGCTGGTGATGGGCGATGTCGGCGCGGAGATCGCGCGCAGCCGGGGGAGCTGGGAGGCGATCCTGTTGGATGTCGACAATGGCCCGGACGGGCTGACGCGCGACGCCAATGACGGGCTGTACACGATGCGCGGGCTGGAGCGGGCGCGGGCGGCGCTGGTGCCGGGCGGGGTGCTGGCGGTGTGGTCGGCGGGGCCCGACCCGGCGTTCGCGCGACGGATGCGCGACGCGGGCTTTGCGGTCGAGGAAGTGCAGGTGCGGGCGCGGCAGAATGGCAAGGGACCAAGGCATGTGATCTGGTTCGGGCGCAAGGGCTGAGGCCCGCGACCGACACCCACGACGGGCGCCTGCCTTGTACGGCTGCGGCGATCGGACCAGAGTGCCGCCATCGAGTGATCTGCGAGGGTGCCGACATGCGTATTTGGTACATCGGTCTGGCCATTGCCGTTGCGGCATCGTGCTGGCCCGGCTGGGCGCCGGCGCAGGCGCAGGGCGGCGTTCCAGCCCCGTCCAGACAGCAATTGAGCGGGCTCGATCCGGCAGAGGCAAGCGCGCTGGTCGCGAAGCTGGAGGAGGCGCAACGGCTTTTGCAAGCCGGCGCGTTCCCGCCGTTCGAACTGCTTTCCGGCGCGATCGCATCCTATGAACAGGCCAAACTGGGGCCGCGCGAGGCGTTTTTGCGCGTGCCGTTCGACCAGGTCTGGAAAATCGAGCGTGGGCGCCGCGACAATCCGTTGTGGCAACCCTTTCGGCTGAGCTACGCGCCCGATGGCCTCGGCAAGCGCTATTGGGATATCGAGGTGGTGTTCGGCGTGAACGGCAATATCGAGCGGGTGACGATGCTCTACAAACCGCCGGCGCCGTAGTGATGGTGGCGTCCACGCGCTGCGAGGGCGCCCCCTGAGCGAGCTCGGGGGGATTTAGATTAAGGCGCTCAGCGCGCACTCACCCCGGCCCGAGCGGTCGAGGGCGCATCAGGAGAAATTCCATGAAATGGTTCGGGCGGAAGTCCGGGCGCGAGGGATCGCGTCCGGTGTTGGCGCGTGGCGCGGGGATGGCGGTGCCGCTGGGCGAGTGGCCGCAAAGCTATGAGGCGCAGGTGCGCAGCGGCTACGCCGCCAATCCGGTGGCGCAGCGCGCGGTGAAGTTCGTGATGGACGCGATCGCGGGCGCGCCGCTGGCGGCGAGCGACCCGGCGCTGCTGACGCTGGCGAACGCGCGGATGCAGGGGCTGGAGCTGAGCGCGACGCTGGCGGCGCAGCTGATGCTGCACGGCAATGCCTATGTGCAGATATTGGGCGACGGCGCGGGCGGGGTGGCCGAGCTGTTCGCGCTGCGGCCCGAGCGGGTGAGCGTCGAGACCGATGCGGCGGGCTGGCCGGTCGCCTATCGCTATCGCGTCGGCGGATCGGTGACGCCGATCGCGGCAGAGGATGCGAGCGGGCGCGTCCAGCTGATCCATATCCGCGGGTTCAACCCGCTCGACGATCACTACGGGCTGGGGTGCCTGGGCGCCGCGTCGGGGGCGATCGCGATCCACAATGCGGCGACGCGGTGGAACAAGGCGCTGCTCGACAATGCCGCGCGCCCCTCGGGCGCCTTGGTGTATGAGCCGGGCGACGGCAGCGCGCTGTCGCCGGCGCAGTTCGACCGGCTGAAGGGCGAGATGGAGGCGGGCTTTGCCGGCGCCGCCAATGCCGGGCGGCCGATGCTGCTGGAAGGCGGCCTCAAGTGGCAGGCGATGAGCATGACCCCGGCGGACATGGATTTCGTCGGGCTGAAGGCCGCGGCGGCGCGCGAGATCGCGCTGGCGTTCGGGGTGCCGCCGATGCTGATCGGCCTGCCCGGCGACAACAGCTATGCCAATTATCGCGAAGCCAACAAGGCGGTGTGGCGGATGACGATCCTGCCGCTGGCGGACTTGGTGCTGACCGCGCTGGCGCAGGGGCTGGCGCCGTGGTTCGCCGATGCGAAGCTGTGGGTCGAGGTCGACAAGGTGCCGGCGATGGCGGAGGATCGCGAGCGGCTGTGGCGCAGCGTATCGGGCGCGGACTTCCTGAGCGATGCGGAGAAGCGCGTCATGCTGGGGCTGGGGCAGGGCCCGGAGCAGGAGCGCGGGTCGTGAGCGCGCCGGTCGACGGCAAGCTGCTGGCGCAGATGATCGCGCAGGGCGAGGCGCAGGGCGCGGACATGGCGACATTGCGCGGCATCGCCGAGGAAGCGGGCGAGCTGGGCGCGATCCGGGCGCTGGCGCGACTGGGGCTGGACGATCCCAAGGCGGCGAAGGACATGGGCGAGCTGCGCGAGCTGCTCGAAGCCTGGCGCGATGCCAAGCGATCGGCGGTGAAGGCGGTGGCCGGATGGGTCGTGCGGATGCTGCTGGCGCTGGTCGTGGTCGGGCTGGCGGTGAAGCTGGGATTCTGGGGGGTGGGGAAGTGAGCGATCGTGCAGGTCCTGACCGATCTCCAGCGTTTGCAGGGGGGCAGAGCCTTGTGGTTCGTCGCCCGCGGCCCTGGGCCCCTGCGTTCGCAGGGGAACAGGAGAAGGCCTGGTCGGGGCCGGTTCGGTTCGCCGGCTATGCGGCGGTGTTCGATGCGCCCGACCGGGGCGGCGACGTGATCCGGAGCGGCGCGTTCGGGGACGCGGTGCGGCGGGTGCCGCTGCTGTGGCAGCATCGCGGGCAGCCGGTGGGGGTGATCGAGGCGATCGGCGCGGACGCGCGCGGGCTGCGCGTGACCGGGCGGGTCGATGCGCCGGAACTGGCGACGCTGGTCGCGACGGGCGCGGTGAGCGGGCTCAGCTTCGGATACCGCACGGTCAAGGCGCGGCAGGGGCGGTGGCGCGAGATCATGGCGCTGGAGCTGTGCGAGGTCAGCCTGGTGGCGCGGCCGATGCAGCCGCATGCGCGGGTGCATGCGGTTGCGGCGGCGCCCCGACCGATGCCGGGGAGGATGGGCTCAACCGCGCAGCATCATCCCAGCAGCGCGACCAGAAGCTTGAACGCAGATAGCGGGCCGCCGCCATAGGCGGAGAGGGTGAGCAGGATCGACGCGACGAGGAAGGCGAAGATCGCCCAGCGGCTGCGTGCGAAGATCGCGCCGCCGAGCAACGCGAAGCCGATGAGGTTGAGGATGATATAGGGCAGCAGCAGTTGGGACGGGATGGTGGCGCTTTCGTGCACGAGAATCAGCAGGTTGGTCGCCACCAGGAGGCCGAGGGCGACGCGGCGGTTGCGCAGAAAATAATCGTCGAGATTGCCCAGTCTTCCGGATCGCGGGGCACGACGAGCACGCTGGCGGCAAAGGCGCTGACCCCGATCAGCGTCGGGATCGCAAGTCCCTGTATCGAGATCTGCACATCCTGCAGGCTCACCCAGGCATCGATGAACAGTGCCATCAGTTGCAGAAATACGAGCGCCCCGAGCAAGGGCGTGAACAGGCCGAGTTTCGGGCGCTGGCGGTGGCGCAGCAGGTTCATGAAGCCGAGCAGCAGCTCTGCAACGGCAAGGCCGACGAGCAGGCTGTAGAACGTCATGAAGAATTCAAACTGGCTCATGCCAACGCCCCCGGCGGAGCAGCCTAGGGGCGATGGCGACGTTGGCAATAGGCGGTCGAGCGAGCGGAGCCTTCAGTATCGCACAGGGGCGAAGCGGCGGGGGTTGTGCGAGGTCAGCCGGGTGGCGTGGTCGATGCAGCCGCATACATGTTGCGCAGTCGGAACGCGCGATGCAGGTGATGAGGATGCAGGAAGAATATCGTCCCAATTCCGATTTTCTGATGATGGTGCTGCATGACGAAGTACCGCTGACGGGCGGAAGTCTGGCCGAGGTAAATCTCGCGCGACTGATCGATCTGACCAGTGACGATGACGACAGTAACCGTGATTGGGCCGTGACGCTGTTAGCAGCGAGCGGGATCGATACGGCCGAAGTGCGGTCCGCGCTTCGGCGCGCGGCGGACGACCCGCAGATCGATACGCGGTGCGAGGCGTTGCTCCGACTGGCGGTGGTCGAGCCGGGCTTCGCCTTGCCGCGCGTCAAGGAGATGCTGGAACAGGATGATATCTATGCGCTGACGCTGGAGGCGGCCGGGTTGCTGGCCGATCGGTCGCTCATAGCGGTGCTCGAGCAAATCTGCGTAAGGCCCTTTGACGATGTAGATGTGGTGTTTGCCGTGTTGGCGCGTGACGCGCTGGAGGCGAGCCGGACGGGGAAGGTTCCTCGGGCGCTGGAATGGAGATTGGTCTAACCATAAGCCTCTGCGAGGCCTTGACTGCCCCACCCCAACCCAATCGTGAGGGGGGGCTTTTGGCCTAGCTCAATCGGCGGGCGTTGGCGCGGACCTTGCGGCGGTAGTGGGCGAGCGCCTTGCGGGTGGTGGTCGCGGGGCTCATGCCCATGGCGCCGGTCATCAGCGCCATCTGGAGTTCGAACGCGGCGGTCATCTTTTCGGTGACCATGCGTTCGGCCTCGCGCTGCGCCTCGGCGCCGCCCTGGGCGATCTTGGCCGTGCGCAGCCCCATGACGGCGGCGGATTCCCAGCCGAGCGCCCAGGCGTCGAATCCGGCGTTCATCCAGCTTCTGGTCGATCGTTTGGACATTTGAATTTTCCCGGAATGACGGTGCGTCAGCGTCCCTAACGATACAGGAGCGCCGATGGGCCCGCGGGTGCGCGATTATCGCGGGTGAGCGCCCGATCTTTTCGAGACGACGGGGTTCGCCTGGCGCGGGCTCCCTCCACCGCGCCGGTCGGGCGCGGTTCACCCTCCCCATGCCCGGGGAGGTTCCTTTGGCATGGAGAAGACTATGGAAACGAAGGCGGATGTCCTCGAACACTCGTTCGAGGCGGTGGAAGCGGCTGGCGTGCCGGTGGCGCGACCGATGCTGAGCGGCGCGCGCAGCGCCGGTGGTGCGGCGTTCGAGGGGTTCCTGCGCAGCGGGAGCGGCGCGTTGGAGGCCAAGGCGCTGTCGGGGGTGAGCGGAGCCGAGGGCGGCTATGCCATCCCGCGCGAGATCGACACGATGGTCGACGCGACGCTGGCCAGCATTTCGCCGATCCGCGCAATCGCCAATGTCGTGACGGTGGGCAGCGCGGGCTATCGCAAGCTGGTGGCGAGCGGCGGCACGCCGTCGGGCTGGGCGAGCGAGACGGCGGCGCGCGACGAGACCGATACCGCGACGTTCAACGAGATCGCGCCGCCGATGGGCGACCTGTTCGCCAATCCCGCCGCGAGCCAGACGATGCTGGACGATGCGGCGTTCGACGTCGAGGCGTGGCTCGCCGACGAGATTTCGCGCGAGTTCGCCCGGGCCGAGGGCGCGGCGTTCGTGAGCGGCAACGGGGTCAACAAGCCGAAGGGCTTCCTGTCCTATGCCACCGCGGCGACCGGGGACGCCACGCGCGCCTTCGGCACGCTGCAGCATGTGCCGTCGGGCGCGGCGGGCGCGTTCGGGGCGAACCCGGAGGAAACGCTGATCGACCTGGTCCAGGCGCTGCGCGCGCCGTACCGGCAGGGGGCGGCGTTCGTGATGAATTCGACGACGCTGGCGCGGATCCGCAAGTTCAAGACCAGCGACGGGGCGTTCCTGTGGCAGCCGTCGTTGAGCGCGGGGCAGCCGGCGAGCCTGCTCGGCTATCCGGTGGTCGAGGCCGAGGACATGCCCGACATCGCCGCCAATGCGCTGGCGATCGCGTTCGGCAACTTCAAGGCGGGCTATCTGATCGCCGAGCGCGGCGAGACGCAGGTGCTGCGCGATCCGTACAGCAACAAGCCGTTCGTGCACTTCTATGCCACCAAGCGTGTCGGCGGGGCGGTGACCAACAGCGAGGCGATCAAGCTGCTGAAGTTCAGCGCCGCCTGATCCGACATCTTTAATCCGGGCAGGGGGATGAAAAGGCGGCTCGCTTCGCGGCGGGCCCCCTCCACCATGCTGCGCATGGTCCCCCTCCCCGTTCCGGGGAGGAATGATGAGCGACCAATTCCAGAATCGGGCCGACACGGTGTCGGCGCCGGCGACGCGGGCGGTGGCGGTGACGCCGCACGACAGCAACCCGCTGACCGACGCGCCCAAGGCGCTGTATGTCGGGACCGGCGGCAACATCACCATGCGCGGCGTCAACGGCACCGCCGATACGCTGTGGAAGAATGTGCCGGGCGGGACGGTGCTGCCGTTCCGCGCGCGCTATGTGCGGGCGACGGGGACCAGCGCGGGCGACCTGCTGGCGCTGTACTGATGGGGGCGATCGGGATCGGCCCGTCGCTGGCGCTGCGTCAGCGCGGATGGGTGCGCGGGTTCGACTTCATGGGCGGGGTGCTGCCGGTCGGCGCGACGCTGACGCGCGCGTCGCCGGGGGTGCGCTGGACGCCGCAGGGGGTGCTGGCGACGCTGGGCGCCGATGTGGCGCGGTTCGATCACCATCCGGTGACCGGGGCGCCGCGTGGGCTGCTGATCGAGGGGGCGCAGACCAATGCGCTGGCGCGGTCGGGGGCGCTGGGGAGCACGCCCTGGTCCGCGGCGAGCGTGGTGCTGAGCGAGGGGCAGGCATCGCCCGATGGCGGCACCGCCGCGACGCTGGTCAACGACAATGCCGCCGCCAGCTATGGCCAGGTGCTGCAGAGCTTCGGCGCGACGAGCGGGACGGTGTGCCTGTCGGCCTATGTGCGCAAGGACGCGGTCGGCAAGGCGACGCGCTTTGCGCTGCTGCGGCTGGGCGGGAATATCGACCTGGGGATCGACACCGCGACGGGCGAGGTCGCCGATGTCCGCGGCAATGCGAGCGGGCATGGCGTCGAGGATTGCGGCGCATGGTGGCGGGTATGGATCGCGACCGGGGCGAGCGTCGCCAGCGTCACGCTGCACCCCGCCTGCGGCGCAGGGGCGATGACCCTGGCGAGCTTCAACGGCGCGGTCGTCGGCGCGACCGCGGTGTGGGGCGTGCAGGTCGAGGGGCGGGCGACGCCGTCGAGCTATATCGCGACCGGCGCATCGGCGTGGACGCGGGCGGCGGATGTGCTGACGCTGAACTGGGGCATGCTGGGCGTGGCCGACGGGCCGGTGACGATCCGCTACACCTTCGACGATCTGAGCAGCCAGGATGGGGCGGCGACGATCGCGGGGGGCGTGACGATCGTGCCGACCAATCTGGCGCGCGCGCGGCTGCGGTCCGCCCGCATCGTCTGACACCCACAATCGGGAGAGAAGAGATGGACGCTGGCATTCCGGCGGACGCGATCGCGGCTGCGCGCGACGCGGTGAAGGTGCATCTGCGCGCGGTGGGGACGAGCGAGGACGCGCTGATCGCGCAGCATGCGGCGAGCGCGATGGGGCTGTGCGAGGCCTTTACCGGGCAGGTGCTGATCGTGCGATCGCTGCGCCAGACGCTGGCGGCGCGCGGCGCGTGGCAGCGGCTGGACCAGGCGCCGGTGCGGGCGATCAGCGGCGTCGCGTGGCTTGCACAGGACGGGGTGGCGACCCCGGTGCCGGCGGAGGGCCATGCGATCGACATCGATGCGCGGGGCGAGGGCTGGGTACGGATGACTGGCGCGCGCGAGGGGCGGATCGCGGTGGACTATCAAGCGGGGCTGGCGACCGACTGGGCGGGGTTGCCGCCGCCGGTGGCGCAGGGGGTGGTGCTGCTGGCGGCGCATCTGTTCGAGGCGAAGGGCGCGCAACCGCCCGCGGTGGTGACGGCGCTGTGGCGGCCGTGGCGGCGGATGCGGCTGAGCGGGGAGCGGGCGGCATGAGCGGGCTGGAGACCAAGGCGCGGCGGATCGGTGCGCGGGCGGCGGTGCAGACGCGCGAGCGGATTGCGGCGGCGCTGCAAGACGAACTGGGCGAGGGCGTCGCGGTGGATGGCGACCGCGTGACGATCGCCGGGCGCGGGGCGGTGGCGCGGATGCTGCGCGAGCCGGCGCTGCGCTGGATCGCGGGGCTGATCCGATGAGCGCGCGCGAGGCGCTGCAGGCGGCGTGTGTCGCGGCGCTCGAGACGGCGCTGGAGGGGGTGCGCGTGTTCGACGCGCCGCCGGCGCGCGCGGCGCTGCCGCATGCGGTGGTCGACGAGCCGCTGCTGGGCGACTGGTCGACCAAGGACATGACGGGGCGCGAGGGGCGGATCGCGATCGGGCTGGTCGACCGCGGCGAGCGGCCGGGGCGGCTGCGGGCGCTGACAAGTGCGGCGGAGGATGCGCTGCTGGCGATGGATGCGGATCTGGGCGGCGGGTGGCGGGTGGTGGCGCTGCAGCTGCTGCGCAGCCGGATCGTCCGCGGCGGCGACGGCTGGGTGGCGACGAGCGACTTTCGGGTGCGGATGCTGCGGGAAAGCTGATTGGTCCCGCACCGGCCCGCTCCCCCACCCGGCCACCCATAGGATGCTGGCGCTGGGTGGCCGGGTGGGGGAGCGGGCCGGTGCCGCAATCAAACAAGGAGACAAGATATGACGGTGGAGAAGGGAAGCGCGTTCCTGCTCAAGGTGGGCGATGGCGGGGTGCCGGTGGCCTATGCGACGGTGGCGGGGCTGCGCACGACGCAGCTGAGCGTCAATGGCGAGGCGGTGGCGATCACGTCGAAGGATTCGGGCGGATGGCGCGAATTGCTGTCGGGCGCGGGGGTGCGATCGGTGAGCGTGTCGGCAGCGGGGGTGTTTACCGGCTCCGCAGCGGAGACGCGGATCAAGGGCAACGCGCTGGCCGGGACGCTCGACGACTATCGGCTGAGCTTCGAGAGCGGCGAGACGATGACCGGGCGGTTCCTGGTCACGCGGCTGGACTATGCCGGGGATTTCAACGGGGAGCGCAGCTACACGCTGAGCCTGGAGAGTTCCGGGCCGGTGGTGTCGGCATGAGTGCCAATCCCGCGCGCGGCGAGGCGGCGATCCGGGTGGCGGGCGAAAGCCTGGTGCTGCGCCCGAGCTTTGCCGCGCTGGTCGCGGCGGAGGCGGAACTGGGGCCGTTGTTCGCGCTGGTCGAGCGCGCGGCGGAGGGGCGGCTGGCGCTGGGCGAGATGGTCGCGCTGTTCTGGCATTGCCTGAAGGAACGGCCCGAGGGGCTGACCCGCGCGGCGTTCGGCGAGGGGGTGGCGGCGGGGGGACTGGCCGCGGCGTCCCCGGCGCTGCGCGTGTTGATCGGGCAGATATTGGCGGGGCGATGACCCCGGATCAGGCCCGGGGCGGGCGCTTCGCCGACCGCGCCGCGCTGCTGGCGGGGCAGGCGGGGGTGGCGTTCGGCTGGGCGCCCGAGGCGTTCTGGCGCGCGACGCCGGCGGAACTGATGGCGCTCGTGCGCGCGGTGACGGGCGAGACGGTGGCGCCGCCCGACCGCGCGACGATCGCGAAGCTGATGGAGGCGTATCCCGATGGATGAGGAAATCGAGCGGCTGGTGGTGAGCGTCCGCGCCGACACGCAGGGGTTCGCGCGCGACGTGGCGGAGATGCGCGGGGCGATCGACGGGCCGTTGCAGGCGGGGGCCGACCGGGCGGGGCGCGGGATCGAGACCGCGCTGCTGCGCGCGGTGCGCACCGGCAAGCTGGGGTTCGAGGATCTGAAGCGCGTGGCGAACCAGATGTTGAGCGAGATCGCCGCGGAGGCGGTGCGCGGCGGGCTGGCGTCGATCTTCGGCGGCGGGGGGCTGGCCGGGCTGATCGGCGGCCTGTTCGGGCTGCCGGGGCGGGCGACGGGCGGGCCGGTGGCGCCGGGGCGGCCCTATGTCGTCGGCGAGCGCGGGCCGGAACTGTTCGTGCCGACCGCGAGCGGGCGGGTCGAGGCGCCGATGCCGGGCGGCGGACGCGACGTGCGGGTGGCGATCACGATCCATGCGCCGGGCGGCGGCGAGGCGGCGGCCGGGGCATTGCGGCAATCGAGCCGGCAAGTGGCGCGGGCGGTCAAGGCGGCGCTCAGCGGGGCAGATTAGCTATTTTTCGAAAATGGTGTGTCCGCTGCGGACGCTCCATTCTTCGTCCTCTTTCACGACTTCCACGATCGCGTGAAGCGTGCCGCGACCGCGGTAATACAGAGAGATTCTGCATGTCGCTGCGGTCTCGTCTTCTTCAGGTGGACGACAATGCGCGCGCGATATCCGGGTCGCCCGAATGGCACTTGCGGTCCTGAGGCACTCCAAGCAGTCCCGGTTGAGCTTTTCTTGCGCCTCGATCTCGCGCCAGACCCTTACTGCCTCAGCCAGTTCCTGCGGCGAGGGACATGTCGGCGCTGAGCACGCGCCAGCGAGAAGAATCAGACTGGTCAACATCGGACCTCCATTCGGGCAAATCCTATCACAAGGAGAAGGCTGTGACCTATTGGCTGGCGCGCGCGCGGACCGTGCAGGAGGCGGGTGTGCTGACGCGCTTCGATCCTGCCTATTGGACGGTCAATTTTCCGCGACCGATGATGGCGAGCGTGGTCACGACTGCGCCGGATGCCCCTTCGACAGGCTCAGGACAGGGGCTGCGCGTCGATGCGGTGTTCTACCGGCAAAACGATCTGGCGGGGCTGATCTGGGAGAGCGTGGACCGGCACGACCACCCGCTGCTCGCCTATGAGACCAGCCGTGATTATCGCGGGTGCCGCCTCAGCTTTCGCTGGCGATCGTCGGGGGTGCTGGCGCTGGATGCGGTCAACGGCCCGGTGCTTACGATCGAAGGGCGCGACGCGAGCGGCGCCGCGCGCGCCTGGTACGTGCGGTTGTGGAACTATGCGCAGGGGACGGCGGAGGATTGCGTCGTTACCATCGATTTCGCCAGCGTGGCGGGCGGCTTCCTGTTGCCGGGCGAGGCGGACCCGGTGTGGGCGGGCGATGTCGACCGGATGTTCGTGAGCCTGGTGCCGCCCGGCTATAGCGGGGCGGACGCGCCGCTGGCGGCGCCGGTCGAGGGCTGGGTCGAGCTGAGCGACGTTGCGGTCACCGGGCCGGGCGCGGTGCTGGCGATCGGCGATGTCGTGGTGCCCGAGCACGGGCTGTCGATCTGCAGCGGCTATGACGACAGCTATCACCTGACGCCCGCGCGGCTGCTGCGCAACGCGCTGCAGCTCGGCTATCGCGGGGACATCGTCCACTATGTCGGGATGAGCCATTATTTCCGGCTCGAGCCGCTGGGCGGAGGCTATTATGTCAGCCTTGCCGGCGGGGTGCTCAACGCGCCGTGCGCGGCGTGGCATGCGGATTTCGCGGTGCGGGCGAAGCGACAAGGCTTCGGCGTGATCTGGTCGCTGTCCTACGAGCTGTTCGATGCGCATTGCTGGAACGACTGGAAGCAGCGCGCGCAGGACGGGTCGCCGGCGCTGACCGGATGGGAGCCGCCGTCTGCGCTGCTTTCCCCCGCGCATGGGGGCGCGATGAACTATCTGCGCACGGCGGCGGGGGCTTTCGTCGGGATTGCCCACGCTGCCGGGCTGGCCGTGAAATTCCAGGTCGGCGAGCCGTGGTGGTGGGTGATGGCCGATGGCCGCCTGTGCATCCACGACGATGCGGCGCGTGCGGCGCTCGGCGATCCGCCCGAGCAGAATGTGCGCGGCGCGCCCGACAGCGCGGTGCTGGATGCGGCGGGGGCGTTGCTCGCGGCATCGACGGCCGCGCTATGTGCGGCGGTGCGGGCGGTGGCGCCGGACGCGGTGACGCTGTTGCTCGCCTACCTCCCTACGGTGCTGGATCGTGCGGCGCCCGAGCTCAAGCGCGCGAATCTGCCGGTTGGCTGGGCGTCGCCCGCCTTCGATGTGCTGCAGCTCGAGGATTATGACTGGGCGGCGGCGGGAAACGCCGTGGCGAGCGCGCGCGGGGTGGCGCTGGCGCAGGAGCGGCTCGGCTATCCGGTCGCGCGACAGCATTATTTCGCGGGGTTCGTGCTGAACCCGGAGGATGCGCAGCAGTGGCGCGGGATTGCCGCGGCGGCGGAAGCAGCGCGGCGGCGCGGGGTGGCGGCGACGTTCGTCTGGGCGCTGCCGCAGGTGATCCGCGACGGGTTCGTCCATTTCGATCAGGAGGAAGAGATGCAGGCGTTTGACGATGTGCTGTTCCCGATCGCGCTGGGGCGCGAGGCGGAGGTGGCGCCCGAAGTCTCGACCGCGATCCTGACCAGCGCGGGCGGGCATGAGGCGCGCAACGCCGCCTGGGCGCAGGCGCGCACCCGCTACGACGTCGGGCCGGGGGTGCGCGGGGAGGAGGATATCCAGCGGCTGCTCGCCTTCTATCGCGCGCGGATGGGGCCGGCGCGGGCGTTCCGGCTGCGCGACCCGTTCGACGATTGCTCGAACGATGGCGGCGAGCCGGGGGCGAGCGACCAATTGCTCGGCGGCGGCGACGGGGCGCGGCAGGCGTTCGCGCTGGTGAAGCATTATGGCGGCGTGGTGCGGCGGATCACCCGACCGGTCGCGGGGAGCGTGCGGGTCGCGCTGGACGGCGAGGAGACGGTGGCGTTCGAGATCGGCGCGGGCGGCGTGGTCGTGCTGGATGCGCCGCCGGACGCGGGGGTGGTGGTGACCGCCGGGTTCCGCTTCGACGTGCCGGTGCGCTTTGCCGAGGATTCGCTGAGCGTGAACCGCGCGACCTTCCTGGCGGGGGCGGCGCCGAGCGTGCCGTTGGTGGAAGTGCGGGAGGACTAGGTGACTGGGCCTTTCGACGGTTGCAGGTTTCCGATCGTCCGGCTGCCTTCGTCACAATGGCCATCGCCGCCGCAGCGATATTCGCGTTCGATGAGCGAACGGAGTTCATCGAGGCGCTTGCAGCTTGCCCCCATTTCCACCTCGAATTGCACGGGGGGCTGCGGGCTCAGCTGGTACGCCGTGCGAAGATATTCGGTGATTTTCGCTGCCGAAGCGGGTTTGCCCATCCAATAGGTCTTGTCGTTGCGGTCGAGGGTCACGACCACGGATGCCGCCATAAGTCCGTGCGGATGCGGTTCGCCCCAGGAGGCGCGGGGCGGCGTGCAGGCGCGCGGTGGCTCGGCTGGTGCGCATGCTGCCACCATTATGCTGGCTAGCAGGATGGTGGGGCGGATGCGGCGCATTGCCGATTGCTAGATCGGACGCGCGAGCGCGGCAATCGCGTTCCCAATATGGCTGGACCGCCATGGGTGCGCTGGCGGCGCGGTGGACCCCGGCACGAGGCCGGGCTGACAAATTCTACAAGATTGGAGGCGGTATGGATTGGCTTGCCGAACCCCTTGCCACGATCGCCTATTGCTGGCGGATCGAGCGGCGGGATGGGGTGGCGATCGGGCTGACGGCGCATGATCGCGACCTGGAGATCGAGGGATTTCGCTATCGCGCGGCGCCGGGGATGACGCCGTCGGCGGTGCGGCGCAGCGCGGGGTTCGATGCCGACAGCATGGACGTGACCGGCGCGCTGAGCGGGGCGGCGATCGGGGAGCGTGATCTGCTCGCCGGGCGCTGGGACGGCGCGCGGGTGGTGCTGTTCGCGGTCGACTGGAGCGATCCGGTGGAGCCGGTGCCGCTGGGCGAGGGGACGATCGGTGCGGTCGAGCTGCGCGACGGGACGCTGACTGCGGAGCTGCGCGGGGTGGCGGCAGCGCTGGAGGCGCCGGTGGTCGAGGCGACGTCGGCGGAGTGCCGCGCGGAGCTGGGGGACAAACGGTGTCGCGTCGCGATGGCGGGGCGGCGGGTGCTGGCGCGAGTGCTGGCGGCGGACGGGGCGGTGCTGACCCTCGATACCGCCGAACCCGTCGCCGGTGGCTGGGGCGGCGGTCGGCTGCGCTGGATGGGCGGGGCAAATTGCGGGCTGGGCGATACGGTCGCGCTGTCGGCGGGTGCGCAGGTGACGCTGCGGCGGCCGCCGCGGTTCGATCCGCTGGGGGCGCTGGTCGAGGTTAGCGAGGGGGGCGACAAGTCGATCGCAACCTGTGCGGCGCGGTTCGGCAATGCCGCGAATTTTCGCGGCGAGCCCTATCTGCCCGGAATCGACCTGCTGACACGGTATCCGGGGGCATGAGTCCGATCGAGCGGGCGCGCGGCGCGATCGGGGCGCGGTTCCGGCTGCACGGGCGTGATGTCGCGCACGGGCTGGATTGTGTCGGGCTGGCGGGGCTTGCCTATGGGGCAGAGGTGCCGCGCGGCTATGCGCTGCGCGGGGGATCGGCGGAGCGGATCGAGGCAGTGGTGCGCGCGGCGGGGCTGGTGCGCGTCGAAGATGGGCGGCCGGGCGATCTGGTGCTGTTTCGCGCGGGCGCCGGGCAGCTGCATCTGGGAATCGCGAGCGAGGATGGCGTGATCCACGCCGATGCGGGTCTGCGCCGCGTGGTCGAACGGCCGGGGGCGCCGCCCTGGCCCGAGCTGGCGCGGTGGCGGCGGGAGGACTGAGATGGCGACGTTGGTGCTGACTACGGTCGGCGGGATTTTCGGCGGGCCGATCGGCGCGATGCTGGGCGGGCTGGTCGGGCAGAGCGTCGACCGGGAGCTGCTGTTCAAGCCCAAGGGGCGCGAGGGACCGCGGCTGACCGAGCTGGCGCTGCAGACGTCGAGCTATGGCACGCCGATCCCGCAGCTGTTCGGGACGATGCGCGTGGCGGGGAGCGTGATCTGGGCGACCGACCTGGTCGAGCATCGCCAGCGCGAGGGCGGCAAGGGACGGCCGACGGTGACCAGCTATAGCTATACAGCCTCGTTCGCGGTGGCGCTGTCGGCGCGGCCGATCCTGTCGGTCGGGCGGATCTGGGCGGACGGCAAGCTGTTGCGCGGGGCGGCGGGGGACTGGAAGGCGCGGACCGGGTTCCGGCTGCACTTGGGCGGCGAGGACCAGGCGGTCGATCCGCTGATCGCTTCGGCGGAGGGCATCGCGCTCGCGCCCGCGCATCGCGGGATCGCCTATGCGGTGTTCGAGGATCTGGAACTCGCCGACTATGGCAACCGCATCCCCTCCCTGACCTTCGAGGTGACCGCCGATACCGGGCCGGTGAGCGCGGGCGCAGTGATCGAGCAGGTCTCGCGCGGGGCGGTGCTGGCGGGCGAGGGCGGGCCGGCGATCGGCGGGTTCTCGGCCTATGGCGGATCGGTGCGCGCGGTGGTGGAGCCGCTGGCACAGGCATGCGGCGCGTGGCCGGTGATCGCCGACGGACGACTTGCGATGGCGGCGGGGGACGGGGCGTCGATCCCGGTACGCGACCGCGGCGCAGACGCGCGCGGGCAAGAGCGCAGGAGCATCGCAACGCCGGATCGCGCGCCGCGCACCGTGACGCTCAGTCATTACGATCCCGCGCGCGACTATCAGGCGGGGGTCCAGCGCGCGAGCTGGGGCGGGGGGCAGGACCGCGAGCTGCGGATCGAGCTGCCCGCAGCCCTGTCGGCATCGCACGCCAAGCAGCTGGCGCACGCAGCGCTGTCCCGCGCCGATGCGGATCGCACGCTGCGCACGGTGGCGACGGGGTGGGAGGGGCTGGCGATCGTACCCGGCGCGCGCGTGGCGATCGACGGGGAAAGCGGGCGCTGGCGGGTGGTCGAGACGCGGATCGAGGCCGGTGGGGTGCAGCTTCAGCTGGCGCCGCTCGCGCCTGCCGCGCTGGCGGCGCCCGCGGTTCCGGGGAGGGTGATCGGGGCGCCCGACGTGGCACAGGGGCGGACGATTGTGCACGCGTTCGAGCTTCCGCCGCTTACCGATGGCGCATTGAGCGCGCCGCGGGTGCTGGTTGCCGCAAGCGGCGACGCACCCGGCTGGCGCAAGGCCGTCCTGGCGACGAGCAGCGATGGCGGCGCACGTTGGGAACCGGCGGGAGCGACCGCGCAGCCCGCCGTGATCGGCGCCGTGGTGACCCCGGCGGGAGCGGCGAGTGCGGCAATCGCGGATCGCCGCTCACGATTGGTCGTGGCGCTCGCGCACGAGGAGATGGCGCTCGGCGACGCCGATCCGGAGGCGCTGGCGTCGGGTACCAATCTGGCGCTGGTCGGCGACGAGCTGATCCAGTTCGCGCAGGCCGAGCCGCTTGGCGGCGGGCAATGGGCGCTGACCGGACTGTGGCGCGGTCGACGCGGGACCGAGGATGCGATCGGGACCGGGCGTTCCGGCGATCGGTTCGTGTTGATCGAGGCGGGCGCGATCATGGCACTGGATGGACTTGCGGGCATCGGCGCCACGCTGACCGTCATGGCGACGGGTGTCGGCGATCCGGAAGCGGTCGAGACGCAGGCCAGCGTCACCGGCCGTTCGGTGACGCCGCCCGCCCCGGTGGCGCTGCATGCCGTGCCCATGCCGGACGGCGGGCGCAGGCTGCGCTGGACGCGCCGGAGCCGGATCGGATGGCGGTGGAGCGACGGCAGCGACGCGCCGTTGGGCGAAAGCGTCGAGCGCTATCAGATCCGCATTCGCCGTGCCGGCCTGCCCGATCAGCTGGTTTCGGCCGACCTGCCGGAACTGATTCTGCCGTCCGAGGGGGTCGGAACCGGCGCCCTCACCATCGAGGTCAGGCAGGCAGGCGATCTGGGCCTGTCGCCGGCCGCGATCCTTGTCCTCGATAACGAACCGGAGTGAGCGATGAACCACAGCGCGCGATTCGCGCTGCCCATGCTGCATGCGGGGCAGGCGCAGAAGGAAATGTTCCACAATGAGGCACTGACGATCATCGATATCCTGCTGCACGCGGGCGTGAAGGCAATCGCGCTCGATGCGCCGCCGATCGACCCGCAAGCGGGCGCGGCGTGGGTCATCGGCACGGCCCCGCTCGATGCATGGAGCGGGCACGAGTCGGAGATCGCCGCCTGGACGGAGGGCGGGTGGCGGTTCCTGCCGCCGACTTCGGGAATGACGGTCTGGGTGGAGAGCGCCGGGCTGTCCGCAAGGTTCGCCGATGGCGCATGGGAGATCGGAACCGTCGTCGCCGAACGCGTGGAGATTGGCGGCAACCGCGTGCTGGGCCCGCGTCTGGCGGCAATCCCTGCGCCCGATGCAGGCACCACTATTGACGCGGAGGCGCGAACGGCGATTAATGCGGTGCTGGATGCGCTGCGCGCGCACGGGCTGATCGCTGGCACCGAACTGTGACGTTACGGCAACAGTCCCCGGATTTTGTTCGCTTGCGCGGAAACTTTCCAAGGGTTAGGAAGTTAGCGCTGTCCGAAGTGGCAACCTAAGAAAGGGGAATATGATGCGGAAGCTGGCCATAACTCTGGCACTTGCTTCGACCGCTCTGAGCACGCCCGCCCTCGCACGCGACGACGCGTGGTACGTGGGTGTTGAAGGCGGCGCGATGATCGTCGAAGATATCGATTACGACATTGGTGCAACGAGCGACGCGGGTCGCGTTGACTCGAACACCGGCTGGGATGTCGGCGGCACGATCGGCTACGATTTCGGCGGGTTCCGCGCCGAAGCCGAAGTCAGCTATCGTCGTGCGACCGTCGATACCTATGCGTCCTCGCTGACCACGCCGTTCTTCACGCCTGGTGGCGCTCTTTCGAACATCGGCGCCGGCACCTTTGACTATGCCGGCGGCACCACCAGTGCGCTGAGCTTCATGGTCAACGGCATGCTGGACTTCGGCGACGATGACGGCATCCAGGGCTTTGTCGGCGGCGGTGTGGGCGTTGCCCGCGTCAAGGCCGACTATGCGATGACCACCAACGGCGCGTTCCTCGACGATTCGGACACGGTCTTCGCATGGCAGGCAATTGCCGGTCTGCGTCAGCCGATCACCGACAACATCGACGTGACGCTGAAGTATCGCTTCTTCAACGCGGACAACGTTCGTCTGGTCGACGTGACCGGCCGCACGTTCGACGGTGGCATGCGCACGCACAGCTTGCTGGGTGGCGTGACGTTCAACTTCGGCGCGCCGGCTGAACCGCCGCCCCCGCCGCCGCCGCCGCCGCCGCCTCCGCCGCCGGCACCGACCCCTCCGCCTCCGCCGCCTCCGGTGGTGTGCACCCCGGGGCCGTACATTGTCTTCTTCGAGTGGGACAAGTCGGACATCACGCCGGAAGCCGCAGGCATCCTCGACAACGCCATCTCGGCCTATCAGGATTGCGGCAACGCGCAGGTTATGCTTGCCGGCCACGCCGACAAGTCGGGCTCGGCCAGCTACAACGTCGGCCTCTCGCAGCGTCGTGCGGACTCGGTCCGTGCGTACCTGACGGGTCGCGGCATTGCCGATGGCGTGATCAGCTCGGAAGCGTTCGGCGAGAGCCGTCCGCGTGTCGACACCGCCGACGGCGTGCGCGAACTGCAGAACCGCCGCGTGGAAATCACTTACGGTCCGGGCTCGGGCATGTAAGCCGCGCGGTCCGTTCTACGGATCGACAAGAATTGGGGAGGTCGGGAAACCGGCCTCCCTTTTTCTTTGTGTCACACAGGCGAGCGTGAGGCGGATGTGCTTGCGCGATGCGCAGCCAGACTCTCAAATGGGCGCATGATCGGTTCCGCCCCTGCTTCGTCGATCGCCGGACATGCGCGCGACCCGATGCGGTTCGCCACGCATGGCGCCCAACGCAGCGTCGGCTCGGCCCTGCCCGTGCTCGGGGACATTCGGCAGGCGCTCGCCCCGCTACCCGCCGACCAGCCCGGCTTGCGGCTTCATGAGATTCGGGGCCTCGTCCCCCTGCTCGGAGCGGACGGTGCGATCGGATCGCACGTCGCACGATTTACCGGCGGGTCGCCGCGACCGGTCCGCGCGGTGCTGTTCGACAAGAGTGCGGCGACCAACTGGTCGCTCGCCTGGCATCAGGACCGGACACTCTGTGTGCGGGAGCGCCGCGACGTCGCGGGATTCGGCGCATGGACGATCAAGTCCGGGCTGCTCCATGTCGCGCCGCCCTTCGAATTTCTCGAGCGCATGGTGACGATCCGCATTCACCTGGACGATGTCCCCGAAGACAATGCGCCGTTGCTGATCGCGCCGGGATCGCACCGCTTCGGGGTGGTGCGCGAGGAGGCGATCGACACCGTCGTCGCACACTGCGGGATTGACGCCTGTACGGCGCGGGCGGGGGACATCTGGTTCTATGCCACGCCGATCCTGCACGCATCGCAGGCGGCCGTGCGACCGCGGCGCCGACGGGTGCTGCAGGTGGATTATGCGGCGTTCGATCTGCCCGGCGGGCTGGAATGGTCAGGCATCTGACGCGAGTGCGTCCGCCAGCCAGCCAGGGATGAGCGCGTCGCCCAACGCCTCGACCCGGCGATGCTCGACCATCAGGCCGAGATCGGGATAGCTGGCACGGGTGCGGTCGCCGGGCTCGGTAAGCGGCGCCACCACGAGGCGGCGATTGACCTTGGCCCGCCAGTTCATCCGCGCGGTATTTTCCTGGCCGACATAGCAGCCCTTGCCGAAGCTGACTCCGTTCAGCTCGGCGGCATTGCATTCGAGCCAGAGTGTCTTGTCCTGACCCAACTCGTCCGCCCCCTCGGTCACACCGAGCCGCAGCCGATGTTCGCGCCAGCCGGTCGCGGCGTCGCCCTCCGCTTGACCCAGCCAGCGCCAGCCGAGTTCGGCTAGGCGGGGGTCGGGATCGCCTTGTCCGGGCGACGCGGACCAGTGCACACCGCCCGCGACCGCTTCGATCGTGATCGGTCGGCGGAGGCGATAGATGGACAGGCGCCGGATCAGGGCATCGCGCTGGGTCGCCTCGCAGTCGATCAGCACGTCGGCATCGTCCGCCCACAGGATGAAGTCGAACAGCGCCTTGCCCTGCGGGGTGAGGAGTGCGGCCCATTGCGGCGCGGCGGGCCGCACGGCGTTCATATCCTGCGTCACCAGCCCTTGCAGGAAGCCGCGCACATCTTCGCCGGAGACGCGGACAAGCGCGCGATCGGGGAGCAGGGTGGCATCACTCATGGCGAACAGGTAGGAGGCGGGACAGGCAAGCGAAAGAGGCAGAGATGGCGACGTTCGATCTGAAGCTCACCGGTGGCACGGTGCATCTGCCCTCGGGCCCGGCGCAGGTCGATGTCGGGGTGCGCGACGGCAAGATCGTGGCGATCGGCGCATCGGGCGATGCGGGCGAGACGATCGATTGCACGGGCCTCGACGTGCTGCCTGGCGTGATCGACAGCCAGGTGCATTTCCGTGAGCCGGGGCTGGAAGCGAAGGAAGACCTGGAATCGGGCAGCCGCGCGGCGGTGCTGGGCGGGGTGACCGCGGTGTTCGAAATGCCGAACACCAAGCCCAATACCGACAGCGCCGATGCGGTGAACGACAAGCTCACCCGCGCGAAGGATCGCATGTGGTGCGACCATGCCTTTTACGTCGGCGCGACCAACAATAATGCCGAGCACCTCGCCGAGCTGGAGCGGATGCCGGGCACGGCGGGGGTCAAGATCTTCATGGGTGCGTCGACCGGCGACCTACTGGTCTCGGACGACGCCAATCTGGCGCGCGTGCTGGCGAGCGGTCATCGCCGCGTCGCGATCCATGCCGAGGACGAGTTCCGGATGAACGACCGCGAGGGCGAGCGGGTGCCGGGCGATCCGTCGAGCCATCCGGTGTGGCGCGACGACGAGAGCGCGATCCTGGCGACGCGGCGCATCCTGAAGCTGGCGCGGGAGGCGCGGCGGCGCATCCATGTGCTGCATGTGACGACGCCGGCGGAGCTGGAACTGCTCGGCCAGCACAAGGACATCGCGACGTGCGAAGTGACCCCGCAGCATCTGACGCTGGCAGCGGAGGACGCCTATCCGCGCCTTGGCAGCTATGCGCAGATGAACCCGCCGATCCGTTCGGCGGCGCATCGCGACGGGCTGTGGCACTGGCTCAACCAGGGCGTGCCCGATGTGCTGGGATCGGACCATGCGCCACACACGATCGAGGAAAAGGCGAAGCCCTATCCGTCGTCGCCGAGCGGGATGCCGGGGGTGCAGACGCTGCTGCCGCTGCTGCTCGACCATGTCGCCAAGGGGCGCACGACGCTCCAGCGGCTGATCGACCTGACCAGCGCGGGGCCGCAGCGGGTGTTCGGGCTGGTCGGCAAGGGGCGGATCGTGCCCGGCTATGACGCGGACTTCACGGTGGTCGATTTGAAGAAGCAGTGGACGGTGGAGGAAGGCTGGCTGGCGTCGCGCTGCGGCTGGTCGCCCTTCACCGGGGACCAGCTCACCGGCAAGCCGATCGGCACGATCATCCGCGGGCGCAAGGTCATGTGGGACGGGCAGCTGGCGAACAGCGCACACGGGCGACCGGTGCGGTTCGAGGCGGTCGAGTTCGGGTGATCGGCCCGGCACTTCTCGATTTCGCTCAAGCCTTGGCGGAGCGGATCGAGGAGCGGTTTGGACAGCCGGCCGCCTGGGCGTTCGCGTTTGCGGTCTGCGTCGGCGTTCCAGTTGCGGCGGTCGCGATCGCCATCTGGTGGTACCTCGGCTGACGACCTATTCCGCCGCGTCGGCGACCGCCTCGCGCTCGGCCTGCTGCCGCGCCCACATCTCGGCATAGGTGCCGCGCAGCTCGAGCAGCTCGCCATGCGTGCCCTGTTCGACGATCCGCCCTTCCTCCAGAACGACGATGCGGTCGGCGTTGACCACGGTCGACAGGCGGTGGGCGATGACGATGGTGGTGCGGCCGCGCTCGATCGCCTCCAGCGTGTCGAGGATCTCGGCCTCGGTGCGGGAGTCGAGCGCGCTGGTCGCTTCGTCGAGGATCAGGATCGGCGGATCCTTCAACAGCGTGCGGGCGATCGCGACGCGCTGCTTCTCGCCACCCGACAGCTTGAGGCCGCGTTCACCGACGCGGGTGTCGTAGCCGTCCGGCATGCTCTCGATGAAGCCGGCGATCGCTGCGCCACGCGCGGCCCGTGCGATGTCCTCCGCGCGTGCGCCCTCCCGGCCATAGCCGATATTGTAGCCGATCGTGTCGTTGAACAGCACGGTATCCTGGGGGACGATCCCGATCTGCGCGCGGAGCGAGGCCTGCGTGACCTGGGCGATGTCCTGCCCGTCGATCGTCACGCGCCCGCCGGTCAGGTCGTAGAAACGGTAGAGAATGCGTGCGAGCGTCGACTTGCCCGCACCCGAGGGACCAACGATCGCGATCGTCTGGCCAGGCCGGATGACGAGATCGATGCCCTTCAGAATGTCCCGATCCCGATCATAGCCGAAGCGAACATCCTCGAACCGAACCTCGCCGCGATCGACCACCAGCGGCGGCGCGGCGGGGACGTCCTTCACTTCGGCATCGGTGTCGATCAGGTCGAACATCGCGCCCATGTCGATCACGCCCTGCCGGATCGTGCGATAGACCCAGCCGAGCATGTCGAGCGGGCGGAACAGCTGGCTGAGCAGGGTCGAGACGAACACGACATCGCCCGCCGTGAATTTGCCGGTGGACCAGCCCCAGGCGACCACCGCCATCCCCGCGCCGAGCATCACATTGGTGATCAGCGACTGGCCCATGTTGAGCCAGGCGAGCGAATTCTCGCTCTTCACCGCCGCGCTGGCATAGGCCTCGACCGCTGCGGAATAGCGATCCGCCTCGCGCTTTTCGGCGTTGAAATATTTCACCGTCTCGAAGTTGAGCAGCGAGTCGACCGCGTGCGCGACCGCGCCGGTGTCGAGATCGTTCATGCGCGTGCGCAGCTTCGCGCGCCAGTCGGTCACCCAGCGAGTGAAGGCGATGTAGATCACCACCATCGCCAGCGTCGATGCGACCAGCCACCAGCCGAACTTGCTGCCGAAGATCTGCAGCACCATGCCGAGTTCGAGTACCGTCGGCGCGATGTTGAACAGCAGGAAGTAGAGCATCGAATCGATGCTCTTGGTGCCCCGCTCCACCACCTTGGTCACCGCCCCCGTGCGGCGCTCCAGGTGAAAGCGCAGCGAGAGCTGGTGCAGGTGGCGGAAGGTGACGATGGCAAGATTGCGCGTCGCGTCCTGCCCCACCTTTTCGAACACGGTGTTGCGCAGATTGTCGAACACGGTGGTGAACAGGCGGGCCGCGGCATAGCCGACCACCATCAGGATGACCAAGGTCACCGCCCCGCGCTCGCCGATCGCCATGGCGTCCACCGCCGCCTTCAACGCATAGGCCGCGCCATAGACCTGCACGACCTTCGACAGCAGCACGAGGCACAGCGCACCGACGATGCGCGCCTTCAACCCCGGCGCGCTGGCAGGCCAGAGATAGGGAAGGAACCGTCGTAGCGTCGCGAACATGGGACGTTCGCCGCCGACGGGCGCGGTATCGGGAGGCATCCGCGTAATCTGGGGCCGCGCACCCGCCGAATCAACGCTGCATGAAACAAACCGGCGTCGCCAATCGTTAACAAAAACGAGGAGCGATACAGATGGAACCGGTTTTCTTCGTAATGGCGATCATGGGCTGCGGCGATCTTCAGGATCAATGCCAGCAAGCGCGAATCGAGCCAGTCCGGTATCAGAGCGCGGCGCAATGCCAGGCGGCGATGGCGGAGGTCCTGCCCCGTCACACCGACCTTTCCTTCCCCACCATCGCTGCGACATGCCAGCGTCGCGGCGAGCAGATGGCGCGCAACGAGGCCAAGCCGCGCCACTATTGATCTGTAAGGCTAGGCGTCCGTTTCCGAGCCGGGGTAACCGACCTGCCCGACCGCCCAGGCGAACGGCCGCAACGGCGCACTCAGCGTCGCAATCAGCGCTACTTCGATCCGCCGCCTGCTTTCCGCAGCGATCGCCTTGCGACCGGGAAAGTCGCGCGGGTCGAACGGTTCGAGATAGTGGATCCGCAGCGGAAAACTGCCTTTCCGGGCGAGAATGCGACGCGCATTGTTCACCCCGCCTTCGTCGCCCACCCAGCCGATCTCTTCCCCGACATCGCCATAGTCGAGCAGCACGGGCTGAACCATCACGCCGGGCGGCGGGGGTTCGAGCACGCGCAGCATCGGCGTCTTGAACGGGAGCAGCGACTTTCCGTCGGTGGTGGTTCCTTCGGGGAACACGGTAATCGCCCAGTTTTCCTCGAGCGCAAGGCGTAGCGCGTTGATCTGTTCGGCGACGCCCATGCGGTTCTCACGCTTGACGTAGACGGTCCGGTTTAGGCCGGCGAGCCAGCCGACCACCGGCGACGCGCCGATCTCCGCCTTGGCGACGAACGCGGTCCCGCTCGCGCCGCCGAGCGCGAGGATGTCGATCCACGACAGATGGTTGGAGACGTAGAACACATCGCGCCGCAGCGGCGTCCCCACGACCTGCACCCGCGCCCCGGCGATGCGCCCGGCGCGGCCCAGAAACCAGCGCGGCCAGGGCGAGGGCAGGCGCAGCAGCCGCCAGAGATAGTGCATCGGCACATGCGTGAGCACGGCGAGCAGCAAAAGCGCGACCCTGCGCCAGAACCGGAACGTCTCCGCCGCCGTCAGCTGCGTCGGAAGACCGCGTGCGGCGTCCAGGCGCCGGGGATCGACGCCGGTCGCCATCGCCTCAGTTTTTGCGGTCCAGCGCGACGCCGTACAATTCCATGCGGTGATCGACGAGGCGATAGCCCAGTCGTTCCGCGATCTGCTTTTGCAGCAGTTCAAGCTCGGGATCGACGAATTCGATCACCTTGCCCGTCTCGACATCGATCAGATGGTCGTGATGCGCCTCGGGCGCCGGCTCGTAGCGCGCGCGGCCGTCGCCGAAATCGTGGCGATCGAGGATGCCCGCCTCTTCGAACAATCGCACCGTGCGATAGACCGTGGCGATCGAAATGCCCGGATCGATCGCGGATGCGCGGGCATAGACCTTTTCGACATCGGGATGGTCGTCCGCCTCGGACAGGACACGCGCGATCACCTTGCGCTGTTCGGTAATGCGCAGGCCCTTTTCGTGGCACAGCGCTTCAAGATCGATCTTACGGTTCATGGACCCGATGTAGCGGGTACGCGGTCACGGGAAAAGGGCCAGTGCGGTCCGCCGGAATGACGAACGCCGGACCAGGGGAAGGTCCCCCGGCCCGGCGTCGGATTCGTTCAGGTGCCTGCAGGCTTCAGCGCTTGCGGCGCTTCGTGCCCAGGCCGATCTTCTTCGCCAGTGTCCGGCGCTGTTCGGCATAGTTCGGCGCGACCATCGGATAGTCTGCCGGAAGATTCCACTTGGCGCGATATTCGTCCGGGGTCATCTGATAGTGGGTCATCAGATGCCGCTTGAGCATCTTGAGCTTCTTCCCGTCCTCAAGGCACACGATATAGTCGGGCTTGATCGAGGCGCGGATGGAAACGGCAGGCTCCTGTTTCTTCGCTTCCGGCTCCTGCTTCGCACTGCCCAAATTGGCGAGCGCGCTGTGAACGTTGCCGATCAGCAGCGGGAGGTCCGAAACCGCCACGCTGTTATTGCTGACATGCGCCGCGACGATGTCTGCGGTCAGCGTGATCAGCGTTTCCTGCATGTCGTTCTGGGAGTCCATTTCGATCCTTTCGAATACGCGGCAGGTACTAGTTACAGGCCGCTGCCGCGCGCTATCGAACTTGTACGGCTGGTTTTCAAGCCCCGGCTCTACTCAAATGGGACGAATTACGCGATCGATTTGGAAAATGTGTGAGCGTCGAATGATTTGCCATCCCGTCCGCGATAGTAATCGCGGCGTTCACCGATCTTTTCGAAACCTTCGGATCGATACAATCGAACTGCATCATTGTTGCTGCGCACTTCGAGATGCAGAAGAGTTGCACCGCGATCTTGCGCCTGCGCAACGATCGTCCGCAGCAGCGCGGTGCCTATTCCGCGCCTGCGCATCTTCGGCCGGATCGCCAGCAACAGCAATTCGCCCTCGTCCAGCACGGCGCGGGCGAGCGCGAAGCCGGCCGGCTGATCGTCCACCCATGCGATCGCGAACCATACGCCGGGCAGTGCGAGCATCCCCAGGCACTGGCTGGGCGTCCATGCCTCGCCGAACCGGGGATCGAACGCCTCGGCCATGATCGCATTGACATGCGGCAGGTCGGCCGGACTTCCCTGGACGATCTCGATCGGGTAGGGCGCCGTGCTCATGCGGCGGCGAGCGGCTTTGCGTCGGGCGCGCGGCCGTAAATCGGGCGCGGCGGCAGCGCCGTCAGCGTGGCGGGGAGCAGGATCGCATCGGCGGCGCGGGGCAGCGCGGGGCGCAGGTCCAGCGCCGGATCGAGCGCGGCGAGATGCCGTACGCCATTGCCCACCGCCGGTCGCCCGCCGAGCGCCGCCAGCGCCGCTTCGGGCTTGAGCGAAGCGAAGGCGAAGGTCGGCACAAGATCACGATCATAGGCGGCCATGAAGACCTCACCATGCCCGCCTTCGAGTACGACCGCCAGTTCGGCGCTACCCGGATCGGCGGCGAAGGCCGCTGCGGCGATCAGCGGAAGCGACGAGAAGCCCGCCACTTCGACGTTCCATCCCAGCGCCAGCCCGCGCGCGGCGGCGATGCCGACGCGGATCCCGGTGAAGCTGCCCGGGCCGCAATCGACCAGAATCCGATCGGCGCGGCCACCGTCGGGCAGTTCGGCGATCATCGGGATCAGCCGTTCGGCATGGCCGCGACCGACTTCTTCATGCCGCTCGGCAAGGATCGTGTCATCGCCGATCAGCGCGACCGAACAGGCCGCCGTCGCGGTCTCGATGACCAGGCTTCTAGTCAATCCTGTTGAACTTCCCGAAATCGGGGCGCGGCGAGCGGTCGAAAATGCTGGCCGGGTCGCCCTTGCCGAAGGTCGAGATGAAATTCACCCGCACGTTCGGCTGGTCCGCAAAGAATGCGGCCTCGACCTTGGCGGGGTCGAACCCGGACATCGGGCCGGTGTCCCAGCCCAGCGCACGCGCCGCCATCAGGAAATAGGCGCCCTGGAGCGAAGAATTGCGGAAGGCGTGCTCGCGGCGCTTCTCCGGGTCCCCTTCGAACCAGCTCTTCGCGTCGGTATGGGGGAACAGCCAGGGCAGTTCCTCATGGAAATTGAGGTCCATGCCGATCACGACTGCGGCGGGCGCCTTGCGGATCTTGTCGGGATTGGTGCCGGTGGCGCACTCGGCGAGCTTGTCCTTCGCCTCCTGCGACAGGCACCACACGAAGCGCCCGGGATGCTGGTTGGCGGAGGTCGGCCCCATCTTCACCAGTGCGTAGATCGCCTCGATATCCGCCGGGGTCACTTCGCCCGGCAGATAGCCGTTATAGGTGCGCGCGGTGCGGAACAGCGTGTCGAGCGCGGCGTCGTCGAGCGGCTTTCCCATCAGACTGCCCGCACTTCGGTGACTTCGGGGACATAGTGTTTGAGCAATTGCTCGATCCCGTTCTTGAGCGTGGCGGTGGAGGAGGGGCAGCCGGCGCAGGCGCCCTGCATCTGCAGGAACACCTTGCCCTTGTCGAAGCCGCGATAGACGATGTCGCCGCCGTCATTGGCGACGGCGGGCCGGACCCGCGTCTCGATCAGCTCCTTGATCTGCGTGACGATGTCCGCATCCTCGGGATCGTCGCCGAAATCGCCCTCGGCCGGCGGAACGCTGAAGCCCGCCGCGCTGCCCTGGCGAAACAGCGGCATGTTGGCGCTGAAATGGTCGAGCAGGATGCCGAGCACGTCCGGCTTCAGGCTGGGCCAATCGACGCCGGGCGCGGCGGTGACCGAGATGAAGTCGCGGCCGAAGAAGACGCCGGTCACGTCGCCCAGCGCGAACAGCGCATCCGCCAGCGGCGAGACCTCGGCCTCTTCGGGCGTCGCGAAATCGCGCGTGCCGGTGTCCATCACGGTCCTGCCGGGCAGGAATTTGAGTGTCGCCGGGTTGGGCGTCGGTTCGGTTTCGATCAGCATGTCGCCCATTTGGGGGCAAGGGCGCGGCGCATCAAGCAAGGAACGCGAAACGCATGGTTGCGCGGGCCGGTGCCGTCGAACTGCAACCAACTCCAGCGAGATGCTTTTCTTTTGTGTCGAGGGAGAGTAAGGCACCGCGACTTTTTCTGATCCGTACCAAGAGGTTTGTTTGGCCAAGGAAGAACTGCTTGAAATGCGCGGGCGTGTTGTGGAGCTTCTCCCCAACGCGATGTTCCGCGTCCGGCTTGAGAATGATCACGAGATTCTCGGCCATACCGCCGGCAAGATGCGCAAGAACCGCATCCGCGTGCTGGTCGGCGACGAGGTGCTCGTCGAACTGACGCCCTATGACCTGACCAAGGGCCGCATCACCTATCGCTTCAAATAAGGCCGGGCCGGTGCGGCTCGTGCTTGCCTCCACTTCGCCGCGCCGCCGCGACCTGCTGGCGCGGATCGGCGTCGTTCCCGATTCCGTGGCGGCCCCAGACATCGACGAAAATCCGCTCAAGGGCGAGCTCCCGCGCGTCTATGCGCTGCGGCTGGCCGAGGCGAAGGCGCGGGCGGTGACGCGCGGCGACGACGAAATCGTCCTCGCCGGCGACACCACCATCGCGCTGGGGCGCCGCATCCTGCCCCCCGCCGACACCGAAGCCGTGCAGCGTGACCTGCTCGGCAAGCTTTCCGGGCGCCGCCACCATTGCCTGTCGGCGGTATGCCTGATCGGCCTCGATGGCCGTGCGCGCGTGCGCCTGTCCGACACGATCGTCGCGTTCAAGCGGCTGAGCGATGCCGAGATCGACCGCTACGTCGCGTGCGGCGAGGGGCTGGGCAAGGCTGGCGGCTATGCGATCCAGGGCCGGGCCGAGGCGTTCGTGCGCTTCATCTCCGGCACGTATTCGGGCGTGGTCGGCCTGCCGCTCTACGACACGCGCGCCTTGCTCGAAGCCGCTGGCTACCCGCTTGGCTGAATGGCTCTACGAGGCCGGGATCGGCGAGAACCGCGCCGCGCTGGTCGCGCGCGGCACCATCCGCAAGGCCCGGATCGAGCTGCCCGGACTGCGCGCCGATACCGTCGCCCCGGCAAAGCTGATCGACCGCAACACCGGCAAGGTGATGCTCCCCGATGGCGACGAGGCGCTGTGCGACCCGCTGCCCAAGGGGGTGACGCAGGGGGCCACCTTCGCCGTCCGCATCGTCCGCGAACCCGTCGCCGAGCGCAGCCGGATGAAGCTGGCCAAGGCAGTCCCGGCCCTTGACCAGCCCTTGGCTGGAGGCCCCGACCTGATCGCGCGGATCACCGCGTACGGGCTTCCGGTGCGCCATTGCCATCCGCACGAGCCCGATGCGTTCGAGGAGGCGGGCTGGTCGGAAGTGCTGGAGGAAGCGCGCACCGGGGAGATTGCCTTTGCGACCGGGGCGCTGCGGCTTGCGCTCACCCCGGCGATGAGCCTGTTCGATGTCGACGGCGGTCCGCCGCTCGGCCCCTTGTCGATCGACGCCGCCCATGCGGTCGCCGCGGCGATGGAGCGGCTCGGCATCGCCGGCTCGGTGGGCATCGATTTTCCCACCCTTGCCAACAAGAGCGCGCGCAACGCCGTGGCGGAGGCGATCGATGCCGCGCTGCCCCAGCCGTTCGAGCGGACCGCGGTAAACGGCTTCGGCTTCCTCCAGATCGTCCGGCGCAAGACGCGCATGTCGCTGCCCGAGCTGATCGCCGCCGATCCGGTGGGCGCGGCGGTGCGCGCGGAGCTACGCCGCCTCGAACGCCTTCCCCCGCCCGCGCCCGATACCCATATGCTGGCCCCGGCGCTGCTGCGGCGGCTGGAGCGCGAGCCCGACTGGATCGCACAGCTGCATCGCCGCACCGGCGGCCACACACGCTTCGTGGAGCGAGGATGAAGACCGACTGCCCGATCTGCGGCCGCACCGCCGCGCCCGACTTCAAGCCCTTTTGCAGCCGCGGCTGCAAGGACCGCGACCTGCTGCAATGGCTGGGCGAGGGCTATCGCATCCCCGGCCCGCCCGCCGATGCGCAAAGCGGGCTGGACAGCGACGAACACCGCGACTAAGAGCGCGCCTTCCGGCGTTGACCGGACCCGTGCCCGGGTAGCTCAGTTGGTAGAGCATGCGACTGAAAATCGCAGTGTCGGCGGTTCGATTCCGTCCCCGGGCACCATGATTTCCTCATAACCTCCGATCCTTATCCGCAAATCGCAGCACCCAGGAAGTCGGCGGACTTCGCATGGCGAGGATCTGGGATACGCGGGCGCGCCAACTGCGCGTGGGATGGATTGACTTTCAGTCGGTCAGGTAAGCCGCCAGCTCCTCGGGTGCCGACTGCGGAAAAGCGCGTTTCAGAAGGTCGAGGAACGCCGAGACCCGGGCGCTGAGGAGGCGGCGGGACGGGTAGAGTGCCCATAGGGCGATCTCCGATCCTGCGACGTCACCCCAATGGACCAGCCGTCCCGCCGCAAGGTCGCGGCTGACCAGCGACACCGGCAGGCGCGCGGCGCCCGCTTCGGCGCGAACCGCGTCGCGGATCATCACCAGCGACGAAAGGCGGAGGATCGGGTCAATAGGGATGCTGAGCGTTCCTTCCGGAGTGGTGACGGTCCAGCTCTCCGCCGGATCGGCGCCCCGGACGACCGCGGGGACCGGCGCGTCGTCCGTTCGCGAGAGAGCGGGGCTGGCGACGACCACCAGCCGGTCGTGCAGAAACGGGCGACCGACCAGCGCCTCGTCCGCATCCGGGTTGACGCGGATCACGAGGTCGTAGGCTTCCTCGATCATGTCGACCGGCCGGTCCTCGGTCGTCACTTCGAGCCGAACATCGGGATAGCGAAGCGCGAACTCGGCGGCGAGTCGCCCCATCGCGGTCTGCGAGAACAACAGCGGCGCGCTGATCCGCAGCCGCCCGCGCGGCCGGTCGCCGCCCGCAGCGATCGCGGCCGCCGTTTCCTCGAGATCGGTGAGCAGCGCCCCGGCGCGCTCGAACAGCGCGCGGCCTTCCTGCGTGAGCTTCAGGTCGCGCGCGCCGCGCTCGAACAGGCGCAGGCCGAGACTCGCCTCGAGCTCCGCCACGCGCCGCGACAGCGTCGCCTTGGGCCGGGACGCGGCGCGCGCCGCCTTTCCAAACCCGCCATGACGGGCAACCAGGGTAAAATCGGCGAGCGCGAGCAGGTCCATACTGTTCCACCAGTGAGACGACATGTCCAGATATAGCGGCTATTCGCCGTCAAGTGGATCACTCATTTCAGGCCCAGCCAATCCGGCAGCACCAGAGGAGTGACCCAATGACCATTCTCGTAACCGGCGCCACGGGCCGTGTCGGCCGCCACGTCGTCGATCAACTCGTGCGGCGCGGGGCGCCCGTCCGCGTCCTCACCCGCGATCCCGCCAAGGCCGATTTCCCGGCTGGCGTCGAGGTCGCGCAGGGCGACCTGCTCGACATCGACGCGCTGCGCGCCGCTCTTTCCGGCGTCAGCACCCTGTTCCTGCTCAATGCGGTGACCGGTGACGAGTTCACTCAGGCGATCGTCACGCTGAACATCGCGCGTGCGGCGGGGATCGAGCGGATCGTCTATCTGTCGGTGTTCCAGGCCGATCGCGCCGTCAACGTGCCGCACTTCGCGGTCAAGTCGGGTGCGGAGCGGATGCTGGCGGCGATGGAGTTCGGCGCCACCATCCTGCGCCCGACCTATTTCATCGACAACGAAGCGATGGTGAAGGACGTGATCGTCGAGCACGGCGTCTATCCCATGCCGATCGGCGACAAGGGCGTGGCGATGGTCCATGCGCGCGACATTGCCGAGGTCGCCGCGATCGAACTCATCCGCCGCCACGACGCGCCCGGCAAGCTGCCGCTCGAGACGATCAACCTGGTCGGCCCGGACACGCTGACCGGTGAGACGGTGGCGGCGATCTGGTCGGACGTGCTTGGTCGTCCCGTCGTCTATGGCGGCGACGATCCCAGCGCGTTCGAGGCGAACATGGCGCGCTTCATGCCGAAATGGATGGCCTATGAAATGCGTCTGATGGCCGAGCGCTATGTGAGCGACGGCATGGTGCCGGAGGATGGCGACGCGGAACGGCTCACGACGATGCTCGGCCGACCGCTGCACCGCTACCGCGACTTCGCCGTTTCGCTCGTCAACGCGGGTGCGTGAGCGCGCTGAGCAGCGTCGGCACGGCCGGTGGGCAGGCGCCCGCCGGCCGTGCGCATTATGCTCCGAACGCGCCGTCGATCGTGTGCATCGCGCCGGTGACGAAGCCCGCCTCGGGTCCCGCCAGCCACGCCACGATCCCGGCGACCTCTTCGGGGCGGCCGTGACGCTTGATCGCCATGAAGCTGTGCATCAGGTCCTTCATCGGGCCGTCCGCCGGATTGGCATCGGTGTCGATCGGCCCGGGTTGCACGACGTTGATGGTGATGCCGCGCGGCCCCAGGTCGCGCGCCAGCCCGCGCGCCAGTCCCTGCAACGCGGACTTGCTGAGCGCGTAGGAGGCCATGCCGGGGAGCGGCATGCGATCGCCGTTCACCGATCCGATGACGATGATCCGCCCGCCCTCGGGCATGCTGCGCGCGGCCTCGACCGAGGCGTGATAGGGCGCATGGACGTTGACGCGGAACAGACGGTCGATCGCGTCCGGGTCCTGTTCCAGAGCATCGCCGAAGATCGCGAAGCCGGAATTGACGACCAGCACGTCGAGCGGCCCGCTGTCGCGAACCCGCGCGATCACCGCCGCGCGATCCGCGCTGTCGGTCTGCACCGCGGTGCTGCCCGTTTCCCGTGCGAGCGCCTCGGCCGCGTCGCGCGATCCGGCATAGGTGAAGATCACCCGCGCGCCATCGCTCGCGAACCGGCGGACGATGGCAGCGCCGATGCCGCGGCTACCGCCGAGCACCAATATGGTCTTGCCCTGAAAGGACGTCATTACGGTCTCCTTGAGATTTAATGTAGCAGGCGCTACATAAAATTGAATGACGCGAGGGCAAGGAGTTTTGTAGGGTTGAATACAAAAATAAATCGCGCGCGCGGCCGACCACGCCGCTTCGACCCGGAGGCGGCGGTCGCGACGGCGCAGCGTCTTTTTCATGCGCAGGGCTATGATGCGGTCAGCGTGGCCGAGATCACCGAGGCGCTGGGAATCAACCCTCCCAGCTTCTATGCGGCGTTCGGGAGCAAGGCGGGCCTCTATGCCCGCGTGCTCGCGCGCTACGATGCGACGGGTGCGATCCCGTTCGCCCGCCTGCTGCGGACCGACCGACCGGTCGCGGAGAGTCTCGCGGCGGTGCTGGAGGAAGCTGCGCGCCACTACGCCGCCACGCCCGAATCCGCCGGGTGCCTGGTCGTCGAGGGCACCCGCTGCAACGATCCCGACGCGCGCGAAGCGACCAGCGCCTATAATCGCGCGGCGGAGGAGGCGATCCGCAGCTATATCGCGGACCGGCACCCCGCCGACGCCGCGCGGCTGACCGACTTCGTGGCGACGACCATGTTCGGATTGTCCGCCAAGGCGCGGCAGGGACACAGTCTCGACCAGCTTCTCGCCACCGCCCGGCTCGCCGGGGCGGCGCTCAAGTCGGCGCTTCCGGCCTGAAGCTCTCACCGCCCTGCGGTCGTCCCCAAACGGTCGCCGGAATGCGTTCGCTCACCCGGGCGCGGGCCCGCCGCCTTTCTGCAACGGGCTGAACCCCTCGAGCCCCTTTCCGCCGGTCACGATCCTGTCGTCCGCGATCAGCCATGCGTGCATCAGGAAGCCGGCGGCTGCGGTATCACTGCGGCGTGATCCAAGGGCGATGCGCGCAGGAATGCCGCGCCGGGCGAGCATCCATCGGCCGACCATCGCCTGGGGCAGGCAGGCGGCATCGAGGGGCAGCCGTTCGGCAACGCGCCGCACCAGCCGCCCGATGGCGATTGCCCGCCGTTTCTGCTCTTCGTTCAGCGAAGCGGGCGGCGCGCTGTCCTGCCCCAGCGGGCCAAGCGACGATCGCCACCATCGGAACGGGACGAGGTGGACGAGCGTGCTGGCCAGCGCCAAGCCGGCCGCCGCCTCCGCACGGATCATCCATTTGCCGATCGTCATGCGTCCTCATCGCCGCTTCGGCGTCTATTTCCAAGCCTTTGCATTCCGGGTAAGTCTGCTCGCCATGCAGACCGCCGCCGACGTCCAAGCCGAATTGCCCGCGATCGTCGAAAAGCCGGCGCGTATCCGCGATCTCGGCGCGGTCGACACCGAAGCGTTGCAGCGCATGGTCGCCCGTCTGTCGGAAACGGCCTGGAACAGGGCCGACGCGGAAAAGCAGAATGATTTCGAGTGCTTTCACAGCACGCGGCACCTTCTGTTTCGCTTCACGCCCCATAATGCGAATCCGCGCCTGTTCGACACCTACCCCGCCTGGCATGTGTGGAAACCCCTGCTGCTGCCCGTGTTCGATCACGTCACGCGCGGCTACGGGTTTCGCGCGCGCGAATATCCCAAGGCGATGCTGGCGCGGCTCGAAGCGGGCGGCACGATCGATCGCCATGTCGATGGCGGCGAGTCCGACCGGCGGGCGCACAAGATTCACGTGCCGCTGCAGACCAATCCCAAGGCGCTGATCGTGATCGAAGGCGAGCCGTTCCACCTGCGGGCAGGGCATGCCTATGAGGTGAACAACGTGGTCCGCCACGCGGTCGAGAATTTCGGAGACGAAGACCGGATTCATCTCGTCTTCGAAGTCTTCGACGATGCCCGTTCCGGGCAGGTGTCGGCGCACGAGCACGCCTGAAGCCCATGCACCGCTATCGCGCCTACGGGCTGGCCATCCATTCGGATATCGCGCTTCCCTTCGCGGACGATCACGCCGAAATTCCCGACGTGACCATCGAACGCGGGCCGACCGATCACCCGTTCGGCCCCGATGCGCGCGCCTTCGGTCTCAGCAAGGCCGAGCGCGGCGCCTTCTACATGCACGATCCGCGATACGGCTCGATTCTGGTGCGCGACGGGCGCCGGGTGACGTTCGAAAGCATCGATGACGGGCGGATTCGCGTCTTTCTGACCGGATCGGGCTTGACCGCGCTGCTGCAGCAGCGTGGGCTGCTCACGCTGCATGCCAGTTCGATCCGCACGCCGCACGGTGCGGTCGCCTTTGCCGGCCGCTCGGGTGCGGGCAAATCGACCCTCGCTGTGGAAATGCGCCGCCGCGGCTATCCGCTGATCGCGGACGATGTCACGGCGATTTGCTTCGAACGCCCGGCTGAACCGATGGCCATCCCGGCCTATCCCGGCTTCCGCCTGTGGCAGGACACGATGAATCACCTCGAGATTTCGCAGGACGCGGCCACCCGCCGGTTGACCGGGATCGACAAGTTCATCGTCCCCAGCGAAGCGATAAATGTGGATCCGGTCCGGATACGGGCCATCTATCTGCTCTATCCGGCGCGGGACGCGCCGATTTCCATTCAGCCCATGGCGCGCATCAACGCCTTCAACAGCCTGTCCGACTTCACGCACCGCAAGCGCATCTGCAAGGCGCAAGGGCTGTGGCCGGATCATTTCGGCAAGATCACCACATTGCTGCAGAGCGTCGAATGCAGGCAGGTGCGCCGTCCGCTCGACACGTTCCGGTTGACCGAACTCGCCGACCAGCTCGAAGAGGATTTCCTGTCGCTGGACGGTGCCGCGGCGGTGGCGACGGCGTGATGCCTGTCGTGTGGCTGGCCTCCTATCCCAAATCGGGAAATACCTGGTTCCGCGCCGTGCTGCAGGCGATACTCTCGGCGGGCGCGGTCGACATCAATACGATCGATCCGGGGGAGTGGGGGCCCGGCGTCGGGCTGTTCGAAGAAGTCGTGGGCCTACCGTTCGACGAACTTTCGGCGGACGAGCGCCGGTGCTTGCGCGGTCTCGTCGTCGAACAGGTTGCGCGAGAAAGCGAGCGGCCGGTCTTCTGGAAAACGCACGAAGCGTTTCTGCCCGCGGATGGCGATTTCACGTCATTCGGCAGCCGCGATGCGGCGCGCGTAATCTACCTCGTCCGCGATCCGCGCGATGTCGCCTGTTCCTATGCCCATCACCGCGGCAAGAGCATCGACGACACCATCGAACGGATGGCCAGTTCCGACCACGTCAGTCAGTTCCGGCGCGGCGGGCTGGTCATCGACGAGCCGATGGGCAGCTGGAGCGACCATGCCTTAGCATGGCTCGCGCAGACCGAGCTCCCGGTCCATCTGCTCCGCTTCGAGGATATGCTCGCCGATCCGCTCGCTGCGTTCGGTAAGGCGCTCTCCTTTTCCGGCGTCGCCTGTTCTGAGGCCGATCTGGCCAAGGCCATCGATGCGGCGCGGTTCGAGCGCCTGCAGGCGCAGGAGCGCGATACCCCGTTCCATGAGCGTCCGCGCAACGCCGCGCCATTTTTTCGCAGCGGCAGGGCAGGGGGCTGGCGGAATGAATTGAGTATCGGGCAAATCGCCAGTATCGAGTCGGCGCACGCTAAGGCTATGCATTCGCTCGGATATGATAGGTCCGAAGCCGGGCCGATCGAGGGAGAAAAAGCGTGACCGCATTCACGGACGATATGGTGATCGAGCGGGACAGCGAGGTGTTGTTCACCGAACTTGACGGTTCGGTCGTCATGATGGACCTCGATACCGGCGACTATTACGAGCTCGACGCGATCGGCGCCGTGATCTGGCGTCGGATCGCCTCGCCCGTCAGGTTCGGCACCCTGTGCACCGAACTCGTCGCCGAATATGCGGTCGACGATCGGCAATGCCGGGAGCAGGTCGGCGCCTTTCTCCAGAAAATTATCGACAACAAGTTCGCCCACCTGCGGTCCGCGTCGGCGGCCGCTCCGGTGTCACCGGAATGAGTTGACATGGGAAATGACATCAAGCACTTGTTGAGCGCTTTGATGTCTCATTCTTTGATGGGCATCTTTAGGGGACAAGCGACATGACGGACAAGAACGATATCGCCGCGCCGGTCGAGCGCAAGGAATGGACGGCGCCGACCATGACCACGGTCAACACGATCGACGCGACTCGCGGGACCGTTCCGATCATTGCCGATACCGAGCGCGGGGACGCTTACTACCAGAGCTGATTGTTCGGTCGCGATGTCGGCTGCCATCGTCCTGTCATGGGACAAGCTGGTAGCCGAAATCCGCCAATAGCGTTTCGTGCTCGCGGAAGCGTTCGGTGAGCCGTGCACGCGTGGCGATTGGCATGCGCGCGAGCTGCTGGGCGTTCATGTCGCGCAGCGGCTCGCGGTACATTCCCTTCACCGCGACCGCGCCCTCAAGGGTGAAATCGTCGAGCGCCGGCACGAGCGCGCGGACGGCCTGTGCGCTGCGCGCAGGATCGGCGCACATATCTTCGTACCGCAGCGCGATACCGCACGATGCGAAGTCCGTCTGGTTGCGCTTCTGATCCGCCAGGCAGCGGATGACATGGGCGGCGACGACGTCGACGATGTCCTCGTCGGCTGCAATCTGTTGCTGGGCCGCTCGACGCAGCACCCCCTCGGCGATGGCATAGGGATCGCGCGTCAGGAAAATGAACCGCGCATCGCGAAATCCCGTCCGCAATGCTTCCACCTGAAGCAGAAAGGGTGGCGACGAGGTGACGAAGACGCTGGCCCCGGGGTCACGCGCAAACGCGTGAAAGTACCAGGCACGCCGCGACCGCTCCCAGTCGAACGCAGCAGGATCGGCGAACTCCGCCCGACGCTCGGGCGTGGCATTCCAGATCAACGCCTTGCCGCTGCCCCGCGTCCGCGGCCCGGAAAAGCCAGCCATGTGCTGGCCCTCGCGATCGAGGTTCCAGCTATGCCGACTGTTCTCGAATGCGCGGCGCAGAAAGGTCGATCCGCTGTTATTGGGTCCGATCACGAACAGATGGGTCTGCACCAGTCGTTCGAGATCGTGCGCGACACCGGGCACACGCAGCGGATGTGAATCGGAGTCCGCATGGATCATGCCCCGGCTAGAGCGCGCGATTGCCGATGTTTCAAGTACATGCGTAGCGCACGTCATTCATGGATGATAACGAACGCGCTCGCGAAAGGCGCCGGGAATGTTTTGCGGACAGGTTGAATTCACGATCGACACCGCGCCCGACCGCGTCGCGCCGATGCTCGATGCTGCCGCGTCTCGCGCCCGGGCGCCGGTGCGCCTGTGGCAGGACGCCAGCGCACGCGCCCGCTTCGGCGTCCGCCCGATCGATGACGCAGGCGAACCGGGCGGGGAGGCGATCGCCATCGACGATTCGGCTGATCTCGCCGCGGTCGGCAACGTACGGCTCGACAATCGCGCGGAGTTGCGCGCCGAACTGAGCCAGCCGAATACGGCCAGCGATCTGGACCTCGTCCTGGCGGTCTATCGCAGCTCCGGCCGCGTCGGTCTCGATCGGCTCTACGGCGACTATGCCTTCGTCATCTGGGACGGCCGCAGCGGCCAGGCGATCTGCATGCGTGATCATATCGGGATCGTCCCCTTCTACTATTTCCGGGATCGCGAGCGGATCGTCTTTTCCAGCGAACTCGAAGCGCTGGCGCGCGGCGGTGGCGTGCCGCGTACCCCGGACCTCGATGCCATCGGGCGCTATCTCGACAGCGGCAGCCGCGTCCCGCCCGACCGCACCTTTCTCGCTCCGGTCCGGCGGTTGCGCGCCGCACATCGGCTGCTGGCCGATCGCACCAGCGCACGGATCGAGCGATGGTGGGACCCTCGAAAACTGCCCCGGGTCAGCCGCGACTCGGATGCCGACTATGGCGAAGGCCTGCGCGCGCTTCTGGTCGAGGCGGTCCGCGTGAGGCTGCCACGAAGCGGCGCGGTCGGAAGCCACATGACGGGCGGGCTCGACTCCTCCAGCGTCGCGACGATCGCCGCGCATCAGTTGCGTGCCGCCGGTCGCCCGGCGCCGGCGTGCTTCGCGTGGCAGCCCGCGCCCGGCGAGGGGGGAGCGCCCGCGGTCCATGAGCACAGGATCATCGATGCGATGGTCGCCGCCGAAGGCTTCGCCATGCAGTATGCCACGCCCACGGTGCAGGACGTGATCGAATGCTTCACGCTCGACCCCTATCTCCGCCCGATCGACGTCAGCCTGGTCCAGGAACTGCCGGTGATGCGTGCGGCGGAGACCTCCGGCATCCGTGTCATGCTGTCCGGCTGGGGCGGCGACGACTGCGTGTCCTTCAACGGTCGGGGCGTGCTGATGGGCCTGCTGCTCAGCGGCCAGTTCGCGCGCTTTGTCCGTCTGTCGGGCACCAAGGGATATCGCGCGTTTCGCAGGGCCGCCGGAATGTTCAGGCGGCTCGGATTGCAGATGCTCGCGACGTCGGTTGCGCAGCTCCCCGGGCGGGCAGCCACCTCCCTTCGTCACCCGTCCTTTCGCCGCTGGCAGCCGCGCGCAAGTTCCGCCGTCGTCGAACGCAACGCCCTGCAGGTCCGCGCGGCGTTGCTGCAGCGCGGGCATCTCCAGAGCCGTCTCGACTGCTGGGCCGACAGCGGGGCGCGCCGCGGCATCGTCTACCGCTATCCGCTGCTGGACCGGCGGTTGATGGAATATGCGCTCGGCCTGCCGATCGAACAGTTCCGCCGCGGGTCGATCAACCGGTACGTCATGCGTCGCGCGCTCGATGGTTTGCTGCCCGATGCGGTCACCTGGAACCAGGACAAGACCGAACAGATCCGCATCGACGCCACCGTCGACGCAATGCACGCGGCGCGCGAGACGCTGCTCGCGCTGCCGGGCCTGGTGCAGCCGAATGCGCGGGCACTGTCCTGGATCGCGATGGAGCGGGTGCACGACGCCCTTAAGCCCGATGGCCGAAAGCTGCGCGGAATCCGGCCCGGTCCGGCCTTCGCGGCCTCGCGCGCCATCCAGTTCCTCGGCTCGCGCTTCCTGTGAGCGTCGCCGCGCCGACCGGACGGCTGTGCCTTGCCACCGTGTCGACCGACGACTTTCTGCCGGGAACGATCGTGGCGATCGGATCCTTCCTCGACACCAATCGCTGGTTTTCCGGCGATATCGTCATCTTCCACGATGCCGATCTGTCGGCCGGATCGATACGCACCCTCTCGCAAATCTGGCCGGATCTGCAATTCCGCCGCATCCCGCAGGACCTGGCCGACGCGATCGCGACGCTGGTCCACGCGGTACCCCGGCTCGCGGGACGCCGCGCGCGCTTCCATTCGCTCGCCACCCTCGCGTTGGAGGACTATGCACAGGTCTTGTTCTGCGACAGCGACGTGCTGTTCCAGGCGTCGATTCTGCCAATGTTCGCCGCTTCGCCGGGCGATGTCGTCGCGGTCGGCGACGCGGGCTTCCTGCGCGGTCTGGCCTGGGATCGCACCAGCTTCGCCGAAGTGCCTCCGGACGCGGAGGGCGCCCTCTACCCGACGTTCAACGCCGGACTCATGCTGTTCGGTTCGACCGCACTCGACGGTCGCGCCTATCGCCAGGCGCTGGCCATGCTCGCACCCGAGCGCTGGGCGGGAATCGTAGCAAGCCACACCGATCAGCTGGTGCTCAACCGCATCTTCGAACACCGCGTGTCGCTCATGTCGTGGCGCTTCAACTTCCTCCTGTTCTACGCCGATCTCATCGCGCACAAGGAACCGATGCCGTTCGATGCGATCGCCGTGCTGCACTTCAACGGGTCGCCCAAGCCCTGGACCGCGTCCAGGACCGGCCTGGTCCGTAACCCCTTGATGTTCCAGGCGATCGCCGGCTGGCGCGCCCGCGCCCGCACGCTGTTGCCGGACAGCATTTCGACGCCCTGGATGACTGCGAAGCGATGATCGACCTCGACCCGCACGACCTGCGCATCTGTCTGCGCGCCGGGGAAGGGGCGGATGCGCATGGCGGCGCCGTGCTTCCGCCGATCGCGCAGGCGTCGCTGTTTCGCAAGGCGACGATGCAGGACCTGCATCGCGACCTCGCACGCGAGCACCTGACCGCAACCTATTCGCGCGGCACCAACCCCACCGTGCAGGTGCTCGAAACCACCCTGGCCGCGCTCGAACGCGGCGAGGCCTGCAAATGCTTCGCGTCGGGCATGGGCGCGATCGGCGCGGTGCTGTTCGGTCTGCTCAAGGCGGGCGACCATATTCTGTTCGTCAACGACATTTACGGCCCGACGCTCGAACTCGCGCGGCGGCTGGCGGATTTCGGCATCAGCCATGATCAGTGTTTCACCGGCAGCCCCGACGCGATCGCGCCGCTGCTGCGCGAAGAAACGCGGCTGATCTTCATGGAAAGCCCCGGGTCGACGCGGTTCGGCACAATCGACCTGCCCGGCATCGTCGCGCTCGCCCGCAATCGCGATATCCTCACCGCGATCGACAATACCGTCGCCACCCCGCTGCTGCAAAAGCCGATCGCGCTCGGCGTCGATCTGGTGGTTCACAGCTGCTCGAAATATATCGGTGGGCACAGCGACGCGCTGGGCGGCGCGGTGATCGGCTCGGCGCAGCTGGTCGAGCGCATCTTCTACAACGCCTATATGCTGATGGGCGCGGTCATGCCGCCGTTCGAGGCGTGGCTGTTCCTACGCGGGCTGATGACGCTGCCAACGCGGCTGCGCCAGCATCACGCCGATGGCCTGGCGCTCGCGCGGTTTCTGGCGCAGCATCCGGCGGTCGCACGCGTCTTCCATCCCGATCTGGACGCTGCGCCGGAAGGGGCCGGCAATCGCCGGGGCCATTCCGGGCTGTTCGCATTCGAAGTCGCGGCCGGCGGATTCGCGCGCGCGGTCGAGGTCGCCAACCGGCTCGACCTATTCGGCAAGGCGGTTTCGTGGGGCGGCGCCGAGAGCCTCGTCATCACCGGGCACAAGCGCGATCCCGGTGCGGACCCGACGCTGCGCATTCCGGCCGCGCTGCTGCGACTGTCGGTCGGGCTGGAGGGTGCCTCCGCGCTGATCGCCGATCTGGATCGGGCGCTCGCATGACTGCCGGGATCGATGCGCCGGTCCCGCGGCTCCCGCTCGCGCTGGCCCTGCTCCCGATCCTGACGCTGTTCGGCGCGATCGGCCTGTCGATGTTTGCGGTCGAGGCCGGCGGCGACGCGCTGCTGGTCTCGATCCTCGCCGCCGCCGCGGTCGCTATGATCGTCGCCGCATCGGTGGGGGCAGGGTGGGAGCAGGTCCAGGCCGAAACCGCGCGCCAGATCGGGGAAGCGTTTCCCGCGATCCTCATCCTGCTCACCATCGGCGCGCTGATCGGCAGCTGGATGTTCGGCGGGACGATCCCGCTGCTGGTGGTGCTGGGCATCGACCTGATCGATCCACACTATATGGCGCTGACCGCATTTGTCGCGACCGCGCTCATGTCGGTCATCTCGGGCACCTCCTGGGGTTCGGCCGGGACGGTGGGGGTCGCGCTGATGGGGGCGGCGACCGCGCTGCAGATCCCGCTGGCGCCGGTGGCCGGTGCCGTGGTGTGCGGCGCCTATTTCGGGGACAAGCTATCCCCGCTGTCGGACATGACCAATATCGCCGCGATCGGCGCGGGGGCGGACCTGTATCGCCACATCCGGCACATGCTGTGGACCAGCATCCCGCCTGCCCTCGTCGCGCTCGCGGTCTTCGCCGCTCTGGGCTTTTTCGAGGCGGTACCGCCGGGGGCGGGGGCGGCCAGTACCGCGCAGATGCGCGACGCGCTTGCCGCCGCGTTCCGCCTCGGTCCGCTCGAGGCGATCCCGCTGCTGATCGCGCTGGTCGGAATCTGCCTGCGCAAGCCGCCCGCGCTGGTGCTGGCCGGGTCCGCCCTGATCGCACTCGTCATCGGGGTGGCGCATCAGGGCTTCGCGTCGGCCGCCGCCATGACCAGCTTCGTGCAGGGCTTCGATGCCGCGACCATGCTGGGAGACACCGCGCTGCCCCCGACGCTCGCCAACCTGCTCGATCGCGGCGGGGTGATGTCGATGGCGGGGACGTTGCTGTTCATCATCGCGGCCTTCCTGCTGGCTGCGGCGATGCGGGTGTCGGGCGCGCTCGACCGGCTGATGGACGCGCTGCTCGCGCTGGTCCGCTCGGTGTTCAGCCTAGTCGCCGCGACGATGGCCGCTGGGGCGATCATGGTGGCGATGACCAGCCATGGCGGGGTCACCGCGCTGGTCGTCGGCGGGCTGTTTCGACGGCCCTATGCGGAATGGGGCCTGCGCCCCGAAACGCTGTCGCGCAGTATCGAGGATTCGGTGACCGTTACCGAACCGCTGATGCCGTGGACCGTCTCGGCGGTGTTCATGGCGACGACGCTCGGCGTCCCGACGCTCGCCTATGCGCCCTGGGCGCTGTTCTGCTGGCTCAGCCCGGTCGCGTCGCTGATTGCAGCAAAGCTGCTCGCGCGGGGCCGGACCGCACCCGTCGCGTAGCAGCCTGCGCTACACCGCGACGAAGCTGTTGCGCTCGCGGTCCTTGCGCACGCGGTCGGCGGGAAAGACGGTGCCGTTCATCGCGATCCACATGCCCGGCGCCGGCGCGACCTGCACCGTCGCGAACGCCATCCCCAGGTTGAACGCCGCATCGCTCTCGGCAAACCGCGCGGGGGCGAGCGCGCCGAGCAGCGCGATCCGCTTGCCCGGAATATCCTTCAGCGCGGCGGCGGTCTGCGTCATCGTGTCGGTGCCATGGGTGATGACGATCCGCTCCTCGGGCGCGGCGCGCACCACGTCGGCGATCAGCGCGCGATCGGCGTCGGTCAGCTCCAGGCTGTCCTTGCGCATCAGCTCGACCACCCGCACGTCCGCTGCCGACCGCGCGACCGCCAGCAGCCGTGCGACCACGCTGTCGCCGATCTGATATTCGCTCAGCGCATCGAAATAGAGTTTGTCGATCGTGCCGCCGGTGGTGAGGATCAGGATATCTGCCATGCCGCGGCCTATAGCGGCGCGCCGCTCCGCTGTCACATCGGTGCGGGCGCCTTCGCATCGGCCGGCAACTGCGCTAGGCAGGGCGGATGAAGTCGCTGATCCTCGCCGCGCTCGCCCTTCTCGTCCCGTCTTCCGCCTTCGCGCAGGCCGATGGAGTTGCCGAATCGGGCGATACCCGCAGCCGGGCTGAGGTGGAGCAGCTGCGTGAGCGCATTCGCAACGACCCGCTCGCGCCCACGATCGCGCCGCGCGGCCACGATGTCACCATCGTCGTCTTCTCCGATTATCAATGCGGCTATTGTCGGCGCTTCAGCCCGACGCTCGACACACTGATGGCGCAGGACCGCAAGGTTCGCGTCGTCTATCGCGACTGGCCGATCCTCAGCGCGGGATCGCGCGACGCCGCGCGCGCCGCGGTCGCCGCCCGTTTTCAGGGGCAGGATCGCCACCTCGCCTTCCACCGCGCGCTCATCGCCACCAGCGGACGGCTGGATGCCGCGAAGATCCGCGCGGCGGCGGACAAGGCCGGGCTCGACTGGAACCGGCTCGTCGCCGATCAGGCGAAGCACAAGACGGCGATCGACGCGCTGCTTTCGCGAACCGGCGGCTATGCCAGATTGCTCGGCCTTTCCGGCACGCCGGGCATCCTGGTCGGGCCTTATGTGATTCCGGGTCTGGTCGATCTCGCGACGCTCAAAAAGGCGGTGCAGATGTCGCGCGACAAGCAGACGCAATAGCGCGGCAGCGAACGGCGCGCTTATCCCGTGCGATCGCGCTCCAGCAGCTCCTCGCGCACATGAACCGCGCGCACCGACAGCCGCACCTCGACCAGGAACGCGACCAGCCCCGCGGTCAGCAACAGCATCGATGCGATGAACGCCACCGCGACGACGACGCCGATGTCGAGATGGACGATCTCCGCCCCGAACAGCAGCGCGACCACCAGGCAGATCGCGATTCCGCTCGCCACGCACAGCCAGATCGCGGTGTTGATCACCGACAGCCGCCGGTCGATCAGGCGCAATTCCCAGACATGCCGCTCATGCTCCGCCCCGGTCGACACCGGGTGAAGCTGCTCGATCTTGCGCGCGCGATCGACGACGCGCGCCATCCGCCCGACCAGCACGTTGAGAATGCCCGCGATGCCGGCGAGCAGGAAAACGGGCGCGATCGCGGTCTGGATCGTCGCTGCGACGGTGGAGAGCATCGGGGCTTGCATTGCCCTCATCTTATGGTGCGGCATGCGCGGCGCCAAGCGGGACTTCCACCGCTTGGTAACTCCTTGCGCGCTACATGCGGGCAATGACGAAGCCGATGCCGCTCGCCGAATTCACGCGCCTGCCGCCGTTGCTGTCCGTCAGTATCGGCGACGGGCTGGCCAGCGCGCTCGACGCGGTGGCCGCGAAGGCCGCGCCGTCGCATCGTTTCCTGCGCTATGGCTGGTTCGCCGCCGCGTTGCACGCCTATGGCGGGGCGGCGCGCACGCTCACCGTACTGCGCGAAGGCGCGCCGTTGCTCGCGCTGCCGCTCGTCGCGACCGGCCCCGCCCCATTGCAGCTCGCCAGCGTGCCCGGCTGCTACTGGCCGTTCCGCAGCTTCCCCGTCGCGCAGGACGCTGGCACGGAGGCGTTCGAAGTCGCACTCGACACGCTCGCCCGGCACGCCAATGCGCTGCGCATAGGCCCGATCTATGACGGCGATCCCGCGCTCGAAGGATTGCGCGCCGCCGCCGCCGCGCGCGGCTGGGTCGCGCTCGACCGCTTCGTCGCCGAAAGCTTCCTGCTCGACATGGCCGCGCTGCAGGCCGAGGGGACCTGGCCGCGCAATTCGACGCTACGCAAGAACCGCTTCCACGAAAAACATCTCGCCGAACACGGCACCCCCGACTGGAGCTTCGTCTCGGGCGCAGACTGGACCGCACAGGCATTCGACGATCTCGCCACGATCGAACGCAACAGCTGGATCGCCGAGCGGACCGACGGGCGCGATGCCAAGTTCACCGATGACGGCCACGGCGCCTTCTGGCGCGCCGCCGCGCAGGATCCGGTGATCGCGCAGATGCTGTGGGCCGCGGTGCTGCGCATCGATGGCGCACCCACCGCCTTCTCGTTCGACCTCAACGCAGGGTCGCTCAAATACGCCATCGCCAACAGCTACGACCCGCGCGTCGCCAAGCATTCGCCGGGCAAATTGCTCTACTACCGCAACCTCGTCCGCGCGCTCGAAGACGGCATCACCGATGTCGACTGGGGCGCGGGCGATAGTGGATACAAACGCGTGATCGGTGCCGATGCCGGACCCGCGATCCGCGACTGGCTGTTCGTCCGCCCCGGCCTTCCCGCGCTCGCGGCGCGCCTGCTGCGCGGCCGCTGGCGGGCAAGCGGAAATGTCGAGCCGCGCCGCTAGGGCGCCGTTTCCGGCGCGCCGGCTTCGGCCAGATACAGCCCGAACAGTCCGGCCTCGTCGGCCCATGCACGCGTGACCGTCCACCCGCCCGCCGCGAGCAGCAACCGCGCGTCGCGGTCGCCATATTTGTGGCTGTTCTCGGTATGGATCGTCTCGCCCGCCGCCATCGCAAAGCCGCGTCCCTCGACCTCGAACGCCACCGGCCGCACCGCCTCCAGATGCATCTCGATCCGCGCCAGCTCGTCGTTCCAGCGCGCGACGTGACGAAACGCGTCGACGGGAATTGTCCCGTCCAGCTCGGCATTGATCCGCTCGAGCAGGTTGAGGTTGAACGCCGCCGTCACCCCCTGCGCATCGTCATAGGCGGGGACCAGTATGTCGGCATCCTTGATCCGGTCGATCCCGATCAGCAGCGCCGATCCCTCGCCCAGCGACGCGCGCATCGCACGCAGCAGGTCGACCGCCGCCAACGGTGCCATGTTGCCGATCGTCGATCCCGGAAAGAACCCCAGTCGCGTCATCCCGCCGATCCCGGCCGGCAGCTTCAGCGGCTTGAGAAAGTCGCCCTCGACCGGCTCGACCGCGATATCAGGGAACTGCGCCGCGATCCCGCGCGCCGACGCGCGCAGGAATTCGCCCGAAATGTCGATCGGTACATAGGCCGCGGGCTTCACCGCACGCAGCAGCACCGGCGTCTTGGCCGACGATCCCGAGCCGAATTCGACGACCGCGACCCCGCGCCCGATCGAATCCGCCACGTCCGGCGACACCCGCTCCAGCAGCGCCGCCTCGGTCCGCGTGGGATAATATTCGGGCAGCCGGGTAATGTCCTCGAACAGTTCGGACCCGCGCCGGTCGTAGAACCAGCGCGCGGGAATCGCCCGCGGCCGCGCGGCAAGGCCGTTCAGCACATCGGCGCGGAATGCCGGATCGGCCAGGCCCGCCTCGCCATCCTCGATTTCCTGCTTTAGCATTATAGATCCTTTGCGAGGCGCACGCCGGTGAACTGCCAGCGCTGGTGCGGATAGAAGAAATTGCGGTAGCTGGCGCGCGCATGGCCGCGTGGCGTGGCGCAGCTTCCGCCGCGCAACACGCACTGCCCGCTCATGAACTTGCCGTTATACTCGCCCACCGCGCCCTCGGCGGCGGCAAAGCCGGGATAGGGGCGATAGGCGCTTCCGGTCCATTCCCATACATCGCCGAAGAACGCCGGGCCGCCGGTTGCCGGGCGCGGCTCGACCGGCCCGGCGGCATCCAGCTGATTGCCACCCAGCGGATCGTGCGCCGCCGCCGCGACCTCCCACTCGGCCTCGGTCGGCAGCCGCGCGCCCGCCCAGCTGGCATAGGCATCGGCCTCATAGAAACTCACATGCGTCACCGGCGCCGCCGGATCGATCGCGCGCCGCCCGTCGAGCCCGAAGCGCGTCCAGCCGCCGTCGCGCTGCTCCCAATAGAGCGGCGCCTCGATCCCCTGCGCCTGCACCCATGCCCAGCCATCGGACAGCCAGTGCCGCGGCTCGGCATAGCCGCCATCGGCGATGAACGCCGCCCATTCGCCATTGGTCACCGTCCGGTCGGCGATCGCATGCGGGTGCAACAGCACACTGTGGCGCGGCCCCTCGCAATCGAACGCGAACCCGTCGCCCTCCGTGCCGATCTCGTGCACGCCCTGCGCCCCGTCGATCCAGCCGAGCGGCCCCGGCATCGCCACCGGCACCTTGCGCTCGCCCGGCCAGATCGCGGGCTCGACCGGATTGCACGAAAACAGATGCAGGATGTCGGTCAGCAGCAACTCCTGATGCTGCTCCTCGTGATGGCAACCCAGCTCGATCAGCGCGCGCGCCGCATCGGGCAGGTCGGGCAGCGCATCGACCAACGCCGCATCCACCGCCGCGCGATAGGCCAGCACCTCGTCGAGTGCCGGGCGCGTCACCATGCCGCGCCGCGACCGCGCATGGCGCTGCCCCTCGGCCTCGTAATAGCTGTTGAACAGGAACGGGAAGCGCGCGTCGTGCAGCGCATAGCCCGGCACATGATCGCGCAGCACGAACGTCTCGAAGAACCATGTCGTGTGCGCCAGATGCCATTTGGCGGGGGACGCGTCTTCCATCGACTGCACGGTCGCATCCGCGTCCGAGAGGGTGGATACCAAGTTCGCGGATAGCGCCCGGACCGCGCGGAACCGCGCTTCGAGCGTTGTGCAGCACGCGGCGGGACTCGCCTTCGTTCGCATTTCGTTCTCCTACCGCGAAACGCGACGAGGGTCAATTCCTCAGCTCAGCGATGCGCCCCCGGCGTCCACAGAACGTCGCCCGCCGCCTTTTGGTTCATTTCGCGCGCAAGAACAAAAAGCAGGTCGGACAAGCGGTTGAGATAGGTCAGCGCCTGCGGGTTGAGCGACACCGCCGCCGCCGCCGCGGTCGCGCTGCGCTCGGCCCGGCGCACGATCGCGCGCGCCAGATGCACCGCTGCTGCGGCCTGCGATCCGCCGGGCAGGATGAAGCTGGTGAGCGGCGCCAGCGTGTCGTTGGCGGCATCGATCGCAGCCTCCAGCCGCGCCACTTGCGCGGGAACGATGCGCAACGTCATCTCGCCCGGCTCGAAATCGTCGCCCGGCGTCGCCAGATCGGCGCCCAGGTCGAACAGGTCGTTCTGCACCGTCTCCAGCAACTGCGCGGGATAGGCCCCGCCCATCGCCGCGATGGCGACCCCGATCGCGCTGTTCGCCTCGTCGACATCGCCGATCGCGGCCATGCGCGGATCGTGCTTGGCAACGCGCGATCCATCGACAAGGCCCGTGGTGCCGTCGTCACCGGTGCGTGTGTAGATCTTGTTGAGCTTGACCATCTGCTTCCTGCTATCGCGCGATCAAACGCGCCGCAATGCGATCGATCTGGCAAATCCCTGTGCGGCATGGGAGGCTGATCACCACGTAACGCGGCTGGTCGGGGCGGACGTTCACAAAAGTGATCGCGACATTTTCATCGATCCTTTGAATCGCGCGCAGCCGCCCGTCGGCAAGCGTATGGAAATCGTCGAGCGATCGGGACACATCCGGCGGATGATTGCCCTCATAGATCGTAAGCGGCCCGGCAGTGGTCGCGAGTCGATAGACTGCGAAGTCATGCGGGGTCGGGGCACGCGAAACGGCTTGAGGCGGAACATCCTTCAGACAGAAACTCGCGCCACAAAAGCGCTCAGGCTCGGAACTTCCACATCCGGATAAGGATGCGGGGATCAAGAGAGGCAGCACCCAGCGCGGCAGAACCGAGCGGACCGGCCTCGCCGGCATTCGTCAGTTGCTCGCGAGCAGCAGCAACAGCGCGACGATGGCGATGGCGATCCCCTGGAACAGGATGCGCTGCTGCATCGCCTTGTTCGACTTGAGCGACGATGCGCTCGGCCCGTCGCTGGAGTTCAGCTCCGCCTCGGTGGTGCGCAGAAATGCGACGATCCCCTTGATGAGCGCAAAGACGGTCGCGAGCATCGCGGCGATGAGCAGCAGGATCAGGAAGAGTTTCATGGCTCCTATCTAGGCCGATGCCGCCCCGAATCCAACCGGAAGCTCGCCCCGCCGCAGCGCATCGGCCAGCGCCCGCCCGTCGGCCCCGCCTTCCCGCAGCGCCGCGAGTGTCGGCGCGCCGTGGCGCTTGGCCAGCCGCGCGCCATCCGGCCCGGTCAACAGGCGGTGATGATGATAACGCGGCACCGGCAGACCGAGCAGCGCCTGGAGCAGGCGGTGGACGTGCGTCGCCGGCAACAGATCCTCGCCGCGCACCACATCGGTCACCCCCTGCATCGCATCGTCGATCGTGACCGCGAGGTGATAGGAGGCCGGCGCATCCTTGCGCGCCAGCACGACATCGCCATGCGCGCCCGGATCGGCAGCGATCCTGCCGAAGCGGGAGTCCTCGAATTCCAACTCGTCCGTCACCCCCGCGAACGCGGGGGCCCATCTCCCAAACTGTCCATCTGCCGCGTCGGTCCGATACGGTTCACCGGCAGGAGATGGGCCCCCGCGTTCGCGGGGGTGACGGCTCAGGGAGTCCAGAGCGGCCCCCATATCCAGCCGCCAGCAATGCGGCTGGGTCAGGTCCGGTGCCTCCAGCCCCCGGCACGTCCCGGGATAGACCAGCCCGTCCGGCCCATGCGGCGCGCTCGCACTCGCCGCGATATCGGCGCGCGTGCAGAAGCACGGATAGATCAGGCCGCGTGCGCGCAGATCGTCGAGCGCCGCTTGATAGGCATTCAGCCGGGAAGACTGGAACAGCACATCGCCATCCCAGTCGAGTCCGAGCCAGCGCAGGTCGGCCAGGATCGTCTCGACATGCTCCGCGCGGCTGCGCGTCCCGTCGATATCCTCGATCCGCAGCAGGAAGCTGCCACCCCGCTCGCGCGCAAAATCATGCGCCGCGATCGCCGAAAAGGCATGGCCGAGATGCAGCCGCCCGGTCGGGCTCGGCGCAAAGCGGGTGACGATGGTGTGGCTGTCGGATGGCACGATTTCCATGTAGAGGCTGCCCATGCTCCTCGCCATCCTCCTGTCGGCACTCGCGATGACGCTGATCGTCGGCGTGCGCTACCTGATCGTCTCGGGCGCGTTCGCCTGGGCGACGCGCGTGCGGCATCCCGGTCTCTATGCCGGGCTTGATCGCCAGATGCGGCGCGAGGTGATCTGGAGCCTCGCCAGCGCCGCGATCTACGGCGTCCCGGCGGGCGTCATCGCCTGGGGCTGGCAGCACCATGGCTGGACGCGGATCTACACCGATGTCTCGGCCTTCCCGCTCTGGCATCTGCCGCTCTCGGTATTTCTCTACCTCTTCGCGCACGACACGTGGTTCTACTGGACCCACCGCTGGATGCACCGCCCGCGGCTGTTCCGCATCGCGCACGCCGTGCACCACGACAGCCGCCCGCCCACCGCCTGGGCGGCGATGAGCTTCCATCCGATCGAGGCACTGACCGGCGCCGTGGTAATTCCGTCACTGATCTTCGTGATTCCGATCCATGTCGCCGCATTGGGCTTTGTGCTTGGAATCATGACGGTTATGGGTGTGACCAATCACATGGGGTGGGAGGTGTTCCCGCGGGTGATGTGGCGGGGGCCACTGGGGGCGTGGCTGATCACCGCGAGCCATCATCAGCGGCACCATGAGCAATATGGGTGCAATTATGGTCTCTATTTCCGCTTCTGGGACCGGCTTTGCGGCACAGACCGGGGGATTGGCGATTTCCAGAAAGCACATGCGCGCGCTGCTTCCCGCCGCGCTGCTCCTCCTCCCGGCGGCCTCGCCGGTCGGTAGCCTCGACCTCGAAGTCACCGGGCTGCGCAATGCCAAGGGCGTGCTTCAGATCTGCTTGACCGCGCGCCCCGACAGTTTTCCCGATTGCAAGGACGATCCCCGCGGCATCTCGCGGACGATCTCGGCGGCGAACCCGACGACCCGGTTCGAGGGGCTGGCCAAGGCCGACTATGCCGTCGCGATCATCCACGACGCGAACGGGAACAAGAAACTCGACACGATGCTCGGCATTCCGCGCGAAGGCTTCGGGTTCAGCCGCAACCCCGCCATCGCCTTCGGCCCGCCCAAATTCGGCGCCGCCAGCTTCCAGCTCGATGGGACAAAACAGCGGGTGAAGATGCGCTATCTGCTGTGAGCGGATGAATCGGCGGATGCCACGCATCCAATTGCGCGGTGCAGCGTTGCGCCCCTGAAACAGTTTTCAGGGAAAACCCATATGCGTCTCATCGTTCCTGCGCTCTTCGCCGTCGCGATCGCCACCCCCGCATTTGCGCAGGACGCGCCGCCGGCCGAATCCGTCACCCCCGCGGCGGAAGAGGCGACCCCCGCCACCGCCGAACAGGCCGCCGCCGCCCGGGAGGGCCGCGCGCGCCTTACCATCGGTGCCGGCGTGGCCCGCATTCCCGATTATGAAGGGTCCGACGACAGCCGCTGGACCCCGCTGCCCGCCGCCAACGGCACCGTCGCGGGCATGAGCTTCACCGTGCTGGGCAATCGCGCCAGCCTCGACCTCATCCCCGATGTCGACGGCGCGGACTGGAACCTGCAGCTCGGCCCGGTCGCGGTGATCAACCTCAACCGCACCAACCGCGACGCGATCGCGGACCCCCGCGTGCGCGCACTGGGCGAGATCGATACCGCGGTCGAAGTCGGCGGCTATGTCGGCATCGGCAAGACCGGCGTCATCACCAGCGATTTCGATACGCTCTCGATCAGCGTCTCCTACCGCTACGACGTGACCCGCATCCACCGCAGCGGCATCATCACGCCCTCGGTCAACTATACCACGCCGCTCAGCACCAAGGCGCTGGTCGGCCTGTTCGCCTCGGCCGAAATCGTCGAGGACGAATATGCCCGCACCTATTTCGGCGTCACCCCGGCGGGCAGCATCGCCAGCGGCCTCCCCGTCTTCACCCCCAGCGGGGGCCAGAAGAACATCAATTTCGGCGGCCTGTTCACCTACGCGCTGACCGGCGACCTGACCAAGGGGATCGCGCTGGTCAGCGGCGTCAACTATTCCAAGCTGGTCGGCGATTTCGCCGATTCCCCGATCGTCGCCATCGCCGGCAGCCGCCACAACTGGACCTTTGGCGGCGGTCTGGCGGTCACCTTCTGAACCACCCCGTCACCCCCGACGGCCGCTACTTCGTGGTACGCGGCCGCTTGTGGCGGATGAGCAACCCCGCGCTCGCCGGGGCGGAGCGCGAGCGGCTCGTCCAGGCGCTGATGGCCGCGCGCCGCGCCGTCCGCGCCCGCGAACCCGACGCCCGCGCCCGCGTCGATGCCGCCAAGCGCGCGCTGGGCGAGCGCGGGCCGGTGTGGTGGGACGACGGCGCCCCCGACTGGAACCGCCATCTGGCGAAGAACACGCCCTATGCCGACTGGTACGCCGCGCTGAACGCCTAGCGCCCGGCCACCGCTTTTTCCGCTTGCCGAAATCCCTGGCTGGCTTAGATTTTCGGCCGGGGGACAGCACATGGCATATCGCGACGGACCCAGCGGCATCGGCGGCTGGCTCGCTTTCTACATCTTCACGCTCGCGGTGTCGGGGCCGCTCGTGACGATCGTGGTCACTTACAGCAATCTGTTTGCCGATCCCTCGGTCGCCGCTGCCTATGGCGATCGCTGGCCACTGCTCAGCAGCGCAGAAATCGCGCTGACCGCGGTCGGCGTGTTGAGTTATTATTTCATCGTCTGGCGCCTGGTTGCGCGTCGCAACTGGCACTCGGTGCGGCTTGCGATCGGCGCGATGTGGGGACTCGCGATCGGCTTCCCGTTGGTGGACCTGCTGCTCGTGACCACGGTCGGCGGTCTGGCCGTCGACTCGCCGTTCGGCCTGATCCTGCCTGAAATGATCCGACCCTTCCTCTATTCGGCGCTGTGGACCGCCTATCTCCTGCGGTCGACGCGCGTGGCCAACACCTACCCCCGCGAAAGCGATCTCGACACCGACCTCGCCCAGGTCTTCGAATAGCGCGCTGGACCTTCGGCGCCGCCGGGCGTAAACCCGTCGCATCCCCGGGGGAGCGCTCATGCGCGCTTGAGAGGGTGGCAGCAGCCACCGACCCGCTGAACCTGATCCGGTTGACACCGGCGTAGGGAGTGGGCGGCTTTCACCCGAAAACCGTGCGCTCTCCGCGAATTTGGAGCGCATCATGGCCGACAATCCCACGCATCCCGAACTGAAGGTCACCACCGGCGCGATCCGCGGATCGACCAAGGTCCATGTCGGCCCGCTCAAGGTGGCGATGCGCGAGATCCATCTCGAGCCCAGCTCTGGCGAGCCGCCGCTGCGCGTCTACGACACCTCGGGCCCCTATACCGATCCCCTCGCCCGCATCGACATCATGGCCGGCCTGCCCGAACTGCGCCGCGACTGGATCCGCAGCCGCGGCGATGTCGAGGAAGTCGCTCAGCGCGAGGTTCGTCCCGAGGATAACGGCCAGCTCGGCCCCGACCGCAGCGGCGGCGTCCAGCCCTTCCCCAACGTCCGCAAGACCGTGCTCCGCGCCAAGCCCGGCGCCAATGTCAGCCAGACGCACTATGCCCGCCGCGGCATCATCACGCCCGAAATGGAATATGTCGCCACCCGCGAAAATCTCGGCCGTGAGCGGCTGCGCGAATACGCCCGCGACGGCGAAAGCTTCGGCGCGTCGATCCCCGATTACGTCACCCCCGAATTCGTCCGCGACGAAGTGGCGAGGGGCCGCGCGATCATCCCAAGCAACATCAACCACCCCGAAAGCGAGCCGATGGCGATCGGCCGCAACTTCCTGGTCAAGATCAACGCCAATATCGGCAACAGCGCGGTCGCCAGCGACGTCGCCGCCGAAGTAGACAAGATGGTGTGGTCGATCCGCTGGGGCGCCGACACGGTGATGGACCTCTCCACCGGCCGCAACATCCACGACACCCGCGAATGGATCCTGCGCAACTCGCCCGTCCCGATCGGCACCGTCCCGATCTATCAGGCGCTCGAAAAGGTCGGCGGCATTGCCGAGGAACTGACCTGGGAGATTTTCCGCGACACGCTGATCGAACAGGCCGAACAGGGCGTCGACTATTTCACCATCCACGCCGGCGTCCGCCTGGCGTACATTCCGATGGCGGCCAAGCGCGTCACCGGCATCGTCAGCCGCGGCGGCAGCATCATGGCCAAATGGTGCCTCGCGCATCATCGCGAAAGCTTCCTCTACGAGAAGTTCGACGAGATTACCGAGATCATGAAGGCGTACGACATCGCCTACAGCCTCGGCGACGGCCTGCGCCCCGGCAGCATCGCCGACGCCAATGACGAGGCGCAGTTCGCCGAGCTCTATACGCTGGGCGAACTCACCCACCGCGCGTGGAAGCACGACGTGCAGGTGATGATCGAAGGCCCCGGCCATGTGCCGATGCACAAGATCAAGGAGAATATGGACAAGCAGCTCGAGGTGTGCGGCGAAGCACCCTTCTATACGCTGGGACCCCTCACCACCGATATCGCGCCCGGCTACGACCATATCACCAGCGGAATCGGCGCCGCGATGATCGGCTGGTACGGCACCGCGATGCTCTGCTACGTCACCCCCAAAGAGCATCTCGGCCTCCCCGACCGCGACGACGTCAAGGTCGGCGTGGTCACCTACAAGCTCGCCGCCCACGCCGCCGATCTCGCCAAGGGCCACCCCGCGGCCAAGGTCCGCGACGACGCGCTGAGCCGCGCGCGCTTCGAATTCCGCTGGCGCGACCAGTTCAACCTGTCGCTCGATCCCGACACGGCCGAGGATTATCACGACCAGACGCTCCCCGCCGAAGGCGCCAAGACCGCGCATTTCTGCTCGATGTGCGGCCCCAAATTCTGCTCGATGCAGATCAGCCAGGAAGTCCGCGACTTCGCCTCAAAGCAGAATCAGGGCGTGGAAGGCTTCCTCGCCACCGGCCCGACGGGTGCCGAGACCGCAGCCGCGAGCAAGGCGGCGGCGCTCAAGGGGATGGAGGAGATGAGCCGGGTGTATGAGGAAATGGGGCGGGAGTTGTACCTGGGGGCAGGGGATCGGGAGCGGGACTAAACGCCCCCGTCGCCTACAACCCGCTGCATTCCATAGAATTCCGCGATTATTGTCGATGCCGGTGAGGGGATGCCCGTGCCCATGAAAACTCGGACCACAGTGGTCGTCCCGGTCATCATGCAGTGGAATTTCCGGGTGCGAAATCGAGCATTCAGGCGTATGGTGGATTTGCGCGCTGGCCGACAGCCGGGGCGCAGCGGTCGAAAGCCGCGATGATCCTTGAGCAGGAGCAAGCGATGACGACACCACCCGCGTATTCGCAGTATATCGCGTGCCTGTACGACCAGGCCGAGCCGGTTGGCGACCTTGGGCGCGGCACGCACTATTCCATCTTCCGCAGCATTGAGTGGCGAGAACTTGATGGCGATTTCCGCGACAGCGGTCGCTTTCACGATTTCGCGGTCATTTGGGACGAGGACCACGACACCCGTATTATCGGACTCGTCGAGCAGCTGCATATGCGGGGGCTGCTATGGCCGGTCGTGTTCATCGGCGAGCGCAAGGGCATGGTCACCGTGCTGCTGTGGCAAGACGTCGATCCAGTCCGGGAGCGGTCGGACTGGTACAACATCGTGCAGGAGTTGGCTTCGAACAGCATCGAAGGCGACGTGTGGAACGTTGATTTCGGCGCATTCCATCGCGATCCGGGCCAGCATCAGAAGCTGACCAATCCCGGAGGCATTATTGACGACAAGAGCGAGCTAGTCGCTGCATATCTACAGACGGTCGACGTGTTATGGCAGCTGGGCGAGAAGAAGAGGGCCGTCTTCAAGCCAATTGTGCTGCCTGCCAGCACAATCGAGGACCTATCGCTGTGAGCTCGCGGTATGAGCGTCGGCAGCTCAAGAAGCGGGTCGGTCGCCGTGTCCTTGACCACCCCGTTATGAAGCGCATGAAGAGGAACCTGCGCGAGGGTGGCGGCGACGCTGCGACGGAGGTCTATCGGATCAGCGGCAGCACGCCCGATAAGCACCTATATTTCGACGTCTATTCGATGCGAAAGTGGGCTATGGCGAATGTCGCTGAAGTGACCACTTTTCTGGACTGGGGGCGGGCGGAGCGGTTGATCTCCAGCGGTGCGATTGATCGCAACCGGATTACCGAGCATACGATTCACAATCAGATGGAGCCGATCATCATCGGGATCGGCGCGGCCGGCCCGGGCAACGACCAGATACTCGATGGCGGTCACCGGTATGTGGCCTATGCGCTTGGCGCAACCGCTGCAGGTTTGGCGGGCGCACCGTTGCCTCTGCCCGCGTACCCGCTCACGCCCGACCAGTGGAAGCAGTTCTTGATTCCGCGCTTCATCGCCCAGACGCTTGGCTTTGACGCCAACTATGACAGCACTGATTTCCAATGGCCGAGCGGTCCTGTGGCTGACGACGCGGCAGCAAATCGATAGCCCGGAAATTCCGGAGGATTTCCGGAGGCATAATACCTATTTCGAATTTCGCTCGAATTCCGGTGACACTATACTAAACGCGTCCCGCAATCACCCCACCTGCAACGCCGCGAGCACCCCCGGAAACCGGATCAGCTTCGGATAGGTCCCGCCCACTTCCTCCGCCACGCCCTGCGCGATCAGCTCCCCGATATTGTTCGCAGCCCCGCCATAGGTCACCCCTAGAGCCTCGGCGAAATCCGTGATCGAGCGCACCGGCCGCTCGAACGCCAGGTCGATGATCCGCAGCATCAGCGCCGAACGCCGCGCCGTCTGGAACCGTTCGCGATACTCGCGCTGCAGATCCTGCAGCCGCTCCACTACGGATATCGTTTCCGCCGCCGATTCCGCCACGGCCTCCAGGAAGAAGGCGATCCATTCCTCCCACGCGCCGTCACGCGACACCGCATACATCAGGTCGATATAGCGATCCTTGTGCCGCTCCAGATACGGACTCATGTACAGCAAGGGCTGGGGCAGCGTGCCATTGTCGATCAGCATCAGCGTGATCAGCATCCGACCGACGCGCCCGTTGCCGTCGGCGAAGGGATGGATCGCCTCGAACTGGTAATGCGCCAGCGCCGCGTCGATCAGCGGCGCGGGCCGTTGCTCGCGATTGACGAATCCCATCAGCGTGTCGAGCGCGCCCGGCGTCTCCGCGGGTGGCGCCGGGATGAAGCGCGCGCTGTCGATCCGGCCGCCGCCGCCGATCCAGTTCTGGTCCCGTTTCAGCTCGCCAGCGTCGACCGCCGCACCGCGATGGCGCGCGACCCCGCTCAGCAGCACCCGGTGGGCGTCGCGGATCAACCGGGTCGAGATTGGCAAATCTGCCAATCCGTCGATCGCCCCTTCGAGCGCCCGCACATAATTGAGCACCTCCCGGTTGTCGCCGCGCGTCGCCGCGTCGTTCGCGCCAGCTTCGAATAGGAAAAGATCGGTAAGCGTCGTATAGGTGCCCCCCATGCTGGAGGACGAAACCGCTTCGCGGCGTTGGAGCGGCCGCACAAGCAGCAAGGGATTGGGAATCGTCCGGCTAATGCCCTTGAGTTCGCCCACCGCCTGCGTGGCGCGTGTCAGTTCCGGCAGAAAGCTGGCGACATCAATCCGCTCGGGCGGCAACGGCGCCGGCACGAACGCCTTGCGCCCCCGATAGTGGAAACGAGGGTTCCGGTAGCTTTCGAGCCAAAGCCGCTCCTGTCTATTGCACGAAGCTATAATCTGTAGCCGGCACTTTCAACAAAAACGTGATTTTGTGAAAAGTGGCGCGCACAGTTACGATTATCGTAAAAAGTGCCGCCCCGGCCTCGCTGACGGATGCCCCCACGCCACACCCCACCCAAAAACCATCCAACACCCCTCACCACCCCTGTCCTACACGCGCCAAATCCGCTTCATCCTGTCGGATGACCCAGCCCACCCCTCCGCCCGTCCGCGCACGATGGACCCCCGCCAAACAGCGCGTCTTCCTCGCCGCGCTCGTCGAAACCGGCAGCATCGCCCGCGCCGCGCGCGCCGCCGGCATGTCGCGCTCCAGCGCGCATGCGCTGCGCCACCGTCTCGCCGGAACGCCCTTCGATCATGCGTGGCGCCGCGCGCTCAGGCTCCACGCCGCGCGCCTCGCCGATCCCTTCGCGCCCGATCCGCTGGCACCGCGCGCACCCGCCCCTGACGCGAACCGTCCCGCACCTGTCGCGCCGGTGTCGCGCCCGTGACGCGTTCCGGTCGCCTCGGCGTCACGACACGTTGTCAGCCCGTCGCCCACCCGTCGCGCCGCTGTCGCGCCGGTGTCGCGTCGCTGTCGCGTTGGTGTCGCGTCACCGTCGCCTCGCAGGCCGTTCGCGGTCGCGAACCCGTCGCTTCGCCCGCAACCATGCCCATTCGCGTCAGCTTCGTCGGACAACACGCGCTCGGAACCATCCCGACACGATCCCGTTGCCTCCCCCATGAAAACCATCCTCGCCGCCACGGCCCTCACGCTCGTCCTCGCCGCCTGCTCGCCCGCGGCGCCGGATTCCGACAACACGCTCGATGTCGCCAACGACACGATGATCGAACAGGGTGCGGCGCCCACCCCCACACCCAACCCCGCCCCGACCGAGGGTCCGGCGATGACGCCCGATCCCGCCCCGTCTGCGCCCGCCAACGCAAAGACGCTGACCCTCGACGGTCTCGGCCCGCTCCGCATCGGCCAGCCGGTCACCGCCGCCAGCGGCTTCGCCCAGCGCGGCGCGCAGATCCCGGGCAGCGATTGCCGCACTGTTTCCTCGCCCGATTATCCCGGCGTCTATGCCATCGTTCAGGACAATGCCGTGCGCCGCATCACCGTGGGCAAGAGCTCGGACGTCAAGCTGATCGAGGGGATCGGCGTCGGCGCGACCGAGAAACAGGTCATGGCCGCGTTCGGCGGCTTCCGTTCGACCCCGCACAAATATGTCGAGGCGCCGGCCAAATATCTCACCGCCCCCAATGCCGACAGCGGCGACCCCGCGCTGCGCTTCGAGATCGGCCGCGACGGCAAGGTGACGATGATGCATGTCGGCACTATGCCGGTGCTCGGCTATGTCGAGGGGTGCGCATGACGCGCATGGCATGACCCGGCACGATCCGATCCTTCAGGCGGTGGCCGACACCCCCGTCACGCCCGACCAGTCGGCGCGCGATCCCGCGCATCCGCCCTTCATCCTCATCGCCATCGCGGCGTTGGCGACGGCGGTGGGCGTGATCGCGCTGCTCGGTCGCACCATCGCCGGCGGCGCGCGCTTCGCGTTCGACACCAATCTGATGCTGGCGATGCGTGAGGGCCGCAATCCCGCCATCCCCGACGGCCCGGTCTGGTTCAAACAGGCGATGGTCGACATCACCGCGCTGGGCGGCGGGACCGTGCTGACGCTCGCGGTCGTACTCACCGTCGGGCTGCTGGTAGCCAGTCGCCACTTGCTCACCGCCGCGCTGGTCGTTGCCGGCACGATAACCGGGTCGGTCGCGGTCGGGCTGGCCAAGCTGGTGGTGGGGCGCGAACGTCCCGCGCTGGTCGATCATCTGGTCGAGGTCGGCTCGGCCAGCTTCCCCAGCGGGCATGCCGCCAACAGTGCGATCGTCTATCTCACCATCGCGCTGCTCGGCATCCAGGTGATGGCCCGGCGCAGCGCGCGCATGTTCCTGATCGGCGTCACGCTCGCGCTTGTCGCCGCGATCGGGGTCAGCCGCATCTATCTCGGCGTGCACTGGCCCAGCGACGTCCTCGCCGGGTGGAGCTTCGGCGCGCTGTGGGCGCTGGCATGGTGGGCGGGGGCGGGGTGGCTGCGCCTGCACCTCGCCGACCGCGCGACGCGCGCTCCGACGGCACGCTGAAGCTGGGGAAGGAGCACAGCATGTTCGTCGCCGCCTATTGGTGGAAAGTGCATCCGGGCAAGGAGGATCAGTTCCGCGCCGCCTGGCGCCGCGGCACGCATTTGATCCAGCAACGCTATGGCAGCCTGGGCTCGCGGCTGCATCGCGACGATCAGGGCCGCTTCATCGGCGTCGCCGAATGGCCCGATCGCGCGACGTGGCAGGCGGCGTTCGATGCCCGCATGGTCTATCACGAACCCGCGACGCGCGCGGCGTTCGTCGATGCCATCGCGGAAGCGGCGGCGGAACCGTTGCTGCTGATGGAAGTGACCGACGACCTGTTGGGCCGTCGGTCCGAAGGGGAAGGGGAAGGGGGTTAGTTGGCGTTTTCCAGCCGCGCATCGTCATTGTCGTCGATCGCGTCGGCCTTTTCCTCGCCGGCTTCGCGGACATTGTCGGCCTGCTGCTCCAGCGCGTCTTCCATCGTCTCGTTGGGTGCCATGTCGGCCTGGTCTTCCAGATTGTCGGCACGGGCATCGGCCGCCGCCTCGACATTGTCCGCCGCCCGATCGTCGGCATTCCCGCCGCACGCCGCCAGCGCGATCAGTCCGGCACCGGCCAGCGCGGCCTTCAAATAGGTCTTCATCTTTGGATACTCCATTTTGAGGCGACAATGGTCAGAGGGCGGCGGCGGTTCCCGAAAAACTGGACAACGTTAGGATTGTCATTCGCCGGTGATGACCGGTGTGCGCGATCAGTCGCGTCCGTTGCGACGATCGGTTAAGCGGCCCGATTGCTGAATCCGGTTCGAGTTTAATGCGCGCTTATCTCTAAATTGCCACACTCCAGCTACGCCGCTCTTTGCGGCGATTTGGACACGCTACTGCTTCGCTTGTCAGACAGCGCGTCTGCCTCAAGGCCGGCGTCAACCGGCTCGAGAACGAGATATAAAATTGCTCGGTGAGTTGCATTCAATTAGGCGAGACCGTTGACAGCGCCTCTGGCAACGCCCAGTGCCCGCTCGAGAACCCCCTCGGAACACGCACATCACAAGTGCCGTTAGCTTTCGACAGGACGCCATGTTCAATATCGCATTTCTTGACACGCTCCGAGTCGAGGAGCTTCAGCTTGTGGTCGGTAAGCTGAAACCCCGATCCCGCGTGCTTGAGTTCGGGGCAGGAACAGGATCTCAGGCACGCGATCTTGCCCAGCTTGGCTTCGACGTCGTCGCGATCGACCTCGCGACATCGGGTTATTCGGGCGAGCGTGTTTTCGACGTAATCGATTATGATGGCCTTCATATTCCACTTCCCGACCAGTCCGTTGATGCCATTTTCTCATCGAACGTATTGGAGCATGTCGAGGATACGGATCAGATTTTTCGAGAGTTCGCACGGGTATTGAGGCCGGATGGATTTTGCGTGCACCTGCTGCCGTCCGTTGCATGGCGCGCATGGACATTCGTCACCGGCGTGCCGACGGCCGTGTTGGCTGCGGCGCAGGCGATCCGCGACCCGTTCCTCTCCACCGATGATCCTAGGCGAAAGTCCTTTCGCAGCAACTTAAAGACAGTCTTCGGAAGCCTGCTGCCGATCGGGCACGGCACTTCTTTCGAGGGTATTTCCGAGCTCTGGACGTTTTCCAGACATGCATGGCGATCGAAATTTCGAAATGCGGGCTTCGTTGTGGAGGAGGTTCATCCAGTGGGCCTTTTCCATACCGGACACATGCTTGCGGGAAAGCGACTGCCAATTGCCGCTCGGCGCCGACTAGCCGCGGTAATGGGCAGCGCGGCTAATGTGTTTGTAATCCGCCCTGGCGTGAGGGGCTGACCTGCGATGTGCGGAATAGCAGGATTGATCGCGCCCGAGCCCGTTCGCGACATTGATGGCATTCTTGCCAATATGGGCGCCGTGCTTCACGCCAGGGGGCCTAACGCGCGCGGCACCTGGGTGCAGGACGAGCGGCGGCTGGGGTTCTCTCATAACCGGCTTGCTGTTGTCGATCTGTCTGCCGCGGGCCAGCAGCCGATGTGCTCCGCATCTGGCCGGTATGTCATTACCTTTAACGGCGAGATTTATAATCACGCCGACATCCGGCGATCGCTCGAACAGTCTGCCGCCGCACCCGCATGGCGGGGACATTCGGATACTGAGGTGCTGCTCGCCGCGATCGAATGCTGGGGGGTGAAGAAAGCGCTGGAGCTTTCCGTCGGCATGTTTGCATTCGGATTGTGGGACAAAGAGCGCGATGAGTTGCATCTCGCTCGTGACCGGTTCGGTGAAAAACCGCTTTATTATGGCTGGGCAGGAACGACGTTCGTCTTCGGGTCGGAGCTGAAGGCGCTGTGCGCCGCGCCCGGATTTGAGCGCACGGTCGATCGCGACGCGCTTGCGCTATTCATGCGCTATTTGGTTGTGCCTGCCCCGCACAGCATTTTCGAGCGCGCGTACAAGCTTGAACCAGGCTGTGTCCTCACCATCGCAGGAAGCGCACCCAAGGCTCCCCCTCGCGCCCCGCTGAGGCCCGGCGAACGCCATGAGACGATGTCTATCAAGCGCTGGTGGTCGCTTTCCGAGCAGTTCGAGACGGGATATCGTAATCCTTTTCCTAGCGAAGAAGAAGCGTTGCGCGAGGTCGAGACGCGCCTCGTCGATGCGGTGGCGCTTCAATCTCAGGCCGATGTCCCGCTGGGCGTGTTCCTCAGCGGAGGCGTCGATTCGTCGTTGATTGCGGCGCTGATGCAGCGCCAGGCTACCCGCCGGGTCCAGAGCTTCACCATAGGATCGGAGCATTCAAGCTATGACGAGTCCGCACACGCACGTGCCGTGGCAGAGCATCTCGGCACCGATCATTATGAGATGTTCGTCAGCGACGCCGACGCATCGTCGCTGATCCCTCAGCTTCCAATGATGTTTGACGAGCCGTTTGCGGATTCGTCACAAATCCCGACGCATATGGTATGCCGCTCGGCTCGCACGCACGTAACCGTCGCGCTGTCGGGCGATGCTGGCGACGAACTGTTCGGCGGCTATAACCGCTACCTCTGGGCCCCGGGGCTCTGGCGCCAGGCGTCGCGACTTCCCTACCCGTTGCGCCAATTGGCCGCGCGGGCTGCGGGCAGCGTGCCGATCTCAGCCTGGGACCGTATGCTGTCGGGCATCGATACGCGCCATGTCGGGTACAAGGTACAAAAGCTCGCAAGCGCGCTAAAGCAGGCCCGGACGCCGGAGGACTTGTATCGCAATCTGATCAGCGAGTGGCGTGAGCCCCAGATAGTGCTGGGTGCAAAGGGGGTGCTCCAGGCACCTGAAGGCCACACGGCCACAATGCTGCGCTGCGCTGACATGCGCGCGCGCATGATGTTCGCCGATTCGATCTTCTATTTGCCCGACGATATACTGTGCAAAGTCGATCGGGCAGCGATGGCGATCAGCCTTGAGACGCGAGCGCCCTATCTTGACCATCGCGTCGCCGCCGCCGCGTGGCGATTGCCCATGGACATGCGGATTCGCGGCGGAATCGGAAAATGGGCGCTTCGTCAAATTCTATATCGTCATGTGCCTCGGTCATTGATCGAACGGCCCAAGACCGGCTTTTCGGTACCACTGGGACAATGGCTGCGAGGTCCGTTGCGCGAATGGGCGGAGACGCTGTTGGATGAACGCCGGTTGCGCAGCGAAGGCTATTTCGACCCAGCGCCGATCCGCAAAGCTTGGCAGGCCCACCTGAGCGGTCGGCGCAATATGATGCAGAGCCTCTGGGCAGTGCTGATGTTCCAGTCATGGAAGGACGTCTGGCTCGGTGAAACGTCGCTATCGCACGAGCGCACGCACTAGGTGGCCGAAAAGGTGGGAAAGTCGAAGAATGCCCGATTTATCGCTTGTAGCAGCCGGCAAACTCCAATAGTTCAACTTTGAACGCCATCGCTGCTCGCTCCCGCTCTTTCGGGTCGCCACTCCGCTAGGAAACGTCGTGTCCAATCGAAGGTCAGTAGAAGACAGGATCGACGAAGAGTTTCGGGTGCTACGAGTTATTGAGCAGCATCCGGAATTTAGTCAGCGACAGATCGCCAAATCGGCGGGTGCCAGCCTCGGCGCAATCAATTACTGCATCCGCAGCTTGGTCGAAAAGGGATATGTGAAGGTTGAAAATTTCAGAAAATCGGAGTCGAAAGGGAACTACATTTACGTCCTGACCCCGAGTGGTATTGCAGCGCGAGCTGCGCTGACCGCCCAATTCCTGCGACGCAAGATCGCAGAATATGAAGTGCTCAAGGCCGAGATCGACACGCTGCGTCGGGAAGTGCAGACACCGCAGTTGGGGCGCCGCACGAGACCTGCCGAGCAGGAGGGGTATAGCGCATGAACGAGCGAGGAATAGCGACGCTTGACCGCGGTGATTCGCGGACAGAATTGAGCGGGGAGGTGTCGCCGTGGGACTGCTGAGGCGTTTCTTAGATGCGAATGTCAAAATATCGCAAACCCTGAACAGGCTCCTGCCCGACAGTCTTCAGGCGGACGGCAATCAAGTGTTTCTGAGGGACTTCGTCCCCGACAGTGTTTCCGAGGGTGACCGGGTGTATGACTTGGGGGGCGGGTCGCGGCCTTTCATTTCCCTCGACCGGAAGCGGGCACTCAATTTGACCATTATCGGGCTTGACATTAGCGAGGAGGAGCTGTCAGCCGCGCCCGATGGAGTTTACGACCGCGAGATCGTGGCCGACCTCACAAAATTCGTCGGCGACGGTGATGGCGATGTCGTCATCTGTCAGGCCGTGCTGGAACACGTTCGCGACGGGGCGGGCACCATGCGGGCGATCTCAAGTTGCCTTAAGCCCGGGGGGCGGGCTTTCATCTTCGCGCCCTGCCGTAATGCGATGTTCGCGCGGCTGAACCTGTTGCTTCCCCAAAGCGTAAAGGAACGGCTTTTGTTCACGCTGTTTCCAAGCAAGGCTAAAGGACATGACGGATTTCCGGCCTTTTATGACAAATGCACGCCGCGCGAGCTCGAGCAGCTCGCCGACGCTAACGGACTTAATATCGAGCATCGCCGTCTGTTCTGGATGAGCTCCTATTTCACTGTCCTTGCACCGGCATTCATTGCGTGGCGCCTGATTCAGGGCGCCAACTACCTTTTCCTCGGGGACAATGCAGCAGAGGCCTATATATACGTCTTGCGCAAGCGCACTCCCGCATCATCGGGTGTCGGCCTTGGTGACGCAGCCCCATCTTTCAGTTCCTAACGGAGTGCAGTTATTGGCCACCCATTCCCTCGAAGACCTGAAGGTCGCCGTCATCGGCTTGGGCTATGTTGGCCTGCCGCTCGCCGTCGAGTTCGGCAAGCAGCGGACGGTGGTCGGCTTCGACATAAATGCAACCCGTATTGCCGCGCTGAACTCTGGAGAAGATTCCACTCTTGAAGTCGAACCAGCTGAACTTGCAGAGGCGAGCCTGCTGCGGTTTACCACCAGCGTCGACGATATCGCCGAATGCAATCTCTACATCGTAACGGTGCCCACACCGATCGATGCGCACAAGCAGCCTGACCTGACGCCGCTAATCCGCGCATCGGAAACCGTGGGAAAAGTCCTGAAGGTCGGCGACATCGTGGTGTATGAATCGACTGTGTATCCAGGCTGCACCGAAGAGATTTGCGTGCCAGTGCTCGAGCGTCAGTCCGGCCTCAAGTTCAACCAGGATTTCCATGCTGGCTACAGCCCCGAGAGGATCAACCCAGGCGACAAGGAACACCGGCTGCCCAGTATCTGCAAAGTGACAAGTGGCTCCACGCCTGAGGTCGCAAATCTGATCGACGGCCTCTATGCTCAGATCATTGTCGCGGGGACGCACAAAGCCAGCAGTATCCGCGTCGCGGAAGCCGCGAAAGTGATCGAAAATACCCAGCGCGATCTCAATATCGCGCTCGTCAACGAACTGGCGATCATCTTCAACAAGATGGGGATCGACACCCAGGCGGTGCTGGAGGCGGCGGGGACAAAATGGAACTTCCTTCCGTTCCGGCCGGGGCTGGTCGGCGGACACTGTATCGGCGTCGATCCCTATTATCTCACGCATAAGGCGGAGGCGATCGGGTATCATCCGCAGATCATCCTGGCCGGACGCCGGCTCAACGATGACATGGGCTCCTTCGTTGTCGATCAGCTGGTCCGCGCGATGTTGCAGCGGCGGATTCATGTGAATGGCGCCCGTGCGCTGGTGATGGGCCTTACCTTCAAGGAGAATTGTCCGGACCTGCGCAACACCCGGGTTGTAGACATCATTCGCGCTCTTCAGAGTTATGGCGTCCAGGTGGATGTGTACGACCCGTGGGTCGATGGCGAGGAGGCCCGTCATGAATGCGGGGTGTCGCCGGTTGCCGAGCCCGAGGCGGGAGCCTATGACGCGGTCGTTGTTGCGGTCGCGCACGAGCAGTTTAGGTCGATGGCGCCGGCGCAGATTCGCGGCCTAGGCAAGTCCGAAAGCGTCCTGTACGATCTCAAGTCTATCCTACCGGCCGATATGTCCGATGCCCGGCTCTGACGCCGCGACCCCGGTCGCGCCCTTGCCTTTGGTTGGCGCGGTCGGGGCGCGCCACGGCGGCGCGCGGATCGGTGCGATGGAGAAATTCTACCAGCTGCTCACCCGTGACGAAAAGCGGCGCGGCCTCCTGTTGCTGGCAATGGCGGCTATGATGGCAATCCTGGAAACGGTCGGCGTCGCCTCGATCATGCCGTTCCTCGCGGTGCTGGGCGACACCTCGCTCGTGGCGAGCAACCCGGCGCTAGCCGCCGTTTATGACTTTATGGGCCGCCCGGATATGGGCGTGTTTCTGACTCAGCTCGGCATCGCTTCGTTCGTTGTGGTCCTGTCATCGGCCGGTTTCCGGATCGTTACCAACTATTTCCTGAACGACTATACCGAGATGATGCGCCACAGCCTGAGTGAGCGTCTCCTCGAAACTTACTTGCGGCAGCCCTACGAGTTCTTCATCCAGAACAACAGTTCGGACCTGGCGAAGAGCATTCTGTCCGAGGTCGATCAGATCACGCAGAATTTCATCCGGCCGCTGATCCAGCTCGTCTCCTATGGCGTCGTGGCGACCTGCATCGTCGCATTTTTGCTGATCCTCGACTTTGCGGTCGCGGTGATCGTGCTGGGCGTCATCGGCGGCTCCTATGTAGCAATCTTTTTGGCTGTCAACCGGGTGCTGGGACGGGTCGGACGCGAGCGGGTAGCCGCCAATCGCGAACGCTATTCGGCGGCGAGCGAGGCGCTCGGAGGGATCAAGGCGATCAAGTTGCTCGGTCGCGAGAGCGCCTATCTCAGCCGATTTCAAATCCCCTCGATCCGTCAGTCGAAAACCCAAGCGATCAACACCACCGTGGCACAGCTGCCGAAGTTTCTAATCGAGGCGATCGGATTTGGCGGTGTGATCGCGCTCGCGCTGGGCCTGCTCATAACGAAGGGTGGATCCTCGTCGAGCGGACTGGGACAGGTGCTGCCCGTACTCGGCATATATGCCTTTGCCGGCCTACGGCTGTTGCCTGCCGCGCAAAACATGTACAGCTCGGCGGCGAACATGCGGTTTGGCTTCGCGGCGCTGAATGAAATTCATTTCGACATGCGCGAACGCCAGCGACTTGCCGAGATACAAACGCAGGCGCCGGAGCGGATGCGCGTGTCGCGGTCAATTCGGTTTGATGGCATTTCCTACCGTTATCCCGGTGCGGCGCGCGATGCGCTGGCAGGTATAACTCTGGAAATCCCCGTCGGCTGCAAGATTGGACTGGTCGGCACCACAGGTTGCGGCAAGACAACTCTGGTCGATCTTCTGCTCGGGCTGCTCAAGCCTTCCGAGGGCGATATCCGTGTCGACGACGTTGCTCTCAACCCTGATAATCTGGGCGCCTGGCAACAGGCACTCGGCTATGTTCAGCAGGATATCTTCCTCGCTGATACAACCCTGGTCGGCAATATCGCGCTCGGTGTCGATCCAAACTCAGTTGATCGCGATCACGCAATTCGGTGTGCAGAAATCGCCGATTTGGCTGGATTTGTCATCGCCGAGATGCCTTGGGGCTATGACACCATGGTCGGCGAGCGCGGGGTCCGCTTATCAGGCGGTCAGCGGCAGCGCATCGGCATCGCCCGCGCTCTGTATCGCAAGCCCCAGGTCCTGATCCTCGACGAGGCGACCAGTGCGCTCGACAACCAGACCGAACAAACGGTGATGAACGCGATCTACCGGATGGGGGATTCGGTCACCGCCGTCATTATCGCGCATCGGCTGTCCACGGTGCGGGCCTGCGACCAGATCTATCTACTGGATAAAGGCAGTATCCGCGCGCACGGAACCTATGACGAGCTCATCGCAACGAGCGCGGAGTTTCGTCAGCTGGCGCAGCACGTAAGCTGATGGCAGGGCGCGCGCGTAGGATGGCGTGCGATATGCGCGTGCGGCCGGCGGGGGGGATCTGCAGGTGAGGGGCAGCGGGTCGCATACCAACCCCCAGCTGCGGGCGCATCTTCCTGCCGCGTTGCCGCGCTGGCTGCGCCGTCGCTGGCATCGCGCGCGAGGGGTAGACGTCGGTCCCGGCGCCGTGCTCTTCCACGGCGCGCAACTGCTGCGTTATCCGCGCAATATCACCATCGGCGCTGACGCGATCATCAAATCGGGCGCGCATCTCTGCCCCTGCCGCCCCGCGGCAACGATAACTCTTGGCGCCCGCACGACGCTCGGCTTTCACAGCTTCGTCTATGCTTCGGAACGGATCGAGATCGGCGACGACTGCATGATCGCGCCCTTCGTTTATATCGTGGACAGCGATCATGGCACGGTGGCCGGAACGAACATGAACCTCCAGCCGAACGTCACCCGGCCGATCGTGATCGGCAACGACGTTTGGATCGGCGCAAAGGCCATTATTCTTGCGGGCAGCAAGATCGGGTCGGGAGCGATCATCGCCGCGGGATCGGTGGTGCGCGGCGACGTGCCGCCGGGTGTCATCGTCGGGGGAATCCCCGCAAAAGAGATTGGGCGTCGTACATGAAGACCGGAATCATCATACTTTGCCGCCACAATTCGACGCGATTTCCAGGCAAGATCCTGACGGAATTGCGCGGACGCACAGTGCTCGGCCTGATCCTCGACCGGCTCCACCGCGCCGCACCCGACCTTCCCGTCGTCGTTGCGACGTCGACCGAAGCGGAGGACGATCCGATCGCGCTCTATTGTCGCCGTGCGGACGTGCCGTGCTTTCGTGGTAGCCTCAACGATGTTGCCGGGCGCTTTCTTGAGTGCGCCGAGGCGAACGGCTGGGACTATGCTGCACGGATCAACGGCGACAATGTATTCGTCGATGGCCGCACCGTCAGCGACATGGTGGCGATCGTCGAAACCGGCATGTTCGATTTGGTGACCAACGTTCCCGGCCGCACCTTTCCCTATGGTATGAGCGTCGAGATCGTCCGGACCGATTTCTATCGCGCTCAGATGAAAGACGTCAGCGACCCCCGCCATCGCGAGCATGTAACGTCTTGGTTGTACGACAACCCCGGGGTCGGCAATCGGTATGTGTACGAGAACCGGCGCTGCCCGGCGGCAACGGGGCTCGACCTGGCGCTGGACGATGCGGACGATCTAAAGCGGATACGGGCAATTTTGGATGCCGCCGGCCCCGACCCGGCGGGTCTTGCCATGCCGGCGATCGTCGATCTTACGACACGCGAAGCCGTACCCTCCCCTTGGCGCGGCGCCGCAGGCCCGTTGCTGATCGCCGAAATCGGCGGCAATCACGAGGGCAATTTCGAGGTTGCGAAAGCGCTGGCCGAAGCGGCGATCGGATCGGGGGCCGATGTGGTCAAGTTCCAGATCTACACCGGCGCCGCGCTGGTCAGCCCAGTGGAAAGCCCGGATCGCCACGCGCATTTCAAGCGGTTCGAACTGACCCCCGACCAGCATATCGAACTGGCGAAGATGTGCCGAAATGCGGGCGTCGCCTATCTCTCGTCCGTCTGGGATCTCGAAAGTCTCGATTGGATCGATCCCTATATGGACTTCTACAAGGTCGGGTCGGGCGACCTGACGGCATGGCCGTTGCTGCGCGAGTTCGCGCGGCGGGGCAAGCCGATCCTGCTTTCGACCGGACTCGCCACGCTGGATGAAATCCTTCAGACGGTTGCTACGATCCAGGCGGTCGACGATCGCTATCGCCGGCCCGAATGGCTGTGCGTGATGCAATGCACGTCGATGTACCCCATCCCCGACAGCGATGCGAACCTGCGCGTCATGGATACGCTGCGGGCGGCGACGGGACTCGCGGTGGGATATTCCGACCATACGATCGGTTCGGCGGCGTTGCGGGCGGCGACCGCGATGGGTGCCGAGGCGCTGGAGTTCCACTTCACGCTGAGCCGCGAGAACAAGACCTTCCGCGACCATCTCGTGTCGCTGACGGCCGATGAGGTTCGCGTGCTCAAGGACGAGATCGCGCAGATTTGCGCATTTCGCGGCAATGGTGAAAAAGTGCCTCAACCCAGCGAGGTCGAGGCCGGACATCTCGTCTCTTTCCGCCGCGGTGCCTTTGTATGCCGGCCCGTCGCCGCGGGCGCGGTGATCGCAGCGGACGACCTGTGCATCCTGCGCCCGGCGCACGGAACTGATGCCCGCGATTTCGGGCAGCTCGTCGGCGCGCGCGCCCTGCACGAACTCGAGCCCTTTCGCGCGATCGAAATCGGCGTCGATTATGAACCGGTGCAGTGAAATGAACGAGACAAGTTTGTCATTCGATCGTCGATTCCGGCGCTTTCAACGCGAGCGCTCGCGGCATGGCTGATAACTTTCTTGCAAACGGGCCGCTGGTCACTGTCTATATTCCGTGTCGCAACTATGGGCGCTTTCTGCGCCAAGCGATAGAAAGCGTGCAGCGCCAGCTCTATGCGAACTGGGAGATCATCCTCTTCGACGAAGCGTCCAAGGACGACACACATGAAATCGCCGATGATTTTCAGCGCGCCGACCCCGCCCGCATCCAGGTGGTCCATAATGCGACGCCCCGGGGGCTGCAGTGGATCGCCAACCGCGCGATCGAGACCGCGAAAGGCAAATATCTTGTCCGCCTCGATGCAGACGACTGGCTTGACGAAAGCGCGCTGCTGGCGATGGTCGCCAAACTCGAATCCGACCCGGCGCTCGGCCTCGTCTATGGAAACTATTATTATACCGACGCCGAAGGGAACATCTTGGGCGTCGAGCGCGGTTACGATATCGACGCGGAGGAGACGTCGGGCCATTTGCCGCCGCACGGGGCCTGTACCATGGTCCGCACCCGCGCGCTGAAGGCTGTCGGCGGCTATTCCGAAGATATCAACGCGCAGGACGGCTGGGAGTTGTGGTTCAAGCTGCGGGGCCGCGTGAAGGCAGCCAATCTCGACACGCCGATCTTCTACTATCGCCAGCATACGACATCGCTCAGTCGCGATTCCCAGCGGTTGCTGATGGCGCGGACAAAGATCCTCGCGCGATTGTGCAACACGCTTGAGGGCAGCTACAAGCCGACCTGCCTGGCGGTGATCGGCGTGCGCGAATCCTATCCGGACTTCCCCGGCGTTCCCTATCATCAGGTAGACGGACAGAGCCTGCTCGAACGCGCGGTGCGTTCGGCGTCGGAAGCGACGCGGGTCACCGACGTGGTCGTCACGTCGGAGAGCGAGGCGGTCTTGGCCTTTTCCGAACAGCTCGAACGCGATGGCCGCGTCCCGCCGCATCGGCGCCAGTTGCGACAGGTCGCTGCGGCCGAAAGCGCCGTTCCGCTCCGCGAGATCCTGTCCGAGGCATCAGCCGGCTATCGTGCGGTCCACGCATGCGATCCCGACTCGCTCGCGTTTCTCAGCATCCATGCGTTCAACCGGCGCGCCGAGCATGTCGACAAGGCATTGAGCGTCCTGCGCCTAACGGAATGCGATTCGGTGGTATCAGTCCATCAGGAGCGCGAGCCCGTTTTCAGCCATGGGCAGCAAGGCCTTCGCCTGCTCAATCCGGGGCGGCTTGAGGAGCTATCCTATGTCCGCGAACGCCTGTATCGGTTCAACGGCGCGATCCTCGCGCTGTGGAACGAGGTGATCGAGATGGGCAGCCTGCTCGGCGAGAGTGTCGCCTATATTGAGATGTCCGCGAAGGATTCGGTACAGCTCAAAGCCGACACCGTTTCCGCATTTTCGCTGTGAGCCCGATGAACCGCCCGCAGCATCCGACTTTTAAACACGGCGGTCTACAGCACAGCCGAGTGGGCTTACTCCGATCGATCGATCCGACATCTATTGTCTTGATCGCAGTCATCTCGGTCGCGCTGGGATATTTTCTCGCAAGTACTCTGGTCGTAACCGAGGCGCAGGATGCGTATCAGTATCGTCTCAATCTCGACCTCGGTGTTTATGACGAGAGCAATTCCACGCTGTTTGCGTTTGTAGTGCGGACCCTGGTCGCGTTATTCCCGTATGCGGACCCGTTCATTCTCATCGGTACCTTCACGTGCGCGTCGTATCTCTATCTGACGTTTCGTACTGGCGCAGCTTGGTACAAACAAGCAATATTTCTGGTTCTTCTTCTCTTACCCCTCCTAGAGTTCAACTATACGCAGGTGATCCGGCAGGGGGCCGCAAATGCACTCATTCTCCATGCCCTGTTCACCCCCGCTTGGCCTGTTGCGGCAGTGCTGCTTGTTGCAGGGGGCGCAATGCACTTAACTTACGCGCCTTTTGCGCTGGCAATTTTAGTGCGGCTCTATCTGTTTCGAAATGAGAGGGACCTGACATTGGTTCACACTCCGCGCGAAATTCGGTTTGACCGGATCGTCGTTATCGCGCTTCCACTACTATGGGCTATTTTGTTTATCTATCAGGATCAATTATTTTCGGAGGAGCGCACTGAAATTTATATTACTTATGACACCAACATTTTTAAGCGTGTAGGTGTCTCGAGTGCTCTCCTTGGCCTAGCGTGGCTGCTCTATCCAAAGACACGTGGCTCACTAGCAAGTTTTATGGCGTTCGCGACGGTCTCGGTTGCCATAGTACTTCCCTTCACTTATGATTTTCTAAGAATGCAGACCTATGTTATGCCGTTCATCGCATTCACTGCCTTGATGTGCCGTGATGATCGTCGCGCCTTGGCTGCGCTTGGAGTGTGCCTCGCCATCTCGCTGTATGTGCAGCCGAACTTCGACCGGGCAATGCCATGAAAGGGGCGAGCAAGCAGCCGAAAATCGGCGCCGTGCGTGCGCTATGCCTCCTTCAGAAGCCATATGATCTGATCAATGCCACCGAATATCTCGAACGGTATTACCCCGATGCCACTCTGGATGCCGCGGTCATTGGAATTTATGCCAATTCGCTCGCGGTAGCGGAGCTATGTAAGCAGCGGGGGATCCCGGTCACCCATATTGATGACCCGGATCTCTATGCCCGCTGGGTGGCCTATCTGAATGCTAAGCAGAACCTGTCGCGTGCATTGCTGCTTGTGGTCAAGGCGCTGATCCTTCCACTGGCTTATCTCTACTGGTTCTATGCGTTCTTTCGATTGCGTGCCCAACTGCGCGGAAACTGCTACGATCTGGTCATTCTCGATGCTTGGCGGTCAAAATGCTTTTATCTGAGCGCGATGCCCGCTGGCGCTTTAATCTCGATCACAGATGGCGGTTATTCGACACTCCATTACGGGCTGTGCCCAGCGTTTGAGCGCGGTGGCGCCCGTGAATTGGTCGCGACATCGCTCCGGCAACAACGGCCGCTGATGCCCGGTCTGCTGCGAAAGCTGGCCGTGGCGCGGTTCAGCGCCCAAACACCCTTCTTCACCTGCTATGCGCGGGAGTTTGCCGCGGACTGCGCGTTTCCCGTTCTAACCAATGACTATCGACATTGCAGCGCAGTCCTGGGCGCAAAGACCCTGCGGCGTGGCGTGATGATCATGGGCATTCCGCGTCTCAAACACATTGATACGTATATCCGCCATGCGCTGGATGCGCAGACGGCCGCGGGTCTGCCGCGGGACGTTGCGACGATCGAATATCGCTTTCATCCCACCGATCGCAACCGTACGCGCTTGGACGCCAACTATGGCAAGATGATCGAGCGTGGTGTCGCGGAACGCGGCATGTCATCGAGCTATCCGCGATACAGCCTTGAAATGGATTTCCTCGACCAAGCCGAAATTCCTGAGATCATTGTGACGTATGCGTCTTCAAGTGTACCTTGGATCGAACAGGTGTTCGGATCGCGAGTCCGGCTGATTCGGGTGGCGGATAGATAGAATGAATTTGGTCTTCGTTATCGGCTCGCTTGATATGGGCGGCGCGCAAAGAGTCGCGCTCAATCTCATCGGCGCGTGGCGTAAGCGGGGCTGGGCTGTCACGCTCGTGGTAACCTTCTCGGGCCGTGGATCTTCGTACTATGACATCCCGGAAGGCGTTGAGGTTGTGTATCTGGCGGACCTTGTCGGCGAGCGCACGCGCGGTGCGCTGGCGCGCATGCTAGCGCTCAGGCGACTTTTGAAGGCGAAATGTCCTGATCGCGTGGTCTCTTTTCTCACCAACGCAAATGTCATTGCCCTTGGCGCCGCCCGCGGGCTGAGACTGTCAGTCATTGTTAGCGAACGCAACTATCCTCCAGCAGATGTCCTCCCCCGTCGCTATGCGCTCGTGCGGCGCTTCATCTACCCCCTTGCCAGTCGGGTGGTGATGCAAACCAATCGAGGTGGCGAATGGTTGTCGCGCACGATTCTCTTAGCGCGGGGTGTTACCATCCCTAATCCGGTGGCGCTGCCTCTCCCGGTAACGGTTCCGAGGCTCGATCCCGGCACCGTAGTGGGTGTCGAGACGCGCCTTCTGCTGGGCGTCGGTCGCCTGGCCGCGCAGAAGGGCTTCGATGTCATGATTGAAGCATTTCGTCAGGTCGCAGATGAGCATCGAGATTGGCAACTCGTGATCGTCGGCGACGGTGATGAACGCGCCGCGCTCGAACGTCAGGTCGCGCAGGCGGGGCTCATCGATCGCGTTCATCTGGTCGGCGCGGCCGGAAATATGGGCGACTGGTACACCCGTGCCGATATCTTCGCGATGACATCGCGCTTCGAAGGTTTTCCGAACGCGCTGCTGGAAGCGATGGCGCACGGATGCGCGGTAATCAGCTTCGACTGCGATACAGGTCCCGCCGACATGATCGATCAAGGGCGAAACGGTGTGCTGCTCGGCGCGGCGCCCGACGCGGCGGAACTTGCCGGTGCATTGTCAGCGTTGATGACGGATGAATCGCGACGTGTGGCGCTCGCGGATGCGGCGCGCGCGGTGCTGGACCGCTTCTCGATGGATACCGTGCTGGCTCAATGGGACGCCGCTCTCAACATTGATTCGAGGCGGCAGGAGGGCGCATGCGCCGCCTGAAAATCTTGCAGGTCCTAACCAGTCTTGGCCCAGGCGGCGCCGAAAGACTGGTGCTGAACATGATGGACCGGTTCGACGTCGACCGGTTCGATGTACGGCTCGCGATCCTAATGGATGATCGACGGGCGCTGGACGTATATGGCCATACAGACGTGCCGGTGCAGGTATTCGACATGCGCGGTAAACGCGCGCCCGCGGCACTCGCGGCGATGCGGCGCTATATTGCGGCGCTGTCGCCCGATGTCATCCATGCGCATATGTTCCATCCGCTCGTGGCCGCAACGCTGACATCGGGGGGCGCCTCCCCCGCGCCCGCCCTGTGTTTCACCAGCCATTGCAACGAACTTGCCTTTCCCCCGCTGCGCTCGGCGATCGTGCGGTTGCTTCGGCGGCGGCGGACGGCCGACATCATCTTTGTCGAGGGTCAGCACCCTTCGCTGAACGCCCCTCATGTCGTGGTGATCCCCAATGGAGTGAACGTACCGGCGACGGTGCCGCCGCGCGCACCGTGGGAGCCGGACGGCCCGGTCCGGCTTGTCGCGATCGGGCGGCTGGCGGACCAGAAGGACCCGCTTGGCCTTATCCAAACCATCGCCACGCTCGACAATGAAAGGGTTACACTCGATTTCTATGGCGAGGGGCCGCTCCAAGACGAGATGCGGGCGTTGATCGAAAGGCTGAATTTAGGTGAACGCATCCGGCTCCGCGGCCTGTCGCGCGACGTGCGATCTGTGATGGGCGCCGCAGACATTATGGTGATGCCGTCCAAGTTCGAAGGCATGCCGATGGTGATGCTAGAGGCGGGGAGCGAGGCGATGCCCATTATCGCAACGCCAGTCGGTGCGATCGCGAGCATCCTTAGCCCGGACCGAGGCGTCATCGCCGAAGCGGAGGGGTTTGGCGCAGCGCTGGCGCGCATGATCGCAGAGCCGGACGCCTCGCTCGCAGCCGGCGCGCGACTGCGCGACTATATCGATGCGCATCATTCCATTGCGGCGACGACGCGGATGCATGAGCGGGTGTATGCCGGGATCGCGCCATCGGGACGGACCGTGCAGTCATGAGCGTTGTCGCATCTTTTACGCAAAGCTGGATTCGTCGGGGTCGTCCCCGGCTGAACGCGCAGTTATTTCGGCTGTTGTATGGCGCGCGAAACGTTCGTGCCGGCCGTGGCCTCCAATGCGATAGCCTTCCCCGCTGTTTGGTGGACGCAAGCGCGGAATTGATAATCGGCGACGATGTCGAGTTTCGCAGTGGAGTCGAGTTGCGCGTTCACGGTACCGCGCGGATCGTGATCGAGGACGGGGTCCGTATCGATCGTGGTGTACGCATTTTAGCGGCGAATCAGTCTCTGGTCCGGATTGGCGCCGGCGCTCGGATAGGCCTTTATTCGGTGCTAAATGGTGGGGACTGCATTCAGGTGGGCGCCAAAGCGTTGGTTTCGGGCTTTGTGTATCTCCAGTCGAGTATGCACAGTTTCAGTAAGACTGACGTTGCGATCAGCGAGCAAGGGTTTGAGCATGGCCCGGTCGTCATCGGCGAGGGCGCCTGGCTTGCCGCTCATGTTGTTGTGATGCCGGGGCGCACGGTCGGCGCTGGAGCAATAGTCGGAAGCAATGCCGTCGTGACTCAGGATGTTGACCCTTCTGCGATCGTTGCGGGCGTGCCAGCCAAACCCATCGGCACACCTAGGCACGCAAATTGAGTCCCGGATTTCCCGGTCGAAAGTGAATGAAGAATGCCCGTTGAAGACCGGCTCTGCGACGTCCCGCGCGCCCCGCACCTCCTGATCCTCGTGTCGAACGGGGAGTTTCTGCTATCACATCGCCGGGAGATTGCAGTCCATGCGCGCGGCGCCGGCTTCAAGGTTACTGTGGCCTGCCCGATCGATGGCGCGAGGGAAACGATCGAGGCGCTTGGCATTCGCCATCTGCCGATTCCGATGCGGCGTAAGGGCAGCACGCTTTGGAGTGAACTGCGTACCATCGCTTCGATCAGGACGATTTTGCTCGCCGAACGTCCCGACGTAGTCCATCTGATTACGGCCAAGCCGATCATCTATGGTGGCCTGTGGACGCGATTGTTTGGCATTCCGGCCGTAACTGCGGTGCCCGGCCTCGGCTATCTTTTCGCCAACCGGGGCCTGCGCGTCGGTTTGCTGCGCGAATTGGTAGTGCAGGGCTACCGGTTTGCAGTCGGTGGCCTGCGGAGCCACCTTGTTTTCCAGAACGCCGACGATCTTGCCATCTTTCGCGAGCGGGCAATCTTGAAGCACGACCGCTTCACGATGATCGCGGGTTCAGGCGTCGATCTCGAAGCGATTCGTCCGACCCCGCTGCCAGATGGGCCGGTCGTGGTCGTGCTTCCGGCCCGGTTGCTGCGCGACAAGGGCGTTATCGAATTCGTCGAGGCCGCACGGATACTCAAGGCACGCGGTATCGACGCGGTGTTCCGCTTGCTCGGCGACCCCGATGTCGGCAATCCGACCAGCATTTCGATGGCCGATCTGGCCGAGTGGCAGGACGCGGGCCTGATCGAATGGCATCCGCACACCAGCGATATCGGCTCGGCGCTCGCCCGCGCGCATATCGTGGCACTTCCCTCCTACCGCGAGGGTTTTCCTAAAACGCTGATCGACGCCGCAGCAGCGGGACGGCCGAGCGTGACGTCGAATGTTCCGGGATGCCGGGATGCTATCGTGGAAGGAGAAACCGGGATCTTGATCAAGGCGCGTGATGCGCGGTCGCTTGCGGACGGACTAGAACCCCTGATCGCGAATCGTGATACGCAAATCCGCATGGGACAGGCCGCGCGCGCGCATGCGGAGCACAATTTCGACGTTCGCGACGTCTGTGCCCGCCATCTCGAAATCTATTCGAACCTTGTCGGTGTAGGGAAATATGCGCCTTGTTGATGTCAAACTAAGGCGCTTAGCCTAAACTACTGAGAGCCACAGAGGCCGGATTACGTGGAGCGGCATTAGGCTAACATCACGCCCCACGTGGCAGTGATCGACAGCCACGTCGACGTGCTAGATTAATCCGCCCAGGCCGCATCGTCGAGGTGGATCTCCGCCGCAGGCCGCGGGCCCCAATCGTCGATCTTCGCCCGCCCCGCGATCCACAACCGGCGGTCGCGCGGCGCGCTGAGCAGTGCCTGGCCCAGCGGCGTGTCCGCGGCGCGGAACGCCATCACCTTGATGCTCCGCCCGTCGTCGCCCGCGACGATCGCGCGGACATGCCCGTTGCCGACCACGTCGCACTTGATCATCCGCACCGGCCCGGCGGCGACCCGCGGCGCTGGCCAGCCCATGCCATAGGGCCCCCCCGCCTCCATCGCGTCGACCAGATCGGGATTGACCCCGCCCGGCGCCAGCACCGCATCGAGCAGCAGCGCCCGCTCGCCCGATGCCCGTTTCACCGCCTCGGCGAGCTTGGTGTTGAGGAAGGTGACGAGCTCGGGAATCTGCGCCTCGGCCACGGTCACCCCCGCCGCCATGGCATGGCCACCTCCGGCGATCAGCAGCCCGGCCTCCTTGGCGGCGATGATCGCCGCACCCAGATCGACCCCGGAAATCGACCGGCCCGATCCCTTGCCGATCCCGTCCTCGCCGATCGCGATGACGATCGCCGGGCGGCCCAGCTTTTCCTTGAGGCGGCCCGCCACGATTCCGATCACCCCGGGATGCCATCCGCGCGCCGCCAGCACCGCAACCGCCCCGTCGCACGGCATCGTTTCCGCGGATTGCTGCACCTCCGCCTCGATCGCGCGGCGCTCCTCATTCAGCCGGTTGAGTTCCTCGGCGACTTGCCGCGCCTCGTCGGCGTCCTCGGTGGTCAGCAGCCGCACCCCCAAGTCCGACTTGCCGACCCGTCCGCCGGCATTGATCCGCGGTCCCAAGGCAAAGCCCAGGTCGCTGCACGTCGGCGCGCGCGTCAGCCGGCTCGCCTCGATCAGTGCGTTCATGCCGATGTTGCGCCGCTGGCCCATCACCTTCAGCCCCTGGGCGACGAATGCGCGGTTGAGGCCCTTCAGCTGCGCGACATCGGCGACGGTGCCGAGTGCGACCAAGTCGAGCAGGTCGAGCAGCCAGGGCTCCGGCCGCCCGGAAAAAAATCTGCGCGCCCTCAGCACCCGTACCAGCGCGGCGCCGAGCAGCCAGGCAACGCCGACTGCGGCCAGATGCCCGTGGAGCCGCCCTTCATCCTCGTCCAGCCGGTTGGGGTTTACCAGTGCCAGCGCGACGGGCAGTTCCGACGCGCATTTATGGTGATCGACCACGATCACCTCGGCACCGACCGCCTTTGCGTCGGCGAGCGCGTCATAGGCCATCGCGCCGCAATCGACCGTGACGATCAGGTCGGCGCCCTCGCGCTTCAGCCGCACCAGCGCCTCGCCCGACGGCCCATAGCCTTCCATCAGCCGGTCGGGGATATAGGCGCGCGGCGACAGGCCAAGGTCGCGCAGCAGCCGCACCAGCAGCGCGGCCGACGTCGCGCCGTCGACGTCATAGTCGCCGAACACGGTGACCGCCTCGCCGCGCTGGACCGCGTCGGCAAGGCGCTCGGCGGCCTTGTCCATGTCGCGAAAGATCGACGGGTCGGGCATGAAGGCGCGGATGCTGGGGCTGCGGTGCGCCTCCAGTTCCTCGCGCGGGCAGCCGCGGGTGAGGAGCAATTGGGTCACCAGGTCGTCGGGCGCGAAGCCGGGATCGCGCGCATCCGCCGCCAGCCCCCGCCAGCGCCATGCCTGGCCGAGGATCGAGCTGTGAACGTTGAGCACCGGAGTCATCGGCTGGCCTTAGCGCGGATCGGGGGACAGGGGAATCAATCCTCCAGGATCTGGCTGTGCACCCGCGTGTCGCGCATCCGAAGGTACGTGATCAGCGAGATCCCGATCATCGCCGTGACATACCAATAGAAGCCGCGCTCCATCCCGGCATCCTTGAACCACAGCGCGACATAGGGCGCCGTCCCGCCGAAGATCGCATTTGCCAGCGCATAGGGCAGGGCGACGCCGAGCGTGCGAATATGCGCGGGAAACATCTCCGCCTTCACCACCGCGTTGATCGAGGTGTAGCCGGTGACGATCACCAGCGCCCCCGACATGATCAGGAAGGCGGCAAGCGGCGTGCGCACCGTTTCCAGCGTGGTGAAGATCGGCCAGGTGAAGATCACACCCAGCACCCCGAAGCCGATCATCAGCGGTTTGCGCCCGATCCGGTCGGACAGCGCGCCCGCGAGCGGCTGAATGAACATGAACACGAAAAGGGCTGCCGCGCTGATCTGGGTCGACACCGGCTTGGTGAAGGCGCCGGTCGCGCTGAGGAAGGTGAGCAGATAGACCGAATAGGCATAGAAGGCGAGTGTTCCCCCGGCGGTCAGCAGCATCACCAATGCCGCTTCGCGCGGGTGACGCAGGAACAGCGCGCCGAAGCTGGAGCGGTGTTCCGTGCCGGTCTCCCGGTTCACAAAGCTTTCGGTTTCGGGAAGGTTGCGGCGCAGCCAGAACACCCCGATCGCCAGCGCCCCGCCAATGAAGAACGGGATGCGCCAGCCCCAGTCGCCGAGCGCGGCCTCGCTCATCGTCGACTGAAGCGCGAGCAGCACGCCAAGCGCGACCAAGTGCCCGGAAATCAGCGTCACATATTGAAAGCTGGAAAAGAAGCCGCGCCGCTGTCTGCCCGCCATTTCGGACAGGTATGTGGCGCTCGCGCCATATTCGCCGCCGACCGACAGCCCCTGCATCAGCCGCGCGACCACCAGTGCGACCGTCGCCCATGCACCGATCGCGTCATAGCCGGGCATCACCGCGATCAGCATCGATCCGCCGCACATCTGCGTCACCGACAGCGTCAGCCCCGCCTTGCGCCCGCGCCGGTCGCCATAGATGCCCATCAGCCACGCCCCGATCGGCCGCATGAAAAAGCCGATGGCAAAGATCGCCCAGACGTTCAGCGTCTGCGCCAACGGGTCTCCCTTGGGAAAGAAATGCGGGGCGAGATACAGGCTGAATGCCGCATAGGCATACCAGTCGTACCATTCGACGAGATTGCCCGCCGATCCCCCCAGGATCGATTTCAGTCGGCCGGCGGGGGCAGCATCGCGCATCACGCGCAAGCTATAGGGGTGTGCGGCGCGGCTTGGCAATTTGCCTGACAATTCTTCCCGCGAACCGGAACAGTACGCGCAGCGGGCTCGACCAGCGTTGCCAATTCGTCGCGCCCTGTTCGATTGCAACCGGATCGGCGAGCAGCCGCCGCACGTCTGCGATCCGATACCTCCAACTATTCGAAACGCGCAGCGGACCGAGATACTGGATCAAGCTTGGCTTCCAGTTCGGATTGCGCTGCGTTTGCGCATATGGAGCGGACAATTCCTGGATCGCGCTTCGTACCAACATATGCACTCGCCGCTTATGGTTCCTCGCGCCAGCCTCTGCCGGAAGTGGGCTATCGAAAAGCTCGTTAGCTAGGATGAGCGCGCTGTCGAAGATATCGAGGACGCCTACTTCTGCCGCTCGCACGCGCGCTGCTTCGATGTCTTCAGACACGCTGCGTCCGGTCAATGCGGCAAAATCTGCCAGCCACTTCAGTCGGTACCAGTTCGTGCGCGCGCCGTGCACGCTAAGGTATACGAGGAGTTCAGGGCGCGCCAGCGTAGATATCGTGCGATCTCGACCGGCGGCCACGCGTTCGCGGGGAGAATGGAGTCCAAACCCCGGTAATAACTCAGCGGTCTCGAAGAAGCGCGTATGCAGCTCAACCAGCCCCCCGATGTCCGGCCGTCTCCACAGGCTATCCTTGAAATATCGCTCGAATGCGCGCGGGTCGGCCTTGCCGGGCCCATCTACGCGAAGATATCCCAGCGCGCGCATGCAGTCGAACGCGTTGAGCGTATCGGATGGAGCAATGAGCAGGTCGAGATCATGCGACATCTTGGCGCTTACATCACTATAGGCCTGGATGGCGAGCACTGGTCCTTTGAATGTGAGCCAATCAATGCCCGAAGCGTCGAACGCTGCACCGATTCGGAATATCTCGGCCAGTTGAAGCAAGGATCGGCGGGCCAGATCTCGCGCTGTGGCACGCGCGTGGTGGCGAATTTCTAGTGACACGGGGGCCCGACAGAGTGCGTCGGCCAGCAGGGGCATTACGCGATGCTGCTCACCGATGGCCAGAACCGCATGCCAGTCTGATATCAGCGGCGTGGCAGCCTCTATCGCCGCAAGGCGCCCAGGATCACGCGGTGCGCGATTCGCTGCGGCGACATAGCGTAGCGACGGGGAGAGGTTGACGAGCACTGGCGGCCCTCTATTCGAGCTAGATCACGCACTGGCGTTTACAGTCAGTACAGCCCCGGCACCTCGCGCTGGGGCGTAGTCGGCCGCTCGGGCCGTACAAGCTCAAGCCGATCGCGGCTACTCGTTAGCCGCGTACTCTGCGGACCCGGTCCATCCGCGCTCGCGGTCGCTCCGCCGGCGGCGCTAATGGGTGTGCACGCCCGCCCCGCGAGGAAGTCGAGCGCCGCGCGGGTCGATGCCTCGGCTGGATCGCCCAGCTGCCGGCTGATATCGTCGGGCGCCTGGCACGTAGCGCCCATGAAATTGGCAAGACCGTTATAATATGCGCCCTGATGCGCGCTGTTCTCGGTCGCGAAGGCGACGACGCGCAGACGATCGTCGCAGGCCGAGCGATCAATCGCAATCTGCCCGACAGGCTTGCCATAGGTGTTCGTGCCGACCAACGCGGCGCGGCTGCCGAGATAGGGGATGAAGGTGTTCATCACCAGCTCGCTCGCCGATGCGCTGCCCCCCGTGCCGATAAAGGCGATGCGGGTCGGCGCGATCGACTGGGGCTGGGGCGCGAAATAGGTGGTCTCGTTGTTCGACGACTTGCTCGAGCGGAACTTGGTGTAGTTCGCGACCTGCGACGACGTCTTGTCGCGCGCGAGCAGATTGTTGACCAGTTCGGCAATCGAAACCAGTCCGCCGCCATTGTAGCGCAGGTCGATGATGACCTCGGTAATCCCCTGTGCGCGGAAATTGGCGAAGGCGCTGCGCAAGGGAGATTCCGCCGGATTTATGAAGGTACGCAGATTGACATACCCGACCCGCCGCCCGCCATCGTCGATAATCTTGGCGCCGTAGCGCGACGAGACGGGCGTCAGTTCATACTCGGCCTTGGTCACGGTGACCGTATTGGTCGTGCCCGCGGCGGTTCGAAAGCGCAGCGTGCGACTCAGGCCGACCGTGCTTTCACCCAGCGCCGCATTGATCCCGGCCGACCCTTCCGCCGCATAGATTTCGCTGACATTTCGCAGCGTCGATGGGCTGGTGCCGATCGCGAGAATTTCGGTCCCGCGGTCGATCCCGGCGGCCAGCGCGGGGGCGCCTTCGAACGCTTCGCCGATGAACAGGCGACCCGACGCATCGATCGCGAGACGGATGCCGAACCCGGCGCTCGAGCCCGAGGCATAATAGGCATTCTCCTCCGCGATCGAGGTGAGGTAGGTGAAATGCCGGTCCTTGTTCTGCGACCGCGCGGTGGCGGTGAGCGCGTCGATATAATCCTGCACGGTCGCATAGGGCGCCGGGTTGGGATTCGCCGGAAGCGTCTCAGGGAACAGATACCATTCGTTGAGCACGCCCGCTGCCCAGTTCTGGCGCGCGCTGAGCGAACAGGTTCCCGATGGCGTCGGGGTGGGCGCGGACCCGGTTCCGCCGCCGCCCGAACTGATCGATCCGCTTCCGCCGCCGCACGCCGAAAGCAGCGCCAGGGTTGCGACCATCGCCGTCAGGCGGCGCGACTGATTGGATAAGCTGGACATAATGGCGTCACCCTACCCCAAGGCGGAGGCCTCGTCATCCGGAAACTAGATAATGGTTTCAGAGCCTTAATCGGCGATCGCGGTCATTTCGGAGGCGGTGAAACACGCCGAATTGCGACCCTGACGGCACGCTATAGGGACCGGGCGAAACGCGTTCCGTGCCGGACGCCGCGGCCGCCACCCATCGTTGCGGCAACGATGTGGGGTGCGATCGCTGTATCTCGGAAGCAACAGCGACCCGCGATGTCGCGTCGAATCTGCGCCGGGTCAGCTTGTCTTTTGATGCCTCCGCTGCTAGGGGCGCGTCCCAACGCCCGGGGCAGGTGGCTTCGGCGATCCCTATCCTGTTGAATATGAACTCGGAGTTGAGACGGCTTTATGCAAATTATCGTTCGCGACAATAACGTCGACCAGGCGCTGCGGGCGCTCAAGAAGAAGCTGCAGCGCGAGGGCGTTTATCGCGAGATGAAGCTGCGCCGTCACTATGAGAAGCCCAGCGAGAAGCGCGCCCGCGAGCGCGCCGCAGCGGTGCGCCGCGCGCGCAAGCTGGAGCGCAAGCGCATGGAGCGCGACGGCGCCCGTTAAGGCCCGATTCGCCGATTCGCGTGGTCCGTCCGTGCGAATCGGCGTGACTTTTGTGACTTTGTAGCCGCGCCGTCGGCCGGCCTGCCCGGGATAGCTGATCCATGTCGTCCGTCACCGCCGTGCCGATTCCGCCGACCAAGCGCAGCTACCTCGTCTGGCTGTTGGTCGGCATCGTCGTCGCCATTGCTGCGGCGGTCGCGCTGGCATGGGTCGGGACGTCCGGCGTGCGCTGTACGGGCGCCGACGATGCCGGCTACCTCGCGTGCAACAAGGGCAAGTCGGGCGTGGTCGAGACCGCATCGGGCCTTCAGATCGAAACGATCAGCGAAGGCACCGGGGCCAGCCCTACCGACAGCGACGTTGCGCTCGTCAATTACAAGGGCACGCTGCGCAACGGCGAAAGCTTCGACGCCAGCCAGCAGCCGACCCCGCTCCCCGTCGCAGGCATGATCCCCGGCTTCACCGAGGGGCTGAAGCTGATGAAGAAGGGCGGCAAGTACCGCCTGTGGATCAAGCCCGAACTGGGCTATGGCAGCGAGGCGAAGACCGACCCGCGCACGGGTCGCGATGTGATCCCGGCCAATTCGCTGCTGATCTTCGACGTCGAGCTGCTCGAGTTCCTGCCGATGAGCGTCTATCAGCAGATGATGCAGCAGCAGATGGGCGGCGCGCCCGGTGCCCCCGGCGGCGCGCCCCCTCCGGGCGAGGGGCGATGAGCGCCGGGCAAGCGGTCGTAGCCGACCCTGGAGCCCCGCGCTTATCCGCTGAACGGAACCGCGAAAATCTTGCGCCCCTCTGCGGTGTACCGGCCGATAAGATAGGCGCGCCGGCGCTCTGCCTCGCCCCGCGTGGCGGCGGTCGCGCAACTCACATTATCTTCATCGAAGATCCAGCTATTGCCGTAGGGTGCGATACCGTAGCGCAGAAATGCGATGAAGGATCGCCGTAACAGAGCCACGTCACGTTCACGCGGCTCGAACGGCATGGTGACGATGAGGCCGGTCCCCCGCGGCGAGGTGCTGAGCGCACTGCAGTAGCGAAAGCTTATCTCAGGCGGCGCGTCGGCCTGAGTCGCCGCCAGCGGCGTTGCCAGGGTCGTCGCCAAACCGATTGCGATGAGGGCGCGTTTCATCCTGCTTCATGTCCTTCGCACTGCATTGGCGCCTACCTATCGCCAAAGTGCTTGCCCGGCTAGCGCGACCGATTTCGTCAGTGGCTAAGTTCGTCACGTCGATCCAAAAATCGGACAAGCCGGCAAATTCGGGTATCCCGTTGATTGCCCGAAGGGCCGAGCGAGTGTAGAGCAGTATGCTGCAGTTGCACCCGAAGCACGATATTGTCTCGGCGATGAAACACATCGACGCGAGTGAGACATGTCCGAATCGCGTGGACTTAGTTGCGTCGCGATGCACCAGTGGCGGACTGATTGCCCTGGAGGGGGCTTGGAGACGGGAGCTCCCTAACGCATGTTGATGGCCCGAAATCAACCCAATGAGCGGATGCGGACGGCGCAGACCTTTCGCTTCCAGTTCATGAGCCTGCTGTTGCTGGCTGGCGCTCTTCCGTTCGCGACCAATGGCTTCTCGCTGGGGCTCAACGACGAAATCGCGCGGAACAGCACGATTGCTTCCCTGTCTGCTGCGATCGTCGGGCTGCTGATCCAGCGTCGCATGTCCGCCTATCCCGGGACCGGGGCCTTCGCCTATATTCTACCGGTCTATTCCATTACCTATGGACTCGTGGCGACCGCACTCCTGCTGGGGCGGTTCAGCTACAGCAATTCGATGTTGCTAGTTGGATTTGCCGCGACGCTGTTGTTCACATTCGTCGTGGCGCTGGTCATCAACCGGCGCGGGGGTGGGCGTTTCTACCTGGTTCCGGGCGGCACGGCCGATCTCAAGCATGTATCCCGGCGGTATGAATGGATCGATCTGCAAGAGCCGGTGGTCCCGACAGGAACGCACTCCGTCATTGTGGCCGACCTGGACTGGGATCACGAGCCCGCATGGGAGCGGATGCTGGCCGAGGCGGCGATCGGTGGCCACACGGTTTACCATGTGAAGCAACTGCGGGAATCGCTGACCGGCCGGCTCCAGATTCAACATCTCTCAGAGAACAGCTTCGGTTCTCTGCTGCCCAACCACACCTATCGGGGCGTGAAGCGCGTTGCCGATATCCTGATCGCGTTGGCGACCATTCCGATCGTCGTGCTCGTCATGCTCGTGGTGAGCGTGATCATCCGGATGGACTCGCCGGGGCCGGCGATTTTCCGCCAGGCCCGGATGGGATATCGGGGGCGTCCGTTCATCATGTATAAGTTTCGCACGATGGTGGAGCGGAATGTCGGTGAGCAGGAGGATGCGCAGCGCCGGGACGCCATGACGCAGGCCGATGACAATCGCATCACGCGGGTGGGTAAATTTCTTCGCCGTACCCGGCTCGACGAGATTCCCCAGGTGTTCAACGTGCTCAAGGGGGAAATGAGCTTTATCGGTCCGCGCCCGGAGGCGATCCAGCTTTCGCAATGGTACGAGACCGAATTGCCGTTCTACACCTATCGGCACATCGTCCGTCCCGGCCTTACCGGTTGGGCGCAGATCAACCAGGGACATGTCGCGGAACTGGAGGACGTGCATCGCAAGCTCCATTACGACTTCTATTACATCAAGAACTTCTCCGCTTGGCTCGATATCGTGATCGCGTTGCGGACGGTCGGGATCGTGCTCCTCGGCCACGGATGGCGCTAAACGCCCGGATGCGGCGCGAGGATCAAAATTGTTCATGAGGTTTCTTCGCAATACCGCAGTTCCGCGCAGAGCTTACTCCGCACTTGTCCGTTCATCGCCGTTCGCTTACGGCCCAGTTCGCTTGAGCGGTGCCAAGGGTAATTTCGGATTTGGGTGAACGATTTGACATCTAGGGCGCGCGACCTCGGCAATACGGGTTTCTGGCACGATGCCGGGCCCGCGCGATTTTGGATCGTGGTGGCAACCCTCGTAGTCTGCTTGTTGCTCGGCGGATCTTCGCGACATGACTCTATCCTGCTTCTAGCGCTTCGTCCGCTGCTTGTTCTGCTCGCAGCGACAATGTTCGCGTTCTATCCGCCGCGGACTCTGCATTCGGTTCGCCTACTGGTCGTCTTCTGGGCGCTTCTCGGCGTCTGGATGGCATTGCAATTGATACCTCTCCCGGCTTCACTTTGGACGGCGCTGCCGGGTCGAGCGAAATTTGCGAATGTTTATGCGTTCGCCGGGATAGAAATCCCCGCTCATGCGGTAAGTTTCGCGCCTGATCGGACACTAAGCAGTTTGTTGACGATGCTGGCGCCCGGGATCATCCTTTTCGGCTTGGCTGGGTCTGAGTCCCGGCAGCGCGAGCAATTAGTCCCGATTTTCGCATTGCTAGCTGCGGTCGGCGCCTTCCTAGGTGCAGTGCAACTTGCTGCAGGCGAAGCGTCCCCTCTTTACTTCCACCAATATGCGAATCGTGCTTCGCCAATAGGATTCTTTGCCAACCGCAATCACCAAGCCGTCTTTTTGGTGATGACGCTCCCATTGTTGCGCTGCTGGGTCGAAATGCCGATCTCGGATTCGCGCCGGGCATTTGCGCGCAACGCGATTGCCGCTATCTTCGCTCTTCTAATCGCCGTGATAGCGCTGGTTTCCGGCTCGCGCGCGGGATTGATCTTGCTGTGTCTCGCGATTGCGTTGTCGGCGTTCGGCGGGCGCACCCGCAAGCGGACCGGCCGTTTTGGTGTGTCTCTTCTAGTCAGTGTCGTGACGCTCACGCTCGCGGCGGCGGGCGCGCTGGCTATGTATCTCGGCAGGGCGCAGTCGATCGACCGTGCGTTTGAACTCGAACTTGCTCAGGAGCAACGCGTTACCAGTTTGCCGACACTGCTCGAGATGATCCGCGACATGTTTCCCTTTGGCAGCGGTTTCGGCACATTTGACCAACTTTTCCGAAGCTACGAACCTGATTCCGCGCTTTCCGCGACCTATCTCAATAATGCCCATAACGACTTGATTGAACTTGCGATCACGGGAGGTGCGCCGGCGCTGTTGATCCTGTTCAGCTTCCTCGCTTGGTGGGGCTGGGCGGCAATCCGCGCGTTCCGCGCTTCGCCCACAACGCCTCAGCTTTTGATCGCGCGTGCATCGGCTTCGGCTCTGCTTATTCTGCTTCTGGCGAGCCTGGCTGATTATCCTCTGCGCACTCCGTTTCTGGCCGCATTGTTCATGACGCTTTGCGTGTTGCTCCAGTTCGGCGTTGGTAATGTGCGAAACGCTGGCGCTTCGGTTGCAACGCCGGTACGTTGACGGTAACGCTCCAACGCGCACTTCGTGCGTGTAGATTGGGAAGGTAAGTGTGCGGAAGCGGCTGTTTCTCTTAATGATCGTCGGCGCGCCTGTGGCTGGCTGTAGCGACACCAACTTCGTCGGGCGCCCCGATCTGCAGCTTGTGGAAGGTGATGTCCTTCCGGCGCCCACGCGCGAAGACCTCACTGTCCCGTCGCGCCCATATGTAATCGGCCCGTCCGATCAGTTGGTTATTGACGTCTACGGCCTCCCCGAGCTGTCTCGCGCCCTGACAGTCGATCTTTCCGGACAGATTGCGCTCCCGCTGGCGGGGCAGATTGGCGCGTCGGGTCTGACTGCAACAGAACTTTCTGATGTGATCGCCAAACGGTTGAGCCAGGGTTTTGTGCGGGACCCGCGAGTTACCGTGGGCATCGCGGTGGCTGCCAACCAGATCGTGACAGTGGATGGCGCGGTTTCGCAGCCCGGAGCGTATCCGGTCGTGGGCCGAATGTCGTTGCTCCGAGTAATCGCCCGCGCCTCAGGCACGACGGAATTCGCGCGCGAAACGCATGTCGTTGTATTCCGCCGCTCTGGGGGGCGCGAATATGCCACGCTCTACGATCTGCGGGCGATCCGGCTCGGAATGTATCGCGATCCCGAAATCTACACCAACGACGTCATCGTCGTGGGCGAATCACGTGCTCGGCGGGTATTCAAAGATGTACTCGCGTCGTCTGCTCTAATTACAACGCCTCTCGTGGCATTGATACGGTAACAAAAGGCTCGTCTGATGAATGTGATCCCAGCCGAGCGGGGGGGGCGTATGACGCCGTCTCGCGAGATATTTTCCCGGGGAGCGGGCGGGGAGTTTCCGCAGGGCGAGGCGTCGCGCGTTTCCCAGCTTGTCTATTTTTTGGGAATCGCTCGGAAGCGGAAATGGGAAATCGTTGCCGCAGTTGTAGGTTGTTTCCTGATTGGACTGGTGCTGACCCTGCTAGCAACCCCGCTATATACGGCGACGGCAACGATCGAGATTCAACGCGAAACACAGAATTTTACCAATGTGCGGGGCGCGGAGGGGGGGCCCGAACGGTCGATCGACCCTGAATTTTATCAAACACAGTATGGGCTGCTTAAAGCTCGGTCGCTTGCCGAACGAGTTGTTCGTGATCTTCGTCTTCAAGACGATCCGCAATTCTTCAAGTTGTTCAAATCGGGGCTGGCCGAAACAGGATTTTCGAATGGACGCCCCATTTCGGCGCAGGCGAACGCACGTCTGCGTGCTGCCACCAACATGCTTCTGGCGAGTATCCGGATCGATTCACCAAGGTTCTCGCGTCTCGTCGATATCTCGTACACGAGCCCAAGTCCGGCTTTCTCAAAGCGCGTCGTCGATGCGTGGAGTCAGCACTTTATCTCCGCGACGTTGGAACGCCGGTTTGAGACGACCTCTTATGCGCGCAAATTCCTTGAGGACCGTCTCGCTCAATTGCGGGTGCGTATTGAAGAGGCCGAACGGCAGTTGGTTAACTATGCCGAACAACAGGGAATCGTGAATCTCCCGACCGAAGTGGGCGGAGATGCGCGAGGTTCTAGTTCCGAGCGCTCGCTCATCGCGGAGAACCTCACGACGCTCAATCAAGAGCTTGCGCGTGCGACCGCCGACCGTATCCAGGCCGAAAGCCGTCTCGGTGCGGCAGGGGGGCAAGTGTCTGAGGCGCTGGCGAATCCGGCAATCTCGTCCTTGCGGACATCGCGCGCAGATCTCGCATCGCAGTATGCGAAGATGCTTGAGCAATTTGAGCCCGATTATCCGCCAGCGCGCGCGTTGCAGCAACAAATTCGGCAGATCGACCGTGCGATCGCGGCGGAAGAACAGCGTGTGTCGGGTTCGCTGTCTCAGAGCTATCGGGCCGCGCGCGAGCGTGAAAAGCAATTGCAAGGTCAGGTCGAGGCGCTGAAATCAGGGATGCTTGATGATCGACGCCGAAGCATCCAGTACAATATTATCAAGCGCGAGGTGGATACCAACCGCCAACTGTATGACGGCCTACTTCAACGCTACAAAGAGATTGGCGTGGCTGGAGGTGTCGGTGTCAACAACATCTCAGTGGTTGATCCCGCGGAGCCTCCTCGCGGTCCTTCCAGCCCGAGAGTGCTCGTAAATCTTCTGCTAAGCTTGGTGGCGGGTCTTGCGTTGGGCGGCGCCCTTGCATTTCTGCTTGAACAGCTGAACGACAGCTTTGACGATCCGGCCGAAATGTCGGAGGCGCTTGGGCTTCCGTTGCTTGGAACGGTACCGAAAACAGTGGATGCCGATCCAATCATCTTGCTCGCGGATCCAAAGGAATCGGTTACTGAAGCATATATGTCACTTCGCACGACCCTGTCGTTCGCGACCGAGCATGGGTTCCCGCGATCTCTGGCTATTACCAGTTCGCGGCCGGCGGAGGGCAAGTCGACGACTTCCTTTGCCATTGCGACCTCGCTCGCTCGCGCTGGCCGTCGAGTCGTATTGATTGACGGTGATATGCGCTCGCCATCCTTGCACCGAATGCTCGATCTGGATGGAACAACGGGTCTTAGTAACTATCTGGCGGGCGACAATAACATCGACGCGATGCTACGTCGGGCCGCCGGCTCGGAGCTGTTGCTGCTGCCGGCTGGACCGCAGCCACCCAATGCCGCGGACCTGCTCATCGGGGATCGTTTCGAGCGTCTGACCAGCGAACTGCTCGAACGCTTCGATCATATCCTCATCGACGCACCGCCAGTAATGGGCTTGGCTGACTCCCCGCTGATAGGGAGCAAGGTCGAGGGCGTCGTTTTCGTTGTGGAAGCGCACGCGACCGGCAAGGGCGTCGCGCGCGTCGCGCTTTCCCGCCTGGGCGCTGCGCAGGTTCACTTGCTCGGCGTGATTGCCACCAAGTTCAACACGAAACGTGCTCATTACGGCTACGGTTATGACTATGGCTACGGCTATGGTTATGGACGCTCTGGGGGGGAGACTTCCGAATGACGCTGGCAAATGTCCCATACAACTGATCAACGGCTTGCCAAAACATCGCGATTGCTTCTTGTCATTGTCGTCGCAGCTTCTGCGGCCTATGTATCGATCGGTGTATCGCTCACGCTGACACTTGCTTGGCAGAAGCCGGAAGCAGCATTGGCTTGGTGGCCCTGGGGCGGCCGACCGAACGCCGCTCTCGCCAATCGGTTGCTTGCGCAACCCGAGCCGGGCGCGTCCAATCTGACCGCAAGCGGTGCAATGGCCCGTATCGCGCTCAAGCGGGAACCGCTTAACGTCGAGGCTATCAATGCTCTAGCGATCATCGCCGCATACAGAGGAGACGAGCACGCGGCCGGTCAACTGTTCGACGCTTCGGAGAAGCGTTCCCGTCGTCACATTCCCACGCAAATCTGGCTGATCGAGGATGCGGTTCGTCGCAACAACATCCCGTCCGCACTCCAGCATTATGACCGCGCACTGCGGACATCGAAGGGGGCGGCGGACTTTCTTTTGCCGACCTTGGTCGCGGCGTCAGACGATCCAGAGATTCTGCCCGCGCTCACTAAGATCCTTACCCCGCGCCCGGAATGGTGGCCACAGTTTCTGACCCTAGCAATTAAGGATGTACAACATCCCCATACTCTAATGGCGCTCGGGCGGTCGCTGCGACTCCGACTTTCGAACGAAGAGGAAGCGGCCTTTATTCAGCAGATCCTTCGACGCATGGTAGCCGAAAACCAATACCGGTTTGCATATGCCTATTATGCCGAGGCTGCGGGTGGTGACGCCGCTCGTCCGGAGCCAATACGCGACGGCGACTTCAGCGGTGAAGGATCTCAGCTCCCGTTCGACTGGTGGTTGCGCGACGAGTATGAACTGTCCGCCGGCCGGGAGGTGTTTGGAGATAATACCCGGCTGGTCCTCCGATCCAGCGGGCGCGGCGGAGAGGTCGCGCGGCAATTGCTGATCCTGGAACCTGGGTCTTATCGGCTGCAGGGCCAGATTGGCTCGACTGGAACTCGTCTAGCCGTACAACCTCTCGTAGAAATCCGCTGCGATAAGGGCAAGGAGCCGCTGATCCGCAGACTTCTTCCAGCGTCGGACAGCAGTGGCGTGGCGATCGATATGCCGTTCGCCGTCCCCCCCAATTGTGGCGGTCAGTGGCTAAGAATAATTCTCTCGGCTTCCGAGCGAACCGAAGCGTGGATAGATTCGCTTCAGATCACGCCAAGGTGAAGGCGATCACGGTCATGCCGCCGATATAGGGCTGCGCAGCGAAAAACGCATCAAAAACGCTGCGAATTCAGCCGTTATGGTTTGCCAACGCCCACCAGCTCAAAGCCAGCCCGTCGCGCTTCTTCGACGGGGTAGATATTACGTAGGTCCAGCAGCAACGGTTGCTTCAGCAGCGTCTTCATCCGCGCGAGGTCCAGAGCGCGGAATTCGTCCCATTCAGTGACGATAACGAGCGCATCCGCTTGGTCAGCAGCTTCGTAGCCGCTGGAGCAGAAGGTGACATCCGAAAGCACTGTCTTCGCCTGTTCAACTCCCTCCGGATCATAGGCACGCACGGTAGCACCAGCATCCTGCAACGTCTGGATGATGGCGATCGAAGGCGCGTCGCGCATGTCGTCAGTATTCGGCTTGAAAGTCAGGCCAAGGATCGCGACGGTCTTGCCGCGCACATCGCCACCCATCGCCTTGATTACTTTGCGACCCATCGCGCGCTTGCGCGTATCGTTGACACGAACAGTCGCCTCGACGATCCGCAGCGGGGTTTCATTGTCGTCGGCGGTCTTGAGCAGCGCCAGCGTGTCTTTCGGGAAGCACGAGCCGCCATAGCCCGGGCCGGCGTTCAGAAACTTGCGGCCGATGCGATTGTCCATGCCGATACCGCGCGACACTTCCTGAACGTCGGCGCCGACCTGCTCGCACAGGTCGGCGATTTCGTTGATGAAGGTGATCTTGACCGCGAGAAAGGCGTTGGCGGCATATTTGATGAGTTCGGCGGTGCGCCGCCCGGTGAACAGCACCGGGGCCGACTGGTTGAGCGAGAGCGGACGATAGATGTCGCGCATCACCTGGCTCGCAGTTTCGTTTTCGCTGCCCACGACGACGCGATCGGGGCGCTTGAAGTCCTCGATCGCCGCACCCTCGCGCAGGAATTCGGGGTTCGACACGACCGTGATGCCCTTGTCCGGAGCGATGCGGGCCACGATCCGCTCGACCTCGTCCCCGGTGCCGACCGGTACGGTCGATTTGGTGACGATGACGGCAGGGCCGTCGAGCGCCGCCACGATCTCTTCCGCTGCGGCGAAGACGTAGGACAGGTCGGCATGACCGTCACCGCGGCGGCTGGGCGTGCCGACGGCGATAAATACCGCGTCGGCGCCCTTGACGCCCTCGGCGAGATCGGTGGTGAAGGAAAGCCGCCCCGCCTTGACGTTCGACGCGACGAGTTCGGCCAGGCCGGGCTCGTAGATCGGCATGACGTTCTGATGCAGGAGCTCGATCTTGCGGACGTCCTTGTCGACGCACACGACGTCATGACCGAAATCGGAAAAGCACGCTCCGGAAACCAGACCCACATAGCCAGTGCCGATCATCGCAATACGCACGCAGAATCCTTTCTTCGCAGCCGCTCGCCGCCCTATGCACAGCTATGCCATGCCATGCGACCCCAAAAGCTAGGGCGCTGCCAGATTCTACGGGGTGCGGCCTCGCTCAGCCTGCGAGGCGAACCGGGGTGGCGGAAGGCGTCCGCATGGGCTGATCCGGCCAGATGCCCCGCGCATCATAGACGAGCTTCTCCGCACGCTCAGCGAGCGGCACCGAGCGGAACACATCGTGGTCGACGAGGACGATCATGATCGGGCAGGTTTCGAGCGCCGTGTCGATATCGATCAGCTCCGCACCCGAACCCTGAAGACTCCCCGGAAGCTCCTGGATATAGGGCTCGACGACGCGGATGCGCGACCCATGGCGTTCGGCAAGCCGCTCGACGACATGAAGCGCCGGGCTTTCGCGAAAATCATCGATATTCGCCTTGAAGGCGAGCCCCAGGCACGCAACCTGCCCGCCGGGCAGGGTGTCGAGCAGGGCCTCGACGCGATCCACCGTGAAGTCGATCTTACCATCGTTCACCTCGCGCGCGGTGCGGATCAGTGGCGTGTTGGCGGGATCCGCCGCGACGAGGAACCAGGGGTCGACCGCGATGCAATGGCCACCAACGCCGGGGCCGGGCGAGAGGATGTTGACGCGCGGGTGGCGGTTGGCGAGGCGAATGACCTCCCACACATCGATGTCCATTCCATCCGCGATGATCGACAGTTCGTTGGCAAACGCAATGTTCACGTCGCGAAACGCGTTTTCGGTCAGCTTCGTCATTTCGGCCGCGCGGGCATTCGTCGTCACGCAGCCGCCGCGCACGAACCGGCGATAGAATTGCAGCGCCTTGCGGGCGCAGCGCGGGGTTACGCCGCCGATCACCCGGTCGTTGTCGATCAGTTCGACCAGAATGCGGCCGGGCAGCACGCGCTCGGGACAATAGGCGATGGCGATGTCGGCAGTCCCGGCGGAGTGGCCGGGGACTTTCAGGTCGGGGCGCAACTGGCTGAGCAGCGCGGCCACCTTTTCGGTCGTCCCGACGGGAGAGGTCGACTCAAGGACGACGGTGTCGCCCGCCTTGAGCACGGTTGCGATTGTTGTCGCGGCCTGCAGCACATAGCCGATATTGGGCGCGTGATTCTCTCCGAACGGCGTCGGCACCGCGATAACGAAAACGTCGCATGGCTCGATCTGGGTCGAGGCACGCAGGGTGCCGCGCGCGATGACGCCGGAGACCAGGCCGTCCAGGTCGATCTCCTCGATATGCACCTTGCCGGCATTGACGGTGTCCACCACGTGCTGGCTGACATCGATGCCGAGCACCTGCGCTCCCGTCCGGGCGATCACCGCTGCGGTGGGAAGCCCGATATACCCCAGTCCCAGCACCGCGACCTTGAGTTCGGAACTCGCATCCATCGACCTGCCTCATACCTCATGGACCGGTTCCTGATGGACGTCATCGACCGGGATCGGATCGCTTGTGGCCAATTGGGGTTGAGATTTCGGTAACGACATGCGGCCTGTCTGCGTCCCGCTTCAGGGCGACTAAACTTTATCTAGATCGCACGCGGCATGCGGCGACCCTAAATCGCATGCATGACTTCCCTCACACATCTTGCCCGGCTCGAGGCCGAGAGCATCCATATCATGCGCGAAGTGGTTGCCGAGGCCGAGCGGCCGGTGATGCTCTATTCGGTGGGCAAGGACAGCGCGGTGATGCTGCATCTGGCGAAGAAGGCGTTCTTTCCCGCGCCACCGCCCTTTCCGCTGCTGCATGTCGACACGACGTGGAAGTTTCGCGCGATGTACGATCTGCGCGACAAGGCGGCGCGTGATGCGGGAATGGAGCTGCTGGTCCACCAGAACCCCGATGCGATGGCGCGCGGGATCAATCCGTTCGACCATGGCGGGCTGCACACCGACATGTGGAAGACCGAAGGGCTGAAGCAGGCGCTCGACAAGTACGGCTTCGACGCGGCGTTCGGCGGCGCGCGGCGCGACGAGGAGAAGAGCCGGGCCAAGGAGCGCGTGTTCAGCTTTCGCTCGGCCAGCCATCGCTGGGATCCGAAGGCGCAGCGGCCCGAGCTGTGGCGGCTCTACAATGCGCGCAAGGCCAAGGGCGAGAGCATCCGCGTCTTCCCGCTGTCCAACTGGACCGAGCTCGACATCTGGCAATATATCCGCGCCGAGGGGATCGAGATCGTCCCCCTGTACTTCGCGGCGCCGCGCCCGACGGTGATGCGTGACGGGCTCACGCTGATGGTCGACGACGATCGCTTCCCGCTGAATGGCGAGGAGCCGGTGATGCGATCGATTCGCTTCCGCACGCTCGGCTGCTACCCGCTGACCGGCGCGGTCGAGAGCGCGGCGGCGACGCTGGACGAGGTGATCCAGGAGATGCTGCTCACCACCACGTCAGAACGTCAGGGGCGCGCGATCGACCATGATCAGGCGGCCAGCATGGAAAAGAAGAAGCAGGAGGGGTATTTCTGATGACCTCCAGCTATCGCCCCGACGCCCTGATCGCATCCGACATCGGCGCCTATATCGCGCAGCACCAGTCCAAGTCGCTGCTGCGCTTCATCACCTGTGGATCGGTGGACGACGGCAAGTCGACGCTGATCGGGCGGCTGCTCTACGACAGCAAGATGATCTTCGAGGATCAGCTCGCCGCGCTCGAAGCCGATAGCAAGCGGGTGGGGACGCAGGGGCAGGAGATCGACTTCGCGCTGCTGGTCGACGGGCTTGCCGCCGAGCGCGAGCAGGGGATCACGATCGACGTCGCCTATCGCTTTTTTGCCACCGAGAAGCGCAAGTTCATCGTCGCCGATACGCCGGGGCACGAACAGTACACGCGCAACATGGTCACCGGCGCCTCGACCGCCGACCTCGCCGTTATCCTGATCGATGCGCGCAAGGGTGTGCTTACGCAGACGCGGCGGCACAGCTTCCTCGCGCACCTGATCGGTATCCGCCACATCGTGCTGGCGGTGAACAAGATGGACCTGGTCGGCTACGATCGGTCGGTCTTCGACGACATCGTGAAGGACTATACCGAGTTCGCGACCGGCATTGGCATCGACGCCTTCACCGCCATCCCGATCTCCGGGTTCAAGGGCGACAACATCACCGCGCCCAGCGGCAACACGCCTTGGTATACCGGCCCCGCACTGATCGACCATCTTGAGAGCGTGCCGGTGGACGGCGAGGATGCGACGCGCCCGTTCCGCATGCCTGTGCAATGGGTCAACCGCCCCAACCTGGACTTCCGCGGATTTGCCGGCACGGTCGCCAGCGGCTCGGCCAAGCCCGGCGATGCCGTGCGTATCCTGCCATCGGGCCGCACGAGCACCGTCGCGCGCATTGTCACCCGTGACGGCGATCTGGCGCAGGCGGGGCGCGACCAGTCGATCACGCTCACGCTGACCGACGAGGTCGATTGCTCGCGCGGCGACGTGATCGCTGCCGCCGATGCCCCGCCGCAGGTCGCCGATCAGTTCCAGGCGACGATCGTATGGATGGATCAGGAGGACCTGCTGCCGGGCCGGGCCTATTGGCTAAAGCTCGGCACCCAAACGGTTAGCGCTACCGTACAGCAACCGCGCCACACGATCTGCGTCAACACGATGGCGGAGTTGAGCGCGCGGACGCTGAGCCTCAACGATATCGGTGTGGCGGAGGTGTTCACCGACCGTGGCATCGTGTTCGAACCCTATGCCGACAGCCGCGAGAGCGTGAACAGGGACCTGGGCGGCTTCATCCTGATCGACAAGCTGACCAACGCCACGGTCGCGGCCGGCATGATCAACTTCGCGCTGCGGCGTGCCCAGAATGTCCATTGGCAGGCGCTCGAGATCACGCGCGAGGCACATGCCGCGCAAAAGGGCCAGCATCCGCGGCTGTTGTGGTTCACCGGCCTGTCGGGCTCGGGAAAATCCACCATCGCCAACCTGGTCGAAAAAAAGCTGCACGCGCGTGGCAAGCACAGTTTCCTGCTCGACGGCGACAATGTCCGGCACGGGCTCAACAAGGACCTGGGCTTCAGCGACGCCGACCGGATCGAGAATATCCGTCGCGTGGGCGAGGTGGCGAAACTCATGACCGATGCCGGCCTTATCGTGCTGACAGCATTCATCTCGCCATTCCGCGCGGAGCGTGACCTGGTGCGCCGAATGCTGCCCGAAGGCGAGTTCTTCGAGATCTTCGTCGATACGCCGCTGGAGGAGGCCGAACGTCGCGATGTGAAGGGCCTATACAAAAAGGCCCGATCCGGAGAGATCGAGAATTTCACGGGGATTTCAAGCCCGTACGAAGCGCCGGAGCGACCGGAAATTCGCATCGATACCCAGAAAATGACACCGGAGGCGGCCGCGGATTTGATCATCGAACATATCCTCGGTATCTGGTCCCCAGTGCTGTGAGCGATCGCGGCTGTGTGAGTTGGAGTTTTGGGTTTGCCGGATTTGGAAATCCGCGAGCTGATAGCATTTGGTGTGATTTCGGCTGGCGTTCTGGGTGGTTGTGTTCTGTGGATCCTTCATCGGCGAAAGCGCTATTGGCGCAAGTTGCGGATGACGGGCCATCCGGAAGCGAAGCGACGCGAACTCGGAAAGCGGTGACGGGCCGGCGTGTGGCCGGGCATTGCGCGATATGACCGACGACGAACTGGCCTGTGACGTCGCGCAGGCGGCGGGCGCGCTACTCCTGTCGCTCCAGCAATCCGGGGCCGATGGTCCGCGCGGGGATCGGGAGGCGAACGCGCTGATCCTGCGCATGCTCCGCGCCGCGCGGCCGAACGATCCGATCCTGTCGGAGGAATCCTGCGACGATCCCGCGCGGCTCGAATCGCGGCGTGTGTGGATCGTCGATCCGCTCGACGGCACGCGTGAATTTGCCGAGGGGCGGAGCGACTGGGCCGTGCATATCGCGCTGGCGATCGACGGTGTCGCGGCGATCGGCGCGGTGGCACTGCCGCCACGAAATCTGGTTCTTTCGTCGGGCGCCCCGCCGGCGCTTCCGGCGGCACACCACCCGGCACGGCTGCTGGTCAGCCGCACCCGGCCGACCCGGCTGTGCGCCGACGTGGCGGCCGAGCTCGGCGCGGAGACGATTCCAATGGGATCGGCGGGCGCGAAGGCGATGGCCGTCGTTTTGGGTGAGGCCGACATCTACCTCCACACCGGTGGTCAATATCAGTGGGACAATTGCGCCCCTGCAGCGGTGGCGTCGGCGGCGGGCCTGCACGTCTCGCGCATCGACGGATCGCCGATCGTGTATAACCGCCCGGAGCGCGATTTGCCCGATCTGCTGATTTGCCGACGGGAATGGGCGGACCCGGTGCTGGCCGCGGTGGCGGGATGCGGATCCGGCTGAACCGTCAGGCCCGGCGGCCGACCGCGTCGCGGAGCGATCGCGCGACGACGTTGGCGATCCGGTTTGCCGCCTGACCGTCCCCGAAGGGATTATGGGCATGCGCCATCGCGCGATAGCCCGCCGCGTCGTCGAGCAGCGCGGATACTTCGGCGACGATCCGGTCGGCATCGGTGCCGACCAGCTTCGCGGTGCCCGCAGCCACACCCTCGGGTCGTTCGGTGGTTTCACGCATGACCAGTACCGGCTTCCCAAGTGCCGGTGCTTCCTCCTGGACGCCGCCTGAATCGGTCAGCACCAAGTGGCATAGTTCGAGCGCCCGGATGAAATGCGGATAATCGAGCGGATCGATCCGCGCGAGATTCCCGCGCTCGCCGATCAGCCGGTCCATTACGCCGGTCACATTCGGATTGGGATGCATGGGAAAGAGAATCGCGACATCGTCCCGATCCGCGATCTGCGCGATCGCGCGCGCGATCGACTCCATGCCGGAACCGAAATTCTCCCGACGATGCGTGGTGACGAGGATCAGTCGCTTGTCGGCAAAGCGGTGCGCAACCGGGTCGAGCCCTGCGGCCAGGGCCGGATCGGAGGCGATCCGGTCGCGGGTGGCGAACAGGGCGTCGATCACCGTGTTCCCGGTGACATGGATCGAGGACGGTTCGACATTCTCGCGCCGCAACGCATCGGTCGCAGTCTCGGTCGGCGCGAAATGCTGGTCGGCGATCGTCCCAACGATCTTGCGATTCACTTCCTCGGGCCAGGGTTGCCAGATATCGCCCGACCGCAGTCCGGCCTCGACATGGCTGACCGGGATACGGCGGTAATAGGCGGCCAGGGCGCCGACCATCGCCGTTGCGGTATCGCCCTGAACGATCACGCGATCCGGCCGCTCGGCATCCATTACGTCGCCCAGTCCGGTGAGCAGACGCGCCGTGAGCCGATCGAGCGACTGGCCGGGCTCCATCAGGTCAAGATCGATATCGGGGACGATGCCGGCGATCGACAACACCTGGTCGAGCAGATCGCGATGCTGGGCGGTAACACAGGTCCTGACGGTCAGGCCGCCGGCCTGCCGCAGCGCGTGGATCACAGGAAACAGCTTGATCGCCTCGGGCCGGGTCCCGAAAATGACCAGGATCTTTGGAAGGTTCGCCATGGCGCTTCCTCTATCAGTCTGTCGTTAACGACCGGCTATTCTCGATCCCAACCGGTCAACCGACCACAGGTGCCCAGTCCTTCCCGCGCGAAGCGTGCTCGCGATACCATTGCACAAATGCAGCCACCCCTTCTTTCACCGGCGTGACGGGCGCGCGACCGGTCAATGCGCGCAACAAAGCCGGCGAGGCGGCGGTCGCGGGGACATCGCCAGCCTGCATCGGGAGGAAATTCTTGCGTGCGGTAATTCCCAGCGCCTCCTCCAACGCGCCGATATAGTCCATCAGCGGGGTGGGCGTGCCGCCGCCAATATTGACGACGCGGAACGGCGCTGCCGGGGACAGGCTGTCGCCCTCGACCGGGGTGTCGCCCGGCACCGCGCCGATCAGGTCGGTAATCGACCGCACCAGATCTTCCACATAGGTGAAGTCGCGCGTCATCTCGCCATTATTGTAAACGTCGATCGGCGTGTCGCGGAGCATCGCATCCGCGAACTTGAACAGCGCCATGTCCGGGCGGCCCCAGGGCCCGTACACGGTGAAGAACCGGAAAAACGTCATCGGGATGCCGAACAGATGGGCGTAGCTGTGGCCCATCAGTTCGGTTGCGCCTTTGGTCGCGGCATAGAGACTCATCGGCGTCTGGGTGCGCTGCGTCTCCTCGAACGGCATCTGAGTGTTCGCGCCATAAACCGAGCTGGTGGAGGCGGCGAGGAAGTGACGGACGGGATGGTGGCGGGCGAGTTCGAACAGGTTGAAGGTGCCGACGATGTTGGTCCCGACATAGTCGGACGGGTGCTCGATGCTGTAGCGCACCCCTGCCTGCGCGGCGAGGTGGATCACCGCGTCCGGCTTGAAGTTTTGCCACGCGTGTCGGAGCGCAGGCGCGTCCTCGATCGACAGCCGGCCGAGCTGGAAATTGGGGTGATTGCTTAGGATCGCGTTGCGCTGCTCTTTCAGAGACACATCGTAATAGGGGGTGAAATTGTCGATCCCAAGCACGTGAGCGCCCGATTGCAAGAGCAGGCTCGCCGTGTGAAAACCGATGAAGCCGGCAGATCCGGTCACCAGCACGCGGCGATTGAGCAGGTCGTTCATTGATGGGCGCTCCCTAGCAGGTCGCTGGGCGCCTAGCCCAAATCACCGCCTTGTTCTACGCTGCTGTTCGGTTATGCGCAGCGTCTGGAGGATCGGAATGAACATCAAACCCTTGCGCAAGGCCGTGTTTCCCGTCGGAGGCCTCGGCACCCGCTTCCTGCCCGCCACCAAGGCGATGCCCAAGGAGATGCTCCCGGTCGTCGATCGTCCGCTGATCCAATATGCGGTGGATGAGGCGATCGAGGCGGGGATCGAGCAGATGATCTTCGTCACCGGGCGTGGCAAAAGCGCGATCGAGGATCATTTCGATATCGCCTATGAGCTGGAATCGACGATGACATCGCGCGGCAAGTCGCTCGAGGTGCTCGAGCCCACCCGTCTCAAGCCCGGCGCAATCGCCTATGTTCGCCAGCAGGAACCGATGGGCCTGGGCCATGCCGTGTGGTGCGCGCGCGATATCGTAGGGGACGAGCCGTTCGCGGTGCTGCTCGCCGACGACTTCATGGTCGGGCAGCCCGGGTGCCTGAAACAGATGGTCGATGCGTATAATCGCGTGGGCGGCAATCTCATCTGCGCGCAGGAAGTGGCCGATTCGCAGACCGACAAATATGGCGTCATCACCCCCGGCGCGCGCGACGGCACGCTGACGGAGGTGCGCGGTCTGGTCGAGAAACCGAAGCCCGGCTCGGCGCCATCGAACCTGGCGGTGATCGGCCGCTATATCCTGCAGCCCGAGGTGATGCGGGTTCTGGAAACGCAGGAAGCAGGCGCCGGCGGCGAAATCCAGCTGACCGATGCGATGGCCAAGATGATCGGCGACCAGGCGTTTCACGGCGTCACCTTCCAAGGGACGCGCTACGATTGCGGCGACAAGGCCGGCTATGCGCAGGCGAATCTCGCATTGGCGCTGACGCGCGAGGATATCGGGGCGGAGGTGCGCGCCTTCGCTCGATCGATCCTCGATTAATCTAGGTCGCGGGCGGCGAATGGCGATCCATTTCGTCGTCCGTGCATCTTCGGCTCGGCACACACGCAAAAAAATGGCGGCCCGAAAGCCGCCATTTCATATTTCGTGCTGACCGCTCGATTACGGGCTGGTCGGCGCGTCGTCGTCGTTGTCGACTGCGACGTAGATGCCGCCGCCAATCGCGACAACAGCGAAGATCGCAAGCCACGGGAAGCCCGCCTGCTTGTTCGCCTTGCCAGCCGGGGTGCCCGCACGGGCAGCCGAAGCCTGAGATACCGACAGCTTGCTCGCCGCCGGCGCGGCCAGCGCCGGGGTCGTTGCAAGCGAACAGGCCGCAACGGCCATCATCATTTTCGCCAACCGCATAAATAGCTCCCTCATTATTCTTACGCAGTGTTCTTGCGTACGCCTATGGCACAGCCGCGCGGTAACCTCAACAGCCAAACTGCCGTCAGCCTTCCCCGCAACGACACTCAAACACCCAATGCTCCGTTTGGTTCCGGCCGATTACACGAAAAGCGCGCAACCAAGCCGTAGCCGACAAAGCATAGCCGCTATGCGTATAGAGTGTTAAATTCTGATGGCAACTCATTCGGTTTGCAGGAACCAGCGCGAATCGCCCTCAAGTCCGATTGCCGTCAGCCGCCCGGATGCATACGCACCGGTGTCGATCCCGATCCGGTGCGCGCGTTGCTCGATCGTCTCGGTGACTGTGTGCCCATGAACGATGATCTTTTCGAGCGTACCGCGGTGACCGAGAAATTCTTCGCGAATCCAGCGCAGGCTACCGGTGCTCTGCTGGTCGAGCGGGATCGCCGGATCGATGCCGGCATGCACGAACGCATAGTCGCCGATGACGATAACATCCTCGAATCGGGAAAGGAAATCGAGGTGCTCCGGCGGCACGCGGGTGCGCAGGAGGTTCAGCAGCGCGGGATAGTCGCAGGCGAGATATTCCGCTTCGGTAATGCCGTAGCTCAGCGCCGTCGGTTTGCCGCCGATGCGGATGAAGAACGGCAGTGCGCCCTTCTCATCGGCCATCGCTTTGAGAAAAACTTCCTCATGGTTGCCGAGCAGAAAACGGATCGCGGGCACTGCGGCGGAGAGCTGGCGAAGCCTCTCGATGACCTGTGCCGAATCGGGACCGCGGTCGATCAGGTCACCCAGAAAGATCAGCGTCGTATCGAGCGGGGCGCGGGTGGCGTCGTCGCGCTCGATCCGCTCGAGCAGGTCATCGAGCAGGTCCAGCCGTCCGTGGATATCGCCCACGGCATAGACCCGCTGCCCCGGCGGTATGGATCCCGTCGGGGTGTCGCGCACCGGACCGGGCGCAAGGGATGAAAACAGCCGCCGCAACATTGAAAATCACCGTTCCTCGCGCCCTTAGCGCTGACCTGCTTTCCAGCGCAACCGCGACACGGCATAGACGTGTATCATGCTGGCCCGAATTCGTCTGATCCTTTCGCTCGCGTTTGCGTGGATCGTCGTGATTGTACCCGCTCCTGCACGCGCGCAGGGGCTGGATCCGACGATGCTGGAGGCAATTCGCGCGGCAGACATGACGCTGGCGGTGACCGGTTTTCGCCTCAGCACCGCCAATGCCGCGCTGTGCGACCGCCTCGAGCCGGGGCATGGCATGCAATTCCACACGCTCGCCCAATATGCGCCCGCGACGCGCGGCCTGGTGGCGGCGCATTTCGCGCTTACCGGAGCGCTGGCGGTCGAGGGCGTGGTTCCGGGCGGGCCGGCCGATCGCGCTGGCATCCGCGCGAATGATGTGGTGGTGGACATGGGCGGGGTTCGCCCAACCGCTACACTCCCCGGATCGGCATCGACGCACGTGCTCGCCGCGTTCGCGGCTTCCGTTGCAGCGCTGCCTCCCAGGAAGCCGATTCGGGTCGAGCTGCTGCGCGGCGGGGAACCGGTGACGCTCATACTTCAGCCGATCCCGGCCTGCCGGACGCGTTATGAACTGCGCCTCGACGCCGGCGCCGATGCGCGCGCGAACGGCGATCTCGTCCAGATCAGCTCGGGCTATTACGACCGGTTCGGCGATGAGCTGGTCGCGGCCGCAGTCGCGCACGAGCTTGCGCACAATATCCTGCGCCATCGCGAGCGATTGTCCGCCGCAGGCGCCGATTTCGGGCTCGCATCGGGGATCGGCCGCAATGTCGGCCTGTTTCGCCAGACCGAATTGCAGGCGGATATCCTGTCGGTGCACCTGCTGGCACGCGCGGGCTATCCGGCCGATCTTGCGAGCCGGTTCTGGCGGCATCCTTCCGCGCAGGCGATGTCCGGCGTCTTCCAGAGCCGGTCGCATCCGCACTGGAAGGATCGGCTGCGTGTCATGCGCGCGGAAGAGGCGAAGATCGCGGCGGCAGGCGCGACCCCGCCACCGGCGCCGTTCGTCGCGGAGCGCGATGTGCCGCTGACCGGCGTGTGGAAGCCGCTGATCCCGAAGCGCTAGGTGGCCAGCCAGTCGCGAATCGCGTCGGTGACGGGCTGTGGCTTCTCCCATGGCACGAAATGCCCGGCATCGACCCGTACGATCGACAGGTCGGGGACCAGCGCGTCCAGTCCATCCAGTTGCACCGGCAGCAGTGCTTTGTCGCGCGTGCCCCAGATGACCAGCACCGGCATCTGCAGCGGCGGGAACGGGGCGTCGAGAAAGGCGGGGCGCTCGGGCGTCTCGTCCATCGCCGGCACGACGATCGCGCTGGCGCGATACCAGTTGAGCATGGCCGTCATCGCACCCGGCTGGCTCCATTCGTCGATATAGGCGGCGCGCTCGGGCGCCACGATTTCTGGGTCGGTATGCTTGGCGAAGGTCGTGTCGAAGAAGCGGTCGACCCCCATCGCGGCGATCTGCGCATCGAGCGCCGGATTGCGGAAGGCGCGGATATACTGGCTCGCCGCACGCTGATCCATGTCGTCGAACAGCGACTTCTGGAAGACGAAGGGATGCGGCGCGTTGACGATGATCAGCCGCTCGATCCGGTCGGGATGCTGCAGCGCCGCCATCCACGCGATCGCCCCGCCCCAGTCATGCCCGACCAGCACGAACCGGTCCTTGCCGAAATGCGTCGCGAGCGCGAGCAGGTCGGCGACCGGCTTGTCTGCGGTGTAATGCTCGACCCCCTCGGGCTTGGTCGAGCGCGCGAAGCCGCGCTGGTCCGGGGCGATCACGAAATGGGTCTTGGCGAGCTCCGGAATTTGGTGCCGCCAGGTGCGGTGCGATTCGGGAAAGCCGTGGAGCAGGATGATCGCAGGCGCGGCGGGATCGCCGGCGGTGGCGACGTCCAGCTCCACACCGGTGGGTAGCGCGATTCGGTTAAGTTCAAAGGCCGACATCGACGCCTCTCCCGCTGTTTTTCGAATATGCGGTTTGTTTCATCGTCTGCCGCGGTGTTCAAGCCAATTCCCGCCGTCATCCTGAACTTGTTTCAGGATCCACCGCTCCCCAGGCGACTGAGCCGAGGATGGCAGGGTGGATGCTGAAACAAGTTCAGCATGACGGTCGAAAGAACATGATCACGGGTAGCTGACCGTCTTGGGCACTTCGGGGATCGGGATGAATTCCTTGTCGTCGCCCGGCACCGTCGGGAACAGCCCGGCCTTCCAGTCTTCCTTGGCCTGGTTGATCCGATCGCGGTCGGACGAGACGAAGTTCCACCACACATGGCGTGGCGTGCTGAACGCCTCTCCCCCGCACAGCATCACACGCGCGCCCTCGCGCGAGGTCAGCCGCGCGGCGACGCCGGGGCGCAGGACGTACAGCGTCTGCGGCTCCAGCTCGACCCCGTCGAGGCTGGCCTTCCCGAGTGCGAGATAGACCGCGCGCTCGTCCGCCTCGGCATCGATCGGCACGCTCGCGCCGGGGTCGAGCAGGATGTCGGCATAGATCGTCCCGGCATAGGTCGTGGTCGGAGCGCTCTGGCCCCATAGCGATCCCATGATGATTCGCGCCGTGGCCCCGCCGCTGTCGATCACCGGCAGATCGGCTTTGGCGACATGCTCGAACGCCGGGTCCATCTCCTCGAACCGTTCGGGCAGCGCGAGCCAGGTCTGGATGCCCGACAATTCCGGCCCGTCGGCGCGTTCGGCGGCGGGGGAGCGCTCCGAATGGACGATGCCATTGCCCGCGGTCATCAGATTGACCGCGCCCGGTTCGATCGTTGCGAAGGTGCCCAGGCTGTCGCGATGGTCGAGCCCGCCGGCGTACAGATAGGTGACGGTGGCGAGATTGATATGCGGATGCGGCCGCACGTCGATGCCCGTCCCGACCTCGAGATGCGCCGGCCCCATCTGGTCGAAGAAGATGAACGGCCCGACCATGGTGCGCGGACGTGACGGGAGCGTGCGATACACTTTGAACCCGCCCAGGTCGTGGGTCGTGGGTTGGATCGTGTGGGTGAACAGGTCGTCGGGAGTCATCGTACCTCCATCAGGGCCAGCATCGCGCCCAGGTCTGCCGGAAAATAAGGTTCGTCATGGGTGGCGAGTTCGTCGCGGGTGAACCAGCGCCACTCGCGCATCACCCGTTGTTCGAGCGCGGTGTGGCCGTCGACCAGGATGTCCGTGACATCGGTGGTGACTGCGAAATAGCGTTCATCGGCGCTGACCGCTTCGCCCTCGATCGTCACGAACTCGGCCTCGCGCCGCGCAACCTCCGGCCCGCAATCGAGGTCGATCCCGGTTTCCTCTCGCAGTTCGCGGCGGGCGGCCTGCGCATAGCTCTCGCCGGGGTCGAGCGCGCCGCCGGGCGTGCACCAGAAAGGCGGGCGATCGTCAGGAGTGAAGCGGAACAGCAGCACGCGACCCGCGCGATCGGTCAGCAGGATGCGGGCCGCCGGGCGGGGCGTGCGCGCGGTCACGCCTCCCCCGGTGCGCTGGCGCGGATCGCCATCGCATGGACCTTTTCGGCCATCAGATCGCCGAGCGCGCGATTGACCAGCCGCTGCCGGTCGAGCCGCGACTTGCCGGCGAAGGCGTCGCTTTCGATCACCACGGTGAAGTGCGATTCGCCGCTGCCATCGTCGCCCATATGGCCGCGATGCTTCGCGCTGTCGTTGATCACGTTCAGCTTCGACGGGGCGAGCGCTGCGGTCAGACGGGCGGTGATTTCGGCGGCCACCGGGCCGGTAGAAGTGTCGGTCATCGCGCCTATATAGGCGGCTTTTGTCTCGGAGTCAGAGTGTCTCGTCCGCCGCGTAAAGATCGTCCCAATGCTCGTTTCCATGGCCGCGTCGAGGCGCCCGGTCGCCTCTGCGCCGAGCCGGGCTGCGACGAAGCGGGCGAGTTTCGCGCACCGGCGGCGGCGCCGCCCCGTGGCGGCTATGACGGTCCGGGCGCCTATCGCTGGCTATGCCTCGACCACGTCCGCGCATTCAACTCGGGCTACAACTATTTCTCCGGCATGAGCCCCGACGAAATTCACGAGGCGCAACGCCCCTATGCGGGGTGGGAGAGCGAGACGCGCGCGTTCAATGCCACGGGCGGGGCTGACCGCCCGCCGCGCTGGGCCGATTTCGCCGATCCACTCGACGCGATCGGCGCGCGCTTTCGCGCCGCCCGCCCCGAAGAGCGCAAGGACGGCAAGCCGCTGTCGGGCAAGGACCGGGAGGCGTTGCGCACGCTCGCGCTCGACACCGATGCCGACCGGATGGCGCTACGCCGCCGCTATTCGGAGCTCGTGCGCAAATATCACCCCGACCGCAATGGCGGCGACCGCAGCCATGAAGGCGCACTGCAACGCGTGATCGAGGCGTATCAGCAGCTCAAAGCCTCGCCAGCCTTCGCCTAGTGTTTGGCGGACCGCCCCTACCTCCTCCGCCATCGCCAGAGCTGTCACAAGCCTTGCGCTCCTAACGGGGCAACATTTTTCCATCCCACAATGTCTCGCCCAATCGACAAGAAGGTTGGAAATCTGGCATATTTTATCGGTTCGGTGCGAAGGTATCCGAGGAGGTTTCAGTCGGTTTCAGGATCGTAAAAGTCTACGCACAGGATGGAATTACCCGTGAAAATTGCCGCCTCAGCGGACTATCTTGAGCAAAAAAACAAGGGGCGCCGTCCGAACAAAACCCAACATCTCGGAATTTTGGCCCATGGCTTTGACCGATTTAGAACTTCGCGCGCTCCAGCCTCGGGATCGCATTTATAAAAAGACCGACGAACGCGGCCTCTACATCGAAGTGCACCCCAATGGTTCCAAGCTCTGGCGCTTCAAATACGGCTTTCGCGGCAAGGACAAGAGACTGGCGCTCGGGCGCTATCCTGAAATTACCCTTGCAGAAGCTCGAGAGAGGCAAGAGGCGTTCCGGGAGAAAATCCGTGATGGCGTAGATCCGATTACGGAGCGCAAGCGACAGACATTGGCCCGCTCGAAAGCTCCAAATACCTTCGGCGAGGTCGCGAAAGAGTACCTTCAGAAAATGAATGCTCAGGGTCGCGCCCAAACGACGACCGCAAAGGCTGGATGGCTGCTGGAGCAATTGCGTTCACTCCATGATCGGCCAATCGCCGATCTCAAACCCGTCGATGTGCTCGCCGTTCTCAAGAGGATTGAGGCGAAGGGCAAGCTCGAAACGGCAAGGCGCTGCAGATCGTTCGCGGGCCGCGTCTTTCGGTACGGATTTGCGACCGGTCGTGCGGAGTCCGATCCGACATCGCTCTTACGCGGAGCCTTGATGACGCCAAAGACCAAGCCTCACGCCGCGATCCTAGACCCCAAGTCCTTTGGCGAATTGTTGCGCAACATCGATTCATATTCCGGACACCGGGTCACCAAACTCGCAGCGTGTGTCTCAGCCCATGCTATGACCCGCCCAGGGGAGATGCGGAAGGCGTTATGGGCCGAAATCGATCTCGAAAAATCTATCTGGAAAATCCCGGCCAGCCGAAGCCAAATGGGCCGAACGCATTCCGTTCCGCTGTCGCAGCAAGTACGAGCATATTTTGCAGAGCTTCACGAGCTGACGGGGCCGGATGGCTTTGTTTTTCCGGCGTTGCATACCTCAAGGCGGCCGCTCAGCGAGAACACCGTCAATCAGGCGTTCCGGCGGATGGGATATGCCGCTGGCGAAGTAACCGCCTATGGCCTGCGAACAACAGTTTCGACGTTGCTCAGAGATAGCGGCAAATGGAGCACGGGCGCCATCGAGCATTCGCTGGCTCGTGCAAACAGCGGCGTGGCTGGCGGCGTCGATAACCGCGTGGCATACTGGGAAGAACGGGTGGCGATGTATCAATGGTGGAGCGACTATCTGGACACGCTCAAGACTGGGAAATCGTAAGCGCTCCTGGAAAAATGCTAGAATGCATTGAGGGCCCAAGCTGGTTCGGCCGGCAGGTCGTTCGCAGCAGCTGAAAAGCGTAGGTCTAGCCGTTTATAGCGCTCGGCGCGTCTTCTCTGGCTTGCCAACCCGTTGGAACGAGCATGACTATCACGTGCGGTCGACAGTTCGCGGGTGCAACTGGTGCCCGGCGCGGGCGAGCGAGGGCGTGTCACGCCAATCACGATTGCGCTCTGTGGCAATGCGCGTTGAGATCCTGCAGGTGCCGTCTGATCCAGATGACGATTGCGATTGCCATTGCGATTGCGATTGCGAGCGGCGGCAGGATGCCGCCTGAAGCGGAACGCGGGTTCGATTGAGCGTGCACTGGCGGCTTCCTGCGGAACCGCCAGAGCCCGCGGGGTTGGTGCGCCGCGTGGCACACTCGATCCGGCCGGAGGGCGCGGCGGCGGCTGGCGCACAGTCGCGCGCGCACGCCGCCGCGACGGCCGGCCGGCTTCGAGAGTGCGTGATTGTGGGCTCCTGGCGGAGCAGCAAGCGCATGGCGCTTGGCATGCTGCGGTCAGCGCATTGCGCTGGGGTTGTTAGTCTTGGCCGCGGCCAAGGGGGGTGAACGGACGCTGCCTTCTAGTCCCGCCGCGGCGGGCCGCAACCCGGCTGCGCCGGGTCTTCCACTGCGTTGCAGCCCTGCGGGTGCAGCCCGCCTCCGGTCGGCGGGACTGCCAGTCCGCTCCTTGCCGCCCACCCCCCTTCGCCGGGGCCGGTTGCGGTTCAGGAAGAAGGAGCAGTGACCATGAGCCACAACAAACAGCGTCAGGGCATCTATGGCGAGGTTACCGCCCGTGTGATCGCCGACCTTGAGAAGGGACGGCTGCCATGGGTGCAGCCTCGGGATAGCGCCAGATGCGGCTGTGCCGCGACCGGGCGGCGCTATTCAGGGACGCGCTGCGCGCGGGAAGGATCGGTCGCGGCGCTGGCGCTGCGCGTTGCCGCAGCATTGCCGACCATGGCGCCACTGCCGCGCGCGGTGTTTGATCGCCACCGCTATCGCGGCATGACTTATGACGCGATCGCTGAGGAACTTGGCATCAGCGTGGATGAAGTCGAGCACGCGCTTGCGAGCGCGATGCTTCATCTCAGGCGCTGCACCGATGCCGATGACGGGTCATAGACCCGCCATCGGCGCACATAACTGCTTGGCATTTGACGCTCAAAGCGCGAGTCTGGAGCGATGAAGACCGACCTCGACCATCTGCCCGAAGGCAAGCGCCGCGAGCTGGCGCACGTGGTCGACGTGCTGCGCGAGCGCTTCGCGTTCGCGACCGCGCGACGCACCCAGGTGCGCACGCGCGGCGGCCAGCTACTCAAGATCATCCTGTTTGGAAGCTATGCGCGCGGCGACTGGGTCGAGGACCCGGTCGGGCGCTATTTCTCCGACTATGACCTCCTCGTGGTGGTCAACCGCGAAGAGTTCACCGACATCGCCGACTATTGGGAAAAGGCCGAAGCGCAGCTGCTCGACGAGCTCTCAGCGGGGCAGGTTCTGCGCACCCCGGTCAGCCTGATCTACCATGATCTTGACGACGTGAACGAGAAGCTGCGCCTTGGCCGTTACTTTTTCATGGACATCCTGCGTGAGGGGATCCTCCTGTTCGAGGAGCCGGGCTTTGCGTTTGTCGAACCTCAGCCGCTGTCGGCTGAGCAGGCACTGCAGGAAACGCGCGACTATTACGATGAGTGGTTTCAGAGTGCGAAGAACTTCGAGGGCTTAGCCAACAATGCGCGCGAGCAAGGCATGGCGAAAGAGGCTGCCTTTCTGCTCCACCAAGCCACCGAGCGTTTCTACCACTGCCTGTTTTTGGTCCGCACCCTATACAGCCCCAAGACCCATAATCTGAACCGGCTGCGCGACATGGCCGAGCAGCTGGAGCCGTCGCTCAAAACTGTCTGGCCGCGCGATACCCGGTTCCAGAAGCGCTGTTATTCGCTGCTGCGCGACGCCTATGTGAAGGCGCGATACTCGCGCTCCTACCGCATCACCGCCGAGGAACTTGAGTGGATTTCGGAGCGGGTTGCGGCGCTCCAGACGCTCGTGCGTGAGGCCTGCGAGCAGCGGATCGAGACGCTCGCGGCCGCTGCTTAGGCGGACTCGCACGCTCAATCGAACGACCCTGGTCCCTCCGATTGCGGGCAGTGTGCCGGTCTTCTCAGCACTGTCATTTCGGTGAGCACCCCATAAGCGCGAATTGGCGTTCGTTGCGCGTTCACCAGGGCGAAGCGCACCATCTGGATCAAGCAGAAGAACGAGCCGCCGCTACCAGCCCTCGCCCGCCTCGACCCGCGCGCGGCGGGCCATTTCCTCGGCGGTGGGTTCGGGGAATTGGAAATCGGCCTGTTCCACCGCGCCCTTCACGTCATAGGTCGCCATTGCCACGCCGTTGCGCGTGACGCGATGCTCGACCAGTTCGAGCGAGCGGGGCGGGGTGCCGTCGCCGAACATGCGCTTGCCCGTGCCCAGCACGACCGGCGCGGTCATCGTCACGATCCGGTCGATCAGCCCGCGTTCGAACAATTGCGGGTAGAGCGTCGAGCTGCCCTGGATGACGAGGGTCGGGCCGTCGCTCGCCCTGAGCGCGGCGAGCGCGTCCATATCCGCGAGCCGCTCGCTCCCCGCCCATTCGAGCGGTGCATCGCTGGTCGTCAGCACATATTTGCGGATCGTGCGGAAGAGATCGCCGATGTCGTCGCCCGGCGGTGCGAAGGGCCAGTGCGCGGCGAAAATCTCGTAGGTCCGGCGACCGAGCAGCAGGTCGAACGGCGGCTTGAAAACCGAATCGACCTGATTGCCGATCCCCTCGTCGAACAACGCGGCGAGCCAGCCGCCCTGGTCGAATCCGCCGGTCCAGTCCTCTTCGGGTCCGCCGGGCGCCTGCATCACCCCGTCGAGGCTGAGGAATGCGGCACCGATAATGCGTCGTGGCATGGCAATGTCCTTAATCGCGGTCGGGCGCGCCGAGCGGGAAGAGATGGCGATAGGGGCGTGCTCCATCGACCGCCCGGGCGACCGATGGGTGCGCCAACAGGCGTGCACGATAGGCGCGCAGATTGGCGTGCCCCTCGGGGATCGGGATGATCCAGTCGGCGTAGAACAGCGCGGGCGCGGCGGACAGATCGGCCAGCGTGAAGCGGTCGGTCGCCGCCCATGTCCGCCCGTCCAGATGCGCGTCGAACCAGGCATAGCTGGTGGCGAGTTGCGCCGCGACCTGCTCGTCCGCCATCGGATCGCGCTTGTCCTCCGGCCGGATCGCGTTGAATACCAGCCGCGTGGCGGGGTCCATCACCTGCTGGTCGAACAGCCGGTCGAGCATCCGCACGCGCAGCGCCGCATCAGGGTCGGCGGGGATCAGGCGCGGTGCGCCGGACTGCCGGTCGACGTGCTCGGCAATGATGCTCGATTCGCCCAGCACCAGATCGCCGTCGACCAGCAGCGGGAAGCGCTTGAACGGCCACAGCTCCGCCCAGCGCGCGCTGTTCTCCGGCGCGTCGGGCGCGACGATGCGCAGGTTGAACGGCAGGTCATGCTCATAAAATGCGATCAGCGCCTTCCAGCAATAGGAGGAGAAGGGGTGGGCGTAGAGGTCGGGACCGCTCACTTCGGCGCCACCAGCCCGAATACGGCGCCTTGCGGATCGCGCGCGTGGAACACCCGCTCGCCACCTGGCACCTCCATCGGATCGCTCAGCGGCATGCCGCCCAGATCCTTCACTTTGGCATGCGCAGCCTCGATATCGGGCACGCGGAAATAGAAGGTCCAGCCGACCGGCTGGTCCGCCTTTTCGCGCGGCATCATCGCGCCCCACACCTCTTCGTCGCCCGCGCCGCGCAGGAAGCTGTACTCACCCCACGGCATCGGCATCCCGCCAGCCTTCTCCCAGCCGAACAGCGTCGCGTAGAACGCGAACCCCGCATCGGCATCGCTGGTTTGCAGCTCGTTCCAGCTCGCATGGCCCTCGCCCATGCGCGCAAAGGCGGTGCTACTTTCCGGACTGAACCCGCGCATGACATAAAAGACCACGCCCTGCGGATCGGCGACCATCGCGAAGCGGCCGATGCCGGGGATATCGGTCGGCGGAACATGCACCGATCCGCCCGCCGCCTTGAGCTGGTCCACGCTCGCATCGACGTCCTCGACCCCGATATAGCCGAGCCAGCCGGCCTTCGCTCCGCCCGCGAGCATCGCCGCGTCGAGCGTAAGCACCCCGCCGACATCGCCATCCGCCGCGTGCAGGATGCGATACTCCGCACCGCCGGGCGCCATCGACTCGGCGTCAATCGTCCAGCCGACAACGGCTTGGTAAAAGTCGCGCGATGCCTGTGCATCGGGGGTCATCAGTTCGTACCAGATCCAGCTGCCATGTGGGTTGGTCATGGGAACTCTTCCTCTCAAATTTTCTTTTCGCCGGGGTGACTGAAGGATGTTCAGCCTTGCCCCTTCACCGTATCCAGGATCGGCGCAAAGCCGCCCCACATCATCCGCTGTCCGTCGAATGGCGGGTCGGGTTCGCGATTGCCGTCATCGGCCATGATCTTGCCCCAGGCGGCGTCGCGTGCCGCCTTGTCGGGCCATTCGATCCAGGCATAGACGACGCTTTCGTCGGCCCGCTTGTGCGTGGCCCGGTTATAGTCGGTTACCGCGCCGTCGGCGGTGTCGTCGGCCCACGCCTCGACCACTCGCAATGCGCCATGCGCCTGAAAGATCGGCGCCATCCGCGCCGCCAGATCGTGATAGGCGTCGCGATTGGCGGTCGGCACCGGGAGGAGGTAGCCATCGATATAGCCCGGCGCGACGGTCGCCGATCCGGTGTCGACGATCGCTTCGAACCCGGAAAAGATCATGCGGCTGCCATCGAACGGCATGTCCTTCATCGCCTCGGCGGCGTTCGGGTCGCTCATCATCTTCTCATTGGCGGCGTCGCGTGTCGCCTTGTCGGGATATTCGAGCCAGCTGAACAACACCGTCTCGTCGTCCTTTAGCGCGACCGACTGCTTGAGGTCGTTGACCTTGCCATCGGGCACATCGTCGCCCCACGCCTCGACAAAGCGGGTGGCGCCGAGCCCCTTGAACAGGTCGATCGCGCCATGGGCATGCTTGATATACGCCGCCTTGTTAGCGGTCGGGACGGGGGTCAGGAATCCTTCGACATAGGTCACGGCTCTTCTCCTGCTTCGGTTCGCTCAGGCAGCGACGGGTTCTGGTTTGAAGTCGGCAAGCTGGGCCGACAGCGCGGCCCGGAAGGCCGGGCGCGCGATCGCCCGCTCAAGATAGGCGAGCAGTACCGGACGCTCCGCCAGCAGCCCGCTGCCTTCCGCTTGGCGCAGCACCGTCGTCATCGCGATGTCGGCGATGCTGAACTGCCCCGCGAGCCAATCGCGCCCGTCGATCGCGGTCGCGAGCCGGTCGAGCTTCTGCCCGATCGCGGCGAGCAGCGAGGGTTTGCGCAGCTCCGCCCATTGCTCGCCGGCCGAGAAGATTTCGACATTGCCGAGCTCCAACAACATCGGCTCGACGCTGTTATAGGCGGCGAATAGCCAGCTGATCGCATCGGCGCGCGCCTGACGGTCGGCAGGCAGCAGCCGCGCGTCGCGCTCGCCCAGATGCAGCAGGATCGCGCCGCTTTCGAACATATGGATGTCGCCGTCGACCACGGCGGGAACCTGGCCCCAGGGCTGCTCATCGAAATAGGCGTGCGGCCGGTTGCGCGGGTCCATCAAGCGCATGGCATAGGGCAAGCCGATCTCCTCGCACGCCCAGCGTACGCGCAGGTCGCGGACGAAGCCCTTGGCAAAATCGGGCACCCAATCGAATCCGGTGATCTCGACGGTCATGGCAGTTCTCCCATCGCGCGCCTTCAGGCGTCGCCTTCCTTCCTGTGTTCCTTGAGCAGCGCGACCACCGCCATCGCATGGCCGTGGCCCAGGCCGAGCTCGTCCTTGAGTGCCGCGACGATCGCCATCGGCTTGATGTTCGGTGCGAGCGCGGCGCCCTGCGTCCAGCCGCGCTCGCGCGCCAGCGTGCGCAGGTCGTCCGGCGTCTTGCCGGTCTTTTGTTCGATGGTGTTGAGATAGGCTTGAAACGACATGCGCGGGTTTCCTCTCAGCCTGAAACCGGTACGCCCGCTGCGGCGGCCTCGATCGCGGCGATGTCGATCTTCTTCATCGTCATCATCGCCTGCATCGCGCGCTGCGCCGCCGCCTTGTCGGGGTTGTCCCAGACGAGTTCCATCAGACGGTCAGGGGTGACCTGCCAGCTGACGCCCCATTTGTCCTTGCACCAGCCGCATTGGCTTTCCGCGCCGCCATCCGCCGTGATCGCATCCCACAGCCGATCGGTCTCCGCCTGGTCGGCGGTGTGGAGGATGAAGCTCACCGCTTCGCTATGCTGGAACATCGGCCCGCCATTGAGCAGCAGATAGGAACGCCCGGCCAGCTCGATCTCCGCGATGATTACGTCCCCCGCTTTCTGGCTCGGCGTATCGATCGGGGTGCGTTCGACCCGGACGATGCGGCTGTCCGGGATCAGCGCGGTGTAGAACGCAGCCTGTTCCTCGGCGGTGTAGTTGCTCCAGATGCAGGTGGTGATCCTGATCATCGCATCTCTCCTGTGAAGCAGGTCAGGCCGGTTCGTGCGCCGGTCCGTCGGGGAAGGCGGCCATGGCGGCTTCCATGTCCATGAACATCGGTTCGAAGACATGCCCGTCCGGGTCCTCGAAGCTGCGGCCGTACATGAACCCCATGTCCTGCGGTTCGCGGACATCGGCGGTGCCGCCCGATGCGTCCGCCTTCTCGGTGATCGCATCGACCGCCTCGCGGCTGTCGAACGACAGGCAGAGCAGGACCTCGTTCACCTTCGAGGAATCGGCGATCGTCTTGTGCGGGATGAACGTCGAATAGAAATCATGGCCCAGGATCATCAGCGTGATCGTGTCCGACCACTGCATCGCGCTCGCCATTTCGTTGCTGAAGCGCGGGTCCCTGGTGAAGCCGATCGCTTCGTAGAAGGCGGTGGACTTCGCGACATCCTTCACCGGTAGGTTCACGAAAATCATCTTGCTCATCGCGCTTCTCCATAGGGTGCGCTCGGGAAACTCTGTGGTTCCGAATCGCTTGCTTGAGTTTGATGCGCCTTTGAGTTATTAAAAGCAACTATGAAGTTAGAAAAAGTGACTTATATTCCCAACTATCGGAAATCGCTGTGAAAAAGGAGCGGCGTCGCTGGTATGACGACGCATGCGGTACGGCGATGGCGCTGGAGTTGGTTGGGGAGCGATGGTCGCTGATGATCGTGCGCGAACTGATGTTCGGCCCGCGCCGCTTCGGCGAGATCAAGGCGGCACTGCCCGGCCTGTCGGCGAACGTGCTGACCCAGCGGTTGGAGGGTCTCGAGGAATCGGGTATCCTCAAGCGGGAGAAACTGCCCCCGCCGGCGAACGCACAGGTCTATGCGCTGACCCCGTGGGGCTATGAGGCCGAAAAGCCGATCCAGTTGCTCGGCGCGTGGGCGGTGCGTTCGCCCGAACATGATCCCACGCTGCATCTTTCGGCCGCCTCGGCAATGATGTCCTTGCGGACGATGCACAATCCGGAGCTGGCAGGCGACCTCGATTTCACGGTGGGATTTCGCATGGGCGACGACATGTTCGTGGGGCGCTACAACCACGACGGGATCGACCTGCATCGTGGCGATCCGAGTTGCGGCGACGTCGTCTTCGAGGGGCCGCCAACGGCGATCGCCGGCGCGGTCTATGGCGGTGCGCTCGCCGAGTTGGAGGCTGCAGGGATATTGCGAATCGAGGGCGACCCTGCGTTGGCGAAAGCGTTCGTGACCCGCTTCCCCCTCCCCCCGAAATGGACCGAGGGCTGAGGGGCGGTCAGGGCCGGCACGTTGCCGGCGCAGGATCGGCCAGATCGCAGGCTTTGGAGATGGCCTTGCGGAGCGACTCGCACGATGCGTTTGAGCGGCATATGTCCGCGCGATCGACCGGTAGCGTTTCCACGCACGCTTTGCGCAATGCCGCCAGCGTCCGGGGCGCGCAGTTCGCGCCCTCAGCGAGCGGCACCGCGACCGCTGCCTCGGTCGGTGCGAGGCTGGCGACCGGCCTCGGCCTCGGCGTCGACGCACGCCGTACCGACGGCGCTGGCTTCGGCAACGGAGGTGCGCGTATCACCTGGGCGGGAGGCGGGGAGGGTGCCGGAGATGGCGAGACCTTCGCGACCGTCGCGGCAGGGCGGGGCGGTCGCACAGGCTCCTCCGGTTCGCACGAACAGCCCGACAGCATGAGCAGCGCGGCAGTGGGTATCAGGCGCATGGGACCATCCCGGATCGATCGGTTCTGGCCCCGCGTTATGGATCGACCTGCCCGCTACAGCCAGCCCCGCGCTTGCGGAGCGGAGCGCTAGCCGATACCGCACCGCGAAAGAGCCGATCGAGTCCGGAAAGCCCCGAATGACCAATATCCCGAACACCATGCCCGACAGCCGGGAAACGACCGTTCTCGACGCGCCGGACAAGACGGTAAGCGTCCGCGAGACGTTCGGGATCGATATCGACATGGAATGCCCGGCGTTCAGCGAGGCGGACGAGCGCGTTCCCGATCTCGATCCCGCCTATGTGTTCGATCCCGATACCACGCTCGCGGTGCTGGCCGGCTTCGCGCACAACCGCCGCGTGATGATCCAGGGCTATCACGGCACCGGCAAGTCGTCGCACATCGAACAGGTCGCCGCGCGCCTCAACTGGCCGTGCATCCGCATCAACCTCGACGCGCATATCAGCCGTATCGACCTGATCGGCCGCGACGCAATCGTGCTCAGGGACGGCCAGCAGGTCACCGAATTCCGCGAAGGCCTGCTCCCCTGGGCGCTGCAGACGCCGACCGCGCTCGTGTTCGACGAATATGATGCCGGTCGCCCCGACGTCATGTTCGTGATCCAGCGCGTGCTGGAGACCGAGGGCAAGCTGACGCTGCTCGACCAGAATCGCGTGATCCGCCCGAACCCGTGGTTCCGCCTGTTCGCCACCGCCAACACCGTCGGCCTCGGCGACACGAGCGGGCTGTATCACGGCACGCAGCAGATCAACCAGGGCCAGATGGACCGCTGGAGCATCGTCGTCACGCTCAACTACCTGCCCGCTGCGACCGAGGCGCAGATCGTGCTCGCCAAGAGCGGCGACTATGACAAGCCTGGCGGCAAGGAGCTGGTCGAGAACATGGTCCGCGTCGCCGAGCTGACCCGCCGCGGCTTCATCAACGGCGATATCTCGACCGTGATGTCGCCGCGCACGGTCATCACCTGGGCGCAGAATGCCGATATCTTCAAGGATGTCGGCTTCGCCTTCCGTCTGTCGTTCCTCAACAAGTGCGACGAGGCGGAGCGCGCACTGGTCGCGGAATATTATCAGCGCGTGTTCGGCAAGGATCTGCCCGAAAGCGTGGTCGGCAAGGCATAACGCCTCAGCGCGAATAGCGCTCGACCAGTTCGGCAATCCGCGCTGCGGTCGCCTCCGGCTGCTGGTAGAAAAAGAGTTCGCTGGCGCCGCAGATGGTGTCGAACCGGATTCGCGGATTGAGACTGGCGATCTGCGCCTCCTCGGTCGCGTCGAAATAGGGGCGTTGTCCTGCAATCGGGGTCGGCGAGATGTCGCCGATCCACCAGTGAAAGGGGCGCTGAAGCTTTGCGAGCGATCCGGTGAAGTCGCTCGCGCGCATCCGCAGGTCATCGAAAAACGCCTCGGTCCCCTGGTGGAAGTTGAACAGGACGCCGTTGCGCAGCATCGCCGCGCCCTCTGCCGACCGCGCGGTCGCCAGATCGCCCGGCAGTGCGGCGAAAACGCGATCGAGATACCAGTCCGGCCCATTCTGCTCGAGCGCGCGCGTCGCCAGCTTTCCGATCACCTCCACGGCCCAGGGCGCGTTGATCGCCAGCCATGTTAGTGTGCCCGACATGAAATGCAGCTTGGTAATGCGCTCGGGCACATAGGCGGTAAACCGGCCCAGGCACAGGATCGCGGACAGCGGACAATCCGCTTGGGTCGCCAGTTCGGCGAGCGGGATGGACGCTGCGTGGTGGCCGATCGCCAGCACGCCCGAAAGCCCTTCCGCTGCACAGAATTCGCGCACCATCGCCTGGTGGTCGTCTACCGGCGCGATCTTCGGATCGTGCTCGCTATAGCCGGTGCCGGGCCGGTGAAGCATGTGCAGGCAGATGTTCGCGCGCAGCAGCTCTGCTTCGAATACAGGCGGGAACAGCGTCCCCCCGGCTAGCCATGGGAGAAGGATCGCGGGCTTTCCGTCGGGTGCACCGATCCAGTTGTGGGAGAGGATTCGCCCATCGGGGCGCCGCATCCGTTTCGTCCGCCCGCTGGGATCGGTCCAGCTGAGGTCCTTCGCATTCGGGCTGGGCGCTAGGTGCGCGGCGAGCAGCGCGAGCAGGCGGACCAGCGCGACTTGGCTAGCGCTGTTCGTTTTCTGGAAGATCGCGCTCAACTGCACGCGAACGGTGCGCTCGCTTACGCCCCGCATGGCCGCCATCGTGCGGGGCGAGTGCCCGTCCATCAGCAGCCGACAGATATCGAGTTCGGCGCCGGTCAGTCCGAATGCGCGTTCGAGCATCGCCTCGACCTCCGCGCTCCATGGATGGTCGATCACGGTCACCGCAAAGCTGGCATGGCTGTGTGCGGGAGAGTGAATTGCCGCGACTTCCGCGATTCCCACGCGGTCGCCATCGACGATCACGCGTAACAGGATTCGGCCCGAATTCGCCCGCGCGGCGTGACGAACGAACTGGCGCCAGACATCGACATCGTCGGGCGCAAGCCAGCTTTCGCCGACCAGCTGCCCCTGCTCGACCCCAAAGCGCGTGCGCGCGGACGCATTGAGCAGGACCACCCGGTGCGCGGTATCGACGACCATCGCCGCCGATCCGGTGCGTTCGACGGCATGCTCGATCGGCGCTTGCGATGTCGCGCGGAAGAGCTGGCTCAGCATCTCGCGCAATTCTGCATAATGTTCCGCGAGCCGTTCGCCGCCTTCGAACCGTGCGTCGGGGATCTGAAGGTCCAGGATCTTGTCGCACCACGCCCGAACCAGCGCGTCCCATGCCGCGACGTCGCTCGCCGCGCGGAAGCTTTCCGCGAGGATTCGAAAGTCGCGATCGATCGATTCGGTCATGCTGCTGCCAGATAGAAACACCGGGACTGGATCGGCATATGGCATATGACGCATGCGCCCGATTCTCCAGCATCCTAGGCCGCCCATCTCTCGAATGGGGAGACTGCAAGATGCTGTTCAAGCTGATTTATCGACGGCGCAGAGATCGCGAGGAGCTTAGCTGGCTGCGCGGCGCCTATGGGCATGAGACGCGGAACATCCTGCGCGGGCGGGCGCGAAACGGGCGATTGAAGAAGCGCGATCAACGCCATTGGCGCCGGCTATATTGCCGCGCCGTGATCGATTCGCTGCTGTAGCCTGCGCGTTCGGCAGGTTACCCGTTCCCACGCGGCGGTGCGCGCTCGTGGCTTGTGTCCCGCGCTGGGTCCGCGCATGGACAGGCGATGGCCAGCGACTCTCCTCTCGATCAGTTCAAGTCTGTCCTAGCCGGGACCGCACGGGCGCTTGCGCACGAGCCGGAGCTGGAACTCGCCTTCTCGGCGGACGCGCCCAGCCAGTCCGGACGCCATGTGAAGGTCCCGATGCCGGGCCGCAATCTCCCGCCTGAGCAAGTGGCAGAGGCGCGCGGCTTCGCCGATGGCTTCGCGCTGCGGCTGCGGCTTCACGATGCCGCCACGCATCTGAAAGCCGCGCCGAAGGAGCCGGTGGCGCGCGCGGTGTTCGATGCCGTCGAAACCGCGCGCGTCGAGGCGCTCGGGTCGCGCGGCTATGCGGGAATCGCCGACAATCTCGATCATGCGCTCGACATGAAGATGCGCTCCGACCCGATCAGCCGAGCGCGCACGCGCGATGAAGTGCCGCTGTCGACCGCGGTCCAGCTGCTGGTGCGCGAGCGACTGACCGGGCGTGAAGCGCCCGCGGCCGCGGCGCTTGGCCTTGCGCTGGTGCGCGACTGGATCGAGGACAAGGGCGGCGCCGATCTCGACGCGCTGGCGCTGGCGATCGACGATCAGGCGGCGTTCGCGAAGCTGATCGGCAACCTGCTCGAAGACCTCGAACTGACCGAGGGCGATCTCGTCCCGGACGACTCCGACGAAGGTGGCGGCGAGGACGAGGGCACCGATCAGGCCGACGAGGACGAGGCGGACGCCGGCGACGAGCAGGGCGAGACCGGCGAGGGCGAGATCGACGCGCGCGGCGAGCAGCGCGAGGGCGAGACCGACGAGGGCGAGGACTCCGAACAGCAGGAGGGCGAGTTCGAGGACGGCGAGGGCGAACCCGGCGACGCGGGAGAGGAGGGCATGATGCCCGTCCGCCCGAACCGGCCCTGGTCCGATCTTCCCCCCCAGTTTGAATATGGCGCCTTCACCACGCAATATGACGAAGTCGTCGCCGCAACCGACCTGTGCGACGATGAGGAACTGGAACGGCTGCGTGCCTATCTCGATACCCAGTTGTCCAACCTTCAGGGCGTGGTGACCAAGCTCGCCAACCGGCTCCAGCGCCGGTTGATGGCGCAGCAGAATCGCAGCTGGGACTTCGACCAGGACGAAGGGTTGCTCGACGCCGCGCGGCTGGCGCGGGTCGTCGTCAATCCGATGCAGTCGCTGTCCTACAAGGTCGAGAAGGACACCGAGTTCAAGGACACCGTCGTCACGCTGCTGATCGACAATTCGGGATCGATGCGCGGCCGTCCGATCAGCATCGCCGCGATCAGCGCCGACATCCTAGCCCGCACGCTCGAACGCGTCGGCGTGAAGACCGAGATCCTCGGCTTCACCACCCGCGCCTGGAAGGGCGGGCAGTCGCGCGAGAAATGGTTGGGCGAGGGTCGCCCGCCCCAGCCGGGTCGCCTCAACGATGTGCGCCACATCGTGTACAAGCAGGCCGACGAGCCGTGGCGTCGCGCCAAGAAGTCGCTCGGCCTGATGATGCGCGAGGGGCTGCTCAAGGAGAATATCGACGGCGAGGCGCTGCTATGGGCGCACAGCCGGCTGATCGCGCGGCCCGAGGACCGCAAGATCCTGATGGTGATCAGCGATGGCGCGCCGGTCGACGATTCGACGCTCAGCGTCAACAGCGGGTCCTATCTGGAGCGGCATCTGCGCCAGGTGATCGGCTGGATCGAATCGCGTTCTCCGGTCGGGCTGGTGGCGATCGGCATCGGGCATGACGTGACGCGCTATTATGATCGCGCGGTAACGATCATGGATGTCGACCAGCTTGCCGGGACCATGATCGAACAGCTCGCCGCGCTGTTCGATCTGGAGCCGTGATCGCGCCGCCGCCGGGCGGGTTTCATCCGCCCGTAAAGCGATCGGTCACGATCGCCGCGCACCCGACATCGATCAGCCTCGAGCCGGCCTTCTGGGCCGCGCTGGAGGAGTCTGCGCGGGCGCGGGCGATACCGCTCAACGCGCTGGTGGCGCAGATCGACCATCTGCGCATTCAGGCGCCCGATCCCCCTAATCTGGCCAGCGCTCTGCGGAGCTGGCTGCTTGCCGACGCCACCAAAAGAGTGACAAGTTGAAAACGATTCGCATTAGTGTTGACAGTGCGAACGACTCTCAATAGCGAGCGCCTCAGATAACAAGAGGGGTTTCGCAATGACACGGATTTCGTCGGACGGCCGCGCGGCCGCCCCAGCTTTTCTGGCGCTCGCCGCCATCGGCTTCGTCGCATCGGCGCCCGCGCGCGCTGCGGACATCGCCGATCCGGTTGCGGACCAGGACCGCGCCGACGTCGTTGTCACCGGCAAGGAAGTGAAGTCCGAGCAGGAAAGCCCGAAGGCGACGCGGCCCGTGCGCGACACTCCACAGACGGTGACGATCCTCACCGCCAAGACGATCGAGGAGCAGAATCTCCTCACCCTGCGCGACGTGCTGACCACCGTCCCGGGCATCACCTTCGGCGCGGGCGAGGGCGGCGGCGGCTATGGCGATTCGATCACGCTGCGCGGCTATTCGGCCAATACCGACATCACCGTCGACGGCGTTCGCGACAGCGCGCAATATACCCGCACCGACAATTTCGACCTGGAGCAGGTCGAGGTCGTGAACGGCGCCAACTCGGTCTATGGCGGATCGGGTTCGGTCGGCGGGTCGATCAATATCGTTACCAAGCGACCGCTCGAGCGGACCCGGATCGTGGTCAATGGCGGTATCGGTACCGACGATTATTATCGCGGTACGATCGACGCCAATGTCCGCGCCACCGACCTGATTGCGGTGCGCCTCAACGCGATGGTCCATCGCAACGACGTGCCCGGCCGCGATGTCGAGCAATATGAGCGCTGGGGCGTCGCCCCGGCGGTGACGATCGGCATCGGCGGCCCGACCAGCCTGACGCTCAAATATGTGCATCAGGAAGACACCAACATTCCGCAATATGGCGTGCCATACTATGTCGGGCCGGGCGGGACCGGGCTGATCCCAGAAGTCGATTCCAGCGACTATTTCGGCTACCGCAATGTCGACCTGCAAAAGACCAATGTCGACCAGGCGACCGCGATCTTCGAACACGAATTCAGCAACGCGCTGAGCATCCGCAACCTGACCCGGTGGCAGGACGTGCGGCAGATGACCCGTGTTGCTCCGCCCCAGGGCATTTTCTGCCTGTCGACAGGCAGCCAGGCTAATGGCGATCCGTGCGTTTCGGGCGGTATCACCTTCCCTGCGGGCTATTACCGGCCCAGCGGCCCGCGCGGCACCACGCGCGATTCGCGCAACCAGCTCGGCTATACCCAGACCGATCTGCGCGCCGAATTCGGCACCGCCGGGCTGCGCCACACGCTGGTCCTCGGCGTCTCGGCGGCGTGGGAGAAATATTTCCTCGCCAGCGGCAACTCGCTGCGCAATCCCGACGGCAGCAATCCGAACGCGGCGGGCTGGCCGCTGATCAACATCGCCAATCCGAATGAAGTCGTCGCCGGCCCCGCGGGCTTCACCTATGGCAGCAACGTCTATACCGGCCCGGTCAACTTCATCGCCAACCGCCACGACCATGGCGAGATGGAGAATGTCGCGGTCTATGTCTTCGACACGATCGCCTTCTCCGACAAGCTCGAACTGAACGGCGGCGTGCGCTACGAGCATAACAGCGGCTGGTACCGCCGCGACACCGTGGCCGACAGCGGCGCAAATCTGGGCGCGGTGACGCCGGGGCAGCGGTTCGACAACAGCGACGATCTGTTCAGCTACCGCGTCGGCCTCGTCTTCAAGCCGGTGCAGGCGGTCAGCCTCTACGCCGCCTATGGCAATTCGAAGACTCCGTCCAAGACCTCGGTCAACGGCTCGTGTGGCGCCGATACCTGCAATGTGAAGCCCGAAAGCGCGCTGAACTACGAAGTCGGCGCCAAGGCGGAGCTGATGGGCGGTGACCTGCTGTTGACCTTCGCCGCGTTCCGCAACGAACGAGACCAGTTCAAGGTCGCCTCGGGCGACCCGGCTGTACCCGACCAGCAGCTCGACGGCCGCTCGCGTGTCAACGGGATCGCCCTGGGTGCCGTCGGCCAGATCAGTGACGCTTGGTCGATCACCGCCAACTATACCTATCTCGACAGCAAGGTGCTGCAGAGCATCGCCAATAACGTGCCGCCCGGAACGTCCGACCCGCAGGCGGGACAGGAGCTGCCGAACACGCCGAACCATTCGGGCAGCCTGTTCACGACCTACAAGCTGCCGCTGGGCTTCAGCCTGGGCTATGGCGTGACCTATCAGGGCAGCTACGCAGTGAATGGGGGCGAAGTGCCCGACTATTGGGTGCACAGCGCCTATCTCGCCTATGAACTCGGCGAGAATTTCACCGCGCAGCTCAACGTCAAGAACTTCACCGACGCCGAATATTACACCCGCGTCCGCAACAATGCCGGCACCGGCGTCGCCTGGGCGACCAAGGGTGAGGGCCGCGCTGCGGTGTTGACGCTCGGCTATCGCTTCTAGGGCTAAAGGGGGAGGAGCGGGTGGGGGCCATCCCTGTCCCCCGGCTTCCATCCGCTCCGACCCCCTTATAGAGACACACAATGCTGATCGCGATCCCCGACCTGCTCGATCCTCTCGGCGTCGCGTCCCTGCGGCGGATCATCGACGATGCGCCGTGGCAGGATGGCAACGCGACCTCCGGCCACCAGTCGGCGCTCGCCAAACGCAACGAGCAGCTGCCCGAGGAGAGTGAGGCGGCGCATCAGGGCGGGCGCATCATCCTCGACGCGCTCGGCAAGTCGCCCCTGTTCTTCGCCGCCGCCTTGCCGCTCAAGGTCTTTCCGCCGCTGTTCAACCGCTATGGCGTCGGCCAGACCTTCGACATTCATGTCGACAACGCGATCCGCATTCAGCGCGGCACCGAATTCCGCATCCGCAGCGACCTGTCGATGACCGTCTTCCTCGAAAACCCCGCCGCCTATGAAGGCGGCGAGCTGGTGATCGAGGACCAGTTCGGCGTGCAGCGGGTCAAGCTCCCCGCCGGCCATGCTATCCTCTACCCCTCGTCCAGCCTGCACAAGGTCGAGCCGGTCACGCGCGGCGCGCGCGTCGCGTCCTTCTTCTGGATCCAGTCGATGGTCCGCGACGACGGCGCGCGCCGCATCCTGTTCGACCTCGACCAGAGCGTCCAGCGCCTGACCGCCCAGCTCGGCGGCACCGACCGCAGTGTGATCGAACTGACCGGGGTCTACCACAATCTCCTGCGCCGCTGGGCCGATGCGTGAGCCGGGTGCGGGATTGACCCTGCGGCAAGCTCAGCATGAACGGCGCGGTAACTCCGAACGGGGGTGGGGTCGAGACCCCACGACCGCTTTTGGCATAAGGGCTAAAGGGCCGTAACCGAGCGGGGAGCGGACCTTAGTCGCCAGCAGGCTGGTCTGCTCCGCAAAGGCTATTGATATACCTTTTTATCGCAAGCCCCGTGCCCCCACGGGATACCTTGTCAGCGTGCCCTCGCAACTGTTCAAGCTCCGCCGACGTGCAACGCCGCCCGAAAGCGTAGAGGGCAGGCAAGGCCTGAGACAGTTCCGTGAGGCCACCGCTTGTTGCATGTGCGAACACGTACCGCCACGCAGGTTCTCCAAGCGCAGCGACATCTCTCGCGAGAACCGGGCGCTCTGGTATCCTAGAGTGCAGCACCTCGACATAAAGGTCGTATCTTTGCGGCAGCGCAAGCGCCCCTGCGCGCGCGCGCAGGGCGTCGTCTGAGACGTTCTCGTACGGGTGCGGGTCGGCCTCGCAAGCCACAAGCGGTAGCAATACGACGAACAGGACAGGCCAGCGCATTACGTAACGCTACGCGACATTGCAGGCGACCGCTATGGGTCGTCATCGGCCGATCCGCTTCTAAGTGTCCACGGCCTAGTCCAGCATCGTCCGCAACCCGCGCGACAACCACTCGCCGCGCTCCCGCACCACTAACTGCACCGCCAGCCCCTCGCGCTCCGCCAGCGCCATCGCCGCTTCCGGCTCCAGCACGGTCAGCGCACTCGCCCAGGAATCGGCGTGACAGCAATCGGCGTGGATCACCGTAACGCTCGCCGTGCCGTGCGCGATGGGGCGGCCAGTGCGCGGGTCAATGCTGTGGCTCCCCTGCGCGCCAAAGCGGCGATAATCCCCCGACGTCGCCACCGCGATCTCATGCAGCGCGATCCGCAGTGGGGGCAGCGCCATGCCCGGCGGCGGCTCGACATCGACCCACCAGGGCTGGCCATCGGGCTGGATTCCCACGCCGACCAGCTCGCCGCCAATCTCGACGAGGAAATCGGTGCAGCCCATCGCGCGCAACCGCGCGGCGACCGCATCGACGGCATAGCCCTTGGCGATCCCGGAAAGGTCGAGCCGCGCGCCGCGCGCCCGGCGCAGGCGCAGCAGCAGCGGGTCGAGTTCCATCGCACCCACCCCGATCTCGGCGCGGGCCGTGTCGATCGCACCGTCCTCGGGCGCATCGGCACGCGGCCCCGGCGGGCCAAAACCCCATAGGTCGACCAGCGCCCCCATCGCCGGATCGAACGCCCCGTCCGACCGCGCCGCAATGTCGAGCGCGACGCCCATCACCCGCGCGAATTCGGGCGCAATCCCGTGCCAGCCTCCGGGGGCTGCGGCGTTGATCCGGCTGAGCTGCGATCCCGGCTCCCAATGGCTCATCTGCGCGATGACCTCGGCGAGTACGTCCGCGATCGCCGACTCCACCCCCGGCGGTGGCGCGACGACCGTCGCAGACCAGCCGGTCCCCATTGTCTCCCCGCCGAAGCGCTCCACAGGCGCATTCGCCCGCCGTCGGTGAAAGGCAGCGGGCGACAGCGTCGGCGGAATTGCGATGCGGGGCTGGGTCATGCCTCGCATCTGCCCCAATCGTCATCCCCGCGAAAGCGGGGACCCATCTCCTCCGTTCGCCATCTCCGCGCCGGTGCATCGTGCTGCACCACCCCGAGATGGGCCCCCACTTTCGCGGGGGTGACGGAGTAGGCTCGGGTCAGGGCGCCATCACTTCGACCGTGGTGACGTAGCTCGCCCGGCGACCGCCCGGCGCGGGCGGGGCGCCTTCCGCACGCTCGGCGCGCGGGGTGGTGACGTTGATCCAGGTCATGCCCGGATCGCTCCATTTGATCGTGACCTTCCCATCGGGGCCGGTCTTCAGATCCTGCTGATGCAGCTGGTCGCGATAGCGGATACCGCCGGGGATCACCGTGACCGTCAGGCCCGGCGTCGGCTTGCCGTCGAGCAGGAACTGGAAGGTCGCGTCCTCGCCCATGATCAGGTCGTTGGGATGCGTTACCGGCACCAGCTCGATACCCTTGCCGACCGGGTTGAACACGGCGGTGGTCGGCTCGCCCGCGGTCACGAAAATCTCGTTGCGGTTGCTGGCGACAGTCGTGCGCACATCGGTCGCACCCGCCGGGATCACGCTCGCCAGCTTGTCGGCGGTGGTACCGCGCGGGATGCGGACTTCCTCGCCATTCAGCTTGTACGATCCCATCACGCCTTCGCTGGCGTAGTAGATCTTGTAGGTGCCGCGCTGCTCGATCTGCACGTCGAACGTGGTGCGATACCGGCCCTGCGCCTTGTTCTTGACCTCGCCCGCGCTGCCATCGGGCAGCATCACCGCCATGTCGGCGCGCAGCGGCTGATGCTCGAAATAGAACAGGTCGTTCGACACGGCGGCGTCGACCGTTACCCACACGTCGCTCCCCTCGCCCGACACGACCGTCATGGACGGGAGCATCCACTGGCGGTGCGCCTGGACGCTGGCGGGAATGGCGACCGCGGCGACGGCGGTGGCGATCAGGACGTTACGGAATTTCATCATCATGCCCCTTTGTTCAACGCTTTACGGTGAGCGTCACCGCTCCGAGTTCGGTCTTCCCGCTGGCGCGCGCGGTACCGCCCTTGGGCAGCGAGAAGGGGACGCGGACCAGCTCGCGCCCGCCCACCTCACGCGCAGCCTCGACCACCAGCGTGTAATTGCCCGCGCCCAGCTTCGGGGTGAAGCTCACCTTGTGCGTGCCGGGCGCCTTGGTCGCGCCGGTCACGCCGGCGGCGGGGAAGCGCATCGTGCGGCCCGATGCGCGCCACCATTGCCGCACGTCGCGCAGCCATTTGGTGCCTTCGTTGTTCTTGAGATCGACATCATACCACACCGACAGCGTCTGCGCCGGGCCGCCCTCCTTTTCGATCCACATCGCGACATAGGGGCGGTGATATTCGGCGACCGTCAGCCTTGGAATCGTGACCGAGACGTCGAGCGTCTGGGCCGTCGCCACTCCCGGCGCGAACAGGCCCGCGCCCAGGGCGGTGGCGGTCAATCCGGTAACGCGAAACTGCATGGCGGGCGGCTCCCTTCAGAGATGGATGAAAAAGATCGCGAGGATCGCGGGAATGACGAGGCCCGCACCGACCAGCGGCCAGGTGCTCGGGCGATTCCTGGAATGCATCTGCAACAGCACCAGCCCGGTAAGCGAAAAGATCATGCAGGCGAGCACGAAGATATCGATGAACCACTTCCACACCGTGCCGCTGTTGCGGCCCTTGTGCAGGTCATTGAGCCAGGCGATCCAGCCGCGGCTGGTCGCCTCGGTGGTCACCGCGCCGCTCGCCCGGTCGATCGCGACCCAGCCGTCGCCGCCGGGGCGGGGCAGGGCGAGGTAGATTTCGTCCGCCGACCATTCGGCATCGGCGCGCGCGCGGGCGACATCCAGATTGTCCTCGACCCACGCCGCGACCGCGGGCGGCAGCGGCTTCTTCGCATCGGGGGCATCATCGGGCTTGATCGCGGGCAGCAGCGGCGCGGGCAGCTGCGCAGTCCGCTCGATCGTCTTCGGCGACCCTTCGATCTCGGCCGCGTGGTTGAGCGTGAATCCCGTGACCGCGAACAGCAACAGTCCGACCAGGCTGACCGCCGAGCTGATCCAGTGCCAGGTGTGCAGCTGCTTCAGCCAGAAAGCCTTGCGGCTGCGCTTGGCGCGCGCGGTCGTGGTCGTTCCGTGCATGAGAGCAGTGATGTGCCTAGTTGCGATTCGTTCGCAGCATTAGCGAGAGTGATTCGCAATTACAATGCGAAGCGAGGCCGGGCGCTCTCGAAATCGCCCGGCCTCACCAATCGCGCTTAGCGTCCCAGCAGCACCCGCGCCTGCCCGGCGATCTGGGCGAGCATTGCGGCATTGGCGGTCGGCGCCTTCTTCGCGCGTTCGACCACCGCCGCGAACTGGGCGACGCGCCCCGCATGGTCGGCCAGCCACGCATCGACCTCGGCGCGCGGGTCCTTGCTGGTGCCACGGGCGAGGAACTCCAGGCGCAATTGCTGGAAATCGCGCGCCAGACCCGCGATCAGCAGCCGCTCCCACGGATCGCCCGCCACGATGCGCGCGGCATTGGCCTGCGCCCAGTCGAGGCCCAGCACCTGTCCCAGATGGGTGAAGGCATCGGTCAACTCGGTCTCGGCGATGCCGCGTCGCTGGCCGAGATCGGCCAGACCCACCGCGCCGTCGAGTTCGTAGATGCGGACGATCTTTGCAACCAGTGCGGCAGGCGCGCCGGCTTCTTCCAGCTTGGCGGCGATGCGGCCCGACTGCGCAAGCGCCTCTTCCTTGAGCAGCTTCTTGGCCTGTCGGTCGAGACTCTCGATACCGGGCTTCAGACGGCCGAGCACCGCCGCGATATCCTCGCCCGGACGGCTCACGCGCAGCAGGTCGGCGATCTGCGAGCGGGTAGCGATCGCAACCTCGTCGATCAGCGCGATCCGCGCCGCCTCGCTCATGTCCCAGGTCTCGATCGCCTCCCAGATCGCGGGCAGGCCGAACAGCCGCTCGCACACCACGAACATCATCGCGATGTCGCGCAGCGCGGCACCTTCCTCCTCGGCCAGCTCGAACGGATGCAGCACGCCCAACCGGTTGATGATCCGGTTGGCGAGCTTGGTCGCGACGATCTCGCCGCGCAGCCGGTGTTCCTCGATCGCGGTGCGGAATTTCTTGCGCATCGCGGGCGGGAACGCCTCGAGCAGGTCGGGTTCGAGTTCGGGATCATGGCCAAGGCCACCTGTCTCGATCGCATCCTGCAGCGCGAGCTTCGACGTCGCCAGCAGCACCGCCAGTTCGGGCCGCGTCAGGCCAGCGCCGTCCTGCGCGCGCCGCAGATACTCCTCGTTGGTCGCAAGCCCCTCGACCGCGCGGTCGAGCCGCCCCGACGCTTCGAGAATCTCGGTCAGCCGCACGAAGCTCGGCACGGCGACCGGGCCGTCATTTTCGAGGAAGGAGAGGGCGAGCGTCTGGAGGCGGTTATCCTCAAGCACCAGATGCGCGACATCGTCGGTCATCGCGGCGAGCAGCGTGTTGCGCGCCTCCATCTTCAGCCGACCCTCGATCACCTCGCGGTTGAGCGCGATCTTGATGTTGACCTCATTGTCCGAACAATCGACGCCCGCCGAATTGTCGATGAAGTCGGTATTGATCCGCCCGCCGCGCAGCGAAAATGCGATGCGCGCCGCCTGCGTCACGCCCAGATTCGCACCCTCGCCGATCGCGCGCGCGCGCAGCTCCTCGGCATTGACGCGCAGCCGGTCGTTGGCGGGATCGCCCACCTCGACATGCGCCTCGGCCGCAGCCTTCACGTAGGTGCCGATGCCGCCGAACCAGATCAAATCGACCGGCGCCTTGAGGATGGCGGAGATGAGTGCGCCCGGCTCCATCTCCTCCGCCTCGATGCCCAGCGCCTCGCGCACCTGCGGGGTCAGCTTGATCGTCTTCTCCGACCGCGCGAACACGCCGCCGCCCTTGCTGATCAGCTTGGGATCATAGTCCGCCCAGCTCGACCGGGGGAGCGCGAACATCCGTTTGCGCTCTTCCCAGCTTGCCGCCGGGTCGGGATCGGGATCGAGGAAGATGTGCCGATGGTCGAACGCCGCGACCAGCTTGATTGCCTTCGACAGCAGCATGCCGTTGCCGAACACGTCGCCCGACATGTCGCCGCACCCGGCGACCCGGATCGGGTCGGTCTGGACGTCGACGCCCATCTCCAGGAAATGGCGCTGGACGCTGATCCACGCGCCCTTGGCGGTGATGCCCATCGCCTTGTGGTCATAGCCGACCGATCCGCCGCTGGCGAAGGCGTCGCCGAGCCAGAACCCGCGATCGATCGCGATTGCGTTCGCGACGTCGCTGAACGTTGCGGTGCCCTTGTCCGCGGCGACTACGAAATAGGGGTCTTCGCCGTCATGGATGACGACATCCTCCGGATGCACCACCTTACCCGACACGATATTGTCGGTGATCGACAGCAATGTGCGGATGAAGATGCGGTAGCTTTCCTTGCCTTCCTCGAACCACGCGTCGCGGTCGACCTGGGGAGAAGGGAGCTGCTTGGGGTAGAAGCCGCCCTTCGCGCCGGTCGGGACGATCACCGCGTTCTTCACCCGCTGTGCCTTCATCAGGCCGAGGATCTCGGTGCGAAAATCGTCGCGTCGGTCGGACCAGCGCAGGCCGCCGCGTGCGACCGGACCGGCGCGCAGATGGATGCCCTCGACCCGCGGACTATATACCCAGATTTCGCGCCACGGCAGCGGCTTGGGCAGGTTGGGTACCGCCGCGCTGTCGAGCTTGAACGCCAGCGCCTCGGCTGCAGCGGGCGCATAGGCGTTGGTGCGCAGCGTCGCGCGCACCACGCCCGCGATGGCGCGCAGGATGCGGTCGTCGTCGATCGCCGCGACCGCGACCAGGCCTGCTGCGATGGCGGCATCGGCATCGGCGATGGCAGCGTCGCTGTCCTTGACCCGCGCCGGATCGTGCGCGGCGGCGAACCGCTCGACCAGCCCGGCGGCGACGGCGGGTGCGCGGCGCAGCGCCTCGACGACGGTGACGAGGCCATAGGTCAGACCGGCCTGGCGCAGATAGCGGAACCACGCGCGCAGCAGCACGACCGAGGCGGGAGCGAGGCCCGCCTCGACGATGAGGCGGTTGAACGCGTCATTCTCTGCGCGCAGCTCCAGCACCGCCGCAATCGCGTCCTCGACGATCGCGGTCTCGCCCTGCAGCGTGCCGCCGGTCGCCAGTTCGACCTCGAAGTCATGGATATAGGCGTCGGCATCGCCCGCCAGCGCGGTCGGCACCTCCTCGATCACGCGGAACCCGAAATTCTCGAACACCGGCACGGCGTCTGACAGCGGCAGCGGCCCGCCGAGGCGGTAGAGCTTGATCCGCAGCTTGTCGTCATGCGTGTAGATGCGGACCGAGCGCGAACCGGTATCGGCTAGGCCCGCGATCCGCACGATGTCGCGCGCCGCTTCTTCCGGCAGGTTGCCGTTGCGATAGCCGAACGGAAAACACGGGGCATAGCGCAGCGCCAGCCGCGCGGCGCGTGCTGCGGCGGCGCCATCCTCGCGCAGGGCATGTTCGACCGCCGGCAGCCATCCGCGCACCATCCGCTCGAGTTCGACGTCCAGCGCGTCCGCATCGGGCATGCGCCCCTCGCCGCGCAGGTCGAGCGTGTAGCGCAGCAGCGCAACCGGCCCGTCATCCAGCGCGATCGACCAGCTGAGCAGCGAGGCATTCGCCGCGCGCTCGAGCATCTCGCCGATGGCAACGCGGCGCCCGGTCGAAACCTCGTCGCGCGGCAGCCATACGAACGCGAACAGATGGCGGCCCAGCGCACTGCGGATCAGCACAAGCTTGGGGCGCGGCCGATCGGTCACCGACATGGCGGTGAGCGCGATCGCTTCCAGCGCTTCGCCCGGGAACGCGGTGGTCAGATCATGCGGCAGCCCGGCCAGCGCATGCGCGAGCGCTTTGCCGGTATGGCCGCGCGGGTCGAAGCCGAACTTGCTTTCCAGCGCGGCGATGCGCGAGCGCAGGATCGGCACCTCGTCCGGCGTGGAATGCAAAGCGGCACTCGTCCACAGGCCGGCATGGATCGACAGGCCCGTGACCTTCGATCCGCCCTTATCCTCCTTGGTGCGCAGCGGCACGATAACCAGGTCGAGCGGAGCGCGGCGGTGGACGGTGGAGATCAGGTTGGACTTAAGCAGCAACGGCGGCTGGCCCCCCTGTTCGAACCAGTCGAGTGCGAGCACCCGCGAGGAATCGGCAAGCAGCGGCGTTTCCAGCTCCATCCGGCAGATCCCCGCCGCGTCGATCACCGTTCCGTCGCGATGCCAGTTCTCGTGCCCGACCAGCGTCATGCTGCCGCCCTGGAACCAGCGCAGCAGCGCCGCGCCATCGGCATCGGCGATGCGGGTCGCGTCCTCGCTCATCGCGCGGCGCAGCTCGGACCAGTCGGTCACCGCCGCGCGGACATGGCCGAGATTGCGTTCGAGATCGCGAACCAGGCCCGTCCGGTCGCGCGCGTCGGCACGCTCCATCTCGATATAGACCATCGATTCGCGTGCGCCGCCGCCGTCGCGCCCGGCGCCGATCCCCGCGAGCGTCCCGTCGCCCGCGCGCTCGACGGTGACCACGGGATGGATGATGCGGCGGATCGCGATATCGTGCGCGGCGATCGTCGCGGCGATCGAATCGACCAGGAAGGGCATGTCGTCGTTGACGACGGCCAGCCGCATTGCCCGGCTGTCACCGCCCAGTCCGGTCTCCAGCGCGATGCCCGGCTGCCCGGGCGCGCGCGTCGCGGCGGCCTCCGCCACGAACCGCGCGGCAGCGGCGCGGGCATCGTCGGCGAACCCCTCCAGCTCTCCGGGCAGGGCTCCATCGATGAGGCGCGCATTGAGGGCCTCGGCGAGCGACTTGATCGGCGTCTTGCTCATGGAGCCGCGCTATGCGCCTGCATTCACCAAGGCTCAAGGCTTGCTGCGCTGCACAGTAACAATTGAGACTAAATTGCCGGGATAGCGGTAACGCCGGACAAAAAAATGCGCGCGAACCGTTCGTTTGGATCGGTTCGCGCGCAGCTTGGGAGAAGGCGGAGGTACTACGCGGTCATGCCGCGGCCTTGCGAAGCGCACGTTGCGACAGGGCTGCGTCGTCTTCGATCCGCGCGACGATATCGAGTTCACCGTCGGCGCCAGCGCGGGCGAGCAGCAATACGAACTCGTCGGTGCCGGCCGGCATCGCAACCCGGGCGAGCGCAGGTCGCGCACGCAGTTCGGCGCGTACCCGTTCGAACAGATCCTGCGCGGGTTGGGCCGGCTTTCGGCGCAGTGCGCGCTCAGCCCTGACGATTCCCTTGATCCCGCCCGCTGCAGCCACGATGAAGTCGTCCAGCCCGCCCTCGGCCACCTCGTGGCGACGTGCATGGTCCAATACCGCTGCAAATTCCGTCAGACGCGTCTTGTCATAGTCGGCGCCGAAGACGAGCTTTACCGCGCCCGTCATCGGCGCGCGCGCCTGGACAGCAATCCCCGCATCGGCGAGCAGTTCGGCATAGCTTTCGACATCATGTTCCGATGCGCGCGCGAAATCATAGGCGCGCGACAAGGCACGGTAGAGCGAGGACCGGCTGCGCGTATCCGCCGCGCGCGCGGCGGCGGCGCTCTCGCGTGCCAGCATCAGCCGGTCTGCAAGCGATTCGGGTACAGTCGTGGCAACCTCGACTTCGCGTTCTGCAAGGTTGTTGCCATCGCCGAAGCCGGAACTCGGACCGTCGGCCCAGACCGGGGCGACCGCCGCCTTGGTCGGCGCGGCGCGGCGCGCGGCATCGATCTCGCGTTCCAGGCTTGCCTGGGTCTCGGCGTCGACCATTTCCTTCCAGTTGATGACACCATAGATGAAGTCGATCGTGTCCTCGTCGGACGAGAAGGGCATCAGGATGCCGCGATAGAGCGTATTGTGGCCGCGCTGCCCGACGAATTCGGCTTCGAAGCCGATCGGCGCGCGATTTGCGATGATCTGCAGATAGTGATCGGTCAGCCGAGACAGCAGCGAGCGGGACGGCACCTCCGCGACATGGGTAATGTCGGCGGTGACGCCGCATTCCTCGCGCAGCGAGCCGCCGAGATAGCGAATCGCTGGATTCTCCACCCCTGCGCTGAAATCGAGCAGTACGCTGTGCGGCCCGAAATCGGCGATGTTGCCCGGATCGAGATCCTCGATCGACGGATAGGCGCGGCCATGCAGCAGCGACACCCAGTGGTTGTATGCGCGCACATGCATGCGGCGCTCGTCGCTGCCAATCGACAGGCGCGCCTCGCTGGCGGCCGGATCGCTCACGCCGCTATCGTCATGATCGGTGTCGGGTCGGTCATCGAATCCGCGGCCGGTGTCCATGCGCATGCTCCACAGAGGGCACTGGCCCTCGAACGTTGAACCCGACTGTGCCCCCCATGTGGTAAACACCGCGTAAAGGCGCGGGATCGGCAAAGTGCCGGGCGTCAACGCTTCGGCAACGCTTGTCAGCCATGAACAACGCTGGTAAGCGCCGCCACCTTCCCCGGCGGCACGCGCCGGTCGGGCCGCTTTAGCTCAGTTGGTAGAGCATCGCATTCGTAATGCGGGGGTCACAGGTTCGAGTCCTGTAAGCGGCACCAGTCCATACCGTGAACAAGGCTAGAAAACCGCAGAAAACTGCGGTAAACTGGCTTTCGGCGGTCCCATGAAATCTCATTATGTTCCGCCGTGGCCCACTCAAAAGGGGCCACGAATCATGGGGCCACGAACGATGCAGGAGGCGTGGCCCCATGCTTACGGTGATGCAGATTCGATCGCTCAAACCGGCTGAGCGTCCTTATAAAGTTGCCGACGCTGATGGCTTGTATTTGCTGGTGCAGCCATCCGGGGCTTTGCTGTGGCGCTTTCGCTACCGATGCTGCGGCATCGAACGGAAGCTCTCGCTGGGAAGTTTCCCCGATGTCTCGTTGCCCCAAGCACGCCGGAAGCGCGATGAGGCCAAGGCCGAGTTGGACGACGGCATCGACCCGGTTGAGGAGAAGCGGCAGCGTCGCCTGAAAGCTGAGCTTGCGGCCCAGACGACCTTTGGACTCGTGGCCGAGGAATATATTCAGAAGATGGAGCGCGAGGGGAAATCACCGGCGACCCTCAAAAAGGCCCGCTGGTTCCTCGAACTCTTGGGCGGCATCGCCAAGCGCCCAATTGCTTCGGTCACGCCTCACGAGCTTCTGGACGTTTTGAAGCGTGTCGAGCGGCGCGGACACCACGAGACTGCGCTCAGGCTTCGATCGTTCGCAGGCCGGGTGTTCCGCTACGGTTTCGCTACGCTGCGCACCGAGCGGAATCCGGCAGATATTCTGCGCGGCGCGCTCACAGTCCCGCGCGTCAAACATCATGCCGCTATTGTCGAGCCAAAGAAGGTGGGCGAATTGCTTCGCGCGATCGATGGCTATCAAGGCCGACCCGAAACCCTTCACGCGTTGAGGATCGCGCCTCACGTATTTCTCCGACCTGGTGAATTGAGGCAAGCGAAGTGGAGCGAGATCGATTTCGCAGAGAAGGTTTGGCGAGTGCCGGCTGAGCGGATGAAGATGAAACAGGCACACGCGGTGCCGCTATCTCGGCAGGTGCTATACCTTCTTCAGGATCTCCGGTCGCTCGCCCGGGAAAGCGAGTTTCTGTTCCCGGCACTTCACACAACGAATCGGCCCCTTTCGGATAATACGTTGAACGTTGCGCTCCGCCGCCTCGGGTTCGAACACGACGAAATGACCAGCCATGGGTTTCGTGCGATGGCCAGCACCCTGCTCAATGAGTCAGGCCTTTGGCATCCTGACGCCATCGAGCGCGCGTTGGCCCACGGTGAGAAGGACAAAGTTCGAGCGGCTTACCATCGCGGCGCTCATTGGGCGGAGAGGGTTCGCATGGCGCAGTGGTGGTCAGATTATCTCGACCAGCTTCGGATTGGCGGAAAAGTGATCAAGGGAAAGTTTAGCAAACGAGCATAGCGGCTATTGGGCCGCGGGCAGACGGCCGGGTGTCGGAGGCGGTGACCTCGCTACCGCACATCCCGGAATGGAATAGGTTGCATTTGCTGACAGCGGCTCGAACCTCAATCTTGCGGTGATCTGTAGTCGGCGCGACTCCCGGGTCTGCCACCGTCGTATCTTCACGCAGAGAAATGGCGAAAGGTCCCGGCGGTCCGCTGCGCTCCGTTTGCAAATTCTGCTGTGGAACGTCGGCCCAGGCGTAGCGCAGGCATCGCGGCACGGTAGAATCGGAGATCGTCAGTTCGATCCTTCGGGGGCCGGTCAGGCGCGCCTGGATCGCAGCACAGGTGTCGGTGCAAATCTCGAAGCCGCGTACTGCCTCCGGGTTGGGCGCGACGAGGCGGTCCGGGATTTCATAATTCAGCAGAAGCCTGCGTCCTATCCGGACGATACGCGGCGGCTCTGCGCCCGACCGCGAACTTCCATGCCCATAGGCCACCGACAAAGCACGTTCGGCCGCGCGTTCCGCAACGACAGCCTTCTTCGCCGGGTGCAGGTCGTTCGCGCTCTCCTGATCGATCTGCACCACCAGTCCGGCGGAACCGTCGTCGGAAACGAAGCGCCGTTGCGCCTCCCGTATCTCGGCCCAGTGGCCGGGCGGGGTGCGCGGCGACGGGTTGAACGGCGGGAGCTGCACGACGATCATCGGCAGCGGCTGGGCGAAGGCCTGTCTCCAGCTTGCCGCGAGCGCGGCCAGTCGCGGTGCATATCCCTCCGGCCGGTGTGTGTCGCTCTCGCCCTGATACCAGAGCACCCCCTTCAGCCCAGACGGCGCGAGCGGAGCGATCATCGCGTTGAACACGCGTCCGTCATTCTGGCGGGATACCGGATCGTGCGCGGTGCCGTCGAGTCCGCGGGTCTTCAGCGTGACGGCATCGACAAAGGCGGCGATGCGCGTTCCGCCCCATGACGCGCCGACCAGGCCGATCGGAACGCCCAGCTGCGCGCGCAGGCGCTCCCCGAAATGGTGGCAGATGGCCGAAAAGCGCGCCGCGCTGTCGGGTGTCGAGGTCTTCCACCCGGCAAGCGTCATGAGGTGTGGGGACGGCGTCGGCGCCTCGCGGCGGGCGATGTCGAGCATCCGCAGACCGGCATCAGGTGCGAAGTGCGCGGGCAGATCGACCGCTTTGGATCGGCGGAACTCCATGTTCGACTGGCCCGCGCATAGCCAGACGTCGCCAATCAGGATTTCGCGATAGCGGTCGCGGAACGACGGCGCCGACACGTCGAGGCGATACGGGCCGCCCGCCGGCCGCGCGGGAAGCGTGACGGTCCACGTCCCGTCCGGCCTAGTGATCGCCCGCGCTTGCGCCTTGCCAAGCGATAGTCGGACCGCTTCCCCGGGGAGCGCACGGCCCCAGATTCGGATCGGACGATCGCGCTGCAGCACCATGTGCGATGCGAATAGCGAATCCGTGCCTACCCGCTCCGCGGCGGGAGGCGAGCCCGCGTCGCGGGTCTGCGCCGCCGCCATTGCTGACGGAATGAGTGCGGCGGCTAGGGCCAGGGCGACGCTGCGTGGCATGAATATCCTTTCCTCCATTCCACCGATCGGCGCGAACGTAGGATAGATCGCGGTTGACTTATAGCTAAAATAGCAACAAAAAGCCCATCAGCCGAACCGCTCGCTCGAAGCGGGGTGACGATTGGGATGGAGGATGCCTTGAAGAGAATCGCGAAAATTTCTCAGATTGCGCTGGTCGCAGCGATGCTTGGCGCCGCGCCAAACTGTTTCGCTCAGGAGAACGAAAGCGCGGCTGAGGCCGAGACCGGCGGCACGCAGGCGCCCACGACCGAAGTGATCGTCACCGGTATCCGCGAATCCGAAGCCGAATCGATCGATATCAAGCGCCGGTCGAAGCTGATCGTCGATTCGATCGTAGCCGAGGATATCGGTAAGCTGCCCGACCAGAATGTCGCCGAATCGCTGGAGCGCGTGTCGGGCGTGCAGGTGAGGCGCGAGATCGACGAGGCGGCGGACATCGCGATCCGCGGGCTCAGTCAGAACCGGCTGGAATTCAACGGTCACACGCTCATCAGCCCCTATGGCCGTGGTGCCGATGGCCCCGACGAGGGCGCCTATAACGTCCTCACGCTGATCCCTTCGGAACTGGTCGCGCGGATGGACGTGACCAAGTTGCCCTCGCCGTCGATGATCGAGGGGTCGCTCGGCGGCACGGTCAACATTCTCACCCGCCGCGCCTCGTCGCGGAAGAAGTTCTTCATCGGCGGATCGGCGCAGATCGTGGATAAATCCAAGGCCGGCGACCCGTCCTACCGGCTCACGGGCCTGGTTGCGGCATCGTTCCTCGACGGCCGGCTGGGCGTCGCGATCGGTGCCAATTATCAGCGGCTCAATATCGGTCAGGATTCGTTCGACAGCTTCTCGTCCTGGCGCGAACAGCCCGACAATTTCAGTTCCGATCCCGACGTCGTCGATCCCAATGGCGACGGCAACAACATTTATTATTTCAATGACATCCGCTATCAGCGGCTTCAGGAAAAGCGGACGAAATACGGCGCCACCGCCAACATCTTCTTCGAGGCTAACGACAGTCTCGAATTCCATGCCGACCTGCTCTACGCGCACGCCGATACCGACCGGAAGCGCAATTGGGTGTCGATCCCGCTGAGCCGTGCCGCGTCCGGATATACCGACCTCGTCGTTTCGGAGAACGAGAATATCGTCGCCGGTACGGTACGCGCCGTCATTCAGGGCAATGCCGAGCGGCTGACTCTGCCCACCGATATCTTCTCGGGCCAATTCGGCGTGAAGGGCAAGCTGGGTGACCGGATCGAACTGTCGAGCGACGTGTCCTTCACCCGCGCTACGCAGGATTACGGCCAGACCTATCTGCGTGCCGACACGACCTCCGCACAACTCGTCTCGTTCGACTTCCGCGATCGCGACGTGCCTGCAGTCGGCTTGCCCGCCAATGTCGATATTACCGATCCGGCGCTCTACATCTATCGGACCAGCTTCGATAACCGCTATCTCTACGAGGCGGAGGAGGCGACCTTCCGGCTGGATGCGCGCTACAGTTTCGACCGGGGATTCCTGACGTCGATCGAGGCGGGCTATCGCTTCGCGCAGATCGACCTCAACCGCGAAACCTATCGCAACCAGACGACCTATCCGACGGGTGCATCGACGCGCATCCCGGTGACCTCGATCCCGGGCAATTACGAAATCGTCGAGTTCGACCGGTTCCTGACCGGTGCCCAGGGCGACTTTCCGACCTCCTATCTGGTGCCGATCACCGACAAGCAGGGGAATGAGGGCATCTGCCAGGTCTTCTCGTCGACCTGCACGCCCAATCTCTACGACCCGACATCGAGCTTCACGCTGCGCGAGCCAGTTCACTCCGCCTATGTTCAGGGCAACTTCGAGACGAAGCTGTTCGCGGTGCCAGTCAGCGGCAATTTTGGCCTGCGCTACGTCAACACCCGGCTGATCGCCGACGGCTTTTACGGCATTCGTGGCAGCACCACGCTGGGCGCGTTCGAGCCGGTCAACCAGACCGTCGCCTATGACGACTGGCTGCCCAGCGTCGCGACGCGGTTCGAGGTGTCGGACAGCGTGCTCTTCCGCCTCGGCGCCGCGCGGGTGATGGCGCGGCCGGACACGCGCGACCAATCGCCTTCCTTCTCGATCACCTCGGCCGGGACCGGCGCGGGCGGCAATCCGGCGCTCCAGCCCTTCCGCGTCAATCAGCTGGACGCCTCGATCGAATGGTATCCGCGGCGCGGGGCGCTCTGGTCGCTGGCTGCCTTCTACAAGGATGTCGAGAGCTTCATCTACTCGCAGACGGTTGAAGAGGTGATCCCGGGGCTCGACGCCGATCCGAACGACAGCGATCCCGAAACTCCGTATCGCATCGGCCGCACGTTCAACGGCCAGGGCGCGACGATCAAGGGGTTCGAGGTCCAGATCCGCCAGCCACTCGACTTCCTGCCCGGCCCGCTCGAGAATCTGGGGGTGAAGGGGACCTATACCTTCATCGACAGCAAGTCGGGGATCATCGACGGGCGTACCAACGACGAATTGCCGCTCCAGTCGCTATCAAAGCACAGCGGCACCGCGCTGCTGTTCTACGAGGAGGGGCCATTCGGCATGCGCGTCGGATATTCGTACCGCAGCGGATTCCTCAACCGCATCGGGCTGGAGGGCAACGGCATCTACTACAAGGCGGCGGGCTATCTTTCCGCGGGGGTCGATTACGACATCGCCAAGGGGGTGAAGATTAGCATCGCGGGATCGAACCTGACGAATACCCCGACCCGCAAATTTGCCAACTATGAGGAAGCGATTGCGAGTTACCTCGAAAATGGGCGCTCCATTACCGGAACGCTGACCTTCCGGTTCTGACAAGGGTGAGGCGTAGCATGACTATTGGGCGCAGGAGCCGGATGCCGGCATTGGTGGCAATGCTGGCGGCTGGCTCGGCGCTGGCGGCGTGCGGGCTGCGGGAACCGGTTGCGACCGGGGCCGCGCCTCCGGCGGCGACCACGGATGCGCTGGCGCAGCGGATCGCCGGCTTCGATCTCGACTTCACGGTGCTGTACCGCCCTGACGATCCGCAGATGGCGCAGCGTCCGGCGGGGATCAAAGGGGTCGCATACAATGTCGCCACCTGGCGCGCGTTCGATCCCGCGCGTGCCGACCTCGTCGCGGAGAAGCGCGACGAAGCCACGCAGGGCGACGGGTTCGACGACCGTATCCTCGCCGCGAAGGCAGAGCCGCGCAGCGCCGACTATTTCAACGCCGGCGAAACGATTGCGATGAAGCCTGCAAGCGTGCGGCGCGAGGGTGACCGGCTGATTGCGAGCTATCCGGCCGATCCCCGCTTCATCCTGACCGCCGAAGTCGACCTCGCGGCAAAGCCCTATCCGCTGCTCAGCTGGAAGCTCGATGCCCGGGCGCCGGGCTATTTCTCGGTAGGCTATACTGGTGCGCCCGACGTTGCGGCGGCGCAGGCCTCGGAAATCTGGCAGCCGCTGATCTGGCAGGAAAAGCGGCTGCCCGACCGCTCCTATCTGACGCTCGCCTATCGCGCGACGCTGCCGACGACGATGGTTCGTCAGGGCGACACCGGCTTTGCCGCGATCGCGCATCCCGGCGAATTCCCGTTCCAGCCGCTGCCGCTCGCCGACAATAGCCGCTTCGGCGTGACGGTGCGTGGTACCGATGGCACCGCCAGCCCGATGATCTTCGCGCCGGTAATGGGCGGGGCGGGATCGAAGCTCGCCAGCGGGGCGAGCACGCAGTTCCGCGCCTATCTGGTCCGCGATAAGGCGGAGGAACTGACCCAGCTCTACGAGAAGCTGGCGCGGGAGGTGTACGGCTTCCGCGATTTTCGCAGCAACGCGGTGGGCTCGCTCAACACCACCTTCGATCGCATGGTCGACTATTCGATGTCGTCCTATGCGCGCTGGATCGCGGAGCTGAAGGGGTCGTCCTACTCCACCGACGTGCCTGGCGCGGTCAAGAATGTCAGCAGCCTCAACCCGTTCGAACTGGCGCTGGTTACCGACCGGCCCGGCATGTTCGAGGATCGGGTGATCCCCTATGTCGAATATATGCTGTCTCGGGAGAAGTTCCTGTTCAGCCTAGACCCCGAACAGAAGATCCAGAACCCCTCGCGCACGCTGCTCGGTCCGACCGCGCCAATTTCCGAACTGGCGACGCTCTATGCCGTCCTGGGCCGTCGCAACCCTGCGCTGATTGAACTCGCGAAGCGCGAATATGCAGGATCGCGCACGCGCAACCTCGATGTCGCCGAACAGGGCAAGACCTGGCAGAATGCACTCTCGCTGTTCGAGGCGACCGGCGATCGCACGATGCTCGCCGCCGCGGTGGCGGGCGCGGATCGCTATTTGGCCACGCGCGTCGAGACCCAACAGGCCGAGTTCAAGGATTCGGCCTTCTTCTTCTGGCCCGCTTTCGTCCCCGATTTCGTCGATCTCTACCGCCTGTACGAAGCGAGTGGCGAACGGCGGTTCCTCGATGCCGCCCGGCTGGGCGCGCGCCGCTACACCATGTTCACCTGGATGGCGCCGGCAATCCCCGACGCCAATGTGACAGTGAATCCGGGCGGCAAGGCGCCGGTCTATTGGTACCTCGCGTCGAAGGGGCACAAGCCGATGTCGGCGCCGCAGGAGGACGTGCCCGCCTGGCGACTATCCGAATGGGGGCTGACGCCGGAAAGCTCGGGCACCAGCACTGGGCACCGCGCGATCTTCATGGCAAATTTTGCGCCCTGGATGCTGCGCATTGCGGCGGACACTGGCGACAAGTTGCTCCACGATGTCGCGCGCTCAGCGATCATCGGCCGCTATCGCAACTTCCCTGGCTATCACATCAACACCGCGCGCACGACGATCTACGAGGGTGCGGACTATCCACTCAACGCGCATCAGAATCTGAGCGTCAACTCGTTCCACTATAACCATATCTGGCCGATGGCGACGATGCTGCTCGACTATCTGTTGGCGGATGCAAGCGCGCGGTCGAAGGGGCAGATCGACTTCCCCGCCCAGTTCATCGAGGCCTATGCCTATCTCCAGAACGGCTTCTACGGCTATGCGCCGGGCCGCTTCTATGGCGACAGCGGCGTGCATCTGTGGATGCCCAAGGGGCTGCTCAACCGTTTCCACCCGGAACTCAACTATGTCGCGGGCTATCGCGGCGACGCGCTCTATCTCGCGCTCGCCAACCAGTCGGACAAGCCGGTGACCAGTGCGATCGAGATCGATCCGGCGCGGGTCACCGCCGCCGGGCCGCTGCGCGTCACCGCATTGTCGCGCGAGGGCAGCGCTGCGCTCGCCGACGGCAAAGTGACGGTCACCGTCCCCGCGGGCGGGCAGGTCGCGCTGCGCGTCGACGGACTGCGCGCGAAGACGAGCATCGACCGGGCGGGGCTCGAAAAACCCGGCACGCCGGTGCCCAACGACAGCGCCGAACTGGCAGCGGGCGACGCCCGCGCGTACCTGCTCGATTTCGGCAGCTTCGGGCGGCGCGGCTATGTCTATCTGCGCGACGACGACAGCAAGGTGCGGTCCGCCACATTGCGCTATCGCGACGACGCAGACTGGAAGGCGATCACCGACGCTGCCTTCCCGTTCGAATTCAGCGTGCCGCGCAAGCACGGGCAGAGCCTGCGCTTCACCCTCTCGGTCGACACGGTCGGCGGTGGGACCGTGACTAGCCCGGAGACGGTACTGGGGGAGTAAGGGTAAGCGGAGTCTGGATCGCCGACGCCCCCAATCATCCCGGCACCCCGGACTTGTTCCGGGGGGACAACGGGAGGCGACCGCGCCGGGCTGATTGAAGGTGTCAAATCAGGGACGGCACAACCGCCACCTATCCCTGAATCTTCTCCGCATGCGCCCACAGCGCCGCGCCCGGCACGACTCCCAGCCCCGGTCCCTCGGGCAGCGCATAGGCGCCCGCTTCGCACTTCAGCTCACCGTCAAGTAAAGCGGCGTTCCGGTCCAGGATTGAATGCTGATACTCGTGCATCGGGAGGTCATCGATCGCCGCCGAAGCCTGCAGGCTCGCCGCCTGAAAGATACCGATGCCGATCGTCGCGTGCGGGATCGTTTTAACATGATGCGCACCGGCGAGCTGTGCGATGCGCATGAATTGCGTGATGCCCTTATGCCCCATTTCGGGCTGGACGATCGCCAATGCGCCCGCGCGCAGCCGGGGCAGGGCGTCGTGGACGCTGCGCCATTCCTCGCCGCCCGCGATCGGCGTCGCCACGCTGCGCGCGACCTGCGTCAGCCCCTCGACATCCTCGGGCTTCACCGGCGCCTCGGCGAACCACAGGCCATGGGGCTCGAGCCGCCGGATCAGCGCCGCGGCCTCGGCCGCGCCGAACATCCAGTGGAAGTCGATCATCAACTTGACCTTCGGCCCCAGCGCATCGCGTAGCGCTGCCAGTTCGGCCTCAATCCCGTCGGGGTCGACCGCCGCAGCGAACTTGATCGCGTCATAGCCCTTGGCGACGAACTGCGCGGCCAGTTCCACCCGCTCGTCGAGCGTCGCGCGCGGGAGGCCTGAGACATAGGCGGGGATCGACGAGCGCCGCTCGCCGCCCAGCAGCTTGCGGATCGGCTGCCCGGCCAGCTTGCCACAGATATCCCACAGCGCGATGTCCATCGCGGCGAGGGCGTCGAGCCAGAAACCGCCGGTGTAGCCGCGCACGCGCAGCATGTCGTACAGCTCGTGCCAGATCGCCGACACGTCAAACGGATCGCGACCGCGCACCACCGGCAGGATCAGGTCGTCGATCAGGTCGCCGATCACGCGCGGCGCGGTCAGACCATAGGTCTCGCCCCAGCCGATCGCGCCATCGCGCGTGGTCACCTTGACCAGCACCGAGCGGTCCTGCGTTGGATAGATGGTGCGGTTCGAGCTGCGGACCAGATAGCCGCGCTCGTTCACGCGTTCGCCCGGGCGCAGCGGCCCGAGATAGGGCGTGTCGCGCGGAATGGTGACGATGAACGTCTCGATATGGTCGATCTGGTCCCGCATGGCGCCGCCTCTATACCGTCTGGCGCAGATCGAGCGAACTGCCCATCTCGCGCATCAGCGGCTCGAGCGTCGCGAGCAGCTGGTCCAGCTCGGCGAGGTCGTGGCGGTCGAGCTCGGGCCCGGGCGCGCGGACATAGGCCGATTCGATCAGGCCACGGCGGCGCAGCACCTCCTTGGTCAGGCGCCAGCGGAACACCGCCTGCATGTTGAGCAGCGGCAGCGTGCGTTCGAACAGCATCCGCACGGTCGCCAGTTCGCCCGCGCGATGCGCGGCGATCAGCTTGACGTGCAGATCGGCGATCTCCGATGCGGGCATCGTTCCCTCTGCGCCGCGCGCCAGTTCGTCGGTGATATAGCGCCCGCCGGCGCCGCCGAAGATCGCACGCAGCTGGGGCACGCCCGCCTCGCGCAGCATCGTGATGCGCTGGCCACAGGGGGCGTTCTCTTCCTTCACATAGGCGATGTTGGGCGCGCGCTCGATCACCTGGACCAGCTGGCGGGTGCTGAGCCCCAGCCCCATCGGGCGGGGCGCGTTCTGCAACATCACCGGTACCGAAGCGGCATCGGCCAGCCCGGCATAGAAATCGCCGATCGCATCGAGATCGTCGCCCTTGCGCGCCGGGGTGACGATCATCGCCGCCGCTGCTCCCGCGCGTTCGGCTGCCGCGATCAGCGTGGCGCTCTCCGCATCGCTTTGCCCGCTGCATCCGGCGACGAAGGAAACGCGACCGGCGGCGCGCTCGCCGATCGTCGCGATCAGCGCCAAGCGCTCGTCGAGGTCGAGCAGGTCATATTCGCTGGCGAGGCCCGGGAACACGATGCCATCGCATCCGCACGCGATCACCCATTCGACGACATTCGCCATGCCGCGTGCATCGATTTCACCCGCATCGTCGAAGATGGTCGGCAGCACCGGAAAGGCGCCGGCAATATCCTTCATGCACATCACTCCCGTGCTTGGCCTGTACCCGGCCACGCATCGGACTTATGCAACCATTGCTAAATTAGCAATACTTTTCCCGCTAGTCGCCGATCCTTGCAGCGGCGGCCTTAAGCGCCTCGACGATCGCGCCCGTGTTCTGTTCCGGAATCCAGCCCGACATGCCGACCGCTGCGAAGGAGGGGTGGGACACCGGGACCGCGACGGTGTGCCGGTCCTCCGCCGCGTTGACGAGCACGCGTGCGTAGCCCTCGTCGCGGACCGCGCCGATCGCCTTGAGCAGATCGTCCAGCCCGTTCGGAAATCCCGGAATTTCGCGACCCGCGAACAGGTCGGCGATCAGCGCGTCGTCATGCTGGGCGAGCAGCGCCATGCCGATCCCGCTGGACGTCGCGGGCAGGAGTCCGATGCGGCCGATGCCTTGGGTCGTGCTCATCCCCGGCGGGGCGTGGAATAGGTAGCTGACACTGTCGCGCCACAGTACGCCGAGCGCGATGGTGAGACCGAACCGGCGCAGCTCCTCGAGCACCGGGAGTGCGTCCTGCATGATACGCGACGCGTGCAGGCTCTGAGCGGCCAGCACATGCATCCCCGGGCCCGCGGTATATTTGCGGTTCGCCGTCTGGCGCGCGATGCCGAGATAGGACAGCGTCTTGAGGAGGCGGTTGACGCGGGTCGGGTTGAAGCCAAGTTGCCGTGCCAGTTCGCGATTTCCCACCGGTTCGGGCGAGACCGCCAGCGCCTGTAGGGTAGCGATTCCGTCGATCAGGCTCTGGTTGGGCTGGGCGTTCGGTTTGGACAGCATGGACAGGCGTTCCGATCAGATGCGCCAGAGGTGGCGCCACAAGATAGAGCGAGCGGCGGCGCCTTGCACCACCGCCCGCACCCTTTGTGAAGGATGTCGCTAAGAGCGCAACTCCTTTGTTTCGCCTAGCGTTACATTTTCTTGCCGAGTGCCCTCAATAGGGGTTGGCTGAGCCCGGCGGATCGGCGGGATAGTTGGTCACCGCGATCTTGCGCCGGGTGATTCGCGTATGCCCGCTGACGATCGACTTGCGGTAGAAGAGGTAGCTTCTCCCGTTCGAATAGACGCGGTCGAAGTTCGAATCGCCGTAATCGCCGCCGTCGAAATCGATCACCACCGGATAATTCGCCTCGGCGGATGTCGAGACCAGCAGGTTCTGCGGCGCGCTCCAGGTCAGCAGGTCGGTCGATGTCGCATATTGCACCGCGCTGCTGTTGCGGATGATCGCGATGTAGTGGCGCGATGGCTTGTGCCACACAACCGAGCGGACATAGCTGTTGAACAGCGAGGGTTGTACCGTCGCGCAGGCCGAGTTGGTATTGCTGTACGGGTTTTTCATCTGCTGGACGAACTGCGGCGATGCGGTGCTGCCGTCCCAGGCGCGCCAGCTCGTCCGGTCGGTCGGGTCGGCGCTGCGGAACAGGCAGACGCCCTTGCCCTGCCCGGCATAGTTGGAGCTGCTATAGGCGAACATGTAGTAATAGCCGTTCAGCGTGCCGTCCTGGTTGCGGCCGCGGATGATGTTCGACGGCGTGCCGTATCCTATCCACCCGGCAGAGGTCGTGTTGGCATCGCCCGGATAGGCGACCTGCGGATAGATGGCGACATGCCCCGGGGTCGCGGCCGAGCGGCCGAAATTGACGTGACGGTCGGGCGGCGAGACGGTCGCCGTCCACAATGGGATCGACGAATACCAGCAATAGGGCAGTCCGTCGGTCGTCCCCGCATCGTGGCAATCGGGATCGTTGGTGCGCGTCCCGAAATAATCCTCATGACCATAGGCATAGACGGTCGATCCGGCGAAATGGATCGCCTGAATCCAGGTCTTCTGATCGAACTGGGAAGGATCGGTGTTGCCGCTGTTGCCGATCATCACCGGCGTGCAGTCGAGCGTCGCGGTCTTGGGGTTGTTGGTGAAGCCGGTGACGGATCCGGTCCATTGCCAGCCGGTGGCGTTGGGGTCGGATACGGTCAGGTGGATGACGTTGTTCTGGTCCTCGAACGCGCGGACCGGGCCGTCGATATGCACCTTCTGGGTGCCGCACAAATTTGCGTTGCTGTCATGGAAGGTCTCGATGACCGAATCGGCAAGGCCCAGCGTCGGGGCGTCCAGCGCGGACGAAAGGCTGGCGATTTCGGTTGTCGCGGACGTTTTCACACCGGGTTGGGCGGCGCGTGGGCCATCGGTAGTGCGCACGACGCCGGACGGGCTGGCGTCGCGGGATATGAGGGCGGCGCTTCCGCCTGTGGCGAGTAAGCCCGCGGCGATCGTGGCCCCGGCTAGGATTTTCGGCATGACTCTCTCCTTATGCGTTTCTGTGGGCCCCCAAACGCCACCCGGAGCCGAGTAACGTGTAGCCTATAATTGCTTTTATAGCACTCTAATTAGCGTAATATCGCTGGACAGGGCGTTGCCTTTGCAATTTGTTGCTCTAATAGTGCTACAAAATCCATGTGGAGAGGGCTGAGTAATGAGGGGCCGTGATGACCACCGCTGATGCGATCGTCCTGATCGCCTATCTCGCCGGGATGCTTGCCCTCGGCATCTTCTACATGCGGCGCAATACCAGCCTGAAGCAGATGTTCGCCGCGGGGCACCAGTCGCCCTGGTGGGTGGCGGGGCTGTCGGGATTCATGACGATGTTCTCAGCCGGGACCTTCGTGGTTTGGGGCGGCCTTGCATATCGCTCTGGCCTCGTGGCCGTCGCGGTCAACATGTCCTATGGCGTCGCCGCGGTTCTTGCGGGCGCGTTCCTCGCCGCGCGCTGGCGCCGACTGGGGGTGGAATCACCTGCGGACTATGTCCGGCTGCGGTTCGGCAATTCGGCGGTGCAGTTGTACCTTTGGGTGATGATGCTCTTCCGCCTGATCGGGTCGGGCATCGCGCTCTATGCGCTCTCGGTGCTGCTGTGCGTGCTGGTGCCGCTAGAGCCCGGTCACATGCTGCGCGATCCGGGAACGGGCAATCTCTCCGTAACCTTCGCCGTGCTCGGCTTCGGCGCAGTGATTGTCCTCTATACGATGCTCGGTGGCCTGTGGGCGGTGCTGATGACCGATGTCATGCAGTTCATCGTTCTCAACCTCGCCGTGCTGATCACCGTCATCCTGATCCTCGCGCGTCTCGGCGGGCTCGACGGCTTTGCCGCGCGCGTGCCCGAGGGCTTCTTTGCGCTCACCAGCGACGATTATGGCTGGTGGTTCATCGCCGCGTGGACGGTGATCCACTTCTTCATGATCGGCGCCGAATGGGCGTTCGTCCAGCGCTTCATCAGCGTGCCGACGCCGCGCGACGCGCGGCGCAGCGCCTGGCTGTTCGGTGGGCTCTATTTGATCTCGCCCGCCTTCTGGCTGCTGCCGCCAATGCTCTATCGGGCGATCGACCCCAATGCCAATCCGGAGCAGGCCTATATGCTCGCCGCGCAGGCGGTGTTGCCGGCGGGCATGCTGGGCCTCGTCCTTGCCGCGATGTTCTCGGCCACCGCCAGCCTGATCAGCGGTCAGCTCAACGTATTCGCCGGCGCCCTCACTCCGATGCTGACGCGCGGGCGGGACGGCTTGTCCGAGGTCCGCACCGGACGCATCGTCACCATCTGCCTGGGCTTGTTTTTGACCTTGGTGGCCGTCCTCATCCCCCTGCTCGGCGGGGCGGAGAAGGTTATCGTCGCGGCGACCAGCCTGCTGGTGGTGCCGCTCGTCGCGCCCAGTGTATGGGGCTTCTTCAGCGACCGGGTCGACCAGCGTTCGGCGTGGCTGACGGTGGTCGCGGCAGGGACGGTCGGCCTGTTCTTGCGCTACCTGATCACGCCCGCCGGGCCGCTCGGAGATGTCGCAGCGTTCCAGCCGCTCCAGAGATGGGCGGCGGACGCGGGCATCCTGATCGATGTGATCGTGGGCGTCGCGGTGCCGATGCTGGTGCTCGGCGCCTATCATCTGTTCTCGCGCCGGATCGCCCCGGGCGTCGCGCGGATTGCAGCGCTTCCGCCTGCAGCGGAAACCGCTCCGGGCGGCGGCGCCTCTGACGCGCCGCGCATCGTCGCGCTGACTGTCGGCGCGAGCGGCCTGTTGCTGTGGATGACCGCGATCACTGCGAGCGCTGAGGATCGCAAGATCCTGCTGATTACCGGAGCGGCACTTGCAGCGCTGGCGCTCTTCGCCGAATGGATCGGGCGGCGCGGTGCACGTGCGGTCGAACGGACGGAGTCGGTGGCGTGAGCGGACGGTTCGAAGGGCGACGCATCCTTGTCACCGGCGCCTCGGGCGGTATCGGCGGCGCGGTCGTCGATGGATTTCGCCGCGAGGGCGGATGGGTCTGCGCCCTCGGCCATTCGCGGCCGGGCAATGGCAACCTCAACCTCGCCGCCGATCTCGGCTCGGATGCGGCGGTCGCCGATGCGCTCGCCGCGATGCATGATGCGGGCGGAGCGGCAGACATCGTCGTCCATTCGGGCGCGGCGAGCGTCAATGCCGGCATCGCCGATACGCCGAGCGCCGACTGGCTACGGATCTACGACGTCAACGTCGTCGGCGCGGTGCGCCTGATCCAGGGATGCGCTCCGGCGATGGCCGCGAAGGGCGGCGGCAATTTTGTGCTGATCTCGTCGATCAACGCCCGTTTCGCGACGCCCACGCTGGCGGCCTATGCGACGTCGAAAGCGGCGCTCGACGGGCTGGTCCGTACCGCGGCGCTCGACCTCGCGAACCGAGGAATCCGCGTCAACGGCGTCGCCCCGGCATCGGTCGATACCCCGCTGCTCGCGCGCAATTTCGACCTGACGCCCGATCCGGCGGCGGCGCGCGCCGCCAATGTCGGGCGGCATCCGCTCGGGCGGCTCGGGACGCCGGAGGATGTCGCGCAAACGGTGTTGTTCGTCGCTTCGGACGCAGCGGCATGGATGACCGGAACGGTCGTCGAACTGGATGGAGGTGCCGGTGTCACACGCCGCTGACGGCGCCCGACCGCTGGTCGGGATCAATTGGGGTAGCAGCAATTTTCGCGCCTGGAGGATCGGCGTGGACGGCAAGGTGCTCGATCGCGTGGCGATGCCGCGCGGGGTCGCGGCGCTCGATCGCGACGGCATGCGCGCGTGCATCGACGAGCTCGCGACACGCTGGGGGCCGCTCGGCACCTGCTGGGCATCGGGCATGGTCGGGTCGAATATCGGCTGGGCCGATGCCAGCTATTGCGAGGCGCCTTCGTCGGTCGCCGACCTTTCCGCGCACAGCCTCGCCACCATGATCGGCGATACGCCGGTACGGATCATCCCGGGCCTTGCCTGTACCGGCCCGCATGGCGGCCCCGATGTGATGCGCGGCGAGGAGGTGGAATTGTATGGCTATCTCGCGAATACTAGCGTGGTGGCGGGCGACCGGTTCATTGTCCTGCCCGGTACGCACAGCAAATGGGTATATTGCCGCGACGGGCGGATCGTCGATTTCTTCACGTCGATGGGCGGCGAGGTGTTCGACCGGATGACGAGCCAGGGACTGCTGGCGTCGATCACCGAGGGCAGCGGCGCGGTCGGCGCGGCGTTCGACGGCGGATGCGACCGCGCGCGATCGAGCGGCCTCAACCTCGGCAGCCTGTTGTTCGAAACGCGCGCACGCGCGGTCCGTGCCGGGCTGGGCAAAGAGGATGCGGCGTCGCATCTGCGCGGCCTGCTGATCGGGGGCGAAATCGCCGACGCGCTGCGCCTCTATCCGGCGCTCGCCGGGGCGCCGGTCACGCTGATCGGCAATCCGGGGCTGTCGGCAATGTTCGCCCGCGCGCTGGCAGCGACTGGGATCGCGGCGGAGATCGTCGACTCCGAACCCTGTTGCATCGCCGGCTACCGTGCGCTCGCGGTGGCGGTAGCGGTCAGCGAAGTACGCGCCGCATGACCGACACGCTGGCTGCAGTCGAAGCGGCGCTCGCCGACACTCCGGTCGTCGCGATCCTGCGCGGCCTTGATGGCGGGGAAGCGGTCGGGGTAGTCCAGGCGCTGTATGATGCGGGCATTCGCATCGCCGAAGTACCGCTCAACTCTCCCGACCCGTTCGCGACGATCGCGTTGCTGCGCAGCCATTTCGGCGCGCATATGATGATCGGCGCGGGGACGGTGATCGACCCTGCGGACGTGGATCGGCTCGCCGATGCAGGTGGGCAAATCTGTGTCGCGCCAAATTGCGATATCGATGTGATCGGTCGCGCGCTGGACCTGGGGATCGTCCCGATGCCGGGAATTGCCTCGCCGAGCGATGCGTTCCGCGCCTATCGCGCTGGCGCGCGCTGGCTCAAATATTTCCCGGCGGGTGAGGTGGGGCTGGCGGCGATCGGTGCGCTGCGACCGGTGATGCCGACAGACGCCCGGTTCGTCGCCGTCGGCGGCGTCGGCGCGACAAATGCTTCCCGTTTTCTGAACGGCGGTTGCGATGCGATCGGTGTCGGCTCCGAACTCTACCGGCCGGGCCGGAATGCTGCGGCCGTGGGGCATGCCGCCGACACATTGATCGCGGCGATGCGAGAACGTCAACGGGAGCCGCGCGTTGTCGCCAATCCCGGCGCGACAATCAGCGAGTCGCCCCTGATGGATCCGACCGGCAAGCATTTGCTGTTCGTCGATCCCGTGCGGTCGAACCTGCACCGCGTAACCCTGGTCGACGGTACGATGCATCGGGTCGCGACCGATGTGCCGCTGAACGCGATCGGCTGGCGCGGAGACACGCTCGTCGGTCTCGCGGACTACGCGGTTGTCACGGTGGATCGGGCGAGCGGTGCGACGACCCCTATCGTCGATGTCGATGTCGGAAGTGGCTGCCGGTTCAACGACATGACTATCGGCGCGGACGGTACCATCTGGGCCGGTACGATGCATCGCGGCCTTCTGGCGGGGCGCGGGACACTGTTCCGGATCGGTGTGGATGGATCGGTCACGCGCGTATGCGAGGGGCTGGGTGCGTGCAACGGAATGGAATGGACCCGGGACGGGACGAGCCTCTATCTGGTCGACACGCTCCAACGCACGCTCATCCGATTCCCCTCGACGCCCTTTGGCGCACTTGGTGAGCCGCAGATTGTCAGCGATTTCATGAGCATTCCGGGTAAGCCGGACGGCATGACGATCGGGGCCGATGGCAATCCTTTGGTGGCGATGTGGGGCGGCGGCCGCGTGGTCGAGCTTGCTCCGAACGGTGCGCACTTGCGCAGCCACCGCGTCGCCGCTCCGCACGTGAGCAGCGTGTGCACTGATGGCAAGGGCGGGCTTATTGTCACGACGTCCCGAATGCGATTGACCCCGCAGGTGGCGGACGCGACGGGATCGGGCAGTGTCTTTGAAGTGGCATTGGCTGGTCCATCCGGTCGCACGAACGATGCGGCTTAGGCCGACAAACGACCAGAGTGGGGACCGCGACTGCTAATCCGCCACAGTCCCAAGAAGTGGCAGCTTGCAGGGAGGAGATCGGAGGTTGTGAGGGGCGGCATTAGGGCGCTTGGCTGTCATCCTTGGCAGTGTCGTTGATGCAGTAGAAAATAGGGTTGCGGAGCCAAGCGTCGATTGCGGACTCGCGCCATCCGACGCACCGGGTGCTGATCTGGACGTTTTCCGGAAATGTGCCATTCTCCATCTTCCGGTACATTGTCGAGCGGCTGAGCCCGGTACGGTCGAGGACGGTGTTGATCCGCAGGATGCGGTCGGGGGTTTCGGGTTGCATCGGAATATCCTTGTACTGCGAGCGTCTGACTGGTGCCCCCGGAGCTAATTTGGGCGGAAATCCTTCGCCCAGAAAAGAGCCTCTCTGGGGTCAGGAGGGGCCTGTGCGGTCCCAGCGAACACATACGTAGCTGTGGCGTAGGTCGGTTGATCGGAGGGTGAAGTGTCAGGGCGTCCCACGCGCTGCGTGACCGCGCTCTACGCCGCGGGCGCGTCGCCGAGTCGTCTCCGCGTCTCGGCCCAGCCGGGTTGCGATCGCATGACGCGGGCCGGGCGCTGCCCGGCAGCGGAACGCGACGTTTGATGGGCGTGCGCTGGCGGACTTCTGCGAAGCCGCCATGGTCCGCAGGCCTTTGTTCTCCGCGTGGCACACTCGACCCGGCCCGAGGGCGCGGCGACGGCTGGCGCACAGCTGCGCGCGCACGCCGCCGCGACGGCCGTCCGGCTTCGGAGAGTACTGCTTTGTGCAGCTCTGTGGAGCTGAGCAGCGCTGCGCGCTGATGAGCTGCGGTCACCGCGCCCGGGCGCGGTGGCGTTGGCCTCCGGCACTTGATCTGGCGGAGGTGGGCGTCACTACCCTTTGAACCCGCCGCGGAGTGCCGCAACCCCGGCTGCGCCGGGGTCCTCCATTGTATTTCGGCCCTTCGGGTGCGGCCCGCCTTCATCGGCGGGATCGCCGGTCCGCTCCTGCCGCCCACCCCCGCCATTCCGGCGCCGGTTGCGGTGGTTTGAAGGAGTGAGGAGTGATGACGACTGGAAACGAGCGTGCGAGCCTTTATGCCGAGGTGACGGCCCGTGTGATTGCCGAGCTGGAGGCAGGGCGGCTGCCATGGGTGCAGCCTTGGGATGCAGCGGCGTGTGGATGCACCATGCCCGCCAATGCGGTGACCGGGCGGCGCTATTCGGGGGTCAATGTGCTGATCCTGTGGGCGGCGGTGATTGAAGGCCGCTATGCCTCGCAGCGCTGGCTGACTTACCGGCAAGCCCAGGCGGTGGGCGGCAATGTCCGCAAGGGCGAGCGGGGAACGACCGTCTGCTATGCGGATCGGTTCACGCCCAAGGACGAGGAAGAGCGCGCGCGCGACGAGGATCGCGAGGCGCGGCAGCTGGCGTTCCTCAAGCGCTTTACCGTGTTCAATGTCGAGCAGTGCGAGGGATTGCCCGAGCGGTTCACCGAGTTGCCAGAGCTTCCGGCGGAGGCGGATATCCTGCCGCAGGTTCGCAGCCTGATCGAGGCGAGCGGTGCGGACTTCCGGGTTGGTGGGGGCGAGGCCTATTATTCGCCTAGCGGCGATTACGTCGCGGTGCCGCCGCAGGCAGCGTTCGGCGAGCCAATCAACTGGTATCGCACCGCGCTGCACGAGCTTGGCCATTGGACTGGGCACATCAGCCGGTTGGACCGTAACCAGCGCGGCGGGTTCGGCAGTGCGGATTATGCCCGTGAGGAGCTTGTCGCCGAGATGGCGAGTGCGTTTGCGTGTGCGTCGCTGGCGATCCAACCGACCGTGCGGCATGCCGATTACATCGGATCGTGGCTTGGCGTTCTGCGCGAGGATGAGAAGGCGATCTTCCGCGCGGCGAGTGCCGCCAGCAAGGCGGCGGATTACCTGCTTGCCTTTGCGCCTGCCGGGGAGGCGCTGTCATGAGCGAGCACCTCACCGAAACCGAGATCATCGAAAAGCTGGAGGCGGGGTTGCAGCGGATGCCGACGCTGCGCCGCGAGATCTTCCTCGCGATCCGGCTGGACGACCTGTCCTATGTCGAAATCGCTAAGCGCACCGGACTCAGCGTCAAACAGGTCGAGTGGCATTTCGCAGAGACTCTGTTCACGCTCCACCAGGCGCTCGAATGGCGCCTGCCGGTGCCATGGTGGAAGCGGATAATCCGCCGCATCGCCGAGAAGCTGCGGCGATGACCGTCGCAGCCTCGCCGGCTTGGCCGGCGAGGCTGTCCCAAGCATCGTCATGCCGTTAGGATGACCGCCCATGCAGACCAGTCTCGACCATCTTCCACCGGCTAAACAGCGCGAGCTGGAGCGCGTCGTCCAGATTCTGTTCGAGGAATTCGGCGACGCGACCGCGATCGCGACCTCCGATTGGAAGAAGAACGCGCGCATCCTCAAGGTCATCCTCTATGGCAGCTATGCGCGCGGCGGCTGGGTTGACGAGCCGCACACCGCCAAAGGCTATCAGTCGGACTTCGATCTGCTCGTCATCGTCAACAACGAGAAGCTCACCGACCGCGTCGAATTCTGGGCGACCTCCGAGGACCGGCTCGACCGAGAACTGGCGATCACCAAGACGCTGCGCACCCCCGTCAATTTCATCGTGCACACGATGCACGAGGTGAACGACGGGCTGGCGCACGGGCGCTATTTCTTCATGGACATCGCCCGCGACGGCATCGCGCTCTACCAGAGCGAGGACACCGAATTTCACGAACCAAAGCCCAAGACGCCGCAACAGGCGCTGGCGATGGCGCGGGAGTATTTCGAGGAGTTCTATCCGGCCGCAGCCGATTTCAAAGAGAGCGCAGACCACCTCATCAGCAAGGGACGCTTCAAGCGCTCGGCGTTCTTGCTGCATCAAGCGACTGAACAGCTTTACCACTGCGTTTTGCTCGTCTGCACCTTCTACACGCCGCACGTTCACAATCTCGGCTTCTTGCGCACGCAGGCCGAGCGGATCGATCCGCGTCTGATCGACGCATGGCCGCGCGACAACCGCGTCGACCGCGCGCGCTTCCAGAAGCTTAAGGAAGCCTATGTGAAGGCTCGCTACTCCAAGCATTTTCGGATCAGCGAGGAAGAGCTTGCCTGGCTGGGTGAGCGCGTCGAAGTGCTCGGACAAGCGGTCCAGGTCATCTGTGAAGAGCGCATCGTCGCACTGGAGCGTGCCGCTGCCGCATGATTGACCAGTCGCTGGACAGGTTGCTAGGCCGCCCCCAAGAGGGCACGCCCCATTTCACACGGAGAAAACTTCCATGAACAATGCCGATCTCGCCGACCGCGTTTCCCAAGCGCATGGCCTCACCAAGGCTGACGCGCGTAAGCTGGTCGACGGCATTTTCGCCGCCATCACCGAGGCGGCCGCGGCTGGCGAGGAAGTATCGTTGAACGGCTTCGGCAAGTTCAAGGTCAAGGAAAACCCGGCGCGCGAAGGTCGCAATCCCGGCACCGGCGAAGCGATCCAGATCGCAGCGTCCAAGAAGCTCGGCTTTACGCCTGCCAAGGCCGTGAAGGACAAGCTCAACGGCTGATGGGGACCGAGGCGGTCCGCGCCTTTCTGGCGGCGCGGGCACCTGATATTTCGATCATCGAACAGGCTTCGAGCACCGCGACGGTGCTCGAAGCTGCAGCCACGCTTGGCGTCGCACCCGGACAGATCGCAAAGACGCTCTCGCTGCGCGTGGGCGATCAAGTTCTGCTTGTCGTCGCCGCCGGCGATTGCCGGCTCGACAATCGCAAGGTGAAGGCCGCACTGGGCAATCGTCCGCGCATGCTGACTGCAGAAGATGTCGAACAACTGACCGGCCATCCGGTCGGCGGGGTGTGTCCGTTTGGATTGCCCGCGCCGCTGCCGATCTATTGCGACATTTCGTTGCGCCAGTTCGATAGCGTGTATCTCGCCGCCGGGTCGCGCACCGCATCGGTACGGATCACGCCCGAGCGGTTGGCGGAACTGGTCGGCGCGATCTGGGCTGACTTGTGCTCACCACCCTCATAAGTCTGTTTCGGCTTCGGCAAACGCACGCCGCCCGCGCCGTCGCCAGAGTGTCAGCGCCTGGTCGCGATGCTCGCCTTGTAGCCTTGCTGCGGCATCGACCAGCAACCCGAACAGGACGGCGCGATCATCGTCGGTAAGTTCGACCAGTCCTGACTTGGCCACGAGGCCTCCCAATTCGATCAGGTGGCGCGTGCGCGCGCGGCGCTTCATCACCCAATCCCGCTTGTCGTCACGCGCGATCCTGGCGCTGCGCCGGTTGCGCACCGCTATCGCCCGGCGAAGCGCCGCGCGTGTCGCGGCCAGCGCGCCCGCGAGCCTTGCGCGACCCCTGAAAGAATGCCGCGCCGCGTTTGCGCCAGCCCTCCTTTGCAGCCGCATCTTTAGCCTCCACCGCGGCGAGCAGAACGCCTGCCAGTTGCTCGACCGGCATGCTGTCCGCGCCGGTCGCGACGACCAGTTCGCCAAGCTGGTGCAGTCGCCGTTCCTTGAGCATCTTTGCCTTCTCGTCGAGCTCCTTCAGTTCCGAATCATAGTCGCGGGGTTTGCGCATGACACCTTCCTCAATTGTCATTGTGGAAGCTGTCAGTTAGGTACTGCGTCGATCAGCGCAAACGTCGTGAAATGTCTTGGGATAACTATTTCGCGAGAAAGATGAATTCTTTTGAGGGCGCGCTTATACGTTGTTCCAACGTCGCTTGTTTAGTGTATGTGGTTTGCCGTCATGGCGATCTACCACTTCTCGGCCAAAGTCATCTCACGCGCTGCTGGATCATCGGCGCTGGCGTCGGCTGCGTATCGCTCGGCTTCCCGGCTGCATGATCAGCGGCTCGATCGCCACCACGACTTCTCGAACAAAGCCGGCGTCGTGCATTCGGAGGTGCTGCTGCCGGATGGTGCGCCCGAGCATCTGTCGGACCGCGAGCGGCTTTGGAATGAAGTCGAAGCTGTCGAGCTGCGCAAGGACGCCCAGCTGGCGCGCGAGATCGAGTTCGCGATTCCCCGTGAGATGACGAAGGAACAGGGCATCGCGCTGGCCCGTGACTTCGTCCGCGCCGAGTTTGTCGACCGCGGCATGATCGCCGATCTGAATGTCCATTGGGATATCGGAGCCGACGGTCTGGCAAAGCCGCATGCGCATGTGATGCTGACCATGCGCGAGGTTGGAGAGGACGGGTTCGGCAAAAAGAACCGCGATTGGAACCGCACCGATCTGCTGGAGAAGTGGCGCGAGCGCTGGAGCGAGCACGTCAACGCGCGGCTAGCCGAACTCGATATCGACGCGCGGATCGATCACCGCTCACTCGAAGCTCAGGGCATCGACCTGGAGCCGCAGCACAAGATCGGACCCGCCGCGTCGCGCATGGCGGCGCAAGGGCTGGAATCCGAGCGCGCCGCCGAGCACATCGACATCGCTCGCGCCAATGGTGAGAAAATCATCGCCAACCCGGGGATCGCGCTCGACGCTATTACCCACCAGCAAGCCACGTTCACGACGCGCGACCTTGCGCGGTTCATCCACCGGCACAGCGACGGAAAAGAGCAGTTCGATCTGGCAATGGGTGCGGTTCGCGCCTCGCCCGATCTCGTGGCGCTGGGCAAGGATGGACGCGGCGAGGAACGGTTCACCTCTCGCGCGATGATCGAAGTCGAGCAGCGCCTGATGCGCGGCGCCGAACGCCTTGCCGATCGTGAAAGCCATGGTCTCCCGACGGCGACGCTGAACGAGGCCATCATCGCCGCCGGGAGGAACGGCCTGGTTCTCGGGGGAGAGCAAAAGGCCGCTCTGGATCACATAACTGCGCCGCACGATCTGGCCATCGTCACCGGCTACGCCGGCACCGGCAAATCAGCCATGTTGAGTGTCGCGCGCGACGCGTGGAGTCACGCTGGCTACGAGGTACAGGGACTCGCCTTGTCGGGCATCGCTGCCGAGAATCTGGAAAGCGGGTCGGGAATCGCGTCGCGCACGATTGCGTCCCTTGAGCACCAATGGGCGCAGGGCAGAGACCTGCTCACGGAAAACCATATCCTGGTGATCGACGAGGCCGGTATGATCGGCTCGCGCCAGATGAAACGCGTGATATCGGAAGCCGAGAAGCGCGGCGCGAAGGTCGTGTTGGTCGGCGACCCTGAACAGCTCCAGGCAATCGAGGCAGGTGCCGCGTTCCGTTCGCTTGCCGAACGGCATGGTAGCGTTGAAATCACCGAAGTTCGTCGCCAGCGCGAGGACTGGCAGCGCGATGCAACCCGGCACCTTGCCACCGGTCGCACTGGCGAAGCGATCCGCGCCTACGACGAGCATAACGCCGTGCACGGTGCGCTGACCCGGGAGGATGCGCGCGACGCGCTGATCGATCGCTGGGATCGCGACCGGCTCGCCAATCCCGGCGCTTCGCGCATTATCCTCACCCACACGCGCGACGAGGTTCAGGCGCTGGATACTGCCGCGCGCGATCGGCTGCGTATCGCAGGTGCCCTTGGCGACGATGTGACGATTGCCACCGAGCGAGGGGCACGAGACTTCGCGGCCGGCGACCGGATCATGTTCCTGCGGAACGAGCGCGACCTTGGCGTGAAGAACGGAACGCTCGGGACTTTGGAGAGCACGAGCCAGGTTCGCATGGCGGTGCAGCTCGACGATGGCCGGTCGATCGCGTTCGATATCAAGGACTATGCGAACATCGACCACGGCTACGCCGCCACGATCCACAAGGCGCAGGGCATGACCGTTGACCGCACCCATGTGCTCGCGACGCCGGGCATGGACAGCCATTCGGCCTATGTCGCACTGTCGCGTCATCGCGACCGTGTCGATCTGCACTATGGGCAGGATGACTTCGCCGATCAGGGCAAGCTTGTCCGCACGCTGTCGCGTGAGCGCGCCAAGGATATGGCGAGCGACTATGCTCGGGAACCGGAGCGGCAATATGCCGAACGGCGCGGCATCACGTTCCGCGAGCGCATTGCCGAGCTGGCACGCAAGATGCCCGAGAAGGTGCGCGGCATGTTCGACGGACTGCGGCTTCCGGTCCAACGGCCCCTCGAACCGGCTAAGCCCACCGAAGACGAAGCGCGCCAGACGCGCAGGAACATCGTCCAGCGGCACGCCCGCGCGGTGGTCAGCATCTTCGACAGCTTCGAGAAGGGCAACGCCACCAGCCCAGAGCAGGCGAATGAACTCCGCGCGGCGCGCAAGGATCTAAATGGGATCACCGAGCACGCGTCGGTCGACCTCGAAAACGCATACAAGAAGGACCGGGGGCTTGCCCGCGAAGCGGCGGGCGGCGACTTCAGGCGAACCAACCAAGCAATGCAGCTTGAAGCTGAGCTTCGCACGAGCCCGGCCCGACGCGCTGACAAGTTCGTTGAGCGATGGAAGACGTTTACCGCTCAGGCCCAGCGCGCATACGTGGCGGGGGATCTCGTGGGCCGTAAGTCCGCGCAGAGCGCGATGGCTGAAATGGCCCGAAGCCTTGAGCGCGACCCGCAGATGGAGTCCATCCTATCCGCGCGGAAGGCCCAGCTTGGTATCACATTTGAAACCGGGCGGAGGCTGGGTGCAGAGCTGGCATTCAACCACGGCATTGACTTTGGGCGAGGTCGGGACCGCGGTATCGGTCGATGAAGGCATTCAGGTCTGTTTTGCGCCCCACAAGCGGTCACTTCACAGCAGCACTGCTTCGCCTGAAAGCTGCCCTCAAGTACGTTTCTTGCGTTACCGAGACCGCTCGCCAATGACAGCTTCTTCGTCGACGGCATCGAGCGGCTCGCCTGCCATCATCGCCTGCGCATCGGCCATCAGTTCGGCGGCGGGCGAACCGGCCTGCCGATATTGCGCCCCCTGCGCAACCATCCCGCCATAAAGCCGCTCCACCTGCCAATCCTTGCCTGACGCACAGGCAATGCCGCCAGTCTCGCCGCGCTCGAAGCTGCGACACAGGCGCTGTGCCTTGTCGCGGAAGGTAACCCCGATGCGGACTTCAGTGGCGTCGGCCTGCGTCGAAGCGAGTTGCGTGTCGAGCGCGCGGGCGAGGTCACCGCGAGCTAGCGGGCGGCCGTTCTTCACGGCGAGGTCGCCCGGCGGCATCACAAGTGGGGCGGCGAAGAGTCCGGCAACAAGGCTCGCGGCGACTGCGCCCATCCAAAAGGGGCGCTCGCGGCGCGCGGCACGTGGCGTGAGCGGCACGACCTTGGCGGACCCGCGCAGCACGGCCTCAACCTGCGCTGGCACGGAAGCATGTGCGACCGGCGCGAAGGCGTCGCGCAGCGAAGCGGCGAGTGCGCGGTGGCGCTCGACCTGATCGGCCAGCGCGGGGTCAGCGGCGATCGCCTGCTCAACGCGCCTGGCCTCGACCGGGCCGAGCTCGCCATCGGCATAGGCCATTAGCGTTTCAGGTTCGATTGTCATGCCGCTTCTCCCAGCCGCGCCATCAGCGCCTCGCGCCCGCGCACCAGACGCGAAGTAAGTGTGCCCATCGGAATGCCCAGAATTTCGGCAGCCTCCTTATAGGCGAACCCCTCGACCACCACGAGCGCGACCGCCTCGCGCTGTTCGGGTGGGAGCCGGCGCAGCGCGGCGCCGACCTTGCCGAGCTCGACCACGGCTTCCTGATTTCCTGCAGCGCCGATTGCCTCGCCGAGGTCGGGTGCCACGAAGGTCTCGCCGCGGCGCGTTTCGGCGCGGACGGTGTCGATCCACAAATTGCGCATCAGGCGGCACATCCAGCTGTCCAGTCGCGTACCAGGTTCCAACTGATCGCGCCGCAGCAGAGCCCGCTCGACCGAGGCCTGCAGCAGATCGTCCGCATCCGCGCCATTGCGTGCCAGCGCATGTGCGAAGCGGCGTAACCGAGGCAGGTGGTCGAGCAGTTGCTCCTCGAAGCGCAATCAGGGGTTCCTTCAGGTTCGCGGATGAAACGGACGCGGCAATTCGTTTCATCCAGCATGACGCAGAATTTTTCTAGGTCTAGGATGACGAGCATGGAGCGGACCGGGCTGATCGCGATGGCATTGTGCCTCATAGGGCCAGCGCAGGCGCAGCTGCTGCCACAGCTGCCGCGCGTCGGCGGCGTGACCGATCGCGTGACCCGGGGGCTGCCCGAGGTCGGTGAGAGGTTGGGCGATGCGCAGTCGCTGGTGCGCGCGCAGACCGAGCGCGTGCGCGAGCTTGTCCGGCGGCACCCCGATCGCGTTGCGATCGATCCCGACGGCAATGCCGTGCGCGCAAACGAACTGATCGTGCTCGACGCCGACGAGACAGTGACGCAGGCGGCGACCGCGCGCGGCTTTCGCCTGATCGAGCTAGTCGAGCTTGACGGACTGGGCGTTGGCTATGCGCGGTTTGCGACGCCGCGCGGCATGGGCCTGACCCGGGCGCTCAAGCAATTGCGAGGGGTCGCGGGCGGGCGCGAGGTCAGCGCCGATCCGCTTTATTTCGCGAGCGGTGGGCTAGGCGCGCCGGCCGCCGGCAGCACCATTCAAGTCGGCAGCGCGAAGGGACGGATCGGGATCGTCGATGGCGGGGTCCCGGCGGGCACGCCTGGCCTCGCGCGTCAGCAGAGCTTTGCGCAGGGCGGTCCGCGTCCGAACGATCATGCCGCCGCGGTCGCCTCGCTGCTGACTGGCGGCGGTGGGGTTCGGGCCAGTGCGCCAGGCGCTCGGCTCCATGTTGCGGACGTCTATGGCGGCGATCCGGCCGGCGGCAATGCGGCCGCGATCGGCCAGGCGCTGGCGTGGATGGCGCGTGAGCGCGTGCCGGTGGTCGTGATCAGCCTGACCGGGCCGCGAAATCCGCTGCTCGGCCGCGTCGTCGCGGCGGCGCGGCGGCTGGGCACGGTGGTCGTGGCCGCGGTCGGCAATGAAGGCCCGGCGGCAAAGCCGGCCTATCCGGCCAGCTATCCCGAGGCGATCGCGGTGACCGGCGTCGATGCGCGCGGGCGCGTGTTGATCGAGGCCGGACGCGCCGCGAAGCTCGACTATGCCGCGCCGGGCGCGGACCTGTTTGGGCTCGGCGTGGACGGCAAAGCACGCAAGCTGCGTGGCACCTCGTTCGCCGCGCCTTTCGTCGCCGCGCGGCTTTCGGCGCAGTTGGGCGATAAGGGCATTGCTGCCGCGCTGGCGGCGCTCGATCGCGAGGCGCAGGGGCGCGGAAAGCGCGGGCTGGGGCGCGGCGTACTGTGCAGCGACTGCGCCACGCGGCCGCGCTGAATTTTTTCGGATTAAAGGCAAAGCGGCATCCGTTCCCCTTCCGAAGCGCCATGCGACATGGCGCCCGATCAGGAGGAATGACCATGAAGACCCTGTTTCTTGTCGCTGCCGCGGCAACCGCCCTGACGATCGCCGCGCCGGCCTCGGCGCAGTTGCTGGGCAGTGGCGGGCTGGGCGGCCAGCTCGGCGGCACGCTGGGCGGCGGGCGGCTTGGCGGCTCGCTTGACCGCACCATTGAACGTACCCGCGAACCGATCACCAGCACCACGCGCACCACCAAGTCGGCGCGCGGCTCGACCGATGTCGAGAAGAGCGTCGATCGCCGCAGCGGCCGCGTCGCGGCCGGCGGCAGCGCCGATGGCGGGATTGCCGGCACGGTCGACAACGGCACCAGCGCGCTGGGCCGCAGCGTCGGCGGGGCGGGCAGCGGCAGCGCGTCCGGGCGAGCATCGGGCAGTGCCTCGGCGGACCTGATCGGCACCGACGACCTGCGCAGCACCGTGCAGGGCACGCGCGGGCGGGCGGCCGGCGCGGTCGGCCGCGTGCGTGACATCAGCGGTGCGGTGCGCGATCGCGCGACCGGCGCGGCGGGTCAGACCGTAGGACGCGCGCAGGGCGCTGCGGGCGGGTTGAGTGGTGCGCTCGGCGCTTCAGGTTCGGGCAGCGGCTCGGCGAGCGGATCGGCGGGGAATGGCGGCGCATCGGGCTCGGCCTCGGGCGGCGGCGAGGGTATGCTCTCGCTGAGCGGTACTTCCGCGCCAGCTCTCGACCCCGGCACGCGAATCGAAGATGCGCGCGGCCGCCTCGTCGGCCGTCTCGAGCAGGTCAACCGCAATGCCCGCGGTCGGATCGAATCGGTCGCGGTCCGCGTCGGCGAGCGCATTGCCACGCTGCCGGCAAGCAACTTCAGTGCCGACGGGAACGTGCTTGTCTCGGCAATGGGCAAGGGCGCGGTGAAGAACGCCGCCGAGGAACAGGACTGATAGCGAGGCCTTTCCCTGACACATAGCCGGGGACACGCCGAACCGCTAAAGCTACCGTCCGCTGAGCGCCCTAGTATCGGACATTGGAGCGACTGCGGTGGCTTAGCAATCAAGGGACTGCTGACCGGCATTTCATTTCGATATCAAGCACTCGAGTGGAAGCGATCCAAGGGAGGCAGCGATGCCGCGCAAACGCCAGTAGAATACGTGCAACATGCGCCCCAGGCGAAGATGGCTGACCAGCCGGCGAATGACCACGGGCCAGCTTATCTCGCGCTTGCTGAGCATTTGCGGTGGGGCAGCTGGTGAGACCCAACGCTGTAGTTCGCGGTTGCGTAACCCGACCACGGTGAACGCGCGTAGCAACTAAGTGCGCGCTCATCGGTTTACGAAAGGTGGCCGGGCGTTTGCCCTCTTCCGCTCGGCCACTTACGCAATTCACGCGGCGATCATCCGTTTCGCAAATCGCGCTAGCCGTCGGCATTTTCCGACGCATTGAGCCCCGTCACTGCACTCAGTTCTTCTAAAAGCACCGGAACCTGGCCGATTGATCCCCATATGGCTTACCGCTGGGTCCTAGCGATCGAACGCCGCCTGCGGCAGCGCGTGCAGGTCTGGTGCCCCGGTTTTGACTGGCTATATTGCCACAGGTGGCCGCGTACGGTGCACAACAGGCGTGTGAGAAGAGTCATAGGCCTCCTTACCACGCGATTAACCGTGCAACCTCTAACAATATTGTATCAGTTCGAACGCTTAAGGCGAACCCCGGCTCGGCTTATCGCTTTGCCAGCCCATCTCGACCCGTTAACCAAACTTCTGACGACGCGATGCCCGGGCCGGTGCGTTAGAGTGTATGGTAAAGGGAGGGGCGCGATGCCATCGTTGCTTAAAGTTGCTCGCTTGCTGAATCATCCCGAGCCGCAGGGCTCCAGCAATTTACCGCACAATAATCCGCCGCCCCTCAGATGCGACCAACTCATCGCGCGCGCCGAGCTCAAGAGGTCGGGGCATGGACGACGTGGGCCTAACCAATGCCCGCATCCTTTAAAGCCCGAATAGCCGCCGCCACCCCCGCCGCGTTGGCGTCGTGCCCAACCGCGCCAGGTGCCTCCCAATTCGTGCCAACACGCAAACCATGCGAATCGAAGGCGGGGAGCAGCTCGTCCAAAAAAACTAGCAGAGGCACGTTGCGGGGGTGGTATTCCCCGTACTGCGCCGCGCTTTCGATGAATGCCCATGCACGCCACTCGGACGACCAGAACGGGATTGCGGTCTCGCCCTGCCTAGTCATCGCAGTCGGAAGACCGCCACCATCCCAGATTGTCCACACTTCCGTCCCGGCACACGCCTCGCGGACGAAGGCGATACCGGTCGCGATCGGCTCAGCCATCTCACATCCTTCTTCGCCGCATTCCGTCGAGGCGCCTTGCGATCTGTTGGAAGCGCTCGACCTCGTGCGACATTGCTAATCAGCGCCAGCGCGCCAGTTCGTTCGGCGAGCCACAACTGCGCTCGCTCTCCACGCCGCCGTTCGATCGCGAGCGCCTCGGCCCAGCGTGCTGATCCTGAGTCAATGCTCGCTTCCAGGCAAGTCAAGCGGATGCAACTTCAATGCGACCTCGCTGCCAGCATCGCGCTTAGCGTCGCTGATATGCTTGAACAGAGCATTGCGTAGGTGATCCACGAACCTCCGTTCTGCCGACCGGGTAGGAAAGGCCCCCGACTGGACGATGAGATTGGCCAGAACCCGCAACAGGCCGTTCACGGTCGGCAGTAATTGTATTACCCCGGCCTCGTTGGGGTCACCTTCTACAGGGTGAGCGCGGGCGATCGCATCCCATCCAGCGAAGAATATCTGTTCCTGCGCCTTGACGGCGCGTGCAAACCCTGGGTTGGTTCTCGAAAGCGATCACGCCAGCGAAATGCGGCGATCGATGACGGGCTTGCGACGTCCAGTCCTCAGAGAGATGCAGGATCGGTGTCTTGATCAAAGGCATAATGGAGGCGCACGCAACCGCCGCCCAGGGGCCCCGCCGAAAGCAAACGCGGTCGGGCGCGGGCGCCGGTCGCGGGGAACAACGGGCGTCCGCCGCCGATAAGGTCCGGCATGACGTAGATCTCAATCTCGTCCAGCGCGCCTCGCTCGATGAAGGCCATCTGCAACTTCCCGCCCCCCAGAATCCAGACGTCGCCGTCCGTCAGCGCCCGGAGTTCCTCGATCAGCGCACCGACGTCGGCACGAATGGCCAGCGGCCCCTTCGGCGTTGCGATGGGCCGTGAGGTGACCACGAGGACACGCTGGTTTCCATACGCCCAGGGCGCATCCTCGCTCTCGAGAAAGTCGTAGGTGCCACGCCCCATGACAACGGTCCCAATCCGCTGGAGAAAGATGCGGTAGTCGTGCTCGCCGAGATCGAGCCCTTCATGGGCGAACAGCCAGTCAAGCCGGTCGTCCTCCGTAGCGATATAGCCATCTAGGCTCGTCGCCATATAGCCTCGGATTCTCGCCACCACCGCCTCCTTGTTTATAATCGAACGCTCGTTTATAAAATTAGCATGGGAAGACGCAAGACGGTTTCGGACATCGCGCTGCTCGACCGGCTGCTACCCGCGTTGCAGGATGGCGGGCCGGCCGAACTCAGCTTTTCGAAGGCATCGAACGCGGCGGGGCTGTCGCCCGCGAGCCTCGTCCAGCGATTCGGGACGCGCGATTCGATGGTTGTGGCGGTCCTGTCGCGCGCTTGGGACCGCCTGACCGCGACGACGGTGGAACTCGACGCGGAGATGGCGCCGACGCCGCGGGGGGCCATCGAACTGCTGGTACGGCTTATTCCGGGGGACGAGGCAGACTATGCCGTAGGCGACGGGCTGCTGCTGTTGCATGAGGACGTCCGCAATCCGGTCCTGCGCGCGCGCGGCGCTGCCTGGGGGGCATTGCTCGCGACGGCGCTTGGGCGGCGGCTTGCCGAAGAACGTGAGGAGGCTCAGCGACTGGGATGGCAGATGGCCAGCGTCTGGCAGGGGGCACTGATCTGGTGGGCGTTCACGCGCGACACCCGGGCCGAAGACGCCGTCAAGCGCAGTCTGGAGGATTGGTGCCAGAGTGTCGGCGTCTCCAATGACGCGTGAAGGGCGTGACGTGCTGGGTCATTTGCGGCCGCACCGGACATTGCGATCGGCGGCTATCGCGCATTTCGCCTCCCAAGCGGCCTTTCCGCCTTCGGCCCATCTCCCGCCACTTCGCCGGTCGCCGGGGGGAACGGCACGGGGTCGTTCGGCTCTGTACCCGACGCGGCTCCCAGATGATTGTTCCTTCGACGGCAATCGACCCGAGTACGAGCAGCGCGCTCGCGAAGTCGCGCCGTGGAGCGGCATCTTCCTGTTGAACGTGCGATAGGGCCTGCTAACTCGACAGAATGAAGTCGGATTCGGAGTCAAACGCCGCCTCGGCGACAGCACCCTGGGCCGAGGAAGATCGCGTTGCCGCGCTGGAAAGCTACGCGATATTGGACACCCCGGTCGAACCCGAGTTCAACGATATCGTGCGGCTCGCGTCCGAAACCTTTGCGGCGCCGATCGCGGTGGTCAATCTTGTCTCGGGGGATCGGCAATGGTTCAAGGCCGAGGTTGGGATCGGCCAGCGCGAATTGCCGCTCGACGTGTCGATCTGCGCCCATGCGATCCTTCAGAATGACTTTCTCGTCGTCCCCGACACGCGCGAGGATCGGCGCTTCGACGGCAATCCGCTGGTTTCGGCCGACGATGGGCTGAGATTCTATGCGGGCGCGATCCTGCGCAGCGCGGCGGGTCTGCCGATCGGTACGGTCTGCGTGCTCGATCGTGCGCCGCGGCCCGAGGGGATTACCGCGCATCAGCGGCTGGTGCTTGAAGTGCTTGCGCGGCAGGTGATGACCCAGCTCGAGCTTCGCAAGGCGCTGGTGCACCAGGGCGCGCGATCCGATGAATTGCGCGAGCAGGTGCAGCAGCGAACCGCCGCGGAGCTTGCCCTGCGCGGCGTCGAAGAGCGCTATCGCCTCGCCAGCAGGGCGACCAATGACGCGATCTGGGACTGGGACTTCGCGACCGACCACGTCACCTGGAACGAGGCGCTGGAGATCGTGCATGGTCACGCGCCCGACGCGGTCGAGCCGACCGGCGCCTGGTGGATCGAGCATATCCACCCGGAGGATCGCGAGCGTGTGGATCGCAGCATCCACGCGGCGATCGACGGTGCCGCGGAAAGCTGGTCCGACGAATATCGCTTCCGCCGCGCCGACGGAAGCTTTGCGAACATCTTCGATCGCGGCCATGTGATCCGCGACGATAGCGGGCGCGCCATCCGCATGATCGGGGCGATGCTCGACGTCACCGAGCGTCAGCGCACGCGCGCCGAGCTTGCCATCAACGAGGAGCGCCTGCGGCTCGCAACGGAGGCCGCCGAAGTCGGCTTCTGGGACGTGGACCTGATCCATGACATTCTGATCTGGCCACCGATCGTGAAGCGCATGTTCGGCATCTCTCCTGATGTCCCGGTCTCGATGGCGGACTTCTACCACGGCCTTCATCCCGAGGATCGCGGGTTCACGAGCGAGGCATTTGCTGCTGCTGCCGATGCCGATCACCGTGCGCTTTACGACGTCGAGTATCGCACCGTCGGCAAGGAAGACGGGCTGACCCGCTGGGTCGCCGCCAAGGGCCGCGGAATCTTCGATTCCGATGGTCGCTGCGTGCGAGTCGTCGGTACCGCGATCGACGTGACCGAACGCAAACGCGCCGAAGCCGAACTGCGCGAGTTGAACGAGCATCTCGAGCGTCGCGTGACGCAAGCCGTCGCGGAACGCGAACAGGCCGAAGAAGCGCTGCGCCAGTCTCAAAAGATGGAGGCCGTCGGGCAGCTTACCGGGGGGATTGCGCACGATTTCAACAATATGCTCGCGGTGGTGATCGGCTCGCTCGATTTGCTCGGGCGCCGGCTGGGGGCCAGCGATGCGCGTGCCAAGCGCTATGTCGATGCCGCGACCGACGGGGCGCAGCGCGCCGCGACGCTGACCCAGCGACTTCTCGCCTTCTCGCGCCAGCAACCGCTCACTCCTGAGGTAGTTGACGCCAACAAGCTCGTTCCCGGCATGTCGGAACTGCTGCGCCATTCGCTCGGCGCCGAAATCCGCCTGGAGACGGTGCTCGCCGCGGGGCTGTGGCGCACGCATGCGGATCGCAACCAGCTCGAGAGTGCGATCCTCAATCTGGCGGTGAATGCGCGTGACGCGATGCCGGAGGGTGGCCGGCTCACGATCGAGACGCAGAACATGCATTTCGACGAACGCTACGTTGCCGCCAACTTCGGCGTCCCCCACGGCCAGTATGTCCTGATCGCGGTCTCCGACACCGGCAGCGGAATGCCGCCCGATGTGATCGCCAAGGCGTTCGACCCGTTTTTCACCACGAAACAGGTGGGCAAGGGCACGGGGCTGGGGCTGAGCCAGGTCTATGGCTTCGTCAAACAGTCGGGCGGGCATATCAAGATCTATTCCGAATTGGGCCAGGGCACGACGATCAAGATTTACCTGCCGCGGTTCCTCGGCGAGGACGCCGAGGCCGAGCTTCCCACGGCCGCTGACCTTCCGCTCGGCGATGAGCAGGAAGTGATTCTGGTGGTCGAGGACGAGCCTGCCGTTCGCCAGTTTAGCGTCGATGCGCTCACAGAGCTTGGGTATCGCGTGATCGAAGCGGACAGCGCCGTGGCAGCCTTCAGGCTGCTCGATGCGCATCCCGAAATCGCGCTGCTGTTCACCGACATCGTCATGCCAGACGTGAACGGACGGAAGCTTGCGGACGAGGCACGGCGGCGTCGCCCGGACCTCAAAGTGCTCTATACCACCGGCTACACGCGCAACGCCGTGGTCCATAATGGCGTGGTCGATCCCGGCGTAGAACTGATCGGCAAGCCGTTCACGGTCGAACAACTCGCGGCGAAAATTCGCGCGGTGCTCGAGAGTTGAGCATTAGTGGCCCATTCATGGCTCCGTCTGATCTGACACATGCGCTGGCGCGCCCACACGGCTTGCCCTAACGTGCCGCTTTTTCTGACCGGATAGAGATCGCTGATGGCGCTTGTGAAGAAGTCGACACTCGGTTCGCGTGCAAAGCTACCGTCGGCGGAAACGCCTCCCGCTCCCCGCTCCTGCTCACCGACGTCGTGATTCCGAACATGTCCGGCGAGCAGGTCGCCAAACAGGCGCGGGTGGTGCAGCCCGGGCTCAAGGTCCTGTTCGCCTCGGGCTACACCCGCGACGCTGTCATGCACGAAGCCCGCCTCGAGGTCGGCATCGATCTTATTTCCAAGCCGTTCACTTACGCCCCCCTCGCTGCAAAGGTCGCGAGACTCTGGGCCGCGAAGGGGCGTAATCTACTTGATTGAAAGGCTGCTTTCGCGGGCTCGTGTCCGGAAAGCTGGAGTTCCGCTTCCGGCCCAAGAACTGCCACGCCGGTTCGGGCATCAGCTGCCTGTCAGCAAAGCGCCCCAAACCCGTCATTTGGAGACCGCTTGACCGACCCCGAAAGCTGCCGTTCCCTCTGCGCGGGTGGGTCAGACGACCTCGGCAACAGAATCAACTGGCGGGGCCTGGCAATCTGCCGCGCATAGCTTTTGTTCGTAGATGCGGCACATCGTCGCGCTGGTAACGACAACCTCAGTTCGTTACGATGCCTCTAATCTTGTCGATGCCCTCCTGATACCAGAACCACTGGCCGCCCAGCATCACTGCAAGGCCCTTCGCCGGATCTTTGAGATTGTTCTGCTTCCAAGCCTGCGTGAACTGATAGGTGGTAACGACCACGCCGTCATCGTCGAGCAGCTTCTTGATGGCTTCCGTCATCCGATATTTTGGACGCTCGACGTGCTTAATCGCCACCTCCACGTTGGAACCGACCGGACTATAGATAACGGCCTGATCCGCCTTCTTGGCGTTGTTCGTCACCTTCGGCACCACGTAGACGCGAAAGGAGTAGGCGGGGTCGTCGAACTCTGCCTGCGACATCGGCCCCTCGATTAGCGCGTTGACGGCCGCGACGGCTTTGGCGACCGGCACTGCGCCCTTTAGCGCGTTCGGCGACTGCAAGGTCAGCGCTTGGAGCTGGATCGCGAACGCGAGGTCGTGGGAGAAGTCATACTTGCTCCCGAAGTTGTCCTTGGCGAAGCGCAGAAAGTTCAATGCGTTCGCCTGAATCTTCGCTTGCAGCGCATCATTAACGTCTTCGGCGGACCGGTGTTCAATCGCGTTCCTGATCGCGATCAGGTACCTGAGGTTGGCCTTCTCGCCCGCTGACAGCCCCGATTCCGGCCGTTCAATGCAATAGCTAAGCTCCCAGAGCTTCTCCTGACCGTCGATCATAACGGGTGAGCCGTCGGCGTTTTTGAACACCGGCGTGATGCCCTGTTCGGTCAGTCGCGCATGCAGGAGATACGTCCAGGCAATGACCGACAGAACGATGAAGGTTTCGGACCGGGTGGACAGCGTGTTGTTGTTGTAGACCAGGACGGCGGTCTTGAAGATCTCGACGGCCTTGCGGACCTGAGCGCTAACGTACGTCGTCGCGTAGAACCCGAGATGCTCCGCCAGTGCGGCCAGCTTGGCATAATGGTAGAGAAGCGCGTCCACCTCCCCGACGGTGGCGGCCGCGATCGCCGCGTAGCGTGGTTTCGTTCCCTTCCGGATTGCCCCGATCTCGCGGTGGTTGAAGTTGCGGTCGAGGAAGCTGAAGATTGCCAACACCTGTTGGTCGTTCAAAGCCTTATGCTGAATCAGTCCCTTGATGAGGCCGACCTCACGATCGGACAGAACGACCTTCGCCATACCTCGCCTACCTCCCCCAGGGATTCACGCTATGTCATGATCGGCCCTGGAGTCGATTCGGCGCCCCGTGCATGCGCACGCAAGGTCCTGGGATCGGCGACTATTGGGTCAGAAGCGGCCAGGCAACGAAGCGCCCTGATCGCAGTCGTTCGAGCTCAATAGCCGCAATCCCAATAGCGGACATATTGACGAACGGCCGGGTCGGCGGAGGTGCGCCCGTCTCAGGCCTACCAGAGTAGCTTCTATAGTGTCCGAAGTTGCGCCAGCAGGTCGGACAGGTTGCAAGTGGTGGGGTTCGATAGGGGGACTTTGCCAGTTCGGCGCGTGGAAGCGCGCGTATTACTCGAATCGATGATCAGGGCAGCGCTTCAAACCTCGCTAATGGCCGTGAACGGTCTCGCGCGGCTTAGCCGGTTGAAGCACCTCGACTGACCTGTCCTAGGGGTGGAGGTGCCTACACATTTTAAGGTGGCCGTAAGCGCTGAAGCGGACGGGCACGGACCGTCCGTGATCTTCGACCAGCTGGGTCGGGTAGAAGACGAAGCACCGCGCTTCTTCGCTTACGATACTTAGGCATGAGGCTCGAACCAAGAAGCGATCGTGACAATCGCGGTTGAGCCGGACCTGCTGCGCGAACTACCCATCACAGGTTAGCATCATCCGCTTCCAGTCCCTCAATAAAGATCCGAAAACGCTCAGCGTCGATCGATGTGCTTTGTCGGCGAGCAAGCCATTCGTCTGGCAAGCCGGCGATTGCGCGAAAGCGGGGATAGAAGTCGCGTCGACGATCGGCATCTAGCGTGTCTAGCGCAAGCTTGGCCTTGTTTGACAGGCGCTGAGGAAGCCAGGCTTCTCCGCGACTGTTTACGACCGCGATGAGGGAACGGTGGGTGAAGGCGCTCGTGTCACCACCGCGTCCGCTCGATTTGCCTCGATGATATTTCTGCAGCTTGAGCAGGATGAGGAGGTTTCGATCCGTTGTCCCCAGCAGCAGCTTCAAGACCGGGGTCCTGACGAATATCCGTGATCCCGTCTCGCTCCACGCTTGTTCGCCGCGCCCCCCTTCGGCGCCCCAAGCCTCGGCGTAGAACTGAGGTTCCGCTCCGCTTGACCATTGACGGACGACGGCGTCGCTTGGGACAACCCCCAGCGCATTCTTGGTGAGGTCGGCTGGGAAAGGCCTGTCTAAGGCGGATGTACAACCGTAAGGGTCGTGACGATCGAGCTGACGTTGGGGGTTGGGTGTCTCCGCGACCCATGGTTGTACGCTATGCCCCTCTTCCCCGAAATGGCGAACGATTTCATTCTCGTCATCCGGCATCCAGCGAAAGAATGGCTCGTCGCCAAGCAAGGTCATAGCCGCCGAACGGGCGTCGCTCTGATCTGCGAGCACGCTGCGTAGTGTGAGTGTTGTATCCCGAGCGATCGACCAACGACCGGAGACAGGCGTCCATTCCGCCGCGAGTTCTCCATCGCGGATACCCAACATTGGGGCCAACAGCCTGGCATCTTCGCGAATGGTGCTTCGACTGTCACCGCTCTCCGGCATCGAAACGTCCGATTCCTTGGCCAAGTCGAGCGGATACGGATCGGTGAGATCGGCGAGCCACAATCCGTCCTCGCGGGAAAGAAGGTACTCGTTCAGAAAGGCTGCCCAAGCATCCCCGCTCCAATCTTCACCCACGACCTGGCGCGAAGCCAAAAGGTCGCCCGCGACGAGCATGAGGGCGTGCCAGCCGAGATATCCTCCATAGGGGTCTCGGTCAGGAACATAGCCGGAGGACCAACTCTCATCGTAACTGGCGGAGCGTGGGCATTCGTGCATTGCGCTGACGTCGCTGTCCCAACGGCGCACCCAGCGGCCGATACGATCTTCCACCTCCCAGCCGGAGCAGGCGAACACGCGACACAGGCGCTCGACCTGATACTTGTTGAAGTCGTAGTCTAGATGAAAGGCATCCGCCGGCCGAGGCGAGGTCTCTGGCCTGGCTAGGTAGCGGAACTCTCTATAATCTTGCTTGGGAGCATGAGGATAAGGCGAAACGTTAGAGGCAGAAATCGCGCTGAAAAGCGCTGCACCTTCCGCGGGGTCGCGTATTCGAGCAATTTCTTGCAACGCTTTTATTGCGAACGACCGCATCACCACGTGCGGGAAATCCGATGAAAGCGCGATGCGCTCGAAGAAATTGCGGTGTTGAATGAGCCTTCCGGGATCGTCCTTGCTCACTCGCGCGAGCGCAATGAGCAACCAAAGCTGGGCGTGCATCGCATAGAATGGGAGTTTTGCATCGCTGAATGGCAGCCCCAGGTCAGAGCCGAAGCGCGCGATCAGCAGATCGATGACATCGAAACGCCCAACATCAGCCAAGCGCCTTACCGCGTGAGCCGCACGCCAGCGCATCGCCGCGACAGGATGTCCCAGTCTAGTCCAGACAAGACCAGCGATCAGCTCGGCCTCATCCGCGGGCACCGAAAGTCGATCCGTCCATGGGCCGTCGCCGACCTCCGTCGGCAGCTTTTCGGCACTGCTGGCCAGAAATCGCTCTAGACCGTCAGCAATCGCCTGATCGCTGACGTCTGCGGCTAGTCGAGCAGCTAGGGCGAGCCAGGCGTTGCCTCCTAGTTCGTGCGCAACGCCACGGAGGCCGGCCAGGACGTGCTCGACCAGCGCGACCCGATCAGCCATGAAATACTTTTCGAGCCCTCGCCAGGCACCCCATGCGTCCGTGCTTGAGCTGGCAAGCTCCGCTGCATGCTTTGATGCTAGGCGCAGAGAAAGCTCTGGAAGCGCATCACGCATTGCCGCGGACGTTTTGCCCCACTCCTCGACGTAATCGTCCAGCGCCCTGACCTTGTCCGCCAGCGTTGCATTGCTGGCTTCGACAACAGCTCGGACGAAACCCAGGCGCTCCGCCGGGGTAGATGCTCGCTTTGCAAGATCGAGCAAGGTTCGAACCGGCCACCGTCGACCGGTCTGATCGACATCTTCGTTCAAGATCTGCCGGTCAATCTCGTCAGGATCACTGAGGTCCACAGGGAATATCGGGAGAGGCTCGGGGTTGGCGGCCGCAGTCGATGGGGACGACGATACCTCGGTCTCCTTTCCACGGCGAGCAACGAGCCCCTCGATCCGGCTTCGAGAGGCCGACGTAGGCGGGAGCACCTGTATAGCGAGCCGCTGCAATCCCTCTATCGTCTCGCGCGCCGGCGAGAGTTGATCGTCCCGATCAATCTCGACGAGAAGCATATTGAAGAACCACTCGTAGAGACTCGGCGACAAGTTCTTGATCGCCGCTGATGCGAAATCCGAGATGTGCCAGGTCCAAGCTTCTCCGGGCGGAGCTAAGCCGAATAACGCTGCTGCTGTCGCGGGCGGAAGCTTGGATTGACGTACTAGGACCGTCAGCGCGGGACCAAGAGAAAGCCTGAGGCGGGCAACGTCCCTGTCGTCCAGCCGGGCCAGCATCGCCAGCACGCCGCGACCGGCGATAGGTACCATCGTCTGGGCATATTCTATCCAAGGGAAGCGCCCGTCCTCGCCTTGGTTAAGCTCCAGAATGCGGGCCAGCGTGTGAGCTGCCTCCGCTGGCAGTTCCGGACCGGAGTAATGTCCAGTGAGCTCCAAGAGATGGTTTGTACGGTCGAAATCGTCCGACCCAATGGCTTCGGCCAGATCGAGTGCCCGGCGGAAGTAGGCCGTGGCCTCGTCGATACTGATTCGCCAGACAGCTCGCGCAAGGCGCCCATAGGCCGTCACCCTCGAACCGACATCCGTGTCGAGCTGAATCTTACGCTCAATATGACCGGCGAGGGTGAGTGCGGCATCATGATGTTCCGCGACCCGCGATAGGCGAGCTACGGCCTCGGTGAGCTCCGAAGTGGACAATCCGGGCGCTCCCGCCAGCCAATCCACCATGCGCTTCGCCAGTGCCGCATCCAGCGCTCCAATCGCATCTGCCACATAGAAGATCGCTCGAAATCCGGTCCGAGCGAGATAGGCCTTACCGTCTCGGTACGGGTAGTTTGAGGACTTTTCGACATCGGCGACAAGGCGATCGAACGCCGAGTTCACTGCCTTGGTACGGGTGGTTCCCGACGGCGGGCGGATGATGCTCGCGATGTCCTGGGCATATTGGAGAAGTGGCGTTATTCGATTGCTCAGCGCGCGCGAGTAGTCCGAGCGCTTTTCGCCATCGAGCGCACCACGGCGTTTCCGACGTGGGCGAGTACCGTCATATTTCGGCTCTGAAAGCTTTTGAGTGAGCGCACGCGAGAACGCCGCTGCTCCCCGCGCTCGTGCGCTTCGCGGGACGAGTTCGATGAGTTCTGAAGGCGCTATATCGACCAACGTCGCGGGTTTTCTTCGCAGCGCGGATCTCACTCCAGCTGCGACGATGGTCTGGTCTATGGTGCGGTCGATCGGGTAGTAGCTTGAATAGTCATGTATGGATTGGGTCTTGAGCCCTGCACCTTCAACGAGGCTGATGCCTTCGTTCGGCAGTCCGAGATCGGCGGCGCGCGCGGCCGCGAGCACGATTGCCATCGTCAGGCCTTCCGCCTGCCCCGCGACCGGAGGAGTGCCAGCCATGGCCCTGAGTATCTTTTTGTCTCGAGCGTCATCTCGTTCGGTGAAATGCATGGCGGCGGCGAAAAGTGCGCGTGACGGCAGGCGGCATCCAGCCAACCTCGAGATAGCTCGCGAGGATGGGGCGTGAGTTGTTGTTCCATGGCGTTCAAGGAGGTCGAAGAGCTCGCTGAATTTGCCGTAGGAGATGCCGTCCTCTAGGCGCCCGAAAAATTCGGCGACGCGGATGTCGTTTCCCGCAAGCATCTCGACATAGGCGAAGCCGACATCGTCCCATTCCCGGGAAATGTTTGCCCTGTTGAACCAGGTGCCACGTCGGGACTGCGCTGCCCAATTATACCAATCGATCGATCTGCGCGCGTGTCGCAGCGCTTCATCGTGATCGCCAGCGAAGACATTCGCCAATGCCAGCGCCGAGTGCTTTCCTCCTGGCCACCCGACATTCGTGACGGCGAGGCGTCGCAGCGCCTCCGGGTCGGCGGCCACAGCTGCGAGATCTGGATGATCATAAAGGAAGCGGTCGGAGCGCTCATGGCCGGCCGCAACGAGTGAAGCTTCGAGCAAGAGTTTAAGCAGATCGTCCCGTCGGCCGAGTTCTCCCGCCAGCGCTATCGCAGCCGTGATCCGAGCCAGACGAATATCTCGCGTGCTGACCTGTGATGCGCCGGCAGGAACGCGAAGATCAAATGCAAGCCGAATGAGCTGGTCTGCGTCGCGGAGCGACGTCAGCAACGCCGGCAACGCTCTGGCTGCGTAGTTCGACGTGAGCTGTCGAACCTGCAGCGCCGCGATGACGCGGTCTCGGCTCGGTTGATCTGTCCCGTAGGTGGATCGGATTAGAGTTTCCGTCGGCTCGTCGCGAAACATCAACCCATGAGGGGTCCGTTCAAGCAACGGCGCCAGATCGGCCGCAAAGCTTTCGACCTCTTCTGCGATCAAGCCATGCGCGGCGGCGAGTTCATCGACCGGCACAGGCGGCGCAAGCAAGGCGATGCCGGCGAGCAAAAGGTCAATATCGGCGTCTTTAGCCCCGCGTGCGCGGGCGGTGTTTCGCGCGTCTTCGAGGCGTTTACGCAATATCGCATCAAGAAGAGCATTCGCCTCGCTCGAAGCATCCGGAAATGACAGCGGGTCGAATGGTCGACCGGTCGTGATCAGACTGTCGAGACAGCGCGGATTGCGACCGGATCGTGTGAGCAGAGCGGCGACTTCATCTCCCGACGCGTCTGGCACGCGGAGCGCGATCAGTGTTCGGGCTTCGATGTCGGTGAATAGAGGTATTTGAAACTTGCGATGGATACCGTCTCCGACTGCGATGCCAAGCCTTTCGGTTCGGCACGATGCGATCAGTCGAATGCCCTCGATTGGGTCGACGCTAACGCTGCGCAAAAGAAGGTGAGCAAAGGACGAAGTCGAGGTTTCCTGTGCGGCCAATCCCGCATGGTCAATCGCGTCTAGGATCAGAGAGATGCAGGCTTCAGGATGTGTGTTCCGTGCTGTTGCTACGGACTGGGCGAGGCGACGGCGAAAGGCTCTCAGCAGGCTGGTTACATCGGCAACTGGCAATAAAATGTCGCAAAGCCCCTCGCCAGCGAGCAGGTTTGCAAGATGCACCAAGGTACGTTCTGGTAGATGGCGGCCATCAGCAGGATCGCGCCATCTGCCAGCGCCGAATCCATCGAAGAGGACTACGGGGCCGTCTGCGCGTAGCTGATCGGCAAGGCCCTGCATGAGAACGGTCTTGCCCATACCACCCGCGGCATGGATTATGAGCGGAGGGCCAGGTTGCCGGCCCTGCGCCAGGATATCGGCAAGCACAGCTCGCCGAACGACATCCTTGACCTCAAGGAAAGCGTCGGGTGTCGGATAAAGCCGATCTTCGTGTTCGACCTCTAGTTCGGCCAGGACCGCTACACGATCGACCCGCTTGTCCACTTCGCTGCCGGGGCCGGCCTTGATCCTGATGAGGTTTCTCAGCTTCAGAAGGCGCTTCTCTGCATCTGGATCGCCGGCTTCACTCCAAGCCGCGAGCGTTGCAGAGATCATGCGCTCTGCGTCGACCAAACTCCCTTTGCTGCCAACCAGCTCGAGTCTACGCAGTAGCGCGGCCGGTTGATGAGGGTAGTTTCCCAGGGCCTCAGCTAATTTCCGCGCTTGGCGCCCCACATCGCCGTCAACTTGCGAACCGGCGATTACCGCGGCAATCGCCGGGCCTAAATTATCGTGGATCGGTCTGTTCGTAGCGAATTCGTAGCGAACGACCTTTTCAATGTGATCATCGCCGTGAGTGGCTCGAAGTTCGCCGTCGGTGACGGCGAACTTGGCCAGCGTTGAAGCTAGGTCCGCCGCCCTTATCGCGACATCTGCGCTCGCGATCGAGTATTTGAACTGAACGATAGTGACTCGCTGTGATCGGGCGACGTCGGTGCCCCCATGGTATCGAACAAGGTCGGCTATTTCGACAGCGCCCGTTCCGAGTTCCTGCTCGTCCTGCTCATCGAAGCCTTCGAGTGTGATAGCAGTGAGATCGGTCGATGGCAGAAGAAGCTCCAACGCCGTGCGCGCAGCCCAAGCCTCGTGATAAGCGTGCCCCGCCTTTGACGCTCGCACCTTATCGATAGCTATTGTGCCAGGGGCCAAGTCTTTATCGCTCATGCTCGGTTGATCTACCAATCGTATTGCGTCGGCTAAATTCGATCTCCAAGCAGCATGAGCGATCAATTACACCGTCACAACGGCGTTCTTAACGAGCCAAGCGGCGGGGCCCTATGAGCGCCCCGCCTCACGGAAGTGGAGACAACCGTCCCAGCGCCGATAGCCGCGCGCCCCAGTGAATGCCGAGATAGTATTTACCGACGAGGGAAGGCGCGTATCTCTGAGTAAACTCAGCGGCCGCTTCTAGCTAGGCGTAATAGTGGATGGCAAAAGTTGGGCGCATGGCGGATGCTAGCATGCGCGGCGCTCATGTCGGAAACGGGGCGCACCCAAGACTCCCGAGCGCGGCAATAAAGCGTCCGCTTTGGCCAGTTGCGCTATCGGAAGCTGGCAGTCCGCTAACGGCCCACTTTCAGCCGTTCGGCGCGCCGGATGCCAGGATGGCCGCTGCTGGGCCGGGAGCGGACTGGCGGATATCAGGACGATAAACACCGTAAGCGAACGATCGGTTCGCAGTGCCGGGAAGATCTGAAATTTAGCTCCAGCCGCTAAGAGCGCCGCAGTCACATCCGAAAATGGACCGCTTGCGCAGACCGTGCTGCGAAGGCTCTGCTCCCCGGAATACCTGTGTTTGCTCACGCTTGGCAGAGCTCATCGAGCCAGCGCCCAGACTGGTCGCATCCTGCTCCGGCCGATTCCGCGAGCGCTGCATACAGCCATTTTATCGCAGCTTACGCGAACCGATAATTGATGATCGCGCTTTTTTGTGTATTACTGCACTGCTACACCTGGGAGTGGCAACATGTCGATTGAGTGGACGCATGCCGTCGCTATTGCTGGACTGATCATGGTCCCTGCGAGCCAAGCCCAAAGCGAACCGACGGCGATGGTGCGGCCTGCCCGCATTGTCGAAACGGCAGTAAAGCTCGGGCAGGGGCAGTGGGCGGTGGATGGGGTCTTGACGGTTCCGCCCGGGCGGGCGCGACGGCCCGCGATCGTGCTAGTACACGGCTCAGGGCCGGGGACGATGGACATGAATGTGGGGGGCAGCACGATCTTCCGCGACCTCGCCTGGGGCTTCGCTGCGCGCGGCATCGCTGTCATCCGCTACAATAAGCGCCCAACGCAGCACGCCGCCGCTTTCAAAGCGCTGGGACGCAAGCCGACGCTCGAGGAGGAATATTTGGAGGAGGCCGCGAGCGCGGTCGCCGTCCTGCGGCGCACACCCGGCGTCGATCCTAAGCGCATATACATTCTCGGCAATAGCATGGGGGCAACGCTCGCGGCATTGATTGCGAACCGTACCCATGTCGCAGGAATGGTAGCGATGGCTGGCTCGCCGCGCCCCATAGGCGATATCCTGATCGAGCAGGCTACTTACGGCCTGAGCATCGCTAAGGACGAGAAGGAGCGCAAACGCGCGGAGGAGGTGATAGCCAACGGCAAGCGGCTCAACGCGATCACCCCTGAAAGCGATCCAGATGAGATTATTCACGGGTCGCCGGTCAAAGTCTGGCGCGAGTTGATGGCGGTGAAACCGGTCGAGCAGGTCCGTGCGCTGTCGGCCCGCCATGGCCGCGCTTTGATCCTTCACGGCGACCGCGACTATCTGATCACCGAGGCAGACTGGCAGGCTTGGCAGCCCGTCGCCGTTCTTCCCGGCGTAAGGATGCACCGCTTCCCCAAGCTAAACCACATCATGCAGGAAGGCGAAGGCAAGATGACATTCGAAGAATATCGCTGGACCCGGCCGGCTTCGATCGAATTCATCGACTATGTCGCCGCATGGGTTGGGGCTAAGGCGGACTAAGTGTTGTGTGACTGCCTTTGGTAGCTTGCAGGGCGCCATTCATCTCGCGATGAAAGGCGGCACCGTCCTCTGTCCACCGATAGCGGGCATTCAATCGATAGGCGTCGTTCGAATGCGGACCGTCCGCTTGTGGGTTCCTCGATTGACACTGGAACGGCGGCGATTGAGGCGCAAAGCGGCCACTCGGTGTCAGCGCGATCCATTACATCTCTGACCCGATGTGGGGAAAAGTGTGGGGCAGACGTAGTCTGCCTGTAGGAAATCACAACGATTACAAAGCGTTGCCTGGAAATTTGAGGTGCCTCCGTCATTTTCGGACCTGCCAAGCGATCAAGCCGCATCATTTGATAGGCGATGGCGACGAGGCGGCTATCGCCCGGTAATTGGGGTGGATGCGGGTACTCCCGGATGAGGAGCGGTACACGAGACGGTCGCGCAGAACCGCAACATGCGACTCACGGCACTCTGAACCTGTGAACGGTCCTTCAATCGGCAGCGGTTTGAGGCCTGAAAAGGGACCGAATTTAGAGTGGGCCACGAAGGGGCCACGGATTCTGTGGTGAGCTGAAACCCCAGCTTTTCTGCGCCTTACAGAGGCAGATGTGCGTCCTGTAAGCGCACCACCATTTTCCCAAGGCAGGTTCGAAACTTGCTCGCGGACCTGCGTTCGGCTGGAGGGTGTTTGGTCGTACCTGGACGTTCTTTGCCGGGAATTTGGAGCGGCCAACGCTATATTTCCTTTAAAGGCCAGTGGCGGGCTCGCGTGGGTGGGAATCAATTCATAAGGCTACAAGGACAGCTTCACGCTGGCTTTTGGTAACGTCATACCCCTCGCACTCCAACCAGGATGAACATTTGTCACCGAGGCTTCATCCCTGATTTGCTACGATCTTGCTCCGCACATTCCCTAGTGTCCGCAATGGATCCGTCGCTGACTGGCAGGAGGTCGCGACTTTTGCGGGGAAGCTGCCTTTCAGGTGCCGACCCCATTGCGGACGTTCCGCTCCGGCGTAACGGTATCCAGGCGCCGCCGCCTTGGATGCGCTCGACTAACTTGAAGCCGATATATTCGTCGCGCCCATATGGGTGCCGCTTCTCGCTGCTGGCGTTTGCGCGATAATAGACGTTCCGATTGCGGCAGACTTCCTGCAATCGGGCAAGGCAGCAGGACGGCGGCGGATTGCCCCGCCGCCGCACCAGCTTCGAGCGAGCGCCAAACGTCAGTCGCGCTTGGCCGAGACCTGCCCGGCCACGGTGTCGATCACGTCGGCGAGCGCCTTGGGCTGGGTCATGAACACCCCGTGGCTCGCCTTCACTTCGATGCGCGTCGCCCCGATCCGCTTGGCCATCTTGGGCGGCATGCCGATCTGGAACGCCCGGTCGTCGGTGGCGATGACTGCCCAGCTTGGCTTGGTGCGCCACGCCGCATGCCGTAGCGTGGTGCCGAACGCAGCCATCGCGATCGGAACCTGTGAATCGCGCATGTACGCGGCGTCGGCATCACGGGTGTCCGCGGCGAAGCCCGCCTTGAACGTGTTGGGCTTCACATAAGCATAGCCGTCAGGACCGATGTCGAGCACGAACTCGGGCGGGCTCGTGAACCCCTCATATTGTTGCGCTGGCAATGGCGCTCCGCGAGGCGGTGACCAATGTAATCCGTCATGCCGGCGCGACCCGATGCACGATCCGCTTCGCCCATGACATTGGGCAAATCTATCTCGATATTGCCGACGACGGTCAGGGCGGGCATTTCCGTGAGGGTGCAGGAATCGCCGGCATGCGCGCGCGCATGACAGCTGCGGGCGGTGCATTCGTCATCTCGGCAAGCCCGGCCGGAACCACGGTCCTTGCCACCGTGCCCGCAAGCGCATGATCCGTATCGTCATCGCCGAGGATCAGGCACTGGTGCTGGGCGCGATCGCATCGCTGCTCGCGCTCGAGCCTGACATCGAGGTTGTGGGCCGAGCCGATAATGGGGCGGCGGCGCTGGCGATGGTGCGCGAACTGGCACCCGATGCCGCCTTCGCGCCAGCCGATCCGTTGACCGAGCGCGAGCGCGCGGTGCTGCGACTGGCCGACGAAGGGCGGTCGAACAAGGAGATCGGGCGGTCGCTTTCGCTATCAGCGGGCACGGTTCGGAACTATCTATCCGAGGCGGCAGGTAAACTCGGCGCAACGAACCGGATCGAGGCTAGCCGGCTGGCCCGCGAACGCCGGTGGCTATGAACTGGCCGGTCTTAGGTATCCGCCAGATCCCATCAATGGCTACTTTTGAGAACGACCTCTGGCCATTTTCATGGGCGAGACTGGGGCGCTTTGCTGACTGGCGACTCCTGTCACAAAAGGCTTTTCAGACCGTGGGCCGCTAGCAGCCCGTCCGATTTCCCATTACCGGGACAAAAGCCGCTATGCAGAAAAATCAGCCAATTCCGGTCTTGCCAAATGTCATTGGCCAGCCAGGTATTAATTGCAAGCCCCAAATCCTGCTCTCTGAGAGCGACGTTCTCGCAACGCATGAGAAACGGTCAGGTAGGTTTTTTAAAACATAGGAGATGATCCCTTCGGCCATAGCGTATGACCATTGGCCCCGAAGAGAATCTACGACTTGAAGAGCTGGCTCAAGTTCTGGGTGGTTGCGGGGTGGCTCAGGAAGTAAACATCGCAGTCCAGCATTGCGAGCCGCTGCGAAGCGTCGGCCTGTTCACCCGCGATGACCGCAGCCTTTCCCAGCCATCCCGTTTTTCGAAGCTCGCACAGCACGGCGAGCGCCGCGACATCGTGCCACCCGTTCAGGACAAGCCATCTTGCATGGGTGGCGCGTTGATCCCGCGCCAAGGCATCCGCACTGCTGTGTGCGCGCACGTCGTAACCCATCCCCTTGATCAGCAGATGCAATTCCCGGCGCGAAGCGTCGTGAGCATCGAGCAGCGCGATCACGATACCGCGCCTGTTGTCTGCCGAACCAAGGGACTCGAGGGAGCTCATCCGCCGGACGATGGCGCGTCCCGCAGGCGCGCGCTCTCCGGAACTTCCCTTAGTCCTTCGCGTGCAGCCCTGCTGCGAATGCGATGCGAAGCGCCTCGGACAGGCTGCGTACTTCCAGCTTGGTCATCACATTGGCCCGATGCACCTCGACCGTGCGCGGCGAAATGCCGAGGTCGTAGGCGATCGTCTTGTTGGGATGCCCGGCGACCAGTCCGCGCAGCACGTCGCGCTCGCGGGGGGTAAGCGCGGCGACACGCACCTGCGCCTCCTGGCCCTCCACCTCGGCATCGCCCGATCGCGCCAGCCGTTCGAAGCCGCGTTCCAGTGCGGCTAGCAACGCCGACTTCTCGAACGGCTTTTCGAGGAAGTCGACCGCGCCTTGCTTCATCGCCGTCACGGCGGTCGCGACGTCGCCATGCCCCGTCAGCACGATCACCGGCAGCGCCACACCGCGCGCATTCAGCTCGCGCTGTACCTCCAGTCCGTCGATCTCGGGCATCCTGATGTCGAGCAGGATACAACCGGGGTCGGGATGCCGCGCCTCCTTCAGGAACACGACGCCCGAGGGATAGGCACGGACCTCGAAGCCCGACGTCTTGAGCAGGAAGCTCGCCGAGCGACGCACCGACTCCTCGTCGTCGATCAGGTGGATCAGCCGCTTGTCACTCATTCATGCGTCTCCGCGCTCGGTATCGTAAACCACAGGATCGTGCCGCCGCCGGGGCGCGGATCGGCGTCGATCCGCCCGCCATGGCTTTCGACGATGGTCCGGCAGATCGACAGGCCTAAGCCCAGGCCCGCCGCCTTGCTGGTATTGAACGCGTCGAACAGGCGCGGGCGGATCGCGGGATCGATCCCCGGCCCGGTGTCGGCGATCGCGACCCGGATCATGCCATCGGGCTGCAGCCGCGTCGTGACGGTCACGTCGCGCACCGGCATGTGTTCCAGCGCCTCGACCGCATTGCGGACCAGGTTGACCAGCACCTGCTGTATCTGGATGCGGTCGACCAGCGCGCAGCTCGCCTCGGGGTCGAGTTGCACGAAGCCGCGCACGCCCCGCTCACGCGCGCCGGTCATCGCAAGGCGCATCGCCTCCTCGACCATCTGGGGCAGCAGCTCGACGCGCTTCTCCACCTCGCCGCGTGCGACGAATTCGCGCAGCCGCCGGACGATGTTCCCCGCCCGCAGCGCTTCCGCCGCGGATTCCTGCACGGCTTCTTCGAGCATCTCGGGATCGGGATCGCCCGCCGCGATCAGGTCCCGCGCCGCTTCCATATAATTGGCGATCGCTGTGAGTGGCTGGTTCAGCTCATGCGCCAGCGTCGACGCCATCGTCCCCATCGCGCTGACGCGGGAAACGTGGATCAGCTCGGACTGGAGTTCCTTCATCTGCAGCTCGGCGCGCTGCTGTTCGGTGAGGTCGCGGATGAAGCCGGTGAAGATGCGGTGCCCGGCACTTCGCGCCTCTCCCACCGCCAGCTCCATCGGAAACTCGCTGCCGTCGCGTCGCTTACCGACGACGATGCGGCCGATGCCGATGATCCGCCGCTCGCCAGTCCGGCGGTAATTGTCGATATAGTCGTCGTGCCGCACGCGGTCGCGATCAGGCATCAGCATGCCGACGTTGCGACCGACCACTTCGCTCTCGCCATAGCCGAACAGGCGTTCGGCCGCCGCACTGAACGACAGGATCTGGCCGCGCTCGTCGATCACGATCATCGCATCGGGCACGGTGGCGAGGATCGAGCTGAGATGCAGCTCGCTCCGCGCGATCGCCGCCTCCGCGGCCTTGCGGTCGGTAATATCCTCGATCGTCGCGCCAAAGCCCAGCAAGCTACCGTCGTCGTCGCGCAGCGCGATCAGGCGCGCATCGGCCGCGAACTCGGTCGCGTCGCGCCGCCGCCGCCACCCCTCTTCGGCATGGCGGCCATGTTGCAGCGCGTGCGCCAGATCCCGGGCGGGCTTGCCCGCAGCGGTATCGCTCTCGGGATAGATGATGGCCAACGGCTGCCCGATCGCCGCATCGGGGCCATGCCCTAGAAGGATCTCCGCGCCCGGGTTCCAGCTGCGAATGATTCCGTCGGGATCGAGCATGAACTGTGCCCGGTCGAGGTCGGCGGCGATGAAGCGCGCGGCCAGTTTCTCAAGCATGTCGCCGCCCAAATCCATGTCCCCGCACATATCCGGGCATCCGGATCATTCCCATCGTGGAATCTACCAATGCCCGGCGCGCGCGCAAAGTCCGATGCCGCCGCCGCGCACTGACGCGCAGATATCCTCGGGGGAAGTCCCATGAAGTCCAGCCTTGTCCTCATCGGCGTCGCGGCGTCCGCGATCGCCGCCCAGCCTGCCTTTGCCAAGGAGGGGGATGTCCTGATCCGCGCCCGCGCGATCCTGGTCGCGCCGACCGAGAGCTCGGGTCCGGTCGAGCCGGCGTTTCCGGCCAGCGCGGTCGGCGTCAGCGACAGCGTGATGCCGGAGGTCGATTTCACCTATATGCTCACCGACAGGATCGGCGCGGAGCTGATCCTGGCGACCACCAAGCATGACGCGCAGGGCCGCGGAGCGCTGTCGGGCTTCGACGAACTTGCGAGCACCTGGGTGCTGCCGCCGACGCTGACTTTGCAATATCACCTCGCGCCGGAGGGCAAGGTGCGCCCCTATGTCGGCGCGGGGATCAACTACACGATCTTCTACTCGACCAAGGCCAGCCCTGCGCTTGAAACCGCTATCGGCGCGACGACGGTGAAGATGGACGACAGCTTCGGCTACGCGCTGCAGGCGGGTGTCGATATCGACCTGACCGAGAAGGTCTTCCTCAATCTCGACGTCAAATATATCGATATCGACACGACCGCGCGGCTGAACACCGGCGGCGCGATCAACAGCGCGCGGGTCAGCATCGACCCGATCGTCGCCGGTGTGGGGATCGGCTTCCGCTTCTAATGCGAAAAGAGGGGGGCGACCGTCCGGGCCGCCACCCTCTTTCACCCCAGGGCCTGTTCAGTTCAGAAATCGGGCTGGCGCAGCAGCCGGGGTGGAAGGTCGCCGTATCGCAACACCGTGGCGCGCTCGCGCGCGGTCTGGCGCACAACCTCAAGATGCTCCTCGACGAAACGCGGATCGAGCCCGGGCACGATCGAGTCGAAATGAACATGGTGGCAGTCGGCAAGTCCGAAGGCGCGGGTGAGATAGGTGTCGAACGCCTGCTTGAGCGCAAGCCACTGGCCCCGCTCCTCGAGCCAGGGACGCGACGCGGCGGACGTCGAGAAGATGGTGAGCCGTTTCCCCTGAAGCGCAGCACTCGGCAGGTCGGCCTTGAGCTCCTCCGGCGAGAAGTCGGCGCCGAGCACCCGATCGACATAGCCTTTGACGATAGCGGGCGGCATGCCGAACCAGATCGGGTAGATCAGCACGAGCATCTCCGCTGCGTCGACCTGCGCGAGGCTGGAGGCGACGTCGGGGCGGGGCTTGAACCCCGGCACCGGCAGCTCGTCGCGGCGCAACAGCGGGTCGAAGTTGCGCGCGTAGAGGTCGTCCAGCTCGGTGACCTGGTGCAGCTTCCCAACCTCCTCGCGATAGGTGCGGGCAATGGCGTGGTTGAAGCTGTCGAGGCCGGGATGACCCAGCACGACAAGATGGCGGATCGTGGCGGGATCGCGTGGCGTGGTCATCGGCCTGGCTCCGTCAATGGGACAGGAAGAGCGGGCAATGGCTCTCTTCCAGCAAGGTGCGCGTGACCCCGCCGAACAGCGATTCGCGTAGCCGCGAATGGCCGTAGCCGCCCATGACGATCAGCGACGCGTCGACGCCGCGGGCCTGCACGATCAGGTTGCTCGCCACCGTGTCCGCATCGTTGGTGATCACCGTGATCTCAGGCTTGATGCCGTGCCGCGACAGATAGCTGGCAGCCAGTTCGGGCGGGCGATTGATCGATCCGCGCGCGACGCTCACGACATGCGTTTCGGGATGGAGGGCGAGCAACGGGATCGCCGCGCGCAGCGCCGCTTCGGCGGCATCCGAGCCATCCCACGCCACCATCGCCGCGTGCCGGTCGGCCACGCCGCGGCTGTCGGATGGCACCGCCAGCACCGGGCGATGGAGCGCGACCAATGCCGCCGTCAGATGGCCCATCTCGCGTCCCGGAAACGAATCGAACTGCGTATTGAGGACGATCAGGTCTGCGAGCGCGGTATGTTGGCTGAGGCAATAGCCGACATCGCCCGCGCACCGATCTGCGCTCCATGCGACATCCTCGCCGCCCAGCCGCTCGAGCATGTCGGCCAAATTCTCCTCCTGGCGCGCCAGTTCTTCGGCGACCAGCCCGGCAGAGAATGCGCCGAGCATCGGATCCTCGGCGACCGGGACCAGCGCGGTCACCTCAACCGCGATCAGATGCCCGTTCAGGGCTCGCGTCACGTCGAGCGCGGCCTGCACCCGCGCCTCCTGTCCTTCATCAGGGTGGATCAGAACCGCAACATTCTTCATGTCTCGCCTCCGTCTGAAGATCGGTAGCGAGTCTAGGGGGGCAGAAGTGCTGACTGTATCGGGAGCTATACGTAGCCGGGTCAAACAGCCTTGCTGAACTGCCCGCCGCTCGATGCGCGGAATCGGTCGAACGTCGCCGCGGCGAGCCGGAGATAGGGTGCGCCGATGGCAGTCGCCGTGATCCGCCAGCCGTCACGTTCGATCAGGCCGGCCTCGGCGAGCTGCGAAAGGCCCTGCGGGTCGTGGCAGAGGGCGTCTGCGGTGCTGCCATGTTTGTGCGCGACGGCCGCAGCATCAACCGTGCCGTCGCACAGCAGCCGTTCGATCACGGCACCTGCCGCAGCATCGAGGCCGCTCCGTGCGACCCCGCGCATGCCGGCGAGCGCGCCGTTCAATGCGGCCATGCGATAGCGGCCGACATGCTTCTCGTTCTGGACGATCAGCCCGTCGAACTGGCTGATCGCCGAGGCGCCCAGTCCGACCAGCGTCGTGGCAGGATCGTCGGTGAAACCCTGGAAGTTGCGCCGCAGCGTTCCGGCCCGCGCCGCGACCGCGAGGCTGTCGTGCGGGCGGGCGAAGTGATCGAACCCGACTGCCTCATATCCCGCCTCGACCCATAGGTCGTGCGCCAGCGCGCGCTGCCAAAAGCGCGCCGCCGGGTGCGGCAGCGCCGCCCCGTCGATCATCCGCTGGCGTGGCAGCAGCGCGGGCATATGGGCATAGCCGAACATCGCGACCCGATCGGGCATCAGCCGGCGCGCCGCTGCAATGGTCGCCGCGATGTCGTCCATCGACTGGCCCGGCAGGCCGTACATGAGGTCGAGGTTGATCCGGCCGATCCCCGCCGCCCGCGCCGCGGCGATCGCGCCCGCAACCTGCGCAAGTGGCTGGATGCGGCCGATCGCCGCCTGTACGTGCGGTGCAAAGGTCTGTGCACCGACGCTGAGCCGACCGATGCCGGCGGCTGCGAATGCCTCGGCATGTGCAGGGCCGAAATGGCGCGGATCGATCTCCGCTGCCCATTCGGCGTCGGCAGCGATGTCGAACCGGTTGCGCAGAACCGAGTTCAGCTCCGCGAAGGCCGCGGGCGACAATGCGTTGGGACTGCCCCCGCCGAAATGCACCGATGTCACGCGTCCGCGCATGCGTGCCGACACGGTCGCGATTTCTGCCGCGATCGCCGCGCCGTACGCGTCGAGCCGCCGTGGCCGCCCCACCGCCCCCGTATTGCACCCGCAATACCAGCAGATCTGATGGCAATAGGGGATGTGGACGTACAGCGAGACCGGCGTGCCGGGCGCGACTGCATCGATCGCCGCCCCCTGCGCTTCAGCCCCGACCGCGTCGGTGAACTCGGCGGCGGTGGGGTAGCTGGTGTAGCGCGGAACTGCACGCTCGGCGAAGTCGCGGAGATAGCGGTGGAGCATGGCGATCAGCCCTCGACCGTGCGGTCTTCCGACGGCGGCGAATGGAATTCGTGCCAGATGCCGTTGAGCACCGCGACTGCGACGGCAAGAGTGACGCCGAGGATCCAGGCGAAATACCACATGGTTGGATGCTCCTGTCAGTAATAGTCGGGGTTGGTGCGGACCTGTTCGGTGGTCACGCGGCCGAACAGCACGCGATAGACCCACGCCGTGTAGGCAAGCACGATCGGCAGGAAGACGACCGTCACCAGCAGCATGATGAACAGCGTCGTGTGGCTGGAAGAGGCGTTCCATACTGTCAGACTGGAAGCAGGATCGATCGAGCTCGGCAGGATGAACGGGAACATCGACAGCCCAACCGTGCCGATGATGCCGATATTGGCGAGCGAGGAGCCCGCGAACACCAGCGCGTCGCGGCGCGCGCGAATCCCCGCCAGCGCCACCAGTGGGCCGAGCAGGCCGATCAGCGGCGCGGCGATCATCCACGGATAGGCGGCGTAGTTGTCAAGCCAGGCGCCCGGCGCGGCGACCGCCGCCACCAGCCGTGGGTTCGATGGCCCGCCCGCCTCGACGACGCTGTCGAGTCGGAAGCCCATGCCTCCCCAGGCGACGAGCAGTCCGGCAGCGACGAACAGGACGACTGCCAGCAGCGCCGCCACCTGGCCGAGCGCGCGCGCGCGGTCGAGCACCGGCCCATGTTCGGCCTTGAGCGACAACCAGCCCGCGCCGTGCAGCACGAGCATCGCAACCGAAAGCAGGCCGGTCAGCAGCGTAAAGGGGGTGAACAGGCCGAGCAGCGACCCTTCGTAGAAGGAGCGCAGGTCGCCATCGAGGCGGAAGGGCGCGCCCGCAAGGACATTGCCCACCGCGACGCCGAAGACCAGCGCGGGTACGAATCCGCCGACGAACAATGCCCAATCCCAGCGCGCGCGCCATGCCGGGTCGGGCCGCTTCGAGCGATATTTGAACCCCACCGGCCGCAGGATCAGCGCGGCGAGCACCAGGAACATCGCGAGGTAGAAGCCCGAAAAGCTCACCGCGTAGACGAACGGCCAGGCCGCGAAGATCGCCCCGCCGCCCAGGATGAACCATACCTGGTTGCCTTCCCAGGTCGCGCCTACGGTGTTGATCACCATGCGGCGCTCCTCGTCGGTCTTGGCGACCCATGGGAGAAGGGACGCGACGCCGAGGTCGAACCCGTCGGTCAGCGCGAAGCCGATCAGCAGCACGCCCATCAGCAGCCACCAGATGACGCGAAGCGTATCGTAATCGAGTGGAAGGGTCATTGTGTGTCTCCTTGCCCCGTCCGGCTCATTCGGCCGCGACGGTCTGGAAGGGATTGGGCGCGCCGGCGGGGGTGGCGTCGTCCGACAGGTGCGTTTCGCTCTCCGGCCCGTGCTTGATCGCCGCGAGCATCAGCCGCACCTCGATCACGGCGAGGATGCCGTAGATCACGGTGAAGCCGATGATGGTCGTCCACAGCTGCGCCACGGTCAGGCTGGAGGACGCGAGGAAGGTCGGCAGCACGCCCTCGACCGCCCAGGGCTGGCGCCCGATCTCCGCGATCAGCCAGCCGAACTGGATCGCGATCCAGGGCAGCGGGATGATCCAGACCGCAGTGCGCAGAAACCATTTGCGGTCGAACTTGCGGCTGTTGGCGAAGTAGAGCGCACCGGCGAAGAACGCGATGAAGAAGAAGCCGAGCCCGGCCATTCCACGAAACAGCCAGAACAGCACCGGCACATTGGGCACGGTCGACCATGCTGCCTTGTCGATCGCCGCGGCGTCCGCCTGACGCGGATCGGCGACATAGCGCTTCAGCAGCATCGCATAGCCCAGGTCCGCCTTGTTGCGCTCGAACGTCTCGCGCGCCGCGACGTTGGTGCGGTCGGTCTTCAGCGTCTCGACCGCGTCATAGGCGTCGATGCCGCGGATGATCCGTCCCTTTGCCTCCTGGACGAGCGGCGTGATCCCGGCGACTTCGCCGGTCAGGCTACGGGTCGAAATCAGGCCGAGGACATAAGGGATCTTGACCTCATACCGGGTCTCGCGCCCTTCGTTCGACGGCACGCCGAAGACGGACAGTCCCGCAGGGGCCCGCTCGGTGTGCCAGGCACCCTCGATCGCAGCCAGCTTCATCCGCTGGTTGTCGGTCAGCGCATAGCCGCTCTCGTCGCCCAGCACGACGACCGACAGCGAGGACGCGAGGCCGAATGCCGCCGCGACCGCGAAGCTGCGCTTGGCGAATTCGAGGTGGCGGCCCTTGAGCAGGTACCAGGACGCGATGCCGAGTACGAAGACCGAGGCGAGGACATAGCCCGCGCTCACCGTATGGACGAATTTCGCCTGCGCGACGGGGTTGAATACGACCGCCATGAAATCGACGATCTCCATCCGCATCGTTTCGGGGTTGAAGGCGGAACCTGTCGGGAATTGCATCCAGCCATTGGCGATCAAAATCCACACCGCCGACAGGTTGGTGCCGAGCGCGACCATGAAGGTGGTCAATAGGTGCTGACGCTTGGACAGTTTGTCCCAGCCGAACACCATCAGCCCGACGAACGTCGCCTCGAGGAAGAAGGCCATCAGCCCCTCGATCGCGAGCGGTGCGCCGAAGATGTCGCCGACATAATGGGAATAATAGGCCCAGTTGGTACCGAACTGGAACTCCATCGTGATGCCCGTCGCGACGCCGAGCACGAAGTTGATCCCGAACAGCTTGCCCCAGAAGCGGGTGATCTCCCGCCAGATCGGACGGTCGGTGATCACATAGACCGTCTCCATAATGACGAGCATGAAGGAAAGGCCGAGCGTCAGCGGCACGAACAGAAAATGGTACATCGCTGTGAGCGCGAACTGGAGCCGCGACAGCTCGACGACCGCCATGTCAATCATTGTGTCTCCCCCGAGATGAGGTGCCTTAAGCGAGCAGGCTGGTAGGAGACGCGCCGCGTCCGCGACATCGGGAATAATACGCACTAGTCTTCGCGCGGAATATGACGGAACGCGCTGGACATGAGGACGCGTGAACGTTCCGGCGGCTGGTGGCTCGTCGACATTGCCGGGGCGGGATTGTTCGCCTGGGGGCTGGCCGCCGCGATCGGCGGGCTGGTCGACGGGACCGGCCTCGCGTCCCATGCCGTGGTGACGATGCTCGCGGGCGGAGCGGTTCGGGGGGGGTCGGTCTGGGCGGCGCAGGCGCGCGCAGCGGCGGGCGCACAGCGCAAGGTTGCGCCGCTACGCGTCGCACTCCATCGCCGCCTGCTCGCCGGCGCGCTCCCCCGCGCCGTCCCGATCGGCGAGAGCGCCGCGATCGCGATCGATCATGCCGACCGGATCGAGGCGCACGCCGCGCGATTTCTGCCCGTCCGCCTCGCCGCGACCGCAGGGCCGCTGCTCGTCGCGATCCTTGTTGCGTTCGCCAGCCCTGTCGCTGCGGCGATTCTGGTCGCGACGCTGGTCCCGTTCGTGCTGGGCATGATCCTCGCCGGCACGATGGCGCGCCGTGCGGCCGACGCCCAGTTGCGCGCGCTTGAGCAACTGTCGGAGCTCTTCGTCGAGCGGCTGCGCGCGCTTGCGATCATCCGCCATTTCGGCGCGGGCGACCGGATCACCCGCCAGGTCGGCGCCGCCACTGCCGCAACGGCGCAGCGCACGCTGTCAGTGCTGCGCGTCGCGTTTCTGTCGAGCGCGATCCTCGAATTCTTCGCCGCGCTCTCGGTCGCGCTGGTCGCGGTCTATTGCGGCTTCGCGCTGCTCGGGATCCTGCCCTTCCCGGTGCCCGAGACGCTGACCTTTCGCGAGGCGCTGTTCGCGCTCGCAATGGCACCCGAATTCTACCTGCCGATGCGACGGCTGGCCGCCGCCTATCACGAGAAACAGCTGGGCGAGGCCGCGCATGCAGTGATCGACCCGCTGCTCGCAGACCCGCCGCCCGCGGTCGCGCCGCCGCCTTATGCCGGACTGACCGCCGAAGCGTTGGAAATCGCATGGCCCGGCGCGCGGATCGGTCCGGTCTCGTTCGCGCTCGGCCGCACCGGCATGGTCGCGCTGACCGGACCGACGGGCAGCGGCAAGACCAGCCTGCTCGCCGCCTGCGCTGGGCAGGTTGCGACGGCGGGCGGCAGCGTCGTGGCGATCGACCCCGCCGATATCGCCTGGGCGGCGCAGCGCCCGCTGATCCTGCCCGGATCGCTGCGCGACAATCTGACGCTCGCCCGGCCGGACGCCGGGGATGCCGAAGTCGTCGAGGTCTGCCACCGCGTGGGCCTCGACCGCCTGCTGGTCACCCGCGCGGAGGGGCTGGACCTCGCGCTCGATCATCACGGGTCGGGGCTGTCGGGCGGCGAGCGGCGGCGGCTGGCGCTCGCGCGTGCGCTGCTGTCGAGCCGCCCGCTGCTGTTGTGCGACGAGCCCACCGCCGATCTCGATGCGGCGAGCGCAGCGCACATTACGGCGCTCTTGCGCGACATCGCACGGACCCATGCGGTGCTGGTCGCAACGCATGATCAGGCGCTTGCGGCGGTCGCCGACCGGGTCGTGGCGCTGTGAGCCGCGCGTCCGACATCGCCGCGCGGCTCGGCATAGGGCGACGCGCCGGGCTGGGCCTGCCGATGCTGCTCGCCGCGATCGCCGCCTCGTCCGCGGTCGCGCTGCTTGCCGTGTCGGGCTGGTTCCTCACCGGCGCCGCCATCGCAGGGACGACGGGCGCCGCCGCAGTTGCCGCGTTCAACTATCTCCTCCCCAGCGCCGCGATTCGCGCGCTCGCGATCGCCCGCACCGCGGCGCGCTATGGTGAGCGGCTGACGAGCCACGGTGCGGCGCTGCATGCGATGGCGGCCTTGCGAGCGCGGTTGTTCGGGGTGCTCGCTGCCGCCGATACGCGCACCGCGCCGGACCTGTCGGGCGGCGAGGCGAGCGCACGGCTGATCGACGATATCGAGGCGCTGGAGGATCTGGTCGTGCGCCGATCGGCGCTACCCGGCGCGCTGATCGGCGGCGCGGTGGCGGCGGGATTCATCGCGCTCGCCGGCTGGGTCGCCGCGCTCGCTTTCGTTCTGCTCGCCGCGATCGGCTTGATCGCCGCGACCGGTATCGCGCGTCGTCTGACCCGCGCCCCCGCGCGTGCCGCCGCGGTGGCGCGTGGTGCGCTGCGCGACCGCTATGTCGAGCTCGCCGCCGCGCGTCCCGAGATTATCGCCTATGGTCTATCCAACCGGGTCGAGGCCGCGCTGGCCCCCCGGCTCGCCGCACTCGATGCGGCACGGCTCGCGCTTGCGCGGGCGGAGGCACGGGTGAATGGCGGCATCGCTGCGTGGAACGTCTTCGTCGCCGTGGCGGTGACCCTTCTCGCCGCCGCCGGGCCGGCGCTGACTGCGCTGGCCGCGCTTGCCGCCTATGCGGGCGGCGAGGCGATGGGCGCGAGCGTCCGCAGCGCGCTCCGCCATGCCGCCCTGCGCGAGGGCCTCGAGCGACTGGACGCGCTCGCCGCGATCACCCCGCCGCGGGATGCCCAAGGCACCGGCGCGCCCGCGCGTCTGCGGATCGGCGCGCTCGACCTCGGTCCCGGCGCACGGCTCGCGATCACCGGGGCGTCGGGCAGTGGCAAGACTTCACTGATCGAGTCGCTGGCCGGGTTGCGCCGCACCAGCCTTTCGCTTGAGGTCGACGGCTCGGCGCTCGACCGGCTCCCCGCCCTTGCGCTTGCGCGCCAGTTTGCGCTCGCACCGCAATCGCCGCAGCTGATCGCGGGGACGATCGGCGACAACCTGCGGCTGGCGCGTCCCGGAGTCGATGCAGACGCGATGTGGGGCGCACTCGACATCGCCTGCCTAGCGGAGCGTGTACGCGCGATGCCGCAAGGCCTGGACACGCCGATTGGCGAGGGTGGTGGCACGCTGTCGGGCGGCGAGCAGAAGCGACTGTCGCTCGCCCGCGCGCTGCTGGCCGGACGTCCCTGGTTCCTGGCCGACGAACCGACCGAGGGGCTGGATTCAGCGACCGAGGACCAACTGCTTACCCGCCTCGACACGTGGCTGACCCGCACCGGCACCGGGCTGATACTGGTTTCGCACCGACCTGCACCGCATGGCCTTTGCGAACTCTCGGTACAGTGCCCGCTCGAGACCTGACGAACTCGAAAACGGGTATGGCGCGGTGCTGCTGCTTGGACGTTTATTGATCACCCGACCTCACGCTTAGTTCACTCTGTGCTTGTTCGGGCGCCGGTCGGATTGAGAACGAGGTCGCACAGCCACAGCCTCTCGTGTTCGCAAGCAATTCAGCGGGTCCCGAGCTTAGCTCGCGCTGAGAGCGGCGTTTTCGTTCAAGAGCCTCAACAGCGCTTGAGCCAGCGGCCCGGCGCTTGCGGGATTTTGACCCGTTATCAGCATTCCGTCTTCGACCAGATGCGGCTCGAATGCGGGCGCCCGGCTGTAGCGCGCGCCCTGCTCGACCAGGGCGGTCTCCGCAAGCAGCGGCACGAGCTTGTCATATTCCAGCATCGCTTCCTCTTCATTACTGAAGCAGGTCACCGCCTTGCCGGCCACGAGGGGAACGCCGTCGCCCGTCACTGCGGTCATCAGCCCGACAACTCCATGACAGATCGCCGCGATCGGTTTTTGATGTGCGGCCAGTTCGCTGACGAGAGCGCCTAGCGCGCCGCAATGGGGGAAATCCCAGAGCGTGCCGGTGCCGCCGACGAGGAAGATCGCACTCAGACGCGCAGGGTCGACCTGCGTCAAATCCAACGGCTTCTCAAGTTTTGCGACGACATCCTTTTGGCTGAGAAACCAATGGCCGGCGGGCAGGAGCCACGGCTCTTCCAGGCTCGCCGGATCGAGTGGAGCGGGTTTTCCGCCTGGGGTACCGAAGAGAATGTCGTGGCCGGCTCCTGTGAGCAGCTGGTACGGTTTGGCGAGCTCTTCGAGCCATACGCCGGTCTTGGCGCCCGTGTCGCCCAGGTCGCCCTGCCCGGTCATCGCGAATAGGATTGTCTTGCTCATGCACTGCCTCATTGATTTGTCCTGAAGCCTGGGCATTGCGGCAACATCGAACAATCCACCGATTAGGTGGATGGGCGCGCGCGCGGTTTGTGGCATGATTGCAGGATGCTGATCGGCACAAAATTGGCTCCGCCTAACAGGTCGATCGACCTGCTGTGCCGCGAGGCTCTGATCGCACAGATCATCGGGTCGCAGCGGCAACTGACGGTCCTGTCCGCGCCCGCCGGATACGGCAAGACCACGCTGCTGAGCCAATGTCATGCGCGCTGGCTGCAGGAGGACGTGGCCGTCGCATGGTATAGTGTGGATGACGGCAAGTTCGAAGCCGATCAGTTCTTCGCCTATTTGATGGCGGCGCTGCATCGCGCGGGACTGCCGCTGCCCTATTCCCGCGAGGCAATCGATGCTGGCTTGCCGGGCTTGGCGACCGAGGCGGCTGCTCGGGCAATCGTGCTTGCGCTCGAAGCGAGCGAAGAACCGGTGCGGTTGATCATCGACGATTATCACCGGATCGCATCGCCGGCGACCAACCGCTTTCTCGACTACGTCATCGAGCGCATGCCGGCACATGCTACCATTATCGTGGCGCTGCGTGGCCTTCCGGAGATCGCGCTGTCGCATTTGCGGGTCAGCGGCCAGTTGTTGCAGCTCGACCAGAACGACATTCGCTTTTCGGAAAGCGAAGCGCGCGCACTCGTCGGTGTGGAATCCGCGAAGGTCGATTTGGGAGAGTTGATCGACCGTACCGAGGGGTGGCCTGCAGCGCTGCAGTTACTGCGGCTGTGGTTGGAGGGCCGCACCCATGTCGAAACCCTTGATCACCTCACCCGCCGCTCCAGCGACCTGGCGGACTATCTGGCCGAACAGGTGTTTTCGGGTCTCTCGGCCAATGCGCAGCAATTCCTGCTCGAAACCTCGATCGCACAGCGGATCTGCCGGGAGCTGGGGGACGCGATCACGGGGAGGGGGGACAGCGCCGCGATGCTGGAGCAAATGCGGCGGCAGAACTTTTTGATCGCGCCGCTGGACGAAGATGGCGTCTGGTATCGCTTCCATCCGCTGCTGCGCGAATTTCTTTACGACACCTTGTCGCAAGGCTGCTCGGCGCGCGTCGACGCACTACACCTGCGCGCAGCAGCGTGGCTGGCTGGCGAAAACCTCCTCCCAGAGGCGCTGGCGCACTCGGCGCTGGTATCCGATCGCACGACCTCGCTCGCGATCATCGAGGCGGCGGGCGGCTGGCGGATCGCGATCCGCGGCGGTCTGACGCTGCTGCGCCACCTTGATGAGATCGATTCGGCTGCGGTCGCCGATTTTCCGCGCGTCGCTCTGGGGCAGGCCTATTACGCCGCGCAAACCGGGCGATTGACTGAGGCACGCGCGATGCTCGACACGTTGTTGACGGCGCGCCCGATCACCGAGGTCGAGCAAACAGATCCCGGCCTTGCATGCGAGATGCTATGCAACGATCTGGTCACACGCATCTATGAGGATCGGCGGTTTCCGCCCGAAGCCTCGGCAATCCTTGCGCGGCAGTTGGCTCGGGAGGGGCACGACCAGTCGATGCGCGTACTGTTGCATCACTTGTCGGCGCTGGCCAGTTTCGACGGCGGCGATGATGTGTGGTGTCGCGTTCATGGCGAGAAGGCGGGGCGGCTCGCGAAAACCCATCACTTGCCGCTGGTCGAGGTCTATTCCCATCAGTATCTCGGCCTGTCGCACATGCGAACCGGGCGGCGCCGCGAGGCGGAATTGTGCTTCAGACGAAGCCTGGAATTGGCCACGCGCCATTTCGGTGAAGGAAGTCCGCAAGTCGCCGTGGCGCTCGCGCTTCTGGCATATACCCTTTACCTTTCCGGCGATCTTTCGACCGCCACGGACCTGCTGGAAGCCGCGCTTCCGGTGATCGAGGAGACGGAGGGCTGGCACGAGGTGTTCGTCGCCGCTTACGCCACACAGGCATGGCCCGCATTGCGGATTGGTGACCAGGCGCGCGCCGAGCAGATCCTCGACCGCGGCCGCAGGACGGCGGCACGACGCAATCTGCCGCGCCTTCGTTATCAGCTTGATCTGATGCACGTTCGCATGTTGTTGAGCGCGGAGAAGGCGGAGGACGCTGCGCGCATGCTCGATGCACTTGGCGCGCCAAACGGCCCCATGGTTGAACGCGATCCGCGCCTGCCGTGTGATCATCGCATTGCGCTTGCTGCTTGCGCGCTTCAACTTGGCGACGACACCGCCGCGGGCCTGGCCGAACTAGAGGCAATCGCCCCTGACACTGCGTCGATCGGCCTGGAGATCGAGATCGGCATCCTGCGCGCTACGACCGCCGCGGCGAACGGGCGTCCGCTCGAAGCGGCGCGAGAATTTCGCACCGCGCTGGAAGCGGCTGAGCGCGAGGGATTGATCGGACTTGTCTCGCAATTCGGCGCGTTGTTGCCGCCTCTTCTGCAGGCATGCGAGATCGCTTTGCACGTGTTCGGACCGGCTCAACGCAGCGTTGTCGCCCGACTTCGGCAAAATAGCCCGACGGCGCGGCGCAGCGCGACCTCCATTCCGCCCGCGGCGAGCGATGTCGTCGTCACGCCACGAGAGATCGATGTGTTGCGCGCGCTGGCTGACGGCCTGTCGAGCAAGGAGATGGCCCGCAGCCTGGGCGTCGCGGAAAGCACGATCAAGACCCACCGCATCAACATTTATCGCAAGCTCGACGTCACCACACGCTCCCGTGCGATCGCTGCCGCGCGAAACATGCGGCTGATTTAGCGGCGGCTCCACCTTTTCGACCGATATACGCTGCTTCTCTCGACGCCCTAGCCTTGAGGACCAGGAGCCAGGGTCACAGCCCGGCCTACCAGTCGAGGGAGCTGCACAATGAAGCATCGGGGCATTTTACTGTGCGGGGGCGCAATCGCGTGCAGCCTGAGTGCGAGCGTGGCGCTGGCGCAGGACGACGCGGGCAGCGAGAACGAAGGCAACGAGATCGTCATCACCGCGCGGCAACGCTCGGAAAACCTTCAGGACGTCCCCGATTCCGTCACCGCTTTCTCGGCTCAGGCGATCGAGGAAGCGGGAATTCGCAGCATCGACGACGTCACCGCACTCATTCCGAACCTTTCGTTGGTCGATGCGCAGGATGCCGGCACAGTCGCGATCAGCATCCGCGGAATCGGACAGGTGCGCAACGGCGAAGCACCGGTCGCGCTCGTGATCGATGGGGTCCAGATGACGTCCACCGACATGCTGAAACAGGCGTTGTTTGACCTGGAGCAGATTGAGGTCCTCAAAGGACCGCAAGGCGCATTATACGGCCGCAACGCCATCGGCGGCGCGATCAACATTACCACGCGGCGGCCCACCAACGATCTGGAGGGGCGGCTGGGATTTGATTACGCGAATGGCAATGATCGGCAGCTTTCGGGCGCGCTGGGCGGAGCGCTGGTTCCGGACCTGCTGCTGTTCCGCATCGCCGCGGATTACCGCAAGTTCGACGGCGTCCTGCACAATGTCACACTCGACCGAAAGGTCGATTTTGTGGAGGATCTGAACCTGCAGGGGCGTCTGATCCTGACGCCGACCGACAGGCTCAGCTTTGACCTGCGCGGTGCCTATGGCGATCTGGACGGCGGTGCATCATGGTATATCCCGCTACCGGACGGCCAGCCCAACAACACCAGCATACGCATCCAGAACGACTTTCTGGGCCGCAGCCCGCGCAAGACCAAGGATGCTTCGCTCAAGATCGACTATAAGTTCGACCCGTTCACGCTGACGTCCGTCACCGCGTACAACGACACCGACATCGACCTGATCGAGGATCTCGAATGGACCCCGGCCTCGATCCTGGGTGCGCGACAGCAGCGCGGCTATGAGAGTTTCAGTCAGGAGTTTCGCCTCGCATCCCCCTCCACGCAAAGACTGCGTTGGACCGCGGGCGTCTATCTTCTCGATGCCACAAAGAGTGTCGACACCACCATTCTGATCTCGCCGGACCCAACCGATAGCGGCCTGCCGCCGTCCGCCTATATCCCGCTGCCCGCAGCCGCAGCCGACGAGGAAATTCTCACGCGCGCGGCCTACGCGCAGTTGAACTACAGCCTGACCGACGCGCTCGAACTGACTGCGGCGCTGCGCTATGATAACGACAAGCGCGAACAGATCGATCGGCTTGCAGGGGCCGCGCGGCGCACGACAAGCTTTGACCAGTGGCAGCCCAAGCTGTCGGTAAAGTACGAGATTTCGCCGGACTCAATGGTCTACGCTACTGCCGCGCGCGGGTTTCGCAGCGGAGGGTTCAATCCGCCGACTGGCGTGTTCCCGGCAATATATCGTCCGGAAGTTGCAGACACGCTTGAGATCGGCACCAAGAAAAGCCTTGCCGACCGGCGCGTGACGGTGAACGCCGCCGCCTTCTACATGCGGTACAAGGACCAGCAGGTATTCGTCCTGAATGTGGCCGATCAGGGCATCGTCAATGTCGCGAAGACCGACATCTTCGGCCTCGAGCTGGAGGCGCAGGCGCGGCCTGCGCGCAATGTGCAACTCGGCGCGTCGCTGGGCTTCATCGATACCAGCATCAAGGATTTCGACGGCACCACGCAATATCGCGGCAACAAGGTGCCGCTGACCTATCGCTGGTCCTACACGCTGTTCGGCCAGTATCGGGCGCCGCTTGGTACGGATAAATCGCTGATCGGTCGTGTCGACTATTCCGGAAAATCGGGAAATTACTGGCACATCGACAATGAAGACCGCCAGGACGCGGTTCATCTGGTCAATGCCCGTGTTACCTTCGACGCCCGCAAGTATTCGATCGCGCTGTACGCCGACAACCTGTTCGACACGCGCTACACCGAAGAGTTCTTCGCAAAGCAGTTCTCCGCCGGCGCATCGGACATCCGCTATCCGGGTCAGCCCCGCCGCTATGGCGTCGCGGCAAGTTTCAACTTTTGAGGATCTGAGCCATGGCAACGCAAGTTCGCGATCTCGAAGACATGTTCAACGGCGAGCAGGCCGCACGCGATCTCATCGATCGGCGGCGGCACGGTCGCGGGGTCACCTATGAAGGCCAGGATGGCCAGTTCTCCCAAAACTGGTACCCGCTATGCCGGTCCAGCGATGTCGCGCCGGGCGGTGTGCTCGGCCGCAACTTTCTGGACGGGCGCGTCGCCGTCTATCGCAGCGAGGACGGGGTCGCCAATGTCGTCAGCGCCTATTGCCCGCACAATGGCGCCGATCTCTCCATCGGAAAGGTGGCAGGGGACCGGCTGGTCTGCGCCTTCCACCACTGGGAGTTCGACATGGCGGGCAAATGCGCCCGCACTGCGAGCAACGACAAACTGACCAGCGCCATGCGGGTGTTCCGCTATCCGGTGCAGGAGCGGTTCGGGCTGATCTGGGCATTCAACGGTGAAGAGCCGCTCTATGACTTGCCCGAACTGGGTTTCCCGGACGAAGAGCTCGCTTTCCATAGCGAGATTCCGCACCTCGACCTGCTGGCCGACCCCTGGGTGTTCATGTGCAACACGACCGATTTCAGCCATATCAATATCGTCCATGGCATCGATGTCGATGGGGACCCCTCGAAGGATATCGACTGGCACGATCACGGCTATAGCTATAATCTGCGCGGGCGGTTCCGCGAAACGGACGCCGCGATCGAGTATAAGGTCGGCATCCACGGCACCAACATCTTCTATCAGATGGGCTACGCGAATGGACGCTGGTTCGCGTTTCTCTATCCATGCGGCATCCACAGGCCGGGAACGCTACGCAGCTATTTCGTGATTGCTACGCAGAAGTCGGACGGCACGCCCGAAGACGACTTGCGGGTTCAGGAAACGCTCGACTTCGCACAGGCGCTGGAGATCGCCGTGGTCGATCAGGATGTCGAGATTCTCAACACGATCCGCTTCACGCGCGGCATGCTCACGCGCAGCGACAAGGCGTTGGGCCGTTTCGTCGACTATCTGAAGACCTTTCCGCGCGCCCATCCCGGCGCCGATTACATTCGCTGAGGAACCGATATGCTGTGGGTCGAGGTTGCGCATCGCATCGAGGCGTCGGCGGAGCGGGTCTGGGAATTGGTCGGCGACTTTGCCGGGGACGTGCTGACGCGCGGCTACGTCGCGAAAGTTGAAACACGCGGCCGGGGTGTCGGCGCGCTGCGAACCTATCATCTGGATCCTGCGATCGGCGCAGGATCGGTCGTCGAGCGTTTGATCGAGCTTGATGAGGTAGAACGCGTTATCGCCTACGATATGGTCGACTATGGCCCGCTGCCATGGGCTGACTATGGGGGACGGATCAAGGTCGCCCCGGCCGGACCGCAGGCCTGCGTCGTAACGCTGCGCACGCATTTCTTCCCGCTCAACTCCGAACAAGGTGAAGAACTGTCACGGCTATCGCGCGGAAATATCGAAACCTATTTCAGCAATCTTCGCGCCGCGCTCCGTCTTTGACCCGCGAAGGGTGATGTGGCCCTCGCGAAATATGAGTGCGCACGTCGCGCGCAGTTTGGAAAGCAACGCTCACTCCCTACGGCAGGCGAGCGGCAGCGACTCGGCCGGTCACTGAAGAGCAGGTCTCGGCTAGGACCTGGCTAATGCGGCGGGTCGCATTTCAGGTGGTTTCTGACGGTGGGTGGCGGCGGGTGCTGGATGCCAGCCGCCGTTTTGCCGATTCCTCAACGATGCATGTTTGTCCGCTGTCGAGTTCGAGCGATATCGCCCCGTCGGGCTGTATCGGATGCGTGCCTGCACGTCGGTCCCTGCGATCCATTAGCGAACCAGCGTTCCGACACGAATAAGTCTAGGCCGAAAAACATTCACACGCGTGAGAGTGAACGTTGACAACGTCGCGCGGTTGCGACATCAGGCGTGCAGCAAGCTGGCGCACGACCGGCGGCATCGAGGAGAGGCAAATGAGGGCAAGGGTTTTGGCGTCCGTCAGTGCGGTCGCGCTGTTCACTGTTCCGGTGTCCGCCATGGCGCAGGATACGGCTCCAGCAGACGATAGCATTCAGGCGGCGGGCGATGAGGTCGTGGTCACCGCGACCCGCCGCGCCGAACGCATCCAGGACGTGCCGCTCAGCATCAGCGCCTTTCAGCAAGAAGAACTGACCGAAAAGGGCATTGTCGGGTTCGAGGGGATTGCGCGCGAGACGCCCGGCGTCGTGCTCAACCGCCCCACCCAGAATTTCAACAACTTCACCGCGCGCGGCATCGCCACCAACGGCTATAACGCCAACCTGCAAAGCTCGGTCGCGGTCTATATCGACGAGCTTCCGATCTCGACGATCGGCAACACAACCGTCGTCGACCCAAATCTGTTCGACGTCGAGCGGGTCGAATTCCTGCGCGGGCCGCAGGGGACCCTGTTCGGATCCGGTTCGCTGTCGGGCGCGATGCGAATCCTCAACAAGAGCCCGAACCTCGGCAACTGGGACGTCTCTGCGCTGGTCGATCTCGGACTCACCGGTTCGGACAGCCTGCGCCAGCGCTACAATCTGATGGTCAACATGCCCATCGTCAGGGACAAGCTGGCGGTGCGCGCCGTCGGTTTCTATCGCAACGAGGACGGCTATCTCGACAATGTCGGCACCGGCGTCGAGAATTCGAACAAGCTGATCGACTGGGGCGGCCGCGCGATCGTCTTGTGGAAGCCGAGCGACCGGCTCTCGATCAAGCTGCTCGGCTCCTATGAGGACAGCGATCCCAAGGACAGCTCGCTCACCAGCCCGTCGCTCGGGCGCGAGAAGCGCATCTCGGACCAGCCCGATCGCTTCACCGGCAAGCAGACGATCCTCAACGCCACGCTCGATTACGAGTTCGATTTCGCGCGCCTGACCAGCTCGTCGACCTATTCGGATTTCGACCAGAAGTTCTACGTTGACCTAGCGGGCACCTTCCCCGCAGGCCCGGCCTATCCCGGCGCGCCGATCGCGTTCGGCCTCGATGCCGATGCCTATGACAAGGTGTTCGTGCAGGAGACGCGGCTGGTGTCCTCGCTCGGCGGGCCGCTCGAATTCACCATCGGCGGCTTCTACATGCACCGTCGGCGCGACGTCGATTACTTCTACCGTTCCAGCCCCGAGTTCCTCGCGGCGCGCGGGCTGACCGGGCTTCCCGATCAATATTATCAGAAGCTCTATACGCACCAGATCAGCGAGGAACTCGCGGGCTTCGGCGAGATCACCTATCGCTTCTCGCCCAAATTCTGGCTGACCGGCGGCATGCGCTACGGCCGTACCTCGGCGCAGGGCTTTACCGAGGAGGGTGGCTATCTGGCTACCGCAGGTGGCTTCAACTATTTCACCTACGCGCTGCTAAACATTCCGGTGAACTTCAACACCTTCACGCCCTATGCGGCGGCAGAAGGGGTGAAGGCGACCGGCTCCGCGCCGTCATGGAAGGCGAGCGCGACCTTCAAGCCGAGCGAAGCGCTCACCACTTACGCGACCTTCTCGACCGGCTTTCGCGCGCCGATCGTCAATGCGCGCGCCGGTGCGCCGAGCCTGGTCGATCCGACCGACATCATCATTCCCTATGGTGCGGATTCGGACGATCTGAAGAGCTACGAAATCGGTGCCAAGGCGCGCTGGCTCGACGGCCGGGTGACGATGAATGCCGCGCTATACCTGATCGACTGGAGCAACATCCAGGCGCAGGCCAACCGCTTGTCGGATTCGGTGCAGTTCGCGACCAATATCGGCGCGGCCCGCAGCAAAGGGTTCGAGGTCGAGATCGGGCTGATCCCGGCAAAGGACGTCTTTATCGGCCTGAACGCTGCGTACAACGATTCGAAGATCACCAAGCTGTCGGCAGACGAGGCGGCGATCTCGGGCGCGGTGCTCGGCCATCGCCTGTCTGCGCCGCGGCTCCAGGGGGCGACCTATGTCTCTTATGGCTTCGATCTTGGCAGCGCGCGCGGCACGTTCGCGGTCAACGCGCAATATGTCGGGTCGTACAACAGCTCTTTCCCCAATACGCCGGGCAACCCCAACCTGCCGCTGTCGACCTTCGGCAAGACCGACGAATATGTGAACGTGAACCTCAACCTGGGGGTCAAGAAGGGGCCGCTCTCGGCGAGCCTGTACGTCGAGAACGTCTTCGACGATCACTCGGTCGTGTACATCCACCCGGAAGCGTTCCTCGTCAGCCGCTTCGGCACGCTGCGTCCACGCACCGTAGGGATCCGTCTTGGCTACGGCCTCTGATGCGGCGACGGCCGGCGGCAACGCCGGTCGTCCGCCCGCGGCGGGCCGGTCCTGGTTCGTCCTGGCGACGCTCACCTTCGTCTATATCCTGAATTTTCTCGACCGGCAGCTGATCGGCATCCTCGCCAAGCCGATCCAGGATTCGCTCCAGATAACCGACGGCCAACTCGGTCTGATCGGCGGTCTGTATTTCGCGATGTTCTACTGCTTCATCGCGATCCCCGTCGGCTGGTTCGCCGACCGCACCAGCCGCGTCGGCGTGCTCAGCCTCGCCTGCGCGATCTGGAGCGGGGCGACCGTCGCGTGCGGGCTGGCGGCGAACTATGCCCAGCTCGTCGTCGCCCGCATGACCGTGGGGTTCGGCGAAGCGGGCGGCGTTCCGCCATCCTATGCGATCATCACCGACACCTATCCGCCGGGCAAGCGCGCGGCGGCACTCGGCATCTTCAACCTAGGTCCCGCGATCGGTGCGGCGGCGGGCGTCGCGTTCGGCGCGGCCATCGCCGAACATTATGGCTGGCGCACTCCCTTCCTAGTCGTCGGTGCGATCGGGATCGTGACCGCGTTGTTCGTCTGGCTGTTCATCCGCGAGCCGAAGAAAGGCGCGATGGATGCGGTCAGGGACGTTACCGCATCGGACAAGGCCGCGTTCTGGCCGACCGTCGGCATGTTTCTGTCCAATCCCGTGCTGATGCTGGCATCGCTCGGCAGCGGTGCGACCCAGTTCGTAACCTATGGCCTCGGCAATTTCGCGGTCCTGTACCTGATGCGCGAAAAGGGCATGGACTTCGGCGATGTCGCGGTCTGGTACGCGCTGGTGCTGCTGCTCGGAATGGGCGGGGGCATGGTGATTTCGGGCCGGGTGATCGACGCGATGACGCGCAAGTCGCGCAGCGGCTATGCGGTCGCGCCCGCGGTGTCGCTGGCGATCGCGATGCCCTTCTATATCGGCTTCGTCTGGGCGCCGGGCTGGCCGCTCGCGCTCGCGCTGCTCGCAGTGGTGATGGTGTTCAACTATTTCTACCTCTCGGCCTCGGTCGCGTTGGTTCAGGAAGAGGTGCGGCCCAACCAGCGCGTGCTGTCGGGCGCGCTTCTGCTTCTCATCATGAACTTCATCGGCCTTGGCCTCGGCCCGACCTGGGTCGGCTTCGCCAGCGACTGGTTCAAGGCACAGGGCGACACGCAGAGCCTGCAGACCGCACTCTACACGCTGACGCCCTTCTACCTGATCGCGATCGGCCTGTTCGTCGCGCTCGCACGGCGGCTGCGCCGGGATGAAGTTTCGGAGGTACGGGCATGAGAAAGCTGCTTGGCGCCGCGCTGGCGGCATGGATGCTCATCGCTGCGCCTGCCCGCGCCGAAGCGCCGGTCGTCGCCGCGCCGGCGGGAACGGTCGAGGGCGTGGCGCAGAACGGCGTCCGCATCTTTCGCGGCATCCCCTTCGCCGCGCCGCCGGTCGGGCCGTTGCGGTGGAAGCCACCGGTCGCGGCGGCGAAGTGGGACGGCGTGCGCAAGGCGACCGCGTTCGGCCCCGCCTGCGTCCAGCCACGCAACCGCAACGCCGGCATCTACACCAACCCGCTCGACAAGGTCAGCGAGGATTGCCTGACGCTCAACATCTGGGCGCCGGAGGGAGCGAAGGACCTGCCGGTGTTCGTGTGGATTCACGGCGGCGCGCTGGTCGCCGGCTACAGCCATGAATCGATGTACGACGGCGCTCGGATGGCGGCGCGCGGCAACATGATCGTCGTCTCGATCAACTACCGGCTGGGGATCCTCGGCTATCTCGCGCATCCCGAACTGAGCGCGGAATCGCCCGATGGCATTTCGGGCAATTACGGCCTGCTCGACCAGATCGCCGCGCTCAAATGGGTCCAGCGCAACATTGCTGCGTTCGGCGGCGACCCCGGCAACGTCACCGCGGCTGGCGAGTCCGCAGGAGCGCTCAGCGTCCTGTACCTGATGGCGAGTCCGCGTGCGCAGGGCCTGTTCCACAAGGCGATCGCACAGAGCGCGTACATGATCACCACGCCCGAGCTGAAGCAGGACAGGCATGGCCTGCCCTCTGCCGAGGCGGCGGGCATGCAGATCATGGGCGTGGTCGGCGCCGCCGACCTCGCCGCGCTGCGCGCGATGGATGCGGAGAGGCTGACGGTCGAGGCGGCGACCAAGGGCTATGGCCCATGGGGCACAATCGACGGCAAGGTGCTGACTCGCCAGCTGGTGGAAACCTGGGATCGCGGCGAACAGGCGAAGGTGCCGGTGCTCGCCGGGTTCAATTCGGGCGAAATCCGCTCGCTTCCCGTGCTGTTGCCGCCGGCCCCGGCGAACGCCGCGGCCTATGAAGAGGCGATCCGCGCCCGTTACGCCGACCTCGCCGACTATTTCCTGCGCCTCTACCCGTCCGGCAATATCAAGGAGTCGATGCTCGCGACGACACGCGACGCGCTCTATGGCTGGACTTCGATGCGGCTCGCGATCGGGCAGACGGCGATCGGGCAGAGCGCCTATCTCTACCTGTTCGACCATGGCTATCCCGCCGCCGCGCAATACGGCCTGCACGCGTTTCACGCAGCCGAGATCCCCTATGTCTTCGGCACCGCCACCCAGACGCCGCCTTACTGGCCCAAAATCCCCGACGGGGTGGTCGACCGGCGCCTGTCGGATGCGATGCTGACCTATTGGGCGTCGTTCGCGCGCACCGGTTCGCCCAAGGCGGAGGGCCAGCCTGACTGGCAGCCCTATGGCAAGGCGGCCAATTACATGGGCTTTGCGAACAAGCCCCAGCCGGGAACGCGGCTGATGCCGGGCATGTTCGCGCTGCACGAGGCGGCGGTGTGCCGTCGCCGTGCGGCGGGCGACCAGCCATGGAACTGGAATACCGGCGTCATCTCGCCGGTGCTGAACAAGGCGACGGGTTGCCGATGATCGACGGAAGCATGCAGGATTATCCGCTGACGCTGGACAAGTTCCTGCACCACGCCGCCAAATGGCACCCCGATGCCGAAGTGATGACCGCGCGCGACAGCGGCGCGGTCGCCCGGATCGGCTATGCCGCGCTCAAGGATCGCGCGCAGGCGATCTCGGCGTTGCTCGCCGGGTTCGGGGTCGCGCGCGGGGACCGCGTGGCGACGCTCGCCTGGAACAGCCAGGCGCATGTCGAGAGCTGGTACGCGATCATGGGCATGGGGGCGGTGTGCCACACGCTAAACCCGCGCCTGACCGCCGAACATCTCGCGGCGATGGTCGAACAGTCGCAGGCGCGGCTGGTGATCGTCAGCGCCGATTTGCAGTCGCTCGCACGCGATGTCGCCGCGCGGGTGCCGGGCGTCGATCTGATCCTGGTGATCGACGGCGAGCCGGACCAGGCCCAGTCGGGGTGCGCGGTGACCGCGCTCGAGCCGCTGATCGCGGATGCCACGGGTCAGGTTGCATGGGGGGACTTCCCCGAAACCGCGCCGTCCGGACTGTGCTTCACCTCGGGCACCACCGGCACGCCCAAGGGGGTGACCTATACCCACCGCTCCAGCTTCCTCCACACGCTGCGCTGCCTGCAGGCGGATGTCATGGCGATCCGCGCGCGCGACAGCGTGCTGGTGGTGGTGCCGATGTTCCACGCCAATGCCTGGGGCCTGCCGTTTGCGATCCCCGCCGTCGGTGCGCGCATGGTGCTGCCCGGGCGCCACAATGACGGGGGCAGCCTCGCGCGGTTGATCGCAGAGGCGCAGGTGACGATCGGCGTTGCGGTGCCGACCGTGTGGCTGGGTCTGGTTGAGCATCTCGAGGCGACCGGCGAGACACTGCCGAGCCTCGAGCGGATCATCGTCGGCGGCACGCCGCTGGCCCCCGCGTTGATGGAGCGGATCGAACAGAGGCTGGGCGTCACCGTCCAGACCAGCTGGGGGATGACCGAACTCTCGCCTTCCGGCACGCTGGCACCCCCGCACGATCCGGAGCGCGATGCGGCGGTGTCGGGCCGCCCGGCGATCGGGGTCGACCTGCTCATCACCGATGCCGACGGCACGCCGCTGCCCGAGCAACGCAATGCCGAGGGGCATCTGCGCGTGCGCGGCGCGGCGGTGATCGACCGCTATTTCGGGCAGGACGAGTCGGCGACCGATGCCGATGGGTGGTTCGCGACCGGCGACCTTGCCCGGATCGACGCCGCCGGAAACCTCATCATCACCGGCCGGGCCAAGGACCTCATCAAGTCGGGCGGCGAATGGATCAATCCCGCCGAGATCGAGGCGGTGGTGGGCGCGCTGCCGGAGGTGTCGCTTGCCGCGGTGATCGGCCGTGCGGACGCGAAATGGGGTGAGCGTCCGTTGCTGCTCGTTGAGATGCAGAATGATGGCCTCAGCGACGCCGACCTGCTCGCGCCGCTGCGGGGGAAGGTAGCATCCTGGTGGATCCCCGATGCGGTGGTCCGGCTGGACGCGATGCCGCTCGCGCCGACGGGCAAAATCGACAAGAATAGCTTGCGGACTCAATATGGAAGCGCTTGAGACCTGGTTTGACCCGGCGGATGTCGATCCGACGCCGTTCGGGCAGCAGGGGAATGACAGCTCAGTGCCAGACGAGAAGCCCGAAAAGCCCAAGTCGCGGCGCCGCACGACCAAGGCGGAGCAGCGCGCCGACACGATGGAGCAGATCCTCGACGAGGCGGAGTATCTCTTCTCGAAGCACGGATTGCACGGCGTCACGCTGAAGGACGTCGCCAAGCGCGTCGGCGTCCACCACACGCTTCTCAACTATTATTTCGAGGACAAGAAAAAGCTGTTCGACGCCGTCTTCGCCCGTCGCGCGGTGGTCACCAGCGAACGGCGGCTGAAGGCGCTCGACGATTACGACCGCGCGACGGCCGGCAAGCCGACGATCGAAGGCGCCCTCCACACCTTCCTCGATACCGATCTCGACCTCTATATCGAGGGCGGCGAGGGCTGGAAGAACTACGGCGCGCTGGGCGCGCTCGTCGCCAATACCCCCGAATGGGGCGCCGAACTGATGGACGAGCATTTCGACCCGGTGGTGCTGAAGCTGATCAGCCTGCTCAAAAAGGCGATGCCGGAGTGCGCCGAGGAAGATATTTTCTGGGGCTATCACTTCGTCACCGGCGCGCTGATGGTCACGCTGGCCCGCACCGGGCGGATCGACAAATTGTCGGGCGGGCTGTGCCGGTCGGAGGATTTCACGGCGATCAAGGATCGCATGGCATCGTTCATGGCCGCCGGTTTCCGGCAGATCTGCGCCGACAGGGGGCGCTAGCCCGCACCCGCGCCGGTAGGCCTCCGATCATTTCATTCACTCACTAGTTAGCGAATAAAGGGGAAGGGAAGAATGTCACTCGAAGGACGGGTCGCCGTGGTCACCGGCGCGGGCGGCGGCCTTGGCCGCGCGCATGCGCTCTATCTCGCGAGCAAGGGCGCGCGGGTTGTCGTCAACGATCTCGGCGAAGCGGCGGCGCAGCGCGTCGTTGACGAGATTGTGGGACAGGGCGCGGAGGCACTCGCTCTCGCCGGATCGGTCACCGACGAAGCAGCGGTGGCGGGCATCGTCGCGTCCGTGACCGATGCCTGGGGGCGGATCGATATCCTCGTCAACAACGCCGGCATCCTGCGCGACAAGAGCTTCGCTAAGATGAGCATGGATGATTTCCGCCTGGTGATGGACGTGCACCTGATGGGCGCGGCGATCTTCAGCAAGGCGGTGTGGGATAGCATGCGCGCCCAGGGCTATGGTCGGATCGTCATGACCACCTCGTCCTCCGGACTCTACGGAAATTTCGGCCAGGCTAATTACGGCGCGGCGAAGATGGCGCTGGTCGGCCTGATGCAGACGCTGGCGATCGAGGGCGAGAAATACGGCATTCGCGTCAACGCGCTGGCCCCCACCGCCGCGACCGGCATGACCGAAGGCGTGCTGTCGCCGGAAAGCCTCGCCGCGCTCGATCCGTCGCTGGTCAGCCCCGGCCTGCTCGCATTGGTCGGCGAAGACGCACCGACCCGCACGATCCTGTGCGCGGGCGCCGGGCATTTCGCGACCGCCCATGTCACGCTGACGCAAGGCGTGCAGATCGGCGGCGGCGAGACCGCGGGGGAGCAACTGGTCGCGCGCTGGAGCGAGGCGAGCGACCGGACCGGCGAGATCGTCCCGGCCTATGGTTTCACCCAGGCGGAGCGCGAAATGGCCGCAGCCGGCCTGTCAGTGCCGGTTTCGATCATGGGCTGATCGGTCAACGCGGGCGGCGAAACTCCGCAGGTACGATCCCTGAGCGCTGGATCTTGTCGTAAAAGGTCTTGCGCGGGATGCCGAGCAGGTCGATCGCCCGCGTCACATTGCCACGCGTCGTCTCCAGCGCCTCGCGCAGCAGCATGGCCTCATAGGCATGTACCCGCTCGGGCAGCGCCTGGCGGGCTGCCGGGTCGGGTACGGGGTCGTCCAGCCCGAGCACTGCGCTGAACGCGAAATTGCGCAATTCGCGGACATTGCCGGGCCAGTCATGGTCGAGCAGGTGGCGGCGCACCGCGTCGGTCATGCGGAATCCGTCCTGGCCGGTCTGTGTCGTGGCCTCGGCGACGAAGGCGGCGAACAGCGGTGCGATATCGGTGCGGCGCTCGCGCAGCGGCGGGATCGACAGCCGCACCACGTCGAGCCGGAAATACAGGTCGCTGCGAAAGGCGCCGCGCTCGACCAGCGCGCGCAGATCGCCTTTGGCAGAAGCGATCACCCGCAGGTCGAGCGGGACCGGGCGCTCGGCCCCGACCGGCAACACCTCGCGCTCCTCCAGCACGCGCAGCAGGCGCGGCTGGACCGCCATGGGCATGCCGTCGATGTCGTCGAGGAACAGCGTCCCCCGGTCTGACGCCTCGATCCGACCGGTGCGGGCGAAGCGCACGCCGGGGACGGCATCGGCGGCATGGCCGAACAGTTCGATCTCCGCCTGCGCCTCGGGCAGCGCGGCACAGGCGACTGCGACGAACGGCCGGGCGGCACGCGGGGACGCGCGATGGAGCATCGCGGCGACCAGCTCCTTGCCGGTCCCCGTCTCGCCCTCGATCAGCACATCGACATCGGCGCGCGCGACTTGCGCAATGCTCTCGCGCAACCGCACCATCGCCGCGCTGTCGCCGATCAGCGGACTGTCCTGCGGCGCGTTTGCGGCTGCGCGTAGCGCGCGGTTGTCGAGCACCAGGCGCCGATGCGCCAGCGCGCGGGTCGCGGCGGCGACAAGGTGATCGGCGGCGAACGGCTTGGACAGGAAATCGAATGCTCCGTCGCGCAACGCGCTCACCGCCATCGGCACATCGGCATGGCCGGTGATCAGGATCACGGGCAGCTCGGGATCGACCGCGCGGAGCCGGGCGAAGAGCTGCAATCCGTCCATTCCCGGCATGCGAATGTCGCTGACGATCGCGCCGGCAAAGTCGGGCGTGATCTCCGCCAGCACGCTGGCGGCGTCTGCGAACGCGCGCACCGAAATCTCGGCCAGCTCCAGCGTCTGGACATTCGCCTCGCGCAGCTCCGGGTCGTCGTCGACGAACCACAGCTGCTGGTGCTGCGTCATATCCTTCATGCCCGGATCAGCTCCAGCCGGAAACAGGCTCCACCTAGCGGGGAGTCGGCGAGCAGGAGTTCGCCGCCGAATTCACGCGCGATGTTGCGCGCGATCGCAAGGCCGAGGCCAAGACCCTCCTCGCGCCCGGTGACGAAGGGCGTGAAGAGTTGCCCCCTCAGTTCTGGCGCCACCCCGGGGCCGCTGTCGGCGACCGTGATGGCGACCCTTTCCCCGGCGGAAGCGACGGCAATGCGGATGCGGGGGTCCGTACTGCCGGCGAGCGCATCGAGCGCGTTCTGGATCAGGTTGATGAGGATCTGTTCGAGCCGTACCCGATCCGCCACCACAAGCATTTCCTGGTCGCCCTGGCGATCCAGCGCAACGCCCGCCGTGCGGATGCGGTCACCGATGAGCAGCAGGGCCGAATCGATCGCTCCGCCCACGCGCACCGCGCCAATTTCCGGCGTTCGCTTGCGCGCGAAGCTGCGCAGTTCGCCCGTGATCGTGCCGATCCGCTCGGTCAACTCGCCGATCCGTTCGAGATTGGCGGTCGCCTTGGCTTCGTCGCCGCGTGCCAGCAGGCGGACGGCGTTGTCGGCGAAGGTCCGGATCGCGGCGACCGGCTGGTTGATCTCATGTGCGACGCCAGCGGTGATCTGCCCGATCGAGCCGAGGCGGCTGGCCTGTGCGAGTTCTTCGCGCGCGGCGCGATAGCGCTGGTCGGCGCGGATGCGTTCGGCGCTTTCGGCCTCCAGCTGCGCATTGCTCTCGCGCAGTTCGGCGGTGCGCTCGGCGACCTGCGTCTCCAGCGCGCGTTGCGCCGCCGCCTGCAGCATGCGCCGCTCGCGTGCGCGCCACAGCAGCAGCAGCGCCCCGCTGACCAGAATCAGCACCGCCAGCGTGACCAGCCGCGCATTCGCGTTGGCGCTCGCCAGCGCCGGTCGCAACGGCATCAGCACGTGAAGCCGCGATCCGGCCATCGCGGCGGGGACGGTGGCGATGCGGCTGCCGGGCGCGACCCCTGCCTCGATCGTGGTCGCACCCTCGAAGGCGAGCGGAAGCGGGGCGAGCGGCAGTGCGCCATATTGCCGGGTCGCGCGGATCGCCGTCCGCGCGTCCACCCCGATCGCCCCGAGCGTGCCGAAGCGCCACTCGGGACGGCTGGTGACGATCACCACGCCATGCGGGTCGGTCACGAGCGTGGTTCCCTGCTGGTCGGCCCAGGCGGCCTGAACGCGTTCGAACTCGATCTTCACGACGATCACGCCCAGCGGTCGCGCTGCGCTTCCCACCCGCTGCGCAAGGTACAGGCCTGGCGTCCCGCTGACCGTGCCGAGCGCGAACAGTTCGGCGTTGCCCCGCTTAAGCGCATCGGCGAAATAGGGACGAAATCCGTAGTCCTGTCCGACGAAGCTGGTCGGGAGCCGGTAATTGCTGGCCGCCACCGTGCGACCGTCCGCGCCGATGACATAGATCGCCGCGGCGTCCGTACGATCCGCGAGCAGTTCAAGGCGGGCGTTGACCCGGGCAGTGCCCTGTGCGGTCGGGCGCTCCAGCATCGCGGGCACATCGGGATATTGCGTGAGCACCAGCGGCAGCAGCCGGAACTTCTGAAGTTCGCTCGCCAGCAGCCCGGCATTTACCCGCGCCAGCTCGTTCGCCGCGGCGTCCGTCGCGGTTACGGCCTGACCACGCGCCCAGCGGCTCGCGGCATAGCCCAGCGCCCCGACGAGCAGCAGACCGACTATAGCGGCCAGCCCGAGGCGCCATGTCCAGCGAGTCGGTTTGAAGTCCATCTGTGCGAAATACCATACATCCCGCCGATGTCGTGTGCGGAAATTCGCACGAAATCTATCGTCGCGTACATGGCGTGGTCGCGTAAGTATCTGATAAATAAGGACTACAAAGCAATTTTTGCCCGCTGCCGTGCGCCCGCCATACTCCTGCACCAACGAACCCAGACGTACCGATCAAGGTACGCATGAGGGGAATGCGAAATGGCGGTTGCACTCGACTATGCGGCGGAACCCGCAAAGCCCGGACGCTGGTGGACCCAGCTGTACGTCCAGGTACTCATCGCGATCGCCGCGGGCGTCGCGATCGGTTTCTTCTGGCCGGGTGTCGGCGAGGCGCTGAAGCCGCTGGGCGACGGCTTCATCAAGCTGGTCAAGATGATCATCGCCCCGGTGATCTTCCTCACCGTCGTCACCGGCATCGCCGGAATGCGCGAGCTGGGATCGGTCGGCCGCGTCGCCGGCAAGGCCTTCGCCTATTTCCTGTTCTTCTCGACGCTCGCGCTGATCGTCGGCCTGATCGTCGCCAATGTGCTGCAGCCCGGCGCGGGCATGAACATCGATCCTGCGACGCTCGATGCCGGGGCGGTCAAGGGTTATGAAGCCCAGGCGCACGAGAGCACGATCACCGGCTTCCTGATGGCGGTGATCCCGACCACGATGGTGTCGGCGCTGACCGACGGGTCGATCCTGCAGACGCTGTTCGTCGCCATCCTGTTCGGCATCGCGCTCGCCATCGTCGGCGAGCCCGCGCGCCCGGTCACCGACCTGCTCGAGCGGATCGGTCTGGTCGTTTTCCGCCTCGTCGCGATCCTGATGCGCGCAGCGCCCGTCGGCGCGTTCGGCGCGATGGCGTTCACGATCGGCAAGTACGGCATCGAATCGCTCGCCAACCTCGCCGGGCTGGTCGCGACCTTCTACCTCACCTCGCTCATCTTCGTGCTGCTCGTGCTCGGCACCGTCGCGCGGCTCGCGGGTTTCTCCATCCTGCGGTTGATCCGCTACCTCAAGGCCGAGCTGCTGCTGGTGCTCGGCACCTCCTCGTCGGAGGCGGCGTTGCCCTCGCTCATCGACAAGATGGAGCGCGCGGGGTGCGAGAAGTCGGTGGTCGGGCTGGTCGTGCCGACCGGCTATTCGTTCAACCTCGACGGCACCAATATCTACATGACGCTCGCCGCTTTGTTCATCGCACAGGCGACCGGCGTCGACCTGTCGCTGGGCGACCAGATCGCGCTGCTGCTGGTGGCGATGCTGAGCAGCAAGGGCGCGGCCGGGGTCACCGGTGCGGGGTTCATTACGCTGGCTGCGACGCTCTCGATCGTGCCGTCGGTACCGGTCACCGGCATGGCGCTGATCCTCGGCATCGACCGCTTCATGAGCGAATGCCGCAGCCTCACCAATTTCATCGGCAACGCGGTCGCGACGGTGGTCGTCGCGCGGTGGGACAATGCCTTGGACAAGGACGCGCTGGATCGCGCGCTGATGGGACCGGCGCCGGCCGCTCCCGCGCGACCCGCCGTCGAGACGGACGAAGACTGACGCCCGACACGGGCGCGAACGGGAGGATGAAGATGAAGGTCAAGTTTCTGCTGCTGGCATCGGCGCTCGGCGTCGGATCGGTTCCGGCCCTCGCCCAGGATGCGCCGGGCGACGCGACGGCGCAGGATGCCGAGCCGATCGTCATCACCGGAAGCCGCATCGCGCGTGAAACCTATGATACGCCCGCGCCGACCGTGACGGTCAGCGGTCAGGACCTGCTGGAATCGGGCGATACCGAACTCAGCGAGACGCTGGCCGAAATGCCCGCATTGTCCTCCACGCTCAACGACGCGACCGTCACCGGCAACACGCAGAATTCGGGCCTCAGCTCGGTGATGCTTCGCAATCTGGGCGACAACCGCACGCTGGTGCTGGTCGACGGGCGGCGCACCGTGTCGAATAGCGGCATCGGCAACCGCGTCAGCCTGTCGACCATCCCGTCCGACTTCATCGACCGGGTCGAGGTGATCACCGGCGGCACCTCGTCGGTCTATGGCTCGGACGCGGTCGCGGGTGTGGTCAACATCATCACCGAGAGCAAGCAGCGCGGCTTCCGCCTCAACGCGCGGATGGGCGTCTCGCAGGACGGCGACGGGCAGGAGCGCACGTTCAACGCCAGCTGGGGCACGCGCTTTGCCGGCAACCGCGGCTATTTCCTGATCAGCGGCACCTATGACCGCGACGAGGGCATCCGCGCGACCGACCGCGAATGGGCGGTCCGCGATGTCGCCTACGACTATAATTTCGCGACCGGGCAGAACGAGCTGGAGACGGTGTACCTGAACAATAGCGGCGCGCCGACCAGCGGCAACCAGCCCGCCAACCTGTTCCCGCCGCTGCAGACGGCCGACCTGTCCTCCTTCATCCCTGGCGGCGTATTCTCGGGATCGTCCTCGTCGCGCGACCGCTTCTATCGCAACGGCGTGCTGGTCCCGCTGGGGCCCGACGTCCAGACCGGCGTTCCGGTCAATGTCGGCACCACCGACAACGGCAATACCGGCTATTTCCTCCCCAACCGCGACGGCTACAACCAGCGTGCCGGCCGTTCGCTGATCCTGCCGCGCAGCCGCTATCTCGCCGCCGCCAAGCTCAACTATGAATTCTCCGACGCGCTCGAGGGGTTCGCGCAGGTCCAATTCTCGCAGATCGATTCCTACGAAGTGCGCGAGGCGGTCGGCATCGGCTGGGATTCGACCTATCCGCTGACCGATCCGGTGACCGGGATCACCCGCGAAGTGGAATATGGCCGCATCGCCTGCCGCCGCGCGACCGGAAGCGGCGCCGGGGCCTGCAACCCGTTCGTCCCCGCCGAAATCCGCGCCGATGCGCCGACCAACGGCAACGGCCTCGCCTGGGATCGCCGCTTCGACGAGGTGGGCGGCCAGATCACCGAGAATGATCGCACGACGGTGCGCAGCTGGGCTGGCCTGCGCGGCGCGCTGGGCGGCGGCTGGCAGTGGGAGGCGAGCGCGGGCTATGGCCGCTACGAGCAGCATCAGGTGCGCCGCAACGAGATCATCGGCCAGAACCTGACCCAGGCGCTTGCCGCCGAGTTCGGGCCCGACGGCCAGCCGCGCTGCATCTCCGCCGCGGCGCGTGCCGCCGGATGCGTGCCGATCAACCTGTTCGGCGAAGGCGCGATCACACCCGAAGCTGCCGCCTGGATCCGCGCCGATCTGACCCAGGATCTGCTGATCGAGCAGGTCACCGGCCAGGCCTTCGTCACCGGCAGCCTGTTCGACCTGCCCGCCGGCCCGGTCGGCGCGGCGTTCGGCGTCGATTATCGCAAGGACAGCCAGCAGCTGCGCGGCGACGCCTTGTCGCAGGCGGGCGGGACCACGGGCAATGCGGTCCCCAATTTCGGCGGCAACATTACCGCGATCGAAGGCTATGGCGAAGTCAGCGTGCCGCTGCTCGCCGAAGTGGCGGGCGCACACCAGCTCAGCGTCGACCTCTCGGCCCGCGCCGCCAACTATAATATCGACCGCGTCGGCACGGTATTCAGCTATCGCGGCGGCATCCAATATGCGCCGATCCGCGACCTGCGCTTCCGGGCGCAATATGCCCGCGCCCAGCGCGCTCCCGATATCGCCGAACTCTATTCGCCCCCGCGCGGCAATTTCGAGGCGGCGCCGGATCTGTGCGACGGGGTCACCCCGACCACGGCGGGCCGCGTCGCGGCCAATTGCCGGCAGGATCCGGGCATCCAGGCGCTGTTCGCTGCGCAGGCGCTGGCCGGCGAGGCGCAGCAATATGTCCAGGTCGGCAACAACCTCTACAGCCCCAATGGCGGCAACCTGGATCTGAAGGAGGAGACTGCCGACACCTTCACGCTGGGGGCGGTGTTCAACCCGTCATTCCTCAGGAGCATGACGCTGGCGGTCGACTATTACGACATCCGCATCAAGGACGCGATCGACGCCTATTCGAACCGCGACATCCAGACGCAATGCTATGACACCGATACCGCGCAGGCGGGTAATCCGTTCTGCGCCGACATCACCCGCAACCCGAACAATGGCCAGATCGTCCAGCTGGTGCAGCGGCAGGTGAACCTTGCCAAGCTCGACGTGTCGGGGATCGACGTCGCGTTCAACTGGCGCTTCGATCTGCAGGATGCGGTCGGCATTCCCGGCCGTTTCGATCTGCGGTACGACGCGACCCATGTGCTCAAGCACAAGGTGACCTTTGCCGGCATCGACGGCACCGTGGTCAACGACTATCGCGGCGACCTCGCCGAAGGCAGCTTCAAATATCGCGGCCGCGGATCGCTCGCCTGGTCGGTCGGCGATTTCCGCATCCGCTGGACCACGACCGTCTATGGCTCGATCAATGACAGCAACGCGCTGCGCGACCAGTATAACGAGCTGTTGGCCACGATGCCCGATGCCGAGGTGCCGATGTATCTGTTCATCGACGATGTCTGGGAGCATGACCTGTTCATGTCCTACGACGTCGATCTGGGCGGGCGGAACAGCTTCCGCCTCTATGGCGGGATCAACAACGTGACCAACGCGATCAGCCCGTTCCTGCCGTCGGGCACCGAAAGCGGGCGGCTGACCAACCAGAATTCGGCCTATGACGTGGCCGGCCGCCGCTTCTATGTCGGCGCGACGCTGCGGTTCTGATGATGACCCGTCTGTTCCTCGCCCTGCTGTTCCTGTTCGCCGCAGCCACTCCCTCGGCCGCGGCGGACAGGGGCCCCGATCAGGTGTTCAAGCTGTGGCCCGCGAACATGCCCGGCGCGGGCGGCCCGCGTGGCCCTGAAAAGATCGGCGAAAAGGGCAGCGCCAAGGGGGCGGTGACCAACGTCACCACCCCCCGCATGGAAATCTACCGCCCCGCAAAGCCCAATGGCGCGGCGGTCCTGGTGATCGGCGGCGGCGGCTATTTCCGCATCCAGATCGCCAGCGCGGCCGTGCCCACCGCGCGATGGCTGCAGGCGCGCGGCGTGACCGCGGTGGTGCTCTACTACCGCCTGCCGGGCGACGGATGGAATGCCGATGCGCCGTTCCAGGACGGGCAGCGGGCTATGCGCCTGCTGCGCGCCAATGCGGACCGGCTGCAGATCGACCCCAAGCGCATCGGAGTGCTCGGCTTTTCGGCGGGCGGGCATCTTGCCGGGATGATGGCGACCCGGGGCGGGCACGACTTTTACCCGCCAGGCGACGTTGCCGACCGGGTCAGTGCGATCCCCGATTTCGCGGCGATGATCTATCCCGTGGTGTCGATGCGCGCGCCGATCGATACCACGCGCACGGCCAAGCATCTTAGCGTCCTGCCCGGCTATCGCGACACCATGTCGGTCGAGGCGCTGGTGACGGCGCAGACCCCGCCGATCTTCCTCGCCCACGCGGCCGACGATCCGATCGCCGATCCGGAGCATAGCCAGCGCCTCTATGCCGCGATGCGCGCGGCGAAGCGCCCGGTCGAACTGCATCTGTTCGAGCGGGGCGGACACAGCTGGGGCCTGGGCAAGCGCGGCGAGCCGGTCGCCGCCTGGCCGCGCCTGTTCGCGGCGTGGGCGCGGGCGAACGGCTGGTTGCCGCAACCCGCAAAGGATGCGGCTCAGGCCGACTAGTCGCGCGCTCCGTGCCCCGCTAGGCTCGCCCCCGGATCGGGGAGCGGGATGCAGGTCGAGACGATCAGTTCACACGGTTCGACCGGCGCACACTGGCCCGACCGGCTGCGCCTGCCGCTCGCGTTCGACGTCGACTGCCTGCGCGCCGATCTCGCCGAGATCGATCGCGACTGGATCGATCATCTCGTCCGCCAGAATTACGAAGGCGACTGGTCGGTCCTGCCGCTGCGACATGCGCAGGGTGCGACCCATCCGGTGATGACGATCTATTCGGATCCGACCGCAACCGAATTCGTCGACGGACCGCTGCTCGACCGCACTCCCTATTTTCGCGCGCTGCTCGCGCAGTTTCCTTGTCCGCTGCAGGCGGTGCGGCTGATGCGGCTCACGCCCGGATCGATCATCAAGCCGCATCGCGACCATGATCTCGCCGCCGAATGTGGCGTCGCGCGCATCCACATTCCGATCACGACCAATCCGCACGTCACCTTTCTGCTGAACGACGTCCCGGTCGCGATGCGGCCGGGCGAGGCGTGGTATCTGCGCCTCGCCGATCCCCATTCGGTCGCCAACCGTGGGACGCGCGACCGGGTGCACCTGGTGATCGACGCGCTGGTCGATGATTGGCTTGCGGACCTGATGGCGCGCGGATGAGGACGAGCACCGAGGAAGATGGTCGGTTTCGAGACGCCGTACTCGCCAGCCCTGAGATGCAGGCGCAGCTCGGCGCCATCGATCGGCCCGACCGGTTCGAGGATGAGGCGCGGGCAGTGGCGACCGAACTGGGGCTCATCGTCCCCGATCGGTCTGCGTCGTACGGCACGCCGATCGAGCGCGACCATTGGCCCGATCGGGGCTGGCTACCCGCCCGGTCGATCGCGACGGCGGGCGCCCTTGCCTTCGACTGGGCTTGGTTCGGGGAGCGGCGACTGACCGAACCCTTCTATGCGGATTCGGTGCGGCACATGGCGTCGCGTCCGTTCAGCCACGCGTTCCGGGTTCGCACCGGTCTCGACGCCCTCGTCGCCGGCGCCGCGCGCGAAGCGACGCTGGCGCCGGCGGGGCTGATCTTTCACATGTCGCGTTGCGGCTCGACACTTGCAGCGCAGATGCTGGCGGCGGTGCCGCACCACATCGTCGTTGCCGAGGCAGAGCCGATCGATGCGGTCGTGCAATGGGCCGCCACGCCCGGCATTCCGGTCGACCGACAAGTCGCCGCGCTGAGGGCGATCGTCGCAGCGTTCGGGCGCGATCGTGGCGGGTCCGCGCGTCGCTATTTCCTCAAGCTCGACGCATGGCACATCCTGTCGCTGCCGCTCTACCGCGCTGCCTTCCCGAACGTGCCCTGGGTGTTTCTCTACCGCGATCCCGAAGAGGTGATGGTCTCGCAAATGCGCCTCGCAGGGACGCATTTTGCCGGTGGGGTGCCCGGGATCGCGGCGCTCGAAGATGGCACGCCCTTCTCGCGTGAAGGCTATGGCGCCCAGGTTCTCGGCCGGCTTCTGTGCGCGGCTTTGGAACATTATGATCGACGTGATGGATTGCTGATCAATTATAACGCGCTGGTCGCACGGATGGCCGATGTCATTCCGGCCCATTTTGGATTTGCGCCCAATGAGCAGGAGCGGGCAGCAATGAGCGCGGCAGCGCTGCGTGATGCCAAGGCGCCTGACCGGCGTTTCGCGGCGGACGGGTCGACCAAACGCGCTGCCGTCAACGCCGCCATTCGTGCCGCGGTGCAGGCGCATCTCGCGCAGCCCTATGCTCGTCTGGAACAGCTGCGCCGGGAGGATCGCCATGACTGAACCGATTCAGGATTGCGCCGGCGCCTTCGACCGGGCCTTTGTCGCTCGGGCGCCCAATCTGACCTGTCGTCCGCAGCGTCGGGACGATGCGGAATTCTTGACCGACCTGTTCGTCGCCTGCTCGCCGATGGCGGGGATGCTGCCCGATCCGCTGCTCCGCCACCAGGCGCTGATCCAGCGGGTCGCCCACGACACTGCGCATCCCGAAGCGATGCAGCGGATCGCGGAACTGGAAGGTCGCCCGATCGGGCGCTTCATGATCGCCTGGCGTTCGGCCGAAAGCCATGGCGTCGATCTGGCGGTGATGCCGGAGGCCCGCGCTACCGGCGCTGGACTCTACTTCCTACGTGCGTGGATTGAGGTTGCGGATGCGGTTCGTGTTCCCGCCGTTCTGGAGGTGGCGATCGAAAACCCGGCCTTGCGCATCTATCGGCGGCTTGGTTTCGAGGTGGCGGAGGGGCAGCAGACCGGCCCGGTCGTGACGATGCGACGGCCGGTGCGTCGGCGCTGACCGGGACCGGCATCGCAAGCGGGTCCGGCGTCTCGCGCTAAGCGGCGGCGCGCAGCTCCAGCCGTTCCCAGATCTCGACCAGCGCGGTGGTAAGCTCCGCCATCATCGCCTCGTCATGCGCTGGGCCGGGCGTGAAGCGCAGCCGTTCGGTCCCGCGCGGGACGGTCGGATAATTGATCGGCTGAACATAGACGCCATATTCGGCGAGCAGGATATCGCTGATCTTCTTCGCCTTGACCGGATCGCCGACCATCAGCGGGACGATGTGCGTGGTCGAATCCATCACCGGCAGCCCGGCATCGGCGAACATCGTCTTGAGCGTGGCAGCCGCAGCCTGCTGGCCGTCGCGCTCTTCGCTCGATGCCTTGAGGTGGCGCACGCTCGCGAGCGCGCCCGCGACCAGCACCGGCGAGAGCGACGTGGTGAAGATGAAGCCCGGCGCATAGCTGCGGATCACGTCGATGATCGTGCGGTCGGCTGCGATGTAGCCGCCCATCACCCCGAACGCCTTGCCCAGCGTGCCTTCGACGATCGTCAGCCGGTGCGCCGCGTCGTCGCGTTCCGAAATCCCGCCGCCGCGCGCGCCGTACATGCCGACGGCATGAACCTCGTCGAGATAGGTGAGCGCGTTGTACGTGTCGGCCAGGTCGCAGATCGCGTGGATCGGCGCGATATCGCCATCCATCGAATAGACGCTCTCGAACGCGATCAGCTTGGGCGCTGCGGGATCGTCAGCCGCGAGCAGCTCTTCGAGATGCGCAAGGTCGTTGTGACGAAATACGCGCTTCTCGCATCCCGAATTGCGGATGCCCGCGATCATCGACGCGTGATTGAGCTCGTCGGAATAGATGATGCAGCCCGGCAGCACCTTGGCCAGCGTCGACAGTGTCGCCTCGTTCGAGACATAGCCGCTGGTGAACAGCAATGCCGCTTCCTTGCCGTGCAGGTCGGCCAGCTCGCCTTCCAGATCGACATGATAATGCGTGTTGCCGCCGATGTTGCGCGTCCCGCCCGATCCGGCGCCGACATCGTGCAGCGCTTCTTCCATCGCGGCGATCACCTTGGGATGCTGGCCCATGGCGAGATAGTCGTTCGAGCACCACACCGTGATCGGCTTGGGTCCGTTATGTCCCGCAAAGCAGCGCGCGTTGGGAAACATGCCCTTGTTGCGCAGGATGTCGATGAACACCCGGTAGCGCCCTTCGGCGTGCAATCGGTCGATCGCCTGGTTGAAGACGCGGGAATAATCCACGGTGCGCTGGGGAGCATCGCTTGTCATGGGGCATCCCGTTAGCGATTTTTTCCGGCCGTTTCCACTGTGGGGATTACGGAGAGTTTCGATCAGTGCGATCGGCGATCGTTACGGCCCCGCTTGCCTCATATCAGGACTCGACGATCAAACTATGCTATAGGAAGGGCACCGCGGACGGAGACTCCAAGCAAATCCGCGGCTGAGAGCCCGACGCGCTCCCGCTTTGACGAGGGAGGCTCAAGCGATGCGACAGAGCGACTATGATTATTACGTCCGGCGTGAACGGGCGGAGCGGCTGCGCGCCGAGCGTGCACACGATTCGGGGGCACGCCACGCGCATATTGCGATGGCTGAAGTCTATGCCGAACGGCTGAAATCGATGACGACGCCCGTCGGCGCAGTGCACGCCTGATCGTACACGCAATGTGGACACCATGGTGCTGACCGGCACATGTCAGTTGGCATGTGCCGGGCGGGCCATGGCCCGATCCGCGATCAAAGCGTTTCCAGCCGGGTGAGGCCATAACCGGCAAGCGCCGGGGCGAGCGCCGGATCCGGTGTCGCCGTAAATACCGCGATTCCTGGCGACGCCTGCGCGGGCCAGTCCATTTCCTGCGTCAGATGCGCGATTCGCCGGGCGATCCCCGGGCCGCCATCGACGAATGTCACTGGATGCGGCGCGGCGGCGGCGAGTTCGGTCGCGACCAGCGGGAAATGCGTGCAGGCGTTGACGATCACGTCGATCCGCTCCCCCCCCGGCTGCTCGAACAATCCGTCGAGCACCGCCCGGAACCGCGCCGGATCGGGGGCCGCCCCGCGCAGCTTCGCCTCTGCCAGTTCGACCAGATCGGCACTGCCGTGCCGCAGCACGGTGCAGTCTGCCGCGAAGCGCGCCGTGAGATCGTCGACATAGGGTTGGCGGACCGTGGCGCGCGTCCCCAACACGCCGATCACGCGGCTCTGCGACACTGCCGCAGCGGGCTTGATCGCCGGAACGGTTCCGACGATCGGCACGTCCAGCGCGGCGCGGACATGGGCGAGCGCGATGGTCGATGCGGTATTGCAGGCGATGACGATCAGGCGCGGGCGATAGCGCTCCGCCAGGCGCCCGAGCAGCGCGGGAACGCGCGCCGCAATCTCATCCTCGCTGCGCGTGCCATAGGGAAACCCGGCGCTGTCCGCGGCATAGACCAGCGGCGCCGAGGGCAGCAGCGCGCGCGTCGGCGCCAGCACCGAAAGCCCGCCCACGCCCGAATCGAAGAAAAGGATGGGCCGGTCGTCGGCCATGTGAAAAATTCCGCTGATCGAGATTGTTGCGCCCGCTTACCGAACGACCTAGCCTTTGTCCAAGCAAGGGGAAACATGCAGACACAGATGCTCTGGATCGCGCCGACGCTCGCCATCGTGTTCGGCTATCTGCTCGGTTCGATCCCGTTCGGGGTGCTGCTGACGCGTATCGCAGGCGCGGGCGATCTGCGGCAGATCGGTTCGGGCAATATCGGCGCGACCAACGTGCTGCGGACGGGGCGCAAGGGGCTGGCGGCTGCGACATTGCTGCTCGATCTGCTCAAGGGTGCGGCGGCGGTGTGGATCGCGGAGACGCTTTGGCCGGGCACCGGCGTTCTCGCCGCGGCGGGCGCCTTTATCGGCCATTGCTACCCCGTCTGGCTGGGCTTTCGCGGCGGGAAGGGCGTCGCGACGCTGATGGGCATCGTCCTGGCGCTGCACTGGCCTTGCGGAGTGGTCTTCGCCATCGTCTGGCTGGGACTGCTCGCCACGGTCCGCATCTCTTCGGTCGCGGGGATGACGGCGGCGATCAGCGCACCGGTGAGTGCCGCGCTGATGGACCGGTTCGACGTGGTATTGCTGTTGGTGGTGCTGGCGCTGATCGTGTTGTGGAAACACCGCGAGAATGTCGAGCGGCTGCTTGCGGGCAACGAGCCGCGCCTCGGCCGCAAACATGGCTGACGACGCGGCGAGCTTTGCCCGGCTTCGCCTCGTCCGCTCGCCCCGCATCGGCCCGGTCACCTATCGTCAACTGGTCGCGCGCTTCGGGTCGGCCGAAGCCGCGCTCGACGCCTTGCCGCTGCTGGCCCAGCGCGGCGGGGGGCAGGCGCCGGCGCTGGTCGATCCGGGGGCGGTTCGGCGCGAGATCGCGATGACCCAGCGGCTGGGCGCCCGCTACCTGTTCCTCGACGATGTCGACTATCCGCCGCTGCTCGCCGAACTGGAAAACGCCCCGCCCGCGTTGATCGTGATGGGCGACGGCGCGCTGCTCGCACGACCCTGCATCGCGATGGTCGGCGCGCGCAACGCGTCGGCGGCGGCATGCCGGTTCGCGCGGCAACTGGCGCAGGGACTCGCGGGGGCGGGGGTGACGGTCGTGTCCGGGCTGGCGCGCGGCATCGATACCGCGGCGCATCAGGGATCGATCGCCGGGGATCACGGCGGCGGTACGGTGGGCGTGATCGCCAGCGGAATCGACATCGTCTTCCCGCCGGAGAACCGGGAGTTGCAGGCCCGGGTCGCGGCGGAAGGGCTGCTGGTCGCCGAACAGCCGCCGGGCGCCGAGCCGCTGGCGCGCCATTTCCCCTCGCGCAACCGCATCATTGCCGGGCTGGCACTCGGCACGGTGGTGGTGGAGGCGGCGCCGCGCTCGGGCTCGCTGATCACCGCACGCATCGCCAACGAAGCGGGACGTGAGGTGATGGCGGTTCCCGGCTCGCCGCTCGACCCGCGCGCGCAGGGCTGCAACCTGCTGATCCGCGAGGGCGCGACGCTCGTGCAGGGGGTGGACGATATCCTCGAGATGATCCGCCCGATCGACCCGCGCGCGGTGCGTGCGCCGGTTTCGGGATATGGCGCGAAGCCGCCGGCCGAACCGGACGATGCCGATCGACGGCGGATCGAACAGCTGCTGGGTCCGGTGCCGGTGCCGGTCGACGAGCTGATCCGCCAGGCGGCGCTGCCGGGCGCCGCGGTGCAGCTGGTGTTGCTCGAACTGGAACTCGCGGGGCGGCTTGAGCGCCACGCCGGCGGGCGCGTCAGCCTGCGCTGATCCGAGCGCCGGCCTCCCGCAGGGTGATCGTGCCGCAGCGCAGGGCGAGCGGATACAGAAGCTCGTTCTCGATGCGGATGCGTGCCGACAGTGCGGAGAGAACCTGCTTGCTCGCCTCGACGAACAGTTCGCGGTCGCCGTCGATTTCGTCGGCGGTCCATTCGTCGACATAAGCGCGCCAGTCCCCGGCAAGCTTGTCGAAATCCGCCAAGGCGATCGCGGTCGCTTCGCGTTGCGCCAGATCGCCATGGGAGAGCAGCTGCGGATAGACTTCCAGATCCTCGGTCGCGAGATGGGCGGCGAGTTCGGTGTCCAGCCCGACGATCATCGTGCGAAGCATCATCGCGGACTCGGTCCCGGCCGACCGCAGCAGCGCGTCGCCGCGCGCGCTGATCCGCGCATGTTCGTTTATCAGCCGTTCGACCGAGGCCATCTGTCCGTCCTTTCAGCCTCCATTATAGAGGATGCGGCATCGAGATGGGGGTGGAGTTCCGCTTGACGCCCCCTATTTCGGCTTCCCATCCTCGCGCGTACACGTAAGGACCACCGGAATCTCATGCAGCTTGTCATCGTCGAATCGCCCGCCAAGGCGAAAACCATCGAGAAATATCTCGGCAAGGACTATCGCGTCCTCGCCTCGTACGGCCATATCCGTGACCTGCCGCCCAAGGACGGATCGGTGCAGCCCGACGACGGCTTCGCGATGGACTGGGAGACCTATCCCGACAAGGCCAAGCAGCTCAAGGCGATCACCGATGAGGCCAAGAAGGCCGACCGCCTGATCCTCGCCACCGACCCCGATCGCGAGGGGGAGGCGATTTCGTGGCACGTCCAGGAGGTGCTGGCGAAGAAGAAGGCGCTGCCCAAGGAGGTCGAGCGCGTCACCTTCAATGCGATCACCAAGGCGGCGGTGACGCAGGCGATGGCCGCGCCGCGCCAGCTCGATACCGACCTGATCGACGCCTATCGCGCGCGCCGTGCGCTCGATTATCTGGTCGGCTTCACGCTCTCGCCGGTGCTGTGGCGCAAGCTGCCTGGCGCCAAGTCGGCGGGCCGCGTCCAGTCGGTCGCGCTGCGCCTCATCGTCGAGCGCGAGCGCGAGATCGAGCTGTTCCGGCCCCAGGAATATTGGTCCGTCACCGCGCATCTGGAGCATGACGGGACCGCGTTCGACGCGCGCATGGTGCGGTTCGAGGGCAAGAAGCTCGACCGGCTGTCGATCGGCGACGAGGGCAGCGCGATGCGCGCCAAGGCGGCGGTCGAGCAGGGCCGCTTCACCGTGGCGAGCGTCGAGACCAAGCCGGCGATGCGCAACCCGCCGCCGCCCTTCACCACCTCGACGTTGCAGCAGGAGGCGGCGCGCAAGCTCGGCTTCTCGGCCAGCCATACGATGCGGATCGCGCAGGCGCTCTACGAGGATGGCGCGATCACCTATATGCGCACCGACGGCGTGCAGATGGATTCGAGCGCGATCGACGCCGCACGCAAGGCGATCGTCGGGCGCTATCAGGCGAGCTACATCCCCGACAAGCCGCGCCAGTACCAGACCAAGGCCAAGAACGCGCAGGAAGCGCACGAGGCGATCCGCCCGACCGATTTCGGCAAGGACAAGGCGGGATCGGGCGATCATGCGCGCCTGTACGACCTGATCTGGAAGCGCGCGCTGGCGAGCCAGATGTCGAGCGCACGGATGGAGCGCACCACGGTAGAGCTGGAAGAACCGACCGGGCAGGACGCGCTGCGCGCGACCGGGCAGGTGGTGATCTTCCCCGGCTATCTCGCGCTGTACGAGGAAGGCAAGGACGACGAGGGCGACGAGGATTCGCGCCGCCTGCCGGTGATCCGCAACGGCGACACCCCGGCCAAGACCGGGGTCGACGCCGAACAGCATTTCACCCAGCCGCCGCCGCGCTTCTCCGAGGCCTCGCTGGTCAAGCGGCTCGAGGAGCTCGGCATCGGCCGCCCCTCGACCTATGCCTCGATCATCCAGGTGCTCAAGGACCGCGCCTATGTCCGCGTCGAGAAGAACCGCTTCTTCGCCGAGGAGACCGGGCGGCTGCTGACCGCCTTCCTCGAGCGGTTCTTCGAGAAATACGTCAATTATGACTTCACCGCGGGGCTCGAGGAAGAGCTCGACGACGTGTCGGGCGGGCGTGCCGGGTGGCAGGCGGTGCTCGACGCCTTCTGGCGCGACTTCCGCCCGCGCACCGAAGAAGTGATGGAGCAAAAACCGAGCGAGGTGACCGCCGAGCTCGACAAGTTCCTCGAACCCTATCTCTTCCCCGACAAGGGGGACGGCACCGACCCGCGCCTGTGCCCGAGCTGTGGCGACGGGCGGCTGGCGCTGCGCGGCGGCAAGTTTGGGGCGTTCGTCGCGTGCTCCAACTATCCCGACTGCAAGTTCACCCGCCGCTTCGGCCAGCCGGGCGGGGCCGATGGCGCCGATACCGGGCCCGAGGTGATCGGGCAGGACCCGGAGACGGGCGAGGACATCAGCCGCCGCTCGGGACGCTTCGGCCCCTATATCCAGCGCGGCGAGGGCAAGGAGGCGTCGCGCGCGTCGATCCCCAAGGATATTCCCGAGCTCGATCTCGACTGGGCGGTCAGGCTGCTCAACCTCCCGCGCACGATCGGCAACCATCCCGAGACCGGCAACCCGATCACCGCGTCGATCGGTCGCTATGGCCCCTATCTCGCGCATGACGGCAAATATGCGCGGTTGACCTCGACCGCCGAGGTGTTCGAGACGGGGATGAATGCCGCGGTGGTCAAGCTCGCCGAGGCCGCGGCCAATGGCGGGCGGCCGCAGCGCGGATCGCGCGAGCCGCTCAAGGTGTTTGGCGCGCATCCGGTGTCGGGCGCGGAGATCAAGCTGATGGAGGGGCGCTATGGCGCCTATCTGACCGACGGCACGACCAACGCGACGCTGCCCAAGACGGTCGATCAGGCCGCACTGACGCTGGAGGAAGCGGTCCAGCTCATCGATGCCAAGGCCGCAGCGGGTCCGGCCAAGAAGAAGGGCGGGCGCAAGGCGCCGGCGAAGAAGCCCGCAGCCAAGAAGGCAGCGCCGAAGAAGAAGGCGGCCGCCAAGGCCTGAGGATCAGGCCGCGCGGAGGCTCGTCAGCTGCAGCCAGGCGCGGGCCTGTTTCTGTGCTTCGATGATCTCGCGGGCGGTCATGTCTTCCGCGACTTCGGCGCGCATATAGGGCGCCTGTGCGCTACCCTTGAGGGCGGCGATGTTGAACCATTTGTGCGCCTCGATCAGGTCCATGTCGATGCCCGAGGCACCGCTCGAATAGACCATGCCGAGTTCATAGGCGGCATCGGCGTTTCCGCGTGCCGCGTCGGCCAGCCGGCTGTCGATCAGGAACTGTGCGCTCTTAAGACTGTTGCCCATGATAATGCCCCACTGTTGATCTCAATCATCATGAGATCGAGAGTGGGGCATCGTGGTAAGCAAATGGTTAACGCGGTTTACCCGTTCATTCCGGATCGGCGACCGGGATATTGTCGATGAGGCGCGTTCCGGCGATTTTCGCTGCGGCGAGCAGCCGGCGCGGCTGCCCCGGGACGGGCGCGCCGAGGCTGGCGGCATCGACGAGCTCGACATAATCGACCTCGAATCCCGCTGCTTCCAGCGATGCGCGGGCGGCGGTGAGCGCGGTCTGGGGATCGTCGCCCTTTTCGATCGCGCGCGCGGCGACACCCAGCTGGCGCGGCAGCGCCACGGCGGCGGCGCGATCCTCGGGCGCGAGATAGACATTGCGCGAGGAGAGGGCGAGGCCATCATCGTCGCGCTGGGTCGGCACGCCGCGCACGTCGATGTCGAAATCGAGATCGCTAACCATGCGGCGGATCACCGCCAGCTGCTGGAAATCCTTTTCGCCGAACAGCGCGATGTCGGGCTTCACCTGATTGAACAGCTTGGCAACCACGGTCGCGACGCCATCGAAATGACCCGGTCGCGCAGCGCCGTCGAGCGGCTCGCTCACGCCCGAAACCGAGATGTTGGTGGCATGCCCCTCGGGATACATCACCTCGACCGGTGGCATCCACAGCAGGTCGACCCCCGCCGAAGAGAGCAGCCGCGCGTCGGCCTGCTCCTTGCGCGGATATTTGGCGAGATCCTCGCCGGGCGCGAACTGCTTCGGATTGACGAAGATCGAGACGATCACGCGCGGCGCCGCCAGCTTTGCCTCCGCCACCAGCGCCATGTGGCCGGCATGCAGCGCGCCCATCGTCGGCACGAAGGCGATCCGCTCTCCTGCCGCACGGAATCCCGAAACGGTATCGCGGAGGTCGGGGAGCTGACGGATCGTTTGCACGCGCTACAGGCCTTGGATATGGGACGAAGGGCGGCCTTCTATGGGGGGCAGGCCGGGTGTCAATCAGGGAAGTTACGTGACGGACGCATCCAACCCGTTGCATGTCATCGTCTTTGCCAACGAAAAGGGCGGGACGGGCAAGTCGACCACCGCGGTGCACACCGCGATCGCGCTCGCGATGAAGGGCGCGCGCGTCTCCTGTTTCGACCTCGATCATCGCCAGCGCACGATGGGTCGCTATCTCGACAACCGCCTCGCAACGATGAAGCGCGTCGGCCGTCCGCTGCCGATGCCGCGCTATGAGACGCATGACGGCGAGAATATCGCCCGCTTTTCGGAATCGCTCGAGCGGCTGGGCCAGGACGCCGATTTCCTGATCGTCGACACGCCGGGACGCGACGACAAGTTCGGGCGGATCGCGATCACCAATGCCGACACGCTGGTGACGCCGATGAACGACAGCTTCGTCGATTTCGACCTGATCGGACAGGTCGACCCCGACACGTTCAAGGTGGTTCGGCCGAGCTTCTATTCCGAGCTGATCTGGGATTCGCGCAAGCGCCGGGCGAAGGCGGACGGGCAGACGATCGACTGGGTCGTGCTGCGCAACCGCATGCAGCATATCGAGGCGCGCAACATGCGGCGCGTATCGGAAGCGATCGACCAGCTTGCCAAGCGCGTCGGTTTCCGCGTCATTCCGGGCCTGTCCGAACGCGTGATCTATCGCGAGCTGTTTCCCAAGGGGCTGACGATGCTCGACAGCCGCGAGTTCGGGGCGATGGGTCTCGCGCATGTCGCTGCGCGCCAGGAACTGCGCGAGATGATGGCTGCGCTGGCGCTGCCAGAGGTCGAAGCGACCATGCCGATGTTCGCATGATCGCCAAGCTGCTCATCGCCGTGCTGGTCGGCTGGCTCGGCTGGCGGATGTGGCACGGCTGGGGCCGTCCGCTGCCCGGCACGCCCAAGCCCGCCCCGCCACCCCAGCCGCGCGATCCCGAAGAAGCGGCGGCGTGCGCGGTTCTGGGAGTCCAGCCCGGAGCCCCGCCCGACGAGGTCCGTGCCGCCCACCGGCGCCTGATCGCCAACGTGCATCCCGACCGGGGCGGCTCGCCTGAGCTGACGCGCCAGGTGAATGCCGCGCGCGATACGTTGCTGAAGCCGAAAAACTGAAACGCATTTCCGTCATCGGCGTTTGACCGTTGTAGTTTACGTGACGTGCGCGAAATGAAGCGCGTCCCAATCCCCGGAGGCCCAATGACCCATCGCTTCGATCCGACCTCGCTGCGTGAATACGACATCCGCGGTATCGTGGGGCAGACGCTCGGGCCCGACGACGCGCGCGCGATCGGCCGCGGCTTTGCGACGTTGCTGCGCCGTTCGGGCGGGCATCGCGTCGCCGTGGGCCGCGACGGGCGCGAATCCTCCCCGATGCTCGAGGCCGCGTTGATCGACGGGCTGACCGCGTCGGGCTGCGACGTGGTCCGGGTCGGGCTGGGGCCGACGCCGATGCTCTATTATGCCGAGGCGGTGCTAGAGGTGGATGGCGGCATCCAGATAACCGGCAGCCATAATCCCGGCAATTACAACGGCTTCAAGATGGTGTTCCAGCACCTGCCGTTTTTCGGCGAGGATATTCAGCGGCTGGGCAAGATGGCGGCCGAAGGCGACTGGGAAGACGGCGAGGGCACGGTCACCGACGCCGATATCATGGACGACTATGTCGGGCGGTTGCTGGCGGGCTATGCCGGCGGCAGCTTCCGGATCGGCTGGGATTGCGGCAACGGCGCCGCCGGGCCGGTGATTGAAAAGCTGGTGAAGCTGCTCCCGGGTGAGCATCACACGCTGTTCACCGATGTGGACGGCAATTTCCCCAACCATCATCCCGATCCGACCGAAGAGAAGAATCTGGCTCATCTCAAGGCGCTGGTCGCGGAGAAACAGCTCGATTTCGGACTGGCCTTCGACGGGGACGGCGACCGGATCGGCGCGATCGACGGCCAGGGCCGCGTGATCTGGGGCGATCAGCTTCTGTCCGTTCTGGCCGAACCTGTGCTGCGCAAGGACCCGGGCGCGACGATCATCGCCGACGTGAAGGCGAGCCAGGCGCTGTACGATCGTATTTCCGAACTGGGCGGGAAGCCGCTGATGTGGAAGACCGGCCACAGCCTGATCAAGACCAAGATGAAGGAAACCGGCGCGCCGCTGGCCGGCGAGATGAGCGGGCACATCTTCTTCGCGCAGGACTATTATGGCTTCGACGACGCGCAATATGCCGCGGTCCAGTTGATCAACGCGGTCCACCTGATCGGCAAGTCGATGAGCGACATCCGCAGCGCGATGCCCGCGATCGTCAACACCCCCGAAATGCGCTTCCAGGTCGATGAGAGCCGCAAATTCGCGGTGATCGACGAGGTGCTCGACCGGCTGAAGGCCGAGGGTGCGGATGTCAACGACACCGACGGAGCGCGGGTCAACACGCCGGACGGCTGGTGGCTGCTGCGCGCATCGAACACGCAGGACGTGCTCGTGGCGCGGGCCGAGGGAAAGACGCAGGAAGGCGTGGACCGTCTGCTGGCGATGATCGATGCCCAGCTCGCCGCGAGCGGCCTGGAGCGCGGACCGCAGGCGGGGCATTGATGCGTTAAAGGGGGTGGCCGAATCGCCGGCCTGCCCCCACATGGGGGCATGGCCGCCGCCCCCCAGATCATCCGCGTCATCGATCTCGAGACCACCGGCAACGCCCCGCCCGCGCATGCCGTGTGCGAGATCGGCTGGCAGGACGTGAAGCTGGGAAGCGACGGACGCTGGGCGCTGGATGGCGAAGGTGGCAGCCGCCTGGTCAATCCGGGGCGTCCGATCCCGCCGCTCACCATGGCCGTGCATCACATCCGCGACGTCGACGTGGCGGATGCGCCGTGGTGGCACGACGTCGCGCGCCCGATCCTCGATCCCTGGCCGCGCCGGGTCGCGCTCGCCGCGCACCGCGCGAGCTTCGAGGAGCAGTTCTGCACGCCCGCGCTGACGCGCGGTGCCGACTGGATCTGCACCTATAAGTGCGCTTTGCGGCTATGGCCGGACAGCCCCGGTTTCTCGAACCAGTTCCTGCGCTACTACCGCATGCCGGAGGGGATGGAGCATGAACGCGGCCTGCCGGTCCATCGCGCCTTTCCCGACGCCTATGTCACCGCGCACCACCTGCGCGACATGCTCAACGAGGCGAGTGTCTCGCAACTGATCGAATGGTCGAAGCTGCCCGGGCTGCTCCCGCGCGTCCGCTACGGTCCGGATCGCGGCAAGGAATGGAGCGAGATCGACGACGATGCGCTCGACGCCTTCCTGCAGGATCGCGACGAGGACATTCGCTACACCGCGCAGGTCGAGCTTGAACGGCGTCGCGGCAGCGGTCCGGTGGTCCGGCCGGTGCGCCAGCCGCAGCTGTTCTGATCCGAACGCCCGGCGCACGCGGCGCCGGGCATCGGGTTTTCAATATTCGATACGCTGCGTCTTGATCTTGCGCTTGGCGAGCATCGCCTGAACGCTGTCGTCGCCTGCGAGGTGCCCCGCACCCACCGCGACGAACACCACGCCCGGCGTATCGAGCCGCGTGTCGATCCACTCGGCCCAGCGGGCGTTGCGGTCGGCGAGCAGCATCTTGCTCAGCTCGGGCGAACTGCGCAGCGCCTCGTTCATGATCGCGGCGAGGCCGACTGCGTCGCCCTCCGACCATTCGGCGACCATCTTGGCGAATTCCGGGCCGACATTCTCGAGCTGGTCGAGCGATTCGGTCAGGAACTTGATCTGTGCTTCTTCGGACAGCGCGTTGAAGAAGCCGAACTGCTGATCGATGGTCTCAAGCCCAGATACCGGCTTGTTCGCCGCCTTGGCCGCCTCGCTCAGCTTCTGCTCGACGCCCGAATTCGGGTCATATCCCGCCTTCTGCAGCGCGACCAGGCCGAGCTGGCTGGCCGCGAACCAGGGCTTGAACCGGTCGACTGCGGCGACCGGAATGCCGGCATCGGTCACGGCCTTGGTGAATGCCGCGCGCTTCTCCTCCGGCAGTCGCTCGGTCAGGCTTGGGCCGCTCATGCTGATCGCATGCTTCATCAGCAGCGGCTGGATCGCCGCCTGGTCGGGCATCGTGCCGATCTCGGTCACCATCTCGGCGCTCTCGTCGAACGCCTTCTTCACCGCCTCGTCGAACCAGCTCAGCCCAGGCTTGAGCACATGGATCGTGCCAAACAGATAGATGGTGGTGTCCTCGTCCTTGACCACCCACAGCGCGGGATCGGCGTCCTGGACCTGCGCGGCGGGCGCGGGTGCGGGCGCGGTCTGGGCGAGTGCGTGCGGCGCGACGAAAAAGAGCGCGAGGGCGGTGCCGGCACGCCGGAACAAACGGGTCATCGGTGTCTCCATGGCCTGCCCGGGGGAATCGGTCGGCCTACCCCTACAGAATCACGTCAGGGCGCGGCGACGTCAACCTCTCGCCGTCCGCGCGGGATCGCAGCGACAAGCGTCGCCACCAGCGTCCCGATGCACAGCTGATAGGGAAAGGCGAGACCCGGTGGGCCGAAGGTGAACGGCTGGAGCAGCAACACCGTGATGAATCCGGTGATCAACGCGGCGATGACCGACGCGGTCGTCCCGCGCCGGGTGAAGATCGCGACGCCATAGACACCCAGCAGCCCGGCATAGGCAAACACCATCACCGACAGCACGAATTCGAGCAGCGGCATGTCGCTGTGCTTCTGCCAGTAATAACTCAGCACGGCGGTCGCGAACATCGCCAGCGCGACCACTCCCATGCCCCAGCGCCCGGCATGGACATAATGCCGGTCCGCCGCCCCGCCGCGCGCCTCGCGCCACGGGCGGTAGAAGTCGCTGACCAGCACCGACGACATCGAATTGAGCGCTGAGGTCACGGTCGAGACGGCTGCGGCGACGACGCCGATCGTGACTATGCCGCGCAGTCCGGGGGGCAACTGGGTCAGGATATAGTTGACGAACACGGTGATTTTTTCGCCCGCGAAATTCTCGGACAGCGTGTGATCGGCGCCCATCAGGTCGGGGCGATCGTAGAAGATGTGGAGCATCAGCCCGATGGCGACGAAGATCGCGATCACCGGCACGCTTCCCAGCGCCGAGAGGATCAGGCCGCGCGCGCCGGTCTTCGCGTCGGGGCTGGCGAGCAGGCGCTGCGTCGTGTCCTGATCGAGGCCCGAACTGGCGGTGTTGAGCAGGAACAGCCCGGTGACCGCGGCCAGCACGGTGAACGGCTTTGCCGGATCGGTCGAGAAATCGAACAGCCGCAGCTTGTTCGCCCCGTCGGGCGCGTTGCGTAGCGCGTCGATCAGCGTAGGCGTGTCGAGCGGGATGGCGAGGCGCAGGAAGATGAGCACCGCGATGGCGGCGCCGGCATAGACGACGAACTGCACGAAATCGTTCCAGATCACCGAACGCAGCCCGCCGCGCAGCGTGAAGAGCAGGCTGGCCGCCATCAGCGTGGCAGCGGCGAGGATGATCGAGCGGGCATCGATCGCATTGAATCCGACCATCGCGATCGCGATCGCCGCCAGATAGACGCGCGCGCCGCCCGACAGCACCCGCCCGGCGAGGTACATGCCCCCGGCCCAGCGCATCGCCCGCGCATCGAACCGCGTCTCCAGCAGCTCGTACACGGTCGACACGCGCAGCGCGTAGAAGCGCGGGATCAGGACGTGCGCGACGAAAAAGGCGGCGAGGATCGCGCCCAGCACCGCGCCGAGATAGGTGAAGTCGGCGCGGTATCCGTAATCGGGCGCGCCGAGGAACGTCGCCGCAGACTGGTTGGTCGCCAGCACCGACACCGCCGCGAGCCAGGCCGGAACGCTGCGCCCGGCGAGGAAATAATCCCCGGTACTGCGCGTCTCGACCCGGTTGAAATGCCAGGACAGCGCGGCCAGCACCGCGAGGTAGAGCCCGACGACCATCCAGTCGAGCGCGGCGAAATGCAGCATCATTGCGAGGGTGTAGCAGAGGCGTTGGCAAGGTCACGCCGCAAGTTGCGGAACGACTCCCGCGCTCGCGCTTTGAATCGGCCTCGCAACGAAAGGGTTCAGCATGGCAGCGCGCGCATATTGGCAGGGACAGATCCGTCTCGCGCTGGTCTCGATCCCGGTCGAAATCTACACCGCGACCCGATCGGGCGCGTCGGTGTCCTTTCATCAGGTCCACGAACCATCGGGCAAGCGCATCCGTTACGAAAAGGTCGTTCCGGGCCTCGGGCCGGTCGATACCGACGAGATCATGAAGGGGTTCGAGGTTGAGAAGGGCGAATATGTCCTGCTCGACCAGGACGAGATCGACGCGGTGAAGCTCGAATCGCGCAAGACGCTGGAGCTGACCCAGTTCGTCGACGCGCATGAGATCGACGTGCTTTATTATGAGAAGCCCTATTTCGTCGTTCCCGCCGACGATCTTGCCGAGGAAGCGTTCGTCGTGCTGCGCGAGGCGTTGAGGCGCACCAAGAAGGTCGGGCTCGGCCAGCTGGCGATGCGCGGCCGCGAATATGTCGTGAGCCTCAAGCCATGCGGGCGCGGGATGGTGCTCGAAACGCTGCGCTACGCCGACGAGGTGCACAAGGCGCAGGGCTATTTCCGCGACATTCCAGACCTCGAGCCCGATCCCGAACTGCTCGGGCTGGCCGAATCGCTGATCGAGAAAAAAGCGCACGCCTTCGATCCGCAGGAATTTCACGACCGTTATGTCGACGCGCTGAAAGGGCTGATCGAGCGCAAGAAGAAGCAGAAGGGCAACCGCAAGATCATCGAGGACAAGGATGACGGCGCCGATCCGCGCGGCGGCAACGTCGTCGACCTGATGGCCGCGCTCAAGAAGAGCCTGGAAAAGCCGGGGGCGGCAAAAAAGACCTCGACCAAAAAGGCGCCTGCCAAGAAAGCGTCGGCAAAGGCCCCGGCGCGCAAGCGAGCGTGACGGGATGGAGCTGAATCCTCCGCTGAGTTTTACCGCCATGGGCTGGGACCCTTGGCTCCGGCTGGGCGGCGCGGCGATCGCGGGATTGCTGCTGGGGCTCGACCGTGAGGTGCGCGGCCATGGCGCAGGGCTGCGCACCCACGCGATCCTGTGCTTCGCGGCGGCCCTGGTCACGCTGTGCGCGTTGGCGCTTTATTATCAGCTCGGCGGAGAGGAATCGCAGGCGGACCCACTGCGCGTGATTGAGGGGACCGCGGCGATGGCGGGCGTGATCGGCGGTGCGCTGATCGTTTTTTCGAAGGGGGAGGTGAAGAACTTGACCACCGCCGCGCATATCTGGCTCGCGGCTGCGATCGGAATTTCCTTTGGCGCGGGACTCTATCCGATCGCGGTGATCGGCACCCTTGCCTCGGTTCTGCTCCTGACGTTGTTCGGGTGGATCGAGCGGCGGACATTCAAGGAGTAGCGCGATGGCGAAAGCCGATCCGCTCGCGCGCTACAATGCGATGCGCGACTTTGCGAAGACGGCGGAGCCGCGCGGCGAGATCGCCAAGGGAAAAGGGCGTCGCTTCATCGTCCAGAAGCACGATGCCACCCGGCTGCACTGGGACTTCCGGCTGGAGATCGACGGCGTGCTCAAGAGCTGGGCAGTGACGCGCGGGCCCAGCATCGATCCCGGCGAGAAGCGCCTCGCGGTGCGGACCGAGGATCATCCGATGTCCTACGCGACCTTCGAGGGCACGATCCCCAAGGGCGAATATGGCGGCGGCACGGTGATGTTGTGGGATCAGGGCGAATGGGCGCCGATTCCGGGCAAGAGCGCGAAGGACCTCGACAAGGGCCACCTCCACTTCGTCCTGGAAGGCGAGCGGATGAAGGGCGAATGGCTGCTGATCCGCCTCAAGCCGCGCGGCAAGGAGAAGCGTGAGAACTGGCTGCTCCGCAAGATCGACGACGCCCATGCCGGCGCCACCGACGCGCTGGTCGAGACGGGGCTGACCAGCGTCACCACAGGGCGGACGATGCAGGAGATTGCCGAGGGCGTGAAGCCGAATGCTCCGCCCGCCAAAAAAGCTAAGCCCAACGCGCGTCGAAGCGCCTCGGCACCCGCCCCCAGCTTCCGCGACCCGCAGCTCGCCACGCTCGTCGACTCCGTGCCGTCCGGGAATGGCTGGCTGCACGAGATGAAATATGACGGCTATCGCGCGCTGGTCGCGGTGGGGAAGGGCGGGCCGCGCGTCTATACCCGCAGCGGGCTCGACTGGACCGAGAAGTTCACCGGCATCGCCGAAGCGGCGGCGAGCCTCCCGGCATCCTCCGCGCTGATCGACGGCGAAGTGGTCGCGTTCAAGGACGGCAAGCCCGACTTCTCGACGCTGCAGGAGGTGCTGTCGGACGGGCGCGGCGACCTCGCCTTCTTCGCCTTCGACCTGCTCGAACAGGATGGCGAGGACCTGACCGACCTTCCCCAGATCGAGCGCAAGGAGCGGCTGCGCGCGCTGCTCGACGGCGCCGACCCCCGGCTGCTTTTCTCCGAACATGTGCTCGGCGCGGGCGAGAAGCTTTTCGAGGCGATGTGCCGCGAGGGACATGAGGGGGTGATCTCGAAGCGCGCCGACGCGCCCTATCGCGGCAAGCGGACCAAGAGCTGGCTCAAGATCAAATGCACGCGGCGACAGGAATTCGTGATCCTTGGCTGGCTGCCGAGCAGCGCGAAGGGGCGGGGGCTGCGCTCGCTGCTGCTCGGCGTCAACCAAGACGGCGCGCTGCGCTATGCCGGCAAGGTGGGTACGGGATTCAACGCATCGAATTCCGATGAGCTGATGGCCAAACTCGCCCGGATCGAGCGCAAGACCGCGCCCGCCGACGTGCCGAAGGTCGCGGCACGCGGTGCGCACTGGGTCACGCCGAAGCTGGTCGCGGAGGTCGCCTTTGCCGAATTCACCGCCGAGAATGTCGTGCGCCACGCAAGCTTCATCGCGCTGCGCGACGACAAGCCGGCCGAGGACATCGTGACCGAGCGTGCGGCACCCCCGCCGCCGCCCGCGCACAGCGACATCAAGATCAGCAGCCGCGACCGCGTGATCTTCCCCGACGCGAAGATCACCAAGGGCGATCTCGCCGACTATTACGCCGCGGTCGCGCCGATCATGCTCCCCTGGGTTGCCGACCGCCCCGTCAGCCTCGTGCGCTGTCCGCAGGGCCGGGCGCGGCAATGCTTCTTCCAGAAGCATGATGCGGGCAGCTTCGGCGACCACGTCCATCATGTCGACATCAAGGAGAAGGACGGGTCGCTCGAACCCTATCTCTATGTCGACGATGCCGATGGCCTGCTCGCCTGCGTCCAGATGGGGACGATCGAATTCCATGGCTGGGGCAGCCGCGTCGCCGATGTCGAAAAGCCCGACCGGCTGGTGTTCGACCTCGACCCCGACGAAGGACTCGACTTCGAAACCGTCAAGAAGGCGGCGGCGGATCTCAAGCAGCACCTTGCCGATATGGGGCTGACGAGTTGGCCGATGCTGACCGGCGGGAAGGGGGTGCATATCATCGTGCCGCTCACCCCTAAGGCGGAATGGCCCGCCGCCAAATCCTTCGCCGACCGTTTTGCCCGCGCGCTCGCCCAGGCCGAGCCCGAGCGGTTTACCGCCAACCTCAAGAAAGCCGAGCGCAAGGGCCGCATCTTCATCGATTACCTGCGCAACCAGCGCGGCAGCACTGCCGTGATGCCCTATGCCGCCCGCGCCCGTCCCGGCGCGCCGGTCGCGGTGCCGCTCGGCTGGAGCGAATTGCGCGACGCGGACAGCGCGCAGCTGTTCACCGTGCGCGACGCCGCGGAGCTGCTCGAACGCGCCAATGGCCGGGCGCTGAGGGGCTGGGGCCGCGCAGATCAGGTGCTGCCCGACCTGTGATCCTTGTTGCACCTGCGCAGCAACCCAGCCAGAAGGCAGGGCGAAAGGGGCATGGATGGCAAGCGCCGTGGCCGATACCGGGTTCGATGCGGCGACGATCGCTGCGCACTGGCTGACCGCCTATCGCGCCGCCACGCCTGCGACCGATGTGCTGTACGCCGCCGGGCTCGACGACCCGGCCTGGAATGCCGCCCTGGGCGAACTGGCGGAGCGCACGGGCAACGATCTCAATGCCGCACGCGAACGCGCCCAGCGCCACGCCGAGGATATCGGCACCGGCTTTCGCATCGCGGGGGAGGGGGAGGAGCGCCCCTGGCCGCTGTCGCCGGTCCCGCTGCTGATCGCCAAGCGCGAATGGGACGGGATCGTCGGCGGCATCGTCCAGCGTGCCAACCTGCTCGAATCGGTGATCGCCGACAGCTATGGCCCGCAGACGCTGGTGCGCGGCGGCAGCCTGCCCGCGACGCTGCTGACCGGCAGCCCCTATTTCCTGCGCCCGATGATGGGCCTCACCCCGCCCGGCGGCTGCCATCTCCACTTCGTCGCGTTCGACCTGTGTCGCGGCCCGACCGGCGAATGGCGGGTGCTGGCGGATCATCTGCGCGCGCCCGCCGGGGCCGGCTATGCGCTGGAGAACCGGCTGGCGATGGCGCGGATGGTGGGCGGGCTGCAGAACCGGCTCAATATCGAGCGGCACGCGCCCTTCTTCGCCGCCTTCCGCGAAGGCATCGCCGCACGCTGCCGCCGCAGCGATCCGCGCATCGCGCTGCTGACCCCGGGCCGCTTCAACGCCAGCTATGCCGAACAGGCGCATCTCGCCCGCTATCTCGGTTTTTTGCTGGTCGAGGGCGGCGATCTCGCCGTGCTCGACGACCGGCTGTATCTGCGCACCATTGCGGGCCTCAAGCGCGTCGACGCGCTGTGGCGCCGCGTCGATCCGCGGCTGATCGACCCGCTAGCGTTCGATTCGCATTCGGCGATCGGCGTTCCCGGCCTGATCGACGCGATGGCGCAGGGCGAGGTGGTGATCGCCAATTCGCCCGGGTCGGGCCTGATGGAGGCACCGGCCTTCGCCGCCTTCCTGCCCCGCCTGTGCACGCGCCTGACCGGCGAGAGCCTGAAGCTCGCCAATATCGCCACCTGGTGGTGCGGCCAGCCGCGCGAGGCGGAGGAGGTCGCTTCCGACCTCGACAACATGGTCATCGCGCCCGCGTTCGGCGTGGCGACCAATGTCCTTGCCGACGGCACCGCGATGCTGGGCTCGCGGATGAGCGCGGAGATGCGCTCGGCATTGCTCGCCGATTTCGCGCGGCGCCCGCAGGATTATGTCGGGCAGGAGGTGGTGCGCCTTTCGACCATGCCGGTCGTTGCCGACGGGCGGCTCGAAGCCCGGCCGTTCACGCTGCGCGTGTTCGCCGCGCGGGGCGCCGATGGCGGCTGGCATGTGCTGCCCGGCGGGTTCGCCCAGATCGGCGAGCATCCCGATGCCCGCGCGGCGGCAATGGGGGAGGGTAACTGGTCGGCGGACGTGGTCATCCATGGCGACGACCCCGTCGCGCCCGTCACCTTGCTCCAGCCGAGCGATACGACCCAGCTGCGGCGCAATCCGGGGACCTTGCCCAGCCGCGCCGCGGACAATCTCTTCTGGCTCGGTCGCTATCTCGAACGCGGCGAGGCGCTGCTCGGCATCGTTCGCGCGCTGCTCGGCCATTCGATCAGTGCGGACAGCGGCGCGGCGCTCGCGGGCGACACGGTGCGGCGCCTCGTCGGGCTGATCGTCGGGGCTGGCGCGGCGCCGATGCCCGAAAGCCTCAGCCGGTCGAACCTGACCCGCTTTGCCCAGGCGGCGATGGACAGCGCCGACGACTGGCGGGGCGTGCGCGCGATCAACCGCCAGGCGCGCGCGATCGGATCGGTCAGCCGTGACCGGCTGTCCGCCGACATGATCCGGCTGCTCGACGCGCCCTTTCCGACGCGCGGCAGCGCGCTCGATCGGGCAGGCTCGCTCCAGCGACGCTATTCGGCGCTGGCGGGCCTCTCGGCCGAGCATATGGGACGGACCGACGCGTGGCGCTTCCACGATCTGGGCCGCCGGGTCGAACGCGCGGTGACCACGCTCGCCGCGCTTCAGGCGCTCGCCCACCCGCAGGCGACGAGCGACGATCTCTCCGCACTGCTCGATCTCGCCGACAGCCAGATCAGCTATCGCCAGCGTTACCTCACCGGGATGGCGCGCGTGCCGGTGCTCGACCTGGTCGCGCTCGATCCCGGCAACCCGCGCGGCGTCGCGTTCCAGGTCGCGGCGATCGGCGCCCATCTCGCCGCGCTGCCGGTCCTGTCGGACGACGGGATCGCCGAACCGCAACAGGCGCTGGCGGCGGAACTGGGCGCGATGGTGGCGACGGCGCAGGCCGTGACCCTCGGTCCCGAGGGGTTGTTCGCGATGGGCAACACGCTCGGCGCGCTGTCCGATGCGATCGGGCGCCGCTATTTCCTGCACGGGTCGGAACCGCTGCGTGCCGCTGCGTTCGTGGTCGGCTGATGCGCTACGCCATTCGCCACGTCACCCGCTTCGACTATGCCCGCTCGGTCGGGTTCGCGCGTTGCAACCTGCGGCTCAAGCCGATCCACTGGTCCGGCCAGCACCTGCACGATTACACGCTGACCGTCGAACCGGGTGGCCACACCGCTCCCGCACGGGCCGAGGCGGGGCTGGCCAATGTCGTCCGGCTGGTCGTGACCCAGGCGGTCCGCAGCCTGACGATCGAAAGCCGCTGCAACATCACGGTCGACCGGCAGGTGCCGGTGCCGGCCCAGACCGACGCAACGCTGGGTCAGGTCGCGACGCTCGCCCGCGCCAGTCGCGATGCGGGGCCGGCCAGCCCGGCCGCCTATCTGTTTCCCTCCCCGCTGATCCCGCTCGACCCCGATATCGCTTCATGGTGCGCGCAGGAACTCGATCCCGATCGCGGCGCGCTCGAGGCGGGGATCGCGCTCGCCCGCCGCATCCAGAGTGAGTTCGACTTCGATCCCACCGCGACGCTGGTCGACACGCCCCCGCGCGAGGCGTTCGAGAAGCGCGGGGGCGTGTGTCAGGACTTTGCGCAGATCATGATCTCGGGCCTGCGCGCCGCGGGGCTGCCCGCCGCCTATGCCTCCGGCTATCTGCGTACCTTGCCCCCGCCCGGCCAGCCCCGGCTCGTCGGTGCCGACGCGACTCATGCCTGGGTGCTGCTGTGGTGCGGGCCGGAGCGCGGCTGGGTCGGCGTCGATCCGACCAACGGCATCTGGATGGCGAGCGATCATGTCATCATCGCCATCGGCCGCGACTATACCGACATCGCCCCGATCGACGGCATCGTGCTGGGATCGGGCGCGCAGAAGATGGATGTGTCGGTGGATGTGGAGCCGCTGGACGAGACGTGAGCGATCCGGTCGGCGGCCTCCCCTTGCAATGTTGGATTTCGCCTGCTCCAATCCAGTCTGGAGTCTCGCCCACCGGTGGTTGGCCCGGTCGGCGCGGCTGCCTGACACGCATGTAAATCGGGGCCAAACTGTCAGGTTCGTCGGGCTGAAGATGACAGGATCGGGGCGGTTTCGCGTAACATCGTCAGTTTCGGGAGGCTTCTCCCGGTCAGACACGCACCATCCGCGTCCCAAACCCTTGCACTCTCCCCCCGCCGCGCCGATGTAGCGGGCTAACACGCTGAACGATAATCAACCGGGGAAACACGTGGCCGATCCGTATGCAACCTTGGGAGTCTCGCGCGGGGCCAGCGAGGACGAGGTCAAAAAGGCATATCGCAAGCTCGCCAAGGAGCTGCATCCCGACCGCAACAAGGACAATCCGAAGGCGGCGGAGAAGTTCAGCACCGTGACGCAGGCCTATGACCTGCTGATGGACAAGGACAAGCGCGCCCGTTTCGACCGGGGTGAGATCGATGCCGACGGCAACCCCACCTCGCCCTTCGGGGCCGGGTTCGGCGGCGCGCGTGGCGGGCCGCAAGGCGGGTTCCGGCCCGGCGGCGCGCAGTTCGATTTCGGCGGCGGCGGCGATGCCGGGTTCGAGGATATTCTGGAAGGGCTTTTCGGCGGCCGCGCCGGGGGCGGCTTTGGCGGGCAGCAGGGCGGCGGCTTTTCGAGCGGGTTCGGGCGGCGCCCGCCGCCGGCCAAGGGCGCCAACGTCGTCTATCGGCTGCGCGTGCCGTTCGAGGATGCGGCCGCTCTGAAGCAGCAGCGGATCCAGCTGCGCGACGGTTCGACCATCGACCTGAAGCTGCCCAAGGGCGTCGAGACCGGGACGCAGATGCGCCTTGCGGGCAAGGGCGATGCCGGGCCCGGCGGCAATGGCGACGCGATCGTCACGATCGAGGTGGAGCCCCACCGTTTCTACACGCGCGACGGCGACCATATCCGCCTCGACCTGCCGGTGACGCTCAAGGAAGCCGTTGCGGGTGCGGGCGTGCGCGTGCCGACGCCCGAGGGGCCGGTCAACATGAAGATCCCGGCCGGCACCAGCTCGGGCAAGACGCTGCGCCTGAAGGGGCGCGGCTTTCACGGCAAGGCGGGCCGCGGCGACCTGTTGGTCACGGTGATGATCGAGATACCGGCGGGCGACGCGAAGCTCGCGGCCTTCGTCGCCGAATGGGAGGATGACGGGAACCCCCGCGCGCGGTTGGGCGTCTGACCTTCCGACGTGACCGACCAGATTTCCCCCGAATCGCCCGAGGCGCGGCGGCATGGCTTTCACAAGCGCCTGTCGGATCTGGGCGTCACCGACCGGATGTACGAGGTGACGAAGCGCGTCGCGGTCGGCGCGTTCAACGACGGCTTCACCCATGCCGGCAATCTCGCCTATCTCAGCCTCGTCACCCTGTTCCCCTTCTTCATCGTCGCCACCGCCGTGGCGCGATTGGTCGGCCGAACGGGGGACGGACTTCAGGCGGTCGCGGCCTTCCTGCGCACCGTGCCGTCCGAAGTCGCTGACCTGCTTCGCCCGGCGATCATTGAGGTTCTGGAGGGACGTTCGGGGTCGCTGCTGTGGCTGGGGGCGCTGGTGGGCCTTTGGACGACGTCGGGCTTTATCGAAACGATCCGCGCGATCCTTCGCCAGGCCTATGGCATCCCGTCTTCGACGTCGTTCTGGCGGCTCAAGCTCGGCGCGATCGGCATGGTGATCGCGTCGGTGATCCTGGCGATGATGGCGTTCAGCTTTCAGGTGTTGCTGATCGGCGCCGAGCAGTTCATCCTGCGGGTTCTGCCGTTCGCGTCCGATGCCGCGCGGATCGTCTCGGTCACGCGGCTGGCGCCGGCGGTCGCGCTGTTCGGCGCGCTGTACATTCTCTTCTACACGCTCACGCCAAGTCGCTATCGGCAGTCCGGCTGCCCCAAATGGCCCGGGCCGCTGTTCGTCACCCTGTGGTGGATGGGCTGTACCGCGCTGCTCCCGATCGTGATCGGTGCGTTCGGCGGCTATGGCATGACCTATGGCAGCCTTGCGGGCGTGATGGTTGCCCTTATCTTCTTCTTCCTGATCGGTTTCGGCGTCGTTATCGGCGCCGAGCTCAACGCGGCGCTGGCGGAAACGCCGGAAACGGGTCTAGAGGACACCGCAAAGACGACCGGAGGGTAGGAAGTGACCGGATTGATGCAGGGGAAGCGCGGGCTGATCATGGGGCTCGCCAACGATCGCTCGCTTGCCTGGGGAATTGCCAAGAAGCTGCGCGAGCAGGGCGCGGAACTGGCGTTCAGCTATCAGGGCGAAGCGCTCGAGCGTCGCGTGCGCCCGCTCGCACAGGAATTGGGCAGCGATTTCCTGATCGAATGCGACGTCAGCGACATGACCGAGCTCGACAAGACTTTCGATACGCTGGCGGAGCGCTGGCCGACGATCGATTTCGTCGTCCATGCCATCGGCTTTTCCGACAAGAACGAGCTGCGCGGCGGCTATGTCGACACTAGCCTCGACAACTTCCTGATGACGATGAACATCAGCGTCTATTCCTTCGTCGCCGTGGCGAAGCGGGCGAGCGCGATGATGCCCAATGGCGGATCGCTGCTGACGCTCAGCTATTACGGCGCGGAAAAGGTCATTCCGCACTATAACGTCATGGGCGTGGCCAAGGCTGCGCTGGAGACGAGCGTCCAGTATCTCGCGGTCGATCTTGGCCGCGACAATATCCGCGTCAACGCGATCAGTGCCGGGCCGATCAAGACGCTTGCGGCATCGGGCATCGGCGACTTCCGCCTGATCCTCAAGTGGAACGAGCTGAATGCGCCGCTTAAGCGCAACGTGACGATCGAGGATGTCGGCGGCGCCGGCCTCTATCTTCTCTCCGACCTCGCCTCGGGCGTGACTGGCGAGACGCATCATGTCGATGCCGGCTATCATGTCATCGGGATGAAGGCGGAAGACGCCCCGGATATCGCGCTGGCGTGACGATCGCCATCCGTCCTGCGACCGGCGGCGACGTCGCGGCGATCGACGCGCTGCTGCGGCGCAGCTTTCCGGCGGCGGATGAGGCGCTGCTGGTCCAGCGCTTGTGCATCGCTGGGGACATGGTGCTGACCCTTGTCGCCGACGATGAGGAGACCGGCGCGCTTGCGGGCATGGTCGCGTTCAGCCGCATGGACGTGCGCGTCAATGAAGTCCCTCTCGCTGCCGTCGCGCTTGCCCCCGTGGCGGTCGAGGCGACGTATCGGCAGCAGGGCGTGGCGGAAGCGCTGATCGCCGCCGGGCACCGGCATCTTGGCGATGCCGGCTATCTGCTCAGCTTCGTGCTCGGCGACCCGGCCTATTATGGCCGCTTCGGCTATGCCGCCGATCTCGCGCGCGGGTTCGACTCGCCCTATGCTGGCGACTATCTGATGGCGCTGGCATTGCAGGACGGGAAGCTGCCCTGCGGTGTGCGCGGCGCGGCGCGTCATGCGGGGGCGTTCGCGGCGTTGGGGGAAGTGGCGGAGGCATAGCGGGCATTGCCCGGCCCAGCGCCCTTCTTGCTTTCAAATTCCGGGCGTTTGGGCGAGGAGATGGCGCCATGAGCTTCAACACCTTCGGCCGCGTGCTGCGCTTCACCACATTCGGCGAAAGCCACGGTCCCGCGATCGGCGCGGTGGTCGACGGCTGCCCTCCGGGGCTCGAACTGTCCGAAGGCGATATCCAGCCCTTCCTCGACAAGCGCCGCCCCGGCCAGTCGCGCTTCACCACCCAGCGGCAGGAGCCGGACCAGGTCCGCATCCTGTCCGGCGTGTTCGAGGGGCGAACCACCGGCACGCCGATCGGCCTGCTGATCGACAATGTCGACCAGCGCTCGAAGGACTATTCGGAAGTGGCTGCAGCCTATCGCCCCGGCCATGCCGACTATGCCTATGACGCCAAATACGGATTTCGCGACTATCGCGGCGGCGGGCGCTCTTCGGCACGCGAGACGGCGATGCGCGTCGCGGCCGGCGCTGTGGCGAGGCTGGTGATCCCGGAAGTGACGATCACCGCCTGGGTCGAGGCGATTGGCGGCGACGCGATCGACTATGCGAAATTCGACGCGGGCGAGATCGGCAACAACCCGTTCTTCTGCCCCGATCCCGACGCCGCCGTACGCTGGGAGGCGCTGGTCGACGACGCGCGCAAGGCGGGATCGTCGCTCGGCGCGGTGATCGCGTGCGAGGCGGCCGGGGTGCCGCCAGGCTGGGGCGCGCCGCTCTATGCCAAGCTCGACAGCGAGCTCGCCAGCGCCATGATGAGCATCAATGCGGTCAAGGGCGTCGAAATCGGCGACGGCTTCGCCGCGGCTGCCCTGTCGGGTGAGGCCAATGCCGATGCGATGCGGCCCGGCGCCAACGGCCCCGAATTTCTCGCCAACCACGCCGGCGGGATCGCGGGCGGCATCTCTACCGGCCAGCCGGTGCGCGTCCGCATCGCGTTCAAGCCGACCAGCTCGATCCTCACCCCGGTCGCGACGATCACGCGGACTGGCGAGGCGAGCGAGATCCGTACCAAGGGGCGCCACGATCCCTGTGTCGGCATTCGGGGTGTTCCTGTGGTCGAAGCGATGATGGCGCTGGTGCTCGCCGACCAGAAACTGCTCCACCGCGCGCAATGCGGCTGATCGCTCCGGCGCGGATGTGCGCCGTCTGAAGGGCGGAGCGCACCGATTGGGGGACGAGGCGAGGAACGATGTTGCTCCCGGACCGGCGTGGCGCGCGTTCAGTTCGCGCCATGTAACGAGGAGTATCCCATGCGCCACAAAACGCTGTTCAGCCTGATCGCCCTGTGCGGGTCGACCGCCGCCGTCGCTGCGATCGGCACGCCCCAGGCTGCACCCCCGCTGCAGAACGACATGGCCAACGAGGCGACGCCGGCGCCGGATGATATGACCGCGCCCGAGACGATGTCGAACACCACCGATGTCGAGCCGAGCATGGAGCCGGCGGAACCCGCGGATCCGACCGCCGACGGCACCGAAACCCCGCCGGAGCCCAACGCCACTGGCTATTGATCGGCAGGTCCCGGGCGTGGCGGCGCCGCGCCCGGGATCGACTCAGTCGGCAAACGGATCGCGAACGAGGATCGTGTCGTCGCGCTCCGGGCTGGTCGAAACCAGCGCCACCGGGCAGCCGATCAACTCTTCGATGCGCCGGATATATTTGATCGCTTGCGCCGGCAATTGCGCCCAGCTGCGCGCGCCCGCGGTCGACTCGCTCCAGCCCTCGAATTCCTCGTAGACCGCCACTGCGCGCGCCTGATCCTGGGGGCTGGGGGGCAGATAATCGTAATGCGTGTCGCCGACCGTATAGCCGGTGCAAATGCGCAGGCTCTCCATCCCGTCGAGAATGTCGAGCTTGGTCAGCGCGATGCCGGTGACGCCGCTCAGCGCGACCGACTGGCGCACCAGAACCGCGTCGAACCAGCCGCAGCGGCGCTTGCGCCCGGTGACCACGCCGAACTCGCGCCCGCGCGTGCCGAGCAGCTCGCCGATGTCATTGTCCTGCTCGCTGGGGAAGGGGCCGGAGCCGACGCGCGTCGTATACGCCTTGACGATCCCCAGCACGAAGCCGACCGACCCTGGGCCGAGGCCGGAGCCGGACGCCGCCGCGCCGCTCACCGTGTTCGACGAGGTGACGAACGGATAGGTGCCGTGATCGATATCGAGCAACGCGCCCTGTGCACCCTCGAACAGGATGCGCTTGCCGGCTTGCTTGGCGCCGTTGAGCGTCAGCCACACCGGCGCGGAATAGGGCAGAACCGACGGCGCGATGTCGCGCAGCTCGGCGATCAGTGCATCGCGATCGATCGGCGGCTGGCCGAACCCGGCGCGCAGCGCATCGTGATGCGCGCACAGGCGATCGAGCTGCGGTCCCAGATCGTCGAGATGCGCAAGGTCGCACACGCGGATAGCGCGGCGGCCGACCTTGTCCTCGTACGCCGGGCCGATGCCGCGGCGGGTGGTGCCGATCTTGCCCGCGCCCGACGCATCCTCGCGCAGCGCGTCGAGATCGCGGTGGAAGGGGAGGATCAGCGGCGCGGTCTCGGCGACCTGCAGCGTTTCCGGCGTGATCGCGACGCCCTGTTCGCGCAGCCGCGCCATCTCGTCGCGGAAATGCCAGGGATCGAATACCACGCCATTGCCGATCAGCGACAGCGTGCCGCGCACCAGCCCAGAGGGGAGCAGCGACAGCTTGTACACCTTGTCGCCGACGACCAGCGTGTGTCCGGCATTGTGCCCGCCCTGAAAGCGGACCACCAGATCGGCGCGGCTGGCGAGCCAGTCCACGATCTTGCCCTTGCCCTCATCGCCCCATTGGGCGCCGATCACCGCGACGTTCGCCAAGTTTTCCGATCCTTTTCGGCCAGTGTCGTATCAGGTGTCGGTTCAGCACAATCTGAACACGACCATGCGCGCGGCTCCCCTAGAGCGGGCAAGGCGCCACGTCCAGCGCGGTCCGGTCAGGTGTCGAGCGCAGCGCGTACCCGGACCGCCAGCGCCTCGACCCCAAACGGCTTGGGAAGCAGCGGCGCGCCGCCGGAGGTCGCGCTGTCGATGAGGGTTTGATCGGGTGTATAGCCGCTCGTGTAGAGCACCTTGAGCTGCGGCTTGTGTTCCCGCGCGACGCGCGCCAGTTCGTCGCCATTCATGTCCGGCATCATCACATCGGTGAACAGCAGCGAGATCCGCTGATCGCGCTCGATCACTCTCAGCGCCTCGATCGCGTCGCGCGCCTGCAGCACCGTATAGCCCAGTTCGCGCAGCGCCTCGACCGAATAGGTGCGAACGCGCTCCTCGTCCTCCACCACCAGGATCACCTCGTCGCGCGACCCATGCGGGACCGACGCACCGCCTGGCGATGCGGGCGCCTCGAGCGTCGCGTTGTGCCGGGGCAGGAGCAGCCGCACCCGCGTTCCCTGGCCCGGCGCGCTGTCGATGGCGACATGTCCGCCAGACTGGCGCGCGAAGCCGAAAGCCTGGCTGAGCCCCAGCCCCGTGCCCTTGCCCACACCCTTGGTCGTGAAGAACGGATCGAAGGCGCGTGCCACGGTTTCGGGCGACATGCCCGATCCGGTGTCGGCGACGGTCAGCGCCACATAATGGCCAGCCTCCAGCCCGATCTCCGCGGCGCCCTGTGCGTCGAGGACGCGGTTTTCGGTCTCGATCGTCAACAGTCCGCCGCCGGGCATCGCATCGCGCGCGTTGACCGAAAGGTTGAGGATGACGTTTTCGAGCAGGCTGGGATCCACCAGCGCGAGATGCAGGCCGGATTGGAGCCGCGTCTCGACCGTCACATCCTCGCCCAGGGTCCGGATCAGCAGGTCGATCATCCCGCCGACCAGCGCGTTGACGTCCACCGGCACGGGGGCGAGCGGCTGCTGTCGCGCGAAGCCGAGCAGCCGCTGGGTCAGCGCCGCCGCGCGCGTCGCGCCGTCCTTGGCCGCCACGATGTAGCGCTCGAGGTCGGTCGAGCCCTGCGAGATGCGTCGCTCCAATATGTCGAGCGCGCCGATCACCACAGCCAGCATATTGTTGAAATCATGCGCGATGCCGCCGGTGAGCTGGCCGATCGCTTCCATCTTCTGCGCCTGACGCAGCCGTTCCTCGGCGGTCATCAGCTGGCGGGTGCGATCCTCGACAGCCTGTTCCAGTTCCTCGCGCGACCGGGCGAGCACTTCGCGCGCATCGACGATATCCTGGATATCGGTGCAGGTGCCGAACCAGCGGGTGATCGCACCATCCTCGCCGCGCACCGGCTGCGCCCGGCCCAGTACCCAGCGGTAGACGCCGTCATGATGCCGCAGGCGATATTCGATGTGATAGGGGTCCCCGGTGGCCAAGCAGTGGCGCCACTGCGCCCAGGCACGTTCCTGATCGTCCGGATGGAACATGTCGTTCCATCCCGCGCCATCGGTGGAACCATAGGGGACGCCGGTAAATTCGTACCAGCGGTCGTTATAATAGTCGTGATAGCCGTCGGGCAGGGTCGACCAGACCATCGGGTCGATCGAATTGGCGATGGCGCGAAACTTCTCTTCGCTGTCGCGCAGCGCGGTGACCGCCACCGCGCGCTCGACCGCGTCCCACGCGGATTGCGCGACGGCTTCGATCAGCGCCACTTCCTCGCGCCGCCACTCGCGCGCACCGGCCTGGTTTGCGTAGAGGCTGGCGACCCACGCGCCGCCGCGCATCAACGGCACGCCCACGGCAGAGGGGGAGTGCCGCGCGAGCCCCGTTCCGGCATACGCACCGTCGCCGGATGAGTCGGCGACCACGACCGTGCGGCCCTCGCGATATGCCTCGCTGGCCGGACCCAGCTCCTCGACCGCAATGCTGCCCGTCAGGACCGGAAGCGCGTCGCTCGCAACACAGGGGCCGAACTGGATCTGGCCATCGGAGTCGATGCGGTAGAAGCCGACCCGATCGATCTGAAGCCGCTTGGACAGCGCTTCCGCACTCAACTGCATGATCGCTTCGGGCGAATCGAGCGCGCGCTGACGATCCGCCAGATCGTGGACGAACGTTTGATCCGCCGTCGCGGCCTTGAGGTCTGCAGCGGCGCGGCGCGCGGCCTCTTCGGCCAGATGCCGCTCGGTGACGTCCACGCTGACCCCGGGGAAGCGCACGGGCCGCCCCTCCGCGTCATAGTTGCACCGGCCCTGGGCATTGACCCAGCGCGTGCGGCCCTGGGGGTCGATCAGCCGATATTCGCAGGAGAAGCGGTCGCCGCTGCGCATCGCCTGGTCGATCTGCGCCCTGACGCGATCGATATCGTCGGGATGAACGGAATTGAAGAACAGCTCGATCGGTCCGCCCCGTTCGGCGATCGCGGGATTCACCCCGTACAGACGGGCAAAGCGGCTGTCGGCGCGCACCAGCCCCGACAGCAGGTCCCAGTCCCAGGTGCCGACCCCGTTCGATGCGTTGAGCGCGAGTTGAAGCCGCTCCTCGCTCTGCCGCAGCCGGGCCTCGGCCATGGCGCGTTCGGTCACGTCGTTCGCCTCGACGAAGATCGCGGTGGTGACCCCGTTCGCATCCTTGATCGGCTGATAGACGAAGTCGAGGAGCCGTTCCTCGCTACGGTCCCCGCGCATCAACGTGACCGGCGTCCCGGTCGCGCGGAACGGCTCGCCGGTCTCGAACACCTGGTCGAGCAGCGCGACGAATCCCTGTTCGACGACTTCCGGGAGGGCCTCGGCCACGCTCTTGCCGAGCAGGGGGCGGTGGCCGACCAGTTCGGAATAGGGCGGGTTGGCCATCTCGAAGACGTGGGTGGGCCCGTGGAGCAGTGCGACGGCGCCCGGAGCCTGCTGGAACAGCTCGCGCAGCCCTTCCACCTCGGCGAGCCTGGCGCGCTGGGCAATGACGGTTCGCGTCGTCTCGTTGCCCTGGTTCAGAATCCCGCAGACGGCGCCATATTCGTCGCGAATCGGCGTGAAGCTGTAATTCCAGTAGGTCTCATGAATGCGGCCACCGCGCCGCATGTCGAGCCGCTGGTCATAGGTCGCAAATCCCTCGCCGGTCGCGAGCACGGTTTCGAACTGCGGCCCGACGATGTCCCAGATTTCCGGAAACACCTGCTCCCCGCGCTGACCCAGCGCGTGCGGGTGGCGTTCGGCGGGGATCGGCGCCCAGGCGTCATTGTAGAACAGATGCAGGTCCCGGCCCCAGTAGATGGCCGTCGGAAACTGAGAACTCATGCAGATGCCGAGCGCGAAGCGCAGCGGCTGGGGCCAGCCTTCGGGCGCGCCCAGCGGATGATCCGTCCAGTCGAAATCCCGGATGCGACGGCCCATCTCGCCGCCATGCTCCAGGAATCGAAGCTCGGAATACATGCGTTCTGCGTTGCGGGTTGCGTCCCCGCCTGTCAATGCAGGCCGGGTAATGTGTCGGACGAAATCGGCCCGTCAGCTGGCCGTTCGTCAGAAGCAGGAGAGAGATCGTGAAACTCGCCAGTCTGAAACAGGGCCGTGACGGCCGCCTCGTCGTCGTATCCAGCGATCTGGCCTGGTATGCCGATGCGGGGCATATCGTGCCGACGCTGCAGGCCGCGCTCGACGACTGGGACCGGGTCGAGGGCGATCTGCGCAACCTTGCCACCGATCTCGACCATGAAGTGATCCCGCGTGAGCGGTTCCACGAGCGTGACGCCGCCGCGCCGCTGCCGCGGGCCTATCAATGGGCCGACGGGTCGGCCTATGTGAACCATGTCGCGCTGGTGCGGCAGGCGCGCGGCGCCGAGATGCCCGAGACCTTCTGGCACGATCCGCTGATGTACCAGGGCGGCAGCGACGGATTCCTTGGGCCGCGCGACCCGATCCCGCTCGCCGACGAAAGCTGGGGCTGCGACCTCGAGGCCGAAGTGGTGGTGGTGACCGGCGACGTGCCGCTCGGCGCGAGCCGCGAGGACGCGCTGGCGGCGGTGCGGCTGGTCGGCCTCACCAACGATGTGTCGCTGCGCAACCTCATTCCCGGCGAACTGGCCAAGGGCTTCGGCTTCTTCCAGTCCAAGCCGGCAAGCGCCTTTTCGCCGGTGTTCGTGACCCCCGATGCGCTCGGCGACTGGTGGCGGGACGGCAAGCTGCACCGCAAGCTGATGGTCGATTTGAACGGCGCACCTTTCGGCCGGGCCGAGGCGGGGGAGGACATGACCTTCGACTTCGGCACGCTGATCGCGCACGCGGCAAAGACTCGTGCGCTCGGCGCCGGCACGATCATCGGGTCGGGCACCGTGTCGAACCGCGACGCCGATGGCGGGCCGGGCAAGCCGATCGCGCAGGGCGGGGTCGGCTATTCGTGCCTCGCTGAAGTGCGCACGGTCGAGACGATCCGCGACGGCAAGGCGAGCACCCCCTTCCTCAAGGCCGGCGACACCGTCCGCATCTGGGCCGAGGACGACAAGCACCATCCGATCTTCGGCACGATCGAGCAGACCGTCGAAGGCTGATCGCAGATGTGCAACGAGCAGGCGCGACGGGTCGCGTTGGGCCTGTTGCGTGACGACATCAACGATCTGCGCATCCCGATCCATTTTCCCGAGGGGCTGCCCAATCTCGAGCCGACGGACAGCATCCGGATCACCGACCGCAACGTCATTCTCCGCGCCGCGCCGAGTGGCGGCGCGGAACTGGTGGTGCGGCGGTGGAGCTGGCCCGGATCGCATGGCAAGCCGGTCTATAATTTCCGTTCGGAGGGGCGGCGGTTCGAAAAGGGCCGCTGCCTGATCGTCGCGGATGCCTTTTACGAGTTCAGCGAGGGCGAGCCGGATGCGTCCGGAAGGCGGCCGAAGCGCAAGCGCAAATGGCGGTTCGAGAAGCGTGGCGAGCCATGGTTCGCGATCGCCGGGATCTGGCGTAACCATGCCGAGGTCGGCGAAGCCTATACGATGCTGACGATCGCGCCCGGTGCGGACGTCGCACCCTATCACGCGCGCCAGGTGGCGGTGATCGAGCGCCGCGACTTTGCCGAATGGCTGGCTCTGGATGCGCGGCCCGAACATCTGTTGCAACCACCCCCACCCGGGACGTTCGACGTCAGCGAAGTCACCGAAAGGCCTAGTGAAAATCTCTTGATTTGACCGGGATCGCCTCGCGCTCGCGCCAGTGATTGCTGTCATAGGGCTGCGGCCAGCCGGGCGCGCGGCGGTCCTGCGGGCGCGGCTCCCAGCCGGGCTTGCGGTCGCGCGGGTCGATCGTGCCGCCATGCGTCGCGCCGTCGCCTGGCATCGTCATGCGCGGCAGGTCGAGATCGCCGATATCGCGGAGCATGGCCGTGAGGTCGATGATCTCCTCGGCCACGACATGGATGACGATCCCCTCGCGCTGCACCTTGCCGCGGATCGCCAGCATCGTCGCCGCCATCACCGTGCGGCGATGCGCCTCGAACCGGTCGGACCACAGCACGGCGTTGGCGATCCCTGTTTCGTCCTCCAGCGTCACGAACACCACCCCCTTGGCGCTGCCGGGGCGCTGGCGGACGAGGATCAGTCCGGCGACCTGCACGCGCGCGCCGTCCTTCATGGAGGTCAGATCGCCGCACGGGCGGATGCCGCGCGCCGCCAGCGCGCCGCGCAGAAAGGCGAGCGGGTGGGCGCGCAGCGACAGCTGGGTCGCGCGATAATCCTCCACCACCTCGCGCCCTTCGCTCAGCGGGTCGAGCGCGACCGGCGCCTCGACGCTCTCGGCCACCGTGTGCCCCTCGCGCAGGTCGGCGGCGGCGAACAGGTCGAGCGGCGCCTGTCCCAGCGCCTTGATCGCCCATAGCGCCTGCCGCCGGTCGAACCCCAGCGACGCAAAGGCATCGGCGCGCGCCAGCCGTTCGAGCGCGGCGGGCTTCACCCGCGAGCGGCGCCACGCATCCTCGATCGACACGAACGGCCCGCCGCGCCGCGCGGTTAGGATCGCCTGCGCGTCTGCCTGCGCGAGCCCATGCACGACGCGCATGCCCAGCCGCAGCGGCATGATCCCGGCCCAGTCCGCATCGCTGCCCCAATATGCGGCGTGCCGCGGGCGTCGGTTCGGCGCGTCGATCATCGCGCTGTCCCAGTCGCTGGCGTTGATGCAGACCGGATGCACCTCGACACCGTGCGCGCGCGCGTCGCGGACGATCTGTGCCGGGGCGTAGAACCCCATCGGCTGCGCGTTGAGCAGTGCGCAGCAGAAGATATCGGGATGATGGCATTTCATCCACGACGAGGCATAGGCGATCTTCGCGAAGCTCGCCGCATGGCTCTCGGGAAAGCCGTAATTGCTGAAGCCGCGGATTTGCTCGACCAGCCGCTCGGCGAAGTCGCGCGGGATACCCCGTTCCAGCATCCCGTCGATCAGCTTGTCCCCGAATTCGCCGATCCCACCGGTTGACTTGAACGTCGCCATCGCACGGCGCAGCCGGTCCGCCTCGCTCGGGCTGAACCCTGCGCCGACGATCGCCACCTGCATCGCCTGTTCCTGAAACAGCGGCACGCCCAGCGTCTTTTCCAGCACCGTCCGCAGCGCGGGCGAGGGATAGTCGACCAGTGCCGGATTCTCGCGTCGCTTGAGATAGGGGTGCACCATGTTCCCCTGGATCGGCCCCGGCCGCACGATCGCGACCTGGATCGCGATGTCGTAGAAATTGACCGGCTTCATCCGCGGCAGCATCGACATCTGCGCGCGGCTTTCGATCTGGAACACGCCGAGCGTATCGGCCTGGCGGATCATCGCGAAGGTCGTCGGGTCGTCCTCCTGCATCACGGGCGACGCGAGCGTCAGATGCGTGCGCTTGTGCGCCGAGAGCAGGTCGAACGCGCGGCGCATGCAGCCGAGCATGCCAAGGCCGAGGATATCGACCTTCATGAAGCCGAGATATTCGAGGTCGACCTTCTCCCACTCGATGACATGGCGGTCGACCATCGCCGCAGGCTCGACGGGGACGAGGTCGTGCAACCGGTCGCGCGTCAGCACGAACCCGCCGGGATGCTGCGACAGATGCCGCGGCGTCCCGATCAGCTCGCGCGCGAGGGACAGCGTGAGCGCCAGCCGATGGTCGGTCGCATCGAGGTTGAGCGCGGCGACATGCTCGTCCGGCACCCCCTCGTTCGACCAGCCCCATACCTGGCTCGCCAGCGCGCCGGTCAGGTCCTCGGGCAGGCCCAGCGCCTTGCCCACCTCACGCACCGCGCCGCGCGTGCGAAAGCGGCTGACCACCGCGGTCAGCGCGGCATGGTCGCGGCCATAGCTGTCATAGATCCACTGGATCACCTCCTCGCGCCGCTCATGCTCGAAATCGACGTCGATATCGGGCGGCTCCTTGCGCTCGGTGCTGATGAAGCGCTCGAACAACAGGCTGTGCTTGACCGGATCGATCGAGGTGATGCCGAGCGCGAAGCAGATCACCGAATTGGCCGCGCTCCCGCGCCCCTGGCACAGGATCTGCTGGCTGATCGCGAACTGGACGATCGAATTGACGGTGAGGAAATAGGGCGCATAGCCCATCTGTTCGACCAGCTCGAGCTCGTGCTCGAGCAAGTCGAGATGCGCCTGGGACGGCTTGCCGCCGAAGCGCTGCCTGAGCCCGTTGGTGGCGAGTACGCGCAGTGCCTGCTGCGCCGACTGGCCGGGCAGCACCTCCTCCTCGGGATATTGGTGGCTGAGATCGCGGAGCGAAAAGGTACAGCGTTCGGCGATCGCGGCGCTGGCCCGGATCGCATCGGGCCAGCGCACGAATCGGCGCGCGATCTGGTCCGGGGACTTGAGGTGGCGGTCCACGCTACGCTCGCGCCGCAGGCCGAGATCGTCGATGGTGCAGCCCTCGCGGATCGCGGTGACCACGTCCTGCAGGATGCGCCGGTCGGGATGATGATAAAGCACATCGCCGGTCGCCAGCGGGGTCAGGCCGTGCCGCAGTGCATCGGCATGGGTGGCGTGCAAGCGTGCGGCTTCGCCGGGTCGGCGCATGGGAACCATGCAGACATGGCCGCGCGTGCCGAACAGGTCGGCCATCCAGGCGAAATCCCCGGCTTCGTCCCGCGGGACCAAGGCGCCGACCAGACCGTCGCAATGCGCGGCGACATCCTCCCAATACAAAAAGCATTGCCCCTTTTCGCCGCGCTGTGCATCGGCGCGCGACTTGCCCAGGGTGAGCAGGCGGGTGAGGCGGCTCCACGCCGCGCGATCCTCCGGCCACACCAGCAGCGACGCGCCGTCGACCAGATCGAGGCGGCAGCCATAGACCGGGCGGATTGCGACGCCCTGTTTGGCCAGTTCGTCGCAGGCGAACAGCGCCTGCACCACGCCGCCCAGCGAATTGCGATCGGTGATGCCGAGCGCGCCATAGCCCATCAGCGCGGCATGCGCGTACAGCTCCTGCGGCGAGGACGCGCCGCGCAGGAACGAGAAATGCGTGGTCACCTGAAGCTCGGTGTAGCTCATCCGAACAGGCCGTGGAGATACCAGCTCAAGTCGCCGGTCGCGCCGCGCTCGCCATCGCCGCGGCGGAACAACCAGTAACGATGCCCGCCCGCATCCTCGACGCGGAAATAGTCGCGGATCGCGTTGGTTTCGGCGGAACGGCGCCACCATTCGCCAGCGATCCGCTCGGGTCCGTCCGCGCGCACGACATGCACCGTGCGGCCGCGCCAGGTGAAGCGGCGCGGCGGCTGGTCGGGCAGTTCGGCGAGGACATGGTCGAGGCGTTCGGGCCGCGCGAGCAGCCGCGCCGGACGCGGCCAGTCGGGGCGCCACGGGTCGGGCGGCGCGGCGCGGTCGAGCTGGCGGACATCGTCGCGCTTGCGCCGTTCGCCGCCGCGCTCGGGCGGGCCGAGCACGCCATCGCGCGCGACGCTGCGCTCGGGCACGTCGCTTTCGACCGGGCGCAGCCGCCACAGCCGGCGCGGACCGATGCGCGTCGCGATCGTGTCGGCGAGCGGGGCGAGGTCGGGCTTGGCTTCCTCATCCAGCCGCTCGTCGAACGGCTGCGCGGACAGCGGCTCGGCGCGGCGGACATGCAGCGTGATCGCGTCGATGCCATAGCCCGGCTCGATCGTCTCGATCCGCCGCGCGATCAGCCGCAACAGGTGCAGCGGGTCGCGGCTCGCGCGGGCAAGGCCGATGCGGATGCGCTGCGGCACCCCGTCGACGCGATCGGCGACCAGCTCGACCGCGCGTGCGCCCCAGCCTTCCGCTTCCAGCGCTGCGCAGAGTTCGGGCACCAGCGCGCCGAGCCAGTGCGCAATCCCCTCGGCCGTCGCGACCGGTTCGACGAAGTGGCGCTGCACCGCCACCGGTTCGTGCGGGACCACGGGATCGAGCGGCTCGGGCAGCGTGCCGAGCGCCTGTTCGAGCCGCGTCACCAGCGCCGCGCCGAAGCGACGGGCGAGCGGCGCGCGCGGCATCGCGGCCAACTGGCCGATGCGGGTGACGCCGAGACGGTGGAGCAATTCGATCGCCGCGGCATCGACGCGCAGCGCGGCGATGGGGAGGGGGGCGAGCGCATCGGCATGCTGGGCTGGCGGGCAGACAAGGACGCCATCCCCGCTTTCGCTGGGGCGGCGGGTGAAGAAAAAATGCGCCAGCGCCCAAGCCGCGCCGGGCGTATCTGCGATCGCGATCTGCGCGCGATGGCCGCGCCGCGCGAGCAATCGCACGATCCGCCGCGCCATCCGCGCTTCGCCGCCGTGCAGGTGCGCGACGCCGGTCAGGTCGATCAGCAGCGTAGCATCGTCAGCGACCGCGACGCTCGGCGCCCATCGCCGTGCAGCCAGCAGCGCGAGGGCGTGAAGCGCGGCGCGATCGCCCTCGGGGTCGGCGGGGCGAACGTCGAGTCCCGGCACCTGCGCCCGCGCCTGCGTCACCGCCATGCCAGGGGCAATGCCCAGCGCGCGGGCGGCGGGACAGGCGGCGGCGACCAGCACGCGATTGCCGGTGCGGATGGAGGTGACTCGAGGGACCAATTCTTCCCCGAGCTGGCTCGTGGAGGGGGACCGCGCCCGCAGGGCGGGGTGGAGGGGCCGCCGCATAGCAGCGGTTACCGGACTCCTCGCATTCCGCACCTGCGGCGCGGCCCCTCCACCATCGCTGCGCGACGGTCCCCCTCCCCGAGCAATCTCGGGGAGGAATTTGGGCGCAGGCGGCTTGCCCGCCGGAATCTGACTGCGCACCTCGTCCGACTGCATCGGCCGGAACGGGTTGCCCGCGGCTTCGTCGCGCCGCCCCAGCTCGCGGATCGACGGGCGCTGGTGCGCGGGCAACGCGGCGATCTGGCGCTCGCGTTCTTCCCGCGCCCAGCGCGCGCCGGGCCGCCAGCCGCCGCCGCGCGGGACCGAGCAGGCAACCTCCTGTTCGGCCACCGCGCCTGCACGCAGTGCCATCGCATCGGCCACAGCGCCGGGGTCAGGCGGCGGCGCGGTCTGTGCGCGTGTCCGCTCCGCCTGCGCCAGCCGTTCGATCGGCCAGTCGGGCAGGTAGAGCGCAGCGACCCGTTTCATCGCACGCCTCCACTAGAATCTCGAAAGGATCGCCCCCCTTTTGTCGTGCCAGCTCAAGCTGCCAGCGCGCGCGTCCCACCCCCTCGACCGGCAGCGGGGAGGACGGGGCACAGCCCACCCGCCAGCGCGTCACCGCCGCAGACGGCGCGCCGAGCGGGTCGCCGCCCTGGCGCGGATGGCGCTTCATCAGCAGCGCGACGGTGCGCCCGCCCTCGGCCGCGAGCTGCAGACGCCGCGTCGCGGGCATCGCCACGCGGCGCGCCTCGCCCACCACCGCGCCGAGCCCGCGATGGCGCAGCCCTTCCTCCATGATCGCCAGCAGCTCGGCATCGTCCGACGCCTCGGCATAGAGCACGCGCTTTGGCGCCAGTCCCGCCTGGTACAGGCCGGGGGCGAACAGATCGCGGCGGCGCACCACCCACAGCACCGGACCCCAGGCGCGCGCCGCGATCCCCGCGACGAACAATGTCGCGGCAGCATCGTCTGTGAGATCGGGGGTTGCCGCCGCCACTTCGTGCAATGCATCGAGCCGCAGCCCGCCATCGGCCAGCCGCGCGTCCATTCGCTGCATGCCGAACGGCAGCACCGGGCGGCGGCGAAAGCCGCTTCCCTCGATGCCGCGCAGCGTTTCTCGCAGCTGGCTGATGACGGCGGGATCGGCCATGATCCGACTAAAGACTCCGACTCGTGAAATTTGTTCCTATTTTGTTCCTGTCGTTCGTCGAGTCAAGCTTGCCAAGCAGTGCTCACCGCGTATCATCCCGCTATCACACCAACTCCCAGGGGAATTTGATGAAGCCCGTTTCCGGCGCGATCCTGCTTGCCACCGCCTCTCTTCTCGCCGTGCTGCCCGCCGCGGCACAGACGCCCGCCGCCACGCCTGCCACCACTGCACCGGATCCTGCCCCCATGCTCGACAAATGGCCCGGCCCGTTCGAGGGCGTTCCCCAGTGGGACAAGATCAAGCCCGCCATGTTCCCGGCGGCATTCGAGAAGGGGATGGCCGAGGCGCGCGCACAATTCGCCGCGATCCGCGACAATCCCGCCGCACCCACCTTCGCCAACACGATCGAAGCAGGCCAGAAGACGACCAATTCGCTGGCCCGCGTGTTCCCGGTCTGGGGCGTCTATACCAGCAATCTCGCCAGTCCCGAGGTTCAGAAGATCGCGGCCGAATGGAGCCCGAAGCTGTCGGCCTTCTTCACTGAGATGAGCCTCGACCCCAAGATGTTCCAGCGGGTCAAGACGCTGTACGACAAGCGCGAGACGCTCGGCCTCAATGCCCAGCAGATGCGTCTGCTCGAGCGCGAATATCGCGATTACGTGACCTCGGGCGCGCTGCTCGACGCGGCGCAGAAGGCCGAGGTCAAGCGGATCAACGGCGAACTCGCCAAGCTCTATACCGAGTTCAGCCGCAAGGTGCTGGCGGACGAGGAGACCGCGATCATCATCGACAATGAGGCCGATCTCGCCGGCCTGCCCGACAGCTTCAAGGCAAGCCTTGCCGAGGAGGCCAAGGCACGCGGACAGGCGGGCAAATGGGCGGTCAAGAACACCCGCTCGTCGATGCAGCCTTTCCTGATGTACGCGACCAACCGCCCGCTGCGCGAAAAGGTGTACAAGGCCTATATCAACCGCGGCGACAATGGCGACGCGAACGATACCAATGCCACGATCGCGCAGATCCTGAAGCTGCGCCAGGAGCGCGCCAAGGTGCTCGGCTTCAAGACCCACGCCCATTACCGCATGGACGATACGATGGCGGAGACGCCGGAGAATGCGACCAAGCTGATGATGTCGGTCTGGCCCGCGGCGGTCGCGCGGGTAAAGCAGGAAGTCGCCGACATGCAGGCGCTCGCCGATGCCGAGGCGAAGGCGGGCAAGGGTCCCAAGATCACGATCGAGGGCTGGGACTATCGCTATTATGCGGAAAAGGTCCGCAAGGCGAAGTACGACCTCGATGAGAGCGAGGTGAAGCCGTATCTCGAGCTCAACAACATGGTCAACGCCATGTTCTATGCCGCCGGGCGGCTCTACGATCTCGAGTTCAAGGAAAATACCGGGGCGATCCCGGTGTTCCACCCCGATGTCCGCACCTTCGAGGTGAAGCGCAAGGATGAGACGGTCGGGATCTTCTATCTCGACAATTTCGCCCGCGCCGGCAAGCGCTCGGGCGCGTGGGCGACCAGCTATCGCAGCCGCTCGGGCCTGCGCGGCGACAAGATCGTGCTGGCGTCGAATAACAACAATTTCACCAAGGGCGGTACCGGCGAGCCGACGCTGATCAGCATCGACGATGCCTCGACGCTGTTCCACGAATTCGGGCATGCGCTGCACAGCCTGCTCAGCCAGGTCTATTATCCGGGCCTGGCCGGCACGCCGCGCGACTTCGTGGAATATCCCAGCCAGGTGAACGAGAACTGGCTGCTGACGCCCGACGTGCTCAACCGCTATGCCAAGCACTACAAGACCGGCGAGGTGATCCCGGCGGCGCTGGTCGAGAAGATCGAGAAGGCGGCGACGTTCAACCAGGGCTTCGACACGGTCGAGTATCTCTCGTCCGCGATCGTCGACATGCAGCTGCACAATCGCGAGACGCCGGTGACCGATCCCGACGCGTTCGAGCGCGACACGCTGGCATCGCTCGGCATGCCCAAGGAGATCGTGATGCGGCACCGCCTGCCGCAGTTCAACCACCTCTTCTCCTCCGACGCCTATTCGGCCGGCTATTATTCCTACCTCTGGTCGGAGACGATGGACGCCGACACCTGGGCCGCGTTCGAGGAAACCGGCAATGTCTGGGACAAGGCGACGGCGGACAAGTTCCGCACCGTCCTGCTCGAAACCGGCAACGAGACCGACCGCAAGGAAGCCTATAAGGCGTTCCGCGGCCGCGATCCGGACGTGAAGGCGCTGTTCGAGCGCCGCGGCTTCCCGACCGGGGAGTGAGGATTAGCGCCGTCCGCTCTACCAGGCGGGCGGCGCATCCGCGGATGACGGCCGACGGGCACGCATAACGCGGCTGCCGGACCGTCGGCCTATGTTGATTTATTCTGGATCGCGCCGCGTGATCGCTGGCGAAAGATTGGATGCCCCGCGTGGATTCGAACCACGATTGACGGAGTCAGAGTCCGTAGTCTTACCATTAGACGACAGGGCATCACTGACAGGCGGGCGCATCTAGGCGGGCAGCCGCGTCGGGTCAATAGGGTAGTGATCCGTAGTGCGCCGGGCGGATCGCTTGCCCCCGCCAACCCCTTGCGCTAGCGTCTTGTTCAAGCACCGGCGTCCTATTTCGGACGTGACGGAAGAACATAAGTGAGTTGTTGCATGGGGGAAGGCTCCGCCAGGATGCCGCGCCCGCCGGCCAAAGGCCCGGCCCGCCCGGCCCCACAATCTGCTCCGCCCGTGGCGCGTGCGCGCTGGCCGGAGGCGCGCCATTACGCGGCGCTCGACCTTGGAACCAATAATTGCCGGTTGCTGATCGCGCGGCCGAACGGGTCTGGCTTCACCGTGGTCGATGCCTTTTCGCGCATCGTTCGTCTCGGCGAGGGGCTGGCGTCCAGCGGGCGGCTGTCCGATGCGGCGATCGACCGTACCATCGCCGCACTGCGCATCTGTGCCGACAAATTGCGCCGCCGCAATGTCGCGCTGTCGCGATCGGTTGCGACCGAGGCCTGTCGTCAGGCGGCAAATGGCGCCGAGTTCATCCAGCGGGTCTATCGCGAGACCGGGATCGTCCTCGACATCATCACCGCGGAGGAGGAGGCGCGGCTCGCGGTGCTCGGCTGCCACGCGCTGCTCGAGCCGGGGGACGGCCCCGCGCTGGTGTTCGATATCGGCGGCGGGTCGACCGAGCTCGTGATGGTCGATTCGACCGGCCCGCAACCGCGCATCCTCGACTGGCACAGCGCACCCTGGGGCGTGGTGTCGCTGACCGAGGCGCGGGGCCTGACCGGCGATCAGGACGAAGCCGCGCGCACCGCGGCCTATCGCCGGATGCGCGAAGCGGTGGCGGACGCGTTCGCGCCCTTCGTCGCGCGGCTTCCCGCTATCTCGGGAACGCCACGGCTGCTCGGCACCAGCGGCACGGTGACTACGCTCGCCAGCGTCCATCTTGGCCTGTCGTCCTACGATCGGTCCGCGGTGGACGGGTTGATCGTGCCGTCGGCATCGATGCGCGCGGTGAGCCGGCGGATCGCCGAACTCGATCTTGCCGGTCGCTCGGCGATCCCGTGTATCGGGGCGGAGCGGGCCGACCTGGTGGTGGCGGGTTGCGCAATTCTGGAGACGATCATGGATATCTGGCCCGCGCAGCGGCTCGGCATTGCCGACCGCGGCATCCGCGAGGGCATCCTGCGCCGCATGATGAACGGACAGGTAGAATGAGGATGGCACAATGAGCAGGGGCGGAACGCGCGGCCATGTTCGCGTGCGTACCGGGCGCGGGCGCACCAGCCAGTCGGTGCGCTGGCTCGAGCGGCAGCTCAACGATCCTTATGTCAAGAAGGCCAAGGCGGAGGGCTATCGCAGCCGTGCCGCGTACAAGCTGATCGAGCTCGACGAGAAATTCGCGTTCCTGAAGGGATCGAAGCGGGTCGTCGATCTGGGGCTGGCGCCGGGCGGCTGGAGCCAGGTGGTGCGGCGCACCTGCCCCAAGGCGGCGGTGGTGGGCATCGACCTGCTGCCCGTCGATCCGATCGAGGGGGTCACGATCTTCCAGATGGACTTTATGCACGACGCTGCGCCCGATACGCTGATGGCGGCTCTGGGCGGTGCACCCGATCTGGTGATGTCGGACATGGCCGCCAATACCGTCGGCCACCCGCAGACCGACGCGCTGCGCACCATGGGACTGGTGGAAGCTGCATTCCAGTTCGCGATTGAGACGCTCGCGCCCGGCGGCACCTTCGTCAGCAAGGTCTTCGCGAGCGGCGGCGACGGCAAGTTCGTCGCCGAGATGAAGCGCAACTTCGCCACCGTGAAGCACGCCAAGCCCCCGTCGAGCCGCAAGGGTTCGGTCGAGTGGTTCGTGGTGGCGCAGGGGTTCAAGGGGCGGATCGAGGACGGCGAGGTCGAATAGGCCGAAGGCTTCGCCCGGCTTCCGAAATCGATATCTTCGCGACGCTGTCTCTGGACTCGACCATGAAGGGGCCGGTAGGTTCCCCGCTCCTGCTAGGGGGAGGGACCGATGAAGCACTTCGCACGCGTTGCCGCGGTTCTCGCACTGGCGCTGGCGCCGATCGCCGCATGGGGCGATTCGAGCCCGCAGGTCGTGCTCGCCACCCCCGGCATGGGCGATGGCGCGATCGAGCGCTACACGGTCCGCTTCAACCAGGCGATGGTGCCATTGGGCGACCCGCGCGCGGCTTCCCCGATCGATGTCAAATGCCCGGTTTCGGGCGAGGGGCGCTGGGTCGACCAGCAGACCTATGTCTGGGAGTTCGCCGACCCGCTGCCCGGCGGAACCACCTGTCAGGTCGAGCTCAAGTCCGGCCTCAAGAGCCTGTCGGGCTATGCCGTCACCGGCACCAGCAGCTTCACGATCGACGCCGGCGGGCCGACGGTGAAGGCGGTGCTGCCGAGCCGCTGGGGCGGGGAGATCGAGGAGGATCAGGTCTTTCTGATCGGCACGAACATGCCCGCGACGCGGCAGTCGATCGCGCGGGGTGCCTATTGCGCGGTCGAGGGGATCGGCGAGAAGATCCCGGTCGAACTGCTCGACGCGAGCGTGCCCGGCAAGCTGCTCCAGGACCTCAATCCCGAGCGGTGGGAAGTGCGCAGCTTCCTGCGCGATTCTGGGATGGCGGAAACGCTTCCCGAAAAGGCCGAGGATCGCGCAAAGGTGCTCGCGGGCGTCGTCGCGCTGAAATGCGGGCGACCGCTGCCGCCGGGGCGTGACGTCTCGCTGGTGTGGGGCGCCGGGATCGCCGGGGCCGGGGGCAAGACGGCGGGTGCCGACCAGCGGTTCGACTTCACCGTCCGCAAGCCGTTCACCGCGCGCTTCGAATGCTCGCGCGTCAACCCGCAGGCGGGGTGCAACCCGGTCAAGGAGGCCTGGGTCCGCTTCACCGCGCGCATTCCGCGTGAAGCCGCCGAGGCGATCCGCATCGAACTGCCCGACGGCAAGAAATTGTCGCCCAAGCTGTCCGACGAGGACAAGCGCGCCAACACCATTAGCGACGTCAAGTTCGACGGGCCGCTCCCCGCTGCCACCGCCGCCAAGCTGGTGCTGCCCGCCGGGATCAAGGACGAGAGCGGACGTCCGCTGTCCAACGGCGAGCGTTTCCCGCTCGACATCCGCTTCGACGAGGCGCCGCCGCTGGTGAAGTTCGCCGCGCCGTTCGGCATCCTCGAGGCGAAGGAGGGCGGGGTGCTGCCCGTCACCGTCCGCAATGTCGAACCCGCGCTGCAGGGCAAGGGCCTGACCGTCGCGGGGCAGCATATGCGCGTAGATGCCTCGGACGGCGTGATCGCCAAATGGCTGCGCACCATCGATGAGGCCGACGACTACAAATCCGACGAGGTGAAGCGCGGCGCCGAAACGGTGCGGATCAACCAGACCGGAGCCAAGTCGATCCTGCCCGGCAAGCTGGGCGCGCCGATCGACATCGGTCTGCCGGCCAAGGGCAAGGAGATGGAGGTCGTCGGCATCCCGCTCGGCAAGCCGGGCTTCTATGTCGTCGAGCTCGCCTCGCCACAGCTGGGCCAGGCGCTGCTCGGCCGCGATGCGCCGCGTTACGTCGCGGCGGGAGCGCTCGTCACCAACATGGCGGTGCATTTCAAATGGGGCCGCGAAAGCTCGCTCGTGTGGGTGACCGCGCTCGACAGCGGCAAGCCGGTCGCGGGCGCAGCGGTCAAGGTCACCGACAGCTGCACCGGACAGGCGCTGGCGACCGGCCAGACCGACCAATATGGCCGCCTTGCCGTGGTCGATGGCGTTCCCGAGCCGCAGAGCTGGGGCAATTGCGAGAGCGACGAGTCGCACCCGCTGATGGTCTCGGCGCGCAAGGGCGACGACATGAGCTTCACGCTGACCGCGTGGGGCGAGGGCATTCGCCCATATGATTTCGACCTGCCCTATGGCTATCAGGCGGCCGAGGAGATCATCCACACCGTGTTCGACCGCGCGCTGGTCCGCCAGGGCGAGCGGGTCAACATGAAGCATGTGCTGCGCCGCCCGGTGGCGAGCGGCTTCGTCACGCCCAAGGGCTTCACGGGCAAGTTGCGCCTGTCGCACAGCGGATCGGACACGCAGTTCGAATTACCGGTGACGATCAGCGCCACGGGCACCGGCGAGACCAGCTGGAACGTGCCGCAGGGTGCGCCGATGGGCGACTACAACCTGCAATTCGTCAGACCCGGCGCGAAGGCGGGCGAGGAAGAGGCGGTCTGGACCAGCCAGTCGATCAAGGTCGACGAATACAAGCTGCCGACGATGAAGGCGTCGGTTGCGGGCCCCAAGGAAGCGGCGGTGAAGCCGAGCACGCTGCCGGTGGACCTGTTCGTCGGTTATCTCTCGGGCGGCGGGGCGTCGAACCTGCCGGTCGAGCTGCGCATCGGCTATTACGACCGGTTCGATGCGCCCGATGGCTATGACGGCTACAGCTTCGGCGGTCGCGCGATCGCGGAGGGGACCAAGCCGCTCAACGGCGATGGCGAGGAAGATGCGATGCAGCTTCCGCCGATGCAGACCATCCCGGTGACGCTCGGCGCCGACGGCACCGCGCGGACCAGCGTCGACATTCCCCAGACGCTTGAGGGCAACACCCGGATGCGCGTCGAGATGGACTATCAGGACGCCAATGGCGAGGTGCTGACCGCATCGCGCGCGATCCCCGTTTACAGCTCGGCCGTGCAGCTGGGCATCAAGACCGACGGCTGGCTGATGAAGGAGGACGACCTGCGCCTGCGCTTCGTCGCGCTCGATACGCAGGGCAAGCCGATCAAGGGGCAGAAGGTGCAGGTCGCGCTCTACAGCCGCGAGATCCTGACCGCGCGGCGGCGACTGATCGGCGGCTTCTACGCCTATGAAAACAACATGCGCACGACGAAGATCGGCGCATCCTGTTCGGCGACCACCGACGAACTGGGGCTGGCGCAATGCCAGATCGACCCCGGCGTGTCGGGCGAGGTCTATGCCGTCGCGACGACGCAGGACGCCAAGGGCAATGTCGCGCGCGCGACTACATCGGTGTGGCTGGCGGGCGAGGACGACTGGTGGTTCGGCGGTGACAATGGCGACCGGATGGACGTCATCGCCGAGGCGCAGGAGTATAAGTCGAGCGACACCGCGCGCTTCCAGGTGCGCATGCCGTTCCGCGACGCCACCGCATTGGTCACGGTCGAGCGCGAAGGCGTGCTGTCGAGTTTCGTCACCGAATTGTCGGGCGACAATCCGGTCGTCGAAGTGCCGCTGAAAGGCGTCTATGCCCCCGACGTCTATGTCTCCGTCATGGCGGTGCGCGGACGCATCGGCGGATGGAGCCTGTGGTGGTCCGATCTGGCGCGCCGCTGGAACCTGCCCTTCTTCTCGCGCGAGGGCGCCAAGCCGACCGCGACGGTCGATCTGGCCAAGCCGAGCTATCGCCTCGGCATGGCGCGGATCAAGGTCGGCTGGGAAGGCCATCGCATGAGCGTGAGCGTCAAGGCGGACAAGGAACGCTATGCCGCGCGCGACACCGCCAGGGTGGCTTTGGCGGTGAAGAACCCCGACGGAAGCGTGGCGCCGAGCGCCCATGTGGCCTTCGTCGCGGTGGACGAGGCGCTGCTGCAGCTCGCGCCCAACGAAAGCTGGGACGTGCTCAAGGCGATGATGGGCGACCGCCCGCTGTCGGTCCTCACCTCGACCGCGCAGACCCAGGTCGTCGGCAAGCGCCATTATGGCCGCAAGGCGGTGGAGGCCGGCGGCGGTGGCGGCGGCGACCTGTCCGCGCTCAACCGCGAGAATTTCCAGCCGGTGCTCCTGTGGCGCGGCACCGTCCCGCTCGACGCACAGGGACGCGCGACGGTCGACGTGCCGCTGAGCGACGCGCTCACCGCGTTCAAGCTGGTCGCGATCGCGCTGGGCGAAGGCGGGCAGGGCTTCGGCATGGGCGAGACGGCGGTGCGGACCGCGCAGGACCTGAGCATCTTCGCAGGGATCCCGCCGCTGGTGCGCGATGGCGATTTCTTCTCCGCCGGATTCACGCTGCGCAACGGTTCCGACAAGCCGATGAAGGTGACGGCGAAGGTCGAACTGTCGCCGCGGGTCGCCACCGGGCGCGACCTTACGGTCGAGATTCCGGCGGGCGGCGCGGTGCCGATCGCGTGGAACCTGACCGCGCCCGCAGGCTTCGATCGCCTGCAGTGGAAGGTCACGGCGCGCGACACGAGCGGCAAGGCGACCGACGCGATCACCGTGGCGCAGGACATCGCGCCCGCCGTCCCGGTCGAAACCTGGGCCGCAAGTCTGGTCCGCGTGGGCGAGGGCGGGCCGGTCGCGATCCAGCCGCCGGCGGGCGCGCTGCCGGGCGTCGGCAACGTCACCGTCCGGCTCACCGACACGCTGGTCCCGCCGCTGCAGGGCGTGCGCGATTACATGTCCGCCTACCCCTATGGCTGTTTCGAACAGCGCACATCGAAGGCCGTTGCTTTGGGCGACATGGGCGCTTGGAACCGGCTGGCGGGCGAGCTTCCCGTCTATCTCGATCGCGATGGGCTGCTGCGCTACTTCCCATCGGACTCGCTGCGCGGGTCGGAGGCGCTGACCAGCTATATCCTGTCGATCACCGCTGAGGCGGGGCTGCCGATCCCCGACGGGCCGCGCGGCCGGATGATCGATGCGCTCAAGGCGGTGCTCGACGGACGGCTGCGGCACGACGATTATGGCGATGTCCGGCTGCAGAAGGTCGCGGCATTCGCGGCGCTGGCGCGGCAGGGTGCGGCGTCGGCGGCGATGCTGGGCCAGCTCGGCATCACGCCACAGGACATGCCGAGCTCGACGCTGGCTGATTATCTCGCGGCGCTGGGCAAGGTTCCGGGCCTCGCCAACGGCGCACAGCTGCGCGCGGCGGCGGAGAATGTGCTCAAGACCCGCCTCGTCTATGAAGGCACGCGGATCGATCTGAGCGACAGTGCCAACACGCCATGGTGGATGATGGCATCGGGCGACGAGGCGGTGCTGAAGGCGCTGGCCGCGACGCTGGGGCGTCCGGGCTTCCAGGGCGAGGGACCGAAGATGATGGTGGGCGCCGCATTGCGCCAGCAGCGCGGCCATTGGGATACGACCACGGCCAATGCCTGGGGCGTGATCGCGGCGCGGCGGTTCGCCAGCGTCTATCCCGCCGAGCAGGTGGCCGGCGTCACCACTGCCACGCTGGGGACGCAGACCGTGACGCGCGGCTGGCCGCTGCCCGATCCGCAACGCAGCCTGGTCTTCGCGCTGCCCAAGGTCGCCGCGCAGACGCCGCTGGCGCTCAGCCAGTCGGGTGGTGCGGGGCCATGGGCCACGGTGCAGGTGCGGGCGGCGGTACCGCTGACCCAGCCGCTCAACGCCGGTTACAAGCTGACCCGCAAGGTCGAGGTGGTTCAGGCCAAGACCAAGGGTGTGCTGACGCGCGGCGACGTGCTGCGCGTGACGCTGACCGTCGAGGCGAGCGCCGACCGCAACTGGGTCGTGATCAGCGATCCAGTCCCGGCCGGTGCGACGGTGCTGGGATCGCTCGGCGGGCAATCTGAGATGCTGGCCGAAGGCACCGACAGCGGACGGACCAGCTATGTCGAGCGGGGCAAGGACGCCTGGCGTGGCTATTTCGCCTGGCTGCCGCGCGGGACGCACAGCGTGAGCTATGCGATGCGGTTGAACGCGGCCGGACGGCTCCAGCTGCCGCCGAGCCGGGTCGAGGCGATGTATTCGCCCGAGATCCGCGCCGCCGTGCCCAACCAGCCGATGGTGGTGGCGCAGCGGTGAGCCATGCACTTCCGTCACCCGCGCGAAAGCGGGGGCCCATCTCCTGCGCTGGCGCTAATCGCACCGGCGCGGATTTGGGTCGTCCGGGAGATGGGCCCCCGCGTTCGCGGGGGTGACGGCTGGTGGATGTGGCGTATTTGCAATCTCTGACCGGGCGAGCGAAGTCCCTCTGGACCCGCGCCGAAGCCGTCACGCATCGCATGTGGTGGACCGGCCCGCGCATCGCCATCGCTGCGATCCTGTCGCTCGCGGCGGTGCATGTCGCGATCGACTGGTCGACGCTGCCGCCGCCGCTCCCGTCGCATCGGGCGACGGTATCGGCCTGGAAGCCGTCCGAAGCCTGGCTCTACGATCGCAATGGGCGGCTGCTCGATTCATCGCGCGTCGACTTTCAGGCGCGGCGGCTGGCATGGACTCCGCTCGACAAGATCGCACCCGCCGCGGTGCAAGCAATCGCGGAGGCCGAGGATCGCCGGTTTCGCGACCATGACGGCATCGACTGGTGGGCGATCGCCGGGTCGATCCGCGACCGGATCGAGGGCAAGCGCGCGCGCGGTGCCTCGACCCTGTCGATGCAGGTGGCGGCGTATCTCTCGCCTGAACTCGCTGCGCCGGGATCGCGCGGCCTGGTCGACAAGCTGCGCCAGATGCGCGCCGGAGCCGCGCTCGAACGCGGGTGGAGCAAGGATCAGATTCTCGAAGCCTATCTCAACCTGGCCGGGTTTCGCGGCGAGGCGCAGGGGATCGGCGCGGCCGCGCTGGGCCTGTTCGGCAAGACGCCCGACGCACTGACCCGCGACGACGGCCTGCTGCTCGCGGCTTTGCTGCCCGACCCGGCGGCGGGGGCGGCGACCGTGGCGCGGCGCGCCTGTGCGCTGTCGCGCGACAGGGATTGCAGCCGATTCGCGGGCGCCGCCGCCTCGATGCTCGGCCCGGCGCGCAGCCTCGCGCTCGACCCGGGGCTGGCGATGCATCTCGCCAATCGGATGCTCACCGAGCCCGGGCTGCGCGTCGAAACCACGCTCGACCTGCGCATCCAGCAGATCGCGATCCGCGCCTTGCGTCGCCAGCTGGTCGGGCTGGGCGGGACGCGTGCGCGCGACGGGGCGGTGGTGGTGGCGGACAATGAAACCGGGGAGATTCGCGCCTGGGTCGGCGGGATCGGCGGCGCCTCGACCGCGCCCTCGGTCGATGGTGCGTCGAGTTACCGCCAGGCGGGGTCGACGCTGAAGCCCTTTCTCTACGCGCAGGCGATCGAGAAGGGCTATCTCACCCCCGCCTCAATCCTCGACGATTCACCGGTCCAGCTCGACACCGCATCGGGGCTGTACGTGCCGCAGAACTACGACCGCGCATTCAAGGGGCCGGTGAGCGCGCGATCGGCGCTGGCCGGTTCGCTCAACGTGCCCGCCGTCCGCACGCTGATCCTGACCGGGGTGGAGGCGTTTCGCGACCGGCTATGGGATACCGGCTATCGCGGCCTGACCGAGAGCGGCGATTATTATGGCTACAGCCTCGCGCTGGGATCGGCTGAGGTCACGCTGGTCGAGCAGGTCGCCGCCTATCGCAGCCTCGCGCGGGGCGGCCGCTGGGCGCCGCTGCATGTGCGCAAGGGCGAAGAGTCCCCCGCGCCGCGTGTGACCACGACGCCGCAGGCCGCATGGCTGGTTGCCGACATGCTCGCCGATCCAAATGCGCGCGCATCGACCTTCGGCATGGATTCGGCGCTGCGCCTGCCATTCTGGGCGGCGGTGAAGACGGGCACGTCGAAAGCGATGCGCGACAATTGGTGCATCGGCTTCTCGGACCGCTACACGGTCGGCGTGTGGGTCGGGAACCTCGAGGGCGATCCGATGCGGGCGGTGTCGGGCACCAGCGGCGCAGCGCCGGTGTGGCGCGACGTGATGATGGCGCTGCACGCCGATCGCCCGGGGCGCGCCCCGCCGCGCCCGGAGGGGATCGAGGACCGCGCGATCCGCTTTGCCGGAAACATCGAACAGCCGCGCCGCGAATATTTCCTGAAGGGGACCGCGATGGCGGAGGTCGCGACCGCACCGGCGGTGGCGCGGCGGCCGCGGATCGTCAGCCCGGTCGCAGGGAGCGTCTATGCGCTCGATCCCGATATCCCGATCGATCGCCAGCGGATGGCCATCACCGTGTCGGGCGAGGTTACCGGGCATCGGCTGCAGCTCGACGGCCGCGACCTCGGCACGGCGGACGCGCGCCCGATGGTGCTGGCGGGGCCGGGGCGGCACCGGTTGCGGCTGATCGCGCCCGGTGGCCGCGTGTCGGATCAGGTACTGTTCACGGTTCGCTGATGCGAACGGATCGGACGGCTTGATGCCGGGCGCCGCCCCGCGCCCTTGCACCCCACACTTTGCCACTGGAGCACGAGAAGCGGGGCGACGCCCGGCATCTGCCTGACGCGCGATGAACCAAATGGAATCAAGCGCGTTTGGGCATTCGGTCCTTATCCCTTTCGGGGCCGAAACCATGTTCGGGCCGCGTCGGCAGCGTATCCGCCGACGCGGCTATTTTTTCGCGTTACCAGAAGAAGTTGCGGATCACCCGGACGACATAGCCGCGGCGGGTATCGACCAGCAGCACATCGTCATAATGGCGGACCCAGCGCTGGTAACGTCCGGCCGGGGGCAGGCGGTAGCGCCACGGGTTCGAGATATAGTAGCGGCTGCCATAATAGCTCGGTGCGATCCGCACACCTGCGCGGAACCCCTGATAGCGGAACGGCGCCCGCCAGCTGCCACGGGCATAGACGCCGCGATTGGTGCTGCGATAGCGACGCCAGTCGTCGCGGCCCCAGCGACGGTTGCGATCCTGGCGATAGTCGCGACGGTCTTCGCGCAGTTCTCGGCGTGCTTCGCGCACGTCCCGGCGCTCACGCCGCACGTCGCGTTGCGAACCATAGCGGCGGGCATCGCGCAGGTCGCGGCGCTGCTCGCGCAGGTCCTGACGGTCGCGACGCACTTCGGCACGCGACTGGGCGCTGGCGACGGTCGGGGCCATCACCGGCATGGCGACGGTCGCGATCAGCGCGGCTGCGATCATCTTTCTCATTGCAATTCCTCCTAAGCTCAAACCGGTGTCCCGGCATGAAGGAGAAACTAGAGTGTGCCGACTGAACGCGGCGGGAATGATCGATTCAGCGAAACGAAAGGGATCGGATCGGCTACGGCCCGCCCGGACCACCGCCGGTGCCGGGCGCGCCTACCGTACCGATGTTGCCGAACAGATCCTCGAAGAATCCGCGCTCGCGGCCGAGCGTCGGCGTCTTCTTGTCCGACGGGTTGATCGACGCGATCTGCTCGGCGCCGGTGCGGGTCACCTCGGTCACCGTGCCCTTGTCGTCGAAGCGGATGCGGAGCGTCGTCTGCTCCTTCGCCTTGGGATCGTTGAACGCGTAGTTGCGGGTCGCGCGCCCGACATAATACCACTCGCCCTGGTTGAACTGGCTGGTCAGCGTCGGCTTGCCCAGTGTCTGCAGCACCGATTCGCGATTGTCGACGCCCGGCTGCACCGAGTTCACGAGATCCGCATCGACCACATAGCCCTGATAGCCGCGCAGGGGCGCGCAGGCCCCGGCGCCCAGCAGTGCGGCCCCGCAGACTGCGGCGGTAAGGAGACGGGCGGACTTCATCAAACTCACTCTCCCAAGCACGGGTACCCGCGTACGCATTGCATCGCACGCCGTTCCCCTCAATATGCGGCCCGGCCCCGGCAAACAAGCGCCGTGAGGATATCTGGAGCGAGACGATGAGTTTGTGGCAGCGGCTGACCGGTCGCAAGGCGGAGAATCCGGCGGCGCCGCTGTATGGCGCGGTGGTGGAACAGGGGCGCGCACCGCACTGGTACGAGGCGGGCGGCGTGCCCGACACGGTAGACGGGCGCTTCGACATGATCGCCAGCGTGTTCGCGCTGGTCATCCTGCGGCTCGAATCCAAGCCTGAGGCGGGCGAGATGGCGGCGCGGCTGACCGAGTGTTTCGTCGACGACATGGACGGCCAGCTGCGCCAGCTGGGCGTCGGCGACGTCGTGATCGGCAAGCGGATGGGCAAGATCATGGGGCTGGTCGGCGGACGGCTCGACGCGTTCCGCACCGCCCTGGCGCCCGGGGCGGACGCGGGCGCCTTTGCCGAGGCGTTGCTGCGCAACCTGTATCGCGGGGCACATCCCGGCGAAGCGGCGCTGGAGCATAGCGCGACCGGATTGCGGCAGCTCCATGCCGCGCTGGCAACGACGTCGTTCGACGCGCTGCAGGCAGGGAGCCTGCCCGCATGACGCCCGAATTCTCACGGACCGAATCGCTCAGCACCATCGGCGCGGGCGAGCGGCGCGTCGCGATCGAGGCGGATGCGCAGGAGCGCGCGGCGCTCGCGCGGCGCTTCGGCCTGATTTCCATCGATCGGCTGGTGGCGGAGATGGGGGTGCGCCGCGATGCCACGGGGATTATCGCGCACGGCCATCTCTCCGGCGCGGTGGTCCAGCCGTGCAGCGTAACCGGCGCGCCTGTCCCGGCGACCGTCGAAGAGGACTTCACGATCCGGTTCGTGGCCGAAGGGGACGTCTCGGGTGACGAGGTCGAACTGTCGGACGAGGATTGCGACACCGTCTTCTATAGCGGTGGCGCGATCGATCTGGGGGAAGCGGCGGCGGAAACGCTGGCGCTGGCGCTCGATCCCTTTCCGCGCAGCCCCGGTGCCGAAGATGCGTTGCGCGACGCCGGCGTGCTGAGCGAGGGCGAGACCGGGCCCTTCGCGGCGCTGGCAAAGCTCAACCTGCCCAAGGACTGAGGCGCAGCGCGCTCAGCAGGGCGGCGGGCAGGTCGGACAATCGGATTGGGTGCCGTCGGATCGCTTCGTCGTCGCGGCGGGGCCCTTGGCCGGTTTTGCGCTCTCCGTGGTGGAATCGTCGGGGCCGGAACAGGTCACCATGTCGGCATCGGGCTGCTCCGCGGGCGGGGCCGTGCAGCCGGCGAGCATGGCGACCCCCAGCACGACAGCGCACGCGCAGATGCGGCTGCCGCGTCTGGGCGCCGCCGCTAGTCGCATGGGGGCGGACAGGTCGTGCAATCGGTCTTGGCTGACGCCCTGCGCACCGCCGTCGAGGCGTTCGGCTTTCCCGCGACCGGCCTTGCGGCGACGGTCCGGGCGCGCGGCGTGCATGCGGCGGAGTCGGCTTCTTTCTCTGTGACCGGGGCAGGCGCGGGCGGCGGCGGTGGTGGTGGGGGCGGCGGCGGCGGCGGAGCAGGCATCACCGGGGGCGGGGGCGGCATCGTCTGCGCCGCCTGCGTGTGCGGGATCAGCAAAGCGGCCAGGGCGACTGCCACGCACGGCGCAATCGCAAAGGGTTTGCATCGCATCGGTCATCCCCCTGACGCGACTATGACCCGCAAGATCGGGTGAGTCAAAATCGCTCAACGCGCCGGAAGCGAGTCGATCCATTGCGAGAGCAGTGCGATTCCCTCTTCATGCGCGGTCGCGCGACCCAGTTCGGGCATGGCGATGCCGGGATCGGTGCTGCGCAGGCGATAGATCAGGATCGACGCCTCCGCATCGCCCGGCTGGATCGCGACGGCGCGCCCGCCGCTCCCGCGCCCCGCCGCGACCGGGCGCTTGCCGATGCCGAGCGCGACCGGGTCGGCGCGGTCGAGTTCGAGGAACAGGCCCGAGTTCGACGCCGCCCCCTGCGGATTGTGGCAATGCGCGCAGTTAATCTCGAGATAGGCGCGCGCGCGCGCATCGAGCGGCGCGCTTGCATCGTCCCAGCGTGCGACGCGCGGCGCCTCGGCGGGCACGCGGTCGAGCAGTCCGGCCCGCACCAGCGTCTGGAGCTGGCCGTCGTGATTGAGATAGCGTGCCTTGACCCCGATCGGCGTGATCGCGCCAGCCAGCGCGTGGCAGTCCTTGCACTGGTTCTGGTTGGGGACGGCATAGCTGATCTGCCGCGCGCGGCCCGCGGAGTCGGTGAAGGCGACCGGCAACCGCGTGCCCGCGCGCTTCACCATCGCGTCGGTGCCCTCCGCATTCCACACATAGGGGATGGCGACCCATCCCGAGGCGCGGCGCAGCAGCAGGCGCGTTTCGAGCGGGCGGAACGCTGCCCCGTCGCCATAGCCGAAAGTCTTGATCAGCGCCGATCCGACCGGCAAGTCGAGCGCCTGCTTCGGATCATAGACAGCGGACTTTCCGGCAGGGACATAGATGAAGCGCTGCTTGCGCGCATAGTCCGAGAAGAGCGGGGTTTCGAGATCGTACCCGATCACCCGCGGCGAAGGGGCGCGCGCGGTCAGGTCGGCGAAGAAGCGATAGTCCGACAGCCTCGCCGAATAGCCGTCCTGCAGTATCGCAGCGTCGTTCACCCTTACGGGCTGGTTCGCCGCCGCTACGCCGAACAGTGCCCCTGCAATCGCGAGGAAGATCAGTCCGGCGCGCTTCACCGCGCCGCCGCCTCCATCGCGGCGGGCAGGGTCACGGCGGCCGGGCGTGGCGCTGCGGGTGCGTTCAGTTCGACCTTGGCGGGCTTGGCCGAGCTCGTCGGGGCGCCCGGCGCCAGGCCCAGGCTCAATACCGGGACCGGATCGGCGACATGCAGGCCGAGTGCGTCGATCGCACCGCTCCCGTCCCACCAGACCGGCGGTGCCGCGCCGCCGAATGCCGCGGTGAGGAAGCCACCGCCCTCGACGCCCGGCGCAAAGCCTGCGCGCCCATGCCGGTTGCCCGACACGACGATATGGCGCGGATATGGGTTGTACTTGGGGTCGTCGTAGCGTTCGCGATAGGACATCACGATCACATTGGCGGTCGCATGCTCCGACAGGTCGTTGTCGAACACATGCACCCCATCATTCGCCATCACCAGCACGCCCGTGCCCATCGGCACCGTCGCGACGATATTGCCCTTGGGCGCGAAGTTCGGCGTGTCGTTGGCGAACACCTTGTTGCCATAGACGCGCACCCCGCCGCCGTTCATGCGCGGCAGGTTGGGCAGGTCGAATACGAGGATGCCGCCGGTATTCTGCGTCGCGGTGTTGCCGTAGACGTCGGCGTGGTTACTGTTCTCGATCTCGATCCCCGCGACATTGTGCGAGACGAACGAGTTGCGGACGACGATCCGCTCCGACTGGCCGACATAGATGCCGGCGTCGGACGCCCCCTTCACGGTGACGCCGTCGATCAGAATCGTACTGCTGGAGACGGGATAGACGCCGTACGCTCCGTTGGTCTCCTTCGGCCCGCCGGTCCATTCGACGCGAATGTCCTTGTAGACGATGCGGTCGGCGCCCTTGGACTTGATGCCGTCGCCTCTGCTGTCCTCCACCGCGAAGCCGCGCAGCACGACATCGTCGGACGTGACGAGCAGGCCTTCGCCGGCGCCGAGCTGGCCCTTGAAGCTGAGGATGGTCTTGTCGGGCCCGGCGCCACGCACCGTGACGCGATCGACGTCGAGGCTGAGGCCATCGGTCAGATCGAACCGGCCGCTGCCGATTTCGACCACATCGCCCGGTTTGGCGTCCAACAGTGCCTGTTGCAGCCGCTCCTGAGCATCGGCGCCGGCCGGGACCTTCAGCGTTTCGGCGGCCGCGATCGGGGCGAGCACGGACAGCGCGGCAACGACGGCAGCGATGCGGATCATGGGCCTCTCCTGTTTTGAGAGGCAGCTTAGCCGCTTCGCCGTCGCCGTCCAGCCGGTTACATTTGTGTCAGTTACTCGCGCGCGTCGCCGGGCATTTCGTCCTCGGCGCGTTCGAGTTCCTTGGGCTTTCGCTTTTCGAAGACCGCTGCCAGCTTTGCCTTGGTGGCGTCGTCCAGATCCTTCGACGCCTCGGGGAACATCTCTTCCTCCTCCTCGTCGATATGGTGGAGGTAGCGGTCGCGCATCGACTTGAACTTGGTGAGCCAGCCGCTCGACGCCATGTCCATCTCGACCAGCTCGCCGAGCATGTCGTCGACTTCCTTGTGCTCGCTCACCGAATGGCGCGCATCGTCGCGCAGATCGGGATTGGCGAGCATCGTCGCATAGAGCGATTCCTCCTCCGCTGCGGCGTGCGCCTGCAGTTCCTGGCGCAACTCCTCGAACAGGGCGCGGCGTTCGTCGCTGTCGCCGCTCGTTTCTGCGATCCGCGCGAGCAGGTCGCGCTGGCGATCGTGATCGGCTTTCAGGTCTTCGAAAATACGGTCGTCGGCCATGGGAAGTCTCCTTTGGCCGCTTCAACCGATCGCCCGCGCGGTTGTTTCACCCGCGACTCATTCTCACGCCCCACGCCCGCGCGAACAGCACCACCAGGATCGCTGCGAGACCGAGATAGAGCGCCATGCTGGCCAGCGGCGACCAGCCCCAGAATTCGTTGGGAATGGTGCGGATCTCGCCCGCCAGGAAGCGGGGCAGGATGAATTGGGTAAGGGGAGCCGGGAAGACGAAGGGGGCGAGGATCTCGGTCGCGCTGAGCATCAGGTTGATCGCGATGCTGGCGACCAGGAAGCCCAGGCCCAGCCACTTCTCGACGCGGTTGGCGCTGCCCCAATAGCCGGCGAGGCCGATCGAGAGATAGGCGATGGCGGGAAGGGCGTGGCGCGGCCCGGTGGCGTTGCCGCCGTCCCAATAGACATAGGCCGCGTGATAGAGGAAGCAGATCACCGCGCCGACCGCCGCGACCGCACCGATGTCGCGCCGCGCCGGATCGCGCAGCAGCGTCCAGATCCCAAACGGCGCGAGTGCCAGCACCGGCGCGACCCAGATGATGCCGCGTCGCTTGCCGATCAGGATTTCATAGAGCACGTCGGGCTTGGGATAGGTCAGCCCGAAAAAGCCCTGTTTCATCCCTTCGAACCCGACCACGCCCGAATAGCCGGTCTGGAACGGATCACCGAAGGTCGCGATGTTATAGGCGAAGAGCGGGATCGCAGCGATCAGGCCGCCGGTGAGCGAGAGGCCGAGCGTGCGTAGCTGCGCAGGGCGATCCCAGCTGCGCAGGCGCCAGAGCGCCCAGAGCGCGATCGGCGCGCCGGTGAGCACGGCGCTGTGCTCCACCACCACCGCCCAGCCGAGCGCGACGCTGGCGATCAGGGCATGGCGGCCGGGTCTGTCGCCGTTGCTCCCCTTCCACACCGCCCATAGCGCGATGACGAACAGCGCGGTGGTCGCGGCATGCCCGAAATAGGTGGTAGTCCACCCCCAGACGATCGTGCCGAAGGCGAATCCGCTCGCCGTGAACAATCCCGCCGTGCGGCTGCCCGTGATGCCGGTGCCGAGATCGAGCAACGCGATCGCGGCGAGTGCCGTCAGGACGGCGCCGGTAAAGGCGATGGCGATGCGCATCCGCAGGCGCAGAAACGCCTCCGCGCCCGGATCGAACATCCGGTGCGCGATGTCGAAGCTGGTACGGTCGGTCGCCCAGTTGGTCACGGCGACGAAGGGCAGCGCCATCAGCGTCATGCCCGGCGCCTTGTCCATATAGAGGTGGCCGTCGAACTGCGCCTTGTCGATCGTCATGTCGCCGAAATCGTCGATACGGGCGCTGCCGGTCTCGGCGATCGCGGTGGCGGCGAGGATGCGGGTCGCACTGTTGGGGTTGAACGCCCACGACCCGAACCAGACGCAGGACAGCCAGACCAGCGCGAACAACAACGCGGGCGCGTGCCAGCGCCTGCGCGACCAAACCGAACTCATCGACACTCCCCGCACGAACAAGGCGCGCGCCGGTTACCGGCTTGCATCGTTCAGGGCAATGCGCCGTCGCGTCCTGGTCAGTCGGGAAGAACCTGCTCGGCCTTTTTGCGGCGATCCGCCTCCGCCTTGCCCGCCTGGATATCGCGCGTGGCGCAGCCGATGCCGCCGCCCGGGCCGACGGTCGTGCAGCTGCCGATCCCGGTATCGCCGGCGGTCAGTGCCGAACGCTGGCGCACGGCCCAGCTCTCCTGCGACGGTGCGACTTCCTGATCGCGCAATTCCTGCGGGATGCGGAAACGCTCGCCCGCCGGACGACGCACGCAGACGACGATCTCGTCGCCGTCGGAATTGGTCGGGCATTTGTCGTCGCCATAGATGACCAGCACGCCGTTCTGGGGGGCGTTCTGCGCGACAGCCGGCAGCGCGGGAACGGTGAATGCGGCGGCGGCCGCCGTGATCGAGAGCAGGATCGTTTTCATCGTCATCGACTCCTTGCGACCATCAAATGCGTTTCGAAACCGCAATCGCGGCCTTGCATGCCAGCCGGATCGCTCCGGCGAGAAAGGGGTAGGCGGGTGCCATCTCGGCACCGGATGCCAGCGCCGAATCGCGGTGCTCGAGCTCCTCCGCACGAAACTCGGCGACGGCCGCCGCGAGTTCGGGGTCATCCGCACCGAGCGCGTCGAGCTGTTCCTGGTAGTGGAGGTCGATTTCGGTCTCGACTGCCACGGTGCATGCCATCGCCGCAGTCGGCCCGATGGCTGCCGTCGCCGCGCCCATCGCGAACCCGGCGACGTTCCAGATCGGCTGCAGCGCGGTCGGTCGCACGCCGCGCTTGGCGATCAGCGCATCGAAATAGGCGCGGTGCCGCTCCTCCTGATTCGCCATGCCGGAAATCGCGCGCGCCATGGCGTGGCGGTCGCCCATCACCGCAAGCTGACCCGCATAGATGCGCGTCGCACCATATTCGCCCGCCTGATCCACCCGGATCATCGAGCCGACATCGTGGCGGGGATCTCCCGGCTTCCACTTCATCTGCGGCGACCTTTCAGCATCAGCCCTGCGATCACCAACGCACCACCAAGGGAAAAGATCGCATTCCATCCGGCGAGCGAGACGCCGAACAAATCCCAGGGTGCGACGTCGCAGCGGATCAGCGGTGCGTTCAGGATCGCCTCCAGCCCGCCTTCGCCTGCCGAGAAGGTGGTGGCACAGCGGGTCAGCCCTTCCCACCAGCCATATTCCACCCCGGCGTGAAACGCACCGATCGCCCCGCTGATCGCGATGGCGATCGCCGCGAGCCCCACCAGCGCGTCGCGCGCCGGGCGCACGACGAACGACAGCGCGGCGAGCACGATCGCGGTGTAATGCGGCCAGCGTTGCCACATGCACATCTCGCACGGGAACAGGCCGAAGCCATATTGGCTGACCAGCGCCCCGCCGATCAGCGCGAGCGGGATGAGCAGGGCGAGCAGCTGGGCGATGCGGCGCGGTGGCATGCCGGGCCTCAGCGCGTCCCGGCCTTCGCCGTGCCGCCGCCGGCCATGCGCGCGGGTGCGCCGATGCGGCCGATGGTCTGCAGCGCGTAATGGAGCTGGAAGTCCTTGATGCCCTTCTTCTCCAGCTCTTCCGCGGTGGCGGCGAAGCGTGGGTCGGTCTTGGTATCTTCCTCGATCACCGCGTTATCGACCTTGGTCTCGTTGATCAGGTGACGGCGCAGATCGGCCTCGCGGAACACCGGGCGCGACTTGTAGTCGGGGTCGGAGATCTGCGGCACGGGCAGATCGGGCTCGATCCCGCCTTCCTGCACCGAACGGCCCGACGGCGTGTAGTAGCGCGCGGTGGTGAGGCGAAGCGCGGTGCGCGGTCCGAGCTGGAGCAGGGTCTGGACCGATCCCTTGCCGAAGCTCTTCTCGCCCAGCACCAGCGCGCGATGATGATCCTGCAACGCGCCCGCGACGATCTCCGACGCCGAGGCGGTTCCCGCATCGACCAGCACGACCAGCGGCAGGCCGCGCGCCAGATCGTCGGCCTTGGCGTACCAGCGCTCGATATCCGATTTGTCGCGGCCGCGCTGCGACACGATCTCGCCATGCGACAGGAAGGCGTCGCTCACCTCGATCGCCTGGTCGAGCAACCCGCCGCCATTGCCGCGCAGGTCGATGACATAGCCCTTGGGCTTGCCGCCCAGCTGCTTCTCGATCGCCGCGATGCCGGCGCGCATGTCGGACGCGGTCGACGCGCTGAAGGTGTTGATGTTGAGGATGCCGATGCCGTCCTGCACCTCCCACTTCACCGCCTTTTGCACGATGGTTTCGCGGGTCAGTTCGAGCTCGAGCGGCTTTTCGCGGCCGGCGCGGACGATGCGCAGCTTGATCTTGCTGCCCGGCGCACCGCGCATCTGGCTCACCGCCTCGTCCAGCGTGCCGCCATAGATCAGCTTGCCGTCGATATGCGTGATATAGTCGCCCGCCTTGATCCCGGCGCGCCAGGCGGGGGTATCCTCGGTCGGCGTGATGACCTTGACCGCACCGTCCTCCATCGTGACGGAAAGGCCGAGGCCGCCATAATTGCCGTCGGTCTGGAGCCGCATATTGTCGAACGCCAGCGCGTCGACATAGGAGCTGTGCGGATCGAGGCTGGCGAGCATCCCGTCGATCGCGCCCTTGATCAGCGTCGCATCGTCGACCTTCTCGACATAATCGGCCTTCACGCGAGTATAGACGTCCATGAACGCGTCGAGTTCGCGATAGCTGGAGGTGTCCACGCTCGCCATCGCGCCGGTGGTGACCGGGATCAGCGCGAGCGCGCCGACGGCGGCGGTGACCTGGAGGAGGGGACGGATCATACGCATTACTTTCCTGGCAGGGCTTTGGGGCAGAATAGACCGGATCGGCGTGGCGGCAAAGCGGCAAGCGCGCGGCGGCGATACGGCATCAGTCGAGCAGCTGCGCCAGATCGACCGGGCGGCCCTGGCGGCGTAGCTCGACGGTGATGCGCGGCGCATCGCCCGGTCGCGCGCGGCCGATCGGGGCGCCCTGGATCAGCTCGTCACCGACGCGTACCATCACCCGGTCGAGCCCGGCGACCAGCGAGGTCCAGCCCTTGCCGTGATCGAGGATGACGATGTTGCCATAACGGCGAAAGCGACCGGCATAGATGACGCGCCCGCCGGTCGGCGCGACGACCTGCGCGCCCGGCCAGGTCGCGAGCGTTAGCCCGCGCGAGCGCACGCCGGTGTCCGATAATTCTCCCAGCCCGGTGACGACGCTGCCCGCGACCGGCAGGCGATAGGGCGGCGGTCCGCTGCGCGCCGGGGGCGGTGTGGCGTCCACCGGCTCGGTGTCGTCCCCCTCCGCCGGGCGGGGAAGCGGGCCGGGCAACGCCTCGAGCGCGGCGCGCGTCTCCGCCGCGGCGCCGAGCGTGTCCATCAGGTCGACCAGATCGCGCGCCTGTTCGCCGAGCGCCAGCGCGCGGTCCGATTCGAACATCGCATCGCGGGTATAGCCGACCGACCGCAGCCGGTGCCCGGCCTCCGCCCGCACCAGCGCCAATCGCTCGTTCTGCAGCCGCGCGCGGCCGTCGGCGAGGCTCTTGACCGCCGTCTGCGCGCCTTCGCGCAACCGGCGGGTCCGCTCCACCTCGGCGCGGATGTCGGCCGTACGTTCGCGCATGACCGGGGTGACCGCGCCCAGCACGGCGCGGACATGGACGATATCGCGCGTCGACCCCGGCTGGACCAGTCCCAGCGCCGCCGGGCGGCGGGCAAAGGACTGGAGCGCGGCGACAAGGCGGGCGATCGGGCCCTGGCGTTCGGCCAGTCGGCTGCGCTGACGGTCCAGCAATCGATCGACGATCGCGATGCGCGCGCGCGCCGCGACGATCTCCGCCTCGGCCGCCTGGATACTCGCGGCGATCGCGGCCTCGCGCGTCTTTGCCCGCCGCGCTTCGTCGCGCTCGGTCGCGGCAGCGCGCTGGAGTCGTCGGGCGCGTGCCTCGGCATCCTGTGCCGCCTTGTTCGCTGCCTTGAGCTGGTCCTGCTGCTCGGCGAGCGTCGGGGCCTGTGCGTGAAGCGCGGCGAGGCTAATCCCGCCCGATGCGGTGATCGCGAGCACGAGCGCGAGCGGAAGGAGGCGCCGCACCCTCATCCCTCGCGGTGATAGGGATGGTTGGAAAGGATGCTGGTCGCGCGCCACAATTGCTCGGCGAGCATCGCACGCGCCATCAGGTGCGGCCAGGTCGCTCGGCCATAGGATATGAGCAGATCGGCCTGCGCGCGCGCCTCATCGTCGAACCCGTCAGCCGCGCCGATCAGGAATCGGGCTTCGCGCACCCCGTCCTCGCGCCACGCCTGAAGTCGTTCGGCGAAGACGCGAGAAGGCAGGTTCTCCCCCTTCTCGTCCAACATCACGATGCGGGTGCCGGGTTCGGTCGCCGGCAATTTGCCTCCGGTATCCGGCAGCTCGGTGACGCGCACGGGCCATGGGACGCGCTTGACATAGCGGTCTACCAATTCGGCCTCGGGACTGCGGCCGATCTTCCCGCGCGCGACGATATGCAGCAGCACGGATCAGGTGCCGGGCGTCGGCATCAGGCGTTGCCGGTGGCTGGCGTGTCTCCGAACGCCCACATGCGCTCGAGGTTGTAGAATGTCCGCACTTCGGGCCGGAACAGATGGACGATCACGTCCCCCGCATCGATCAATACCCAGTCGGCGGTGGGAAGCCCCTCGACCCGCGGGCTACGGCCGAACTCGGCCTTGATCTTCTCGGACAGCTTCTGCGCCATCGACGCGACCTGACGCGTCGATTTGCCGCTGGCGACGACCATATAGTCGGCGATGCTGCTCTTGCCCGCGAGCGGGATCGATACGGTCTCGACCGCCTGATCGTCGTCTAGCGAGCTCAGGACCATCCGATGCAGCGCCTCGGCGCCATCGCTGACCGCGGCCTTGGTGGCGGCGGGGGCATCGGTATTTGGGGAAGCGGGCAAGGTGACTCCTGGGCTAGGGTAAGGGGTGCGTCGCGGCGGCGCGGACGCTGGAATATCGCCGGTGCCAGCCGGGGTCGGCGGCGCGCAGGCGGGTCGCCGAAGTCGGGTCGGGGCGGAAGCGCAACAGCACCAGGGCCGGCAAACTCCACTTCGTCCAGTTCTTCGCCTGGCTTGCGGGCCGCTTGTAACGCCGCAGCCAGCCCATGGCAGGACTTGCATGGGCGTCGCGATCATAGCCCGGCCGCGCAATCACCGCAATCGGAACCTGTCGGGCGATCGTGCGCCACCCCTTCCACCGATCGAACTGGGCAAGATTGTCCGCGCCCATCAGCCAGATGAAGCGATGGCGGGGATAGAGCCGCGGCAATTTGGTCAGCGTATCGACGGTGTAGCGGGTCTTGAGTCGCTTCTCGACCGCGGTCGGGCGGATCGGTGCATGGCGCGCCATCGCGCGGGCCGATGCCATCCGCGCGGCGAACGGCGCCACGCCCTTCGCATCCTTGAGCGGATTGCCCGGCGACACCATCCACCACACTTCGTCCAGCCCCAGTGCGCGCAACGCATGGAGCGAGATCGCCCGGTGCCCCTTGTGCGCCGGGTTGAACGATCCGCCGAGGAGGCCGACGCGCTTCAAGGGCGCGCCTGGCCGGTCCCGCGCACCACCCATTTATACGTCGTCAGCCCCTCCAGCGCGACCGGGCCGCGGGCATGGAGGCGGCCGGTGGCGATACCGATCTCGGCGCCCAGCCCGAACTCGCCGCCATCGGCGAACTGGGTCGAGGCGTTCCACATGACGATCGCGCTATCGACGCCGTTCAGGAATCGCTCGGCCGTGTCCGCGGCTTCGGTGACGATGGCATCGGTGTGATGGCTGGAATGCCGGGCGATATGCGCCATCGCCCCCTCGACCCCGTCGACCAGCGCGACCGACAGGATCGAATCGAGATATTCGGTGTCCCAGTCTTCGGCGCTGGCCGGGACCGTACGCGGTTCGATCGCGCGGATATCGGCGTCGCCGCGCAATTCACAGCCAGTGTCGCCCAGCGCGGCCAGTATCTTTGCCGGGTCAGCGAAGGCACGGTCGACCAGCAGAGTCTCGGTCGCGCCGCAGATGCCGGTGCGTCGCATCTTGGCGTTGACCGCGAGCTTCACCGCCATCTCGGGGTCGGCGGCGCGATCGATATACAGGTGGCAGATGCCGTCGAGATGCGCGAGCACGGGGACGCGCGCTTCTTCCTGAACGCGTGCGACCAGGCTCTTGCCGCCGCGCGGGACGATCAGGTCGATGGCGCCGTCGGCCTTCAGCATCGCCCCCACCGCAGCCCGGTCCGTCGTCGGCACCAGCTGCGCTGCGTCGGCGGGCAGGCCGGCGTCGGTCAGCCCGCGCGAGAATGCGGCATGGATCGCGCGATTGCTGTGCGCCGCCTCCGATCCGCCGCGCAGGATCGCGGCATTGCCGCTCATCATGCACAGCGCCGCCGCGTCGGCTGTGACGTTGGGGCGGCTTTCATAGATGATTCCGATCACCCCGATGGGCACACGCACCCGGCTGAGCCTGAGCCCGTTGGGCCGCTCGCTCGAATCGATCACGGCGCCGACGGGATCGGCCAGCGCAGCGACCGCTTCGACCCCCTTGGCCGCGCCTTCCAGCCGTGCCGGATCGAGCCGCAGGCGATCGAGCAGCGCGCCGGACAAACCATTGGCCGCCCCTGCCTCGACGTCACGCGCATTGGCGGCAAGGATCGTCTCGGCGTCCGCGCAGATCGCGGCCGCAGCGGCGCGCAGCCCGTCCGCCTTGCGCGCAGTCGGCATGGCCGCGAGCGCCGTGGCGGCGGCGCGCGCGCGTGCACCCATGTCGGCGATCAGTGTGTCGGCATCCTGTTCCATGGCGCGGTTCGCTAACATGCTGCGACGCAAAAGTCCCTATCGCGCTGTCTTTTCCAAGCTGGTAGAGGGGCTTTATGGGGGAATTCGAGGCAGCGGGCGATCTGGTCACGGGGGCTTTGTTCGGCCGGGCGGTCGAGCGGGACCATGGCACTGCAGGCGACCATGGCCCGGGTATCTGTCTCAACTGCGGGACCGAACTGATCGGCCCGCATTGCCATCGCTGTGGCCAGGTGGGGCATGTTCATCGCACGATCGGCGCGATCTGGCACGAGATCCTGCACGGCGTCGTCCATTTCGAAGGGAAGCTGTGGCACACGCTGCCGCTGCTCGCCTTCCGGCCGGGCGAGCTGACGCGGCGGTACATCTTCGGCGAGCGCGCGCATTTCGTGTCCCCGATGGCAATGTTCCTGTTTTCGGTCTTCACCATGTTCGCGGTGTTGCAGATCATGGGCATCTCGCCCCCTGCGGAGATCGGAACCTCGGCCCAGTTCAAGCTGAGTATGGAACAGGCGATCAAGGAAACGGGCGAGAATCTCGCCGAAGCGAAGGCCGATCGGGCCGAAGCCAAGCCCGGCAGCGAGCGCGCCGCCAAGCTGGACCAGCGGATCGAAGAGCTGACCACCGAGCTGGATGGCCTCAAGAACGTCCTGCCGGTCGCCGACGGCAGCAACCGCTATCGCCCGAACTTCAAGACCGGATGGGCGCGGCTCGACAAGGGTATCCACAAGGCGGAGACAAATCCCGGCCTCGCGCTCTACAAGCTGCAGACCAACAGCTACAAATTCAGCTGGGCGTTGATCCCGATCTCGATCCCGTTCGTCTGGGCGATGTTCCTGTGGCGACCGCGATTTAAGGGGTACGATCACGCGGTGTTCGTCACCTATTCGCTCGCCTTTATGTCGCTGCTGTTCATCGCGCTGCTGATCGGATCCGCGCTGGGCCTGTCGATGAGCGTGCTGTCGACCATCGCCGTCTTCGCGCCGGTCGCGCACATTTTTTTCCAGCTCAAGGGCGCTTATCGCCTGCGTGGGTGGAGCGCGCTGATAAGAACGATCGTGCTGTTGTTCTTCATCAGCTTTATCGTGACGCTGTTCGGGTTGCTGCTGCTCGGCCTTGGTCTGCTCGGCTAAGCCCCATCATCGCTTGCAAGGAAAACGCTTCTTCATCATCGCATAAAAGGCGGCTTTGACGCTCATTCCACGCTTTGCGGGTGGAATCGCTTCGAACTCGGCCATCAACTCCTTGCTGCCGATATTGGCCTTGCCCTTGGGCGGCGGGCAGCTGTGCGGCGTCCGTCCGGCCTTGCGCGCGCCATCGATGTCGGTGCGATAGGCATTGGCGACGGTCTCCATCTCGCTCTTGAGCAGCTGAATGTCGGGCGAGCCGATAGCGAGGAAACCCTTCGCCTTCAGCGCATTCGCCTTGGCCAGGAACTCGGCGACGCTCATCGCCTGCGCGCTTGCCGGAAGCAGCGCCACCGCTACCGCCGCGATCATCAGCTTCTTCATTCCGACCTCCCACGATTATCATCGAGCACACACGACAACCGGCTTGAACGCCATATGAATTCGTCAGCTTCACAGCGGCGCGCTGCCCGTTACAGTCCGTCGCGATTCGACGGGGGACGCAGCGCAATGATTATCGGTATCGACCTCGGCACCACGAACAGTGCCGCGGCGGTGTTTCGCGACGGCGCGGCGGAGCTGATCCCCAACCGGCTCGGCCATATGCTCACCCCCAGCGCGGTGAGCATCGACGAGCAGGGCGAGGTGATCACCGGCCTTGCCGCGCGCGAGCGGATGGCGAGCCACCCGGACGTCACCGCGACCGCGTTCAAACGCTATATGGGCTCGCAGCGCACGACGCGGCTGGGCAAGCGCAATTTCTCACCCGAAGAGCTGTCGGCGCTGGTCCTGCGCAGCCTCAAAGCCGATGCCGAGGCGTTTCTGGGGCAGGAGGTGACCGAGGCGGTGATCACCGTCCCCGCCTATTTCAACGACAAGCAGCGCAAGGCGACGCATCGCGCGGGCGAGCTCGCCGGGCTGAAGGTCGAGCGGCTGGTCAACGAGCCGACCGCCGCCGCGCTCGCTTATGGCATCCACCAACTCGCCGACGAATCGCGCTTCCTTGTGTTCGACCTGGGCGGCGGCACGTTCGACGTGTCGATCGTCGAGATTTTCGAAGGGATTATCGAGGTGCGTGCCTCGACCGGCGACAATCATCTGGGTGGCGAGGATTTCAACGAACTGCTCGTGGCGATGATGCGCGATGCGCACGCCAGTGACTTCGGCGAGACCGGGCGCGGCGACGATCCGTTGCACCAGAAATTGCGCGAGGCGGCCGAGCGGGCGCGGCGCGCGCTCTCGACCGGTCAGGAAGCGGAGATGCGGATCGTCTGGAAGGACGCCGAATATCGTCACACCGTCACCACGACGATGTTCGAGGAGGCCGCCAAGCCGCTGGTCGACCGGCTGCGCGAACCGGTGCTGCGATCGATGCGCGATTCGGGACTCAAGAGCGCGGACCTGTCGGAGATCATCCTGATCGGCGGCGCGACGCGGATGCCTGTAGTGCGCAGTGCCGTCACGCGCATGTTCGGCCGATTCCCCAATGCGACGGTCAATCCCGACGAGGCAGTGGCGCTGGGCGCGGCGGTGCAGGCGGCGCTCAAATCGCGCGATTCGGCGCTGAAGGAAGTCGTGGTCACCGACGTCTGCCCCTATTCGCTGGGGGTCGAAACGGCGCGGCACCTGCCCGGCGGGGGGATCGAAGACGGGTTGTTCGCACCGATCATCGAACGTGGCACCGTGATCCCGGCGAGCCGCGTTCACACCTTCGGCACGATGCACGACAACCAGACCAAGGTCGATTTCAGGATTTTTCAAGGCGAAGCGCGGCTGGTCCGGGATAATGTCGAGATTGGCCAAACCACCGTGCGCGTTCCGCGCGGCCCGAAGGGGCAGGCGGTCGATGTCCGCTTTTCCTACGACATCTCCGGTCTGCTCGAGGTCGATATCGTCGTGCCGCAGACGGGGGAGAGCGTCAGCCTGACGATCAACGACGGCAATGTTGCGGACCCGGCCGCGCTGGAAAAGGCGCGCGCGGCGCTGGCCGGACTAAAGGTCCATCCGCGCGACGAGGCTGAGAACAAGGCGGCGATCGCGCGCGGCGAGAAATGCTACGAGAATTTCCTCGGCGACCAGCGCTATTGGGTCGGCGAGCTGATGTCGCGCTTCGCCGCCGCGCTGGAGAGCCAGGACCCGCGCACGATCGAGACGGCGCGCAAGGAACTGCACAGCGCGCTCGACCAGCTCGAGGGCGAGACCTTCCTGTGAAGCGATCGGCGTGAAGCCCTGGTGGGAGGTGCTGGGCATCCCGCGCGGCAGCGAGCGCGCGGCGATCCGCCGTGCCTATGCCGGCAAGCTCAAGACGACCAATCCCGAGGACGATCCCAAGGGCTTCATGGCGTTGCGCGAAGCCTATGAGGCGGCGCTGCGCTGGGTCGAGTATGACTATGGTTGGGACGAGGAGGGGGACGAGGTCGAGACGGCCGACGTGGAGGACGCGCCACCCGACGAGCATCCGGAGCGCGTCCCCGCGATTGTCGAAGTGCCGCCCGAGCCCGTCATGACCGAAGACGAGGGGGGCGATCTCAACTTCACGCCCCTTCCTCCGGAGGCGCCGGTGGCACCGCCACCCCCCGACCCGGCGGCGTTGGCGCGAGATGCCGATGCCGCCGAACTCGACCAGCTGAAGGCCACGCTGGAGGCCGGGTTACGCGGCCCATGGTTCAAGGACCGGGTCGGTCTCGTCGCTGCGTTCGAAGCACTGATGGCCGCGCCTGCGCTGATGGAAATCGACCGTCGCGATCGGATCGAGCATTGGCTGGCCTCGTTGATCGCGGACACCATCCCGCGCAGCGATGCGATCCTAAAACAGGCGATGGCCGCGTTCGGTTGGGAGGGAGAGGGCAATCACCCGCCCGCGGTGTGGCAGATTCGCACCCGGCTGGACGAGTGGCGACTGATTGCCGGGTTTCAGGGTGGCGGGCATCCACTGAATGCCGGGTGGCGGGCGTTGACGCGCGGCAGCGTGCCGGGATGGCGTCGCAGGATCGGTGCGTTGCGACCCGGAGTCGTCCCCCAGGTGCGGGAGCTGTTCGATCTCGCGCAATATGATCTGCCAGGAATCGCCCATAGCTTCGAACCGCGCGCTGCCGACTGGTGGCGCGTGTATCTCGAGCGACCGCATTTCGGCTTCTCCGAGATCGTGCTGCTGATGCTCGGTGCACTCGGGGCGGTCCTGTTCGCCTTGAGCGGGGCGACGTCTGCCCTGCGGATCGGCGGCGCCATCGCGGCGGGCGCGGTCGGTATCGGACTTGCACTGCTCCATTGGCGGGTGGTCGCGCCGATGCACTGGCGGCGCGCGCATGCCGGCGAAGACGTGGTGCCCGGCTTTGGTTGGCGGTTCGGCCTGTGGCTGCTGGCGGCCGCTGCCTTTATCGGTGCGCCGATGACGCCGTGGCTCGCCGGTGGCGCGATCCTGCTCGCGGTGGCCAGCGCGATCGCGATCCTGCTGCTCGACGCGGGCGAGCGCGACGGGGGCGAGGTGCCGTGGAAGCGCACCGTCGGCCTCGGTATTCTCGGCGCGCTGGGTGCTGCCGGCTTTCTCGCGATGACGGCCGCGGAACAGGTGGCGCTGCTCGCCTTCGTCGCCTCCTGCGGGCTGATCGGCATATCCGCGCGCACCGCGATCGGACAGCTGATCGCGTCGCGCCCGATCCTGATCGCGACGGTCGCGACCGTGCTGCTGCTGTTGGGTGCGGTGCTGCGGGGAGATTGGGGCCCCGCGGGATCGTCGCTCCTGCCCTGGGGTGTCGCCGGGGGGACCGGACTGCTGCTGATGAGCGCACTGCGCACGCGCGACCCTCAGGGCCGTGCCGGCGCCGTGGCGGATCTGATCGGGTGGGGTTTGTGGATCATATTGGTGTTTGCCGCAGTTCTGTCCGCGCCCGACACCAAGCGGGAGGCGCTTGCCCCGCCCATTCAGGTCGTCCCCACGAGCCCGATGTCGGCGCTCGAGGCGCGCGAGCCCGGCTTCCGCCTGGTCAGGACGGGCAACCCGGAGCTGTACGCACAGGTAAAGGCGATCCGCGACGCGATAGCCGACGGGACCCGCGCCCACGCGGAGGGGGCGCGCGCAATCGATGCGCTGGTCAACGCCGCCTATCGCGCGCGGCTGCCCCGCGCCCCAGCGTCGCTGATCGCGGCGGAGATGGATATTCGGCTGGCGCAGCTGCGCGAGTGGCAGGACAAAGACCCGAGGAGTTGCAGTGGCGAGGACAGAGGCAGGACCGCCGCTCCGCTCAGCCCCGCGCTGCAGCGACGCCATTATGGCCATGCGCTGCGCGTTGCGGCGAGTATGCCGGCACCGGCAAGCGCTGCAGAAAAGGGCCGCGAAATCCCCGCCGGCGATCTCTTGCGCAGCGCGGCCAACGGTGATGCCGCAGCGGCAAGGCGGCTCGAGGACGCGATGGAGGGTTCGGATCCGACTGCAAAATGCGCGGCGCGGATCGCCATTTTGGAGGCGTTGGTCGCGCGCAGCGACGCGGATATCGCCGAAACGATGCGGCCCGCGCTCATCGCGCGGGCCGCATCCAAGTCATCGACCAACTAGAGGGCGTTATGCCCCCTGTGGCGCGGGATTGCCGAACGGACCCTTGGGCCGCCGGGTCTTGGGAATCGAGGTGCCGGCAGCCGCAACCGGACCCTTGAGCGTCGCCGGGTCCGGACGACCGATGTCGCCGTCGCTGAGCAGCTTCTTGATCTCTTCGCCCGACAGCGTCTCATATTCGAGCAGCGCACCGGCCAGCTTGTGCAACTGGTCGAGATGTTCGGTCAGCACCGCGCGCGCGCGTTCCAGCCCACCCTCGACCGTCGCGCGGATTTCATGGTCGATCAGCTGCTGCGTCTCGTTCGACATGTGGCGTGGCTGCGACGAGGAATAGCCCAGGAAGCTTTCGCCCTCGGGCTGTGCATATTCGACCGGGCCGACCTTGTCCGACATGCCCCATTTGGTGACCATGTCGCGGGCGAGGCCGGTGGCGTACTGGATGTCGCCGGACGCGCCCGACGACACCTTGTCATAGCCGAAGATCACTTCTTCGGCGACGCGACCGCCCATAGCGACGGCGAGGTTCGCGTACATCTTGTCGCGGTGATAGCTGTAGCTGTCCCGTTCGGGCAGACGCATCACCATGCCGAGGGCACGGCCGCGCGGGATGATCGTCGCCTTGTGGATCGGGTCCGACGCGGGCTCGTGCAGGCTAACGATGGCATGGCCCGCCTCGTGATAGGCGGTCATCCGCTTCTCATCGTCGGTCATCACCATCGAACGCCGCTCGGCGCCCATCATGACCTTGTCCTTGGCTTCCTCGAACTCCTGCATCGCAACGAGGCGCTTGCCCTTGCGCGCGGCCATCAGCGCGGCCTCGTTGACCAGGTTGGCGAGATCGGCACCGGAGAAGCCCGGCGTGCCGCGCGCGATCGTGCGCGCGTCGACGTCCGGCGCCAGCGGCACCTTCTTCATATGCACCTGCAGGATCTTCACCCGGCCCTCGATATCCGGGCGCGGGACGACGACCTGCCGGTCGAAGCGGCCCGGGCGCAGGAGCGCGGGATCGAGCACGTCGGGGCGGTTGGTCGCCGCGACGATGATGATCCCCTCATTCGCCTCGAACCCGTCCATCTCGACCAGCAGCTGGTTGAGCGTCTGCTCGCGCTCGTCATTGCCGTTGCCGAGGCCCGCACCGCGATGGCGGCCGACCGCGTCGATCTCATCGATGAACACGATGCACGGGGCCGACTTCTTGGCCTGTTCGAACATGTCGCGGACGCGGCTGGCGCCGACGCCGACGAACATCTCGACAAAGTCCGAGCCCGAAATCGTGAAGAACGGCACGCCTGCCTCGCCAGCGATCGCGCGGGCGAGCAGCGTTTTGCCAGTGCCGGGCGAGCCGACCAGCAGCGCGCCCTTGGGAATCTTGCCGCCCAGCCGCGCGAACTTGGTCGGGTCCTTGAGAAACTCGACGACCTCTTCCAGCTCCTCGCGCGCCTCGTCGATACCCGCGACATCGTCAAAGGTGACCTTACCTTCCTTCTGCGTCAGCAGCTTGGCGCGCGACTTGCCGAACCCCATCGCGCCCGATCCCGAGCCCTTCTGCATCTGGCGCAGCACGAAGAAGGCGATGCCGAGAAACAGCAGGAACGGGAGCGCCTGCACCAGCACATATTGCCAGATCGACGGCTGCTCCTCGGGCCGCGCACTGATCGTCACGCCCTGCTTGCGCAGCGTGGGGATCAACTGGGCGTCGGGAACCGCGTTGGTGCGAAACTTGGTATCGTTATCGAAGGTGCCGGTGATCACGCTTCCCGCGACGTTGACATCCTTGACCTCGCCCGCCTCGACCTTGTTCAGGAAATCCGAATAGGCAATCGTCGGTCCGGCGGCGCCGCCGGTCGGGTTCTGGAACATGGTCACGAACAGCGCCAGCGCGGCCAGAATACCCACCCAGATGAGCAGGCTCTTCATCCACGGGTTGCCGTTATTCTCGGGACCCTGCTGCTTGTTGTCGTCGCTCATGTGTCGCTTGTACCTTCCTCAGCACATAAGATAGGCGCGTGCAGGTTAATGGCAATGGAACAGCGCCTGCTTTGGGCCGATCAGTGCGAACGGCGCGGCGGGGCCTCGCGAAAGGTCCACACATCGCCCTCCGCCACCGCCATTACCCCCGCCTGGGTGGCGCCGGTGCCGCCCTCCAGCGCATCGAGCAGCGCTTCGACATTGGCGCTTTCGGACCACCGGCCCTCGCTGATCGCACTCACCAGCCGGACATATCCGATCGCATCGCGCGCCAGCCGCCGGCGCAACTCGCGGGGAAGTCCGGCAACATCGATGCGCCGCTCCTCGACGCAGCTCTCGCGCGTGCGCTCGCGACCGAGCCAGACCATCATCGCGTCGAGATCTGCGTCGGCTTCCGCGCAGATTCGCGCTGATCGGGCGAGCGCTTCGGCGTCGATCCACGGCTGTTCGGCGAGCAGGCGCCGGGCACGGACCCGATCGAACCGCTCATCATCGTTGCTGGGATCGTCGACGAACGGGATGCTGGCGGTTTCGACCAGGCCGCGCAATTCCCTACGCCGCCAGCCGAGCAGCGGCCGGACCACCGTCACCGCGTCGACGTCCGCAACCGCCACGACCCCGCCCTGCGGATAGCCCCGATGCCAGCGATGCCGCTCCCATGTCCAGCGGGTGCGGATGCCCGCCAGCCCGCCCGGCCCTGACCCGCGCCGTGCGCGCATCAGAAAGGTCTCCGCCTGGTCGTCGCACTGATGCGCAGTCAACAGGACGACGGCTCCGATCCCGATCGCCCAGGCGCCAAGCAGGTCATAGCGTACCTTGCGCGCGTCGGCCTGCAAATTGGTCGGCGAGATGGTGCGGTTCGGTGTCAGCGTTGCGTGCCGGATACCCACTTTCGCACACCAGCGCGCGACCATCTCCGCCTCGTCCGAGCTAGCGCTGCGCAGCCGGTGGTCCACGGTAGCCGCCATCACGCGTCCGGGATAGGCCGCATGCGCCAGCGCCAGCATCGCCATGCTGTCCGCGCCCCCTGAGACGGCGAGCGCGAACTGGTCCTCCGGCGCGGCGGTCCGACCGAGCGCATCGGCCAGATCGCGTCGAAACCGCTCGACCAACTCGGGGCCGAGCGGATTCAGGTCACTTGCACTTGCTGGCGGAACGGCCGGTGGTGACATCCATCTTCATCGCTTCGCTGATCCGGTCGCCATAGACCTGGGTCAGTTCGTCATAGACCTTGCACACCTCGCTCGACGGCTTCTTCATCTTCACGAGCGCTTGGGCGAGATAATAGAGCGAATCCGGCGCGCGCTCGCCGTTGGGCATCTTCTGATAATTCTCGAAAAACGCAGTCGCGGCGAGTGCCGGCTTGCCCTGGTCGAGCAACGCGCGACCCAGCAGGTTCTGGGCATAGCTGGCGCGGCGATGCTTCGGATATTTCTGCACGACCGTGCGCAGCTCCGGGATCGCCTTGTCATATTGCTTCGCGGACCACAGACGGAATCCGTAGATATAGCCGTCTTCCGCCGGATCGTCGGTTGAAGGTCGTTCGACCCCGGCGACCGGCGTGCTGGCGGGGCGGGTCGGCGTGGTGGTCGTCGGACCGCCGCTCGCCGGGCGCGTCCCGCTGACCGGAGCGGGCGTCTCGCCGCCGCCGACAGACGAGGCGGTATCTTCCAGCGCCTTCAGCCGGGCATCGGTCGAGCGTTTGTAGGCGTTGAACGCATCTTCCAACTGGCGCAGGCGATACTGGCTCTGCTCGATCTGGCCGGTCATGCCCGACAGTTGCGATTCGAGCGCGTTGACCCGCGCGGTCAGGTCGGTGACCACGCCGCTCGCCGGAATGCCGGGTGCGCCGGGCCCCTGCTGGGGCGCAGTGATCTGCGGCTCCACCGTCTGGCCGGCACCGCCGGGGAACACCTTGCGTTGCACCGCGCGCATCTCGCGCTCCAGCCGGTCGACCCGGCCTTCGATCCCGTCCCGACTCGTTTGCGCCGCAACCGGCAGCGCGATCGTTGCCATGGCCGAAAGCACCAGTGCCGTCGCCGCACCTTTCATCGAAAACCGCATTCTGTTCCCCACCCGCGAATACCCTTACGCTGCGTTACCTATAGCACGATAATTGGCAGAGGGAATCTGACGCCAGCCTTAAGTGCCCGGAGTCGCAGTTGTCTGCGGTGGCGGGGTGACGATCCGAACGGGCGGCGAAGGAAGCGCGACCGGTGGGAGCGGTGCCGGATTTGTCGGACGGGCGCGGGGCGTCGGTGTAGGGGCCGGAGTCGCCGCCCGCCGTGCCGATGCTGCTGCCGGGGTTGGTTGCGGAGGGGGTGCGGACGACGCGCCCGGTGCGCCGCGCGCGCGCAACGCTGCCGCGCTCACCGGGACATCCTTGATCGCACGCCCCGCCGCGCCCAGCGGCGCGACATTGGACCCGTTGATCGTGACCTGGATCGCCTCTGGTCGGCCCAGATTGATCATCGGATTGTTGGCGTCGCGCGGCACGTCGTAGCGCTCGCCCGCCGCCATTTCCTTCTCGAACAGCCGCGCGCCGGTTGCGTCGTAAATACGCAGCCACACCGGTTGGGTCGCAATCAGCGTTACCTGGCCGCCGATCAACGGCGTGGGAGACGGGGTGGGGGTGGGGCTCGGCGTCGCAGTCACGGCCGGTTCCGGCGCGACCGAGACGCCGCCGCGGAACAGGTCGGTACCGTACCAGAGTGCCAGCGCGCCGACGAGCAGCAGCGCGATCGCCGCGCCCGCCCACACGATCCCGCCCGGCGGTTCGCGCACCGGATCGGTGGGGTCGTAGCTTTCATAAATCTCGCGCGCGGCGAAGGTGTCCGACGTCTCCTCGCGCAGCTCCCGCGCCAGTGCGACCTCGTCCGCGTCGACGGCGCGGGCATAGGCCTTGACGAAGCCGATGGCATAGGTGGGGGAGGGGAGCCCGGAATAGTCCGACGCCTCGATCGCCTGAAGGTGACGCAGCGGCACGCGCGTGCGGGCGGCGATGTCGGACAGCTCCAGCCCCTGGGCGAGCCGCGCGTCGCGCAGCTTCTCCCCGACCTTCTCCGGAAAGAGGCTGGGGGTTTCGCCGGGTTCGCCGTCCATTCAATCCCTCCGGTCGTGTCGTGCCAAAGTTCGCGCCTGCGCCTTGTCTTAGGGCGATGTCAACGTGGGTACCACCTGAAATGCCCGGTTTTTCGGGCGATTCGATCAGGCAAGTTCGATCCCGTGCTCCACGGCCCACGCTTCGAGCGCCGCGCGCAGGTCGGTCGGAGGTGCCGCAAGCAGCGCGTCAAGTGCGGGCGCAAGGGCCGCACGGTCGAGCGAGCGGACCATCGCCTTGATCGGCCCCACTGCGGCCGGGGTGATCGACAGCCGGTCGATGCCCAGGCCGATCAGCGCCATCGCCTCCAGCGGTCGCCCGCCCATCTCGCCGCACACCGCGATCGGCACGCCTGCCGCCTGCGCCTCCCGCGTCACGCGACGCAGGAAACGCAGGATCGACGGGCTCAGCCAGTCGTACCGCACCGCCAGCTTGGGATGCGCGCGATCGGCGGCAAACAGGAACTGCGTCAGGTCATTCGTGCCGATCGACAGGAAATCGAGCCGGGGGAGCAGGATATCGAGTACTTCGGCCAGCGCCGGCACTTCCAGCATCGCGCCATAGCGGATCTGCAGCGGCAATTTGTGGCCGCGTCCCTCCAGCCAGGTCCGCTGCGCCTCGAACAGGGCACGCGCTTCCTCGAATTCCCATGGCTCCGACACCATCGGAAACATGACGTTGAGCGTGCGTCCGGCGGCGGCTTCCAGCAGCGCGCGCGCCTGCACCTTCATCAACCCTTCGCGATCGAGCGCCAGCCGCAGCGCGCGCCAGCCCATCGCGGGGTTTTCCTCGTCCCCATTCTCGTCATGGTCGAGATAGGGAAGCGCCTTGTCTCCGCCGATATCGACGGTGCGGAAGATCACCGGCCGTTCGCCTGCGGCCTCGAGGACATCGCGATACAGGCGCTTCTGCCCCTCGCGCTGGGGGAGGGTGGCGGAAACGAGAAATTGGAATTCGGTGCGGAACAGGCCGATCCCGTCGGCGCCGGTCAGGTCGAGCGCGGCGACGTCGTCGCGCAGCCCCGCGTTGACCATCACCGTGATCCGCGCCCCGTCCTTCGTTTCCGGGGCGACGTTCTTGAGCGCGGCGAACGCGGCACGCCGCTTCTGCGTGACCAGCAACTTGGCGTCGAACGCTTCCTCCATCGCCAGTGACGGACGGATGACCAGCGTCTCCTCGGTGACGTCGAGCAACAGCCGGTCGCCCTCCGCGATCAGGCGGCGGATGTCCTTGACCCGGCCCAGCACCGGAACGCCCATCGCGCGCGCGACGATGGTGACGTGCGCGGTGAGCGACCCTTCCTCCAGGATCACGCCCTTCAGCCGGCGGCGGTCGTATTCGAGCAGTTCGGCGGGGCCGAGATTGCGCGCGATCAGGATCGAATCCTGCCGCAGCCCGAGTTGCGCGGCGGTGCCGAGCTGCCCCGACACGATCCGGAGCAACCGGTTCGACAGATCTTCCAGATCGTGCATGCGATCGCGCAGCAGCGGATCGTCGATCTGCCGCATCCGCATCCGCGTACGCTGCTGGACGCGTTCGATCGCGGCTTCGGCGGTCAGGCCGCTGTCGATCGCCTCGTTGATCCGGCGGCTCCAGCCCTCGTCATAGGCGAACATCTTGTAGGTCTCGAGGACCTCGTCATGCTCGCCCGCCGCGCCGAAATCGGCCTGGCTGGTCATGCGGTCGATCTGCTCGCGCATCTTGTCGAACGCGGCATAGACGCGGTGCCGCTCGGCCTCGGTGTCCTCGGCGACCGTATGCTCGATGGTGATGCGCGGCTGGTGGAAAACCGCGGCACCGGCAGCCATCCCCTCGACCAGCTTGAACCCGGTAATCCGCGCGGTCGCGGTCGATTGCGGGCGCGTCGTCCCGCCGGTCGCTCCGGCCTCGTCGACCAGGCCGGCATTCGCGATCAGCTCGGACAGCACCATCGCGACGGTCTGGAGCGCTTCGATCTCCACCTCTTCGTATCGGCGCGGATCGGAATGCTGCACCGCTAGCACGCCGACGGCGCGCTCCTTGCGGATGATCGGTACTCCGGCGAAGCTGTGATATTTCTCTTCACCCGTTTCCGGGCGATAGGCGAAGTCGGGATGGCTCGCGGCTTCGTCCAGATTCAGCGTCTCGACATTGCGCGCGATCATGCCGACCAAGCCTTCGCCCAATGCCAGCTTGGTGACGTGAACCGCCTCCTGCGCCAGCCCGCGCGTTGCGAACAGTTCCAGCACGCCCTCGCGCAGCAGATAGATCGAGCAGACTTCGCTGACGAGCGACTCGCCGATGATGTCGACCACCGAATTGAGCTTCGCCTGCGCCAGCGAACGCGAGGCCATCACATCGTGCAGCCGCGTCAGGATTTCGCGGGCGGAGGCGGCGGCGGAAACGGGCATATGCTGGCGCTATCAGATCGTCGCGGACTGGCCTAGCCCTCGCCCTCTGCGGGCGCACCGAAAAGCGCGGCGGCGACGCAGATCGCCGCCAGCGCCGCAAATCCGCACTGCCTGAGCAGGCCCGCCTTCCCATCGGCGCGCGCCACGGCGATGCCGATCCCGCACTGGATCGCATAATAGGCGGCGAACGCGCGCGAGGCGAGGGCGATCACCATCACCGAATTGGTGAACCAGGTGACCGAAATCGAGAGTCCCGCCGCGATCAGGAACCCGGCGGCCACGCCCAGTCGCTTACCCGACAGTTCGATCGCGATGCCGGTCGACCCGATCGCATCGGCGACGGCCGCGGACAACTGGCTCGCCACCGCTGCGGCAAGCACCAGTGACCCGAGCGGAGCGGCGATCCCAGTCATCACGTCGAGCACGCCCGCAACCCCCCGGCTGTGCGCGGCATCGCCCAGCCACGGCGTCAGCAGGACGAGAAAGGCGATGTAGATTCCCGCAGCGATCAACTGCGCATGGCGCATCGTGCGGATGCGGGTGGGCGCATCATATTCCTCACCCATGTAGCGCGAGGTCTCGAACCCCTGCACGGTGATCAGCAGGCCGAGCAGCAGGAGCAGGCTTTGGCCGTCGAGCCCCGGTACCGGGACCGGGAACGATCCCGCCGTTCCGCCATGCCACGCCCATCCGATACCCAGCGCGGCGAGCATGCCTCCGATCAACCCCAGCTTGATCGACACGCTGGCATGCGCGACATGTTCGACGCGACGCAGGCCGCCACGCAGCGCCAGCAGCGCGAGCACGCCCAGGATCGCGGTGACGATGATGTTGCCGATCAGTTCGGACTGCGAGCCCGCCGCCTTGAGCGCGAACATCGCCAATAGCTTCAGATAATAGGCGACCGAGACGGCATAGGCGATGGCCAGCACGACCTGGCCCACGCGTGCCATCCAGTGCGCGGTGTCGGTGCGCCCGGCCTGCGCCAGATGCGGCTCGGCATGGGCGATGTTGAACCGGATCACCGCACCGATCGCATAGGCGAGCAGCAACAGCACCGCCATCGCCGGTGCCGCGTACAGGCCGAATTCGCGCGCCAGTAGCGGTCCGCATACCAGAAAGCCCGATCCGATAATCGACGCGAGCGGAGTGACGGTGGCGATCCACTGGTCGGATCGGCCGAAGCGGCTGAGCATCAGCGCGGCGGTGATCGCGATCGCGACCGCCAGCGCTGCTGCCGGAATGACGAACTGCCCGCTCATGCCCTGACTCCCCTTCCCCCGCCCGACGGGGTTCGCCCGATCAAACGCAGCGCGGGCTGTTCGGGTCCGAAACGATCGTCAGCGGCCCGCCAGTCGCTGCGTACCGCCGGTTACCGTCGGCACGGCTGCGAACACGGCGTCGTCGTAGCGCAATCGGGGGGCGGCGCCCTCACCGCGTTGCCATGCGGCAAGATCGACGCGCCAGGCGTCATAGCGGGCGTAGAAGTCTGTGAACGGCCGGTCGATCGCGGCCAGTGCGCGGGGCGCGAAGGCCGCAAAATCGCCCGCCGGTACCGTGGCGGCCTCCCGCAGCAGCGGAAGTGCCGCCGCGCAGAACTGGGCCATGACCGGCGGCTGCGCGAAATAATTGTAGAGCCGCGTCATCGCCGGATCGAACGCCGATGCGTCGCCAAATTCGCGGCTCAGTGCCTGATGCGCGGCCTTCAGCGCGGTGCGATGCGCCTTGAGGAACCGGTTATAGGCAGGGGCCACTTCCGGATCGTTGCAGTTGAGCGCCGCGACGTTGAATGCGGCGCGCAAATGCCAGGCCGCGGCTGCGGCGGAGACGCCGCGGTTGGGCGTTGCATAGCTGCCATCTGTGAGGCGAGCGGGAATGACAAGATTGGCCGCAGCACCATCGGGCGCGCGCGGTGCCGCGGTCGGAACGGGGGGAGGCGCGGGGACGGCAAGCGGCGCGGGAGCGGTCGTCCGCTCCGGCCTGGCGCAGCCGCTCGCGAGGGCGAGCAGCGGCAGGGTGAGGAGGAGGCGGGTCATGGCCGCTACCCAAGCAGGCCGGTGTCAAAGATTGGTTAAGCATGTCGCGAAAAGGGACGAGCCGATCCCTTGCCCATCGTTCGACTCTAGGCGCGCCCCGTTCTTGCTATTCCATGCAATACGCGTATGTATGGATTATGCATGGAGAGAAGTGATGAAACCGGCCTTCGAGGGCGACGCGAAGTGGAAATGGATCTTGTATTCCGGGTGGCACGGGCTGTGTCCGCGATGCGGGAAGGGTGCGATGTTCAAGTCCTGGCTGAAGATCACCGATCGCTGCGAGAATTGTGGCTTGAGCTACGAATGGGCGTCGCCGGATGATGGTCCCGCCTTTTTCTCGCTATGCTTCGTCGCCTTCCCGCTCACCTTCATCGGTGTCTGGTTCCAGGTCGCGTTCGACCCGCCCATGTGGGTTCATATGCTGACGACGATTCCCATGATGGCGATCGGGTGTATTCTTCCGCTTCGCCCGTTGAAGGGTTGGCTGGTCGCATCGCAATTCGCCAACAACTCGCAGGAGGCGGGGACGGCGAAGCTTTGGGCTAAGCTCAACGAAACCGCGCCCAAAAAGAGCGAATCGGATGAACGACCGCTGGATTCCTGACCCGACTGAATTGGGTGGCGTGAAGTACGTCGCTATCGCCGACGCATTGGCGCAGGCGATCGACACGGGCGTCGTGAAGGCGGGCGACCGGTTGCCGCCGCAGCGGCATCTCGCCGATCGCCTGGGCGTCGATCTTACGACGGTCACCCGCGCCTATGAAGCCGCCCGCTTGCGCGGGTTCATCGAGGGGCGGGGTCGATCCGGCAGCTATGTACGCGACCCGTCGAAAGCCGAAGTCCCAAGGCGTCAGACCCCGGATGCCGGCATGAACATGCCGCCCGAATTGCCCAGGGATATTCTGGGTCGCACGATCGCCCAGACAATCAGCGAGCTGATGTCGCACAATGCTGCGTCGAGCCTGCAATATCAGCCCGCCGGTGGCGCGCGCGAAGACCGGATCGTGGGCGCGGAGTTGCTGACGCGCCTGGGCGTTTCGTCGGTTGACGACGATGTGCTGATTTCTTCCGGAGGCCAGAGTGCGCTGTCTGCGATCATGAGCGCGCTGTTCGACGTCGGCGATGCGATCGCTTGCGGATCCCATGTGTACCCCGGGTTTCGCGCGATCGCCGAGCGTCTTGGACTCCGGCTGATCGCGCTGCCCCGGATCGACGCAGAGGCGCTCCGTCGCGTATGCACTCGGGGCGATATCAAGGCGCTCTACCTCGTCCCGACCAACGACAATCCCACCGCCGCGACCCTGACCGCCTCGGAGCGGCAGGCCATCGCCCACGTCGCGGAGGAGCAGGACGTCCAGATTATCGAGGACGATGCCTATGGCGCGCTCGCCGCGTCTCCGATTGCGCCGGTGGCGAGCTACGTTCCGCATCGCACCTGGTATATCGCCAGCACGTCCAAGATCATTTCGCCGGCGCTGCGCGTCGCGTTCTTACGTGCGCCGAACATGGCCGGCGGCCTGCGCCTCGCGTCCATACTGCACGAGACGACGATCATGGCGCCGCCCTTGAACGTCGCGCTGGTAAGCGCCTGGATAAGCAACGGCACCTTCGATCAGTTGCTGGCCAAAATGCGCGATGAAAGCGCAAAGCGTCAGCAGCTGGCAAGCGAACTTCTGGCCGGACTCGATGTCTCGAGCCATCCGGAAGGATATCATCTCTGGCTCCGTCTTCCGTCTCATCTGACCGGAAGGAACCTCGCCGACCTGATGCGCCCGACCGGTCTTTCGGTCATCCCGTCGGAGCGGTTCGCGGTGGGCGATGCCGGCCCTGAAGCGGTCCGGGTATCGTTCGGCGGCTCGATATCGCCCGATCGTCTCAGGAGCGGCCTTATGAGGCTTCGGGGATATGCGGATGCGCCGACCAACGCGTCTCAACTGGTATGACAGGGCCCAACGCCGAACAGGTGCGTGCGCTTGCTGCCCAAGTCCTGAAGACGCGCGGGCGCGCTGCGGATGCAGCCATCATACTCTCGGGCGGGGGCGACGACTTTCCCGAAGTCGAGGTCGCGCGCCTGGCGCTGGAGGCTTCCCGTTCGCAACGACTGCGCCTCGAACTGGCGCTGCGATTCTACGCCGAGCCTGAACATTGGGATAGCGATCTCCCAGACGGGTCGCTTGCATCCCTGGATCGGGGAGACGTTGCCCGGGCTGCGCTTCAGGGCAAAGATCAGCTCGGATCGCACCGCGACTGACCACGCGCGCTTGCAGCGGTGCAAGCGCGCCTGCGCTAAGCCGCCCGCTTCTCCAGCGCCGCTGCCGCTTCGGCCATCAGTTGTGCGATGATGTCGGCGACCGGTTCCTCCTTCGTCACCATCCCGACCGACTGGCCCGCCATCAGCGATCCGTTATCGACATCGCCCTCGATCACCGCGCGGCGCAGTGCGCCTGCCCAATAATGTTCGATCTGGAGCTGCGCCTCCATCATCTCGACCTTGCCCTCGTCGAGCAGCTGCGCGACCTCGCGCTGCTTGGCGGTGAACAGCTCCGACGAGGCGTTTTTGAGCGCGCGGACCGGGATCACCGGAAGGCGCGGATCGATCTGGACGCTCGAGATCGCATCGCGCGCGCTGGCACGGAAGAAGGCCTTCTTGAAGTTGGCGTGCGCGATGCTTTCGGTCGCGCAGGCGAAGCGAGTGCCGAGCTGGACGCCCGCCGCGCCCATGTCGAGATAACCGGCGATCGCCTCGCCCCGGCCGATGCCGCCCGCGACGAATACGGGCACCTGCTCCGACACTTCGGGCAGGATTTCCTGCGCGAGCACGCTGGTCGACACCGGGCCGATATGCCCGCCGGCCTCCATCCCCTCGACCACCAGCGCGTCGACACCCGATCGGATCAGCTTTTTGGCGAGGCTAAGCGCGGGGGCGAAGCAGATCAGCTTGGCGCCGTTGCCCTTGATCGCGTCGAGCGATCCAGCGGGCGGCAGGCCGCCCGCCAGCACGATATGCGTCACGCCATGCTTCGCACAGACGTCGATCAGCTCAAACAGCTGCGGGTGCATGGTGATCAGGTTCACGCCGAACGGCTTGTCGGTCAGCGCCTTGGTGCCCGTGATCTCTGCGTCGAGCAGTTCAGGCGTCATCGCGCCGCACGCGATCAGTCCGAATCCGCCCGCGTTGGAAATGGCGGCGACTAGGTTGCGCTCACTCACCCACGACATCGCCCCACACAGGATCGCGGTCTCGCTGCCGAGAAATTCGATGCCGCGCGCCATGCGGCGCTGAAGGCGCTCTTCACCAATGGTCATGGTTGCCGCCTAGCCGGGCGGTACGGGCTTAGGCAAGCGATCAGCGCTAGGGGCCGCATTCCCACACGCCGTCGATCGCGCGCGGGGCGAGCCCGGGCCCCTCGACCGATAGAGTCGCGGTGTGGCTCGACCCCTCATGGTCGGTCGGCCGTTCCGCACCGCGCGTCAGCGAGACGGTCAGCCCGTCACCGGTAAAGCTACCACCGCGGGTGAGTGCGTCGAAGCCACCGGCGTTGCGTGCGGAAAGCGTCACCGGCTTGCCGCCGCGCATGACGACTGCGGTCGCACGCTGGTCCGCGCCGACATTGGCCGCTCCTGCGAGCAGCAGCGTGCCGTCATCGGACAGGAACGCGCATCGCAACTCGCCCGTGAGGGTGCCGACCGCCGCCTCGGTCACCGCTTCCAGCGCGATCGGCGTGGGGGTGGGGGTCGGGCTAGGCGGAATGGGGGATTCGATCGGTGCCGGATCGTTCGCGGTCTGATTAGCCGGAGGTGCTGGCGCTGGCGAGCACGCGGCAAGCGCGGCAAAGGCGGTGAGAAAGGCGATACGCATTTCGCAACAATGCCGTGGACGCGCGGAGGTTCAATCCGCCACAAGGGATACATGCGACAAGCGGTGCACGAACTGGCGATCGATAGCCCGGGACAGGGGCTGCATGAATTCACCCCGGCGGTGCGGCGCTGGGTGTCGGAGAGCGGTATCGCCACCGGTCTGCTCACGCTGTTCGTTCGGCACACCAGCTGCTCGCTGCTGATTCAAGAAAACGCCGCCCCCGCCGCGCGGCGCGACCTCGAGCGCTGGATCGCCCAAATCGCGCCCGAAAGGGGCAGCTACGAACATGACGATGAGGGCCCTGACGACATGCCCGCGCATCTGCGGGCAGCGGTCACCGCGACGTCTTTGTCGATCCCGGTCGTAGACGGAGTGCCGGTGCTCGGTACCTGGCAGGGCGTCTTTCTATTCGAACACCGCCACAGCCCGCATCGCCGCCGCGTCGCGCTTCACCTGATCGGAGAGTGAACCCAGGCCCGGCTCAGGCCGCTTCGCCTTCCGGCGCGTCCAGCCCATAGGCGGTGTGCAGGACGCGAACGGCCAGTTCGGTTTCGTCCTCGTGAATCAGCACCGACACCTTGATCTCGCTGGTGGTGATGGCGAGAATGTTGATGCGGCGCTCGGCGAGCGTGTCGAACATCGTCGCGGCGACGCCCGCATGGCTGCGCATGCCGACGCCGACGACGCTGATCTTTGCGATCTTGGTGTCGTGGATCAGCGTATCGTAACCGATCGGCCCTTTCGCCTTGCCCAGCACGTCGAGCGCACGGGCCAGCTCGGCGCGCGGGACGGTGAAGGTTACGTCGGTCGATCCGGTGGCGTGCGCGACATTCTGGACGATCATGTCGACGTTGATTCCGGCGTCGGCCAACGGGCCGAAGATATGCGCCACCGCGCCGGGGCGGTCGGGGACGTTGGTGAGCGTCACCTTCGCCTCGTTCTTGTCGTGCGCGATGCCGGTGATCAGCTGCCGTTCCACGTCGTCAATCTCCTCTTCGCCGACGATCAGCGTGCCGCGATGGCCGCCCTCGTCCTGCGCATCCTCGAAGCTGGAGAGCACGCGGACGCGCACTCCTTCCTTCATCGCCAGCCCGACCGAGCGCGTCTGGAGCACCTTCGCTCCGACGCTCGCCAGCTCCAGCATCTCCTCATAGGTGACCTTGGACAGCTTGCGCGCCCGCGGCACGATGCGCGGATCGGTCGTATAGACCCCGTCGACATCGGTATAGATGTCGCACCGGTCCGCCTTCATCGCCGCCGCCACCGCCACGGCGCTGGTATCCGATCCGCCGCGGCCAAGGGTGGTCACGCGATTGTCCTCGGCCAGCCCTTGGAAGCCGGGGATCACCGCGACCTGCCCATCGGCCAGGCTGGCGTTAAGCGCGTCGGTGTCGATCGACCCGATCCGCGCGCTGGCGTGCGCGCTGCTGGTGTGGATCGGCAATTGCCAGCCCAGCCAGCTGCGCGCGGGAACGCCGAGCGCCTGAAGCGTGATCGCGAGCAGCCCGCTGGTCACCTGCTCGCCCGACGCCACGACGACGTCATATTCGCGCAGGTCGTAGAGCGGGCTGGCTTCCTTGCAAAAACCGACCAGTCGGTCGGTCTCGCCCGCCATCGCGGAGACCACCACCGCGACCTGATTGCCCGCATCCCATTCGCGCTTCACGCGTGCGGCGACATTGCGAATCCGCTCGATGCCCGCCATCGACGTGCCGCCGAACTTCATCACGATACGCGCCATAGCGGCCATCCCCCTTGGGCTGTTGCGGGGGCGCTGATAGGAGGGGGGCATGACGATGACAAGCAAAGCAACGATTGACCCGCGTGAAGCTGAGCATTTCGGCGGGCTCGCCGCGGACTGGTGGAATCCGCAGGGGTCGTCCGCGATGCTGCATCGGCTCAACCCGCCGCGCTTGCGCTATCTCCGCGCGGCGATCGACACGCATTGGGACGTCGACCCGCGCGCATTCACCCCGCTTTCGGGGAAGACCGCGCTCGATGTCGGCTGCGGTGCGGGGCTGTTGTGCGAGCCGCTGGCGCGGCTCGGCGCCGCGGTGACGGGTGTGGATGCGGCACCCGAGAATATCGGTGCGGCCCGTGCGCACGCTGCTGCATCGGGCCTTGTCATCGAGTATCGCGCGGGCGAGTTCGAGCGGGAGGTTGCGGGTCGCACCTTTGATCTCGTGACTTCGATGGAGGTCATCGAACATGTCGCCGATCCCGCCGCATTCGTTGGCGGCCTTGCCGCCGCCCTGGCCCCGGGCGGGCTCATGGTCCTGTCGACGCCCAACCGCACGCCGCTGTCGCGGCTTGCCATGATCACGGTCGGCGAGGGGTTCGGCATGATCCCGCGTGGAACCCACGATCATGCAAAGTTCCTGACTCCCGAAGAGCTTACGTCATTGCTCGAAGACGCGGGCATGATCGTCAGCGACGTCACCGGACTCGGCTTTTCGCCCGCCGCCGGATTCCATCTCAGCGACGACAAGAACCTCAACTATCTGCTGACCGCCCGCCGCGGCTAGGCAGCGGGCGGCGGTCTCATTTCTTGGTGTAGGTGAATCCGCTCAGGCGCACGGCCTTCAGTTCGACCTGATAGTCGGTGCTCGAAGACTGGCGATTTTTCAGATCTTTGACCTCGCCGGCCTGCGCCCAGCTTCCGCTCCCCGACGTGTCGCCTTCGATGGTGAAGCCGACCGTTCCACCCGTCGAATTGGCAGCCTTCAACGTGGTCGTGCCGCCCTTGAACGACACCGTGACCTTCAGCACGGTGGACGGCGTGCCGGACAGGACGAACGCCTCGACCGTGCCGTCAGCACCCGGCGCGACTCGCAACACCTTGGTCTCGCCGGCATTGACCACCACGGACTCGACCTTTTCGCCGGCTTCGGTACCGGCCTCAACCGCCTTGGTGGTGCGCAGGCCGTCTTCGTTCTGCTGCGAATGGGTCGGCGTGCCCAGCCGCTGTGCCGCAGCCGGCGTGGCAGCGAGCGATACGCCGAGCAACGCCAGGGCGAGAGGGACGGGAGTGTGAGCAGAAGCGCGCAATTTTCAACCTCCAGTTGGGAAAACCCGCTGTTATCGCAGGGTGATTACCTAGATTTGCCTAAGCAGGCGGCAATGGCAAGCGCCGGGTCTAGAATAGCCGGCCGCCATTGGGCACCGGCACGCTGGGATGCACCAGCACCACTTCGCCGTCCGCGCCGGGGAAGCCGAGGGTGAGGACTTCCGACATCATCGGTCCGATCTGACGCGGGGGGAAGTTGACGACCGCCGCGACCTGTCGTCCGGCCAGATCCTCAAGCGCATAGCGTTCGGTGATCTGCGCCGACGAACGCTTGATCCCAATTGTCGCGCCGAAATCGATCGTCAGGCGATAGGCGGGCTTGCGCGCCTCCGGAAAAGGTTCGGCCGCAATGATCGTCCCGACTCGGATATCGACGGCGAGGAACTGGTCGAAGGCGATCTCGGGGGCTGGGGGCGCCGCTGCGTCGTGGTTCATGTGCATGCCGGTCTCCTATATCGCCGCGATTGACAGATATCTGGGCTTTCGCCCAGTCATGGCTCATGGCTCCCGCCCTGCATCCCGATTGGCTGGCAGCACTCCAGCCCGAATTCGACAGCCCCTATATGGCGCAGCTGCGCGACTTTCTCGTGGCCGAAAAGGCTGCGGGGAAGCGCATCTTTCCGCGCGGGCGCGACTGGTTTCGCGCACTTGACCTCACGCCGCCGGAGCAAGTGCGCGTCGTGATCCTGGGGCAGGACCCCTATCATGGCGCGGGGCAGGCGCATGGGCTGTGCTTCTCGGTCCAGCCGGGGGTGAAGGTGCCGCCGAGCCTGGTGAACATCTACAAGGAGCTGAAGAGTGATCTCGGCATCGATCCGCCCGATCATGGCTTTCTCGAGCATTGGGCGCGGCAGGGGGTGCTGCTGCTCAACAACGTGCTGACGGTCGAGATGGGGCAGGCGGCGTCGCACAAGGGGCGAGGGTGGGAGCGGTTCACCGACGCAGTGATCGCTCAGGTCAATGCGCTGGCCGATCCGGTGGTGTTCATGCTGTGGGGTAGCCATGCCCAGAAAAAGGCCGCGTCGGTCGATCCGCGCCACCTTGTCCTCAAGTCCGTCCACCCCTCGCCGCTTTCGGCGCATGGCGGTTTTTTCGGCAGCCGCCATTTCTCGAAAGCCAACGCATTTCTCGAAAAGCACGGGCGGGGGGCGATCGACTGGGCGCTGCCGCCGCTCGATGCAGCGGCAGCGCCTGGCCGGGGGGCATTGCTTTAGAAGCTGATGCGCGCCGCGACGCGGATGTCGCGGCCCGCGAGGGGCACGAAATCCTTGGTGAAGCTGGCGTGGCGTCGTGCATCGACGTCGAAGAGGTTGTCGGCGGACAGGATCAGCGAGGTTTCGCGCGCCTCGCCGAATGGGTGCCAGGTGACCGATGCGTTGACCAGCGTGAAGGCCGGCGTTTCGGTTTCGAATGCCGCGACGCGGGTCTGGCGGACGACATGTTCGACCTCGACGCGCGCGCCCAGCTGGCCCTGGCTGGCGTCGATTCCGGCAAGCACGCGGAAGGGCGGGATGCGCGGTACTGCGCTGCCATCCTCCAGCCGTGCGTCGACATAGTCCGCGACCAGATTGCCGCCCAGCGAGAAGGCACCTTCCGCGCCCTTGATGAACATCGCGGAGATTTCGCCCTCGACACCGGCATAGCGGGCATCGGACTGGCGATACTGGAACACCGGAACGTCGTCGATTTCCAGTCCGGTATCCGCCTCATAGATGTAATCGGTGAACCAGTTGGCATAGCCGGCGAGCTGGAAGCGCACCGGGCCGGCGGTGCCGCGCGCATAGACCTCACCGCCCCAGCTCTTTTCCGTGCGGAAATTGGGGTCGCCCAGCTCATAGGCCTGGGTCGCGACATGGATGCCGTTGGAGAACAGCTCTTCCGCCGCCGGCGCACGGACCGCGCGCGAGGCGTTCACACCGATCTTGACCCGCGGCGCGACCTCCAGCGAGACGCCGATCGCACCCGACACCGCATCGAAATTGCGGTTGACCGCCGCGAACTGCGCCGGGTCGTCCAGCCCCAGCCGGACCGCTGCGGTGCTGACATTGGTGTGTTCGTAGCGGAGGGCGCCTTCTAGGCCGATGGCACCTAAATCGACTTCCTGGAGCGTAAACAGGCCGTATTGGTCGGTCGTGTTCTTGGGTACGAACGCTTCCTCGCCGATCGCGTCGAACTTGCGGGTGAAGCCCTGGAAGCCGGTCACGCCGCGCCAGCCGCCGCGATTCTGCTGGACCAGCTCCAACCGGCCCTCGAACCCCTCGGCGAAGAAGCGCGTGCCGACATCGGCGCCTTCGAACTCGGTATGCTCATAGTCCGAATAGCCGGCGCGGACCCGCAGCGTGTCGATGAACCCGCCCAGCTGCACCTCGCCGCGCAGGTCGGCGCGGAACTGCTTGAGCGCGATCGTGACGTCGCCCTCTTCCTCATGCGCGCCGCCGCCCGCGCCGTGATCGTGCTCGGCGCCGGGTCGCGCCGGGACGCCGTAATTGGTGTCGTAATAGCCGACCGAGAAGCCGAGATTCCCGCCCTCGTTGATCAGCGCGACGCCCGCGCCCAGCGTGTAGGTGCGCGTCGCGCTGTTGGGCAGGCGGCCGCGGCGGTTGGCGTTCTCGGTCGCTTCGGCCGCCTCGTCGAGATGGCCCTCGGCGGTCTCCTCATCGGCGATCGCGAGCTGCTCGGCGCGCAGCGGCGCGCTCAGCACATAGCCGCCGACACGGACATCGTCGGTCTTGCGATAGCTGCCGTCGATATGCGCGACGATCTGCGGGCTGAGGCGGAAATCGACCGCCGCGCCGCCGCTGCGCTCGTCGGCCGCCGAGCCATAGGTGCCGACCGCATCGACATGGATGAGATTCTCCGGAACCGCGCGCGGGATGCGGCGGTCGAGCACGTTGACCGCGCCGCCAATCGCCTGGCTGCCGAACAGCAGGACCGCCGGGCCGCGCAACACCTCGATCCGCTCGGCGGTCAGCGGGTCGATCGACACGGCATGGTCCGACGAGGTGTTCGAGACGTCGAGCGTGCCGAGCCCGTCCGACAGCACGCGCACGCGCTCACCCTGGAAACCGCGTAGCACGGGGCGCGACGCGCCGGGGCTGAACGAGGTGGCGGAAACGCCCGGGACCTTGGTCAGCGAATCGCCGATCTGACCGCGCAGGTCGCGCACCAGCTCATCACCCGAAACCACCGAGGTTCCCGCCAGCAGGTCGAGTTGCGCGATACCCGGTGCGCTGATCACGACTTCCTCGGTCGTGTCGCCGTGCACCGCGCTGCGGCTGCTGCGATCGCGCGCCTCATGGTCGCTGGTCTGGGCGAGCGCGGGGGCGGCGAGGATGGTGGTGGCGAGCAGGGCGGCGGCGCTGAACTTCATGGATACGCGGTCCTTCACTGGAATTCCGCGCACCCTTAGGTGCCATGATACAACATCACAATAGCAAATTTGCTGCGAGTGCGATATTGTTTCGCGGTCGCGTTCAGAGTGCGGCTTCGTCCAGCTTCAGGCCGGCGCGGCGGTGCGCGGCGGTCAGCGTGTTGCGCAACAGGCAGGCAATGGTCATTGGCCCCACCCCGCCGGGGACCGGGGTGATCGCGCCGGCGACCGACGCCGCGCCGTCGAACTCGACATCGCCGACCAGACCGCCATCGACCCGGTTGATACCGACATCGATCACCGTCGCGCCGGGCTTGAGCCATTCGCCCTTGACGAAGCCGGCGCGCCCGACCGCCGCCACGACGATGTCGGCGCGGGCGACGTGATGCGCGAGATCGCGGGTGCGCGAATGCGCGAGGGTGACGGTGCAGTTGGCCGCCGTCAGCAGCGCGGCCATCGGCTTTCCGACCAGGATCGACCGGCCGATGACGATCGCATCCTTGCCCGACAGGTCGCCGAGCTGATCCTGCAACAGCAACAGCGAACCGAGCGGGGTGCACGGCACCAGTCCGTCGATGCCCAGCGCCAATCGCCCGGCGCTGACCGGGGTCAATCCGTCGACATCCTTGGCGGGATCGATCGCGGCGACCACGGCCTGTTCGTCGAGATGGCCGGGGAGCGGAAGCTGGACCAGGATGCCGTCGACGGCGTCGTCGGCGTTGAGCTGCGCGAGCAGCGCGATCAAGCTCGCCTGATCGGTGTCGGCGGGCAGGCGGTGTTCGAAACTCGCCATGTTGGCGGCAACGGTCGCCTTGCCCTTGCTGCGCACATAGACGGCCGAGGCGGGATCGTCGCCGACCAGCACCACGGCAAGGCCCGCCTTGCGCCCCGCCCGTGCTTCAAATGCTGCCGCAGCTTCGCCCACCCGGGCACGCAGATTGGCGGCGAATGCCTTGCCGTCGATGATCTCAGCGCTCATGGCCCGCCCCATAAAGGCTCGCCGCGATTCCCGCCAGCGTCTTGGGGTCGCCCGCAATCGCGATCCGCTTCACCCGTGCGGTGTCGCCCGCGATCAGCGATACGTCGCGCCGGGGCACGCCGAACGCCTTTGCGACCAGTTCGATCAATGCGGCATTGGCTGCACCCTCGACCGGGGGCGCGGCGATCCGTGCGGCGAAATACTCGGCCGTTCCCGGCAGCAGCGCGCTTTTCGACGCGCGTGGCGTCGCCCGCACCGCGATCCTCAACCCGTCCTCGACCGCTCGCCAGGGGCGGGCTTCGGCGGTCAAGCCGATGGCGCGGCCAGCGCGACGTAGAGGTTCGGGATCACCGCGTAGTTGATGATCGCGATGAGGATCAGCACCACGAACGGCGCGAAATCCATCGGCCCGGTATCGGGCAGGATGCGGCGGATCGGCCGGTAGATCGGCTCGGTCAGCGTATTGAGACCGCGCCACAGCGAGCTGACGAAATCATTGTAGGTGTTGATCACATTGAACGCGATCAGGATCGACAGGATCGCCTGGACGACGATGATCCACCACAACACGTTCAGCAGGATCTGGACGATGTCGAAAAGGATCGCGAGCGTGGTTTCCAAGAGGGTCCTCCGGGGTTGATGCGCGCTTCTACCGGAAAGCCCGGCGGGACGGCAACATTCTCTATTGGCGCTGCACCGGCCCGCTCCCTCACCCGGCCACCCACTCTAGTATATTCTGATGGGTGGCCGGGTGGGGGAGCGGGCCGGTGCCGCACTCATATAATACGCTTCAGCGGTGGACCAAGGTCCCGGCGCCCTGCGTCGTGAAGATTTCGAGCAGCATCGCATGCGGGATGCGGCCGTCGAGGATGACCGCAGCGTCGACCCCGGCATCGACCGCGGCGACGCAGGTCTCGACCTTGGGGATCATGCCGCCGCTGATCGTCCCGTCGGCCTTGAGCGCCAGGATGCGCCCGGGGTCGAGATCGGTCAGCAGGTCCTTGTCCTTGTCGAGCACGCCGGGCACGTCGGTCAGCAGGAAGAAGCGCGCCGCACCGAGCGCGCCGGCGATCGCACCCGCCATCGTATCGGCGTTGATATTGTAGGTGTGCCCGTCGGCCCCCAGCGCGATCGGCGCGATCACCGGGATGAAGCCCTGTTCCGACAGCGTCGTCAGCACCGACGCATCGACCGCCACCGGTTCGCCGACGAACCCCAGATCGACATGCCGCTCGATCCCCTGCAGCGGATCGGCCTCGCTGCGCTGGACCTTCTTTGCGGTGACCAGCCCCGAATCCTTGCCCGAAATGCCGATCGCCTTGCCGCCGGCGGCGCCGATCCAGCTGACGATTTCCTTGTTGATCGACCCGGCCAGAACCATCTCCGCGATCCGCGCGGTTTCGGCGTCGGTTACCCGCAGACCCCCGACAAATTGAGATTCGACCCCGAGTCGCTTGAGCATCTGGCCGATCTGCGGACCGCCGCCATGCACCACCACGGGGTTGATGCCGACGGCCTTCAACAGCACGACGTCCTCGGCGAAATCGCGCGCCAGTTCGGGGTCGCCCATCGCGTGTCCGCCATATTTCACGACGAACGTCTTGCCCTTGTAGCGCTGCATATAGGGCAGCGCGTCGGTCAGCGTTTCGGCCTTGGCCAGCATTGCAGGATCGGGAGCGTGATCGGTCATGGCGCGCCCTTAGCGGGACTCGCCGCGATGCGAAAGCAGAGCGTCACTTGACTCAATTCGATAATTAGCTAAATAACAAATCATGAGTCAGGTCTTCAAAGCGCTATCCGATCCGACGCGGCGCCGCGTGCTGCAGCTGCTGCGCAAGGGCCCGATGACTGCGGGTGACATCGCCGACAAGTTCGACGTGTCCAAGCCGACCATGTCGGCGCATTTCGCGGTGCTGAAGGATGCCGACCTGGTTCATGCGGAGAAGGCGGGGAAGTCCGTCGTCTATCACCTCAAGCTCACGGTGCTCGAAGAAGCGCTGCTGGGCTTTGTCGATTCATTCGGGAGCGGCGCGTCCGCCCCCGACAGGGAGATTGCAGGATGAACAGCGAAACCAAAGTCAGCCTTGCCTGGGGCGCGGGCCTCATCGTGCTGGCGCTGGGTCTGAGCTCGGCGCGCAGCGCGGGGCAGATCGATCACGATACGGTGACGCGCATCATTCTTGGCGCGACCGGCCTGATGATCGCCTGGTTCGGGAACATGATGCCCAAGCGCTTCGTCCCCAGCCAACTGGCGCGCAAGGTCCATCGCGTGGGCGGCTGGTCGCTGATGATCAGCGGCCTGATCTATGCCGGCGCGTTCCTCTTCGCCCCGATCCAGACCGCGGTCTATATCGGCGCGGGGGCCGTGCTGACCGGCATCGCGCTTACTATCGGCTATTGCCAGCTGGTGCGGACCAAGGCGCGGGCGTGACCCGCGCGGGCAGGCCTCAGCCCGCCCGGTCGAGGCGGCGTCCGAGCGCGACGAACGCGTAGATCAGCACCGGCACCAGCAGGGCGGACAGCGTGATCTTCGAGATCAGCTGTCCGATCAGCAGCGGCCCGATCGGGAATTCGCCGTAGAAGGCGAGGGTGATGAAGATCAGCGTGTCGACGATCTGGCTGAGGATGCCCGCGACACCGGCGCGCAGCCACAGCATCTTGCTGCCCTCGCCGCCGCGCATCGCGCTGAAGATGGTGACGTTCAGCGTCTGAGACACGCCATAGGCGACGATCCCCGCGCCCCAGATGCGCCAGGTGGTCCCGAGGATCAGCTGGATCGCGTCGCGATACTCGGGGCTCATCTTGTCCGACGCGGGCAGCGCCCACACGAGCCACGACAACAGCATCGACACGATCAGCGGGATGAAGCCGAATCGTACCAGATTGTTCGCGGTCACCCGCCCATGCAGTTCGGCGACCGCGCTCGATACGGCGACGAGAAGGAGGAAGGCGAAGATCCCCGCCTCCACCGCCAGCGGACCCAACGCCACCTGCTTGTTGCCCAGCACGCCTGCGATGCAGACCATGCCGCCGTAGAAGATCGAGAGGACGAAAAGCGAGCGCGTCAGCGGAGCCGGTGTGGTCATGGCGTGTGCTAACGCGGTTTCACGCGTTACGGAAGCGTCCAGACTTTGTTTCAGCAAAGCTGAAACGACGGCGGTACCGGCCTGCTCCCCCACCCGGCCACCCAGCGCGCGCATCCTATGGGTGGCCGGGTGGGGGAGCGGGCCGGTACCGCGTTCGGCGCAGCTGAATCCGCCCCTAGCGGTGCCTGAAACGCACGCTATGGTGCCACCCCGAACGCTGCGCGCAGACGCGGCACGAAGGGGTCTCCAGTTGAATAATCTTCCGATCGGCATTCTCGGTATCGTCGCGATTCTCGCGATCGCCTTCCTGCTCTCCTCGAACCGACGCGCGATCCGGCTGCGGGTCGTCGGCCCGGCCTTTGCGCTGCAGGCGGGGATCGCCTTCCTGGTCCTCTATGTCCCGGCCGGTCGCGCCGCGATCGAGGGAATGGCGAAGGGCGTTTCGGCGCTGCTCGGCTACGCGCAGGCGGGTACCAACTTCATCTTCGGCCCGCTCGCGCGGCCGGAGGTTGGCGGACAGAGCTTTGCGATCGCCGCGCTGCCGGTCATCATCTTCTTCGCCGCGCTCGTCTCCGTGCTCTACCACCTCAAGATCATGCAGTTCCTGGTCCGCTGGATCGGCGGCGCGATCGAGAAGGTGACCGGGGTGAGCAAGGTCGAATCGCTGTGTTCGGCGGCGAACATCTTTGTCGGGCAGAGCGAATCGCCGCTGGTCATCCGGCCCTATCTGGCGAGCCTGAGCCCGTCGCAGCTGTTCGCGATCATGTCGGTCGGCATGGCGGGGGTCGCGGGCACGATCCTCGCCGCCTATGCGGCGATGGGGATCAACATCCAGTTCCTGCTCGCCGCCAGTTTCATGGCAGCCCCCGGTGGGCTGCTGATGGCCAAGATCATCATGCCCGACGAGACTGCGCCGAAAGCGGACGAGCTGCCGCTGGAGGGGGCACCTGTGGCGGAAGAAGAGGCCGTCATCCGCGCGGTCGAGAACGAGATCGACGAGGAACGCGCCGCCAACATCATCATGGCCGCGGCGATGGGCGCGCAGACCGGCGTCAAGATCGCGGTCGCGGTCGGCGCGATGGTGCTGGCGTTCGTGGCGCTGGTCGCGCTCGCCAACGGCCTGCTCGGCGCGGTGGGCGGGTTGTTCGGCTATCCCGAGCTGACCTTCCAGGGGATCATCGGCACCGCCTTCGCGCCGGTGATGTTCCTGGTCGGCATTCCGTGGAACGAGACCGCGGCGGCGGGCGGCCTGTTCGGCACCAAGATGGTGCTCAACGAATTCGTCGCCTTCCTCAACCTCGGCGCGACCCAGGGGCTGAGCGAGCGCAGTACGGCGATCATCACCTTCGCGCTGTGCGGCTTCGCCAATTTCAGCTCGATCGCGATCCAGATGGCCGCGACCGGCAGCCTTGCCCCCAACCAGCGGCCGATGATCGCCAAGCTGGGGGTGAAGGCGTTGCTGGCGGGGAGCCTGGCGAACCTGCTCAGCGCGGCGCTGGCGGGGTTGATGCTGCCCTAGGCTGCGGCCGCCTGTATTCAGCGCGTCGGTACCGGCTCGGCGCCCGAATAATCGTAGAAGCCGCGTCCGGTCTTGCGGCCGTACCAGCCGGCCTCGACATATTTGATCAGCAGCGGGGCGGGGCGGAACTTGGGGTCGCCGGTGCCTTCGAACAGCACGCGGGTGATCTCGAGGCAGGTGTCGAGCCCGATGAAATCGGCGAGCGTGAACGGCCCCATCGGGTGGTTGAGGCCGAGCTGGATGGCAGCGTCGACGTCCGCGATCGTCGCCACGCCCTCGCCGACCGCGAAGCACGCTTCGTTGAGGAAGGGCATCAGCACGCGGTTGACGATGAAGCCGGGCGCGTCGTTGGCGTGGACGATGCGCTTGTTCAGGCTCTTGCCGAAGCGCTCGACGGCGGCGACGGTGGCGTCGCTGGTGGCGAGGCCGCGGATCAGTTCGATCAGGCCCATCACCGGCACCGGGTTGAAGAAATGCACCCCCATGAAGCGCGCCGGATCGGGCGCCGCTTGCGCGAGCCGGGTGATCGGGATCGACGAGGTGTTGCTGGCGAGGATCGCGGTGTCGGACAGGACCTTGCCGACAGACTCGAAGATCTGGCGCTTGATCGCCTCGCGCTCGGTCGCTGCCTCGATCACCAGATCGCACGGCGCGAACGCGTCGGTGCCGCCGACGCATTCGATATTGTCGAGCGCGGCGTCGCGGTCGGCGGCGCTGATCTTTTCCTTCTCGACGGCGCGGCCGAGTTGCTTGGCGATCCCTGCCTTGCCCTTTTCGGCGCGTTCGACGTCCACGTCGGACAGCAGCACGCGGTAGCCGGCCTGCGCCGATACCTGCGCGATGCCCGCACCCATCTGACCCGCGCCAATCACGCCAACCGTCTTCATCGCCATCTCCCTCGATATCGTTCGCGGCCTCCTATCGATTCGACGCGCGAACCGCTAGGATGGTGGTCAAGCTAATCGTCGCGCTGCGCGCTCTGGCAGGCCAGGGCCGTGCCGCGCGGATCAGTTCGCGGCGGGCAACGCAATCTCGAACAGCGAGGGCCAGTTCTTGCCGGTGACATAGAGTTTGCCGGCCTTCGCGTCGTAGGCGATGCCGTTCAGCACCGCTTCGGAATTGCGGACCGGCACCGAGTTTGCGAGCGCCCGCAGGTCGAGAACGCCGCGCACCACGCCCGTCGTCGGGTCGATCCGCAGAATCACGTCCTGATGCCAGACATTGGCGAGGATCTCGCCGCGGACATATTCCAGTTCGTTGAGCCGGCGAATGCTGCGCCCGCGATAGGTCACCGTGATCCGGCGCTGCTCGGCGAAGGTCTTCGGATCGAGAAAGCGCAGATCGGCGCTGCCGTCGGACAGGATCAGGCTGCTGCCGTCCTGGGTCAGCCCCCATCCTTCACCGACATAGTCGAATGTCCCGATCTGCTTGAGATTATGGCGGCTCCAGCGGAACGCCTTGCCGTGCTTCCAGGTCAGGCTGACGATCGTGTCATGCCAAGCGGTGCTGCCCTCACCGAAATAGCGATCGGGCAGCTTTACCTGGCGCTTTACCGCGCCGCTGGCGAGATCGACCTCGCGAATGACGGATTTGCCGTGCTGGCCGGTGCTTTCGAACAGCGCGCCATGGCTGAAGAACAGCCCCTGGGTGAACGCGTCCGAATCGTGCGGATAGGTCGCCATTACGCGCACCGCCTCAACCGGGACCTCGGCCGGACCCGCGTCGGTCGATTGCGTTGCGGCAGGGCTGGAAAGGGCAACGCCGGAATCGACGGGGGCTGCCGCGGCCAAAATGGCCAGGGCAGCCCCCGCGATGATCCCCCGTCCGGCACTATTCAGCCGGCGCATGGGAAAAGCCTTACGACCCGGGGGTCAGGTTCACTGCGGCATATTTGCCGCGGCGATCCACCTCGAGCTCGAACTCGAGCCGGTCGCCTTCGTTGAGCGTCGGCATGCCGGCACGCTCGACGGCGCTGATATGCACGAACGCGTCGGGCTGGCCGTCATCGCGCTGAATGAAGCCGAAGCCCTTCATCGCGTTGAAGAACTTGACCGTACCGGTCGCCTTCTCACCCGTCAGCTGGCGCTGCGGGCCGCCCATGCCGCCAGCTGCACCGCGCTCGGGTCGGTCACGCGGAGGACCGCGATCCTCGACCGGGAGCGGTTCGCCCTCGATCTTCAGGTCGGTCGCGCTGATGCGTCCGCCACGATCGACGAGAGTGAAGCCAAGCGGCTGACCCTCGGCCAGGCCGGTCAGGCCGGCCTGCTCGACCGCGCTGATATGGACGAACACGTCCTCACCGCCATCGTCGCGCACGACGAAGCCGAAGCCCTTTTGCGCGTTGAAGAACTTCACCACGCCGGTGCCTTCGCCGACGACCTGCGGGGGCATGCCGCGACCACCGCCGCCGCCGCCACCGAAGCCGCCACCGCCGCCGCCGCGATATCCACCGCCGCCGCCGCCACCGAAGCCACCACCGCCGCCGCCGCCGAAGCGATCACCGCCGCCGAAGCCGCCGCGTCCGCCACCGCCGCCGAAGCGATCACCGCCACCGCCGAAACCGCCGCGATCCTCGAATCCGCCACCGCCGCCGTAAAAATTATCGTCGCCGAAGCCTTCGCGCTTGTCCCTGCCACGTCCGCCGCGCTCGCCGCGGCGCCCTCGATCGAAACTCATTGCCCTGTTCGTCTTCCCGGTTCGCCCAACTCAAATTCGAAGACCTACGCCGGGCGACGACGTGGGTATCCCGGCGTTTGCGACACGCCTATGGATTCGACTCATAGACCAGAACGGCACAATGCGCGAACGATTTCGTCGCGTTTTAGCCATCGTCCCGTCAGATACTTGCGCGCCTCATCATCCGCGGGCACAGATCGCGCCATGGATATCGCCTCTTTGATCGTCGATCCGGCCGCCTGGGCCGCGCTGATTACCCTCATCGTGATGGAGGTCGTGCTGGGGATCGACAATCTGATCTTCATCTCGATTCTGACCAACAAGCTGCCCGAACACCAACAGCAAAAGGCCCGGCGCATCGGCATCGGGCTGGCGCTGGTCATGCGGCTGATCCTGCTGTCGATGATCTTCGTCATCGTATCGCTGACCACGCCGGTGTTCGATCTCGGCATCCAGGGCGCGACGGGGGCGCATGGCGAGCCCAGCTTCGAGACCGCGTTCTCGTGGCGCGACCTGATCCTGATCGCCGGCGGCCTGTTCCTGCTGTGGAAGGCGACCAAGGAAATCCATCACACGATCGATCCGGTGCCGACCGACAATGCCGTGCTGGACAAGAAGAAGGTCGCGACGATGAATTTCGGATCGGCCATCTTCCAGATCATCCTGCTCGACATGGTGTTCTCGGTCGATTCGATCCTGACCGCGGTGGGGATGACCGACGAGATCGCGATCATGTTCGTTGCGGTGATCGTCACCGTGGGCATCATGCTGTTCGCCGCCGACCCGCTGGCCAACTTCATCAAGCGCAACCCGACCGTCGTGATGCTGGCACTCGGCTTCCTGCTGATGATCGGCGCGGTGCTGATCGCCGACGGGTTCGGCGTGCACGTGCCCAAGGGCTATATCTACGCGGCGATGGCATTCTCGGCGACGGTCGAGATGCTGAACATGGCGGCACGCCGCCGGGCGGAAAAGAAGGCGGCCGCCTCCGGCGAATGATCGGCGCGTTATTGTGAGTTCAGGGATAAGCGGCTAGGCGCAGGCGATGGCCGTTTACCTGCACGAAGAAGACCTGCCCGCGGACGTATTCGCGCCCGGGGCCGATATCGCCGTCGACACCGAGACGATGGGCCTCATCACGCCGCGCGACCGGCTGTGCCTCGTCCAGCTGTCGGATGGGGGCGCGGACGAGCATCTGGTGCGGTTCGGGCCGGGCAGCGACTATGCCGCGCCGAACCTGCGCGCGCTGCTCGCCGATCCGGACCGGGTGAAGCTCTATCATTTCGCGCGCTTCGATCTGGCCGCGATCCGCCATTATCTGGGCGTCGTCGCGGCGCCGGTCTATTGCACCAAGATCGCCTCGCGGCTGGTGCGCACCTATACCGACCGCCATGGGCTGAAGGACCTGGTGCGCGAGTTGCTGGGGCAGGAGATCAGCAAGCAGCAGCAATCGTCCGACTGGGGCGGGCCGGTGCTGAGCGACGCGCAGAAGGACTATGCCGCGTCGGACGTACGCTATCTCCACGCGATGCGTGCGGAACTGGACCGCCGGCTGGCGCGCGAGGGGCGGACGGTGCTGGCGCAGGCCTGTTTCGACTTCCTGCCGCACCGCGCCGACCTCGATCTGGCCGGATGGCCGGAGACGGATATCTTCGCGCATGCGTGAGTTTGGTTCAGCGGGCCGGTACCGCTCCACCGCAGGTGACAACCATGTCTGAAATCGCCGTCCAGGAACGATCGCGGCGCAAGCGCTGGGCGCGTCCGGGCAGCAGCCATGACCGGATCGTCAAGACGCTGCTCGCGGTGCTTCCGGCGGGGATCGGCGTGTTGGGCGCGTTCCTGGTGATGGCGCCGCTGTTCATGGGCGGCGACGTGTCGTTCATGCTCGACAAGAACAAGGTCGATGTCGCGAGCGAGCGGTTGCGCATTCAGTCGGCCCGCTATCGCGGTGCCGACGCCAAGGGCCAGCCGTTCGTGCTCCGGGCGGGCTCGGCCGTCCAGAAGAGTTCGGCCGAGCCGGTGGTCCAGCTCAACGACCTGACCGCGGGCATCCGCCTGCCGGAGGGGCCTGCCGAGGTGAAGGCGGAGCGCGGGCGCTACGACATGGAGACCGAACAGGTCGCGGTCGACGGGCCGATCCGGTTTCGCACGTCCGACGGCTATCGCCTCGACACGCGCGATTCGACGCTCGACCTCAAGTCGCGCCAGCTCACCGGAACCGGCGCCGTTTCGGGCAGCACGCCGCTCGGCAATTTCAGCGGGGACAAGATGACCGCCGACCTCGACAAGCGGACGGTGAAGATCGAAGGCAATGCACGCTTGCGGATCGATCCCAAGCGCGCAAATAGGTGACATCATGCCCGCAGCGCCTACCCGCCCTGTCCTGATCGCCGCGACTGCCGCGCTCGCCACGACCATCGCGATCGGGGGCGCCGCGCTCGGCCAGTCGCGCCATGATTCGAACGCGCCGATCGATTTCGACGCGCAGAGCATCGAGCTTCAGGACCGGGCGAATCGCGCGATCCTGTCGGGCGGGGTGACGATCAAGCAGGCGAACATGACGCTGACGGCGGCGCGCGTGACCGTCAGCTATACCGGCCAGGTCATCGACGGATCGCCATCGGTGTCGCGATTCGACGCGGCGGGCGGGGTGACCGTGCGGCGCCCGGACCAGACCGCGCGCGCGCAATATGGCGTGTACGACATCAACCGGCGGGTCATCACGATGCTCGGCGCAGTGACGCTGACGCAGGGGAGCAACACGGTGAGCGGCGGACGGCTGACGATCGATCTCGACACCGGCCGTGCGTCGATCGACGGATCGGGCGTCGGCACGACCCGGGCGCCGGACGGCAGCGTCGTCAAATCCGGCGGGCGCGTCACCGGGCGGTTCACGGTCCCCGACCGCAACTGATCGCGCCACCGCGTGACCCGCGATCCTTGCGGGTCGGCGCATTCGGCATACATGCACGAAACTTGCCAAGTGACGACCGGCGCGGGATTCGCTAGATAAGGCGCGCCAACGGAAAGGGTAACATGGCTGACGTCGAAACGCTGGAACCGGTCGCCGTTGAAGTCGGCAGCCCGCCAACGTCGGGGCTTGCGGTCGTTTCGATCGCAAAATCCTATGACAAGCGCGTGGTGCTGTCCGACGTGTCGCTCTCGGTCGGGCGGGGCGAGGTCGTCGGCCTGCTGGGGCCGAACGGCGCGGGCAAGACGACCTGCTTCTATTCGGTGATGGGGCTGGTGAAGCCCGATGCGGGGCGCATCATGCTCGACGGCGTGGATATCACGCCGCTGCCGATGTATCGCCGCGCGATCCTGGGCCTTGGCTATCTCCCGCAGGAAACGTCGATCTTTCGCGGGCTGACGGTCGCCAAGAATATTTCCGCGGTGCTCGAACTGGCCGAGCCGGACAAGGCGGCGCGTGAGGGCAAGCTGGAAAAGCTGCTCGACGAATTCGGCCTCACCCGGCTGCGCGATGCGCCGGCGATGGCGCTGTCGGGCGGTGAGCGCCGCCGTGCCGAGATCGCGCGCGCGCTGGCGGCCGACCCGTCGATCATGCTGCTCGACGAGCCCTTCGCGGGGATCGACCCGATCTCGATCGCCGACATCCGCGACCTGGTGAAGGAGCTGAAGACGCGCAATATCGGCGTGCTGATCACCGACCATAACGTGCGCGAGACGCTCGATATCGTCGATCGCGCGTCGATCATCTATGACGGGCGCGTGCTGTTCGCAGGATCGCCGGCCGATCTGGTCGCGGACGCCAATGTCCGGCGCCTCTATCTGGGCGAGGGGTTCTCGCTCTAAGCCATGTCGCTCGCCCCTCGCCTCGATCTGCGCCAGTCGCAATCGCTGGTGATGACGCCGCAGCTGCAGCAGGCGATCAAGCTGCTGGCGCTGTCCAATCTGGAGATCGAGACCTTCATCGCCGAGGAGCTGGAGAAGAACCCGCTGCTCGAGGCGAGCCGGAGCGACGACGAGCGCGGCGAGATCGACGCGCCCGAGCCGTCCGACCCGGTCATCGAGCGCGACAGCCCGGCGGACTCGAGCGAATTGATCGCGGCGGGCGACGCGACGGGGGAGGCCGCGCTCGATGTCGACCTGACCGCCGAAACCTTTCACCATGACAGCCCGTCGGACTCGGTCGGGGGGCTCGACGGCGGGCTGGGGATGAGCGGGATCGGCGCGGGCGGATCGGAGGATGGGGCGGATTTCGACAGCTTCTCCGCGCCCGACCTCAATCTGGCCGACCATCTGACGGCGCAGATCGGCGCGGTGATCGATGGCGCGGACCTGTTCATCGCGCAGCATCTGATCGATCAGATCAACGAGTGCGGCTATCTCAGCGCGTCGCTGCTCGATATCGCGACGCGGCTCGGCGTGCCGCTGGCGCGGGTGGAGGCGGTGCTGGCGGTGATCCAGACGCTTGACCCGACCGGGGTTGGTGCGCGCGATCTGGCCGAATGCCTTGCGCTGCAGGCGAAGGAGGCGGACCGCTACGACCCGTGCATGGCGGCGCTGATCGCCAATCTCGACCTGCTGGCGCGCGGCGAGCTCGGGCGGCTCAAGCGCATCTGCGGCGTCGACGACGAGGATATGGCGGACATGATCCGCGAACTGCGCAGCTACGATCCCAAGCCGGGCTGCCGCTATGGCGGCGATCCGATGCAGGCGGTGACGCCCGACATCTTCGTCGCGCAGCGCGGGGCCGGGTGGGCGGTCGAGCTCAACAGTGCGACGCTGCCCCGCGTGCTGGTCAATCGCGCTTATTATTCGGAGGTGTCGACCGGGCCGCAGGACAAGTCGAGCAAGGCGTGGCTGTCCGACATGCTCGCCAGCGCCAACTGGCTGGTCAAGGCGCTAGACCAGCGCCAGCGCACGATCATCAAGGTGGCGGGCGAGATCGTGAAGCAGCAGGAGGCGTTCTTCCGCCACGGCGTCAGCCATCTGCGCCCGCTGACTCTGCGCCAGATCGCCGACGCGATAGAGATGCACGAATCGACGGTCAGCCGCGTGACGAGCAACAAATATCTCAGCTGCGCGCGCGGCCTGTTCGAGCTCAAATATTTCTTCACCTCGGCGATCCAGTCGTCCGAAGGCGGCGATGCGGTGTCGGCCGAAGCGGTGAAGAGCGCGATCCGCGCGCTGATCCAGGCCGAGGACCCCAAGAAGATCCTGTCCGACGATACGCTGGTCGAACTGCTCAACGCCAAGGGCTTCGACATCGCGCGGCGCACCGTTGCCAAATATCGCGAATCGATGGGGATCGGCAGTTCGGTCCAGCGCCGGCGGCAAAAGGCATTGCAGGGCGCCTGAACGGGAGCCGGGAGGTATCGGCCGATCAATCGGCCCGCCCGGCCTCCCGCGCAATTTCGTCCAGCTCGCGGTCGAACAGCCGCGCTGCCTGTAGCGCGGTCGCGGCGGATCGGGCGAAAAAGTCCAGCGGAACCGCCGTAAAATCGTCCCCGGGCTGGTGATATTCCGCATAATCCTCGACGCCGAAATAGGCGAAGGGGATGCCCTTATCGTGAAACACCGCGTGGTCCGAGCCGTCGGTCCAGTCGTCGGCGCCCTTCCAGGGCGGGCCGTCATGCCCGAGCTTGAGCGTCACCGGTGCCTCGCTGACGAGGCGTTCGAAGCGCGTGCGCAGGAACGGGTAATGATGCGCGCCCGCCAGCCACAGTTCGTTGCGGTCGCCGCGGCTCATCATGTCGAGATTGAGGTTCAGCGCAATGCGCGACAGCGGGATCGGGGGCGCGTTGGCGAACGCCTTGGCGCCGTAAAGTCCCTGCTCCTCGGCATCCCAGAGCGCGAAGATCACGTCATGGTCCGGCCGATCGCGCGCGAAGGATTCAGCGATCGACAGCAGCACCGCGACGCCCGAGGCATTGTCGTCGGCGCCGTTCATCACCTTGCCGTCGCGCACGCCGAAATGATCGTAATGCGCACCGATCAGCAGCACGCGATCACTCTTGCCCGAGCCGCGGATACGGCCGACCAGATTGACGCCGTTCAGCGTCGCGCCGTCATGATCGGCCGCGAACGGCTGTTCGAAGGTTGCGAATGCCGGTTCGAGGCCGATTGCCCGCATCCGCTGCACCAAGTAGGCGCGCGCTCGGGCGGAACCGGGGGATCCGACCAGCCGTCCCTCCATATCGTCGGCCGCGAGGATGCGAACATCGTCGAACAATTGCGGCCAGGGCGGGGAGTCGGTGGCGGCGGTAGCCAGCAGGGCAGTGGCGGCCAGCGCCGCGAGACGGACGAACATCGCTGATGTGTCGCCGCCAAGTGCCTTGTTCGCAAGCGAAAAACAGCGGGGTCGAGCGCGACGGACGGGTGGGCGTCAAATCCGCTGTTGCAGTCCGCGCCGTCCGTCGCCAAGCACCGGGCATGACCAGCATCGGCATCTACGGCAGCCTCGGCCGCATGGGGACCGCGATCCGCGACATTCTGGCCGTGCAGGGCGTGCGCCTGGCCGGCGGGGCCGATGCGGGCGACGATCCGGCGGAGCTGGCGCGCGCCGCCGACGCGCTGGTCGATTTCTCGACCGCGTCGGCGCTTCCGGCGCATCTTGCCGCTGCGCGCGACGCCGGGACGCCGATCGTGATCGGGACGACTGGCCTTTCCGCCGCCGACCATGCGCTGATCGACGACGCCGCGCGCGACATCGCGGTGCTCCAGACCGGCAATACCTCGCTCGGCGTCGTGTTGCTCACCCGGCTGGTGCGCGAGGCGGCGACGCGGCTCGGCGCCGACTGGGACATCGAAATCGTCGAGGCGCACCACCGGCACAAGCTCGATGCGCCGTCGGGCACGGCACTGATGCTGGGCGAAGCCGCCGCCGCCGGACGCGGCGTGTCGCTGGGTGAGGTAAGGGTCGCCGATCGCGCGGGCCTGTCCGGGGCGCGCGCGGAGGGCACGATCGGCTTCGCCTCGCTGCGCGGCGGGAGCATCGTCGGCGATCACAGCGTGATGCTGGCAACCGAAGGCGAGCGGATCGAGCTGGCCCATCGCGCGGAGGATCGCGCGATCTTCGCGCGCGGCGCGGTGCGTGCGGCGCTGTGGCTCGCCGACCAGCCCGCCGGGCGCTACACGATGGACGCGGTACTCGGGCTTTGAAAAAGGCGGACATATTCGCTTTTTTCGAACGCTTGGCCGCGGCCAATCCGCATCCCGAGACCGAGCTCGAATCGGTCAACGACTACACGTTGCTCGTCGCGGTGGTGCTGTCGGCGCAGGCGACCGACGCGGGGGTGAACAAGGCGACCCGCCGCCTGTTCGCCGAGGTGGACACGCCCGAGAAGATGGTCGCGCTGGGCGAGGATGGCCTCAAGCAGCACATCAAAACGATCGGCCTGTTCAACAGCAAGGCCAAGAACGTCATCGCGCTCAGCGAAGCGCTGATCGCGCAGCATGACAGCCACGTGCCGGAGGATCGCGACGCGCTTGAGAAGCTGCCGGGCGTCGGGCGCAAGACTGCGAATGTGGTGATGAACGTCGCATTCGGGCATGAGACGTTCGCGGTCGATACGCACCTGTTCCGCGTCGGCAACCGCACCGGCCTTGCGCGGGGCAAGACGCCGCTCGCGGTCGAGAAGAAGCTGGAAAAAGTGGTGCCACAGCCGTTTCGGCTGCATGCGCACCACTGGCTGATCCTGCACGGCCGCTATATCTGCAAGGCGCGCACGCCCGAATGCTGGCGTTGCCCGGTCGCGGATCTGTGCGCCTACAAGCCGAAGACGCCCCCGCCAAAAGGGTCGAAAGCCGCCGCCGTTTAGGCTGGCGTCCCGCATCGCGCTTTGCTAGGCGCGTTCGCCACGCACCCGTAGCTCAGCTGGATAGAGCGCTGCCCTCCGAAGGCAGAGGCCACAGGTTCGAATCCTGTCGGGTGCGCCAAAATCAAGCCGACAAGGAAGAGTCCGCTACCAGCAGCGGCAGGAAATGGGTCGATTGCCGCCAGACCGGTTACGGAATGGACGAGGCCATAGCCGATACCGGTCGCAGCCTGGCGATCAATCCGATGCGTCCGCAATCAGCCCGTCCGCGATCCATGTTCCAAGATACGCTCCGGCGCGCGCGACCCCTTCGGCTTCGCCGAGTGCCAGCACCAACTGCTCGCACAGCCCGGCGAACGCCATTCCGCCGCGCGCGTGGAGCAGGGCCTGCATCTCGAGCTGATCGATCGCGCGGAAGCGGGATAGCTGTCCCTGTCGCCAGACCAGCAGCGCGCCCGGCTCCGTCAGGCATTCGGCAGCAGGGGGCACTGCGCCTTCGCTCAGCGCCGACCAGATCGCCGGCGCATTGCTGGTCAGCGCGCCGAGGTCGAGCGTCGGGGTGAAGGACAGGACGGCGCTGTCCCAGTCAACGGCGGTGATGTCGGCGGGCGTGATCGTGGCTGCATCGGGCGCGACAAAGGCCTCGCCCAGCGCGCATTCAAGCCAGGCCAGTTCCGCAACTTCGGGATCGGCGGGATAAAGATCGGAGAGGGTCGCGGGGAAATCGCGCGGATAGGCGTCGAGCGTCCAGGCGCTGGGGGGCACGCGATCGATATGCGTCGCCGCCGCCGCTTCGAACGCCGCCCCGCCGATCCAGTCGCGCGTGCGTTCGAAGCTTTCCGCGAGGCACGCGATCAACTGCGCACGGTAATTGTTGAGATGGATGCGCAGGCCGGGGGCGGCGTCCGCGCCCAGGTTCGCGGCGGCGGTTTCGCTTTCGGCGGTGAGCCAGGCGCGCATATCGCGCTGCATTGCGAGCAAAGTCATGCCGCAGCCATGAGTGTCCGTTCGCCGATCGCCCGCGCGGTGGCCAGTTCTGCGAGCAGTTCGTGCAGCGGCGGGATCGCGTCGTCGCGTTCGATCATCGTCGCCACCGGGCCCAGTCGGGGAAGGATGTGCGCGTACAGGTTCCAGACCGATGCCGGCACGGGCTGGTCATGCGTGTCGATGAGCAGCTCGGCGCCCTGGCTATGCCCGGCGAGATGGATCTGGCGGACACGGTTGGCGGGGATGCCATCGAGATAAGCGCGCGGATCGAAGCCGTGATTGGCGGCGCTTACGAACACGTTATTGACGTCGAGCAGCAGCCCGCAGCCGGTCCGTTCGCACATCGCGGCGATGAACTGCCACTCGGTCATGTCGGCACCGGCAAAGTCGATATAGGTCGAAGGGTTCTCGATCAGCATCGTGCGGCCGAGCACATCCTGCGCGCGCGCGATGTTTGCACAGACCAGATCGAGTGCCTCCTGCGTGTAGGGCAGGGGCAGCAGGTCGTGCGAATTGAACCCCTCGATCCGCGACCAGCTGAGATGATCCGACACGAACAGCGGGTCGATTTCATCGACCAGTGCGCGCAGCCGGGCGAGATAGGCGCCGTCGAGCCCGTCGGCCGAGCCGAGCGACATCGACACGCCGTGCAGCGCCACCGGATAGCGATCGCGGACGTCGCGCAAAATCTGGCGCGGTCGGCCGCCATCGACCATGAAATTCTCCGAGATCACCTCGAGGAAGTCGACCGCGATGCGGGTTTCGAGGACATCGGCATAATGCGGCTTGCGCAGGCCGAGGCCAAAGCTGCGGATGGTGCCGGTCATCGCTGGGTCCTTATCGATGTCCGGCCCGGCCGCTATCGGATGCGGCCGGGCCGGAGCGGCTCACTTCGGCTCGGTCGTGCTGCCGCCGGCTGCCTTGCAGGCGCGGACGGTCATTTCCTTGAAGCCCGTGCCCTTGCAGTCATTCAGGCCCCGGCAGTCGTTCGACGCGGTCTTGCAGTCCGACGTGCCCTTGCACGTGTTGACGCCATAGCAATGGACCTTGGCGCCGGTCGATTTGGCGGGAGCGGCATAGGTCGGCGTGGCGGTGCTCATCGCGATGACGGCGGCGGCGGAGGCGAAGCTGACGCCGGTGCTGAGGATGGTCATGTGGGGAAACTCCGTTTGGGTATGAGCCTGAATGGCTCCCCCAGTTCGCTCCGCCCGCCGCGCCGGTTACACGCGGTGAAAAATTACCAGCGCAGCAGCCGCGGCCCGATCAGCGCGCCGAGCGCCGTCGCGAGCAGGATGCCGAGCGAATACCAGGTCAGCACGAAGATCGCCGAAACCTCGGGACAATGGAGGCAATAGACCGTCGCCGCGAACGCCCCCGCCGCCAGCCCCGCCGCTGCGCCCGCCGCCCGCAACCGGGTGGGCGCCAGCCGCCGGAACGACCAGAGCAGCCCGGCGAAGATCGGCATCGCAAGGCCGAGCACCCGCCACGGGCATTGTTGCCAGCTATGTCCCAGCCACATCGCCAGCCATTCGGTCTGGGGCGTGCGGATCAGCTCGGTCGCGCCGACCGCTGCGAGCAGCACCGCGGGGATCGCGATCAGCCACAGCCCGCGCAGTCTTTGCGAGTCCGGCCGCGCCAGCTGCGCGGTCATGAACAGCGCCGCCAGCGACAGCGAGATCGTGTAGGCCCATTTCATCCAGAACGGGAAGCCCTGCATCGCCACGCCCAGATCGGGGCGCACGCCGAAGCGCAGCACGACCCAGGCGCCTGAAATCAGGGCACCCACGGCGAGCCCGAGCGCGATCCGCCGACCGACCGTGCCGCGCCGTACCGGCGCCACATCGGCGGAGAGGCTGTTGATGAGGTCGTCGGTATTCATCGCCGGCCTCCCTGAATTTTCGTCATCAATGTCTTCAGCCCGCGATGGACCGAAACCTTCGCGTCGGATTCGCTGATCCCGTCCGCGTTCGCAGCCTCCGCCATGCTCATGCCCTCGATCCGCGTCGCGCGGATCATCCGCGCCTGTTTGGGCGGCAGCGTCTCGAGCAGATCCTCGACATCCATGCGCGCGATCGACGACTCCTCGAATCCTTCGGCGATCAAAATCTCTTCCAGTCCCTCGATCGGCCGATACCGCCGGGTGCGGCGGAAATGGTCGATCATCTTGTAGCGCGCGATCGAGAACAGCCATGCCGTAAAGGGCCGGTCGCGGTCATAGGTGCCGCGGCGGGTGTGCACCGCGATCAGCGTTTCCTGCACCAGATCCTCGACATCGTCCTCGCCGCAGCGGCGCCGGCAAAAGGCGCGGAGCAACGGCGCCAGCAGGCGCAGCAAGGCGGCGTGGTCGACGGCGTTGCCGTCGAGCCCACCGATCATCAATCTGCGCAATTCTTCCTCGCTCGCTCGCATTCGCGCTCCCTGGAGGATGGTTCGTCGCGAGAGCGAAGATGGTTACAGCATCTGCACGCAGGGTCGCATGTTTTTGTCTGTAACCGTTCGGGCGGCCGCGCCGAACTGGCAGCGTGACCCGGCGTCAGCCCTCTCCCCCGGGACACCGCGCGGCTCCGCCTCCCCCTTGGCGGAGCCGCGCGCAGAGGGCGCAGCAATCGAAGGAAGACCCATGCGTTCGACTCATGCCACACTGGCCGCCACCCTCGCGCTCGCCGCAGCGGGCACGGCGTTCTCCACCGCCGCCTCGGCCGAGACCCCGATGGAAAAATGCTACGGCGTCAGCCTTGCCGGCAAGAATGACTGCAAGGCGGGTGCGGGCACAAGCTGCGCGGGCACGTCGAAGGTCGATTATCAGGGCAATGCCTGGAAGCTGGTCAAGGCCGGCACCTGCACGAGCATCAAGACCCCCAAGGGCTATGGCTCGCTGACCCCCAAGGCCTAAACCCGGTGCCGGAGCGTGTCGCCCGCGCTCCGGCTCCCCTTCTGGAGACGATCATGCTTGCCATCGCCGCGACCTGTCGCCGTATCGCCGACGGCGCCTCGGCGCTGATCCCCGATGCGTTCCTGCTGCTCATCGCGCGCCTCGGCATCGCGGGGGTGTTCTTCATGTCCGCCCGGACCAAGGTCGAGGGCTGGCTGACGATCACCGAGGGCACCTATGCGCTGTTCCGCACCGAATATGTGCTGCCGCTGATCCCGCCCGAGATCGCGGCGGTGGCGGCGACCTGGGCGGAGCATCTCTTTCCGATCCTGCTCGTCATCGGGCTGGCGACGCGCGTCTCCGCGCTCGCGCTGTTCATGATGACACTGACGATCCAGATCTTCGTCTATCCCGATGCGTGGCCGACTCATCTCAGCTGGGCAGCGATCCTGCTGCCATTGATGTGTCGTGGCGGGGGCGCATGGTCATTCGATCGCCTGCTGGACCGGCGACCCGTCAGTCCAGATGGCCTTGGGCGCACGAACCGCCGAGCGGCAGCGCGCACTTCGATTTCCCAATGATCTGCGTGCCGATAGCTTTCATGCCGGGTGCGCCGACTTGCCATATCGGCGAAATCGCTCTCCGCCGCCCGGTGGTGTCGCGAGCGGGTGGTTTCCCCGGCGATACCGCCCGGCCGCGATCGACCGGGCGGTCCGCATGGATCAGTTCCGCGAGGGGAAGATGCCGACCAGCGCGATGATGAAGTTCACCGCGAGATAGGGGCTGTGCAGATCGAAAGGCTGGTTGCCGCCGGCCATACCGATCGAGGTTGCTGCGAACGTCCGATCCTGGGCGGGAACGGGCGCGGTGTAGATCGGTGTGTTCGGCGTGAGGCCGAGCATGTTGCCTTGCGGCGTCGGCTTGTCCGCAGGAGCCAACTCACCGTGCATGGTATGATTGTGGGAGGGCATTTCGGCCACCGTGAGCGTGTGCGTCGGCGATCCGGCCATCTGGCCCAGTGCGACCGGCGGGAGGCCCGGCCCCGTTCCGGCATGCATCGGCACGCGTCCCTGAAGATTTGGGAGACCGAACGTGGTCTGGCCGTTACCCCCATAGGTCGTACCGAGGATCGCGAACAGCGCGGTATTCGACTGAATGCTCAGCAACTGCCCGTTGCAGAACGCCCAGCCGCGCGGGGCGAAATTGCCGCCGAACATCATGATCTGACCAACAAATGGTTCCATAATCGCTCTCCAGAAAATTGCGGGATTGAAATAATGATCGAAACGCGCGCTGACCGAGCGATTCACAAACTCGAATCGTGGTTTGTGGCTTATACGGGCCGCACAGCGTAATTTTCAAATAATTGTCTGTGTGAATCCAACTAGGATTTTCAGAGAGATGTGGCCCGTCGCTAGCAAAAAATCATGCGACGTTTGCCCATTGGGCGAGCCGGAGCGAAGCTCAGGCCGCACGCCCATTCGTTCGACATTGTCGAACAGCGTGTGCTATGAACATGGCAGGACGTGATAAAGGGTGATGGAGGCAGGTGTGGGCATGCGACCCCGCATGTGGACGCGCAGATCGGTCACTCGCGCATCGCTGGCGGGCGTGGGGGCGCTAGCCGCGGGATGCGTGCCGCATGGCCGAACATCCCGCGGCGCCGCAAACGCAGTGCTGCGGATCGCGGCACGCCCGGACGTGTTCGAAGTCGGTCCGATCCTTCACGCATCCAAAGCGCTGGGAGCGAACCGGATAATCGTATCCGGCGGCGGTGTTCCCAACCTGATCGCCGGACCGGTCGCGGGAGCGATCGACCGCTTCCCCGGCCGTGCGGATGCGGCCGGGCAAGCCGAGACGCAGCTCCTGCGCCTTTCGGTTGCCAATCCCGAGCTGCGTATCGTCATGACGGTGACCGAGGGCATCTACCGGATCGTCGCACGGCGGTCCGCCGGAATTGCCCGTATCGCCGATTTGGCAGGTCGGCGCGTGGGCATTTTCGAGCGGACCTCCGCCGCCTTCTTCCTGCACCGCATGCTCGAGCAGGCCGGACTGGGTGACGCCGACATCGTCCGCATTCCACTGCGGCCGCAGGACATGGCGAAGGCGATGGTCGAGCAGCGGGTCGATGCGATCGCGATCTGGGAGCCGGAGAGCGAACGGGCGGTGCGCGTGCTGGGTGAGGACGCCGTCACCTTTGCCGACCCCGATGTGTATCGCGAGTTCTACAATCTCAACACCACGACTGCCGTCCTGGCCGATCCAGCGCGGCGCGCGGCGCTGGTGCGGTACATGCGCGCGCTCGCCCACGCATGCCGGATCAGTGCTGAGCGCCCGGCCGAAATATGGCCGTTGGTCGCCGCCAGCGGCGGGTTTCCCGAGGACTTGGTGGCCGCGGGCTGGCCGCACCATCGCTTTCCGGCGACGCTGGCACCCGCTCTGCTCGACACGATGGTCGCAGAGGAGCGTTGGCTGGCGGCTCAGGACGGGCGCACGCCGCGCACCCGCCCGGAACTGGAGCGTCTGATCGACCGCTCCCTTCTGGTCGAGGCCGGGATCAGAAGCTGAAGCGAGCCCCCACGGTCATGAACCGACCGACGCGATCGTAGAACACCGACGAGGCATAGCTCGGCGCGGTGATCGCGTTCGGCGTGAGCGGCGGCTTCTGGTTGAGCAGATTGTCGATGCTGCCGAAAAGCTGGACGCCCGGCGTGATACGATAGGACGCGTTGAGGTCGACATAGGCGCGCGCCGGCACGTCATTGTCGTCGATATCCACCCCCTCGACGAAGCTGACGTTGAGGATGCCGCCGCCGACATAGCGGAGGGCGACACCGACAGATGCGCGATCGTCGCGATAGGTGGTGGAAAGGATCCCGCGCCATTCGGGGATGCCGCCCGCCGGGCCGATCGTGCCGGTGCTGCCGGTCTGGCCCGCATAGTCCACGGTGACACCGTTTACGGTGGTCGACAGTTCGGCGACATAATTGACCAGCGCGCGGGTCTCCAGCCGACCGGCGCCGAGGGGCATGGTATAGCTGGCTTCGACATCCACGCCGCTGCTTCTGGCGCCTGCGGCGTTGATAAGAGTGGCCTCGACCGCTTCGATAACATTGCCGTTGAACGTGATCGCGGCGCACAGATCAGTCTGATTGCGGATCAGGCAGCCATCGACGATCTGCTGTCCGGTCAGCGATGCGATCGCATTGTCGATATCGATCGAATAATAGTCGACCGCGAGCCGCAGGCCCGGCGCCCAGGAGGGTTGATACACCGCGCCGGCCGTGAAGGCTTTCGCCCGTTCCGGCGACAGGTCAGGATTGCCGCCGGTCAATTGCAGCGTGTTGCGGACGAGGTTTGTATCGGGGTTCGTGATGTTGTTGAAGAATTGCGACTGGCCGGAGAACAGCTCGTTGATGTTCGCCGCGCGGATGTCTCGCGAATAGGTGGCGCGCAGCCGCAGGTCGTCGAACGGCGTGTAGTTCGCGCCGACCTTCCACGTCGTCACGCTGCCGCTCGTCGAATAGTCGGTGACGCGGACAGCCCCGTTGATGTCGAGGTGCCTGCCGATCGCGGAGTCGCGCAGCAGCGGCACCACCGCCTCGGCGAAGGCTTCCTTGACGTCGAGTTCGCCACTCAGCGGTTGCGGGTTGACGGTCTTCCAGCGACGGCGCACCGAAACCTCGTCGACATCGGCGCGCACCGTTTCGGAGCGATATTCGGCGCCCACCGCCAGCGAGACCGTACCCGCCCAGGTATCGAAGACCGATCCTTCCAGGCTGACCGCATAGACATCCTGCCGCTGGCGAGCCATCAGCACCGCGGTGCCCTTATAGTAATCGAGCGCCGCCTGGCTGATCGATCCCGCGCCGAAGGGATTGACCGGGATGCATTCGCGGATGTTCCCATAGGGGTCCTGCGCGGCAGTGGGGTTGGGATTGTTCAGCAACGCGCGACAGATCGGTTGCCCGGTCGCCGGGTTGATGACGCTGTCGATCCCGAGAAAGAAGCGGTCCTCGTCGCGGTTGTTGCCGTCCTCGCGATAATAGTCGTTGCGGCTGAGCTGGACGAAGGCATTCCACTTCCAGTTCGCGCCGATCTTGCCGTCGACGCCGAAGCCGTAGCGCTGCACGGTGTTGTCGACGCTGTTGGTGAACGCGCCGTCCTCGCCGGCGACGCGGCCGATGCTGAACTGGGTGAGATTGTTGGCGATCAGGATGTCGCGGATCGTGGAGGGCAGGAAGGCATTGTCGCGGCGAATGACGAGATTGCCATTATCGGTCGCCGTCGTGCCGTCGGAGAAGATGTCGGCGCGCGATACCAGCGCGTCGGCATAGATGCTGATCGCGTCGCTGACATCGAAGGTGATGCGGCCATAGCCGGAGATGCGTTCGAGCACCGGGAGGATGTTGGACGTCGCCGCGAGCGAGGCGCCGTCGCCGCCGGACATGTACACGTTGCCGACGGTCGTGCCGTAATTGAACGGAAGCACGGTGCCCCCGGGTCCGAACTGGATGCCGCGCAGCGACGGGTGGCTGTTGCGTGCCGTGACGCCGCCGAACGTCATCTGCGAAAAGCGCGCATTGGGCAGGATCAGCTGGCGGGGTGCGCCGGGCGTGCCGGGATAGGCGGGGTTGGTGAGCACGGCATAGTCGCCCCGCGCCCAGGGGCGGCTGTCCTGCGCGAGTTGGCCGCTGTTGCGGAAATAATCGGCGGAGGCGACGACGTGCAGCCGTCCGTCGGCAAAGGCGCGCCCTGCGGTGAGCGAAGCGCCGGGGGTCTCGACATCGCCATAGGTCGACACGCCGTACTGGACATCGCCCTTGAACCCTTCGAAGCGGTTGTCGAGGACGATGTTGACGACCCCCGATACCGCGTCGGACCCGTAGGCGGCAGATGCGCCGCCCGTGACGATATCGATTCGCCGAATGAGCCCGACCGGGATCACGTTGATATCGATGCCTCCCGACGGGTCGGTGGCTGCGAAGCGGCGCCCGTCGACCAGCAGCAATGTACGATTCGGACCAAGTCCGCGCAGGTCGAGATTGCTGGCGCCAATCGGCTGGCTGGAGGTGCCCGTGTTCTGGTTCGCCTTGAGCGCTGGGATATCGGAGATCAGGTCGGCAAGGTTACGAACGCCCTTGTCCTGCAGCTCGAGCTCACTGACGGTGGTCACCGGCGTCGGTGCGGTGAAGCCGGAAATGCGCGTGCCGGTGATGGTGATCTCGCCAGGCGCCTCGGTCGCGTCCGCGGCTTCCGGCATAGCGGCGTCCTGCGCGACTGCCGGAGCCGCAAAGGCGAGCGCAACGGCGAGCGATGCGGTGGACGTCAGGCCGCTTATGGCATGACGAGTCGAATTCCGGCGAGCCTTGGTCATCGTTCCTCCCCCTGGATCGGCTCTCGCCGCTAACGCGCGATTTCTTGTCGAACCGCTTTTTGTGCGCAATAAAATTAGCTATCAACAAACTATATTCGCCAATGGCGAACAATCTAATGCCGATTGTGAGGGGATCGGATAGCAGGCGGGCATGAATGCGCGCGACACCGGAGCAGTAGAATGAAAGACCAAGTGTCCGACCAGAACGCAATTCCCTGCGACGGCTGCACCGAATGCTGCAAGACCGACCAGGTCATTCTGCGCCCGGAAGCCGGGGACGATCTGTCCTTTTACGATCTCGAATATATCGAAAGCGCGCTCTATCCCGGCCAGCGCGTTCCGGCGCTCAAGCGCGATCCGCGCACAGGCCATTGCGTCTATCTGCGCGAAAGCGGCTGTGCGATTCACGGCCGCGCACCTTGGACGTGCCGGCGGTTCCATTGTGCTCGCATGTTCAAGGCGCTGGGCCGCCTGTCGCGTGCCAAGCGCGACAGGCTATGGGCACGGGGAGACGTGCTGGAGGAGGCGATCGTCGAGCGCGGACGGGACCGATATGGCTACGCCGTCGAGCAAGGGCTCGACGGCGTGCTCGATACCGACATGCAGGTCGCGGCGTTCGAGCGGATTATCGCTTCGACGCCGCGACGCAGGTGACGTAGGTCAGAGCCGCAGGCGACCGCCGACCACGAAGAAGGTGCCGCGCCGGTCGAAGAATTGCGAGTTGGCGATCGTCGGCTGGGTGATGCCGTTGGGGGTCACCGGCGGGTAGGTGTTGAAGAGGTTTTCGACCCGGCCGTAAATCTCGACCGCCGAGGTCAGCTTGTACGCCGCCGACAGATCGACATAGCTGCGTCCGGAAACGGTGTTGTCGGCGATGTCGAGCACGGTGGTGTTGAACCGCGTATCGAACTTGCCGCCGTCGACATAGCGATAGCTGGCGCCCAGCCGGAGCCCCCCGATCGAATAGTTGGCGTCGATATTGACGCGCCATTCAGGCAGTCCCTGCGGCGGCGGCGAAATGCCGGCAAGACCGACATAGTCGTTGGTCACGCCGTTCGACGTGGTCGAGATTTCGGCGACATAGTTGGCGAGGCCGCGCAGGCTGAGCCGCCCGCCACCCAGATCGAAGCGATATTGCAGTTCGACATCGACGCCGCTGGTCTTGAGCGAATCCGCATTGAACGGAGTAACATTGACCTGGGTGATGATGCCGGTGACCGGATCGCGGATCACGCCCGCGCAGAATTCGGTCCGCCCTTCCTCACAGAAGTTGACGATGTTCTGTGGCGCCACGGTTGCGATCGCCCCGTTGATCTTGATCCGGTAATAATCGACCGAAGCGCTGAACCCGGGGAGGAAGCCGGGCTGGAACACCACGCCGCCGGTGAAGGTATCGGCTTTCTCCGGCTCCAGTGCGGGATTGCCGCTGGTGATCTGAACCGTCTGGCGCGAGATGTTGGTGCGCGGATCGATGATCGCATTGATCACCTGGTTGCCGCGCGAGAACAGCTCCCAGTTGTTCGGCGCGCGGATGTCGCGGGAGAGCGTTGCGCGAAAGCGGACATCGGGGATCGGCGAATAATTGGCGCCGACCTTCCACGTCGTGACGCCGCCGCTCAGTTCGTAGTCGGTATAGCGGATCGCGCCGTTGATATCGAGATTGTCGGCGAAGGGCGCGTCCTTCGCCAATGGGACGACGATCTCGGCATAGCCTTCCTTGACGTCGAACTCGCCGCTGAACGGCTGGGAATTGACCGACCGCCAGCGCCGCGCCGATGAATCGGGGTCGGAGGTCAGCGTGGTCTTTTCCCGGCGATATTCGGCGCCGACCGCGATCTTCACCTCGCCCGCCCACGTGGCGAAGGGGCTGCCCGACAGGTTCGCGGCGAACACGTCCTGATGCTGACTCGCGCGGGTGACCGATGTGCCGCGATAATAAGCGAGCGCGGCATCGCTGACCGCCCCCGCGCCGAACGGGTCGATCGGCACGCAGGAGCGGATATCGCCATAGGGATCCTGCGCCGCGGTCGGATTGGGATTGTTGAGCAGCGCACGGCAGATCGGCTGGTTGGTCGCCGGGTTGATCACGCTGTCCAGGCCCAGGAACCAGCGGGCGTTGATGCGGTTGTTGTAGCTCAGCTGCTCATAATCGTTGCGGCTGATCTGCCCCGACACGTCCCAGGTCCAGCCGTTGCCGAACCGTCCCTCGACCCCGAAGGTGAAGCGGCGGCTTTCGGTGCGGCTGTCGAACAGCGAATAGCCGTCCTCATAGTTCATCCGACCCATGGTGAAGCTGGTGATGCCCGCCGCGGTCATCGCGTTGCGCACCGACGTCGCGAGATACGCATTGTCGCTGCGGATGGTGATGCCGCCATTGTCCGGATTGGGCGTGAGGTCGGACAGCGTATCGACGCGCGAATACAGGAAGTCGGTGAAGAAGGTGACGCTGTCGCTCAGGTCGAAGCGGAGCCCGCCATAGCCGGTGATGCGTTCGATCTGCGGCATGATATTGCCGTCGTCGGTGACCTGTGCGCCGTCGCCGCCGGTCATGAAGGTGCCGCCGATATTGGTCCCGTAGGTAAAGGGGATCGGGTTGCCGTTGGCATCGAACTGCACGCCGCTGCCCGGTGCGAACCCGAGCCGCTGCGCGAGCGATGGGCCGGTGGCATTCGGGTTGCTGTTGGTGCGGGTAATGACGCCGCCGGCGGTCATCTGTGTGAAGCGGGCGTTATCGGAGATGATCAGGCGCGGCTGGCCATTGGTCGGGGTGTAGGCCGGGTTGGTGAGCAGAGCGGTCTGATTGTCGCCCCAGGGGCGCGCCGCCTGCGAGGTCTGGCCGCTGTTGCGCAGATAGTCGCCCGCGAAGGTCAGCTGTAGCCGGTCGTCGAGGAGCTTGGTCCCATAGGCGGCACTGACCGATGGGCGGCGATGGTCGTCATAGATCGTCTGGCCATAGGAGACGTCGAGCTTGAGCCCCTGGAGGTTCTTGTCGAGCACGAAGTTGACGACGCCCGCGACCGCGTCCGAGCCATAGGCAGCCGACGCGCCGCCGGTGACGATCTCGGCGGTGCTGATCAGCGAAACCGGAATGATATTGGTGTCGATCGTGCCGGCTGGGTCGGTGAAGGCCACGCGGCGGCCATCGATCAGCACCAGCGTGCGCTGGCTGCCGAGGCCACGCAGATCGGCGTTGGAAGCGCCGATCGGCTCGCTCGACTTGCCGATATTCTGGTTCACGCGCAGCTGGGGCACGTCGTCGAGCAGGTCGGCGACGGTACTCGCCGCCTTGAGCTCGATATCCTCGCTGCGCAGCGTGGTCAGGGGCGTGGGGGCGGTGAAGCCGCTGATGCGCGTGCCGGTGACGGTAATTGCTTCCACATCTTCGGGGGACTGCTGGGCCGGTGCGGATTCCTCCGGGACGGGCGCAGCCTCCTGCGCGTGTGCGAGACCGGGAACGAGCAGCGCTGGCATTCCGGCGAGCAGCGCGACCAGGGCGGTTGCGTGAAGCGGACGAGCCCGCGCGCGGGCACGGCGCGACAACGTCGCCAGCGGATCCTTTGCCCGCGCCGAACGCAGCATGCTGTGCTGCAGGATCGAATCGATTGCCATCAGTCCCCTCCATCGCATTATCTTTTGTATTTATCATATTGTGTTCGCTTATGACGAACAGTCCAATTCTTTATCGGCTGGACTTTGATAACAGGCCGGTATGCGACTGGAGCCGAATGTGCCTTCCCAGCATCGCTTATATTCGTCATTATCTAAAAGCATTCGTATTTGTGTAAGTGTGGCGGGCGCAGGTCTGCTCGGGAGAGGACGACGATGGACAAGCTGCTCCCCACCACGTTGGTGGGTTCCTATGCGATGCCCGAATGGCTGATCGATCGCGCGCGGCTGGCCGGGCGCTTTCCACCGCGGGTGCGCGCGCGCGAACTGTGGCGCCCGGCGGCGGAGTTTCTGGACGAGGCGCAGGACGACGCGACCATCGTCGCGATCCATATGCAGGAGCGCGCGGGGATCGACATCGTCACCGATGGCGAGATGCGGCGCGAAAGCTATTCGAACCGCTTCGCCACCGCGCTCGAGGGAGTGGATCTGGACAATCCCGGAACCGCGCTCGATCGCAGCGGCCATCCCAATCCGGTGCCGCGCATCACCGGCAAGATCAGGCGCAAGCATGCCGTGCAAGTGCGCGACGTGGAATTTCTGCGCCGCCATACCGATCGCAAGATCAAGATCACCGTGCCGGGCCCGTTCACAATGACCCAGCAGGCGCAGAATGATTTCTACGAGAGCGAGGAGGAACTCGCACTCGACTATGCCGCGGCGGTCAATGACGAGATTCGCGACCTGTTCGCGGCCGGCGCGGATATCGTCCAGATCGACGAACCCTATCTGCAGGCGCGGCCCGACAAGGCGCGCGCCTATGGCCCCGCCGCGATCGATCGCGCGCTGCGCAACGTCGACGGCGTGACCGCGCTGCACCTGTGCTTCGGCTATGCGGCAATCATCCATGGCGATCGGCCGCACGGCTATGACTATCTGGGCGAGCTCGCCGGGACGCGGGTCGACCAGATTTCGGTCGAGACCGCCCAGCCCAATCTCGATCCCGCCGAACTGCGCCCTCTGCGCAACAAGTACATCATGGTCGGCACGATCGACCTCAACGACCCTGCAGTCGAGACGCCAGAAACGGTCGCCGCGCGCATCCGTCGCGCGATGACCGAGGTGCCGGCCGAAAAGATCATCGTCGCCCCGGATTGCGGCTTCAAATATGTGTCACGCGACATCGCCTATGCGAAGATGGAGGCGATGGTGGCGGGGGCTGCACTGGTCCGCGACACGCTCTAGCCGGACCGGACCGCCGCGATGTCGCCCCCTCATATTGGCGGGCGTGGCGCAAGCGGGCGGTGTATTACCCTGGCTGACAAATAGGGGAGGACGGGATGGCGAATAGGCGGGACGCGGTCGCCGCATTGCTCGGGCTGCCCGCGCTATGGCTGGGTGGCTGCGCGCGCCGGGGCACACGCCCCGGGCCGCTCGCGGTGCGTGGCAGCACGGCGACACTGGAGATCGCGCCAGTGCTGCTTGCCGCACGCGACCATTATCCCGCGGGCGCGGAAGTGCGGAACGGCGGCATCGGCAATCTGGTCGGCGCGGCGCGGGTGGCAGGACTGGGGGACGAGGGACCCGCCGATGTCGCGACGCATGCGGAGACTCAGGCGTTGCGCTACTCGGTCGCCAATCCCGAACTCCGCATCATCCTGACGGTGACCGAGGGGCGCTATCGCATCATCGCGCGCCGCTCCGCGGGGATTGCCAGCCTGGCGGATCTCAAGGGCAAGCGGATCGCGACGCTCGCCAATACCTCGGCGGGGTTCTTTCTCGCGCGGATGCTCGCGCAGGCGAAGCTCGACTTTGCCGATATCGTGCCGGTCCGCATCTCGCCGATCGAGGGGATGGCCGATGCGCTCGCGCGGCGCGAGGTCGACGCGGTCGCGATCTGGGAGCCACATGCCGGCAACGCCGCCCGCGCATTGGGCGACGACCGCATCGAGTTTCCGGGCGACGGCGTCTATCGGGAGCTGTTCAACCTCAACACCACCGCCGCCAATCTCGCCGATCCGGTCAGGCGCGGGCGCATCGTCGCCTTCGTGCGCGCGATCATCGACGCGTCGGAGGCGATCGCGCGCGATGCAGGGCCGGCGCGCGAACTGGTCGCCGCGACCGGCGGCTTCACCGACGAAGAGGTGGCGCAGGCGTGGCCGACGCTTGCCTTCACTGCTGCGCTTCCGGGCGACCTGCTCGATATGCTGGAGGCTGAGGAGCGCTGGCTCGCCGTACAGGATGGTCGCGCATCCCGGTCTCGCGCGGCGCTGGCGACCCTGATCGATCCGGCGGTCCTGGCGGAGGCGCGCCAACGCTAGCTGATTGTATCAAAGCGAATACCGTTCGGCATTGTGATATTGTGGGTTGTCAGCCTGGCTTATCTGTCATAAACAATCGGCGTTCGTTAATTTAGAATAATCGTTGCCGGTCGCGTCCCTGTCGACGAATCGTCTACAGGAACGGCGCAATCGGCGGACCAGACGAAACAAACCGGTGGGAGAGCGGCGCAAAGCCGGCCCCATCCGCTGGGAGAGGGGAGGCCAACATGACAGGCTCAATCGATCGTCGTACCGCGTCGTGGCTGCATCGGATGCTGGCGTCGACGGCACTGACCGCAACTGCCATCGCCGCGCAGGCGGCAACGGCGCAGGAAGCGCCCGCCGCGCCGGAGGCCGAGACCGAGACCGCCGCGCGGCCCGCGGACGAGGTGATCATCACCGCATCGCGCACCGCGACCAATGGACTTCAGGCGCCGACCCCGACGCAGGTGGTGGGGGTCGAGGTGCTCGAGCGGCAGGCGGTAACCACCGTCATGGAAGTGCTCAACCAGAACCCGGCGTTCAAGGCGACCCGCTCGCCCGGCGCGAACGCGACCAATACCTCCAGCCCGGCGCAGGCGACCGCAGACCTGCGCGCGCTCGGCGGACAGCGGACGCTGGTGCTCGTCAACCAGTCGCGCGTCGTTCCGTTCGCTCCGGCCAGCAACCTGGGCGTGCCGACCACGACCGACCTCAACCTGTTTCCGACCAATATGATCGAGCGGGTCGAAGTGGTGACCGGCGGCGCATCGGCGCTGTACGGATCCGATGCCGTGTCGGGCGTCGTCAACATCATCATGAAGAAAAAGTTCAGCGGCGTCGAAGTCACCGGCCAGGCCGGTATCTCGCAGCGCGGGGACTATGCCACGCAGCGCATCGGCGCGATCGCAGGGACCAGCTTTGCCGATGGCCGCGGCAATGTCGTGATCAGCGCCGATTATTCGAACAATGAAGGGATGGGTGACATTTACAGCCGCGACTGGGGTCGCGACGAATATATGATCGTCAGCAACTCCCAGCGCACCGTGCCGGGCACGCCCGGCTTCGGGCAGCCAGCGCTGATCCTTTCGCCCAATGTGCACAACAGCCTGGGCGCGGGCGGGGTGATCATCAGCAATATCCCCGGCCTGACCAACATGACCTTCAACCCCGACGGGTCGATCCGCCCGTTCGACAAGGGGGAGATTTTCGGTGGGCAGGTGATGATCGGCGGCGAGGGTCAGTCGATCATCAAGGGCGTCGCGCAGATGCCCGACGTGCGCCGCTTCACTACCTATGGCAGCGTGTACTTCGATTTTTCGGACTCGGTGACCGGCTATATCGAGGGCGGCTTCTCGCGCTCGGTCGGCTTCCTCGACGGCATCGCGATCCGCCTCGCCAGCCAGGCGATTCGGCGCGACAACGTGTTCATCCCGACCGCGGTGCGCGCGCTGCTGCCGGCGACGACGCAGTCGTTCAACATCAGCCGCATCGCCTATGATCTCGGCAAGAACTACTACGAGATCACCAACGAGACCCCGCACGGCACGATCGGCCTCGAAGGCCGGCTGGGGGGCGGCTGGAAATGGGACGTGCACGCGTCCTATGGCGTGAACAACTATTCGTCGATCACGTACAATAACCCGGTGTCGGCGAATCTGGCATTTGCGATCGATGCGGTGGCCGACCCGGTGACGGGCGCGCCGGTATGTCGAGCGGTCCTGCAGGGCAATGCCGCGGCAGCAGGCTGCCAGCCGCTCAACCTGTTCGGCGAAGGCAATGCGAGCACGGCGGCGCGCGACTATATCACCGGGCAGGCGTGGTCGAAGGTGAAATACGACCAGTTCACGGCCGCCGCCAACATCGTCGGCGAACCCTTCTCGACCTGGGCAGGGCCAGTCGTGGTCGCGTTCGGCGGGGAATATCGCCGCGAAACATCATCGTTGACGGCAGATGAGGTAGGGTCGGCCAACGGGTTCCTGACCGCCGGTAACGCCGTCCCCTATAGCGGCGAGTTCAGCGTCAAGGAGGGCTATATCGAGGCGACCGCCCCGCTGGCCAAGGACATGCCCTTCCTCCACAGTCTCAGCCTCAACGGCGCGTTCCGCTACGCCGATTACAGCACGGTCGGCGGGCAGCAGGCGTGGAAGGTCGGGGGTACCTGGGAACCGGTCGAGGGGCTGAACGTCCGCGTCGCACGGTCGCGCGACATCCGCGCGCCCGCGATCAACGAATTGTTCAGCCCGGGCAGCAATGTGCGCAACAGCGTGTCGCTGGTGGTCGACGGCGTGACCAAGGCGGCAAACATTCCGCAGAACACCAGCCAGGGCAATCCCGATGTCGGGCCCGAATATGGCGACACGCTGACCGCCGGGATCGCCTATCGCGGAACCGGCGCGCTGCGCGGCTTCGGCATCTCGGTCGACTATTACAATATCAAGATCAAGGACGCGATCACCAACCTGTCGACGGTGAACATCGCCAATCTGTGCAGCAATGGCGACGCCTATTTCTGCAGCCTGTTCACCTATGGACCCGACACGTCGACCCCCGATCCCAACGACCGCATCCATACGGGGCTGGTCGCAGGATCGCTGAACGTCGGCGCGTTCGAACAGGAAGGGATCGACGTCACGCTGAACTACGGCACCAGCGCCGATTTCCTGGGCGATGGCGGCCGCTATTCGATGTCGGCGAGCGGGACCTACATCCTCAGCGCGATCGTCGATTCGGGCACCGGCGCCGCCAATGCCGTGGTTGATCGCGCGGGCGAGAATGGCTGGTCGAACCTGGGCTCGATCCCGCGCTTCCGCGGCAACCTGTCGCAGACGATCGGCACGCGCGCCTGGGAACTGACGCTGCAGACGATCTTCATCAGCGCCGGCAAGCAGGACGTGACGTACAACACGCTGCCGACCAACACGATCAACGATAACGATGTCCCGGCGGTGGCCTATCTCAACCTGTTCGGAAAGATCTTCGTGGGCGAGAACCGGCAGTACGAGATGTTCTGGGCGATCAACAACCTGCTCGACAAGGATCCGCCGCCGACCCCCTACACGATCCTCAACTTCCCGACGAACGGACAATATTACGACAAGGTCGGACGCAATTTCATGATCGGCGCCCGCGTGCGCTTCTGACCTACGTCACCGCAAAAAGGGGGAAGGGGCGTCCGTCGGATGCCCCTTTTTCGTCGCGCGAATTGAATCGTGGCTCGCCCGATCAGCCGCTGAAGTTCAGCTGTGCCCCGCCCTTGAACAGGTTGACCAGTTCGCGGCGGGTGCACAGCCAGCGCTGTTCGCCCTCGTCCCAGCGGAAGGTTTCGGTGGCGCGGCTGATGCGGGTGGGCGCGGTGCTTTCCTGCGGCGCGGCGCCGTCGGCGGCCCAGAGCAGCATGTACCAGTTGGCAACGGCGCCGCCCTGATCGTCGAACTCCGCGCGGAAATTGCTGTAGGCATGGACCGCCACGCGCTCGCCGCGATCCTCGCGCCAGCTGTAGAAGCCCTGGATCGCTTGACGGCCCTCGAGATTGAGCCGGCCCGAGCTGTAGACACCTTCGGGCGCATAATAGTCGCCCGCGTTGCGGCCCCAGTTGGTGTCGACGTCGTGCCAGAAATCGGCGAGCCCCATTTCGAGTTCGGCGGTGGCGGCGGCGCGCTCGCGGCGTGTCATCGGGCGGGTCATGCGGAGCTTTCCTTATCGAAGAACAGGGCGAGTGCGGTCCGATCGATCGCGGCCCGCATGGCGGGATCTGGAACGAGCCGGCGGTACAGAACGATCGTGTCGGCGAAGCGCGTATCGCCCTCGTGGTTCACGAAGGGCGCGTCGCTGCCCCATAGCAGGCGCTGTGCGCCGGCATGGGCGAGCAGGCGGCCGGTGACTTCGGCTGCGATCTCGAACGGCATGCGAAACCCGGCCGACAGCTTGACCCAAGTGCGCCCGCGGTCGATCGCGCGGCACAGCGCGTCGGTGGCCGCATGCCGCTCCATGGGGTCGCGCGCGGGCACCCCGAAATGGTCGATGACGAGATCGACCCCAGTCGCGTCGAGCGCGGGAAGCAGGTGCGGCAGGCTGACGCTGCGGCTGAGCAGTTCGACATGCAGTCCGCTGTCAGCGATGCGGCGCAGGAAGCCGCGCCAAGGATCGCTCTTCAGATCGGGGAGCTCGTCCACGCGACGCCAGGCGAGACGTACGCCGACAACACCGAGATCGGCCATCGCGCGCAATGTCTCGGCATCCGTTTCGGGCGGGACGATCACCGTTCCGCGCAGGCGGCGCGGGTCCGCGGCAAGCGCGGCAAGCGTATAGGCATTGCCGTCGTCGAACAGGCTCGCCGCCGCGATCACGCCATGCGCGATGCCGTACCGGTCGAGATCGGCGAGCCAGGCATCGACGCCATAATCGTAATCGGGCCGCGAATGCGCGTCCGCCGCAAACGGCATCGCGCGGGTGAAGACATGGGCGTGCGCGTCGACCGCGGGCGCCTGTCCCTCAGTGGCCATGACCGGCGCGCACCGGCTTGGGTGCGCCCTTGAGGCTCATCAGCCAAAAGGTGAAGATGCCGGCCGACGCCAGCGGAACGCCGAGCAGTGCAAAGATGGTGATCGCCCCGAACCCTTCGCCCAGCACGAACGCGCCGAACAGCGGCGCGAAGATCGATGCGACGCGCGCCGCGCCATAGGCCCAGCCGATGCCGGTCGCGCGACTGCGCGGCGGATAGAGCGCGGCCGCGAGCGCGGGGATGCTCGCCTGTCCGCCATGCTGGAACATCGCCATCAGCGCGACCGCGACGAACATGCCGATCGTCGGCGCGGTCAGGCCGATCAGCACCGAGAACGCGGCCGCAAGGATAAAGGTCGATCCCATTACCCGCTTGAACCCGAACCGGTCGATGAAGAAGCCGATCGTCAGCATGCCGATGAACCCGGCGACGGTGTTGACCCCGTTAATGAGTGCGACCTGCGACCAGGGGAGACCGACGACGTCCTTGAAGATCGTCGTCTTCCACACGCCCGCGGTAATGAACACGAAGCTGGAGATGGTAATCGCCCACATCAGAAAGGTTTTCACTCGCTGATCCGGGCCCAGCACGTCGGCGAACAGCACGGCACCCGCCGCGCGTTCGGGCTTGGGCGGGGCGACCAGCAGCACCGGCTCGTCGCGCGTCGGGTCCATGCGGCGCGCGAGCGTCTGGATCTTCGGATCGCCGGGGTTGCGCGCGGCGAGCGAGCGGAGCGATTCGGGGAGAAGGAAATAGATGAAGGGCAGCATGATCGTGGGCAGTGCCACGGCGATCCAGAAGCCCCCGCGCCAGCCGAACGGCTCCAGCACGAAGCCCTGCATCAGCGCGCCGAGCAGCGCGCCGATCATCGTGCCGCTGACGGTAATCGTGCTCATCGTCGAGCGCAGCCGCTGCGGCGCGGTTTCCGAGGCCAGCGAGACGAGGATCGGGATCATCGCCGTGCCGCAAAAGCCCGCGACGAAGCGGCAGATCGCGAACGGCACCAGCGAGGAGGTGAACAGGATTGCGCAGGCGCTGAGCGCCATGCCCGAATAGCAGAAGAACAACAACCGGGGCCGGCCAATGCGGTCGGCCAGGGGCGGGATGACGAAGGCGCCGACCAGCATCCCCACTTGCTGCGCGACCATCGCGGACGTGATCGCAGTGCGCGACACACCGAAATCGCGCGCCAGATCGGGCAGGACCCATCCGACGATATAGAGTTCATAGCCGTCGATCGCGGTGAGGACCGTGCAGAGGATCAGGATGGTGAGGTGAAAGCGGTTGAACTTGAGCCCGTCGAGGAAGCTGTCCACGTCGATCGCTCGGCCGGTCGTCGCCATCTCAATCCTCTCCCCGTGGAGCAGCTGGCAACGCCGCCCGTCTCGATAGTGAATATCATATGCCATTTGATATATGCAAACGACAAGATGAATTTGATGTAAGCTTGGCTTAGAATCATACACACGTCCAGAGCAGTTTCGGTATGAGCTTGAGGAGCCGGATTTCCCGCCCGCGAGCGGGGTGCTGGACAGGCGGTTGGGGATCGGACACTAAGTGGTATGGGGAAAGCGGTTCGCCCGGCATCCGGGGTCAATGCACATTCGATCCTCCACCTGGTCAAGCAGGTGCAGTACAAGGCCTATGTCCGGCTGGAGGCGGTGCTCAGTCCGTTCGACGTGACGGCGGTGCAGTTTCGTATCCTCACGACGCTATCGACCCGGCCCGACATGTCCTCCGCAGAGCTGGCGCGGCTGTACGACGTCAAGCCGCAGACGATGATCAAGCAGATCGCATTGCTCGAGGCCAAGGAGTTGATCGAACGGCGGGTAAGCGAAGCCAACAAGCGCTTGCTCGAGGTGCGACTGACCGAGACCGGCGCCGCAACGCTCAAGCAGTTGCAGAAGGATACCCGAGCTCTGGAGCGCCAGCTGCTGAGCCCGCTCGACGCGGCGGAGCAGGCCGAGCTGCGCGGCTATCTCGTGCGGCTGCTCGATTCGCTCAGCCTTGGTGGCGACGAGCCGGCAGACGGCGACGACATCGAAGAATTGACCCCCGAATATCGCCGCGCGGGCGTACAACGCCTGTAGCTGACACCCGGCCTTCTATTCGTTATCATTGAGCGCGATTCGTTCCTGTGGAATTGCGCGCATGCTGCTTCGGTCGCTTGGCTATATCGTGGTCGCGACCCGCGCGGATGAAGCGTGGGCGGAGTTCGCCACCCGATTGCTCGGTATGCAGATCGCGGATCAGCACGCACACGGCTTTTCATTGCGGACCGATGCGCGCGCGGGTCGCCTGTTCGTCGAGCGCGGAAGTGCCGACCGGGTCAGCGCGATGGGCTGGGAGGTCGCCGATGGGGAGGCGCTGGCGACGCTGGCGAAGCGGCTCGTCAATGCGGGATGCGACGTGCGGGCCGGGAGTGCGCTGGAAGCTGAGCAGCGCCGGGTCGCCGCGCTGATCGTCACCCACGATCCGGCAGGCAATCGGGTCGAACTCTTTCACGGGGCGATCGATGCCCCGGCGCCCTTCAGGGCTGGCCGTGCGATCAGCGGGTTTCGCACCGGCGCACTGGGACTCGGTCATGTCGTGCTGACAGCACGGTCGCTGGATACCCTGCTTCCCTTCTACACTGACCTGCTCGGCTTTCGGCTGAGCGACTATGCGCTGCGGCCGTTCAGGGCCTCTTTCTTCCACCTCAACAGCCGGCACCACAGCTTCGCCGCGATCGAGACCGGGGTGGACGGGTTCCACCACCTGATGGTCGAGTTGCAGTCGCTCGACGATGTCGGCCAGGGTTATGACCTGGCGCAATTGGAGGAGCAGCGGGTCGCCGTGACGCTGGGGCGTCATTCGAACGACCATATGACTTCCTTCTATGCGCGCACGCCATCGGGGTTCATGGTCGAATATGGCTGGGGCGGTCGATCGATCGATCCGGCGCGCTGGGAGCCGTTCGAATGCGTTCACGGGCCCAGCCTATGGGGCCATGAGCGATCGTGGCTCGACGCCGAGAAGCGGGCCGAAGCGCTTCGGTTGCGGCTCGACGCCGCAGACCAGGGCGTGCGAGCGCCCGACTTCGTGGCCGAGTAAGCGCTACGCGTCTTCGTGCGTGCCGAACGCGCCCATCCGTTCGGACACGCTGTGCGTCGCCTTTAGCAGCAGCTTGACGAATTCCTTCTGGCGCGTGCGGCTCATATATTCGCTCGGGCCGAGGATGGTCAGCGATGCGGCGATCTGGTTGCTGTAATCGAAGATCGGCGCGGCGATGCCGGCGAAGTTGCGGTTCAGGTTGCCGACGGTGGAGGCGTAACCGAGCTTGTGGACCTGTTCGACACTCTCCGCGATCTCGGGATCGGAGGGCGTGCGCGGATTGCGTTCGGCCTCATAGGCGGCGAGCGCGGCGAGGGCACGATCGGTTTCGTAGTTCGGCAGATGTGCGAGGAAGACGAGGCCCGTAGCGCTGGTCGTGAGCGGCAGGATATAGCCGAGACGCAACGAGAAGGCGCCCTGGAGCGTCCCGTCCGCCTTGGCGACGATGCACGGGCCGCGGTCGCCCCATAGCGAAAGATAGACCGCGCAATCGGTCTTGTCGCGAAGGTCGGTCAGCGCCTCGGCCGCGAGCGAGACGACATCGAGCTGGCGGACCGCAGCGAGGCCGAGCTGGATCGCGAAGGAGCCTAGGCCGTAATGGCCGTTCTGCGGATCCTGAAACGCCATGTTCTCGCGCACGAAGCTGACGAGGTAGAGATGCACCTTGCTGGGCGGCATGCCGGCGCGCGCGGCGATTTCGCGCAGCGGCAGCGGCCCTTCGGCCATGCGCAGCACGCGCAGCACGCGAAACCCGACCTCGATCGACTGGACCCGCCGCCGGGATTGCTCTGTATCTGCCATCGGGCCCCTCGAACGCCTCGTTTGTTCTCGGCGTTCATCCTTGCCAAGCGAGGGCCGTCCTGTCCACGCGCGTTTGACGCGGGTCCGGTCCCGTCTGGCCCTACCCGTGCTTGCGGCGGTTCCAGGTCGCGAGCGTCGCATGCGCTTCGCTCGCCGCTTGCTCGAGGAAGCCGGGGGCTTCGGTGCGCGCGGCGATTTCGAGGCGCAGTCCGTTGGGGTCGAAGAAATAGATCGAGCGGACGAATTCATGATCGACCAGCGGGGTCGTCTTTACGCCATGTGCTGCGAGCCGCTCGCGCATCGCTTCGACATTCTCCACCGAATCAGTCTCAATCGCGAAATGCTGCACCCAGTCCGGCGTGTTGGGCGAGGGCGCGGGCTTCTCGTCGCCGCCGAGATCGAAAAAGGCGATGTAGGAGCCGTCGCCGAGCTGGAAGAAGAAATGGACATAGGGCTGTTCCTCGCCGGTGCTCGGCACGCGTTCGGACAGCATGCAGTTGACCAGCGGCAGACCGAGAATGTCCTCGTAGAAATGCCGCGTCTCCTCGGCGTCGCGGCAGGGATAGGCGAAATGATACAGGCCGTTCAGCGGGCGCGGGTCGGTCATCACAGGCTCCTCTTCGCCCACCGTATAGCAGAAGCGTGTCGCACGCCTTGTCCCCCCGGCGGGAGGACAGCGGGGCGGGTCAGGCAGCCTTGGCCGCGTGCTCCAGCATCATGTCGAGGAAGCGGCGCAGCGCCGCCGATCCGTCGCGCGCGCGCCACACCAGCATCACCCGGAATTTGAGGCCGAGATCGGCGATCGGAACCAGGCGGATATTGCGGCTGGGCGAATCCGGGCCGGCGGTCGTAACGATGCCGACGCCCATGCCGACCGCGACCAGGCTGAACAGGATCGAGTTGGTGGTGCATTCCTGCACGAAGCGCGGCGCGCTGCCACTGGCGATGCAGGCGGCCATCACGCGGTCGTAATAGCCCGGCGCCAGCGTGCGCGCGGGACCGAGTACCGGTTCCTCGGCGATTTCCGCCATCGTTACCGACGTGCGCGTGGCGAAGGGATGGCTTCCATGCACGGCGAGCATCGTTTCGCCGGTGCCGATGGGAGCGCAGTCGAGCGTTTCACGATCGCGGTCGTCGATATGCGCGTCATAGACCATGCCGACGTCGAGCGTGCCGTCCTTGAGCGCGGCGATCTGTGCCAGCGAGCCGGTCGAGCGCAGGTCGAGCACGACCGAGGGTTCGTTTTCGCGAAAGTCGAACAAGCCGCGCGAGATGAAGTCGTAGGCGGCCATGATTTCGGACAGGCCCACGCGGATCGTGCCGAGATGGCCGCTGCCCATGCGGCGCGCGCGATCGACGGCGCGATCGACCTGCTTCAGGATTTCCTCGACCTCGTCGAGGAACACGCGGCCGGCGCTGGACAGGCGGACGCCGCGCGGAAGGCGCTCGAACAATTCGACGCCGAGCTCGGTTTCGAGATCGCGGATCTGGCGCGTCAATGCGGGCTGCGCGACGCGCAGCGCGACCGCCGCGCGGCCGAAATGCTCCTCGCGGCCGATCGCTCGAAAATAGCGAAGATGGCGCAGCTCCATGCACAACTCATACTTGCGGGGCATCGATCGCTCAAGAACAAAGAATTGGACGTATCAGTCCTCCGCCAACACTCTGGCCGCACCAAAAGCGAGTGTGAGTGGAGAGCGATGGAGACGGCCTGCCTGGATGAACTGGACTTCGGCACGCTGTCCACCGTCGACCTGCTGGGGACCGGGGTTGAGATGTTCACCGCCGGGAGCGGCGCGCCGCTGTTGTTCCTGCACGGCATCGACGGGCTGGAGGGTTCGGCTGCAGTGCTGCGCGAACTGGCGCAGAGCTTCACGGTATATGCCCCTTCGCACCCCGGATTCGGCAATTCGCAGCGGCCCGCGCGGCTCGATCGGGTCGACGACCTTGGCTATTTCTACCTCGACCTGATCGCCAAGCTGGCGCTCGACCGGCCGGTCGTGGTCGGTACGTCGTTCGGCGGCTGGGTTGCCGCGGAGACGCTGACCAAAGAACCCGCACGCGCGGCGCAGCTGGTGCTGATATCGCCGCTGGGGCTGCCGACGGCCGACCGGCGCGAGCAGCATGTCGCGGACATCTTCATGCTGTCGCGCCAGGAAATGGGCAAGCGGATGCAGGTCGGCGCTCCCGAGCCGGGTAGCGACATGGCGGTGCTGACCAAATTGCCCGAGGCGCGCGTCCGTCGCTTGATGCGCAACGACGAGGCGGCGAGCCTCTATGGCTGGACGCCCTATATGTCGAACCCCAAGCTCGCCGACCGGCTCCACCGCATTTCGACGCCCACGCTGATGCTGTGGGGCGATTCCGACGCGATCGTCAGCGCCGCCTATCGCGAGCGCTGGCGGACCGCACTGCCGCAGGCGGAGATCGAGACGATCGCGGAGGCGGGGCATCGCGTCCATGCCGACCAACCGGCCGCGCTGGCCGCGCGCGTCGCCGCATTCGCCGCCCGCTGACCGCCCGCCCGGAGACAAGAGATGAAGATCTGGCAATTCAGCGAACAGGCCTATCACCCCGCATTCGGGGTGCCGGGGTCGATGCGGGTTACGCTGCCGCAGCATCATTGCAATCCGGTCGAGGCGGGGCAGTTGCTCAACCGCTATCTCGACGAATATCTGCTCGCCGACGAGCTTGGCCTGAATATCATGGTCAACGAGCACCATGCCGCGGCCACCTGCATGTCGACATCGTGCATGACGACGCTTGCGATCCTCGCGCGGCAGACCAGCAAGGCGCGGCTGCTCGCGCTCGGCATCCCGCTCGCCAACCGTTCCAACCCGCTGCGCGTCGCCGAGGAAATCGCGATGGTCGACTGCCTGTCCGGAGGGCGGCTGGAGGTCGGACTGGTCAAGGGCGCGGCGTACGAGCTGTTCATGTCGAACCGCCAGCCGACCGGATTCATGGACCGGTTCTGGGAAGCGCACGACCTGATCCTCGACGCGCTCGGCAATGAAGGCGAGAATTTTTCGTGGGAAGGCGAGCATTTCCACTATCGCACCGCCAGCCTGTGGCCGCGCCCGATCCAGCAGCCGCGCCCGCCGATGTGGGGCACCGCGTCGAGCGCGTCGAGTGCGCGCGAATATGGGCGGCGCGACTATACCTGCGCCACCTTCCTGTCGGGTGCGGTCGCGCGCTCGGTGTTTGCCGGCTATCGCGAGGCCTATTCCGAGGCGCATGGCCGCGAGGCCACCAACGACAAGCTCGCCTATCTGGCGCTGGTCGCCTGCGCCGACGACACGGCGACCGCGTTCAAGCGCGCCGAGGCGATGAAGAGCTATTTCACCACGGCCGCGCGGCTCGATCCGCAGTTCCGCAATCCGTGGGGCTTCAACGCCGTCGAGGCGAATGTGCGGATGCTTCAGGCGGGGCCGGCCGCGATGCGCCCGCGCATGCGCAATGGCCAGCCGCTGCCGGTCGACGGGTCGATCGAGCAATATATGGACGCAGGTCTCTTCTTCGTCGGCACGCCGGACGAGGTCTATGACCAGCTTGCCCGGTTCCATGGCGAGACCGGCGGGTTCGGCAACCTGCTGATGATGGGGCAGGCGGGCGAGCTGGATCATCGCGACACCGCCGACAATCTGACATTGGTGGCGCGCGAGGTCGCGCCGCGGCTGGCGGAACTGCCCGAACTTCCGGTCGAGGTGCGCTATGAGGCGGTTGGCTGAGCCCGAGGGTCTCGTCGCCGCGCATCCGCCCGTGCCCGCCGACGGGATCGCCGACTATGTCGCGCTGTGCCGCGAGCAGCCGCCGGCGTCCGACCTGGAGACGATGCGACTGTATGGCGACCTGACCGCGGGGCGGTTCGCACAGAGCGTCTCGCCGAAGGTGTCGCGCTTCGACAGCTATATTCCGGCGGTCGGCCGTGAAATCCCGGTGCGCGTCTTCGATCCGGGCGGGGAGGGCGCGCGTCCGGCGATCTGCTATTTCCATGGCGGCGGCTTTGCCATGGGCAGCGTCGCGAGCTTCGACATCGCCTGTGCCGCATTGGCCGAGGCGATCGGCGCGGTGGTGGTGAGCGTCCACTATCGCCGCCTGCCCGAGGCCGATTACGCGGCCGCACAGGACGATTGCGACAAGGCATTCGCCTGGATGGTGCGGCAGGCCGAAGCACTGCGCATCGATCCGCGCCGCGCGGGCGTGGCGGGGGACAGTGCTGGCGCGCTGCTGGCGCTCGCCTGCGCCGCCAACCTGCGCGATGCGGGCGGCGTTGCCCCGGCGTTCCAGCTGCTGTTCTATGGCACCTTCGCGATGGACCCGGAGCGGCCCGCTTATGCGCGGAGCCGCGATCCGATGCTGACCGAGGCCCGCGTGCGCAGCTATATCGCGCTGTTCCGAAGTCGGGGTGGGCTGTTCCGCCAGCCCGCGCCGGTCGACCGCGCGGACCTGGCCGGATTGCCGCCGACACTGGTCGTCGCGGCGCAGCTCGATCCGCTGCGCGAGGAGGCGGAGGAACTGGTCGACCGGCTGGTGCGCGCCGGGGTCGCGACAGAGCTTCTGGTGGCGCCGGGCATGATCCACGGATTTCTGAGGGCCATCGGCGTGACGGCCGCCGCCCGCGCCGAACTTGCGCGCGCGGCGGACGCGGCGCGCGCCATCATCGAAGGATTGAGCGAATGAAGAAGGACGACAGCTACGACCGGGGCCGCGCGATGCGCTTCGAGATGTTCGGCGAGCCGGGGGTCGCAACGCTCGACAACACCGATGATTTCAACGAGCCGTTGCAGGATCTGGTGACGCGGCTGTGCTTCGGCGATGTGTGGAGCCGGCCGGAGCTCGACCGCAAGACGCGGTCGATGCTGACGATCGCCCTGCTGATCGGCCAATCGCGACCCGACCAGCTCAAGAATCACATCAACGGCGCGCTGGCGAACGGCGTGACCAAGGAGGAGATCCGCGAGATCCTGCTCCACGCCACCATCTATGTCGGCCTGCCCGCGGGATCGGACAGCTGGCGCCATGCCCGCGAAGCGTTGAAGGCCGCCGGTGCATATTGAGTCGACGATGCACGCGGACGACCTGCACAATGCGATCTCCCCAATCGAGGAGATCATCGAGGCGGCGCGCGACGGCCAGCCCTATATCCTGGTCGATGCCGAGGACCGGGAGAATGAGGGCGACGTCATCATCCCCGCCCAGTTCGCGACGCCCGCGCAGATCAACTTCATGGCGCGGCACGCACGCGGACTAATCTGCCTTGCGATGACCGAGGAGCGCGCGAAGAAGCTGCGCCTGCCGCCGATGGTCGCCGACAATAATAGCGGCCACCGCACTGCCTTCACCGTCTCGATCGAGGCGCGCGAGGGGGTGACGACGGGCATCTCCGCGCAGGACCGGTCGCACACCATCGCGGTGGCGATCGACGCGACCAAGGATTGCGACGACATCGTCTCCCCCGGCCATGTCTTTCCGCTGGTGGCGAAGCCGGGCGGGGTGCTGGTGCGCGCGGGGCATACCGAGGCGGCGGTGGATGTGTCGCGGCTCGCCGGGCTGATGCCGTCGGGCGTGATCTGCGAGATCATGAACGACGACGGGTCGATGGCGCGGTTGCCGGAGCTGGTTGCGTTTGCGCAGCTCCATGGCCTGAAGATCGGGACGATCGCCGACCTGATCGCCTATCGTCGCCGCACCGAACGCTGCGTCACGCGCGTGCACGAGGAAGCATTCGAGACCGTCTATGGCGAAGGGTTTCGCCTGTCGGTGTTCCGCAGCATGATCGACCAGGTCGAGCATGTCGCATTGTGGCGCGGACGCATCGCGCCGGACCTGCCCACATTGGTGCGGATGCACCGGCTCGACTTCGTATCCGACATGCTGGGCCCCCCGACCGACCGGCGCGAATATGTGCAGCGCGCGCTCACCCGGATCGGCGACCATGACGGCGCCGGCGTGATCGTGTTCATCCGCGACCCGTCGGTGAGCGCGGTTTCGGAGCGGCGCGCCAACGGGCTTACCCCGACCAGCGAACAGCGCATCCGCGACTATGGCGTGGGCGCGCAGATCCTGCTCGACCTGGGGGTGCGGGACATCGTGCTGCTGACCGACAGCGAGGCGCGGCTGTCGGGCATTGAGGGCTATGGGTTGAAGATCATCGGCAGGGAAGGATTGGGCGGCGATGTCTGAGACGGTGGTGGCAGATACGGCGTTGCCGACGGTTGCCGAGCAGCTGCGCAACGGATTGCGGCGGCTGGGCAAGGCGGTGGTGGTGATCACCGCATGGCATGACGCGCGCCGCTGGGCGATGACCGCGACGGCGGTGAGCGAGCTGAGCATGGATCCGCCCTCGCTGCTCGTGTGCGTGAACAAGAGTGCGAGCTTGCACGGGCCGCTGACCGCGGGCGCGAGCTTTTGCGTCAACATCCTGCATTGCGATCAGCTTGAGGTGTCCAATGCGTGCGCGGGTAAGCTCAAAGGCGAGGCGCGGTTCGAACTGGGCGATTGGGGTTCAGGGGAGGATGGCACCCCCTATCTGCGCGACGCGCAGGCGAGCTTCTTCTGTCGCTACGAAAAGCATGTCGAGCACGGCACGCACGCGGTGGTGATCGGCGAAGTGTTGAGCGTCGACGTCGCGGGCGATGTCGATCCGCTGATCTATCTCGACGGCGGCTATGCGCGGGCGATGCCGCTATAGCCCGACTGATTATCAGCCTGGCTGCTTTCTTCTTTCGTTTTCCGCGGCGCAGTGTTATAAGCCTAGCTGTCATTCAAGACCGCGCCGGCGCACGTCCGGGCGGGAGAGGAAGCGGAGGAAAGCGCCATGCAGTTCGGCCTGTTCTATGAGCATCAGTCGCCGGCCCCGTTCACTGCGGAGAAGGATCGCGTGATCTTTCACAACGCGCTGGACGAGCTCGAACTCGCCGACAGGCTCGGCTATGATTACGCCTGGCTGGTCGAGCACCACTTCCTCGAGGAATATTCGCACAGCTCCGCGCCGGAAGTGTTCCTAGGCGCGCTGAGCCAGCGGACCAAGCGGATGCGGCTGGGCCATGGCATTTGCGTGATGCCGCCCAAGATCAACCACCCAGCGCGCGTCGCCGAGCGGATCGCGACGCTCGACCTGCTGTCCAACGGTCGCGTCGAATGGGGCACCGGCGAGAGCGGCACGGCGGTCGAGCTGGAAGGGTTCGGCGTGCATCCCGACGAGAAGAAGGGGATGTGGCGCGAAGCGACCGAGCAGACCGCGAACATGCTGGCGATGACCCCCTATCCGGGGTTCGAAGGCGAGCATTTCTCGATGCCGACGCGCAACATCGTGCCCAAGCCGCTGCAGGGACCGCACCCGCCCTTGTGGGTCGCGTGTTCGCGGCGCGACACGATCCTGCACGCCGCGCGCAACGGGATGGGGGCGCTGGTGTTCGGCTTCGCCGCGCCCGAGCAGGCGGGCAAATGGGTGCAGGAATATTACGACATCATCCGCTCCGACGAATGCGTGCCGATCGGCCATGCGGTGAACGCCAATTTCGCGATCGTCACCGCGCTGTCGGTCAACGAGGACGAGCAGGAAGCGATCGCGCGTGGGACCGAGGGGTTCAAATATTTTGGCTATTCGCTGGGCTTCTACGCGGCGTTCGGCAAGCATGTGCCGGGCCATTCCAATGTGTGGGAGGGCTTCAAGAAGGCCGAGGCGGGGATCGAGGACAATCACGGCAATGGCGGCATCGGGACGCCCGAGCAGGTCTATGAACACTGCAAGGCCTATGCGGATGTCGGCGTCGACCAAATCATCTTCGTCCAGCAGACCGGCCCCGCCAATCACGACCATATCTGCGAATCGCTGCAGTTGTTCGCGGACAAGGTGATGCCGCGTCTGAAGGTCGACGAGGATTCGCGGCTGGCGAAGAAGCAGACCGAGCTGGCCCCCTATATCGATGCGGCGCTGGCGCGGAAGCCGCGCATGGCGCCGATCGCGCAGGAGGATATCGAGCCGGTGCGCTCCTATGGCCTGCGCAAGAAGGAAGCGGGAACGTTCGAGAACACCCGCTCCGATCGCGGCGGCGGGCTGGCGGTGGTCGCGGACGATCCGCTGGCGCTGGTATCGGGCCAGGCGGAGAAAGCCGCGCGATGAGCATCCTGCTGGGGCGGGTCGTCGTGATCACCGGCGCGAGCTCGGGCATCGGCGAGGCGAGCGCGCTGGCCTTTGTCGCGAAGGGGGCGAAGGTGGTGCTCGCCGCACGGCGGGCGGAGCGGCTCGATGCGCTGGTGAGCCGGCTGGGCGCGGCGGGCGGCGAGGCGCTGGCGGTGGCGACCGACGTGACCGATGCGGATGCGGTCGGCGCGCTGTTCGACGCGGCGATGGCGCGGTTCGGGCGGGTCGACGTGCTGGTCAACAACGCCGGCATCGCCGACAGCACGCCCGCCGAGGAGACGTCGCTCGAGCTGTGGTGGCGGGTGATCGACACCAACCTCACCTCCGCCTTCCTGTGCGCGCGGGCGGCGATCCCGATCATGAAGCGGCAGGGGCATGGGCGGATCATCAATGTCGGGTCGATCTCGGCCAAGGTGCCGCGTGCTAACAGCCCGGCCTATAGCGCGAGCAAATGGGGGCTGGACGGACTGACGCGGTCGCTGGCGATCGACTGCCGCGCGGACAATGTCGCGGTGTCGGTGTTCCACCCGGGCATCGTCGCGACCGAGCTGGGCGGCGGGATCAGCAGCCTGCCCGACGATCTGGTCGCGCAGCCCGAGGATGCGGCGGACGTGATCGTGCACATGGCCGACCTGCCCGACCACCTCAATTTCTACGAGGCGCTGGTGGTGCAGAACAAGATCCCGTTCCTGGGGCGGGGTTAGGTTAGCCGCCCCCTTCAGGAAAGAGGTAGTGTCTCGGCCATGTCGGTCTCGGTGAGACGGCCAAGCCCCACCCTAACCCCTCCCCTGAAGGGGAGGGGCTTATGGCTGGCCCGTCCCCTGAGCCTCCACCAGCGTCTTGAGCTTGCGCGCGGCGCTGACCGCGACCGGCCAGCCGGCGTAGAAGGCGATGTGCGCGATCGCTTCGCCCAGTTCCTCGACGGTCAGGCCGTTTTCGAGGCCGAGCTCCATATGCCCCTGCGCCTGCGCGCGATCGAGCGCGATCAGGCAGGTGATGGTGATCAGGCTGCGGTCGCGGGGCGAGAGCTCGCCGCGTTCCCACACCTTGTCGTAGAGAATGTCCTGGGTCAGTTCGTCGAGCAGCGGCGCGACGCTGGCCAGTTCGCGGCCGCGGCCGCCCGAGGGGCGCTTCATTTCGTGTCTCCCGCTGCGCGATAGGGCGCGAAATTGGCGGCGGCGCCGTTGAGCGCGCCGCGGATCATGCCGAGGTCGGACAGCCAGGCGATATAGTGCACGCCGCGCGCGACGTAGGATTCGAGCGCCTTGGCGTTGCCGACGACGGTGCCGATATGCTTGCGCCCCGCCGCGACCTCGATCACCCGGTCGATCGCGGCGACGACGTCGGGGTGGCTCGCATTGCCGGGATGGCCGAGCGAGGCACTGAGATCGCCCGGGCCGATGAACACGACGTCGAGTTCGGGGATGTCGCACAGCGCCTCGATATCCGCGACCATCTCCTTGTTCTCGACATGCACGCTGACCAAGGTCTCGGCATTGGCGCGCGCTTCATAGTCGGGGACGGTGCCATAGCCGGCGGCGCGGCAAGCGCGGGCCGAGCCGCGCTCGCCCAGCGGCCAGTATTTGGCCTTGCGGATCAGGTCGCGGACTTCGGCGGCGGACTTGAGCGAGGGGACCTGGATGCCGCTCGCGCCGCTGTCGAGCACATGGAGGATGTTCGCTTCCTCCGCATCTGGCGTGCGGATCACGCTGCTCATCCCCATCCGCTCGCAGGTGCGGATCAGGTTTTCGATCTGGCCATGGGTGAAGCAGCCATGTTCGGCGTCGACGATCAGGAAATCGAACCCGGCTAGGCCATAGAGTTCGGCGATTGCCGGGGAATCCACCTTGAAGAAGCTGCCGAAGACCGTCTCCCCCGCTTCCAGCTTGCGCTTTACCGCCGAATTGAACACCGGGCACCTCTCCGTCACTTGCTATTTACAAACGCCATTCAGCATGGCACCCGATCTCGTCAAGCTAAACATTGATAGCAAATGCCGGGACGCGGCACGACAGGAGGATGGGTGCGGAGCCTTGGAACCGATCATGGCTGACGCACCGATGCTGGCGGAGGGGATTGCGGACTATCTGGATGCGGTCCGCCGACCGCCCGAAGCCGCGGTTTCGCTGGAGGCGGCCCGGCTGATCGCGGATCGCGATGCGCATCGGATCGCGGGTCCGCGCCCCGCCGGTATGCGGGTGACCGACAGCTATGTCCCCGATGTCGCGATCGAGACGGCTGTTCGCATCTATCGCCCGGCCGGAGATGGGGCGCTGCCCGCCGTCCTGTATCTACACGGCGGCGGGTTCACGATCGGCAGCATCGAAACCTATGACTGTCTTGCCGCCGCGCTCGCGAAGGCGTGCGGCGCGGTGGTGGTCAGCGTGCACTATGCGCGGCTGCCCGAATCGACCCCGGGTGCAACGATCGCGCAATGCCATGGCGTGCTGCGCTGGATCGCGCGGATGGCGGACCGGCTGACGATCGATCCCGCGCGGATCGCGGTTGCGGGCGACAGCGCGGGCGCGTGCCTTGCGACCCATGTCGCGATGCGCGCGCGCGACGGCGACGGTCCGGCATTGATCGGACAGCTGCTTTGCTATGGCGTCTATGCCCTCGATCCTAAGCGCGAGGCCTATGCACGCGCGCACGATCCGGGGCTGCCGCGTGCGGTGATCGACGCGATGATCGCGACCTGGCAGGACTGCGCCGCGCGAGATGCGACGATCGTTCGCGCGCCGCTCAACGCCGAGCTCGCAGGGCTTCCTCCCGCCATTCTCCTTGCGGCGGAACATGATCCGATGCGCGCGGAGGGGGATGAGTTCGCTGCCGCCTTGCGCGCCGCCGGCGTGGTGGTCGAGACGCGTTCGTCGCCCGGAATGTGCCACGGTTTCCTGCGCGCCCAGCATTTCTCGGCACCCGCGCGCGCGGAGATGCAATGGCTGGGCGCCGCATTCCGCACGCTTCTTCAATCCACTCACCCCTAATCAAGGACGAGATCATGGCACTCAAGACCGGCGACCCCGCATTCGAAGCGGGCCGCGAAATGCGCAAGGAATTGTTCGGCGAGGGCAGCATCGCCCGACTCGACGCGGCGGACGATTTCCACGAGCCGCTGGAGAATTACGTGACCTCGGCCTGTTTCGGCGAGACCTGGACGCGTCCCGGCCTGACATTGCGCGAGCGCAGCCTGATCACCATGGCGATCTGCGCGGCGCTCAACCGCCACGTCCCGCTCAAGCGGCTGGTCAAATGTGCGGTGCAGAACGGCGCGACCAAGGAGGATATCCGCGAGACGCTGCTGCAGACGACGCTGTATATCGGCGTGGCCGGGGGCGTGGAAAGCTGGGGCCTGGCGGCCGAGGCGCTGAAGGAAATCGACGCCTATTGAGCGGGCGGCGCGGGGCGCGCGGGCCTGAGGCCCGCCGCCTCGATCCCCGCGGCGGCGCAGGCGGCGTCCTCCGCAGGTTTTCCGCCAGAGACGCCGGCCCCGCCAAGCAGCACGCCATTGGCGGTATAGATCGGCACGCCACCCGCCATCACCGCGACATTGGGCATGCCTGCCGGCGGGTTCATCGCCGCGAGGTCCGCCGTGGCGCGACCGAATTTCGCGGCGGAAACAGCCTTCCACTGCGCGATCTCGCCCCCTGCCGTCGAGACGCCGTCCATATGCGCGAGCGTCACCGGCATGGCGCGCGGGTCGAGAACGAAGACCGCGATTTTCAGGCCGCGCTTCGTAGCCCAGGCGAGACAGGTGTCACGGATCGTCGCGGCGCTGGCATAGTCGAGCACAGGGCGGGCGGTCTGGCCGGTCGCAACGGGCGCGGTGCACAGGGTCGCGGCGATCACAAGCTGGCGTATCATCTATTAAAAGCCTAGTTCAGCGCCATCAGATAATCGACCAGCTCTTTCCGCTTTTGGGCGTCCGACACGCCAGGGACCATCATCTTCGTGCCCGGTACCACCGCCTTGGGGTTGGCGAGATAGGCGTCGAGATTGGCGCGGTCCCAGCGTTTGCGCGATGCCTTCATCGCCGGGGAATAGGTGTAGCCCGGCTTCGTTCCGGCGATTTTTCCGCCAACCGCGAACAGGTTGGGGCCGACCCCCGATTTGCCGCCCGCATCGACGCTGTGGCACGCCTTGCACTGAGCGAATGCGGCCGGCTGCTGCGCCGCGGCGGGCGCGGTCGCGGGCGGCGGGCTACCGCCTGCGGCATGCGCCCCCAGTGCCAGCAACGGCGTCGCGATCGCACCTGCGACAAAGATTGATTTGATCCGGGGCACGCGACTCTCCTTCAACGTCAATGCGTCGTTCTGGTCTGCAATTTGCGCAGATCGCAGCTAGGCGGCAAGCGAAAAATCAGATATCGCTGAATGACGTTAGATATAAACGCATGCGAATCGTCGGACGGCAAGTCAGCGCCGGCGACGCGTACGAGGAGAGCGATGGTGGCGGCGACGGTGGATCGGGAGCGGGTGCTGGACGCGCCGACGGGCATGAGCTTGTACCAGTTCCTCGTCGTTGGCCTGTGTTGTCTCATCAACATCGCCGACGGATTCGATGTCGTCTCGCTCGCGGTCAGCGCGCCCGTATTGTCGAAGGACTGGCAGCTCGATCCGGCGGTGCTGGGATCGATGTTCAGCGCCTCGGCGGTGGGGCTGGTGGTCGGCGCGTTCGTCATCGGGCCGATGGCCGACAAGTTCGGCCGCCGACCGATCATGCTGGGCGCACTGGCGACGCTGGCGGCGATGCTGCTGCTGAGCGGAATTGCGCAGAACATCCAGCAGCTGTTCGTGCTGCGCACCATCACCGGGGTGGGCCTCGGCACGTTGGTCGTGTGCCTCAATACCACTGTTGCCGAATATGCCAGCGACAAGGCGCGCAACATGGCGCTTGCGATCCTGCATATCGGATTCACCGTAGGCATGATGCTGGGCAGCGGCATCGCGGCGCTTGCGCTGGAGACATCGGGCTGGCGCGTGGTGTTTATCGCCGCCGGTGTGCTGAATGTCGTGACCTTTACGCTCAGCCTGTTCCTCCTGGGCGAATCGCGCGAGTTCCTGGTGCGTCGTCAGGCGCCGGGCGATCTGGAGCGACTGAACCGGCTGCACCGGCGTATGCAGATTCCCGAGCTGTCGGCGATGCCGCCAAAACCCGCGGCCAAGCTGCGCGGCGCGGCAATCCGGTCGATGCTGGCCCCTGAATTGCGGTCGCAAACCATCCTGATCTGGGTTGCGTCTGCGACCTATGCGATCGTCGGATATTTTCTGATGAACTGGAAGCCGACGATCCTGGCCAATGCGGGTCTAAGCCCTTCGCTGGCAGCGGCGAGCGGGATCATCACAGGCGCCTGCGGGACGCTGGGTCATCTGGCAATGGGCTTCTGGGGGCGCCAGGTCGGCGAAGGCCGCCTGACGACGATCTTCTTTGCGGCAGCCGCGGTCACGCTGGTGATCTTCGGGCTTCAGCCGCCTAATCCGATCGGCCTGCTGGCGATGGCCGGGCTGACCACCTTCTTCGTCGTCGGAGCCTATACCGGCCTCTTCCTGGTCGCGGTGGTCATGTACCCCCCCGCAATGCAGAATTCGGGGGTCGGCTTCGTCGTCGGCTTCGGCCGGATCGGCGCGATTGCCGGGCCGATGATCGGAGGCTTCCTGTTGAGCGCCGGGCTCGGCCGGATGGACACCTATTTCGTGTTCTCGGCGATCGCGGTCATTCCCGTGGTCACCATGTACTATGCCTATCGCATCGCGGCGCGCACGCCGCACGCTGCGAGCGAAATCCCCGCTGGAGAGTTGAATGCCGAACCCGCGCGCTAGCCTGTTCGATACCCATGCCCATTTCTTCACCAACGATACCGCACGCTATCCGGTCGACCTGACCGGCGCGCGCGAGACGCCCGAGGCGCTGACGGCGCGGCTGGAGCGCGATCCCTCGACCGCGGCGCGGGTGCTGGCGCTGTGGGACGACTGCGGCGTCACCGGCGGCGCGGCGGTGCAGTACAATACGGTGTACAAGACCGATAACAGCTACACGGTCGATGTCGCCGACGCGCATCACGACCGCGTGTCGGCGGTGCTGATCCTGCGGGCGCACGATCCCGGGACGCCGGCGAAGCTCCGTGCGCTGGCGACGGCACATCACGTGAGCGGGCTGCGGCTGTTCGGCTATCCCGATGACGCCGGCAATTATCCTTGGCTCGATTCGGAGGCGGCGCTCAGGACCTGGGACGTCGCCGCCGAGCTGGGGCTGCACATGATCGTCATGTACGCGCCGGGCAAGCCGTCCTTTGCGGCGCTGCGGCGGATCGTTGCGCTGGCGAAGCGCTATCCGGATACCGTGATCGCGCTCGATCATTGCGGCTGGCCGGGCGTCGAGGGCGGCGTCGCCGGGACGATCGGTGCGGAGCATCGCGAGCTGGTCGATGTGCCCAACATCCACTTCAAGTTCACGCAGATCAACTTCAACCGCTTTGCCGAGACGGGGCTCGATGCGGCGGCGTTCGTCAAGCTGCTGGTCGACACCTATGGCGCGGATCGCGTGATGTGGGGGTCCGATTACGGCAACACGCAGAACAGCTATGCCGAGATGGTCGAGCAGGCGATCGCGGCGACCGCGCAGCTGAGCGATGCCGACCGGATGAAGGTGCTGCACGACAATGGCGCGCGGCTGTTCGGCGACCGATTGAAGCCATGAGCGCGGCGCCCGAGCCGCCGGTGATCGACGCGCACGCGCATATCTTCACCCGCGCGATGCCGTTCACCGACACCGCGTGGACGCGGCCGAACTATGACTATCCGGTCGAGGCCTATCTCGCCGATCTCGACGCGCATGGCGTTTCGTTCGGGGTGGTGACCGCGGCGAGCCTGTTCGGCGAATATAACGACTATACGCTTGCGGCATTGGCGCAGCACCAGCGGTTGCGCGCGACGGTGATGCTCGATCCCGATACCGGGCCGGCCGAGCTGGCAGCGCTGCGCGCGCAGGGGGTGTGCGGGGTGCGGTATCAGATCCCGCTCGCGGCGGAGCTGCCCGACCTCGGCGGCTATCGCTTCCGGCGGTTCGTCACGCGGCTCGCGGACGCGGGGATGCATCTCGAGCTGAACCTTGGCGGCGACCAGCTGGCGCAGATGCTGCCCGCGCTCGCCGATCACGGCGTGCCGGTGGTGGTCGATCATTTCGGATTGCTGCGCAGCGAGGGCGGCATGGCGGGTCCCGGCTTTGTCGCGCTGCTGCGCTCGCTCGCGCTCGGACAAACCTGGGTCAAGGTGTCTGCGGGGTTCCGGCTGCCCGAGGCCGAGCTGGCGGGCTATGCTACGCGGCTGCTGGGCGAGGCGGGGGCGGAGCGGCTGTTCTGGGGCAGCGACGCGCCGTTCGTCGGGGCGGAGGATCGCGTCAGCTATGCGCAGACGCTGGAAACCTTCTATCGCATCGTTCCCGATGCGGCGACGCGCCGGGCGATGTCCGATGCGGCGTTGCGCTTCTACTTCTTCTAGAATTGCGTCGGCGGCCCGTTCCCCAACGGACCGGCGCCGCAAAGCGGCTCAGGCGAGCGGGACGGCGTTGACGACCTGGGCCTGGGTATATTCCTCGAGGCCTTCCTGCCCCATTTCGGTGCCCATGCCCGACTGGCGCAGGCCGCGGAACGGGATGCGCGGGTCGATCGCCATCAGCTGGTTGACCCAGACCGTGCCGGTCACCACGCGCCGGGCGACGGCGGAGGCGCGGTCGAGGTCGCGGCCCCAGACGGTGCCGCCGAGGCCATAGTCGGTGCCGTTCACGCGATCGATCAGATCGTCGAGATCGTCATATTTCAGCACCGGCAGCACCGGGCCGAACTGCTCCTCGCGCACCAGCGCCGCGTCGTCGGCGATGTCGCGCACGATCGTCGGCGGGATGAAATAGCCCGGACGGTCGAGCGGCGCGCCGCCCGCGATCACGGTGCCGTCGGCGCCGCTCTCCGCGATCAGCGCGGCGACCTTCTCAAATTGCTGGCGGTTCTGGACCGGGCCGATCTGCGCGCCCTGATTGGCGCCGTCGTCGACCACCATCTCGCGCGCGAGCCGGGCGAGCTCGTCGCAGAATTCGTCGTAGAAGGCGGCGGGGACATAGGCGCGCTTGACCGCGACGCAGATCTGCCCGGCGTTGCGCATCGCGCCTTCGAACACCTTGGCCGCGATCGGCACTGGATCGACATCGTCGAGCACGATCGCGGCGTCGTTGCCCCCCAGTTCGAGCGTCACGCGCTTGAGCGTGTCGGCGGCGCTCGCCATCACGCGCTTGCCGGTGCCGGTGGAGCCGGTGAACGAGATCTTGGCGATGTCGGGATGCGAGGTCAGCGCGGGGCCGAGCTCGTTCTCGTCGCAGATCACGTTGAGCACGCCGGGGGGCAGGATGTCGGCGCACAGCTCGCCGAACAGGCAGGTGGTGAGCGGGGTGGTCGGCGCGGGCTTGCACACCATCGTATTACCCGCGACGAGCGCGGGGCCGACCTTGTTCACCAGCAGGATGAGCGGGAAGTTCCACGGCGTGATCGCGCCGACGACGCCGAGCGGCATGCGCCGCTCCTCGACCCGGTTGCCGGGTTCGTCGCGCAACACGCGCGGTTCGAGCGTCATGCCGGCGAAGGTGCGCAGCACGAAGACCGAGCCGCGGATTTCCTTGACCGCCTGGTCGAGCGGCTTGCCCTGTTCGGCGGTGAGCAGCGCGGCGAATTCCTCGGCGCGCGCGTCGAGAGCGTCGGCGAGCTTCCCGACCAGCGCCGCACGCTCGGCAGCGGGCGTCACCGCCCAGCCGGGAAAGGCGCGCTTCGCCGCCGCTACTGCGGTCTCGAGCAGCGCGACGTCCGCCTTGGGGCATTGCGCGAAGGGCTTGGCGGTGGCCGGGTTGATGACGTCGAACGTCGCGGCGCCGGGATGCAGCGCGCCGTCGATCAGCAGGTGATAGGCGCGTTCGGTCATACGGTCAGCGCCTCGGACGCCATCGCCATCGCGCCCGGCGCATCGTCCAGCCCCATCAGCGTCGTCGCATTGCCGCCGATCATCGCGCGGATGTCGTCGTCGCTATAGTCGAGGTCGATGAGCATCTGGATGACGTAGCGCAGCCCCTCGACCGGGGTCGGGTTGCCGACCTGGCCGAGATCCGAACCGATGATCGTGTTGGGAACGCCGCCAGCCTCGATACACATTTTGAGGCTGTCATGGCTGTAATTCTTGCCCTGAACGCCGGCCCACATGCAGCAGCTATGTTCGAGATAGGCGCCCATTTTTGCGAGTTCGGCCATGTCGGGCGGGGTGCAGCCGATCAGGAAGGTCGGATGGTTGACCAGCAGGCGGGTGATTCCGCGCGCCTTGGCTTCGGTGAACAGCGGCCAGATCTCGCTGATGTGGAGGTGCCCGGCCGACAGGACCGCGTCATATTCGGCGATCAGGTCGAGCACCTGGAACACCTCGTCCTTCAGCTTGCCGCGCTCGTCGATGACGGTCAGCATCGTGGGATCGAGCATCTTGTCCTTGGTCGGCAGGAACTGCTTGCGGTGCGAATGGCGGATATGGTTGGCCGCCGAGAAGGTCGGCATCCACACGAGGCGCGCGCCGAGTTTGAAGCCGTGCTCCACCGCATAGGGATTGATGCCGCCGGTGGTGTTGTTGCACGGCACGCCGGTGAGCAGCTTGACCGTGCCCGGCATGATCTCGTCGAGCAGCGCCGCGACCGGGGTGACCGAATAATAGTGATCCTTGAACAGGATCGCGCGCAGGCCGGCTTGTTCGCCCTCCTTGATCGCCTCGACATGGTTGAGGCGGCGCGGCATCACCGACGGGCCGCTATGGCAATGCAGGTCGATCGCGCCTTTCAGCAGCTGCGTGATCCGGTCGCTCATGGTGCTTCATCCTTGGGGGCGGGCATCGGGTAATCGTCGGCGTTGAGCACCCAGCCGGGCTTGGCCGAGAAGTCGAAGCGCGGCGGGCAGAAGGTGTCGAGCAGGCGGTTGAGCCCTTCGCCCACGCCCTGCGAGGTGTGCGTGGCGGGGGGCGGGATCACTGCGACCGAGGGAGCGGCGATGCGTTCGTGATCGTCGTCGATCCACTGCGTCGAATCGCTGATCCATGGCCAGCGCAGGTGGTGGATATAGTCGCCGTCGAGCGCGATCGAGTATTGCTCGAAATCGTCATGGTGGTGCGGCGAGAGATTGTCCGCGGCGCGCGGTCCGACGCGACCGTCGCCGAAATTCACCATCACCGTCGATCCGCGATAGATGCGGCCGAAGCGCCCCTGCTGCGGCGCGACATTGCCCGAATAGACGCGCACCTTGCGCCCGCCGACGGGGTCGGGCCAGGCTTCGAACGGCGCGACATTGGGATCAGGCTGCGCATAGGTGTCGGCGTTGCTGCACTGCGCGGCGAGGTCTTCGGACCTGACGGTGAACAGGCGCAGGATGCGGCCGCCCTTGACCACCGTCACCTTGCTGTCGCCCGGCGGGACGAAAGCGACGCTCTTGTCGCGCGCGACCGTGCTGCCCTCGGCGATCTCGATCTCGATCTCGGCGCCGTCCTCGGGCAGCACGACGGCATATTCGTCGACCTGGCCGGTGCGTTCGAACACGGCGCCGGGCTCTACCTCGCTATAGGCGACGATCAGCGTCTGGCCGCGCGCGAGCCAGGTGCGCGCGAGGTCGGAGCTTTGCTGGGGCGGCGCATCGTAAAAGGGTTCGTAGCTCGCCTTCTTGAAGGCGGTGGGTGCCGGTTTGGTCGCCTTGGGGGCGAGGCTGGCTCTCAGGTCGTTGCGCCCGTACATCGGCTCTCCTTCGCCGCTGGTCGATCCGCGGCCTTTTGCGACGTCTAGGATCGCAGCGCGTCCCGCGTCTAATTCCTTGTCGTCGGCCGACCGATGCCGCCAGGATATCGATCGCGGCGAAAGCGACCCATATCGTGATCCTATCGTAGCGTGGCAAAATAGGCATTGGACCTGCCGCCCGACTGCGGCAAGATAGCAGGCAAGCTGATATTAGTCGAGCGGGGAGGATCGGGTTGGCGCAGGGCATCGAGGCGCGCGACGAAGACGTGGCGAGCGTGGAACCAGTCCGTCCGGCGCTGGCGCGCCTGCTCGATCCGCGATCGGTGGCGATCGCCGGGGCATCGCCCGATCCGGCGACGATGGGCGGCACGATCCTTGCCAATTGCGAGCGGTTCGGCTTTGCCGGCGCGCTGCACCTGATCAGTCCGACGCGCGACGAGATCGGCGGGCGCCCCTGCGTCAAATCGGTGGACGACCTGCCCGCGGGGGTCGATGCGCTGGTCCTCAACGTGCCGCGCGCGGCGATCCTGCCCGCGGTCGAGGCGGCGGCGCGGCGCGGCGTGGGCGGGGTCATCGTCTTTGCCTCCGGCTTCGCCGAGGCGGGCGAGGACGGGCGCGTCGAGCAGGAGGCTATCGCTGCCATCTGCCGCGATGCGGACATGGCGCTGATGGGGCCCAATTGCATGGGCTATGTGAATTACGCGGGCGGCATGGCACTGACCTTCGAACCGGCGCATCCCCAGTCGCTCGGCGCGCGGCGCAGCGTCGCGGTGGTCGCGCAGAGCGGGGCGATGGCGTCGAGCATCCGCGCGGCGATGCAGGGGCGCGGCATCTCCGTGGCGCTGCAGGCGGCGACCGGCAACGAGGCGGTGATGCGCGCCGCCGACATGGTCGACTTCATCGTCGACGAAGGCCGGGCGAACGCCATCGCACTCTATATCGAGCAGATCCGCGATCCGATCGCCTTTCTCGCTGCGGCCCGCCGTGCGCGTGAAGCCGGCATCCCGGTCGTCGTATTGCATCCCGGCCGCAGCAAGCGGGGGCAGGAGGCGGCGCAATCGCATACCGGCGCCATGGTCGGCGACTATGCGCTGATGCGCGTTGCGGTCGAGAACGAGGCCGTTGTGATGGTCGATACGATGGACGAGCTGTTCGACGCGGTTGCCATCCTCCATCGTTTCCCCAAGCCGGTTACCGGCGAGTTGGGCGTCGTCACAAATTCGGGCGCATTGCGCGGCACCGCGTTCGACTTTGCCGAGGATATCGGGCTGCCGATCGCGACCGTGTCCGATGCGACGCTGGAACGGCTCGGCGCGCTGCTGCCGGCGGGGATGGAGATCGACAACCCGCTCGACGTCGGCACCACCGGGTTTGCCAAGGCGGATATCTTCGGGCTGTCGACCGCGGCGATGCTCGCCGATCCGGCGGTGGGCGGCGTGCTGCTGCCGATGGCGGGCGGCGGGCCGTCGCAACAACGTGCGAAGGGCGAGGCGATCATCCCCGAGGCGCTGGGCTCGCACAAGCCGGTCGTCGTCGCGATTACCGGCGATACCTCGCCGCTCGACCCGGATTTCGTTGCCGCGATGCGCGACAGCGAGACGCCGCTGTTCCGCTCGCCCGAGCGCGCGATGCGCGCGTTCGGCGCGGCGCGGCGCTATGCCAATGCGCTGGCCAGCGTCGCCGACCGCAGCCCCGCCGCCACCGGCCTGACCGGATGGGCGGAGCCGGGGGTCAAGACCGAGTTCGTCGGCAAGCAGTTCCTGCGCGAGATCGGCGTGCGCGTGCCCGAGGGCGGGCTGGCGGCGACGGTGGACGAGGCGCTGGCGATCGCCGACCGCATCGGCTTTCCGGTGGTGATCAAGGTGCAGGCTGCGGCGTTCAGCCACAAGAGCGACATCGGCGGGGTGATCCTGAACCTGCGCGACGCGGCTGCGCTGCGCGACGGCTGGACGCGGCTGATGGCGAATTTGAACGGCGCGGCGATCGACGGCGTGCTGGTCGAGCAGATGTCCGCGCCGGGGCTCGAGCTGGTGGTCGGCGCGCGCCACCACCCCGAATGGGGCGCATCGGTGATGGTCGGCCTGGGCGGCGTGCTGATCGAGGCGCTGGACGCGGCCGAATTGCTGCCCGCCGATATTTCGCATGCGCGCGCGGTGGAGCGGATCCACGGACTGCGCGGCGCGAAGCTGCTCGGCGACTTTCGCGGGCGGCCGGCGCGCGATGTGGAGGCGGTGGCGGACGTCGTGGTCCGCATCGGCGGCGCGATGCGCGCCGGGCTCGGCATCGCGGAAATCGACATCAACCCGCTGATGGTGATGGCGGCAGGCGAGGGCGCGGTCGCGCTCGACGCGCTGATCGTCACCGGCGCATAATCGAAGGACACAGGATGGAACAGACGATGGCAGCGACGCAGGACAAGCCGATCCCGGGCGGCAACACCGTGCTGGTGGAATTCGAGGACGGCATCGCCTGGGTCCATCTCAACCGCCCAGACAAGCGCAATGCGATGAGCATCGAGCTGGCGCGCGAGATGAATCAGGTGCTCGACGCGCTCGAGCTGGACGATCGCTGCGGCGTGATCGTGCTGACCGGCAGCGGCGAGGCGTTTTCGGCGGGCATGGACCTGCAGGGCTTTTTCCGCGCGTCGGACGCGGTGAGCGATGTCGAGCGGCACCGCGCCTATCGCGAGACGCGCGCGTGGCAGTGGCGGACGCTGATGTATTACGCCAAGCCGACGATCGCGATGGTCAATGGCTGGTGCTTCGGCGGCGCGTTCACCCCGCTGATCTGCTGCGACCTCGCGATCACCGACCAGGCGGCGACGTTCGGCCTCAGCGAGATCAACTGGGGCATCATCCCGGGCGGGGTGGTGTCGAAGGCGATCTCGACGCTGATGGGCGATCGCGAAGCGCTCTATTATGTGATGACCGGCGAGAAGTTCGACGGCGCGCGCGCCAAGGAACTGGGCCTCGTCAACGAAGCGGTGCCCGCCGAGCGTCTGAAGGACCGCACGCGCGAGCTGGCCAAGGTGCTGCTCGAGAAGAACCCGACCACGCTGCGTCAGGCACGGATGGCGTATAAATATGCGCGCGAGATGAATTGGGAGCTGGCCGCCGAATATCTGACCGCCAAGGGCGACCAGACGACCTTCGTCGACAAGGAAAAGGGCCGCGAGAAGGGCATGGTCCAGTTCCTCGACGAAAAGACCTACAAGCCGGGGCTCGGCAACTACAAGCGCGACGGGGAGTGAGGCGATGAAGCGACCCAGCGCGGCCAAGGGCGACGAGCTCGCCAGCGTCGTCCCCGCCTTTGTCGAGATGACCGACCGTGTCCTGTATGGCGAGGTGTGGGAGCGCGAGGGGCTGTCCAAGCGCGACCGATCGCTGCTGACCGTCGCGGCGCTGATGACCGCGAACCGGCACCAGCAGCTCGAGGCGCATCTCGCGCTCGCGCTCAAGAACGGGGTGACCCAGGAGGAGCTGGGCGAGGCGCTGTTGCACCTTGCTTTCTATTCCTCCTGGCCCGCGTCGGTCACGGCGTCGCGCATGCTGCTTGACTTGGTCAACCGGCAGGAAGGCTGAGCGTCAGTCGGCGCGCGGCAGCGGCGCGCGCCCGCGGATCAGGTCCGACGCGCGTTCGGCGACCATGATGACGGCAGCGTTGATGTTGGCGCCGGGGACGCTCGGCATCACTGACGCGTCGACCACGCGCAGGCCGGTGACGCCCTTCACCCGCAACTCGCTGTCGAGCACGGCGTGCTGGTCCTCGCCCATGCGGCAGGTGCCGGCGGGGTGCTGGGTGATCTTGAGGTTGTTGCGGATGAAGGTATCGAGGTCGGCGGCGCTGCCCGGTGCGCGCTCGCCGCTGACCATGTCGCGCAGCGGTGCCTGTTCGAAGATGCGGCGTACCGCTTCGATCCCGCCGCGAATGTCGGCGAAGTCGCGGTCGGTCGAGAGCAGGTTGAGGTCGATGCGCGGCTTGTCGCGCGGATCGGCGGAGCGCAGCGTGACGCTGCCGCGGCTTTCGGGATGGAGCTGCATCACCATCACCGAAATGACGTGCGACTGCTGCGGCCCGAACGGGTGCCAAAGCTTGGCGTCGAGCCGGACGGGCAGGAACACCAGCTGGATATCGGGGCGTTCGAGTTCGGGGCGGGTGCGCAGCATCAGCACGCCGCTGGTGATCTGGCTGGCGAAGGCGCCTTTGCCGGTCAGCGCCCAGCGCACGACCGAGCGCGCCGCCCGGTCGGAGCGGAGCGCGCGCAGGAAGGTGGTCGGCGCGCGCGCGTCGTAGCTCATGTAGACGAGCGGATGCTCGGCAAGATCGCGGCCGACGCCGGGGGCGTCGACGCGGACGGGAATGCCATGCTCGGTCAGATGATCGGCGGGGCCGATCCCTGAGAGCATCAGCAGCTGGGGCGAATTATAGGCCCCGCCGCTCAGGATCACTTCCTTGCGCGCGCGGATTTCGCCCGCCTGGCCGTTGCGGAGATAGTCGATGCCGACGGCATGGCCGTGTTCGAAGATCACGCGTCGGGCCTGGGCATGGGTGAGCACGGTGAGGTTGGGGCGGCGCAGCGCGGGTCGGAGATAGGCGGCGGCGGTGCTGGCGCGGCGACCGCGTGCGTCGACGGTGACTTCGCAGGGGGAAAACCCCTCCTGCGCCGCGCCACTCAGATCGTCGCTTTCGGCGAAACCGGCGGCGAGCACGGACCTGCGGATCGGATCGGTGAGGAGATGCGCGCCGGGCACCTGCGTCACCGCGAGCGGGCCGTCGCCGCCATGATGCGGACCGGCGCCGCGCCAGCTCGTTTCCATCCGCCGGAAATAGGGGAGCACGTCGGCATGGCTCCAGCCGGCTGCGCCCAGCTGGCGCCATTCGTCATAGTCGCGCGAATGGCCGCGCATGTAGATCATGCCGTTGATTGAGGAGCAGCCGCCGAGCACGCGGCCGCGAGGGACCGGCAGCGAGCGGCCGGCGAGCTTGGCATCGGGCTCGCTGGCATAGCCCCAGTCATAATCGGGATTGGCGGCGGTCATCATGAAGCCGAGCGGCATGCGGAACAACCAATTGTCGTCCGCGCCGCCGGCTTCGATGAGCAGCACCGAATCACGCCCGCTCTCACTCAGCCGGTTGGCGAGCACGCAACCGGCCGATCCCGCGCCGACGATCACATAATCGAACGCCTGTATCGGGTCAGCCATGCGTCGCTTTGACCGGCAGCGGCGCCGATCCCTCTCCGATTCCGCGCATTTTTCGTCCCGTGCTGCGAAGGCTTGCGTTGTCGCATGTCAAATAGCATTCGACAAGATATAATGCCGTTGGTTATGATGCATGTTGTCGGGCGTACCGAAACGGGTGCGCGGGCAGGTTGGAGAGGGGTTTGGGCATGGCTGGCGCGGCGATTATCGAACCGGCGGAACTGTCGGCAGTGGACAGGGCACGCGCCTTTGCCGGAGCGCGACATCAGCTGTTCATCGGCGGGCGCTGGATCGACCCGGCCGAAGGGCGCAGCTTCGAGACGTTCGACCCCGCGACGACGCTGAGCCTCGGCCGGATCGCCGAGGCTGGCGCCGAGGATGCCGATGCGGCGGTGCGCGCCGCGCGCGGGGCGATGGACAACCCCGAATGGACCGGAATGAAGCCCGCGGTGCGTGCGCGGCTGCTGTACCGGCTGGCCGATGCGCTGGAAGCCAATATCGATGAGTTCGCGGCGCTCGAAACGCTCGACAACGGCATGCCGCAGCGCGACGCGCGCTTCTTCCACATTCCGCATGCGATCGAGGTGCTGCGCTACAATGCCGGCTGGGCGACCAAGCTCAATGGCGAGACGATCGCGCTGTCGGGCATGGGCGACTGGCACGCCTATACGCTGAAGGAGCCGGTCGGCGTGGTGGCGCAGATCGTGCCGTGGAACGCGCCGCTGGCGATGGCGGCGGCGAAGATCGCGCCCGCGCTCGCCGCCGGATGCGCGGTGATCCTGAAGCCGGCCGAAGAGACGTCGCTGACCGCGCTGCGGCTGGCGCATCTGGTCGCCGAGATCGGTTTCCCCGACGGCGTGTTCAATCTGCTCACCGGTGACGGCGAGACCGCGGGCGCGGCGCTGACCGCGCATCCGGGGGTGGACAAGGTGACGTTCACCGGGTCGACCGAGGTCGGGCGGCTGATCTTGCGCGCGGCGGCGGGCAATTTCAAACGCGTGACGCTCGAACTGGGGGGCAAGACCCCGGTGATCGTGCTGCCCGATGCCGATCCGGCCAAAGCGATCGAGGGCGCGGCGCGCGCGATCTTCACCAATGCCGGGCAGGTGTGCAACGCCGGCTCGCGCCTGTTCGTGCATGAGCGGCTGTTCGACGAGGTGGTCGAGGGGGTGTCGCGGATCGCCGACTCGATCACGCTGGGATCGGGCTTCGACGCCGAGACGGAGATGGGGCCGGTGATCTCCGCCGCGCAGCGCGACCGCGTGCGCGGCTATGTGCGCCAGGGAACCGAGGCTGGCGCGGCACTGCGCGCGGGCGTGCGCGAGGTCGCGGGCGAGGGCTATTTCGTCGCCCCGTCGGTACTCACCGGGACGACCGCCGAGATGTCGGTGCGGCGCGAGGAGATTTTCGGTCCGGTGCTGTGCGCGATGTCGTTCGCCGATGAAGACCTCGATCGGATCGCGGCGGAGGCGAACGCGACCGACTATGGGCTGGGCGCGGTGGTGTGGACCAACAAACTGTCCGCCGCTCACCTGCTCGCGCGCAAGCTGAAAGCCGGGACGGTGCGCGTCAATGGCGGCGGGCTCGATCCGGCCCTCCCCTTTGGCGGGTTCAAGCAATCGGGCTGGGGCCGCGAGAACGGGCGCGAGGGGATCGACGCCTATACCGAGACCAAGGCGGTTGCGATCGCGATCTGAGCTGCGGCCGGGACTTCAGACGGATGGACGAGACGATGACGACACATAATCGCGTGCACACGGCAAATTGGATGAACGCCGTTCATCATTGTCGACTGGCGCGCAGCAAGGGGGCAAGACTTTGAGACACGATCCGGGGATCGGCATCGTCGGTGGGGGCATCGGCGGGTTGACGGCGGCGCTTGCGCTGCTGCGCAAGGGGCACGACGTGACCGTGTTCGAACAGGCGGCGCAATTGCAGGAAGTCGGGGCGGGGCTGCAGATCAGCCCAAATGGCTGCCGCGTGCTGTTCGACCTGGGGCTGGAGGCGGAGATCCGCGCGATCTGCTTCGAGCCCGAGGGCAAGGAAATCCGCCTGTGGAATACGGGCGACACGTGGAAGCTGTTCGACCTCGGCGTCGAATCGCAGGCGCGCTATGGCGTCCCCTATATCACCGTGCACCGCAACGACCTGCATCAGGTGCTGGTCAAGGCGGTCGAGGCGGCGTCGCCGGGCACGATCCGGCTCGACCATCGCTTCACCGGGGTCGCGCAGCGCGACGGACAGGTCACGCTGTCGTTCCACGACAAACCCAATGCGACGTTCGACGTGGTGATCGGCGCCGACGGCGTGCATTCGAAGATGCGCGAGCTGTTGTTCGGGGCGGGGCCGGCCAAGTTCACGGGGATCGTCGCGTGGCGCGGGGTGATCCCGGCCGAGCGGTTGCCCGAGCGGCTGACGCGTCCGATCGGCACCAACTGGATCGGCCCGGGCGGGCATGTGATCCATTATCCGATCCGGCGCGGCGAACTGATCAACTTCACCAGCGTGATCGAGCGGCAGGACTGGAAGACCGAAAGCTGGACCTCGGCCGGCACCAACCAGGAATATCATGACGATTATCCCGGCTGGCACGCCGATGTGCACGCCTATATCGCGGCGATCCCGCAGCCGTTCAAATGGGCGCTGATCGCGCGCCCACCGATGCAGAACTGGGTGAACGGCAAGGTCGCTTTGCTCGGCGACGCGTGCCACCCCTCGCTCCCCTTCCTGGCGCAGGGGGCGGTGATGGCGCTGGAGGATGCGTGCATCCTCGCCCGCGCGTTCGAGGAATTCGATACGATCGACGAAGCGCTCGAGAGCTATCAGCGGATGCGTATCCCGCGCACCACCCGCGCGGTCGAAGGCGCGAACGCCAATGCCGAGCGCTTCCACAACCCGACGCTGGCGGACCCGGAAGGCGCGCAGCGTTACGTCGACGCGCAATGGGCGCCCGACCAGGTGGTCGAACGCTATTCCTGGCTGTTCGAATATGATCCCACGCGGGTCCCGCTGGAGGCCGCATGACCGAGTTGCAGGAGTTCGAGATGGTCGCCGGTTCCGCGAAGGGGCAATGGACGCGCACGCCGCTGATCCTGTCCTTTCCCGACAATCCCAACTTCACCGAGACCTATGGCTTTGCCGGCAATTCGGGGCATGTGAACCTCGAGGGGCAGCTGATGCGGCGCCCGGATTCGACCGCGCGCACCGTCTATATCTTCATGCACCCGACGTCGGTGCTGCATTTGTTGCCGATGCCGGTCGCGCTCGCCGATGCCGGGCTCGACGTGCTGTGCGCGGCGAGCCGCTATCCGCGCAACGACGCCGCGCTGATCCAGGAAAAGGTCGCGATCGACCTCGGCAAATGGATCGCGCATGCGCGAACCGAGCTGGGTTATGACAAGGTCGTGCTGCTCGGCTGGTCGGGCGGCGGATCGCTCTCGCTCTTCTACCAGGCGCAGGCGGAGACGCCGACGATCACGCACACCCCCGCGGGCGATCCGGTCGATCTGGTCGGCGCCGAGCTGCAGCCGGCGGACGGGGTGATCTTCATCGCCGCGCATCTCTCGCGCGCCGAGACGCTGACCGAGTGGCTCGACCCGTCGGTGACCGACGAGATGGACCCGGACAATCGCGACCCCGAGCTCGACATCTATTCGCCCGATTGCCCCAACCAGCCGCCCTACAGCGCCGAGTTCGTCGCGCGTTTCCGCGCCGCGCAGGTCGCGCGCAACCGGCGCATCACGCAATGGGCGCTCGACAAGCTGGCCGAGCTCAAGGCGGCGGGCGGGGTCGAGCAGGAGCGCGCCTTCGTCGTCCACCGCACGATGTGCGACGTGCGCTGGTTCGATCCGGCGGTCGATCCCTCCGACCGCCGGGTCGGCTGGTCCTATATGGGCGATCCGCGCGCGGTGAATGTCGGGCCGGTCGGGCTGGCGCGCTACACCACGCTGCGCTCGTGGCTGAGCCAGTGGAGCTACGACAAGTCGAACGCCAAGGGGCCGCTCAACGCGGCGAAGATCCACCAGACGCCGGTGTTGCTGATCGAGAACACCGCCGACGAAGCGGTACCCTCGACGCATAACCCGGCGATCTTTGCGGCGCTCGCGACGCCGGACAAGGAATATGTCCGGCTGGAAGGCGCGACGCATTATTATCTCGGCCAGCCCGAGCTGCTCGCCCAATGCATCGATTCGGTGATCGGGTGGAGCCGGCGCAAGGGCCTGCTCGCGCCGTGAGCAGCGCCGGGCAGATCGATGCGGTGCGCCCGCGCGATCGTCCGGCGACGGGGGCGGGCGGGACCGACGACGCGCGCTTGACCGCACGCGCGCTGGCCGATCTGGTTGCGGCGATCGGAGGCCCGGCATTTCCCAATGCCCTGCTCGATGCGTTGCGGACGCTGGCGGGGGTCGAATTATGCTCGGTGTTCCTGCGCGACCGGGGGGAGCATGTCGAACTGATCTTCGCACATGGCGAATTGCCCGATGCCCCCGGCTTTCCCCTTCGTGCGTCGCATGCCTATGCCCGCAGCTATTGGCGATCCGACCGGCAGCTGGCGCAGCTCGCGCATGCGCCGCCGGGTGTGCCGGTGGTGACCCGTCGCCGCGCCTGCGACATCGCCGACCCCGCCTATCGCGCGGCCTGTTATGACCGGGCAGGCGTGGCGGAGCGGGTCTCTATCCTGTCGCCCGGCCATCCGTGCTTCGCGGTGAACGGCTATCGCACTAGGGGAAGCCGGCCTTTCTCCGCGCAGGATTTCGCGCGGCTCGAACTGCATGCCGGGCTGCTGATCGCTGCGCTGCGCCAGCATCTCCGCGCGGAGCAAGCGGCGCGGCCGGTCGGCGACGAGACATCGCTGGCGGGACGACTGGCGACGCTCGACTACGGCTTGAGTGCGCGCGAGGCGGAAATCGTCGCGGCGCTGATGCTCGGCGAGACGCAGGACCGGATCGCCGCAGCAAAGCAACTGTCGGCGACCACGGTCATCACCTATCGCCGCCGCGCCTATGGCAAGCTGGGGGTGGCGAACCGCCGCGACCTGATGGCGCTGCACCGGCGATTGATGACCGCGCCCAACCCTTTATCACCGGCCCGAACGATCGAGCGCCGCGCGCTCGACAAGGAGTAGCATATGGCGTTCACCTTCCCGCGATGGGCGCTCGCGCTCGGCTGCCTGGCGCTGGCCGGGCAGGGGCTCGGCCAGTCGTCACGGACCGTGGATCACGCGCGACTGTCTGCTGCCGATCGCGAGCCGGGACAGTGGATGGCGCCGGGCCGCACCTATGGCGAGCAGCGTTTCAGCCCGCTCGACCAGATCAACGCCGATAATGCTGCCAGGCTCGGCTTGGCCTGGTATGCCGATATCGCGGTGGATCGCGGGGTCGAAGCGTCGCCGCTGATGATCGACGGCGTGCTCTACAATATCGAGCCGTGGAACGTGACCACGGCCTATGACGCGGTGACCGGCAAGCAGCTGTGGCGCTTCGATCCGAAGGTCGATCGCGAGAAGGGGCGGCTCGCCTGTTGCGACATCGTCACGCGCGGGCTGGCGGCGTGGAAGGGCCGGGTGATCATCGCGACGCTCGACGGGCGGCTAATCGCGATCGATGCGAAGACCGGGCGGCAGGCGTGGAGCGTCGACACGCTCGACCCGGTCTGGCCCTATACCATCACCGGCGCGCCGCGCGTGTTCGACGGCAAGGTGATCATCGGCAATTCGGGCGCCGAAGGTGCGGCGCGCGGCTATGTCACGACTTATGACGCGCAGACGGGGAAGAAGCTGTGGCGCTTCTACACCGTTCCTGGCGATCCCGCCAAGCCGCATGAGAACAAGGCGCTGGAGATGGCCGCCAAGACCTGGACGGGCGAATGGTGGAAGCGCGGCGGCGGCGGCACGGTGTGGGATTCGATCGTCTACGATCCCGAGTTCAAGCTGATCTATATCGGCGTAGGCAATGGCGGGCCGTGGCCGCAGGCCTATCGCAGCCCCGGCGGCGGCGACAATCTGTTCCTCTCCTCAATCGTAGCGCTGCGCGCCGATACCGGGGAATATGTCTGGCACTATCAGACCACGCCGGGCGAGCAGTGGGACTATACCGCGACCCAGTCGATGATCCTCGCCGACCTGACGATCGACGGGAAGCCGCGCAAGGTGCTGATGCAGGCACCGAAGAACGGCTTCTTCTACGTGCTCGACCGCGCGACCGGCGAGCTGATCTCGGCCGAGCCCTATGTCGCGATGAACTGGGCGAGCGGGATCGACAAGGCTACGGGGCGGCCGAAGGTCAATCCCGAGGCGCGCTATGGCGCGGTGCCGGTGCTGCTCACGCCGGGTCCCGGGGGCGGGCACAACTGGCACCCGATGGCGTACAGCCCGCAGACGGGCCTTGCCTATTTTCCGGTGACCGAGATGTACATGGCGTTCTCGATCAACCCGGAGTTCAAACAGTCGCCCGGCAATATGGGACAGCTCGGCATCTCGACCACCGGCTATGAGCTGACGCGCAAGGCCGCCGCCGATTTCGCGGCGAAGAACAACAGGTTCTGGCTCACCGCCTGGGATCCGGTCGCGCAGAAGGAGCGGTGGCGGGTGCCCTATCCGCTGCGCGGGAGCGGCGGCATCCTCGCCACCGCGGGCAACCTCGTGTTCCAGGGTACCGTGTACGGCACCTTCGCCGCCTATCGTGCCGATACCGGCGAGAAGGTGTGGGACATGCCGGTGCAGCAGGTGCCGATCGCTGCGCCGATCAGCTATATGGTCGGCGGTGTCCAATATATCGCAGTCAATGCCGGATGGGGCGGGGGCCTCGGCCATGCCGCCAGCGCCAAGGCATTCGGCTTTCCGCTGGCGACGCCGCGCCTGCTCGTGTTCAAGCTCGACGGGAAGGCGAGGCTACCGGCGATGGCGGAAGCCGCGCCAAAGCTCGAACGCCCTGCCGAGTCCGGCGCGAGCGCCGAGGTCATTGCACGGGGCGAAGAACTCTATGCCCAGAACTGCTCCGGCTGCCACGCCGAGCGCGCGCGCGGCGGGGTAAAGGACCTGCGCCGCATGAGCGCGGCGACGCATGCCGAGTTCAACGACATCGTGCTCAAGGGAACGCGGATCGAAAAAGGCATGGTCAGCTTCGCCGACGTGCTGTCGCAGGGCGATACCGAAGCGATCCACGCCTATCTGGTCCGGCGCGCGAACGAGGATTGGGACGAGATCGCCAAGGGGGACTGACCCCGCGGTCCGATCCCGTCCCGACCCGTTCAACCCTTGCGGCTGGCCTCGAACAGGAACCAGGCGCGCTCCTCGGCCTGATCGGTCCAGTCGTCGAGGATCCCGCTGGTCGCATTGTCCTTGGCCTCGTCGACGATGTCCTTCGCCTCGCGCAGCAGTTCGACCAGCGCGAGATTGTCCTCGCGCAGTTCGGCCAGCATCTTGTCGGGGCTGACGAACTCGGCGTCATTGTCCTTGATCGTTTGGCGGCGGGCGATGTCGCCGATCGAGCGCAGCGTCGTGTTGCCGGTCTTGCGCACGCGCTCGGCGATCGCGTCGGTCGTCGCGAGGATCTGCGTCGCCTGATCGTCGAGCATCAGGTGATAGTCGCGAAAATGCGGGCCGGAGACGTGCCAGTGGAAATTCTTGGTCTTGAGGTACAGCGCGTAACTGTCCGCCAGGATGCCGTTCAGCGCGTCCGCCACGGTCTTGGTGTCGTTGCGGCTGAGGTCGGTCGGAGTCTTCAGGGCGGCATCGGTGTCGGCCATGGTGGGATCCCTTTGCTGGTGATTGAGTCGGTGATGAAACGACTCCCTAGCATTTGGGGTCCCGCGGCGTCGTTGCAATTGTCAGATCAGATTGATCGAGCGGCTAGATCAACCGCAACGCGGCGGCGCCCACGATCACGCCGGCCAGAAGCGTGAGCAGCCCGAAGACGATGCGAAAATTGCGGATCGGCAATTGGCGCCAACTGAGTTCGCCCATCAGCGCCGCGGCGAGGTTGACGATCAGGACCGCAGTGCAGGCTCCGACCAACGCGAACCAGGGGGATGGGGCGCGGACCGAGAAGGCGAGGGTGAAGAATTGCGTGGTGTCGCCGAGAGCGAGCACGAATACGCCGAACAACGCGGTGACGAACGACCCCAGGCGCCATCCCTCCAGCCGGTCGGGCGCCTTGAGCCGCCACAGCGCACCCATCGCCGCAAAGATCAGCGCAAGCGCGAGCAATAGTTGTTTGGCATTGGGGGTCAGGATCGGGCCGATCAGCGCGCCGCCGACCGCGGCGATGGCATTGCCCGCACCCTGTGCAAGCAGCGCGGCGAACGCGACGGTAAAGGGTCGTCCATAGCGGTCCGCCAAGATGGCGACGAGCCATGGCGACCGGTCGCCGATCTGCGTCAGCAGCGCGGCGATGAAGGCTGGGACCGCTGCTTCCACTCGGTCAGCCGGCGAGTCGGATCGAACAGGCGGCGGCAAAGGCCGCGCCGGTCCGCGAATCGGTGCGCCCGCAGGCGACCGCGTCGCGCAGCAGCGAGAGACCATCGGCAATCATCGGACCACGCTGTCCCGCCGCCAGCGCGGATTCGAGCGCATGAACGACGGGAAGGGCAGGGGTGATGCCGTTCGCCGTGGCAAGGACGCGGATCGTATCGAGGTCGGCGGCAAGGTCGGCAGTGGCTGCCCGTGCGGCGCGCGCGGCGATCGAATCGATTCGCTGGTTGAGTTCGCCCGCCAGCACCCAGTTCCGCCCCGTTGCCATGTCCGTCTCCGCCGCCTGTATCACGTCATAGCGCCAGCGTGCGGCAAGATGGTTAACAGGCGGCTAACGGCCACTTAGCCTTGACATTCGCGTGACAAGGCGGCATGCGCCCACCCCTGACAGCGGTCTGCCAGCGCGCGGCCGCTTTATTCGTTTTAGATAATATCAGGACCCGGGCGATGGCCAAGCCGACTACCGTCAAGATCAAGCTCGTCAGCACCGCTGATACCGGCTTCTTCTATGTCACCAAGAAGAACCCGCGCAACCAGACCGAGAAGATGAGCTTCCGCAAGTACGATCCCGTCGTGCGCAAGCATGTCGAGTTCAAGGAAGCCAAGATCAAGTGACGTGCGCGGCGGCGTGAGCCGCCGTCAGTCCGATCGGGGTTCGATCCGGGATGCAGGCCGCGGGCGTTTCGCCACGCGGCCTTTTCGCGTTGTGCATTGGGCCGGCGCCGCTCGGATCACAGAAGAGCTTGGACCTCTTCCACGAAGCGCATGACCGAGATCGGCTTGGTGACATAGGCGTTGGCGCCCGCGGCGCGGATGCGCGCTTCGTCGTCATGACCGGCATAGGCCGTCACCGCCATCACCGGGATCGTCCGTAGCGCCGGGTCGCCGCGCATCCGCCCGATGATTTCGAGCCCGGAAACGTGCGGCAGCTGAATGTCCATGATGATCAGGTCGGGCGCGAAACTGCGCGCCGTCGCCACCGCTTCACGCCCGTCGCGGACCGGTGTGGTCTCGAATCCGTGCGCGCGCAGGAGATCGCAGAAAAGTTTCAGGTTGAGTTCGTTGTCCTCGACAACCAGCACCCTTTTTGCCACGCGATCCCTTCGACGAACGATTGGCTAACGAACGATTGGGCGAAGCTCTAGGCGATGCGCGGCGCGGAGACAAATGAGGAGGCGATGACGTTGGCGCTGGGCGCGCTGGGGTGGATCGTGTCGGATATGTCGCGCGCCAACCGGTTGCTCGACCTGACCGGCTTGACCCCCGCGGATCTGCGCGCGCGGGCGGGGGAGCCGGACGTCCTTGCCGCCGTGCTCGGTTTTCTGGCCGCGCATGAGCCCGACCTGATTGCCTGTGCCGCGGCGATCGGTTGTACCCCGGCGGCGCTGATCGCCGCCCATGCCCGGCTGGAGACTGAATGAAGCCGCTGTTGATCTGCGATTGCGACGAAGTCCTGCTGCACATGGTCCGCCATTTCGGCACCTGGCTGGACGAGGCGCACGACATCGAATTCGACATGAGCCATCACGACTGGAGCCGGGCAATGCGCCCGCGCAACGGCAGCACGCTGTCGCCCGAGGCGATGTGGCGCTATCTGGACGGGTTCTTTCCCGCCGAAATGGGGCGCCAGACGCTGGTCCCGCACGCCCGCGAGGCGCTGGAGGCGCTGTCCGAACGGGCGGATATCGTGATCCTCACCAATCTGAAGGATCAGTGCCGCGACCACCGCATCGCGCAGCTGGACAGCCATGGCATCGTCCATCGCGTCGAGTGCAATCAGGGCGGGAAGGGTGCGCCGGTCGCCCGACTGGTCGCGGAGCACAATGCGAGCGTCGCGGTGTTCGTCGACGATCTGCCCCAGCATCACGAATCGGTCGCACAGGCGGCGCCGCAGGTATTCCGGCTGCACATGGTCTCCGAACCCGCAATGGCGCGGTTCGTGCCGGCCGCGCCGCACGCCCATGCGCGGATCGACGACTGGCGCGAGGCCCAGCGCTGGATCGCCGCACGTTTTGCCGCCGGGCAGCCGGCCGATACCGTTCATACCGCGCAGGGAGACTGACCAAATGACCATCACCACCGCCGATGTGCACGCCCGCCTCGCCGATCTCGGCCTGACGCTGCCCGAAGCTGCGGCACCGGTTGCCGCTTATGTCCCGACCGTGACTGTCGGCGGGCTGATGCATATTTCGGGGCAGCTGCCGTTCAAGGACGGCGTCGTGATGACCGGTCGGCTGGGCGAGGATCGCGACCTTGCCTATGGTCAGGAAGCCGCCGAGCGGTGCGGTCTGATGATCGCCGCGCAGATCGAAAAGGCGCTGGGCGGGTTCGACCGGCTGGATCGGATCGTGAAGCTTGGCGTCTTCGTCAATTCCGATCCGGCATTCACCGAGCAGCCGCAGGTCGCCAACGGCGCGTCCGAACTGATGGAGAAGCTGTTCGGCGAGGCAGGGCGCCATGCGCGTGCCGCGGTCGGCGTCGCGGTGCTGCCGCGCGGCGCGGCGGTCGAGGTGGACGCCGTCGTCGCGGTACGCTGAGCGGTTTCAATCGTGACAATTCTGTTGCGCCGCCGCAACAGCATGCGGAGCTTTTGCTTGCGCGGCGCGAAATAGAATTGTGCAGCGCAACGAATTGCTGCAACTTTAGGGCGGTGGGAGGAAATAGTCGCGCCGGGGAAACCCGAGCCAAAGCGGCATCCCTCTCGCTGCAGGCGGGGACCGAAATCGCACCAAGACGAAAGGGATCCCATGCGTATCACCAAGCCACTTCTCGGCGCGCTGCTGCTCGCCGCCACCGCCACGCCCGCGTTCGCGCAGGACGAGACCGAGGCGCCCGACGCCTTCACCATCACCGGCAGCGCGACGGTGGTCAGCGACTATCGCTTTCGCGGCTTCAGCCAGACCAACGAGGAAGCGACCATCCAGGGCGGCTTCACCGTCGCGCATGAGAGCGGCCTCTATGTCGGCACCTGGGGTTCGGGCGTCGGCTTCGCCAACGGCACCGAGATCGACGTGTTCGCCGGTTTCGCCAAGGAAGTGACGTCGGGCGTGACGTTCGACATCGGCGCGACGCTGTACCTCTATCCCGGCGCATCGGACAGCTCGATCATCGAACCCTATGTGTCGGTGAGCGGCACCGTCGGTCCGGCGTCGGTCAAGGCCGGCCTCGCCTGGGCTCCGGGTGGCCAGGATTCGCTGGGCGATGACAGTGCGGTCTATGTCTATACCGACGCAGCGATCGGCGTTCCGTCGACCCCGTTCAAGCTGAAGGGCCATGTCGGCTTCGCCAAGAGCGACAGCTTCCTCGGCGGCCTCGACGGCGATGTGTTCGACTATTCGGTCGGCGCCGAAGTCAGCTGGAAGGCGCTGACGCTGGGCGTCGCCTATGTGAATACCGACGCGCCGCGGCTGGGCGGTTACAAGGAAGCCGTCGGCGCGGACGGCGCGGTGCTGTTCACGCTCGGCGCGGCGTTCTAAGCGCGGTCAACCGGACAAGCGAAGGGCCGCGGAACCCGGGTTCCGCGGCCCTTTTGCGCTGAGGCAAGACCTCAGTTCTGCGGCGGGGTCGGTGCGTTGCCGGCCTGGGTCTGCGCTTCGCGGCCATCGCCCTGCGGCGCGGCGACGATGTCGCGGGTGGTGCTGCCCTTGTCCACCACATTGGTGTCGGGGCTGCCCACGCCCGAGCGGACGCCGACATCGGCGGCGCTGCGGCCACCGGCTGCCTCGATCGCGGCCGATTCAGAGGCGCTGCGCGGCGCGGTGCCGCCGAACAGGGCGTCGAGCGCCTGTTGCGACGGGCCGCCGGCATCCTGCGGACGCGGGGCGCCGGGCTGGGGCGGGCGCATCGCGAAATCGGGCGGGATCACCAGTGGCGCCTGACGCGAGACGGCGAATTCGTCGGGGCGCTTGCGGTCGAACAGGCCGCCGCCGCAGCTGGCGAGCAGGGTCGCCGAGCCGCAGATGGCGGCAACAAGCACGGACTTACGCATTGGCATTCTCCACAGGGGCGCCGGTTTGATCGGCCTTGGGTTTCTCACGCACGAACAGCGCCCGGATGAGCAGGATCAGAACGCCGATGGTAATCGCAGCATCGGCGACATTGAAGACCAAAAAAGGGCGCCATTCGCCGAAGTGCAGATCGGCATAGTCGACCACATAGCCGAAGCGGATGCGATCGACGATGTTGCCGAGCGCGCCGCCCAGCACCAGCGACAGTGCGAACAGATCGTTGCGGTTCTTTTCCTTCAACATCCACCAGCACACGCCACCGGCGATCGCTGCGGTGAGCGCGACCAGCGCCCAGCGCATCGTATCGGTTTCCGCCGCGAGCAGGCCGAGCGACACGCCGATGTTCGGGACGAAGCGCAGGTCGAAGAAGGACACGACCTCGATCGCCTTGCCCGGCGAATCGATGCCCAGCCCTTCCACCACCCACGCCTTCATCGCTTGGTCGGCGACGAAGATGAGCACGGCGAGAACGAAGCCGATCGTGCGGTTGCGAGTCATCTGTCCCATGTCTTTCAGGAAACCACCGAGTCGCAGCGGTGGCACAGCATGCCATCGGCTTCAACCTCGGGAAGCAGACGCCAGCAGCGGCCGCATTTCTTGTGATCGGTGCGGGTGACGCCGACGCCCTCGCCATCGCCCTGATGCACGTCGGCGACGATGAACACCTCGGCGAGTTCCACCGCGGGGCGCAGCAGGTCGGGCACGGTCACCTCGGCTTCCAGGCTGGAGCGGATCGTCTTCTCGCGGCGCAGCGGCTCGATCGCCTCGGTCACCGCTTCGCGCTGACGGCGGATGTCTTCCCATTCGGTCGAGATCGCGTCGTCACCGGGCAGGGCGGGGAGTTCGGGCCATTCGAGGAAGTGGACCGAGCCGTCCTGCGACGGATAGCGCGCCTGCCACACTTCCTCGGTCGTGAAGGCGAGGATCGGCGCGGCGTAGCGGACCAGCGCGTGGAACAGGATGTCGAGCACGGTGCGATAGGCGCGGCGCTTGGGGCTGTCCGCGGCGTCGCAATAGAGGCAGTCCTTGCGGATATCGAAGAAGAAGGCCGAGAGGTCCTCGTTCATGAAATCGCCGAGCGCACGCGCGTAGCGGTTGAATTCGAACGCCTGCGCCGCCGCCTTGAGCTCGACGTCGAGCATCCAGAGCTTGTGCAGGATATAGAGTTCGAGCTCGGGCATCTTGTCGACGCCGAGCTTTTCGGCATCGCTGAATCCGTCGAGCGCGCCGAGCAGGTAGCGAAAGGTGTTGCGGATCTTGCGATAGGCGTCGCTGGTGCCCGCCAGCACTTCCTTGCCGATGCGGACATCCTCGAAATAGTCGGTCTGCGCGACCCACAGGCGGAGGATGTCGGCGCCACTCTCGCCGATGATCTTGAGCGGATCGACGACATTGCCGAGGCTCTTGGACATCTTGCGTCCCTGCCCGTCGAGGGCGAAGCCGTGCGTCAGCACCGCGTCATAGGGCGCACGACCGCGGGTGCCGCAGCTTTCGAGCAGCGAGGACTGGAACCAGCCGCGATGCTGGTCGGACCCTTCGAGATAGAGGTTGGCGCGGGTGCCCTCGCCGTACCGCGCCTCGATCACGAAGCTGTGGGTCGAGCCGCTGTCGAACCACACGTCGAGGATGTCGTTGACCACCTCGTAATCGGCGAGGTCGTAGTCGGGGCCGAGCAGGGCCTGATGGTCCGCGCCGAACCATGCGTCGGCGCCGCCCCGGCGGAAGGCGTCGAGGATGCGGGCGTTGACGGCGTCGTCGCGGAGATAATCGCCGCTCTGGCGGTGGACATAGAGCGGGATCGGCACGCCCCAGGCGCGCTGGCGGCTGATCACCCAGTCGGGGCGCCCCTCGACCATCGAACGGATGCGGTTTTCGGCGCGCGCGGGGACCCAGCGGGTGCGCTCGATCGCGTCGAGCGCGAGACCGCGCAGCGTGGGGGCGTTGGTCGGGGTGACCACCGGGCCGAAACCGGCGGCGCCGGCAAAGCCGGGGAGTTCGGCGGCGATGTCGCGGGCCGTGGCGGCATCGTGTGGCTGCTGTTCCGCGCCGTCGCTGGAGGCCCCAGCTTCCGCTGGGGCGACGGATGAGCGGCTGCCATCCATCGGGATGAACCATTGCGGGGTCGCGCGGAAGATGATCTTCGCCTTCGACCGCCAGCTGTGCGGATAACTGTGTTCGAAATCGTCGGAGGCGGCGAGCAGCGCGCCGGCTTCGCGCAGATCCGTGCAGATCGGGCCGTCGGACGCGACGAACTTCTTGTTGATCACCGATCCCTGGCCGCCGAGCCATGCCCAGTCGGCGCGGTACATGCCGGCGCCATCGACCGCGAAGACCGGGTCGATGCCATGCGCCTTGCACAGCAGGAAATCGTCCTCGCCATGATCGGGCGCCATATGGACCAAGCCGGTACCGGCGTCGGTGGTGACGAACTCGCCGGGGAGGAAGGGGCGGGGCTTGGCGAAGAAGCCGCCGAGATGGTGCATCGGGTGGCGGGCGGTGGCGTTGGCCAGGCTATTTTTCGCCGCAATCCCGACCTGCATTAAATAAACGCCCTGGCCTGGGGGACAGGCGCGCGATAACCGGGCCTCGACGGTTGAGAATAGCTCTGTGGCAATAAGAAGCCGCTTACCCACTAAGTGGTTCAGTGGATGACTATCGCTCCATGCTCGTTGACTCTCGACTACGTCCTCATCAGCGGCGCCGGTAGCTGAAAAATGTGGCGCTAGAGCGTATACACCGTACTCAATCTCCGGCCCATAAGCCAAAGCCTGGTTCACCGGGATCGTCCACGGCGTCGTCGTCCAGATCACCGCATGTGCGCCGACCAGTTCGGGCGCATTCGGCGCTTCGACGATCTCGAACGCGACGTCGATCTGGGTCGACACCACGTCCTCATATTCGACCTCGGCCTCGGCCAGCGCGGTCTTTTCGACCGGCGACCACATCACCGGCTTGGCGCCGCGATAGAGCTGTCCGCTGGTCGCGAATTTGAGCAGTTCGCCGGCGATCGTCGCCTCGGCGTCGAACTTCATGGTGAGATAAGGATCGTCCCAGTCGCCCATCACGCCCAGCCGCTCGAACTGCGCGCGCTGCACCGCGACCCATTTCTCGGCATAGGCGCGGCATTCGGCGCGGAATTCGGCCGCGGGAACCTCGTCCTTGTTCAGCTTCTTGGCGCGGTACGCTTCCTCGATCTTCCATTCGATCGGCAGGCCGTGACAGTCCCAGCCGGGGACGTAGGGCGCGTCCTTGCCCATCAGGCTCTGGCTGCGGACGATGATGTCCTTGAGGATCTTGTTCATCGCATGGCCCATGTGAATGTCGCCATTCGCGTAAGGAGGGCCATCGTGGAGAATGAAGCGTTCGCGGCCCGCGCGCTGTTCGCGGAGGCGATCGTAGACGCCGAGCTTGGCCCAGCGGTCGAGGATCGCCGGTTCCTTGGCGGCGAGGCCGGCCTTCATCGGGAATTCGGTCTTCGGCAGGAAGACGGTGTCGCGCCAATCTTGCTGGGCGCCGCGTGCGGTATCGGGTGTGTCAGTCATTTGGGGCGGGGATTAGCTTGTGTCGGGCGACGGGGGAAGCGGAAGCTGTCCGACGAAGCTGACGAAAAACAGCGTGTATGGGGCCGACGCGCCGGGGACGCGCCTGCGACGCGACCGGAACGCGCCGCCGACGCGACAGTCGCGCGACACCGACGCGACACGTGCGCGACGGGTTGGCGCCATCCGCACGACCGCGAGGCGACCGCCATGGGACGCATCCGTCAGGAGAGGGAGAAGGAATCGGCTCCATCGACCAGACTGGAGCAGATGAACTCCAACATTGAAAGGGGCAGGGGGGTGAACAAGGCTGGAGGCGGTCGCCTGGACGCTCTGCCCCACCCCAACCCCTCCCCTGAAGGGGAGGGGCTAGGTAAGTCGAAGCGCTTTGCGGGCATCCTCGCAATCGCGGCCGATCTGGGCCTTGAGCGCATCGAGCGTGTCGTATTTCGCCTCGTCGCGGAGGAATTCGATCAGTTCGACCTCAAGTCTCTGGCCGTAGAGATCGCCCGAGAAGTCGAAGAAATAGGGTTCGAGCAGCTCGACCGGCGGGTCGATCGTCGGGCGGATGCCGAGATTGGCGACGCCGTCGAGGACGGTGCCGTCCGCGAGCCGCCCGCGCACCGCGTAAATGCCGTAGCGCGGGCGCAGATAGCTGCCGAGGCGCAGGTTGGCTGTGGGGAAGCCGAGTTCGCGGCCGAGCTTCGCGCCCGGCTCGACCACGCCCTGGATGGCGAAGGGGCGGGTGAGCAATGCCGCGGCCTCACGCGGGCGGCCTTCGCGCAGCGCATCGCGGATGCGGCTGGACGAGATGATCTGGTTGTCTTCCGCAACGGGGGCGACGGTATCCACGCTGAAGCCGAGGTCTGCGCCGAGACGGGTGAGCACCGCGACATTGCCGTCGCGGCCCTTGCCGAAGGTGAAGTCCGCGCCGGTGACGACGCCACCCGCGCCGATCAGCTCGCACAATCGCTGCTGCGCGAACTCGCGCGCCGAAAGGCTCGCGAGCGTGCCGTCGAAGTGGAAGACCAGCATGGCATCGGCGCCGGCCTGCGCGAACAGCCGCGCGCGCTGGTCGAGCGAGGTGAGGCGGAAGGGCTCGGTATCCGGGCGGAAATGGCGCACCGGGTGCGGATCGAAGGTCGCGACGATCGCCGGGCGCCGCTCGGCACGCGCGCGGTCGACGGCGCGGCCCACCACCGCCTGGTGGCCGCGGTGAAAGCCGTCGAAATTCCCCAGCGCGACGATCCCGCCGCGCAGATGCGCGGGGACCGAAGCCGCTCCGTCCAGCCGATCCATCGGCGCGGCTATAAGGTCAGGGTGAGAGGAATCAAATCGTTCTCAATTCCTCCCCCAGCTTGCTGGGGGAGGGGGACCGCCCGCGCAGCGGGTGGTGGAGAGACGGCCGACAGCATCTCGACAAAATTCCGCCCTCTGCGGGGCGGCCCCTCCGTCAGCACTTCGTGCTGCCACCTCCCCTGCGTGGCAGGGGAGGAATTAGCGCGGCACCATCCCCGCGCGCAGGACGCGCAGGACGTTGCCGCCCATCACCTTGCCGATCTCATCGGGCGTGAAGCCGCGATCGACCAGCGCCTGCGTCACGTAGACCAGCTGCGACGTATCGAAGCCGGTGGTGACCGCACCGTCGAAGTCGGAGCCGAGCCCGACATGGTCGATCCCGACCAGATCGCGGACATGCGCGATCGCCGCCGCCACTTTTTCCGGCTCGGTGCCGCAGATCGCGGCGTCCCAATAGCCGATGCCGACCACGCCGCCGGTCCTCGCCACGCCGCGTATCTCGGCGTCGCTGAGGTTGCGGTTGACCTTGCACACCGCCTGCACGCCGCCATGGCTGGAGACGACGGGGCGTCTGGCGATGCGAAGGATTTCGGCGACCGTCGCGTGGCTGGAATGGGCGATGTCGACGATCATGCCGAGCTGTTCCATGCGTGCGATCGTCTGGCGGCCGAGCGGGGTCAGCCCGCCCTTCTGCTCGCCATGCATCGATCCGGCGAGTTCATTGTCGAAGAAATGCGCGAGCCCGGCCATGCGGAAGCCGGCAGCGTAGAGCCGGTCGAGATTGGCGAGCTTGCCCTCCATCGCCTGCAGCCCCTCGATCGAGAGCAGGCCGCCGACCGCCTTTTGCCCGGCGGCGCGGGCGGCGAGGAGCGCGTCGAGCTCACCGGGCGAGCGGATGACGTGGAGGCGGCCGTCGGAGCGGGCGGCGGCGCGGTCGAGCTTTTGCGCGTGATAGAGCGCGCGTTCGAGCAGCGAGGTCCAGGTGCGCGGCGGCTGGAGCTGCGCCACGGTGAGCAGGGTGATGTTGTCGGTCTCGGCGCTGTTGGCGTCGTAATTCTGGCCCTTGGGCGTCTTGGTGACCGAGGAGAAGATTTGCAGCGCGACATTGCCGTCGATCAGCCGGGGCAGGTCGACATGGCCGCGTGTCGCGCGGTCGAGCAGGTCGCGTTTCCACAGGAGCGTGTCCTCGTGCATGTCGGCGATCTGGAGCGTCGCGTGGAGCTTGCGGGCTTCGGGGGTGACGGTGGGAAGACGGGTCGCGACGACATTGTTCATGCCGCGCTCGACGATGCCGGGGGCGAGGATGAGGAAGGCGGCGATGCCGATCGCGATGAGGGCGAGGATGCCCCAGAGGTATTTTTTCACGACACTCTCCCCTGGTTCGTCATGCCGGACCTGTTCCGGCATCCACCGTGCCGCGCATCCGATCGCTCAGGGTTTTGCGGCACCGTGGACCCCGGCACAAGGCCGGGGTGACGATTACGAGAGGCGTTCGAGCGTGACGAAGCTGTAGGCGGGGCGTTCGCCCTCGGCCGGGTGGTCGTCGCGCGCGGTCTCGCGCCACTCCGGGCCGAACGGCGGCACCACGGCATCGCCCGCGGGGGATAGATGCACCTCGGTCAGTTCGATGCGGTCGGCGCGGTCGAGGAACAGCGCGAAGATTTCCGCGCCGCCGATGATCGCGACCTCGCCGTTGCCTGCGGTTGCCAGCGCCTGTTCGACCGAATGCACCACCTCCGCCCCCTCGGCGCGCCATGCGGGGTCGCGGGTCAGGACGATGTGGCGACGGCCGGGCAGGGGGCTGGGGAAACTCTCGAACGTCTTGCGGCCCATCACCATCGGCTTGCCCATGGTCTGCGCCTTGAAGCGCCGGAGGTCGGCGGGCAGGCGCCAAGGCAGGTCGCCATCGACTCCGATCACGCCATTGTCCGCGCGTGCGAGATGGAAGGTGATCAGACCGCGACCTCGGCCTTGATATGCGGTTGCGCGACATAGTCGTGCAGGGCGAAATCCTCATACTCGTACGCGTCGATCGACGGCGGGCGGCGCAGGATTTCGAGGCGGGGGAGCGGGCCGGGCGCGCGGGAGAGCTGCAGCTCGGCCTGTTCGACATGGTTGGAATAGAGGTGGCAGTCGCCGCCGGTCCAGATGAACTCGCCGACGTCGAGGTCGCATTGCTGGGCGAGCATATGGGTGAGCAGCGCGTAGCTGGCGATGTTGAACGGTACGCCGAGGAAGATGTCGGCGCTGCGCTGGTAGAGCTGGAGCGAGAGCTTGCCGTTGGCGACATGGCACTGGAACAGGCAGTGGCACGGCGCGAGCGCCATCGCGTGCAGCTCGCCCGGGTTCCAGGCGGAGACGACCATGCGGCGCGAGGCGGGGCTGGTCCTGAGCGTCTCGATCAGCTCCTTGATCTGGTCGATATGGCGGCCATCGGGCGCCTCCCAGTCGCGCCACTGCTTGCCGTAGACGGGGCCGAGATCGCCGTTCTCATCAGCCCATTCGTCCCAGATGCTCACGCGGCGGTCCTGCAGCCATTTCACATTGGTGTCGCCGCGCAGGAACCACAGCAGTTCGATGAAGATCGAGCGGATGTGCAGCTTCTTGGTGGTGAGCAGCGGGAAGCCTTCCGACAGGTCGAAGCGCATCTGGTGGCCGAACACGCTGCGCGTGCCGACGCCGGTCCGGTCGTTCTGCACCGCGCCGTCGCGCAGCGCGCGTTCCATCAGGTCGAGATATTGCCGCATCGGGCGAACCTAGCCGACCGTCCCCACCCCGCCAAGCAGGGTTGCGCCGAAATGGAGGTTTAATCCTCCGCTTCGGACCCTGTTGCGATGGACCCGGCAGCGCCGCCTCGCGAGGCTTCGCGGCATGGCCGGCGAGTCGTGCGACCCCACCCCGGATTCCCGTTTCGGCGCGCTGGCCAACCTGTTGGCGGCGAGCATCGCCGCCGAACCGCGCGAGGTCGCGGCCTTCGCCTATTGCGATCCGGCCGGCCGGGTGCTCGGCACGTTGCGGATCGCGTCGGCCGACAGCGGGTCGCTCGACCTGCCGGTCCGGCGGATCGTTGCCGACGCGGTCCTGCTCGACGCGCCGCGCGTGGTGATGGCGCACAACCATCCATCGGGGGATGCTTCCCCCAGCCGGGCCGACCGCGCGGCGACCAGCCGGATGGCGCGCGCGTTCGAAGCGATCGAATCGCGGCTGGTCGATCATGTCGTGGTGGGTCGCGGCGGCGCGGTGTGGAGCTTTCGCGCGGCGGGGCTGCTCTAGCGGCTATTCGTCGCCTTGCGGCGTGGCGCCACCCTGTGGCGATGGCAGCCCGCGATTCGGGCAGGCGCGGATCGATGCCGGATCGGGGCGCGGGCCCTGTGCCTTGAACATTGCGAGATAGCCGCCGGCCGACGGCATGTCGCGCATCGACACCAGCGCATAGCCGACCGCGGCGAATTCGCATTTCAGCAGATCGGGCGGAGTCCCGTGATTCTGCGTCTCGCGGTTGGCGTCGACGACCACGACCAGTCCGTCCTTGCGCAAGGACGGGCGCATTCGCCACAGGAACTCATACGGCTCCTCGATCTCATGATACATATGGACCATGAAGACGCGGTCGAAGCTGTTGTCGGGCAGCCTGGGATCGTCGGGTTCGCCAAGGCGCACGCTGACATTGTCGAGCCGCTCGCGCGCGACGCGCTGCGCGAGCGCGTCGCGGACTTCAGGAATGATGTCCTCCGCCAGCACGCGCCCGTCCTTGCCGACGCGCTGGGCGAGGCGGATGGTGTAATAGCCCTCACCCGCGCCGATATCGGCGACGGTCATGCCGGGGCGGATGTCGGCGCGGTTCATCACCGTGTCGGCTTCGTTGAGGCGATCGCGCGCTTCCTCGGTCGACCAGCGCGCCGAAACGATCGTCGCCACCGGCCGGTCCGCCGCGGGAAAACTCAGTTCCTCGCTCGGCTCGGGCTGGGGGCGCGGGCGCGTCTCGTCACAGCTCGCCAGCGCAAGCGCGGGGAGCAGGATCAGCGCGGCCCGGGTCAGTCTCAATCGACGTCCTCCACCTCGACCGTCTCGCCGGTCACGCGCTGTGATAGCGCAGCAGCCATGAACGGGTCGAGTGCTCCGTCGAGCACATCGGCGGGCGCGGTCGATGTCGTGCCGGTGCGCAGATCCTTCACCAGCTGATAGGGCTGGAGGACGTAGGAGCGGATCTGGTGGCCCCAGCCGATCTCGGTCTTGGCGCTGTATTCGCCCAGCGCCGCGGCCTCGCGCTTGGCCAGTTCGGCCTCGTACAGGCGGGCTTTCAGCATCCCCATCGCGGTCGCGCGGTTCTTGTGCTGCGAACGGTCCTGCTGGCTGGCGACGATGATGCCCGAGGGCACGTGGGTGATGCGCACCGCGGAATCGGTGGTGTTGACGTGCTGCCCGCCCGCACCCGAGGCGCGATAGGTGTCGATCTTGAGGTCGCTTTCGTTGATCTCGATATCGATCGAATCGTCGATCACCGGATAGACCCACACCGACGAGAAGCTGGTGTGGCGCCGCGCCGAGCTGTCATAGGGCGAGATGCGCACGAGGCGGTGGACGCCGCTTTCGGTCTTGGCATAGCCATAGGCGTTCTCGCCCTTGATCAGCAGTGTCGCCGACTTGATCCCGGCCTGTTCGCCGGCGTGATAGTCCATCAGTTCGACCTTGAACCCGTGGCGTTCGGCCCAGCGCGTGTACATGCGCTGGAGCATTTCGGCCCAGTCCTGGCTTTCGGTGCCGCCCGCGCCCGAATGGACTTCGAGATAGGTGTCGTTTGCATCGGCCTCGCCCGAGAGCAGCGCCTTGACCTTGTCCTGCTCGGCGCGTTCGGCGAGCGCGGCGAGGCCGGCGACGCCCTCGTCACCCATTGCGGTATCGCCCTCTTCGTCGGCCATCTCGATCAGTTCGAGCGTGTCGGCGAGTTCCCGCTCGATCGCGCGGGTCGCGCTGATCGATTCGTCGAGCCTGCGGCGTTCGCGCATGACATCCTGCGCCGCCCTGGGATTGTCCCACAGCGTCGGATCCTCGACCCGGGCGTTCAGTTCGTCGAGCCGGCGCAGCGCCTTGTCCCAGTCCAGGAACCGGCGCAGCAGCGCGAGGGCGTCGTTGATCTTGTCGGCGTAAGCCTGCGCTTCGGCGCGCATCGTGAAAACCTTTCAAATGAACCGTCACCCCGGCGAACGCTGGAGTCTCAAACCGCAAGCGAGCGGCATGCGGCGCGAGGCCCCAGCTTTCGCTGGGGCGACGAATTAGTGCCGCTAGTAGATTCCGCCCTCGCGTTGCAAGAAGTCGCTGTCGCGTGGCCCCTCCTGACGCACGGCCTTTTTCTTGACCTCCGCCTTGGGCGCTTCCTCTTCGTCGCGCATCGTCCGGCGGCGCGGCTCGCTTTCGGGCTTGAACGCTTCCCAGATCACCGCGCCCTTGGGATCGGTTCCGGGCCAGGCGCCGAACACGCGCTTGCCGGTGGTGCGGTCGATGCGGACCATGCGAATGCCCGATGGCGCGGTGAAGGGGAGGACATCCAGCCCTTCATACGCCTTTTGCGCGAACGCCTTGAAGATCGGCGCGGCGATCGTGCCGCCCTGGGCATAGCCGCCGAGATTGGTCGGCGTGTCATAGCCCATATAGAGGCCCGCGATCATCTGCGGCGTGCCGCCGACGAACCACACGTCGCGCGGACCGGTCGAGGTGCCGGTCTTGCCCATGATCGGACGGTTGAGATCGCGCAGGATGGTCGCGGTGCCGCGCTGGATCACGCCCTCGGTGATGTGGACCATCTGATAGGCGCTCATCGCGTCGAGCACCTGGCGCGAGCGGACGACGGGGCGCGGCATCGGCTTGCCGTCCCAGTCGGGCATGTTGCAGCGATCGCACGGGCGCCAGTTTTCCGGCCACACCACCTTGCCGTGGCGGTTCTGGACGAAGTCGATCAGCGTCGGGTTGAGCGCGCGGCCGTGGTTGACCAGGATCGAATAGGCGTTGACCATCCGCATCACCGTCGTCTCGCCGGCGCCGAGCGCATAGGAGAGATAGGGCGGATATTTCTGCTGGCTGACCCCGGTGCGCTGCATCAGGTCGACCACCTTGTCCATGCCCGTCTGGTTCGCCGCCTGCACTGTCATCAGGTTGCGCGACTGTTCGATGCCCCAGCGCATCGTCTTGGGACCCGCGCCGCGCGTGCCGCCGAAGTTGCGGAAGCACTTCTCGCCCAGCGCTGCGCCCTGCCACACGCAGAAGGGCCCGTCGACGATGATCGAGGCCGGGGTCATCCCGTTCTCCAGCGCGGCGGCGTAGACGATCGGCTTGATCGTTGATCCCGGCTGGCGCTGCGCCTGGGTCGCGCGGTTGAATGCCTGAACCGTCGCGTCGAACCCGCCCTGCATCGCGAGGATGCGGCCGGTGCGCGGATCCTCGACCACCATGCCGCCCGAAATCTTGGGGATCGAGCGCAGGCCGAACACCCCGCCCTCGGGCGCGACCGCGATGACGTCGCCGGGCTTCAGCGCGGCGAACGCGGTGCCGCCCTTGCCGCGCACGGGCATCTGCGCGCCGCCGCGCGGGAGCGTGCCGGTCCGCCCGTCGCCAAAGCCGATCTCTGCCGACGTGCCGGATTTCGAGATGACGATGGCCGAACGCCAATCCTCATAATCGAGATCGATATTGTGGTTGAGCAAGGCGCTGCGCCAGCCATCGCCCTCGAACGGCGCCTCGCGCATCGGGCCGGACCAGCCGCGGCCGCGATCATAGCGGAGCAGGCCTTCGCGCAGCGCCTTTTGCGCGGCCTTCTGGATTTCCGGATCGAACGACGTGCGGACCCACAGACCGCCGGCATAGACGCTGTACGGTCCGGATTCCTCGGTCTCGCCGAACTTGTCGATCAGCTGGCGGCGCACCTCTTCGATGAAATAGCCGCCCAGCGGATCGGTGCTGGGCGTCTTGCGCGGGACCGCGCCGAGCGGGGCGGCGAGCGCGGCGTCGAGCTGCGCCTGGTCGATATAGCCATTCTCGTGCATCTGCCCGAGCACCCAGTTGCGGCGCTCGATCGCGCGCTTCTCGTGCCGTTCGGGCATGTAGTTGCTCGGGCCCTTGGGCAGGATCGCGAGATAGGCGAATTGCGGCAGCGTCAGGTCGCGCACGCTCTTGTCGAAATAGGCGTTGGCCGCCGCTTCGACCCCGAACGCGTTCCGGCCGAGCGCGATCTGGTTGAGATAGAGTTCGAGAATCTGCTCCTTCGACAGCGAATTTTCGATGCGGAAGGCGAGGATGGCCTCGCGCGCCTTGCGGACGTAGCTGACTTCGTTGGTGAGCAGCAGGTTCTTCGCCACCTGCTGCGTGATGGTGGAGGTGCCGCGCGGCGTTTCGCCGCTGGTCAGCCCCTGCCACGCGGCGCGGGCGAGGCCGGGATAATCGACGCCGCTGTGCTGGAAGAAGGTCTTGTCCTCGGCCGACAGGAACGCGCCGACCAGGAGCTTGGGATATTCCTCGTACGACAATTCGACGCGGCGTTCGCGCGCATAGCTGCGCAGCGGCATGCCGTCGCCGGCGCGAATGTTCGTCGGCAGCGGCGGCTCATAGGCGCGCAATTTGTCGACCGACGGGAGGTCGCGCAGGAACAGCGCCCAGAGCGCGATCGTGCCGAGACCTGCGAGCAGGGCGAGCCATGCCAGGACACGGAACCACCATTTCCTGCGCAGTTGCGCGAAGCGGTTGCCGACGTCCTCACGCGTGAACTTGAGGGTGAAATTGGGTTGATACTGATCGGCCATCGCGCGCGGGGTTTAGCAGGATACGCCCGTCATGCCACCTGCGTTTGCGACGGGTGGGGCGAGCGGGGCCGCGCGATGGCGGCCCCGGCTATCGCGATGCCATCCGCGTCGCGAAATGGATCGCGACCGCGCGGCTGACGCTCTGCGCGATGCGCTTGCGCCCGTCGCGCGAGTTCAGGATCGCGACATCGGCCGGGTTGGAGATATAGCCGGTCTCGAACAGGATCGAGGGCATGTCGGGTGCCTTGAGTACCAGCAGCGATGCCATGCGGTGCGGGTTTTCCTTGACCGGGATCAGCCCCTGCGCCTCGCGGCTGAGCAGGCGTGCGAACTTGGCCGATGCATTCATCGTCTCGCGCTGGGTCAGGTCGATCAGGATCGACGAGACGTCGCGATTCTGCCCGTCGAGATCGATTCCGGACAGGATGTCGGACTTGTTCTCGCGCGCGGCGAGGCGTGCGGCTTCCTTGTCCGAAGCGACTTCCGACAGGGTATAGACCGTCGCGCCGCTGGCGCTGGGCGTATGCGCGGCGTCGCAATGGATCGAGATGAACAGCGCGGCGCCGAGCTTGCGCGCCACCTCGAACCGGTCGCGGTGGAGCAGGTAGCGGTCGTCGTCGCGGGTCAGCGCGACGCGCACCCGGCCCGATGCGACCAGTTCGTCGCGGATCGCGCGGGAAATCTTGAGCGCAATATCGGCCTCATGCACGCCATCGGCGGAGATCGATCCGGGGTCGCGCCCGCCATGGCCGGGATCGAGCACGACCAGCGGGCGATCGTCGTCGGCGCCATAGACGCGCGGGAGCGCGAAGGGCGCGGGTTTGGGCGGGACCGCCACCGACACGCTATAGGGATGGCGGCTGGACGCGCGGGCGAAGCTGAACGGGGGCAGGAAGCTCATCCGCCCTTCCGCCGCGGCGCGCGCGAACCGTGCGTCGTCGACCGTGCGCAGCTCGAGCGTCAACGTCGCGCCGTCGGCGGCAAAGCGCCCCTCGGTCACGATCGCGGGACGGGCGAGATCGAACACGACGCGCGCGCCATCGCCCTGCGCCGCCTGTCGGACGCCGGCGACGGGACTCTGCGTCTGGCCGGGTGCAGCGCCGGGGCGCGCGCCCATCAGGTCGATCGCGATCCGGTTCGGCCCGGCGAGCAGGAAGCTGCTGGCCTGTGCCACGCGGTCGTCGAACCGTATCACGATCCGGTTCGACTGGACGTCGATATCGCGGATCGTGCCGGCCCAACTCGGCGCGCCGTTTAGAAAGCCGGCGAGAAGGGCCAGAAAAAAAGTCACCCGGGCGATATGCCGCGCCGGGCTGGGGGGGGTCCAGCCCAAAAGCATGCACGTGTACTCACAACAAACGTAACCCTGACCCTGCCCGTCTACCCCCGTGCTTCTTCAATCGCGGTGAAGGGGTGCGGTTAATGCGCCGTTCGGCATGTTTTTGCCGGTTGCCGGCAGCGCGATGCCGGTCGTCCTTGCCGATTGCCATATCGCAAGCGGAATGTTGCCGCGCCGCGCGACGGGTGCTAGGCAGCGAGCCTGCCGGACCCGCATCTGCGGTTTCGGCTTCCCATCGTCGGCCCCACTGGCCCGGCATTTCAGGTTGACGCTGCATGAGGCAATTTCCGTCCATCCCGCATCGCACCGCTCAGGCGGTCGCGCGCGAGGCGGCGGAGGCGGGCACCCACGGGTCCGGCCGTGCCGATGCAGCAGAGGCATCACCAAACCCCCGCGCCCCCATCTCGACGTGGCGCAATCATGTTCGCGCGCCGCGGCTATCGAGCGCTTGGCGCGCCCGGAGACTCATCAATGACCATGCGTATGCTGATCGACGCACGCCACCGGGAAGAGACCCGCGTGGCGGTCGTCAAAGGAAACCGAATCGAGGAGTTTGATTTCGAAAGTGCCGAGCGCAAGCAGCTCAAAGGCAATATCTATCTAGCCAAGGTTACCCGCGTCGAACCGTCGCTGCAGGCGGCGTTCGTCGAATATGGCGGCAATCGCCACGGGTTCCTGGCGTTCAGCGAAATCCACCCCGACTATTACCAGATCCCCAAGGAAGACCGCGACGCGCTGTTGCGCGAAGAGGCCGAGCATGCCGCCGAGGAAGCGGCGCTGCGCGAGGAGGCCGACGGCGACGAGGATCATGACGACGAGGACGGCGAGGTCGAGGTGCTCGAGCGCCCGGCCGACGAGGACGAGGAACATGCCGAGGCGGCCGAAGGCGACGCCGAGGGTGAAGGCGAGTCCGGCAAGGGCGGTCGCCGCCGTCGCGGTCGCAAGGGCAATGACGACCAGGTCGAGGCGCTGCGCCAGCGCCGCATGAGCCTGCGCCGCCGCTACAAGATCCAGGACGTGATCCGCCGCCGCCAGGTGCTGCTGGTCCAGGTCGTCAAGGAAGAGCGCGGCAACAAGGGTGCGGCGTTGACCACCTATCTGTCGCTTGCCGGCCGGTACTGCGTGCTGATGCCCAACACCGCGCATGGCGGCGGGATCAGCCGCAAGATTTCGAGCGCAGCCGACCGCAAGCGGCTCAAGACGATCATGGCGGACATGAAGCTGCCGCCGTCGATGGGCTGCATCGTCCGCACCGCGGGGCTTCAGCGCACCAAGACCGAGATCAAGCGCGACTTCGACTATCTCGCGCGGCTGTGGGACGAGATTCGCGACAAGACGCTGCAATCGTCGGCGCCGGCGCTGGTCTATGGCGACAGCGACCTGATGAAGCGGGCGATCCGCGACATCTACAACAAGGATATCGACGAGGTGATCGTCGAGGGCGATGATGGTTATCGCCAGGCCAAGGACTTCATGAAGCTCCTGATGCCGAGCCACGCCAAGAAGGTGAAGCATTACAGCGACGCGGTGCCGCTGTTCCAGCGCGCCGGGGTCGAAGAGCAATTGTCGGCGATGTACCACCCGGTGGTGCAGCTCAAGTCCGGCGGCTATCTGGTGATCAACCCGACCGAGGCCTTGGTGTCGATCGACATCAACTCGGGCCGGTCGACGCGCGAGCATTCGATCGAGCAGACCGCGACCGCGACCAACCTTGAAGCCGCGCAGGAAATCGCGCGCCAGCTGCGGCTGCGCGACATGGCCGGCCTCGTCGTGATCGACTTCATCGACATGGATCATTCGTCCAACGTCCGGAAGGTCGAGAAGGCGATGAAGGAGGCGCTGAAGAACGATCGCGCGCGCATCCAGGTCGGTCGCATCAGCGCGTTCGGCCTGATGGAGATGAGCCGCCAGCGGCTGCGTACCGGCGTGCTCGAGGCATCGACGCGCCAGTGCCCGCATTGCGAGGGGACGGGCCTGGTCCGTACGGCGTCGTCGGCGGGCCTCAGCGCGCTGCGCCTGATCGAGGACGAGGCGGCGCGCGGCCGCGGGTCGGTCATCACGCTGCGCTGCAGCCAGGAAGCGGCCTTCTACGTGCTCAACAAGAAGCGCGCCGACATCGCCGAGATCGAGGATCGCTATGGCGTGAGCGTCGAGATCCTGTCGGATGGCGAGCTGGAAGGCGCGCGCATGTCGGTCGAGGCCGACGGGCCGCCGCCGGCGCACGCACCCAAATTCGCCGCCGCGATCGAGGAGATCGAGGAGGACTTCGTCGAGGAGATCGACGAGGAGGAAGAGGAAGAAGAGGTCGAGGCCCGCGCGCCGCGCGAGCGGCGTGAGCGCGACGATGGCGAGGGCGAGGGCGGTCGCAAGCGCCGCCGCCGCCGCCGCGGTCGGCGCAACCGCCGCGAGGACGGCGATGCGCCGCAGGGTGTCGAGGGCGAGCAGGACGGCGATGCCGACGGCGAAGGCGATGACTCGCCGCGCGATGGCGAGTCCGAAGTCGCAGCCGAAGCGTCGGGCGCCGATGGCGAGGGCGAGGGCCGCAAGCGCCGTCGTCGCGGTCGCCGTGGCGGACGTCGCGGTGCGGGTGCCGGTGAGGATAGCGGAGCCGAGGCAGCGGAAGACGCTGGCGAGGGTGAAGCCGTCGTCGAAGCGCAGCCCGAGGACGCGCCGGTCGCCGAGACCGGTGCCGATGCCGAGGAAGCACCCGCCAAGCCCAAGCGTACGCGCCGCAAAAAGGCCGATGCCGAGCCGGTGAGCGAAGCTGCCGAGGCTGCGCCCGAGGCACCGGTCGAGGCGCCTTCCGCCGAGGAAGCGCCGGCCAAGCCCAAGCGTACGCGTCGCAAGAAGGCTGAAGAAGCACCTGCCGCCGAAGCTGCGCCGATCGAAGCGCCCATCGCGGCACCGGTCGCGGCGGACGAGGAGGCGGCCGAGGCCCCGGCCAAGCCGAAGCGCACGCGTCGCAAGAAGGCCGAAGCCGCTCCGGTCGAGGAGGTGAGCCAGGATCTCGACGCCACGGCGCCCGCGGGCGATGTCGCGCCGGAAGATGCGCCGAGCGAGACTTCGCAGGGCGAAGGTGAAGCCGGTGCGCCGCGCCGCGGCTGGTGGCAGCGCACCTTCGGCGCCTGATCCAGCTTGAAGGGGCGGGGACGCGACCGGCGTCTCCGCCCTTTTCATGCCAGGTTCAGACCGCGCCGCCCATCCTGCATGGGATGCGTCCGGTCATGCTGACCGTTGATCGCGGGGGATTTTCCGCCATGATGCCGCCGATGAAGCGCCTAGTCTCCCTGTTCGCGCTGCTGTTGCTGCTGTGCGTCACCAGCCCCGCCTATGCCCAGTCGATCCTGCGCGATGCGGAGAGCGAGGCGTTGTTCGCCGACATGTCGCGCGACATCATCAAGGCGGCGAACCTGTCGCCGGCCAATGTCCGCATCGTCCTGATCAACGATCCGTCGATCAACGCCTTTGTCGCGGGCGGGCAGATGGTGTTCATCCACTCGGGGCTGATCGACGCCGCCAGCAACGCCAACGAGGTGCAGGGCGTGATCGCGCACGAACTGGGCCATATCACCGGCGGCCATGTGCCGTTGGGCGATCGCATGGCCAAGGGCGCGACCGGCATCACGATCCTGAGCCTGCTGCTCGGCGCCGCGGCGATGGCGGCGGGCTCCGCCGATGCGGGCGTGGGCCTGATGCAACTCGGCCAGCGTGCGGCGATGGGCAGCTACCTAGCGTTCAGCCGCGCGCAGGAAGCGACCACCGATGCGGCGGGCGTCAAATTCCTGTCGGGTGCGGGCGTGACCGGCAAGGGCATGCTCGGCTTTTTCAAGAAGCTGCAGCAGCAGGAATATCGCTGGGGCCTGAAGCGCGGCAGCGACCAGAGCTATGTGATGAGCCACCCGATGTCGGGCGAGCGCATCTCGACCCTGACCGCCGACCTGCAGTCGGACCCGGCGTGGAACAAGCCGAGCGACCCCGAGATCGAGGCGCGCTTCCTGCGCGTCCAGGCCAAGCTGCGCGGATTCGTGTCCGAGCCCAAGGATACGCTGCGCAAATATCCGGTGTCGGATACCAGCGTGCCCGCGCACTATGCGCGCGCCTATGCCTATCACCTGGGCGGCTATCCCAAGGAGGCCGCGGCAGAGGCCACGGCGCTGGTGAAGGCCGAGCCGAAAAATCCCTATTTCCTCGAACTCGAGGGGCAGATCCTGCTCGAGTCGGGCAAGCCTGCGGATGCGCTCGTCCCGCTGCGCGAGGCGACCAGCCTGACCAATTTCCAGCCGCTGATCGCCACCACCTTCGGCCATGCGCTGATCGCGACCGAGGATCCGAAGCATCTCGCCGAAGCCGAGACCGTGCTGCGTCAGGCCGTCGCGCGCGATCAGGAAAACCCGTTCGCCTGGTATCAGCTGGGCATGGTGTACGAGCGCAAGGGCGATACCGCGCGCGCGGCGCTGGCGACCGCCGAGCGCGCGAGCATGAGCGGCGATTTCGGCCGCGCGCTGCCGAGCGCGCAGGCGGCGATGGCGGGGCTGCCGCAGGGATCGCCGGACTGGATTCGCGCGCAGGACATCGTCATGGCGGCGCAGGGATTGATGCAGGACAGGAAAAAGAAGTGATCGAACGATTGGCGAAGAGCCCGCTGGCGCTGGCTGGCGTGCTGGTCCTGTCGGGCGCCATCGGCGGTGCGCTTGTGCTGGGCGTACAGGCGCTGGGGTCGGGCGGCGCGGGATCGCGCGACGAGGCGGCAATCGGGAAGGTCGTGCGCAGCTATGTGCTCGAGCATCCCGAGATCCTGCCCGAGGCGATGAAGCGCCTGCAGGAGCGCGAGAGCGGGAAGGTCGTCGCCGCCAATCGCAACGCGATCACCAAACCCTATGCCGGCGCGTGGGAGGGCAATCCGTCGGGCGACGTCACCGTTTCGGTGTGGATGGACTATGCCTGCGGCTATTGCCGCGCCAGCCTGCCGATGATCGCGCGATTGTTGGCCGAGGACCCGAAGGTGCGCGTCGTCTATCGCGAGCTGCCGGTCCTGAGCGAGGAAAGCCGCGTCGCCGCGCGCTGGGGCCTCGCCGCAGCGGAGCAGGGCAAGTTCAAGCCGTTCCACACGTCGCTCTATTCGGCGGGCCAGCTGAGCGAGGCGTCGATCGATGCGGCGGCGAAGAGCGCGGGGCTCGATACCGCGCGTGCGCGGCAGGCGATCAGCAGCGAGCGGGTCGAGGCCGAGGTCACGCGCAATCTGGACGTCGCGGGCAAATTGGGCGTCACGGGCACGCCCAGCTGGGTGATCGGCGACCAAGTGATTTCGGGCATGGTCCCCTATGACGTGCTGAAGCAGGCGGTCGACGCCGCGCGCGCGGCGCGCTAGCGCCCGCGGACGTCCAGCCCCGCGCGGCTCAAGGGGCGCCGACCCGTTCGACGGGCCGGGTCACGGGGTCGGCGCCGCTGCCGGGACGGTCGATCGTCACCTGCACGATGCGACCATCCGCACCCCGGTGAAAGCGCAGCCGGTTGGGATAGTCGTCGATCGCGAACGTGCCCCCGCCGAGATGGCGCATGCGGCTGGCGTCGCGCCCCAGAAACTGCGTGAAGAAGTCGGACGCGATCCACAGCGCGCCATCCTGTTCCTCGATCCGGTAGTCGAGCCCGAGATCGTAGAGCAGGCCCTTGTAGGTGCCGGGCAGGGCGCGTGCGAGGGCGGGGTCGATCGGGCGATCGGGCGGGGGCGTCGCGCCCCAGCGCATCGTGTCGATGATCGCGCCGCGGAGCATCGCGAAGACCGGGCCGGTATTGGCATCGTCGCCATTGCCCATCAGCACGAAGCCGTATCCGCCCGTCATCGCGCCGAACAGGTCGCTGTTGACGCCGGTGTTCGACCCGTCGTGGCGGAACCAGTCGGTGCGGCCGAGGCCGAAGCCGCGGAAGAAGGGCATCGCCATGCCGCCGACCGGCTTGAGCGAGACGATGCCGGTCAGCGCGCGCGCCATGGCGGGGGTGACCGGGCCGTCGTGGCTGCCCATGAGCGCGCGCTGAATGGCGATGGCAAAGCGCGCGAGATCGGTCGGCGTGGACCACATGCCCGAGGCGGAGACCTGCGGCGTGATCGGCAGGCCGGTGCGGATGATCCTGCCCTGCTCGTCATGGACCAGCGCGACATCGCGCGCGAACCCCGGCTCGCCGGGCTGGATCATGCTGGTGTGGCGCATGCCGAGCGGGCCGAAGACTTTCTCCGCGGCGAGAGCGGCGAGCGGGCGGCCCGTCCGGTCCTCAATCGCCATCTGCGCGATGACATAGCCGCCGCCGCTATATTTCCAGTCGGTGCCGGGCGCGAACAGGAACGCGATCGGCTTGTCGTAGCGCGGGATCCGGCCCTCGAGGCTGTCGACCAGCGTGGGGATGCGATCGCCTTCATAATAGTCGGCGAAGCCATGCTGCGAGGTGCCCGCGCGGTGGGTGAGCAGCTGGCGCAGCGTGATGCGCGCGCTGGCGGGATAGGGGCTGTCGGGCAGACGCCAGCGCCTGAGATAGGTCGCGACCGGCGCGTCGAGGTCGAGCCGGCCCTCGGCCTCGAGCATCAGCGCGAGCAGTGCGGTGACCGGCTTGGAGATCGATGCGGTCGAGAAGGCGGTGGTGTCGCGGATCGGAGCGTCGGTGCCGACGGCCTTGCTGCCGAAGCTGCGGACCGCGACGATGCGGTATCGGTCGAACACCGCAATGCTGAGGCCGGTGAGCTTATGCTCGGCCATTGCCGCGGGCACCGCACACCATACCGCGTCCAGCTGGCTCGACTGGGCGGTCGGGGGTGGCGGAAGCGGCGCGGCTGTTTCGGGATGGACACAGCCGCTGGCCGCAAGGGCAAGCACGGACGAGACGAGGGCAATTCTGATGACGCACTCCTGTTCGACATGAGCGGAGTGTATTATCACACTATATCACCCAGGTTCAACCGCGAATGTCATCGCGCCCGGTCTTGCTGGTGTGCAACCCCCAACCCATATGCTGCGCCTGCTAAGGGGGCCATATGCAACCAATTCTATCCGTCCGCGGCGTCAGCAAGACCTATGCCTCGGGGCACAAGGCGCTGGGATCGGTCGATCTCGACATCAACAAGGGCGAAATCTTCGCGCTGCTCGGCCCGAACGGCGCGGGCAAGACGACGCTGATCAACATCATCTGCGGCATCGTCACGCCCAGCAGCGGCACGATCCTGGTCGGCGGGCATGATGCGATCGCGCAGGCGCGCGCCGCGCGGATGATGATCGGGCTGGTCCCGCAGGAACTGTCGGTCGACATGTTCGAAACCGTGCAGGCGACCACGCGCTACAGCCGCCGCCTGTTCGGTCGCGCCGGGCATGACGCCTATATCGATCAGGTTTTGAAGGACCTGTCGCTGTGGGACAAGCGCAAGTCCAAGATCATGGAGCTGTCGGGCGGCATGAAGCGCCGCGTGCTGATCGCCAAGGCGCTGGCGCATGAGCCCGACATCCTGTTCCTCGACGAGCCGACCGCGGGCGTCGACGTGGAGCTGCGCCGCGACATGTGGAAGCTGGTCCACCGGCTGCGCGAACGCGGGACGACGATAATCCTGACGACCCACTATATCGAGGAGGCCGAGGAGATGGCCGACCGGGTGGGCGTCATCAACAAGGGCGAATTGTTGCTGGTCGAGGACAAGGCGGTGCTCATGAAGAAGCTGGGCAAGCGCGAGCTGGACCTGGCGCTGGTTGAGCCGATGACGGACATTCCTGCCGAGCTTTCCGAATGGCAGCTCAGCCTGGCCGATGAAGGGACGCGACTCCGCTATACGTTCGATGCGCAGGCCGAACGCACCGGCATCCCCTCGCTGCTGCGCAAGCTGGGCGAGCTGGGCATCGCTTTCAAGGACCTCGACACGTCCAAGTCGAGCCTGGAGGATATCTTCGTCGACCTTGTCGCGACGAAGCGTGAGGAGGTGGCGGCATGAGCGGGTTCAACCATCATGGCGTCTGGGCGATCTATCGCTTCGAGATGGCACGCGCGATGCGCACCCTGTGGCAGAGCCTGGTCACCCCGGTGATCACCACCGCACTCTATTTCGTGGTGTTCGGCGGCGCGATCGGATCGCGGATGCAGGAGCTGGACGGGGTCTCCTACGGCAGCTTCATCGTGCCGGGCCTGATCATGATGAATCTGTTGCAGCTGTCGATCTCGAACGCGTCGATCGGCATCTATTTTCCGAAGTTCACCGGCACCGTGTACGAGCTGCTGTCGGCGCCGGTCACCGCAATCGAGATGGTCATCGGCTATGTCGGCGCGGCGGCGACCAAGTCGATCGCGATCGGCCTGATCATCCTGGTCACCGCGATGGCGTTCGTCGACGTGCCGCTGGCGCATCCGTTCATGATGCTGACGATGCTGGTGCTGACCGCAGTGACGTTCAGCATGCTGGGCTTCATCATCGGCATCTGGGCCAAGGGGTTCGAGCAATTGTCGTTCGTCCCGGCGCTGATCGTCACGCCGCTGACCTTCCTCGGCGGCGCCTTCTACACGATCAACATGCTGCCCGAGCCGTGGCGGAGCGTCAGCCTGGCCAACCCGGTCGTCTATCTGGTCAGCGGCTTCCGCTGGGCGTTTTTCGACAAGGGCGACGTGGCGATCGGCGTGAGCCTGGGCTTTACCGCCGCGTTCCTGTTCGTGTGCCTCGGCGTGATCGCATGGATCTTCAAGTCCGGCTGGCGGCTGAAGAACTGACGGCTGGATGGGTGCGGCTCACCGCCGCACCAGCAGCGGCCGGATCACCAGCGCGTTGAGGTTGAGCAGTATATGGACGACCATCGCGAACCATAGCTGCCCGGTGGCGAGGTAGAGGATCGCGAGCAGCGCGCCGACCAGCGCCGACATCGCCATGCCGACCCAGCCCTGGTAGCGATGGGCATAGGCGAAGAGCAGCGTGGTCAGGGCCATGCCCAGCTCCGCGCTGCCCGTCACCCGCGCGACGAACAGCGGGAAGGCGAGGCGGAAGAACAATTCCTCGACAAGTCCCGCCATCGTGCCCAGCGCGGCGGTCCAGCCGATCTCCTGCGCGGTGCGCGGCATCAGCGCGGCGATCTTTCCCGCCATCAACTGGCGCTTGCCCCGCCGCGCGAGCCACCAGGCGATGGCGAGACCGACCAGCGACCCGCCACCGAAGCCTGCGAGCACCGCGATCTTGAGGTCGAGGATGTCGCCGCCGAACCCGGCGAGCGTGCGTGCCGGGGCGATCAGCGGTTCGAATTCCGGGGGCGGGATCGACAGGGCGCCCCAACGTCCGGTGAGCACCAGGGCTGCGAGCGCGCTTGCGCCGAAGGCGAGCGGGGCGCGGCGCATCCAGCGGCGATAGCGCCCGATCCGGTCATCGCGCCCGGTGCCGCCACCATCGCCCCCGACATACCAGAGATAGGCGGCAGCGAGCGCGGCGAGCAGCAGCGCGTCGAGCGGCGCGAACGGCAGCGCCGCCGTCAATCCGCGCCCGTCACATCAGCATGAGCCCCCGGGAACGCGCTCATCGATCGGTGCGGTGCTCGCCCTTGACCCAGCGGACGGTACCCGAGCTGGCGCGCATCACGACGCTCTCGGTCGTCATCTTGCCGCGCATCCGCTTGACGCCTTCGAGCAGCGAGCCGTCGGTCACGCCGGTCGCGGCGAAGATGCAGTCGCCCTTGGCGAGCTCCGACAGGTCGTATTGCTTGTCGAGATCGGTGATGCCCCATTTGCGCGCGCGGGCGCGCTCATCCTCGTTGCGGAACAGCAGCCGGCCCTTGAACTGGCCGCCGACGCAGCGCAGCGCGGCACAGGCGAGCACGCCCTCGGGCGCGCCACCCTGACCCATATAGACGTCGATCGTGGTGTCGGGATCGGTGGTCGCGATGACGCCCGCGACATCGCCGTCGCCGATCAGCACGACGCCGCAACCGAGCGAACGCAGCTCGGCGATCAGCTTTTCATGGCGCGGGCGATCGAGCACGCAGGCGATGATATCCTTGGGCTCGACACCCTTGGCCGCGGCGATGGCGCAGATGTTCTCGGTGACCGACTTGTCGAGATCGATCATATCGGCGGGATAGCCGGGGCCGACCGCGATCTTGTCCATATAGACGTCGGGGGCGTTGAGCAGGTTGCCCTCCTCGGCGATCGCCAGCACCGCGAGGCTGTTGGGCCCGGCCTTGGCGCAGATCGTGGTGCCTTCGAGCGGGTCGAGCGCGATGTCGATCTTCGGCCCCTTGCCCGGCGCGGAGCCGACTTTCTCACCGATATAAAGCATCGGCGCCTCGTCGCGCTCGCCCTCGCCGATCACCACGGTGCCGTCCATATAGAGTTCGTTGAGCGAGGCGCGCATCGCCTCCACCGCGGCGGCGTCGGCGGCCTTTTCGTCGCCGCGTCCGGTAAGCGTGGATGCAGCGATCGCGGCAGCTTCGGTCACGCGAACCATTTCGAGAACGAGAACGCGGTCGAGAACCTGGCTGGCGGTCTGCATGGGCTGGGCTGTCCTATCGGTGGATGCTGTGCAGGGGCGATAGGTGGGCGCGTCGGCCTTGTCGATGCCCGCCAACGCTGTCATCCGACGCAAATCGACATTTGGCGCGGGATGGTAACGAGCGATACGGAGTCGTTGACGTGGTCCACCCCGCAGTGCAGCACGCACCCATGGCCAGCTCACCCCCCATCACCAACAATTCCGACATCCGTTTCCTTGGCCGCGTGCTCGGCGATGTGATCCGCGCCTATGGCGGCGAGCCGTTGTTCCGGCGGATCGAATATATCCGGTCGGCATCGGTCGACCGGCATCGCGGGATCGCCGGGGCGGAGTCGATCGATCCCGGTCTGGACAGCCTCAGCCTCGACGACACGCTCGATTTCGTGCGCAGCTTCATGCTGTTCTCGATGCTCGCCAACCTGGCCGAGGACCGGCAGGGAATTGCCGCCGAGCCGGGCGCGGATGTCGAGCATGCCGTCGCCAAGCTGAAGGAGCACGGCATCGACCGCGACCGCATCGTCGCGCTGCTCGAACACGCGCTGGTCGCGCCGGTACTGACCGCGCACCCGACCGAGGTGCGGCGCAAGTCGATGATCGACCATCGCAACCGCATCGCCGAGCTGATGCGGATGAAGGACGACGGGGTCGCCGAGACGCCGGATGGCGACCTGGTGGACGAGGCGATCGTGCGGCAGGTGGCGCTGCTGTGGCAGACGCGGGTGCTGCGCTTCGAGCGACTCTATGTCGCCGACGAGGTCGAGAATGCGCTGTCCTATCTGCGCGACGTGTTCCTGCCGACGCTGCCAGCGCTGTATGCGCGCTGGGACCGTGCGCTGGGCAGCCGCGTTCCGGCGTTCCTGCGTCCGGGCAACTGGATCGGCGGCGATCGCGACGGCAATCCGTTCGTCACTGCCGATTCGATGCGCCTCACGTTGGCGCGATCGTCCGAAGCGGTGCTCGCCCATTATCTCGATGCCGTGCACGCGCTGGGCGCCGAGATCTCGATCTCGTCGCGCCATGCGCAGATCGATGCCGGCGTCCAGGCGCTCGCCGATGCGAGCGGGGATACGGCGGCGAGCCGCGCCGACGAACCCTATCGCCGGGCGATTTCGGGCATCTATGCGCGGCTGGCGGCGACTTATCGCGACCTGACCGGCAAGGCGCCGCCGCGTCCGGGCGCGCTGAGCGGCGAGCGTTATGCCGATCCTGCCGAATTCCGCGCCGACCTGTCCGCCATCGCCAAGGGGCTGGCGGCACAGGGTGGCGAGACGCTGGCGTCGAGCGGTGCGCTGGGTCGCCTGATCCGCTCGGTCGACATTTTCGGCTTTCACCTTGCGACGCTCGACATGCGCCAGAACAGCGCGGTGCACGAACGCGTGGTGGGCGAGCTGCTCAAGGTCGCCGGGGTCGAGGCGGACTATGCCGCGCTGGACGAGGATGCGCGCGTCGCGCTGCTGCGCCGCGAGCTCGCCAGCCCGCGCCCGCTGACCAGCCGCTATGCCGACTATAGCGAAGAGACGGCGTCCGAGCTCGCTATCGTCCATGCCGCGGCGGAGGCGCATCAGCGCTACGGCCGGGCGGCGATCTGCCAGTATATCGTGTCGATGGCGCAGTCGGTGTCCGACCTGCTCGAGGTCAATATCCTGCTCAAGGAAGCCGGGCTCTACATTCCGGGCGAGACGCCGCAGGCGCACGTGATGGCGGTGCCGCTGTTCGAGACGATCGGCGATCTGGAGGCCGCGCCCGATATCATGCGGGCCTGGTTCGCGCTGCCCGAGATCGCCGCGATCTCGAAGGCGCGCGGGCATCAGGAAGTGATGATCGGCTATTCCGATTCGAACAAGGACGGCGGCTATCTGACCTCGACCTGGGGGCTGTCCAAGGGGTCGACCGCGCTCAAGCCGGTGTTCGAGGAAGCGGGGATCGGCATGCAGCTGTTCCACGGACGCGGCGGCGCGGTCGGGCGCGGCGGCGGATCGTCCTTCGCGGCGATCCAGGCACAGCCGCCGGGCACGGTGCAGGGCCGCATCCGCATCACCGAACAGGGCGAGGTGATCGCCGCCAAATATGGCACGCGCGAAAGCGCACAGACCAACCTCGAAGCGATGGCGTCGGCGACCTTGCTCGCTAGCCTGGAGCCGCAGCGCCTGTCGGACGCGGACGCGGCGCGATTCGAGGCGGCGATGGAGGAGCTGTCGACCACGGCGTTCAAGGCCTATCGCGACCTCGTCTATGGCACCGACGGGTTCACCACCTTCTTCCGCCAGATGACGCCGATCGCCGAGATTGCGGGCCTGAAGATCGGCAGCCGCCCGGCGAGCCGCAAGAAGAGCGACGCGATCGAAGATCTGCGCGCGATCCCCTGGGTGTTCAGCTGGGCGCAGGCGCGCGTGATGCTGCCGGGCTGGTATGGCGTCGGGCAGGCGCTCGCCGGGTTCAAGGATCGCGGATTGCTGCGCGAAATGGCGGCGGGCTGGCCGCTGTTCGCCTCGACGCTGGCGAACATGGAGATGGTGCTGGCGAAGTCCGACATGGGCATCGCCGAACGCTATGCAGCGATGGTCGAGGATCGCGATCTGGCCGATGCGATCTTCGGGCGCATCCGCGACGGATGGCGGACGACGCACGACCAGTTGCTCGAAGTCACGCGCCAGACGCGGCTGCTGGAGAAGCATCCCGCGCTCGAAACTTCGATCAAGCTGCGGCTGCCCTATATCGAGCCGCTCAACCTGCTGCAGGTCGAATTGCTCAAGCGGCATCGCGCGGGCGAGACCGATCCCAAGATCGAGCAGGGCATCCTGCTGTCGATCAACGCGATCGCGACGGCGCTCAGAAACTCGGGCTGAATTCAGGATTCAAGAAACGGCGCGGCGATTTCCGGGCGGACGCGGACCAGTCGTCCGGTGGCGCGGTCGAGCATCGCCCAGGTCGAGACCGCCTCCACCTTCACCCGGCCCTCGGCATCGGTGAAGCGCATGTGGCGGTCGAAGCGGGCACCCTTGGGCGGGTCGGGAACCCAGGTTTCGGCGGTGACCGTCTCGCCCGCCACGACATTGCCGCGATAGTCGATTTCGTGTCGGGTCACGACCCAGACGAACGCGTCGCGATGTTCGGGCGGGGCGACGCTGTTCCAGTGCGCGACCGCGACATCCTGAATCCAGCGGACCCAGACGGCGTTGTTGACGTGTCCCAACTCGTCGATGTCGTCGGGCCGGGCGGTGATCTGTTGCGTGAAGCGCGCCATGCGCTTGACGCTTACGGCACCCGCGCCGTGCAGGAAAGCGGCGGCTTGCCATCCTGTGTCAGCGTGACCTCACGCCCCTTGCCGCGCAGTTCCCAGCCGCGCCCGACATACCAGATGCCCGACGCCGCGCGCCGCTGCTGAAGCGTCCCGATCCGCTCGCGGTCGCGCAACAGCGTCACGCGACCATTGTCCGGATCGAAACGGGCGGTCAGCCGGGCGCCGTCGGCGCAGCGATAATGCGCGACCGAGCGGTTGTCCTCGGTCGGCTGTGGGGTCGGGGTGGGCGACGCCTCGCCCGGGCGCGCGTCGAGATCGGACGCATAGATGCGCCAGCGGCGTTGGGCCGCGCTCGACCCGGGGACGTCGGCAACGCGGCGCAGCGTCACGGTTCCGCGCAGGGCGAAGGGACGATTACCTTGCTTGAGCGTGCCCTGCACACGCACTGGGATGCGCGTATAGCGGCTTCCGGCCGCGCCTTCGACCGGTGAGGGCGTTCCGACCGTCGCGCGATACGACCCGTATTTCTCGAAACTGCGCGCGAACTGCGCTGCCGTCATGCCGGCCCGGCCCGGTTCCCACAGCGCATAGGCGCGGCGGGGATTGCCGTTGCCGAGCAGGGTGAAATAGCGTTGAGCTACCCGCGCTGCCCCTTGCGGGCCGGCTTCGGATTCGGGCGTCGGTGCGGGATCGCCCGAACCCGCGGGCTTGTCGGTCTCATCGGTCTCATCCGGGGTGGGCGTCGGCGGCGGGGGCGCGTCGATCTCGGCTGCGGGTGGGTCGACCGGATCGTTTGTGTCACCCGTGTCGGACGGCGGAGCCTCCAGATCGCTTGGCGCCGCATCCACCGCATTGCCGCTCTCGTTGCCGGGCGCGGGCACGGAGCCGGGCTCGCCCCCGCAAGCTGCGATCAACAGCGGTAGAAACAGGACAGCGCGGCGCATGCGAACCTCGTCGGCTAGAACAGGAGCAAACCCAACGCCGCCGCATGCGCCACGTTCCGTCAGTCGAACTTCATCGCCTCATGACCGACAAAGCCGAGCTTGGTCACGCCGGCGCGCTTCACCACCGCCAGCACATCGTCGAAGCGCTCGTAGCGCGCGGCGGCGTCGGTCTTCATGTGCAGCGGCTCGTCCGCCGCCACGCCCGCGGCGAGCAGCGCGGGAAGCTGCGCATCGGCGATCCGCGTGCCGTCCCAGCTCAGCGCGCCGTCGGCAGCGATGTCGAGCCGGTGGATGATGCCGTCGTCGACCTTTCCCACTCCGGTGGGCAGATCGACCGGGATCTTGTGGCTGGCGATCGGGATGGTGACGATCAGCATGATGAGCAGCACCAGCATCACATCGATCAGCGGAGTGATGTTGAGCGCGCTGAGCGGTTCGAATTCGTTGCGGCGATAGGAAGCGGCACGGGTCATCGGAACCTCCTCTTGAGTAAGAGATGGTGTATCATGACACAAATTGCACCGAGCACAAGGGCTTAGCGATGCGCGTCGTTCCAGTGCCGCTCCTTGCTCCGGTCAGTCTATCGCCTGCTAGTCGATCTGGCGACGAAGCGCGGGCCGGTCGAGCATGGCGCCGTCTCCGCCGCCATGCCCGACCGACCCATCGTCCGAGCCCATCCGCGCGGGTCAGGGGTTCAGTGCGGTGGACTCGTTGTCGTCCAGATCGTCGTCGTCGACCGTCCCGGACTCGAATTCGGTTTGCGCGGCGTCTTCAGCGGCGTCCCCTTCCTCGTCGGGGTCGCCGATCTCTTCGTCGGTCTGTTCGTCGGCGAAGCCGAGGGCCTCGTCCTCGTCGTCTTCCTCGTCGATCTCCTGCCCGAGATCGGGGTCGAGATCGGTCACGAGGACGCCGTTGCCCGGGCCGCCGCCGGTCGCCTCGAGAATTTCGGCGCGCTGGCTCTCGTCATAGCCGTCTTCGTCATATCCGTCGTCGCCGGTTCCCATGCCCGGCACCTGATGACCACCCATCGCAATCTGACTCCATGCGTTTCCTGGAGGCGCGAACGGCGGGCGGGCGCAGCTGGTTCCGCGCGTTGCGACAGGCGCCTTCAGTTGCGACGAAACAATTTGCCGCGTTCGGTCACGAAGACGATGCCCAGCGCCGTGAGGCCGAGCACGGTGAACCCGATATAGAGCGGCACGGTCGTCCCGTCGAACGCCTGGCCGATCACCGCGCCGAGCACCGCCGCGCCCAGCGTCGCGATGAACCCCTGAAGGCTGGATGCGCGCCCGGCGATCTCGCCCATATTTTCCATCGCCATCGCGGAGAAATTGGAATTGGCAAGGCCCATCGCCGCCATCATCGGCGCCTGCAGCACGATGAACACCACCAGATTCTCTCCGCCCAGCAGAATGACGACGAGATGGACCATCGCCAGGACCGTGGTGACGAGGATCGCGAGATGCGACAGGAAGCGCATGCCGAAGCGCATCACCAGCCGCGAATTGGCGAAGGCGCTGACCGCCATCAGCCCGGCGACCGACGCGAAGACCACGGTCAACAGTTCCGGGCGCTTGAACACGTCGTAGACGATCTGCTGGATCGATCCGATGAACGCGAAGAAGCACCCGGAGATGGCGGCGGTCGCGAAGGTGTAGCCCACCGCCCAGCGATCGCGGAACATGATGCGGTAGCCGCGCCAGATCTCGCGCAGGTCGAGCTTGTTGACCGAATTGGGGTCCAGCGTCTCGGGCATTCTGATCAGGAACCAGGTGAGCACCACCGCCGCGACGATACCGATTCCACCGAAGATCAACCGCCACGAGGCGAACATCATGATCATCAGCTGGCCCCATGCCGGGGCCAGGACGGGAACGACCATGAAGGTCATGAAGGCGAGGCTCATCACCCGCGCCATTGCCCGCCCCTGGAAACAGTCGCGTACCAGCGCCACCGTCACCACGCGCCCGGCCGCGACCGCCGCACCGCTGGCGGCGCGGGCGACCAGCAGCAGTTCGAAGCTAGACGAGAAGGCTGCGACGACGTTGGTGACGACATAGAGGCCGAGCGCGATGCCGATTACCGGCTTGCGCCCGAACCGGTCGGCGAGCGGGCCGTGGAACAGCTGCCCGACGGCAAAGCCCAGCATGAAGGCCGTGATGATATACTGGCGATGGTTGGGTTCGCTGACGCCCAGCTGCTCACCGATCGCGGGGAGGGCGGGCAGCATCGAATCGATGCCGAGCGCGGTCAGCGCCATGATCGATGCGATCATGGCGACGAACTCGCCCATCGGGATGGGGGAGCGGTCGACCGATTCTGCTTGGGAAATCCCTGTACGCGCGTCCATTCGGGCCCCCATGCCGCATCGCAACCCATGCGTCACCCCGTGAATTGACCTGCGTGGCGAACCGGTTTAGTGTATTGCCTGAATAATACGCGTGGAGACTGTGATGAAACGCATCTGGCTGGTGCTCCCGCTCGCCGCCGCCCTTGCGGCGTGCGGTGGTGGCGAAGGCACGACCATCTCGATCGAGGGCGACAACGGATCCGTGACCGCGAAGGCCGACAAGGACGGCCGGGTCGAGGTCAAGGCGCCGGGCTTCGAAGGGTCGATCAAGCTGCCCAAGTTCAGGATGGATGCCGATAATTTCGATATCGACGGGGTGAAGCTCTATCCCGGCTCCACCATCTCGAGCCTGAATATCGAGGATCGCGGCAGCGACACCGACAAGGGTGGCGTGCGCGTGGCGTTCGATGCGCCGGCCGATGCCGAGCGGGTGCGCACCTGGTTCCGCGAGCAGATGGAGGGGGCGGGCTTTACCGTGACCGGCAATCGCGCCGAACTGACCGGCAAGACCAGCGAGGGCAGCCCGTATACGCTCAAGGTCGATCCCGCAGGCGACGGCAAGAGCCGCGGGACCTTGTCCGTCACCGGAGGCTGAGCGGCCGCAATCCGCCGTCCGGGCGTAGGCGGACGGCGAAGCGGGAGGGGCGCACGGCACCGTGCCCCTCCCGCGCCACTGTTCGAGTGTGCCTCAAGCGATTATCTGCGGGGGAATCGTTACCCGGAGTCGCCTTGAAATGCCCGATCGTCTGTTAGCCGAAGTCCCCCTTGTCAGCCTTGCCGATCAGGCGGGCGATCCGCAGGGCTTTGCCGCTGCGCTGGGCGGATCGTTCGAGCGGTTCGGCTTTGCGATGGTGCGCGATCACGGGATCCCGCAGGATCTGGTCGACCGCGCATGGGCGATGACCGAGGCGTTCTTCGCGCGACCCGAAGCGGAAAAGCGCGGCTATCTGGTCACCGGCGGTGGCGGCGCGCGCGGCTACACGCCGTTCAAGACCGAGATCGCCAAGGGCGCGAGCCATGTCGACCTCAAGGAATTCTGGCATATCGGCCGCGAATTGCCCGAGGGGCACCGCTTTTCGGACCTGATGGCGCCGAACATCTGGCCCGACGCGCCCCAGGGGTTTCGCGAGACCTTCCTCGAGCTGTTCGCGGCGTTCGACACTGCGGGCGACCGGCTGCTGTCGGCCATCGCGCTGCATCTGGGGCTGGCAGACGACTGGTTCGATCATGCCGTCGCAGACGGCAATTCGGTGCTGCGCCTGCTTCACTATCCGCCGGTGACCGAAGATGCGCCGAACGTGCGCGCGGGCGCGCATGAGGACATCAACCTTATCACGCTGCTGCTCGGCGCCGAAGAGGCGGGTCTGGAACTGCTCGACAAGGATGGCCGCTGGCTGCCGGTCAAGCCGCCCGAGGGGGCGCTGGTGGTGAATGTCGGCGACATGCTGCAGCGGCTGACCAACCATGTCCTGCCCTCGACCACGCACCGCGTGGTCAACCCGCCGGTCGAGCGGCGCGGGCATTCGCGCTATTCGATGCCCTTCTTCCTTCACCCCGCGCCCGATTTCCTGATCAAGGCGCTGCCGCAATGCGTGAGCGCGGAGAACCCCGAGCGCGAGCCGCCGATCACCGCGCACGACTATCTGGCGGAGCGGCTGGCCGAGATCGGCCTCACGAAGAAATAGGGCGGGCCAAACTTATCCTCTCTCGCCCCGGGGTTGTTCCGGGGGCCACGCTGCCGCAAAGAGCGCCGGTGCGGCACGGCCGTGCGAAATCCCGCCATGCCGTCGGGATCGAGATGGGGAATCGCGTTGGTCGAGCCGTTGAAAGTCGCGCTGGCAGGTCTGGGCACGGTAGGCGCGGGCGTCATTCGCCTGATCGACGCCAATGCCGATCTGATCGCGCGACGCGCCGGGCGGCCGATCGAGATCGTCGCGGTGTCGGCGCGCGACCGGTCCAAGGATCGCGGGGTCGATATCGCGCGGTTCGACTGGGTCGACGACATGACGCAGCTCGCGCACCATCCCGAGGCCGAGGTGGTGGTCGAACTGATCGGCGGGTCGGACGGACCGGCGCTCGCGCTCGCGCGGGCGACGCTGGCGGCGGGCAAGGGGCTGGTCACCGCCAACAAGGCGATGATCGCGCATCATGGGCTCGAGCTCGCCGGAATGGCCGAGAAATCCGACACGCCGATGAAGTTCGAGGCGGCGGTCGCGGGCGGGGTTCCGGTGATCAAGGGGCTGCGCGAGGGCGCGGCGGCGAACGTGATCGATCGTGTCTATGGCATCCTCAACGGCACCTGCAATTTCATCCTGTCGAAGATGGAGGCGGAAGGCCGCGACTTCGACGACGTGCTCGCCGAGGCACAGGCGATGGGCTATGCCGAGGCCGATCCGGGCTTCGACATCGACGGCGTCGACGCCGCGCACAAGCTGTCGATCCTTGCGAGCCTGGCCTTCGGAACGCAGCCGGCGTTCGGTGACGTCGCCGTCGGCGGCATCCGCGATGTCGTTGCCGCCGATATCGCCGAGGCGGCGGCGCTCGGCTATCGCGTGCGGCTGCTTGGGATCGCGGACTTGAACGGCGACGGGCTGTTCCAGCGCGTGCACCCGCATCTCGTCCCCTTCGCGCATCCGCTGGCGCACGTCACCGGCGCGACCAATGCGGTGGTGGCGGAAGGAAATTTCGTCGGCCGGCTGCTGTTCCAGGGCGCCGGAGCCGGCGACGGCCCGACCGCGAGCGCGGTGGTCGCCGACCTCATCGATATCGCGCGAACCGAATTCGGCCCGCCCTATGCGATGCCGGCTGCCAGCCTGGCGGGCGAGCCCGCGGCGCCGACCGGCGAACGCCGCAGCCGTGCCTATCTGCGCTTCACGGTGCCGGACAAGGTCGGCGTGCTGGCGGAGATTGCCGCCGCGATGCGCGATGCGGGCGTGTCGATCGAATCGCTGATCCAGCGTGGCGCGATGGCCGATGGCAGCGTGCTGCTGGTGATCGTGACGCACGAAGGGCCGGAGCGGTGCGTGGCGCAGGCGCTGGAAAAGCTGCGCGGCTCGCAGAGCCTGTCGGGCGAACCGATGTGGATGCACATCCTGGGCGAGTGAACGGGGCCGGACCGGCGCCGCGGGTCAGGGCGCGGGTTCGCGCTTTCGCACCACCTTGCCGTCGAAACCGACGCCGACCGTCACCCCTACCATGCCGCCGCAGGGGGTGAGGAAGGGGCCTGTGACGCCGCACTGGAACGTCACGTCCTCAAGCGCCTTGTCGGTCTGGAACGGCACGTTGTCGGCCGCGCGCACGGTGATGAAGGGGACGCGGTATTTCTTGTCCGCCTCCCGCAGCGCGCAGATCGTGACTTCATCGGGATCGGCGGTGCGTTCGCAGGGGATGACCGCGCGCGTCTTTTCGCGATAGGCGGCCATTGCATCGGTGTCCGCGCCGGACTGGAATGCGAGAGCAAGCAGCAACAAGGACATCGGTGTCGGACCTCCCGGACGTCACCTTAGCATGACGTCGGCGCGTCCGGAACGCAGATTCAGTCGATCGCCGCGACCGCCGTGTCGGCCAGTGCGATCTCGACCAGAGCCCGGCCGCGCCGGACGATGCCCAGTTCGCGCGCGGCGGCTTCGGACAGGTCGAGCACGCGGCTCTTGTGGAACGGCCCGCGGTCGTTGACGCGGACGATCACGCTGCGCCCGGTCGACGGGTCGGTGACGCGCAGGCGGGTGCCGAAGGGCAGGGTGCGATGCGCGGCGGTCATATCGTCGGGATCGAAGCGCTCGCCGCTCGCGGTGCGGTTCCCGGCATGGGCATCGCCATAATAGCTGGCCATGCCGGTCGCCAGCACGGCGGGAGTGGCTGCGGGGGACGCGACGTCCTGCGCGACGCCCGGCGCCGCAGCGCACAGCAATGTGATCGCGATGAGTCCCCGCATGGTCCCCGGCCCCTTGTTTCGGACCGGGGGTGAAACAGAGACGGCGCCGGACGGCAATCCGTCCAGCGCCGCACTGTTCGGATTCCGCGATCAGACGTCGAGATTGGCGACGCTGAGCGCATTCTCCTGGATGAATTCGCGGCGCGGCTCGACCACATCGCCCATCAGGCGGGTGAAAATCTCGTCCGCGACGTCCGCCTGATCGACCTGCACTACCAGCATCGAGCGGTTGGCCGGATCGAGCGTGGTTTCCCACAGCTGCTCGGCATTCATCTCGCCCAGGCCCTTGTAGCGCTGGATCGACAGGCCCTTCCGGCCGAAGGCGAGGATCGCGTCGAGCAGCTGGCTGGGGCGTGAAACCAATGCCTCGCCCTTGGCTGCGGTGACGGGGGCACCCGCCTCTTCACCGTCCGCAGGTGCCTCGGCTTCGGCGGCGTCCGCTGCGGCGCTCGCCTTGGACGAGACGAGCTTCGACGGGACGAGATATTTGTCGGCGTGCTCGGTCGCCAGCGCGTGCAGCTTGCGGGCCTCGGCGGAGACGAGGAACGCGGCTTCGACGATGTGGTGATCGGTCACGCCGCGCCAGGCGCGTTCGAAGTGGTAGCCGCCTTCTTCGGTCACGCGTGCCGACCAGCGCGCATCGGCATCCGCCGCGTCGAGCCGGGTGACGACCGAAGTCAGGCTCTCGGCGCGCTGGTCGCGCGATGCGGCGGGATCGAGCCCGTTGCCGAGTGCCAGCGCCTCGATGATCATCGGATCGTAGCGGCGCGGGACGTAGCGGACGAGCGTGCGCATCCGCCGGGCATGCTCGACCAGTTCGCGCAGCTCCTCGCCGGTGCGATGGACGCCTGCCGTGTCGAGTACCGTCCCGCCGACGCCGGCATCGACCAGATACTGATCGAGCGCGGCATCGTCCTTGAGATAGACTTCCGACCGGCCCTTGCTCGCCTTGTACAGCGGCGGCTGGGCGATGAAGAGGTGCCCGTTCTCGATGATCTCGGGCATCTGGCGGTAGAAGAAGGTCAGCAGCAGCGTGCGGATATGCGCGCCGTCGACATCGGCGTCGGTCATGATGACGATCTTGTGGTAGCGCAGCTTCTCGATATTGAAATCGTCGCGCCCGATGCCGGTGCCCATCGCCTGGATCAGCGTGCCGATTTCCTTGGACGACAGCATCCGGTCGAAGCGCGCGCGCTCGACGTTCAGGATCTTGCCGCGCAGCGGTAGGATCGCCTGGAAATGGCGGTCGCGGCCCTGCTTGGCCGATCCGCCCGCCGAATCACCCTCGACCAGGAACAGTTCGGACTTGGCCGGATCGCGCTCCTGGCAGTCGGCGAGCTTGCCGGGCAGCGAGGCGATGTCCATCACGCCCTTGCGCCGGGTCAGCTCGCGCGCCTTCTTGGCAGCCTCACGCGCCGCGGCGGCGTCGATCACCTTCTGGATGATCTGGCGCGCATTCTGGGGGTTTTCCTCGAGCCATTCGGCCATCTTGTCGGCCATCAGGCTTTCGAGCGGCTGGCGCACCTCGCTGCTGACCAGCTTGTCCTTGGTCTGGCTGCTGAACTTGGGATCGGGCAGCTTGACGCTGACGATCGCAGTCAGCCCTTCGCGCATGTCGTCGCCGGTCAGCGTCACCTTCTCCTTCTTCAGGAGGCCCGACTTGTCCGCATAACTGTTGATCGTGCGCGTCAGCGCGGCGCGGAACGCGGCGAGGTGCGTGCCGCCGTCGCGCTGCGGGATGTTGTTGGTGAAGCAGAGAACGTTTTCGTAATAGCTGTCGTTCCACTCCAGCGCGACATCGATCGTGACGTCGTCGCGGGTGCCGGCGATCGCCACGGGATCGGGCATCAGCGCGGTCTTGTTGCGATCGAGATATTTCACGAACGCGGCGATGCCGCCCTCGTAATATAGCTCGACCTCCTTCACCTCCTCGTGCCGCGCGTCGCGCAGGAACAGGCGGACGCCCGAATTGAGGAAGGCGAGCTCGCGGTAACGATGCTCGAGCTTGTCGAAGTCGTACTCGATCTGGTTCTTGAACGTGCCGCCATCGCCCGGGGTCTTTTCGGTCGAGGCGAGGAAGGTGACGCGCGTCCCCTTCTTGCCGTTGGCCGGGCCGATCACCTTGAGCGGCGCGGTGGCATCGCCGTAGGCGAAGCGCATGTAATGCTCCTCGCCGTCGCGCCAGATGTTGAGATCGAGCCATTCGGACAGCGCGTTGACCACCGACACGCCGACGCCGTGCAGGCCGCCGGAAACCTTGTAGGCATTGTCGTCTGACGTGTTCTCGAACTTACCGCCAGCGTGGAGCTGGGTCATGATGACCTCGGCCGCGCTCACGCCTTCCTCGGCATGGATGCCGGTGGGAATGCCGCGGCCATTATCCTCGACGCTGACCGATCCGTCGGCGTTCAGCTGGATGATGATGCGGTCGCAATGCCCCGCCAGCGCCTCGTCGATCGCGTTGTCCGACACCTCGAACACCATGTGGTGGAGGCCGGACCCGTCGTCGGTGTCGCCGATATACATGCCCGGCCGCTTGCGGACCGCATCCAGGCCCTTCAGGACCTTGATGCTGTCGGCGCCGTAGCTGTTGCTGTTGGGGGTATTTTCGGGGGTTTTATCGTCTTCGGATGCCATGCCCAGCATATAGGGATTGGGCGCACGTAACGAAAGCGAAATGCGCCCGCGCGACGGGGTTATCCGCCGCCCGGTCCCTTCTTTTCATGGCCATGGCCGATCGGCATCTGCTGCTCGCCGCGCGGGCTCTGCGTCCAGTCGATGCGGTAGAGGTCGAACCGCCGGTCGGTGAGGTTGCGCACCGTGCCCTCGGCGCGCGCCCAGGTCAGGTCGGCGAGGTTGACGTCGGCGATGGTCAGCGTCTCGATATTCTCGCTCGCCTCCGCCGCGATGCCGTCGCGCGCGAAGGGGAAGTCGCACGGCGTGAGGATGCAGCTCTGGGCATATTGGATATCCATATTCTCGACGCCGGGCAGATTGCCGACATTGCCGCTCATCACCACGAAACACTGGTTCTCGATCGCGCGCGCCTGGGCGCAATAGCGTACGCGCATATAACCCTGGCGGCTGTCGGTGCAGAAGGGGACGAAGATGATCCGCGCGCCTTCGTCCACCAGCCGACGGGCGAGTTCGGGGAATTCGCTGTCGTAGCAGATCAGCACCCCGATCGGTCCGCAATCGGTCTGGATCACGTCGACGCTGTCGCCGCCCTTGATCCGCCACCAATAGGCTTCGTCGGGGGTGGGGTGGATCTTCTCCTGCGCATGGATCGAACCGTCGCGCAGGCAGACGTAAGCAACGTTCTGGATCTCGCCATCGTCGGTATAGGTCGGATGCGACCCGCCGATAATGTTGACATTGTACGACAGCGCGAGTTCCGACAGCCGGTCCACCAGCGGCTTGCGCCAGCTGGTGAGCTTGTCCAGCGCCTGGGCGGGGGTCAGGTCGTGCGGCTCGAACGACAGCAGCGACAGGGTGAACAGCTCGGGGAACACCACGAAGTCGGAGCGATAGTTGGAGGCGACATCGACGAAATATTCGACGTTGCGCATGAATTCGTCGAAGTCAGCGACCGCGCGCGCCTGCAACTGCACCGTCGCCAGCCGCACGCTTTCGATATCGCGCGGGACGCGGTGGGTGGGCGGCTCGTTCGGGTCGACATAGGGGTTGCGCCAGACCATGTGCGCGGCGTGACCGCCCGAGGGCTTGTCCTCGGGCAGATAGTCGGGGAGCACGCCGATCGGACGGAAGCCGTTGGCGATCTGGAAGCCGAGCGTCGGATCGCGAATCTCGCCCTCAACGACGTGATCGACATAGTCCTGCGGCCCGGACACCTTGGCGATGTAGCGCCGGAAATTGGGCATGCGCGCGCCGAATACGATGCCCTTGAGATCGAGCCGTTCGACCAGCATCCGCCGTGCGTCGTAGAGCCGCTTGCCGATGCGCAGCCCGCGCTGCTTCGAGGCGACGACCATCTCATAGCCGTACAGCCAGTCGCCGGTGGGATCGTGGCGGCTGCCGAAGCCGTTGCCGGTGATCGATTCCCAGTCGTGCGGGGCGAGCGCGACTTCTTCGTCGATGCGGCTCGCGGCGCAATAGCCGACCACCTCGCCCTCATAGAGCGCGACGAACACGCCGTCGGGATAGTTGTTGATATGGCCGCGGATCATGCCCGCGCTGTAGTTTTCGACGTTGCGATAGGTCTTGCGGGTCAGGGCCAGGATGCCGGGAATGTCCTGCGTCGTGGCGTTGCGGATCTCGAGCTTTGCGGGGGTTCGTCTGGTCATCGCAACGAATACGCCGCCGCCCGTAAAAAAGTTCAACCACTTCATTGCGAAGTTGCAACGGCCTTGGTGTATTGCTAAGGCAACACACATAGGGGAATCGGTAATAACAACGCCCGGGCGGGTGCGTCCGGGGAGGGAGACTCATGTCCGCACGTCACGACTTTTACGGTCCCGTCCACAAGGGACTGCGCTTCGCTTCGGCCCAGCTGCTCATCCGGCTCGGGTCCAACGACTGGCAGTGCGCGCGCGCCTCGGCCGCGCTGATCGCCGCGCTGCGTCACCATCTGGAGGTTGCCCGCGCGCATCTCGAGCATGAAGAGGCGGAATTTCACCCGGTGCTGCGTGCCCGCGCGCCGGAACTCGCCGATGCGCTCGATCACGATCATGCCGAACATCACGCAACGTTCGACGCGCTGGCGGCGCTGATCGCGGCGGTCGAGGCGGCGGTCGACGCCGAACGCCCCGCCGCCGCACACCGGCTTTACCTGCGCTACAGCCTCTATGTTTCCGACGACCTCGCGCACATGGCGTCGGAGGAGCTGGAGGTGCAGCCGATCGCGCATGCGCTGTTCACCGACGCCGAACTGCAGGCGATCGAAGGTCGCATCGTCGCGTCGATCCCGCCCGAGCAAATGGCCGAGTCGCTCTCGATCATGCTGCCGGCGATGACCCCGTTGGAACGTGCGACCTTCCTGCGCAACGTCGGCGCGGGCGCCCCGCCCGAGGCGTTCGCGATGATCCGCGACGTGATCGCGCGCAATTGCCTGTCGCAACAGGATCACGCACGGCTGGTCGGCGAACTCGCGCTCGCCGCCTGAGCGTTCAGCGTTCGGCGACGATCGCCCCGCCCGCCACGCGATAGCGGGTGAGCGGGGCGGGGACGCTCGCGAACAATTCCGGTTCGGTTCCCGTCATCCACACCTGGCCCCGGCCCGCCAGCCGCTCGAACAGCGCGGCGCGGCGGCTGGGGTCGAGATGCGCGGCGACCTCGTCGAGCAGCAGGATCGGGGCGCGGCCGGTCCGTGCGGCGACCAGTTCGGCGTGGGCGAGCACGATGCCGAGCAGCAGCGCCTTCTGTTCACCGGTTGAGCAGAGATGCGCGGGCTGGTCCTTGTCGAGATGCAGTACCGCAAGGTCCTGTCGGTGCGGGCCGGCCAGGGTACGCCCGGCTGCGGCGTCGCGCGCGCGTCCGGCGCGGAGCCGGGCCGCGAGATCGTCGGCGCCTTCCCCCTCGAGCGTGAGGCCGGCGCGCGCGAACGGCCCGGCGGGCTGGTCGGCCAGGCTTTCGGCGAGCGCGGCGACGGTGGTGCGGCGTGCCTGGTCGATCGCCGCGCCATGCTCGGCCATGCGCGCCTCAAGCGCGGTGAGCCAGTCGGGATCGGCCGGCTCCTCGGCCGCGAGCAGCCGGTTCCGCTCGCGCATCGCCGCTTCGTAACGCGCGCTGTGATGGGCGTGACCGGGGGACAGCGCCAGCGTAAGCCGATCGAGGAACCGCCGCCGCTCGCCCGCCGGCTCCACGAACAGCCGATCCATCGCCGGCGTGAGCCACAGCACCGTCAGCCACTCGGCGAGCGCGGTCGCCGCGGCGGGTGCGCCATTGACGCGCACCACGCGCCGCTCGGGCGCGGTCGCCAGCGTGCCGGTGCCGATCTCGCTGCCTTCGAGCAAGGTCGCGGCCACCGAGAAGCCGCCGCTGCCGCCCTGCCGCGCCATGTCGCCGAGCGGCGCGCGGCGCAGCCCGCGTCCGGGGGCGAGCAGCGACACCGCCTCCAGCACATTGGTCTTCCCCGCACCATTGTCCCCCGCCAGCACGACGAACCCGGGCTCAGGTGTCAGAAGCGTGTCGGCGTGATTGCGGAAATCGGTGAGGACGAGGCGGGTGACGGCCATGGCCGGCCTGTAGCGTTCCGGCTTGCCGAGGCATAGCGCTTGCGCAATCGTTGGGGCGGGGGGAATCATGAAGCGATCGATTCTGGCTGCGGCGCTGTTCGGATTGGCGGGCTGTGCGGGTGATCCGGCGACTGCCGTCATCGATGGGCTCGAGGCGAGCTACAGCAAGGACGGGCGCCCGGACGCGATCGTCGTCAGCCTGGCCGAGAATGGCGATGCGCGCTTGTATGCCGGCAAGCGCCGCGGGATCGTCCGGCGCGACGGACTCGACTATCTGATGAACGAGAAGCGTGTCGCGATCGACGGCACCAAGTTCCGCATGGAGCCGATCGCGGCGCTGCGCTCCGATGTCGTCGGGATGGAGGATCTGGCGGAAGCGGCGCGACGGCGTCGGGCGGCTGAGCTCGATGCGACTCCGGGCGTGCGCGAGGTTCGGCTGCCCGATGGCCGCGTGTTCCGGTTCGCGCCGCCGCCCGTGCTCCAGTTCAAGGTTGAGCAGATCGGGACCGAGGAGGTCGCCGGGCGCCGCGGGCAGGTGTGGCGGTTGAGCGCAATCGGCGACGGTCGGCCTAATGGATTGGAAGCCGTTACGACGACCGACAAGGCGCTGGCGCCGGTGGGCAGGCTCGTTGCGCTGCATCTCGCCGCGCCGGAAATTGCGGAGTTGCAGCAGGAGGGGACCCCGCGCAATTTCGCGCGTGCGCTCGCCGATTTGCTTGGAACCGGCGCTCTGTTGCGCCTGTCCGTTCGGGGTGATGCCGGCCAGACGCAGGAATTGTTTCGCCTGATGCGGTTCGGCCCGGGTTCGTTTCGCGGATCGGTCCTGGAACTGCCGAAGACGGTGCTCGATCGCACGACGCTGCGCGGAGACCTCGAAATCCTGGCCCCGAGTGAGGAAGTGGCCCCGATGACGATGATCTAGCGCGGTCGCGAGGGGGCCCGCGGGGGATCAGATCCCGATCAGGCCCTTCGCGCGCAATTCGGCCTGGGCCGCGCGGTAGAGAACCGGATCGCCGATATTGAGCCGCTTGCGCACCGCGTCGAGCGGCTCGGCGAGCAGCTGGACATAGTCCTCGCCCGACAGCCAGCCTGCCGCCTTGCCGTGGCGATAGCCTTCGCGCACCGCCCGCGCGAAGGCGCGCGATCCGGTGACGCGAAGGCTCTTGAATGCCGCCCCCGCGGCGATGAAGGCCCAGCCCAGACCGCCGGTCTGCGCATAGGAAAAGGCGACGAGGCATGCCTCGCCCAGCGGCTCGTCCGCCTGATAGCCGGTGATGACGTGCCAGATGTCGTGGATGTCGCGCTCGCGCCGGCCATACCAAGCGTGCGGATGCTCGATCCCGCGTTCGACATCGGCGTCGGCATAGCTGACCTCGGCCAGCCCCTGCGCCGAATAGCCGGTGCGGTCGAGAAAATCGCGATAGGCCGCGCCGACGCTGCCCACGGGCAACGAATCGATCCATGCGCGATCGGAGAATTTTTCGGCGAGTTCGACGCGATGATAGGCGATTCGGCCGCCATCGGGCGTGGTGAGCAGCTTGCGATAGTTCCTGCCCACCGTGTCGCCGTTGAGCGCGCGCATGATGCGGAATACCTGCACCGTATCGTCGCCATTGGCGAGCAGCCGGCGGAGTGCGGCGAGCGCCGTGCCCCATTCGCGCCTGCGCGGCTTGCCCCAGTCGATTGCCTGCGTAGTCATCATGCGACTGCCCATACTGACAGCCGTGTAAATAAGTGATTATGCCGACCGAGGCAAGCGCGGGTTTACACCCGCATTGGCATCAGCACGTAGAGCGCGGGCGACTTGTCGTTCTCGCGGATCAGCGTCGGCGCGGCGGCGTCGGCGAGGTGGACTTCGACGAGATCGCTTTCGATCTGTCCGAGAATGTCCATCAGGTAGCGCGAGTTGAAGCCGATCTCGAACGGCTGGGCGGCATACTCGCCCGGCACGTCCTCGGCGGCGGTGCCGTTGTCGGGGCTGGTGACCGACAGGGTGATGCGGTCACGGTCGAGCGCCATCTTCACCGCGCGGGTCTTCTCCGTCGCGATGGTGGAGACGCGGTCGACGCCCTGCATGAAGCTGCGCGGGTCGATCTTGAGAATCTTGTCGTTGCCGGTCGGGATGACGCGGCTGTAATCGGGGAAGGTGCCGTCGATCAGCTTCGACGTCAGGATCGCGGCGCCGAGGTCGAAGCGGATCTTCGACCCCGAGAGCGACACGCCGACCGAGCCGTCGACCTCGTCGAGCAGCTTGCGCAGTTCCGCCACGCATTTGCGGGGCACGATCACGTCGGGCATCGCCTCGGCCCCTTCGGGGCGGGGCACGGTGACGCGGGCGAGGCGGTGGCCGTCGGTGGCGGCGGCCTTCAGCGTGTCGTCGGCGACGTGCAGGAAAATGCCGTTGAGATAGTAACGCGTCTCTTCGGTCGAGATCGCGAATCGGGTCTTGTCGATGATCTGCTTGAGAATCTCGGCCGGCAATTCGAACACGGTGGGCAGTTCGCCCTCCGCGATCACCGGGAAATCGTCGCGCGGCAGCGTACCGAGTTCGAACTTGGCGCGGCCGGCATTGACCTTGATCTTGCCCTCGGCCGCGGTCAGCTCGACCTGCGATCCCTCGGGCAGCTTGCGCGCGATGTCGAACAGCGTGTGCGCCGGGACGGTGATCGACCCCGCCTGATCGACCGCTGCAGGCACGGTTTCGTCGATCTGGAGGTCGAGATCGGTTGCCATCAGCCGCAGCGATCCGTCGAGCGACGCTTCGATCAGCACGTTCGACAGGATGGGAATCGTGTTGCGCCGTTCCACCACGGACTGGACGTGGCTAAGGCCCCTCAACAGCGTTGCGCGTTCGATCGTCGCTTTCATGTGTATTCCAAACCCCCGGGCGGCCGCCCCAATTCAACTGACGGCGTGCGGATTGCCGTCGGAAGTTCGAGATATCCTTAACGTCAAAAAGGGCCGGAGCAAGCCGCTCCGGCCCTTCCTGTCATTCATTTGTGGACGGAATCGCGCTTAGAAGCGGAAGCCGACACCCGCGACGATCTGGTGGCGATCGGTATCGATGTCGAAATCGTCCGTCACCGCGCCGTTGTTGAACTCGAAATTCGCGTTCGAATAGTTCGAATAGCGGTACTCGAGCTTGGCGTAGGTGTTGCTGCCGATCGCCTTCTCGACGCCCGCGCCGATGCGCCAGCCGTCGAGCTCGAAATTCTCGCGCAGTTCGGTGGTGCCGTCGCTGGCGAGCACGTTCAGGCGGGCATTGGTGTAGCCGCCCTTGGCGTAGATCAGCGTGCTGGGCGAGGCGAGGACACCGGCACGCAGGCCGACATAGATGTCACGCCCGGCGCCGACTTCGCCGAAGCCGAAATAGTTCGGATCGGTCGAGTTGGCCTTTACCTTGCCGGTCGAGTCGGACAGTTCCGCCTCGACGCCGACGACCGCGCCGCCGAGCGCGATGTCGTAGCCGGCCTCGACGCCGTAGAGGAAGCCGTCGACGCTCTGGTCGTCGCCGTCGATGTCGCTGTCCTCGGAACTGCCGGGACGGATGATGTCATAGCCGCCGATCACGCCGACACGCGGACCGGTGAAGGTAGCCTCGCCATCCTGGGCGAAGGCGGCCGGGGCGGCGAACATGGTGGATGCTGCCAGCGCGGCTGCGAAAACGGTACGCATAATTAAACTCCTTATACACGACCTGCGGGCGTGCCCGCCGGGTCCGGAGCTAAATGGTGCGTCGCGGCGCAAGTTGCATGAACGCCGGATAAACGTGAAAAACCGTTGCCTTTCGGCCACAGGTGCACCTAGCTGCGGATCGTATGAGACAGGGTCGCGACTTTATCGCCCGGCATGGGGAAACGGTGTTCAACGCGGCGCGGCGGCTGCAGGGGGAGCATCCGCACACGCCGCTGACCCGTACGGGCTTCGCCCAGGCCGACGAAATGGGACAGGCGTTGCGCGACCTGCTGGGGCCGCGCCCCGCGCTGACGCTGTGGGCATCCGACACCGGTCGCGCGCTGCAGACACTGGCGGTGATCGCCGAGCATCTGGAACTCGACTGGCACGCCGCCCGACGCGACGTTCGTCTGACCGAAATCGGCATGGGCAGCTGGGGCGGCCGCTATTATGCCGACCTGATGGCGAGCGATCTTCCGGTGGTTGCCGACGGTGGACTGTTGCACCCGGCGCCCGACGGCGAGCGCTATCCCGAAATCGCGGCGCGCGTGTCGGCGTGGCTCGCCGACACCGACGACGATCCCGGCGATCGGCTGGTGATCATGCACGGCATTTCCAGCCGCGTGCTCCGGGGCGTGATGACCGGGCAGGATGCGCATCCGCAGTTCGAAACGCCGGTCGCGCCGGGCTTGCCGCAGGGATCGGTGGTGATGATCGCGCAGGGCGCCGAGACGGTGGTCCATCGCGGCACGGGCCACGCGCCGGCATGATCGCACTGTGGTTCGCGCTCGCCGTCGCGGCGCAGACGCCGTCGCAGGGACGCGAATCGCTGGGCGTGTTCGAGGGGTGGGGGGCGTTTCGCGATGCCGCGCCGGCGCGGTGCTATGCCATCGCACAGACGGTGCGCGGACGCTCCGCAGCATTCGCCAGTGTCGCCAACTGGCCGCGATCGGGCGCGCGCAACCAGATTCACGTGCGCCTGAGCCGCGCGCGCGATCCTCGCGCCAAGGTGACGCTGGCGATCGGCGAACGCCGGTTCGAGCTGAAGGCGGGCGCAAGCGACGCCTGGGCGCCCGATGCGCGCACCGATCGCGCGATCGTCGCGGCGATGCGGTCGAGCCGATCGATGAGCGTGGAGAGCGTGGCGCGCGGTGGCGGCGCCTTTGCCGATGTCTATGCGCTGGCGGGTGCCGCAACCGCGATCGATGCCGCCGCGCTGGGCTGCGCCCGGCGCTGAGGCGCCCGGCGCTGAGTTGTTGCGCGCGACACCGACCAGCCGGTACCGCGCGCCGGGAGGTTACTGGGTCTGCGTCGGTGTCGGCGTGGCCGACGGGGTCGCCGGAGCGGCCGGCTTGGCGTCGCGGATCGCGATGATCGCCGCCTGGACCTTCTGCTGAAGCGCCGGGTCGGACTGCGATGCCTGCGCGATCTCGTTGAAGCGGGTTGCCTCCAGCCCGTTGCTGGTCACCGCTTCGGCCATCTTGGCCTGCTTTTCGCTGGCCGGGATCGTCGCATCCTTGCTCACCGCGTCGGCGGCCAGAGCGGCCTTGGCGAACATGGTCACTTCCGCGTCGGTGATCGCGACCGGCGCTGCAGGCGTCGCCTCGGGCGTGGGGGTCGCTGGCTCAGTAGTCTGCGCCAGGGCGGGGGTCGTCATGAGGATGCCGGCCGCCAGGGCCGCATGGGTAAGCTTAATCAAAATGTCACTCCAGATATCGTTGAAGTTGGGGCGTAGAAACGCGCACGCCTCATGGTTTCAGAGGCGTCGGGGGCGTCGCAACCCTTCCTCGGTGAGTCGTTGCCTCCTCGGGATGGGCGGGGCATGGAAACGCATCGAAAACTTCGCTATATGCGCGCGATGCAGACAGTCGCGTCGCCCCTGATGCCCATCGCCGGGCATATCGATCCCGTGCCCGTTCCCCGCAGCCTGAAGCCGCGCGCCGATGGTCGTATCGACCTGCTCGGCCTGTCCAAGGCCGATCTGCGGATGGCGCTGGAGACCTCGCAGCTCGAACCCAAGCAGGCGAAGCTGCGCGCCAAGCAATTGTGGCACTGGATCTACAATCGCGGCGTCACCGATTTCAGCCTGATGACCGACATCTCGAAGGCGATGCAGCCCTGGCTGGCGCAGCGTTTCGTGATCTCGCGCCCGCAGGTGATCGAGGCGCAGGTGTCGACCGACGGCACGCGCAAATGGCTGCTCCGCTCGGACGACGGGCAGGATTACGAGATGGTATTCATCCCTGATGCGGATCGGGGAACGCTGTGCGTGTCGAGCCAGGTCGGGTGCACGCTCAACTGCCGCTTCTGCCATACCGGCACGATGCGCCTCGTCCGCAATCTCGAGTCGGGCGAGATCGTCGGGCAGGTGATGCTGGCGCGCGACGCGCTGGGCGAATGGCCGAGCACGCCGGAGGGGCGCATGCTGACCAACATCGTGATGATGGGGATGGGCGAGCCGCTCTACAATTTCGACAATGTCCGCGATTCGCTCAAGATCGTGATGGACGGTGACGGGCTCGCGCTTTCGAAGCGGCGTATCACGCTGTCGACCAGCGGTGTGGTGCCGATGATGGCGCGCGCGGGCGAGGAGATCGGGGTCAACCTTGCCGTCTCGCTTCACGCGGTGACCAAGGAGGTGCGCGACGAGATCGTGCCGCTCAACCGCAAGTTCGGGATCGAAGAGCTGTTGCAGGCGTGCGCCGACTATCCCGGCGCGAACAATGCCCGCCGCATCACCTTCGAATATGTGATGCTGAAGGACAAGAACGACAGCGACGACGATGCGCGCGAACTCGTGCGGCTGATCAAACAGTACAAGCTGCCCGCCAAGGTCAATCTGATCCCGTTCAACCCTTGGCCGGGTGCGCCCTATGAATGCTCGACTCCCGAGCGCATCCGCGCGTTCCAGGAGATCGTGTTCGGCGCGGGTATTTCCGCGCCGGCGCGCACGCCGCGCGGGCGCGACATCGACGCCGCGTGCGGCCAGCTCAAGACCGCGGCGGAGAAGAAGAGCCGCGCCGAACTGGACCGGCTGGCGGAAGAAAAACAGGCCGCTTTAGGCTAGGCACAGGGCGGAATGTTGCGCGTATGCAACATATGCCGATAATTGTTGCATAAATGAACCGTGTTACTCTTGTAAAACACGTGAAGCCCGATTAGTTCGGTTCCGCAACGTCCTGTTGCAGCCAAAACATAACATTCTGTGGGATACCAATATGCGTAAGATCGTGATTCTTGCGGCCCTTGCTGCCGCCACCGTTGCCTCGCCTGCGCTGGCGCAGTCGGACAAGACCGGCGAAGGCCGCGTCGAAGTCCGCGGCGGCATCGCCTGGGCGCAGGGCCAGGAAGAAGCGTTCGCCGGCGTTGCCGCCGGCTATGATTTCGACCTGGGCGACACTGCGTTCGTCGGCGCCGAGGTTTCGGCCGACAAGGTCCTCGCCGGTGGCGCGGACGTGCTGTTCAGCGTCGGCGGCCGCGTCGGCGCGAAGATCGGTGACGCCGGTCGCGTCTATGCACTGGCCGGCTACGGCTTCACCGAGGGCGACGATGGCGCCTTTGCGGGAGCGGGCTACCAGCACAATCTGGGCGAGAAGATTTTCGCCAAGATCGAATATCGCCGCACTCTGGTCGAGGGTCCGGACGTGAACTTCGCGGGCGTCGGCGTCGGCCTGCGCTTCTGATCGGTCCGAACCGAACGACACGAACAGGAAGGGCGGCCCGGCAGGGTCGCCCTTTTTGCTGACCGGCGCACCCGGGCCGCCGCGATTCCGAATTCTCGACGGCGAGGCTTGTAGCGCGCAGCGCCGTCGCGCAAGGAGCGGTCGATGGACGCAACCGCACTTCTCCTTGCCGCCGGGGCCGGTTGTGTCGGGGGTATCATGAACGGGCTCGCCGGCGGCGGTACCTTTGCCACGCTCCCGGCGCTCATCGCGCTCGGCTTGCCTGCCAACATCGCCAATGCGACGTCCAATGTTTCGCTGTTGCCCGGGGCTGCGGCGAGCGCCTGGGGGTTTCGCGACGAGCTTGGCCCCGTGGCCGGTCTGTCGGTGGCGCTGCTCGCCACGATCACGTTCGTCGCGGGTCTGGGGGGTAGCCTGTTGCTCGTGCTGACCCCCAGCGACACGTTCGACTTCATCATCCCGTGGTTGTTGCTGTTCGCCTTCGTCGTGATGGTGTTCGGGCGCCGCGCGGCGGACTGGCTGCATGCGCGGGTCACGATCGGGCGCCGAACACTGATCGGGGCTCAGGGCGTGCTCGGCATTTATGGCGGCTATTTCGGCGGGGGCGTTGGGTTGATGACCACCGCCACCTATGGCCTGCTCGCCAATATCGAGCCGCGCGCGCTGTTCGCGATCCGCACGCTGATGCTCGCCATCGCCAATCTGGCCGCGGCCTTCGTCTTCATCGGCTTCGCGATGGTCGACTGGCGCACCGGGGTCCCGATGCTGATCGGCGCAATCGTCGGGGGATGGAGCGGCGCAGCGATCGGCAAGCGCATGTCGCCCCGCCTCGTGCGTGGCTGGACCTTGCTGGTGACGGCGGGGACGACCATCTTTTTCTTCGTCCGACTGTAACCGTGTCCGTCCCTCGCGCGTAAAGGTGACCATGAGCGATCCGGAAGCCCCCGCCGTCATCCGTCGCCACGCGCTGGCGACGCGGCTCTGGCATTGGACGACTGCGGTCAGCGTGATTGTGCTGCTCGGGAGCGGGCTGATGATCCTCAATGCGCATGGCCAGCTCTATTGGGGCGAGTATGGCGCCAATTACGACCAGCCCTGGTTCAAGCTGATCTGGCTGTTCGATACCGCGCGGGTGCCGGGATGGCTGACCATTCCCTCGACCTACAATCTCGCGCTGGCGCGGCGCTGGCATCTGTTCTTCGCGCTGGTGCTGGGCTTTGCGCTGCTGATCTACATGGTCGTCAGCCTGCTCAACCGGCATTTCCAGCGCGACCTGCGCATCCGCGCGAAAGAGCTGGCGCGGGGGCACCTGCTCGCCGACCTGAAGGCGCATCTCGCGCTGCGCTTCCACGATCCCGAGAATCCCCGCGCCTATAATATCTTCCAGAAGCTGTCCTATGCCGGCGTGATCTTCGTCCTGCTCCCGCTCATCATCTTCACGGGGCTGGCGATGTCCCCGGGGATGAACGCGGCCTGGCCGTGGCTGCTCGATATCTTCGGCGGGCGGCAGAGTGCGCGGTCGGTGCATTTCATCGTCGCAATGCTGCTGGCGCTGTTCATCATCGTCCACCTCGCGCTGGTGATCCTCGCCGGACCACTCAACGAGGTGCGTTCGATGCTCACCGGTCAATGGCGCGTGCCGCCGGAGGAGGGCGAATGACGCTGATCACCCGCCGCAACCTGATCGTCGCGGGCGCGGGCGGGCTGCTCGCCGGGTGCGACGCCGTCGGCAAGAGCGAGGCGGGCCGCGATATTCTGTTCAAGGCGGAGGCGGTGCACCGCAGCCTGCAGCGCACGATTACCAATCGCGACGCGCTCGCGCGCGAATTCTCGCCCGAGGACATGTCGCCGCGCTTCCGTTCGAACGGCACGCGCAACCCGAATACCGAGATGTATCGCGCGCTCGCCGAAAACCGCTTCGTCGACTGGCGGCTGAAGGTCGACGGACTGGTTGCGCGGCCGCTCAGCCTGTCGCTCGCCGATCTGCGTGCGATGCCGCAACGTGCGCAGATCACGCGCCATGACTGTGTCGAGGGGTGGAGCGCGATCGGCAAGTGGCAGGGCCCGCGCCTCGCCACCATCCTCGACGCGGCGGGCCTGCGCGATACCGCCCGTTATCTCGTATTTCACTGCGCCGACAGCCTGCGGGGCGGTGCTTATTACGAATCGATCGACCTGATCGACGCCTTCCATCCCCAAACAATCATGGCCTGGGCGATGAACGACCGCATCCTGCCTGTTGCGCATGGCGCGCCGGTCCGACTGCGGGTCGAGCGCCAGCTTGGCTACAAGCACGCCAAATATGTGATGCGGATCGAGGCAGTGGCGTCGCTGGACGGCATCGGGCGGGGCAAGGGCGGCTATTGGGAGGATGTCGCCGATTACGAATGGTATGCCGGAATCTAGGGCTGCTTTTCCCGCTGTTCGCACTTGCGAAAGCCCGTTCAGCCGCTAGCGTCCGCGCCATGGCGCTTATCGATCATTTCTTCACCCGCGCGGTGACGCGCGGCGAACTCACGGTGATCCATGCGGATGGAAGCGCGCGCAGCTTCGGCGCTCCGGATCCCGCTCTCCTTCCCGTTACCATCCGCTTCACCGATCCCTCGGTGAGCCGCCGCATCGTCACCGACCCGGCACTTGGCGCGGCGGAGAGCTTCATGGACGGGCGGCTGGTGATCGAGAAGGGCGACATCCTCGCGCTGCTCCGTCTCGTCACCGCCAACAACAAGTGGGAGGATGCGACCGGCAACCTCGCCCCCGGCGGGTTCAAGCGCGCGTTCGACAATGTCCGCTTCCGGCTCGACCGGGTAAACATGGCGCGCCGTTCGAAACGCAACGTGGCGCATCATTACGATCTGTCGCGCCGCCTCTACGACCTCTTCCTCGACGCCGACCGCCAATATAGCTGCGCCTATTTCACCGATCCGGCCAACAGCCTGGAACAGGCGCAGGCGGACAAGAAGGCGCATATCGCCGCGAAGCTGGCGCTCAAACCGGGCATGAAGGTGCTCGATATCGGGTGCGGTTGGGGCGGGATGGCGCTTTATTTGCACGAAAAGACCGGTGCCGAGGTGCTGGGAGTCACCTTATCCGAGGAACAGCTCAAGGTCGCGCGCGAGCGCGCCGACGCGGCTGGCGTCGCGGGGAAGGTGCGGTTCGAGCTGATCGACTATCGCCATGTCGCCGGGCAGTTCGACCGGATCGTGTCGGTCGGCATGTTCGAGCATGTCGGCCCGGCGCATTACCGCACCTTCTTCCGCAAGTGCCGCGAGCTGCTGACGCCCGAGGGCGTGATGCTGCTCCACACGATCGGCCGTGCCGGCGGGCCGGGAGTGACCGACGCCTTCACCGCCAAATACATCTTTCCCGGCGGCTATATCCCGGCGCTGTCGGAAATCGCGCGCGGACATGAGGGGCTGCGCTACTTCCTGACCGACGTCGAGGTGTTGCGGCTGCATTACGGCTATACGCTGCAGCACTGGTACGATCGCACCGTGGCCGCGCGCGACGCCATCGTCGCGCTCTACGACGAACGGTTCTTCGCGATGTGGACCTATTATCTTGCCGGGTCGCTGGTCAGCTTCGAGAATGGCGGGCTGGTGAACTACCAGCTCCAGTACAGCCGCTCGCGCACGGCGCTGCCCATCACGCGCGACTATATGGTGCAGGAGGAAGCGCGGCTGCGCGGCTGATCACTTGATCCCGAGCTGCTCGACATCCGCACCCAGATGGGCGGCCAGCTCGGCAGGCGAGACCTTGCCGTCGGCATCCGTATCGACCGCCGCGAACCACGCATCGGCCCGGGCCCAGTCCATCGCGGGCGCGCGCACCGCGGGGCGTGGCTCGGCGGCCTTCTTCGCCTGACGCGACGCCTGGTAGGTGGCCTCCGCGCTCGCCTCGAAATCGAACCGTGCGCGCACCTCGTCGCGCTCCACGACGCCATCCTCGTTGAGATCGAGATCGGCGAAGCGTTCGGCTGCGCGGCGCTCCGCCTCCGCTTTGGGAAGCGGGCCGGGGGCGACGCCGAGCGGCTGGGCCTGAAGGGCGAGCAGGGTGAAGGCGATCAACATGGGCAGCTCCAATCGGGCGTGCAGGCTATTCGAGCGGCTCTGACCCGCGCGTGAACCGGGTTCAAGGTCGCAACGCAGGCGGCCGTTCGAGTGCCGCTAGTCGTCGGCCGGTCGCGATGGTCTGGCCGAGGAACAGCAGGATCAGGATCGCGCCGATCCCACCGACAAACAGGTCGAAGCCGGAAATGACCCCGAACAGCCCCCGTTCCGGCCCCAGCACCATCATCATCACGGTCATGGCGACCAGCATCAGCCGCAATTCGGTCGGCCCCGCCGCGAAATAGGACAGGCGCAATTCACCCACGACGCGCGCGGAGAGAAAGGCGTGGATCGACATCAGCAGATAGCCGGCCAGCGCAATCATCGCGACATCCATCGTGACGAACGGACTGAGCCCGATCCCCGCCACGATCAGGAAATTGGCCAGCCCGTCGCAGCTATGATCGATGAAATAGCCGTAGGAGGGGCGCTCGATCCGCCGCCAGCGCGCGAGGCTGCCGTCGAGCGAATCGCCGAACCACTGAACCGCGTAGCCGACGAGGGTGATAATCAGCCAGGCGCCGCCCCAGTTGCTGGCAACATAGCCCGCGAACACCATCACCGCGCCGATCATGCCGGTCATCGTCAATATATCCGGAGTGATCGCCGACGGCATGTGTGCGCACAGCCAGTTGAGGATGCGCCGCTCACTTGCCGCCAGCCAGTTCTGCTGGACCCGCTCGAGCGCGGGCGGTGCCTGTCTTGGATCTGTCATATGCCCCTATCCTCGATGCACCGGATCGGGGCAATGGCGCGAATAGACAGGGTGCGCCCCATATCCGCCGGGGCGAGGCGAGTTGTCCGACGCTATCTCACTGCGGATATTTTGCGTTCATATGGGCCAATGCGTCGCGGCTGATTTCTTCCAGCACGGCCATGTCCACGTCTGCCAGCTTCTTGATGTAGAGGCACGACTTGCCGGTCTTGTGCTTGCCGAGCCGTGCGAGCTTGTCCGCCTGGCCGGGATCGTCGGTCAGGACATACAGCACCAATTCCGCCTTGCGCGGGCTGAAGCCCAGGCGGCACATGTCGCCCTCATGCCCGCTCTCGTAGAGATAGTGATAGCTGCCGAAGCCGATGATCGACGGACCCCACATTGCCGGCTTCTCGCCGGTGACCCGTTCGAGCATCGTGCAGAGGGTCTCGGCGTCGTCGCGGCGGACCGCCGGCTCGACCGCATCGATGAAGGTGGAGACGTCGACGGGGGTCGGCTTGGTCTTGATCTCGGCCACGGCATGACCTCGCTGGATTTTCCGCCAGTCTAGCCGCAGAGGGCGCGGATGCAATCCGCCCCGCTCACCCGCCGATCGATCCTGGCGCAGGCCTGGCCGATCATGCTCGGCCAGACGACGGTGCCGCTGGTCGGGCTGGTCGATACCGCGGTGATTGGCTGGACCGGCGATGCGGCGGCGCTTGCCGGGGTGGCGCTGGGCACCGCGATCATCAGCTTCATCTTCTGGGCGTTCGGCTTCCTGCGCATGGGGATGACCGGGCTCACCGCGCAGGCGCACGGACGCGGCGCGCGCGAAGAGGTCGACGGGCTGCTGGTCCGCGGCGTGGCGGCGGGGCTGGGCATCGGCGTGGTGCTGGTCGCGCTCCAGATCGTCCTAGTCCCCGCTGCCTTCGCATTGCTCGCGGGCGGTGGGGCGCTCGACGCGGCGGCGCGGGAATTCGTCACCGCGCGCTTCCTCGGCGCGCCCGCCGCGCTCGGCTTCTATGCGATCAATGGCTGGTTGTTCGGTCTGGGTCGGACACGCGAGACGCTGGCGCTTCAGATCCTCGTCAACCTAGTCAACGGCGTGCTCGACCTGCTGTTCGTATGGCAGTTCGGCATGGGCGCGCGCGGCGTCGGCCTCGGCACCGCGATCGCCGAGTGGGTCGGGCTGATCGCCGGCCTCGCGATCGTGGTGCGGATCGCCGGGCCGCGTGCATTGCTCGGCCAGCGTGCTGGCTTTTTCCACGGCGCGGCATGGCGGCGGCTGTTCGCGGTCAATGCCGACATCATGGTCCGTACCATCGCGTTGCTGACGTTGTTCCTGTGGCTCGCCAATGCCGGGGCGCGGCTCGGCGCGGTGCAACTCGCCGCAAACCATGTGCTGATGCAGCTGGTCAGCATCTTCGCCTTCGTCCTCGACGGCTTTGCCTTCACCGCCGAATCGCGCGTGGGGCAGGCGATCGGGCGGGGACATCGGGGGGAGTTCGGGCGCGCGATCCGGCTGACCGGGGAATTTTCGCTCGGCTTCGGCCTGTTCGCGACGCTTGCGACGCTGGCGTTCGGCGGCGCGCTGATCGACCTGCTGACGACCAATATGGCGGTGCGGGAGGCGGCGCGCGCGGTCCTTCCGCTCGCCGCGCTCGCCGCAATCGTCGGCGTCCCCGCCTGGCTGCTCGACGGGGTGTTCATCGGCGCGACGCAGGGGCGGACGCTGCGCAATGCCGCGATCCTCGCCACCGCGCTCTATGTCGGCACGGACCTGCTGCTGCGCCCGCTCGGCGCGACCGGTCTGTGGCTGGCATTGCTGGCGAGCTATGTCTTTCGCGCCGGGCTGCTCGCGATCCATCTGCCGCGCCTGTTCGCCACGGTTGCGGAAGCGGCGCCCCGGTCCTAGAGGCGCAACCGACTTTTCTCTGGAGCTTTCGATATGGCCGACAAGATCAATCGCGTGGTTCTCGCCTATTCGGGCGGTCTCGACACCAGCGTGATCCTGAAATGGCTGCAGCAGGAATATCAGTGCGAAGTCGTCACTTTCACCGCCGATCTGGGGCAGGGCGAGGAGCTTGAGCCGGCGCGCAAGAAGGCGCTCGATGCCGGGGTGAAGCCCGAGCATATCTTCATCGACGACCTGCGCGAGGAATTCGTCCGCGATTTCGTCTTTCCGATGATGCGCGCCAATGCGCTTTACGAGGGACTGTACCTGCTCGGCACCTCGATCGCGCGCCCGCTGATTTCCAAGCGGCTGATCGAGATCGCCAAGGAAGTGAATGCCGATGCGGTCAGCCATGGCGCGACCGGCAAGGGCAATGACCAGGTCCGCTTCGAACTGTCGGCCTATGCGCTTAACCCCGACATCAAGGTCATCGCGCCGTGGCGCGAATGGGACCTGACGAGCCGCACCAAGCTGATCGAATTCGCCGAACAGCACCAGATCCAGGTGACCAAGGACAAGCGCGGCGAATCGCCGTTCTCGACCGACGCGAACCTGTTGCACACTTCGTCCGAGGGCAAGGTGCTCGAGGATCCGTGGGACGAGACGCCCGACTATGTCTATTCGCGCACGGTGAACCCGGAGGATGCGCCTGACACGCCCGAATATATCACGATCGATTTCGAGAAGGGCGACGGCGTCGCGCTGAACGGCGAGGCGATGTCGCCCGCGACGCTGCTCGCGGCGCTCAACGATCTGGGGCGCAAGCATGGCATCGGCCGGCTCGACCTGGTCGAGAACCGCTTCGTCGGAATGAAGTCGCGCGGCATGTACGAGACGCCGGGCGGCACCATCTATCACCTCGCGCATCGCGGGATCGAAAGCATCACGCTGGATCGCGGCGCCGCGCACCTCAAGGACGAATGGGCGCCGCGCTATGCCGAGATGGTCTATAACGGCTTCTGGTTCGCGCCCGAGCGCGAGATGATGCAGGCCGCGATCGACTATTCGCAGCAGAAGGTCGCCGGGACCGTGCGGCTCAAGCTGTACAAGGGCGGCGTCTATGTCGTCGGGCGCAAGTCGCCTTACTCGCTCTACAGCGAGAAGGTGGTGACGTTCGAGGACGACCAGGGCGCGTACGACCAGCGTGATGCCGCAGGCTTCATCAAGCTCAATGCGCTGCGGTTGCGCCTGCTGGGGCGGCGCGGGGACTGACGTCTTTGTCGGAACCGGACGCTGTACCTGCAGCCGTTCGAATCAAGTTACGAACGAGGACACTGTCGTGCCGGGGTCACAAATCAAAAAATCGCAGCCCGCGCCGTCGAGTGGCATCCGCGAAATATACTTGCTGATCTACGAGAGAGAATATGATTATCGTGAGGATACAGAGATAACGATTGGTTACTTCTCGTCTGAGCAAGATGCCCGAACGGCACAGGAGAGAATTGCGGCCAAGCCGGGATTTCGTGAGTTTCCCGAAGGATTCTCTGTATCGCGTATTACCGTCGGGAGAGTCGCGGGATGGGAAGATGGGTTCTTTTCAGAACCTGGGCCGCCGCCAAAAGATAAAGATTGTGAGTATTTCGATTTGCCTTTTTGGATGTCGGAACCTCCAGTCTCAAAATAAAGCGATCACGGTTGCGCCTGTTGGGCGGCGCGGGGCTTAAGCGTCAGCAGCCACAGGTCGGGCGGGGCGCCGATGCGCAGGGGCAGCAGGCTGGTGCCCAGCCCCGCGCCGACCACGATGGTCCGCTCCCCCTCGCGAATCAGGCCGCAGGCGAAGCGATCACCATAGCGCGACATCGTCGCAGGGCGGCCGATCAGCGGCAATGCGATTTGCCCGCAATGCGTATGCCCGGCGAGCACGAGGCTGAAGCGCGGCGGCAGCGCCGGCACGATATCGGGCGAGTGGCTGAGCGCCACCACCGGGCCGGCCAGCGGCGCGACCGCGCGGGCGAGCGCTGCGGGGTCGGCGCGGCCGGTGAAATCGTCATCGGCGCCCGCGATGATCAGCCCGGCGCGGCGAAGAACCGAATTGCTCAGCACCGTGACGCGGTTCGCCTCGAGCGCGCGGCGGATTGCCACAGTGCTCCGCCAATGGTCGTGATTGCCGAGCACCGCGACCACCCCGAACCGCGCGCGCAGCCCGCCGAGCGGTGCGATCGCCTCGTCCTCGCTATAGCGATGGGTGGAAACGCGCTTGTCGCTGACCAGATCGCCCGCGATCAGCACTAAATCGGGCTTGAGCGCGTTCACCTGTTCGACGATCCGGGCCAGGCGCGCGGGCGACATGTCGGGGCCCGCAACGTGCACGTCCCTGAGCAACGCGACGCGCAGGCTGCCGCCGCTTTGCCAATCGGGCAGGGTGACGGTGGCTCGGCGAACGATCGGATCGCGGACCGCTCCCCGATAGCCATAGCCGAGCATTAGGAAGGCGAGGGCAATGCCGACGAGCAGGACGCGCTTCATCGTTCGAGCCTAGCGAATCCACCAGTGTCCGCAATCGCGCTTCGGCGTTCGCGGGAACGCATCGGCGTGCGGGGCGTCGTCCCTGCATGTCCAGACTTTCCCTGATCCCGATCCTGCCGCTGGCAATGCTGGCGGCGTGCGATCCGGCCCCCGAACCCTCCGCGACGCCATCGCCCGCGCCGGTCGCGACACCGATTGCAGATGGGGCCGCCACGCCGCCGCCGCCGCATGTCGGCGATCCGCCGCCGGGTGCCGCGCCCGACTTCGTCGCCGCCGATCTGGTCCGGCAGGAATGGGCGAAGGCGGACAATCGCGCGCAGTGCGCGCCGGTCGCCTTCACCAGCGATGGCGGGGCGGACGGGACACCACGGCGTGCCAATTTCTCGGGCGGTTGGGCGGTGGCGTTCGACATACCCGGGACGCGCAGTGCCTATGGCGTGGCGGGACCGGGGGTGATCCCGATCGACGATCAGCCGCCCTATCGCCAGACGCGACGGCTGATGCAGCAATGGCCCGAGTTCCGCGAACTGAGCGCGCTGCAGGCCCCGTCCTTCGCCGGCTATGGCCTGAATGGCGCAGAGCCGTACCGTGCGGACAATCCGGGCGGGGAGGGGGACCATTCGGTCGCCTATGTCCGCATCCACGGCCAGACCTGCACCTATAATGTGTGGAGCCGGATCAGCCGGGCGCATCTGGAGACGTTGCTCGATGGTCTGAGGCTGATACCGCTCGACGAAAATTAACCATGATGGGATAGCGCCATCGCATGGGGGCGGCGCGAACCACGGTCTGGCGCGATAGCGCGGTTGCGGCGGCGCTGGCGGCGCTGCTGGGCGCGGTCTGGGCGTGGCGCGATTGGGCGGCGCTGGCGGCGCTGCGATTGCCCGATACCGACGATGTGATGCGGCTCCAGCAGATACGCGACTGGCTGGCGGGGCAGGGCTTTGCCGATCTGGCGCAGCACCGGCTGGGCCTGTCTGGGCTGGAGATGCACTGGTCGCGGCTGCCCGATCTGGTACCGGGCGCGATCATCGCGCTGCTGACGCCGGTGACGGGCGCGCATGCGGCCGAACTGGTGGCGGTGATCCTGTGGCCGCTGGTGCTGTTCGCCATGGCGCTGATGCTGATCGGATCGATCACGCGGCGGCTGGCGGGTTCGGCACCGGTCGCGATCGTCGTCGCCGCGCTCGCCTATCCGGCCAATGCGCTGTTCCTGCCGGGGCGGATCGACCATCACGGGTTGCAGCTGGTGTTGCTGCTCGCGTTGGTCCACGCGGTGATCGGACGCGGCGGGTGGCGGAGCGGGATCGCTGCGGGGCTGGCGAGCGTCGCGTCGCTGGTGGTGGGCATGGAAACCGCGCCGTTTCTTGCGCTGGGCGGCGGGGTGCTGGCGCTTCGATGGGTGGTCGCTGAAGAGGACGAGCGCGCTCGGTTCGCGGGTTATGCGGTGTCGCTCGTCATTGGGCTCGGCGCCTCCGCGCTCGTATTTCGCACCAGTGGGTGGAGCGTGGCCAGCTGCGATGCCTTCGCCGCGCCGCTGTGGCGGGCGGCACAGGTTGCGGCGGTGGCGCCGCTCGTCCTTGCGCTGGCGGGGCGCTGGCTCGGCACGCCACGCCTCCGCCTGGTGGGCGGCGCGCTGGTGGGCGCAATCGCGCTGGCCGTGGCGCTCGCGCTCTCGCCGGCCTGCCTGTCGCCCTATGGCGGGGTCGATCCTCTGCTCGAAAGGCTGTGGCTGGCGCAGGTCGCGGAGGCGCAGCCGCTGTTCGCCGCGCCGCTGGACCACGCGATCGGCTATGTCGGGCTGGCGGCGGTCGGGCTGGCGGCGACGCTTTGGCAGTGGTGGCGGACGCGGGGAGCGGGTTGGGCGGCGCTGGCCGCCTTTCAACTGATCGCTATGACGCTGGCGGTGGTTCAGCTGCGTGGGGTCTATGCCGGGACGCTGTTGGCCGCGCCGGGGCTGGCGGCGCTGATCGCGCGGGCGCGACAGCATGGGCCGGTTGCGTTGGCCGGCGCGTGGATCGCGTCGGCGGGGTTCGTCTATCCCGCGCTGGGCAGGCTCGCCGCGGCCGAGCCGCCCGTCGCACAATGCGATGGCGGGGCGCTGCTCGGCCGACTTGCGGTGCTGCCTGCCGGAACGGTTGCAGCGCCGATCGACCTGGGTGCCTATGCACTTGCGACCGGCCCGCACCGCGTCCTCGCCGCACCCTATCATCGCAATGCGGACGGTAATCTGGCGGTCTATCGCTTGATGCTGATGCCGGTGGCGGCGGCGCGCGCCGAAGCGGCGCGGCTCGAGCTCGATTACCTCGCCGACTGCGGGAGTGCGTGGCAAGAGCTCGGCACGCCATCGCCGGGATCGCTGCTGGCCGCGCTGCGGGCGGGAAGGGCACCCGCCTGGCTGGTCCCTGTCGCCCCCGGCAGCACCGTGTACCGCGTGGAGGCAGAATGATGCGTGCACGGTGGTGGGAGTCGCGATGGTTCGCGCTGGCGGCGATCCTTCTCGCCGCCGTTCCGCTGCTGCTTCCCACGTTCCCGCCGCTGGCCGATCTGCCGGGGCATGTCGGTCGCTATCACATTGCCCAGGCGATCGACGGGTCGCCGGATCTGGCGCGCCACTGGCGCTTCGAATGGGCGCTGATCGGCAATCTCGGCGTCGATCTTCTGGTTCATGCCCTCGCGCCTTTATTGGGGGTGGAGGGGGCAACGCGGCTGATCGTCACGCTGATCCCGCCGCTGTTCGTCGCCGGACTGATCCTCGTCACGCGCGCCACGGGTCTGCCGCTGTCTCCTGCGGCCGGCTTTGCGTTTCCGCTGGCCTATTGCTTCCCCTTCCAGTTCGGCTTCGTCAATTTCATGCTCTCGGTGGCGCTCGCGCTCCACGCGCTCGCGCTGTGGATCTGGCTGGGCAGGACCGGGCGGGTGGTGCTGCGCACATTTTTGCTGATCCCGGTCTCCTGCGTGCTGTGGCTGGCGCATAGCTCGGGATGGGGCCTGTTCGGCCTCCTCGCCTTTGCCAGCGAAGTTCAGCTGTTGCGATCGACGGGCACCAGCTGGAGCGCAGCCGCGGTGCGGGCGACGCTCCGCTGCGTGCCGCTCGCCCTGCCGGTAGCGGCGATGCTCGGCAGCGGAACGGCCGGTGAGCCCCCGTCCTGGGACTTCACGGCGAAACTAGCCTGGATCGCGTCGCTGCTGCGCGAACGCTGGAAGCTATACGACGTCGCGAGCGCAATCGTCGTGGCCTCCGTCCTGTGGATGGCGATCCGCGACCGGCGCGTGCGGTTCGATCCGGTGATCGGTGCGAGCGCGGCGATCGCCTTTGTCGCGTATTTGCTGCTGCCCCGGCTCGCCCTGGGAGGGGCCTATGTCGACATGCGAATCGTTGGCCCGGCCACCGCCTTGGCGCTGGTGGCGGTTCGCGTGCGCCCGGGCAGCGAACGCTTCGAACGCGGGTTGGCTATTGCTGCCGCGGCATTCCTGCTGATGCGGACGCTCACCAGCACCGTCGCGATGCTGCTCGTCGCGCAGCCGCAGCAAAGGGCGCTGGAGGTGGTCGAAGCGATCCCCCGCGGCGCGGCGGTGCTGGTGCTCGTGAACGAGCCCTGTTCGTCGCAATGGAGTACGCGCAGACTGGGACATATCGCGGGAATTGCCATCGCGCGGCGCGACCTCTTCACCAACGATCAATGGACGCTGGCGGGTCAGCAAGCGCTGGACCATCGCCATCCCGGCGCCGCGCCGTACACGTCCGACCCGTCACAACTCGTCTATCCGGCGCAGTGCGAATACCGCACGACCGAGTTCGCCACGGCGATCCGCGACTTCGACCGATCCACCTTCACCCATGTCTGGACGCTCGACTTTCCCGCGCGCAGGCGATTGGCGCCGGATGTGCGGCTGATCTGGTCGAACGGCGTTTCGGCGCTGTATGCGGTGGACGGTGCGCCAACCCGCTTGCCCGGGGGCGCCGCGCCGCAGTAAAGGCGGTCGGATGCAGGGGGGCTCCGAAGATCTGCGCTGGTGGCAGACACGCTGGTTCGTGCTGTTCGCGGCGCTCGCGGCGGCGATTCCGTTGCTGTGGCCGGATATCCCGCCCCAGGTCGACCTGCCCGGGCATATGGCGCGCTATCGCGTCCAGCTCAGCCACACGGCGGTGCCGTGGCTCAACGACTGGTATAATTTCGAATGGAGCCTGATCGGCAATCTGGGACTCGATCTGCTGATCATCCCGCTCGAGCCGATCTTCGGGCTCGAACTGGCGGTCAAGTTGATCGTCATCACGATTCCCGTGCTGACCGTGACAGGGCTGCTATGGATCGCGCGCGAGGTGCACGGGCGCATCCCGGCGACCGCGCTGTTCGCGCTCCCGCTCGCCTATAACTACGCGTTCCACTTCGGTTTTGCGAACTTCGCGCTGTCGATGGCGCTCGCGCTCAATGCCTTCGCATTGTGGCTGCGACTGGCGCGGCTGGGCAAGATCCGCCTGCGCGCCATCCTGTTCGTACCGATCGGGATGCTGATCTGGGTGACGCACACCTTTGGCTGGGGAACGCTGGGCGTACTCTGCTTCGCCGCCGAGCTGATCCGCCAGCATGACATGCGCGGTCCCCGGACCGGGCCCTGGCATGCCAATTTCGTGCAGAGCTGGGTCGTGCCGTGGTTCATGGCGGGCATCCACTGCCTTTCGCTGGTGCCGGCCGCGGTGCTGATGCTGATGTGGCGGAGCGCGGGCGATGTCAGCGGCCAGACCGGCGACTGGTTCAACTGGCGCGCCAAGATCTGGTGGGTGCTGATGGTGCTGCGCGACCGGTGGCAGCTGTTCGACATCGCGTGCCTGGGCGTCCTGTTCCTCGTCCTGCTCAAGGGACTGCGCGATCCCAATATCGAATATTCGCGGCACCTGGGCATTTCGGCACTGTTCCTGATCGCGGTATTCGTCCTGCTGCCGCGCGTCGTCTTCGGGTCGGCCTATGCCGACATGCGGCTTGCCCCCTATATGATCGCCATCGCGGTGATCTCGCTGCGACCCAAGCCCGGCATGACCATCCGCGGCGCCAAGGTGCTGGCGATGGCGGGGCTCGCCTTCTTCCTCGTCCGCATGGGCGCGACGACGTGGAGCAACTATCTCTACGACAAGTCCTACGACCGCGAGCTGGCCGCACTGGAGCATGTGCCGCAGGGCGCCCGGTTGCTGAGCTTCGTCGGCGAGACCTGCTACAACGAATGGACGATGACGCGGCTGCAGCATCTGCCCGGCATGGCGATGGTGCGGAAACTCGCTTATACCAACGACCAATGGTCGATGGCCGGCGGACAGCTGCTCACCGTTCGGTACACGCAGGCGCGCGGATTCAGCCATGATCCGTCGCAGATCGTGACCGACACCAAATGTCCGCGCGAATGGTGGCGTCCGGTGGCCGTCAGCCTCGCGCGCTTCCCGCGCCATGCCTATGACTATCTGTGGGTCATCAGCCCGCCGCCCTATGACAAGCGCCTGGAAGAAGGGCTGATCCCGATCTGGCGCGACGGCAACAGCGCGCTGTTCAAGATCGATCACGGCAAGCCGGCGGCGATCCTGAATCCGGGCGATCTGGGCCCGTATCGCCGCCAGATCAGGCAGATGCGCGAGTTTCTGGAGCGGGACAAGCGCGAGCAGCTCGAGGCGTGGGAGGCTGCGAAGAAGGAGGTCTAGCCGCCCTTCCGAAAGGGCGCGAGTTCGCCCAGATATTCCTGCTCTTGCGCCACTGCTTCGCGCTCCCGCACCAGATAGTCCGCGATCGCGCGACGAAATCCCGGATCGGGAATATAGTGCGCGGACCAGGTCGTCACCGGCGCATAGCCGCGCGCCAGCTTGTGCTCGCCCTGCGCCCCGGCCTCCACCCGCGACAATCCGCGCGCGATGGCGACGTCGATCGCCTGATAATAGCATAGCTCGAAATGCAGGAAGGGGACGTCCTCGACGCACCCCCAATAGCGGCCGTAGAGCGCGTCGCCGCCGACGAGGTTGAGCGCGCCGGCGATCGGACGGCCGTCGCGTTCCGCGAACATCAGGACGATGCGATCGCCCATCGTTTCGCCGAGGACCGAGAAGAACGGGCGCGTGAGATAGGGCCGCCCCCATTTGCGGCTCCCGGTGTCCTGATAGAATGCCCAGAAGGCGTCCCAATGCGCTTCGGTGATCTCCGTGCCGGTCAGGTGCCGGATCGTCAGGCCCTCGACCGCGCGCTCGCGTTCCTTGCGGATCGCCTTGCGTTTGCGCGAGGACAGATCGGCGAGGAAATCGTCGAACGTCGCATAGCCGCGATCGTGCCAGTGGAATTGCGTGCCCGCGCGGATCAGCCAGCCGGCGTCTTCGAACAGCGCAAGCTGAGCGGGATCGACGAACGTCGCGTGCGCCGACGACAGCTGGTTGTTGTCGGTGAGCGCCTGAATGCCCGCGATCAGCGCCGGTGCCAGTGCGGCGTCGCGCAGCAACAGGCGCGGGCCGGGCACGGGGGTGAACGGAACCGCCACCTGGATTTTCGGATAATAGCGCCCGCCCGCCTGCTCATATGCGTCGGCCCAACTATGGTCGAACACATATTCCCCCTGGCTGTGGCTCTTCGCATAGGCCGGGGCGATGGCAACGGGAACGCCGCGCGCGTCGTCGATCACGATCGGCAGCGCCTGCCAACCCGAGCCCGGGCCGACCGATCCCGATGTTTCGAGCGCGGAGAGGAAGGCGTGACCGAGAAACGGATTGTCCGCGCCGGCGCACGCATCCCATTGCGCCGCCGGGATCGACGCCACTCCATCGGCAATGCGGGCTGAAACGGTCTCCGGCACGGACCCGATCTAGGGAGCCTCCTCGTTCCCGCCAACCGGTCCCGTCGTGCGAACCCCGGCGATGCTGCCGATGCGGTCGCCCTTGCTGCTGCGGAAATGGAGAACCTGTTGCGGAAACGGGATTTCGATGCCGTGTTCCTGAAACTTGACCCAGAGCCGGTTGAGCACGTCCGACTTCACATTGCCCACGCCCCCTTCGGGATCGCTGATCCAGGCCAGGATCTCGTGCTCCAGCGCATAGTCGCCGAACGAGGCCAGCCACACATTTGGACGCGGCGAATCGAGCACGCGCGGGCTTTCCAGCGCCGCCTCCAGCATCAGTTTCTGGGCCAGCTTGACGTCGGATTCATAGGCGATGCCGACCGGGATGCGGACGCGCACGTTGCGGTCGGAGAAGGACCAGTTCTCCACCTCCTGCGTCATCAGATTCTCGTTCGGAATCAGATGCTCCTTGCCATCGCGCGTGATGACGCTGACCGCGCGCACGCCGATCTTGTTGACCCAGCCGAAACTCTCGCCGACGACGATGACGTCGCCCGGCTTGATCGATCGGTCCATCAGCAGGATGATCCCGGCGATCAGGTTGCCGACGGTCTTTTGCAGGCCGAAGCCGACGGCAAGACCGAGCGCGCCGGAGAAGACCGCGAAGCTGGTCAGGTCGATCCCGAGCAGGTCGATGCCGAAGAAGAAGGCGATGACAATGACGATGATGCTCGCCAGCTTCTGGAACAGCAGTTTCTGGGTCGCGTCGAAGCCGCGCGCTTCGGCGATGGAGTGGCCGATGATCCGATTGGCGAGCCGCGCGCCGGCGTAGAGTGCGACTGCGGTGACCAGCACCGTCACCACCGCCAGCAGCGACAGGCGCCGCTTGCCGACATCCATGCCGATCCGGTCGAGCGTGGTGGTGATGACGTCGAACCCACCGATCGCCTGGCTCAGGATCGCGACGAACACCACCGCGGCGGCCAGCCATGCGCTCCACCGCGGCATGTGCAGCCCGCGCATGAACACCAGCATCGTCATTGCGCTGGCCGACGCGAGCGCGAAGCCCAGGACCGCGGCCGCGAGCGGCGACCAGGGCCAGACATTGGCGACGATCGCCAGGAGCAGCGCGGCGGTCCCGTGGCGGACCAGCGTGTGCATGCGGTGCGCGAGCCCGCCGGCATGGCTGCCGACGCGCCGGTGCCAGATTTCGGCGATCTTCGGCCCGATCCGGCGGCCTGCGAGCCACCCGGCGGCGAGCGCGACGATGGCGAAGCTGCCCGCCACCGCCGCCTCGATCAGTTCGGGCGTGGTCGGGGTCGTCAGGTCGTTGGCCGCGAGCCAGCGGGCGAGCGCGGGGGGAATCACGACGCGGCCCGGAACCGGTCGAGCCCGGCGGCGAGGTCGGCGATCAGATCCGCCGGGTCCTCGAGACCGATCTGGAGTCGGACCACCGGCCCCTCGGCATCCCAGCGCGTCACGCTGCGGATGCGGCCGGGATCGACCGGGAGCGCAAGGCTTTCGAACCCGCCCCAGCTATAGCCGATCCCGAACAGGTCGAGCCCGTCGATCAGCGCCGCGCGCGCCGCATCGTTTCCGCCGTTGAGTACGAAGGAAAACAGCCCCGCTGCGCCATTGAAGTCGCGCAGGAACAGGTCGTGGCCGGGGCAGGCGGGGAGCGCGGGGTGCAGCACTCGTGCGACTTCCGGCCGCGTCTCGAGCCAGCGCGCGATCTCCAGCGCCGCGGCGCCGTGATGCTTGAGGCGGACGGCCATGGTGCGCAGGCCGCGCGATCCCAGCCAGGCGTCGTCCGGGCTGGCGGTCTGGCCCAGTGCGAAGCTGGTGTCGCGAAGCTTGGCCCAGTGCGACGGCGCGGCGGTGACGCTGCCCAGCATCACGTCGGAATGGCCGACGACATATTTGGTGCAGGCGAGGATCGAGAGGTCGACGCCAAGTTCGATCACCGGGAACAGCAAGGGCGTGGCCCAAGTATTGTCGATCATCGTGGTCACCCCCCGCGCCTTCGCCGCGGCGACGATGGCGGGGACATCCTGCACCTCGAAGGTCAGGCTGCCGGGACTTTCCATGAAGATCGCGCGCGTCTGCTCGCCGATCAGGTCGGCGATGCCGCCCCCGATCAGCGGATCGTAGAAGCGCGTCGTGATGCCCAGGCGCGCGAGGAAGCCGGTCGCGAAGCTGCGCGTCGGATCATAGACGCTGTCGGGTAGCAGCAATTCGTCGCCGGGGGACAGCACGCTAAGGAGCGCGGCGGAAATCGCGGCGACGCCGGAGGGGTAGAGGAACGTCGCCTCGGCCCCCGGTTCGAGTTCGGTCAGCGCTTCGGCAAGGCTCCATTGCGTCGGGGTGCCGCGGCGTCCGTAGAACAGCCGGTGGTGGGTGTCCTTGCCCGCGGCTGCGCGCAGCTCGTCGACAGTATCGTAGAGGATGGTCGAGGCGCGCCAGACCGGCGGGCTGACGATGCCCTGGGTCCATTCCGCGCGCCGCCCCGCACCGACGACCTTGGTTCCATCGCCCTTGCTCATGCCGCGCCCGTCGCCTTGGGGGTATCGGGATGCGCGCCCCATTCGACCCAGCTGCCATCGTACAGCGCTGCCGGATGTCCGAGCAGGTGCAGCGCGAAGACGATGACGGCCGCGCTGATCCCCGATCCGCAGGTGGCGATGACCGGCCGCTCCACCTCGACGCCCTCGTCCTCGAACAGCTGGCGCAGGCTCGCCGGATGTTTCCAGGTTCCGTCGGGATTGAAGAAGGCCGAATAGGGAATGTTCGCCGCCCCGGGGATATGGCCGCTGGCCAGGCCGGGGCGCGTTTCGCGTTCCTCTCCGGTGAAGCGGACGGCGGAACGCGCATCGACCAGCTGCTCGGCGTGGCTGGCGAGATTGGCGCGGACCTGATCGAGCGACCTAACCCGGCCGGGAATCGGCTCGACCCGGGCCTCTGCGGGGGCGGGCGTCACAGCCCCGCTCTCGACCGGCAATCCTTCGCGCAGCCAGCGTGCGAACCCGCCATCGAGCAGCGCGGCATCGATGCCATAGGCGCGCAGCATCCACCACGCGCGCGTCGCGGTATGGTGGGGCGCGTTATCGTACAGCACGATGCGGTCGCCGGTGCCGACGCCAAGCGCGCCCAGCTGCCGTGCGAACTGGGTCCGGCCCGGGCAGCATCGTCGGCAATGCGCTGGCCGTGTCGGCAATGGCGTTGATATCGAAAAACGCGGCGCCGGGGATATGCGCCGCCTCAAACTCCGCGCGGGCATCGCGCCGAGTGTCGGGGAGGAACCAGGAGGCATCGAGAATCTTGAGGTCCGGCGCGTGAAGCGCATCGGCCAGCCATTGCGGGGTTACCAGCGCGTCCATCGCGGCACCCTAATCCGCGACATTGCCCGCGTCGAGTTTCCGAATCGCCGGCAAATGCCTAAATGGCGCGCATGACACCCAAGCATCTTGGCCAGCACAGCGCACTCCCCGCCACTCCCGAAGAGGCAGTGCTCGACTATGTCCCCAATCCGCGCGCCGGAACCGACTATCTGGTCCGGTTCGCCGCGCCCGAATTCACCTCGCTCTGTCCGATCACGGGCGCGCCCGATTTCGCGCATCTGGTGATCGACTATGTGCCGGGTGACACGATCGTCGAATCGAAATCGCTCAAGCTGTTCCTCGGCGCGTTCCGCAACCATGGCGCATTCCATGAGGATTGCACGGTCGGCATCGGCCAGCGCCTGTTCGACGAGATGAAGCCCAAATGGCTGCGCATCGGCGGCTATTGGTACCCGCGCGGCGGCATTCCGATCGACGTTTTCTGGCAATCGGGTTCGCCGCCTGAGGGCGTCTGGGTGCCCGCCCAAGATGTTCCGGGGTATCGCGGACGCGGTTGAGCGCGCGATTCAGACCCTTTATCGCGAGTCGCGATGTTGCATTGCAGCAACGATGCAACCATAGTGAAACATCAACGTTTGGAGAGTCATCGCCCGAAATGCCGGGCTGGCAGATGTTGCCGATGCGAAGGAACACGGAATGGAGCACGGGTCGCAGCTTCCACGCCTAGTCGATCATATCGCCCTGATCGGCAACTTCGTCCCGCGCAAATGTGGGCTTGCGACCTTCACCACCGATAGTTTCGCTGCGATGCGAAACCGCTATCCGGGTATGCGCGTCGACGTCTACGCGATGAACGACCGCGCCGAAGGCTATGCCTATCCGCCCGAAGTGACCGCGACGATCCCGCAACACGATCGTGCCGCCTATCTCGATACCGCACGTGCGATCGAGGCGTCGGGTGCGCAGGCGATTTGGGTTCAACACGAATACGGCATCTATGGCGGCGCTGCGGGCGAGCATCTGATCGCGCTGCTCGACCGGACGACTTTGCCGGTCATCGCCACGCTTCATACGGTGCTGGAGCGGCCGAGCGCCGATGAACGGCGCGTGATGGAGGCGCTGCTGCGCCGCGCCGCGCGGGTGATCGTCATGGCGGAAAAGGGCCGCGACATCCTGCGCCGTGCGCATGGCGCAGACATGCGCAAGGTTGCGGTGGTTCCGCACGGCGTGCCCGATCGCATGCTGGTGGAGCCGGACACGATGAAGGCCCGGTTCGGATGGAGCGGGCGCGAGGTCATCCTGACCTTCGGCCTGCTGGCGCCGAGCAAGGGCATCGAGACGATGATCGAGGCGATGCCCGCCATCGTCGCGCGTCATCCCGATGCGCTGTATGTTATCCTGGGCGCAACACACCCCAATCTGGTCGCGCACGAGGGGGAGGCGTATCGCGATCGGCTTCATGCGCTCGCGGCAACGCTCGGGATCGAGCGGAACCTTGCCTTCGTCGACGCCTTTGTCGAGCAGGAGGAACTGCTCGACTATCTTCAGGCGGCGGACGTCTACGCGACGCCCTATCCCAATCCCGCGCAGATCACGTCGGGCACGCTGTCCTATGCAGTGGCGATGGGTAAGCCGGTCGTTTCGACGCCCTATGTCCATGCGACCGAAATCCTGTCGGATAATCATGGCGTCCTCGTCGGGTTCAACGACAGCGCCGCATTCGCGCAGGCGATCATCGGATTGCTGGACGATTCCGCCGAACGTTCTGCGCTGGCCCAGCGGGCTTATGCGCGCGGCCGGACGATGATCTGGCCGCGAATTGCCGAGGCGGTGGCCGGCCTGTTGGCGAAGGTGCGCGACAGTCGTCCCCAGCGGATCGGCGCGGCGCCAGCCCCTGCCGCTAATCTCACTCCCGATTTTCGCGCCGTCGAACGGATGAGCGATGCGACCGGCATGCTGCAGCATTCGATCCACGCGGTTCCGGATCGGCGCCACGGCTATTGCATCGACGACAATGCCCGCGCGCTGATCCTGATACATCGTATCGACCCGCTGGACGAGAGCACGCGCGACCGCTGGACCAGCGTCTATGCGGCGTTCGTGCAATATGCGTGGAATCCGGATCATCGACGGTTCCGCAATTTCATGCGCTTCGACCGCACCTGGTGCGAGGACCAGGGGTCGGAAGATTCGAACGGCCGGGCGCTATGGGCATTGGGTGTCACCGCATCCGAAGCGCGCGACCGCAAATATCGCGACTGGGCGCGAATCCTGTTCGATGAAACCGCGTCGATCAGCCTCGAATTCCAGAGCCCGCGCGCCTGTGCCTTCGCGATGCTGGGAGCGGCGGCGATGCTCGAAGCGCATCCCGGTCATGGCCTTTCCACGCGTATCCTGGAGCGATTCGGCGGCGAGTTAATGGCGTTGCTGGACGAAGCGCGACGTCCCGAATGGGAATGGTTCGAGATCGTGCTGGCGTATGACAATGCGAGATTGCCGGAAGCGCTGATTCGCGCAGGTCATGCGCTCGAGCGTGACGACCTGCTGGCCTGCGGCTTGTCGACCCTCAACTGGATCGTCGCACGCCAAACCTCGCCCGAGGGGCGGTTTCGCGCCGTCGGCACCGAAAGCTTCGGCCGTGCCTATGCGGAGCCGGCGCAGTTCGACCAGCAGCCGCTGGAGGCACAGGCGACGATCGACGCGTGTTCCGCCGCATTTGCGGCGACGGGCGACGGACATTGGGAACGGGAAGCGAACCGTGCCTATCGCTGGTATCTGGGGCAGAACGACCTCGACCTCCCGCTCGCCAGTGTCGCCGACGGGGGATGTTTCGACGGGCTCAATCCGCATGGCCTGAATCGAAATCAGGGGGCGGAGTCGATCCTGGCATTGCAACTCGCCAATTGCGCGATATCCGCACTTTCGCGGCGCGCCCAAAACGTGGCAGACCCGGAGCCGGCCGCAGCTTAACAAGCTCGGTCTGTTATCAGTCCCGGGGGACGCATTGCTCGATCTGTATCATCACCCGTTGCGCCTTCATGCGGATCCGTCGCGCGTGGTGGTCCGTCCGTTTCATATCGGCTGGCAGTCGACCAACGGCGCGCCGAGCCGGACCGAACGCCTGGTCCAGGCCGTGCTCGACATGTCGCCCGGGGAAGCGCGCGCTCAGCTTGCCGCGGTGCTCAAGGATTTCGAGGCTCGCCACTGGCAGACGCGCCGCGTGTTCATGACCCGATATGACGAGATCGAGACGCAGATGCGCCTCGACGGCGCGACGATCGGCGACGAGAAGCGCCAGTTGATCGGCGCCTATTTCTGTCACGAATACAGCTATGCCGCCGCGGCGCTGATGAACCCCAGCGCGGTCCCGCATTATGACCAGACGGGCATGCCCAAAGGGTCGTTGCGGATCCTGATGAGCCTGCGTGCGGTGGGCGAGGGGCATATTTCGTCGGTGGCGTTCCGCGAAGGGATCATCACCAACAAGAACGAGATGAAGCTCGCGCCCGAGCCTCCCTTCGCAACCGCTGCCGATGCGCGCGGGGATGAGGAGCGGGTTCCCGAGGGCCCGGTAAAGATCTATCGCCATCGCGATTCGACGCTGTCCGGCACCCTGCTGTTTCCGATCACCCACGCTCAGTCGAACGGGCTGGAAGACATGCGGCTGACGCATTTCCGACATGACGACGGCAGCGAGGAGTGGCTGGGTACCTATACCGCCTATAACGGGTCGCAGATTCAGTCGGAGATGCTGCGCACGCGCGACTGGCGCGAATTCGATCTGGTGCCGATGACCGGGAGTGCCTCGCGCAACAAGGGCATGGGGCTGTTCCCGCGCCAGGTGAACGGCAAGTACATGATGATCGGGCGGCAGGACGGGGAGAATATCTTTCTGATCGAATCCGACCGCCTGACCCATTGGGACGAGGGGGTGAAGCTCATCACGCCGAAATTCCCGTGGGAGCTGGTCCAGATGGGCAATTGCGGTCCGCCGATCGAGCTCGACGAAGGCTGGCTGATGCTCACGCATGGCGTGGGTGCGATGCGCAAATATTCGATCGGCGCAGCGCTGCTCGACAAGGACGATCCGTCAAAGGTGATCGGCCGGACGAGGGAGCCGATCCTGGCCGCGGCGAGCGAAGACCGCGAGGGCTATGTCCCCAACGTGGTCTATTCGTGTGGCGCGCTGCGCCACGGGGAATCGATTTTTATCCCCTATGGCGTCGCGGACAGTTCGGTCGCGTTTGCGTTCGTGTCGATCAAGTCGCTGCTGGCGGTGATGTAGGGGGCGTCACCGCCCCTTGAACAGCCCGCCCAGGATGCCGCGCACCACGCCGCCGATCACGCTGGCGCCGACGCCGCTCTTCTTGCCGAAGATCGCCTTGGAGACTTCGCCCGCAACGGCACGGCCGGCGGCGCTGGAGGCGGACTGGGTGGCGGATCTGACCGCGCGGTTCCAGGGACTGTTAGCTGCCTCGCGCTCCGCCTTGCGTCGGGCCTGCTCTTCCAGCCGGGCTTGACGATCCATCTCGCGCTGGGCGGCGAGTCGCTGACGCTCGGCCTCCTTGGCGGCGCGCGCATCTTCCTTGGCGCGCGCCAGTTCCGCCTTTTCGGCTTCGTCCTGGGCCCTGGCCTCGGCGGCTGCGGCGGTCGCCTCGATCGTCTTTGCCGTGAGCAGTTCCTCGGCCGACTCGCGGTCGATGCGGGTGTCGTATTTGTCCCCGACCAGATCGGTATCGATCAGCACGCGGCGCTCGTCTGGCGTCACTGGACCGACGCGGCCGCGCGGCGGCTTGATCAGCGTGCGTTGGACCGGGGAGGGCGCGCCGTCCGCCATCAGCACCGACACCAGCGCCTCGCCCACCTTCAACTCGGTGATCGCGGTTTCGACGTCGATATCGGGATTGGCGCGAAAGGTCTCGGCGGCCGCTTTGATCGCCTTCTGCTCGCGCGGGGTGAAGGCGCGCAGCGCGTGCTGGATGCGGTTGCCAAGCTGTCCGGCGACGTCCTCGGGAATATCGATCGGATTCTGCGTGACGAAATAGACGCCGACGCCCTTCGACCGGATCAGGCGCACGACCTGCTCCACCTTGTCGAGCAACGCCTTCGGCGCCTCGTCGAACAGCAGATGCGCCTCGTCGAAAAAGAAGACGAGCTTCGGCTTGTCGGGATCGCCGACCTCCGGAAGGCTTTCGAACAATTCGGACAGCAGCCACAGCAGGAAGGTAGCGTAGAGCCGCGGTGAGGCCATCAGCTTGTCGGCTGCGAGAAGGTTGACCACGCCCTGGCCATTTTCGTCGGTCTTGATCAAATCCTGAATGCTGAGCGCCGGTTCGCCGAAGAAATGCTCGCCGCCCTGGCTGCGCAGCTGGAGCAATTGCCGCTGGATCGCGCCGACCGACGCCTTGGCGACATTGCCGTAGCGGGCGCTGATCTCGTCGGCGCGCTCGCTGCAATGGACCAGCATCGCTTGGAGATCGTCGAGGTCGAGCAGCAACAATCCGTCGTCATCGGCGACGTGAAAGGCGATCGTCAGCACGCCTTCCTGCGTGTCGTTGAGGCCCATCAGTCGGGCGAGCAGCAGTGGACCCATTTCGGAGATGGTGGTGCGGATCGGGTGACCCTGTTCGCCGAACAGGTCCCAGAACTGGACCGGGACGGCCGCATAGTGCCATTCGGTATAGCCGATCTCGGCCGCGCGCTTGCTGAAGGGTTCGTGCGTTTTGGCGGTAGGCGATCCCGCCATGGCGACGCCGGACAGGTCGCCCTTCACATCGGCGGCGAAGACCGGCACGCCAGCGCGACTAAAGCTTTCGGCAAGACCCTGCAGCGTCACGGTCTTGCCGGTGCCCGTCGCGCCGGCGATGAGCCCGTGCCGGTTGGCGCGCTTGAGCACGAGCGCCTGCGGCTCGCCGCCGCCAACCCCGATGAACAGATCGTCTTCCCCCGTCATGCCACGCTCCCGGTGTTCAGGAGCGCAGCATTAAGGGCAAAAGGACATGAGGTCAGCGAAAATCAGTCGGCGAGATCGACCGCGAAATAGCCGCCCGCGCCGCCGCGGCGGGTGACATAGAGCAGCACCTGGCCCGAGCCGCTGCGCTTCGCCTCGCCGACGATCCGTGCGACATCCGCAGGTGTCGTAACCGGCGTCCGATTGATCGACACGATCACGTCGCCGCGGCGCAACTGCTTCTGGGCGGCGTCGCTCGAAGGGTCGACGCCGACGATGACGACGCCCTTCATGTCGGGATCGACGCCGATGCTGCGCGCGATCTGTGGCGTCAGCGCGGCTACGTTGAGGCCGAGCGACGCGGTTGCGCTCTGCTGGGTGTCGTCTTCACCCGGCGCGCCTTCGTCGGCGTCCGGGTCGAAACCCTGAAGCTGTTCGACCGGCGGGCGGGTTCCGACCGTTACCTGGACCGTCACCGGTTTCCCGTCGCGGATCAGCTCGATCGGCACGCGGCTGCCGGGGCGGAGCGCGCCGGCGAGATAGGACAGGGTGGTGTCGGGCGTGACCTCCTTGCCGTCCACCTTCATGATGATGTCGCCCTGCTTGATCCCGGCCTTGGCCGCGGCCTCGCCCGGTTCGACCCGGCTGATCAGTTCGCCCCTGCCCTTGGGCACGCCGAACGACTTGGCGAGATCTTCGGTCAGCGGCTGGATGCCGACGCCGAGATAGCCGCGTTCGATCTTGTCCCCCTTCATCAGCGTGTCGATGATCGGCTTCGCCTCGGTCGCGGGAATTGCAAAGCCGATACCGACATTGCCCCCGGTGGGCGACAGGATCTGCGAGTTGATGCCGATCACGTTGCCGTTGAGATCGAACATCGGGCCGCCGGAATTGCCCCGGTTGATCGAGGCATCGGTCTGGATGAAGCGATCGAGCGGGCCGCCCTGGCCGGTGACGCGATGCAGGGCGGAGATGATGCCAGCGGTCACCGATCCGCCGAGGCCGAACGGGTTGCCGATCGCCACGACCCAGTCGCCGACGCGCGATTGATTCGAATCGCCGAACTTCACGAAGGGGAGATTGGCGCCTTCGATCTTGAGCACGGCGAGATCGGATTCGGGATCGCGACCGATCAGCTTGGCGGTATATTCGCGGCGATCGGACAGCGTGACCTTGATCGATTCCACCACCGCGCCGCGCTGGCCGGCCGAGATCACATGGTTGTTGGTCACCACATAGCCGTCAGCGGAAATGATAAAGCCCGAACCCAGCGATTCGGCCTGGCGCGTCACGGGGCGGCCACCGCCCTGCTGTCCGCCGAACAGATCGCCGAACGGCGTGCCCGCGAACGGATTGGTCTGGACCTGCACGCGCTGCGTGGTCGAGATGTTGACCACCGCAGGCTGGAGCTTCGCGACCATGTCGGCAAAGCTCATCGGTGCGCCGACGCGCGGACTGGCCGCCTGGATCGCGCCCGGCTCGTTCTGCGCTGTCTGCGCGCCTGCCGGATTCTGGAGCACCAGCGCGGCACTCGCGCCGCCGACTAGAAGAGCGGAGGTGATCGCATAAGCGTAGCGCACGGGGGTCTTTCCTTTGGTCATATGGCCTTTGGTCATGTCGCCCTTGGCGGGCATGGGATCGGTCATGTGTATTACTCGCCTAGGATAGCTGAACGGCGATTGAATATGAACGAACCGAAAGCCATCGGGGTCCGGTCCGTTCCTGACATTCGTTTACCTGCTACGCCCCCTGAATTCGCGCAGATAGTCGTTGTCCGGCGACAGGATGATCGACGTCTCGCCATTCGCGTCGCGGCCATTGCCGATGAACGTCGTGCGATAGGACTGCATCGCGCGCCAGAAATCGTAGAATTGCGGATCCTTGTTGAACGCGGTCGCATAGATTTCCGCCGCCTTCGCGTCGGCTTCGGCGCGGATGATCTGCGCATCCTTCTGCCCGTTCGCGCGGATCGTCGTCGCTTCCTGCTGACGCGCGGTCGCCATGCGGTTCAGCGCCGATTGCAGCGGGCTGCCGTCGGGCAGGTCGGCATGCTTGATCCGCACATCGACGATCTCGACACCATACTGGCTGGCATAGCGCTGAAGCCCGGCCTGGATATTGTCCATCACAGCGGTCCGTTCGGGGCTGAGCAACGATGCGAACGGTCGTTTGCCAAGTTCCGCGCGCAGCGCCGAGCCAAACAGCGGGCTGAGCTGCGAGGCGACGCGGGTCTCGCTCCCGGCCGTCACCACCATGCGCAGCGGATCGACGACGCGAAAGCGTGCAAAGGCGTCAACCTCGAGCCGCAACTGATCGGTCGAGAGCACCGGCTGGTTTTCCAGGTCGATGTCGAGCACGCGCTTGTCGACCCACACCACGCGCTGGAGGAACGGGATTTTGACCTTGGGGCCAGCGTCGGTGCTGCGCCCGAACTGCTCGCCCGGCCTGTATGCGTTGATCGTCCGCACCGGCTGTTCGAGCTGCAGGATTACGGCCTGCTTCGTCTCGGGAACGATGAACACCGTGTTGAGCAGGACGAAGAGCAGCACGAGGGCGAGGCCGCCGAACAGGATCGGCCGGCTTATGATCGCGTTCATTGCTGACCTCCCTGCTGCTGGCCTTGCTGGGCCTGCTGGCCCTGCTGCACCGACGGCTGAGTGGTCGATCCCCCGCGCGCGGCGGGAAGCGGGAGGTAGGGGGTTACCCCCGGGGCCTCCACGATGGTCTTGTTCGATTTGGCCAGCACGGCCTCCATGGTCTCGTAATAGAGGCGACGACGGGTAACTTCGGGCGCCAGTCGATATTGTTCGTAGATCTTGTCGAACTCGGTGGCAGCGCCCTGCGCCAGCGCGGTCACCTGCTGCGCATAGGCACGGGCACGGTTGCGCTCGCCTTCGGCTTCCTGCTGCGCGGCGGTGACCTGCTTGAATGCCTCGTCCACGGCGGCCGGAGCGGAGGCGTTCTTGATCGATACGCCCTGAACGCGGACGCCGGAATTATAATCGTCGAGGATCGCCTGCATCGTCTGCTGAACGCGCGCCTCGATCACCGTACGACCCGGGCCAATCGCGTCGTTGAGTGACACGCCGGCCACCGCGGCGCGCATCGCGCTTTCCGCGGTCGCGCGAACGGTTTCGGTAGGCTTGGCGATCTGGAACACGAAATCTTCCGGATTGGCGATGTCCCAGCGCACCGAATAGGCGAGATCGACGATGTTCTGATCCTGGGTCAGCATCAGGTTTTCGCCACTGTTCGCCGGGAAATCCTCGTTGCGGATCGCCTGAACGTTGACCTTCTCGACCGTCGTGATCGGAGCGGGAAGCGTGAAGCGGATGCCCGGCTCCATCGTGTGCGAGTAGCGACCGAGCATTTTGACCACGCCGCGCTGTTCGGGGGCGATGACGTGCGAACTCGTGAACACGATCCAGGCAAGCACCAGCAGGCCGATCGCCACCAGGACCACGGGCTTGCCCGGCATGCCGCCCGGCAAACCATTGTTGGCGCCCCCACCACCGCCGCCGCTGCGGCGCGCGCGCTTCAGGAAATCGTCGAGGCTGCTGACATTGCCGCGACCACCCCGCTTGCCCTCGGGCGGGAAGGCCCAGGGATTGCGCGGACCGCTGCCATTTCCGTCGCCATCCTTGCCCCCATTGTCGCCGCCGCTCTTGCCGCCGCCCCAGGGACCCTTGTTCTCGTTCCACAGCGCGCCCCAAAGGCCGGGAGCGCGTGCGATCCATCCAGTCATTCTCGCCATGCAGGTCTTTATAGGGACCGCGCGGCGGATTTACAGTGGCAGCGCGCGAAAGCCGTCCTATGTGCCGCGCATGATCGATCAGACCGAACTCCAGGCCATCCTTGCACCCATCGCCGCCGGGCGGGCCACGGTGCGCGTCGAGGGAACGCGCGCCAGCATCATCCTCGATGTGACGGGGCTCCCCGATGCGGCGCAGGACGCACTCGAAGCCGACCTGCGCGCGGCGGCGAGTGTGCCGGGGATCGAGGGGGTGCGGGTCGCGCGCACGGCGCAGCGGGTGACACGCCGGATAATAGCGGTGGCGAGCGGCAAGGGCGGGGTGGGCAAGTCCACCGTTTCCGCAAACCTTGCGATCGCGCTTAGCCGGGCCGGTCGCAAGGTCGGCCTGGTCGACGCGGATATCTATGGCCCCTCCCAGCCCAGGCTGATGGGCGTCGAGGGGCGCAAGCCGGCGGCGCACGACAAGAAGCTGGTCCCGCTGGCGACGGCGTTCGGCGTGCCGATGCTGTCGATGGGCGGGCTGGTCGAGGAGGGGCAGGCGATCGCCTGGCGCGGGCCGATGGCGGCGGGGGCGCTGACGCAGCTGGTCGACGCCAATTGGGGCGCGGCGGATACGCTCGTGCTCGATCTGCCGCCCGGGACGGGCGACGTGCAGTTGACGATGATCCAGAAGCACCGGCCGACCGGCGCGGTGATCGTGTCGACGCCGCAGGATCTGGCGCTGATCGATGCGACGCGGGCGATCGATCTGTTCGCAAAGGCGGGCATTCCCATCATCGGGCTGGTGGAAAACATGGCGGGCTATGCCTGCCCGCATTGCGGCGAGATTTCCGATCCTTTCGGCACCGGCGGGGCTGAGGCGGCGGCGACGCGGCTGGGCATCCCGTTCCTCGGCCGCATCCCGCTCGACATCGCGATTCGCGCCGCATCGGATGCCGGGACGCCGCCCGCCGCCGGGAACGGGGCGGAGGCCGCGGCGTTTGCTGAGGTGGCCGGGAAGGTGAATGCCTGGCTGGAGACCCAGAAAGGCTGAACCATGCCCATCGCCACGGACGCGGAACTCAAGACGCTGCTCGAAGGGGCACGGACTATTGCGATGGTCGGGGCGAGCGACCGGCCCGCCCGGCCGAGCTATCGCGTGATGGCGATGCTGCAGGAGCATGGCTATCGCGTCATCCCGGTCAATCCGCAGATCACCGGCGAGCATCTGCACGGCGAATTCGTGTTCCGCGAGCTTGGCCAGATCGGCGAGCCGATCGACATCGTCGATATCTTTCGCAGGCCGATGGCGGCCGGGGAGGCGGTGGACGAGGCGATCGCGGTCGGCGCGAAGGCGGTGTGGATGCAGCTGGGCGTGATCAATGAGGAAGCCGCCGCGCGCGCCGAGGCGGCGGGGCTTCAGGTCGTGATGGACCGCTGTCCGGCGATCGAGATTCCGCGGCTAGGCGTCGCCAAGATCGTGCAGGACGCCGACTAGCCGCTCGACGTCGCGAGCGTCGTGGTAGAGGCCGAACCCGATCCGCAGCACGTCGCCGCGAACGTCGGTTACGATGTCCTGCTCCATCAACTTCTGCTTCCAGTCTGCGGCCTGGGGTGCGCGCAGGGCTAGGAACCTTGCGCGTGGGTCACCGCCGGGGTTGAGCAGCTCGGCTGAGGCGAGCGGGGTGTCCGGCAGGCTGGCGAGGAGCTGTTCGCGCAGCGGGGTGACATGCGCGTTGATCACTCCGGTGCTCAGTCCTTCGTCTGCGAGCATGTCACGCACGGCGACGAAGCGGTAGAGGCCGCTGGGGTCGAAGGTCGATCCCATGAAGCGCATCGCATCGGCGGCATAACCGATCCGGCCCGGCGGTGGCGCTTCGAGATCGGCGAATTCGGCGTACCAGCCGGTGATTTCGGGGCGCGGTCCGAAACCCGGCGGGCAGTGGAGAACGGCGACTCCTTCGCCCGCCATCGCATATTTATAGCCCCCGGCGAGGTAGAAGACGCGGTCGGCCACCGCTGACAGATCGGTCTCGATCGCCATGAATCCGTGATAGCCATCGACCACCACCCAAGGGCCGTCCGGGCGGGCCAAGGCGGCGAGGTCGGCAAGCGTGGCGGCGTCCAGCACCGCGCCGGTTTCGAACATCACCTGGCTGACGAAGATCAGATCGTGCTCGCCGCCGCGCGCGGCGGCGACGAAGCGCGCGTCGAAGTCCGGGCCGCGCGCGACCGTTTCCAGCCCGATCCGGCCGCTTTCGATCCAGCGCTGCGCCTGGCGGCGGAAGCTGTGGAATTCCCCGTCGCTTGCGAGGATGCGCAGCGGGCGCTCTTCGCGGGCCGAGACGATCCGGAGGATCAGGTCATGGGTATTGCCGGCGAACATCACGGTTGCGGGATCGGGGAGGCCGAGCTCTGCGGCGACATGCGCCTGCGCGGCGGGCCAGATCTCGCCCATCACCCGGTCCCATTTGCGGTCGGCGAGGCGGGCGGCGTCCTGCCATGCGGCGTGATGGCCGACGAACGACGCATCGGGCCACAGGTGGTGGCTGTGCGCGGCGAAGTGCAGCCGGTCGGGTGCGGCGGCGATCGAGCGCTGGAAGAGGTGCTTGTAGCTGCTCATAGGAGCGTCCTGAGCGACCAGAGTTCGGGGAAGGCGCGCTTGGTCAGCGTGGACTGAAGATAGGATGCGCCGGGGGTGCCGCCGGTGCCGGGCTTCATGCCGATCACGCGGGTGACCGTCAGCACATGCTTGTGGCGCCAGGTGGCGAGCGCATCGTCGATATCGACCAGCTTTTCGGCGAGCTGGTACAATTCCCAATGCGTTTCGGGAGCCCGATAGACTGCGGCCCATGCCGCCTCGACCGCGGGGTCGGCTTCGTAAGGCTGCGCCCAGTCGCGGTCGAGCGCGGTGGCGGGGACGTCGAACCCGGCGCGGGCGAGCGCAGCGTTGGCCTCGTCCCACAGGCTCTTCTGCGCACCATGAAGCTCGGTCAGCGGCCCGGGCACCCCGCCCCCGCGAAGACCGAGCATCGTTTCGACCGCGCGGAACTGATCCGACTGGAACCCGCTGCTGGTACCGAGCACGTCGCGGAACCGGGTATAGTCGCTCGGCGTCATCGTGGTCAGGATCTCCCAGGACAGCGTCATCACCGCCTGGATCCGACTGACCCGCGCCAGGCCCTTGTACGCCTCGACCAGCCGGTCGTCGCGAACGAGCCCGAGTGCGACCTCAAGCTCGGCGATCATCTGCTTGAGCCAGAGCTCCTTGGTCTGGTGGATGACGATGAACAGCAGCTCGTCATGCTCGTCCGAGATCGGGTGCTGCGCGCTGAGCAACTGATCGAGCGCGAGGTAGCGGCCATAGGTCATCGGATCGGTCATGCGCGCCGTGCCCAGACAAAACTGACGACAATGCTGACAAAAAATGCGTGTGTGAGCGATGTCTGACACGTCGATGTCGAGGGAGTTGGTTGCATGGGATACGGGTAACCCAGGCAGGGGTCTGTAGGAAACGTCTTTCGGCAGGCGGGCGTCGGAAAGTGTCAGGGGATGCGACTTGACGTGTTGCGGTTGCGGGGGAAGATCGCGCGATGCGGATCATCGGCGGCAAGGATTATTACGACGCGGGTGCGGCCTGGGGGCAGGACGAGACCGTGGTTTTCATGCGCAACGGCAAGCGGGGCTTGTCGAGCGCTGAGGTCTACGGGTCGCTGGGCGTGCCGTTCATCTCGTGCGCCGGGGGGCTGGTTCCGCCCGAGCCTGACACGGCGGCGGCGCGCAAGCGGGCACTTAACCGATATCGGCCGCTGAACGATATCGAGATCGGCGGGATCAGGCATCTACAGGACGCAGGCCGGGTCCTGTTCTGCGGGACGCTGTATAACGGCGTGCGGCTCGCGCGGGGGCGGCCGACCGAGCATGCGCGTTGGTTCTGGACCTATGACGCGATGGCCGAGTTCGCCGCCGAGCATGGCCTGGCCCTGCACGAGGGCGAAGAATTTGCCCGCGATCAGCGCGAGACCAGCCCTGTCCGCCGCCAGACGATCAGCTATCCGCACCGGATGATCCCGCTCAGCCGTTGGTTCGATCCCGTTCAGCTGACCGGTTCGGCGCGGGATGCGGTGGTGCTCGCCGGGATCACGATCGCAAGCGAAAACCCTGACATGCCCTATGTCCCCGGCCCGGAGCATGAACATCTGAACTGGGCAGTCGATCAACCGACGCTGGCCGAGATGGACTTTGCCAAGGCGCTCGACCCCTACACCGCGCATCAGGAGATCGCGATGTGGGTCGGCGGCGTGCTGCCCGCGCCGGGGCCGAAGATGGTCGAGATCACCGATGACAAGGTGAAGATCGCCAAGGCCGGGTTCCACCATCCGACCTCCTTCCGGCGCGGCAAGGGAGAGTAGGCCTTGAGACAAATCCTCCCCCTGGCGGGGGAGGATTACAACTCTAGTCGCGCAGCAGGTCGTTGATCCCGGTCTTGCTGCGGGTCTGCGCATCGACGGTCTTGACGATCACCGCGCAGTAAAGGCCCGGGCCGCCGTCCTTGCCGGGTAGCGTGCCGGGGACGACGACGGCATAGGGCGGCACTTCGCCGCGATAGACGTGACCCGTCGCGCGATCGACGATCTTGGTGCTGGCGCCGAGATAGACGCCCATCGACAGCACCGCACCCTCGCCGACGCGGACGCCCTCGGCGACTTCGGCGCGCGCGCCGATGAAGGCGCCGTCGCCGATGATCACCGGATCGGCCTGAAGCGGTTCGAGCACGCCGCCGATGCCGACGCCGCCCGACAGGTGAACATTCTTGCCGATCTGCGCGCAGCTGCCGACGGTCGCCCAGGTGTCGACCATCGTGCCCTCACCGACGAATGCGCCGATGTTCACGAAGCTGGGCATCAGCACGACGTTGCGGCCGATATGCGCGCCGTGGCGCACGACGCTGCCCGGCACCTGGCGGAAGCCGGCGTCGCGGAAGCGGGCATCGTCCCAGCCGGCGGTCTTGAGCGGTACCTTGTCGAAACCGCCATGCTCTACCTGATTGTCGTTGAGGCGGAAGGAGAGGAGGACCGCCTTTTTCAGCCACTGATTGACCTGCCAGCCACCATCCACCGGTTCGGCGACGCGCGCGTCACCGCTGTCGAGCAGGTTCAGCGCCTCCACCACTGCCTCGCGCACCGCGCCGGTCGTGGCGGTCGAGATGTTCGCGCGGTCTTCCCAGGCGGCGTCGATCGTGGCGGCGAGGTCGGTCATGCTTGCTCCTGAATGGTTTCGAGCCAGTGGCAGATGTCGTGGGTGATATGGTCGATGAAGCTGCGATCCGCGTCGGGCGCCTGTTCGGAGCCATTGTCGACCCAGACGGTGGTCATGCCGATCGCCTTGGCGGGCGCGAGGTTGCGCGCCATGTCCTCGACGAACAGCGCGCGGGCCGGGTCGATGCGATAGGCCTCGCACACGCTGGCATAGGCGTGCGGGTGCGGCTTGGGGTGGTAGGCGCTGGCGTGGACGTCGTGGATCGCCTCGAAATGCTCACGGATGCCGAGACGGTCGAGCACTTTCTGGGCATAGGGCGCGTCGGCGTTGGTGAAGACGAGCTTGCGCCCCGGCAGCTTCGCGATCGCGGCGGCGAGCGGGGCGTTGTGCTCCAGCACGTCGATTTCGATGTCATGGACGTCGGCGAGATACTCGTACGGGTCGACGCCATGATCGGCCATCAGCCCGGCGAGCGTGGTGCCGTGCGAGATGAAATAATCCTTCTGCACGCGGTGCGCGGCCTCGGCATCGAGGTTCAGCAGCCGCGCGACATAGGCACCGATGCGCTGGTTCATCTGCGCGAACAGATCGGTGCTGCCCGGATAGAGCGTGTTGTCGAGATCGAACAACCAGGCGTCGATATGGGCGAGGTCGGGGCGCATGGCGGCGCGTTTAGGGGGGATGGGGGCGCAGGGGAAGAAGGAGATCGTTGGTGCGGGCAAAGCTATGCGGATCCGATCCGCGCCGGTCGGTGACCGGAGATGCGGATGCCACGGCGTCATGCTCCGCGCTGGCCAAGGGGCGGAAGCGAGGGCAGAACCACCTTGCCGCCGGGTCGACCGCCATGCATTCATTCGGTCGAACGACGGGTCTGGGGGATTCAATGCGCCTTTTTCTGTTGCCGCTGGCGCTCGTCCTAGCTCCGGTCGTTAACGCCCAGGAGAAGGCCGACCCGGTCAAGGCCGCGCTGGCAAGCACGATGGGGCAGATCGGCGCCAAGCAGCCCGACGCCGCGCTGCGCACGATCGACGCCGTCATCCCCGGAATCGAGCGTTCGATCGAAGAGGCCCGCGCCAAGGGTGGCGTCTTCTGTGCCGTCGATATGCCCGAAGCGCTCATGTACGCGGCCATGGCAGACAAGTTGAACCAGTCGTCGACGATCATGGACGGGTCGACCTGTCAGGCATTGTTCCTGCGGGCGTATCTGCTGATTGACCTCAAGCGATTTTCAGAAGGCATCGACGCGCTCGAAAAGCTCACCGCGCTGGCGCCGCGCAACGGCCAGTATCTCGCCGAGCTTGCCTTCGCATACCGATCGACCGGCGATCTCGACAAGGCGCGGACCAACTATGAACGCGCGATCGAGGCGGGCGAGAGCACGACCGACAAGAAGCGATCGGCCCGCGTCCGTGCGCTCGGGCTGCGCGGGCTGGGCTGGGTGCTGATCGAGCAAGGCGACTGGGACGGCGCCGAGCGTGCGCTGCGTCAATCGCTCAAATTCGAGCCGGGACATGCCGGCGCCAAGTCCGAGCTGAACTACATCAAGGAAAACCGCCCGCGAAAATAGGCGCGGGTGGCGCTCAGATGTCGCGCGGGCGATAGGGCCGCGCGCCGATCGTGGCGGTCAGGAACTCCAGGATCGCATCGCGATCCGCGCGCCCGTTGCGGCGGCCGCCAACGAGCATGATGCCGCCCATGACCAGCATCAGGGCGGGGACCCCCACGAACGCGAAGCCGATCGGTTGCGCCCCGGCGGCGACCATGATTACCCCGACCAGCAGGAACAGCAGGACGAAGGTGAACCAGCAGCCCATGAACACCGACGCGCTGCGCGGCGCGCCGATGCGTCCGCGGATGCGCGTGCCCCCGGCATGCGGCTCCATCGTCGCACGAAGCATCGTCTTGAAGTCGTTTCGGAAATTGGGGCGATGGACCCACAGCACCATCTCATGCTCGGTGCCGTTGCCGGTAACCCGCCGTGGCGAGGCGAAGTGCAGCACGGGATCGACCGCATCCTTGAGCCGCGTGGCGCAGGCGATCGGCGCGTGCGGGGAGACCAGGTCGATCTTCATGGAAGCGGAGCGGGGGGGTCGATGTCGGTGATCCAGTCCCAGAAACAGCGGCTTTTCGGCGTGAGCTTGAGCGCCTCGTTCATCGCCTCGACCGCGCGGGGGGGCAGAGCGGTGACGAACGCGCCCTGATCGACCCACAGCCACGCGAAGCGGCGGTCGGGCGGCATGTGCGCGGCGAGGGCGCGGTGGAGGCCGAGCGGGAAATAATTGAAATGATGATCCTCGGTGACGGACAGAGGCATGCCGTTGATCGTCAGGGTCGCGCTGGTGCGGACGGTGCGCGCGTCGGCGTCGACAATGTCCTGCGCGACTCGAAGGTCGGCGATCACGAGCGCGCCGACGGACAGCCGCTCGAGGTCGCGGATCATCGCTTCGATGCGCTCAGCCGGGGTTTCGACCTGAATGTCGTGGAAAGCGAGGGTGGCGAAGTGCGGCGCGGGGTCGAAGCCCGGATGGTAATAGTCGGCCTCTTGCAATGCGAGCAGGATGACGTCGGGCTGGATCGACCACCCCATTTCCGCTGCGCCCGCGTAGAGCAAAGCGGGGTCGGGCGGGGTGGTCGCGAAGACGCCCGCCTGGGCCATCACCTTGACCACGCGGCGAACCTGTACCTGTTTGTTGACGGAGAGCTCGGGAAGCGGGCCCTTGTGGTGGACGGGCTTGATGCGTTGACCGCGCGGGGCGCTGCGTCGGGTGCGCGACCGGGGAGCGATCGTCCAGCCCATCACCAGCGCGACGCTGGCGACCAGACCGAGCGTGCCGAAGGCGAGAGCGAACCAGCCGACCCAGTCGAGCGATCCCTTGGCGATGAGAATGCCGACCGGGATGGCGATGAAGACGAGGCTGGAGAGGCCGGGTGCGAGTGCCTCCGAAATCGGTTGTCGCATGTCGCTTTCCCCCAGCCCGCGAACTATGGCCTTCGTAGCGTTTCTACAGCGTTCCCGCCAGTGCGGCGACGACCCCGGCGGTGACCAGTACGAGTCCCGTAACCTCGCTGCGCGAGACGCGTTCGCCGAGATAGAAACGACCGAATGCCATGGTGAAGGCGACCTCGATCTGGCCGACCACGCGGACGAGCGCGACGGGCGCGGTGGCGAAGCCGGTGAACCAGCAGGCCGAGCCGAGCGCGGAGAGCAGACCGACCTGGCCCGAGACGCGCCAGCTGCGCAGCACGGAAGCGACCTGATCGCGTTCGCGCCAGACGAGGAATGCACCCTGCATCGCCGTCTGGAGCGCGACGGTGACGGCTAGCACGATCAGCGCGGCGCGGATCGGATCGGGGGTGTCGACCTGAACCGTCGCGCTGCGGATCGCGATGGCGGTGAGCGCGAAGAAGAAGCCCGAGGCGATACCGAAACGCGCACCGGCTTCGCCGAGCGCGCGGAGCAGCGCGCCCGGCGTCATGCGCTTGCCGCCGGCGGACAGGATCATCACCCCGGCGACGCCGAGTGCGATGCCGAGCCAGCCGAGCAGATTGAGATGCTCACCCAGCAGGACGATCGACAGGAGCGCGCTCTGGGCGGCCTCGGTCTTCGAATAGGCGGTGCCGACGACGAAGTTGCGCTGGTCGAACGCCATCAGGAGGAGGTTGGTGGCGACGATCTGCGCGAGCCCGCCGCCGAGGCAATAGACGAGGAACCAAGGGCCGAGCGCAGGGAAGACGGCGGGGGCGATGAGCCATTGACAGGCTGCCGCCATCACCAGCGCGACGGGGAGGCCGTAGAGATAGCGGACCAGCCCCGCTGCGTTGATCGAAAGATCGCGGCTCACCCGCCGCTGGACCGCGGTGCGCCACGGCTGGAACAGCGCGGCGAGGAGCGTGGCGGGGAGCCAGATCGGCGAGGCGATCATGCCCCCTGCAGCAGCCCTTCCTTCGCGATCTTGTCCTTCCACACGAGCGGGGCGAGCTGGTGGACGTTGTTGCCCTCCGCATCGACCGCGACCGTTACCGGGAAGTCCTGCACCTCGAACTCGTAGATCGCTTCCATGCCGAGGTCTTCGAACCCGACGACCTTCGACCCCTTGATCGCGCGGGCGACGAGGTAGGCGGCGCCGCCGACGGCCATCAGGTACGCGCTCTTCGCGTCGCGGATTGCGTCGGTGGCGGCGGGGCCGCGTTCGGCCTTGCCGACCATCGCGAGCAGTCCCTGGTCGAGCATCATGCGCGTGAACTTGTCCATGCGCGTGGCCGTGGTGGGGCCGGCGGGGCCGACCACTTCCTCGCCCACCGGATCGACCGGACCGACATAATAGATGACGCGGCCCTTGAACTCGACCGGCAACTCCTCGCCCGCCGCGAGCATGTCGGCGATGCGCTTGTGCGCGGCGTCGCGGCCGGTGAGCATCTTGCCGTTGAGCAGCAGGCGGTCGCCCTGTTTCCAGCTCTGCACGACTTCGGGAGTCAACGTGTCGAGGTCGACGCGGATCGCGGCTTTGTCGGGCGTCCAGTCGACGTCCGGCCATTCTTCGAGCTTCGGCGCTTCGAGATAGGCGGGGCCCGATCCGTCGAGGGTAAAGTGCGCGTGGCGGGTCGCGGCGCAATTGGGGATCATCGCCACCGGCTTGCCCGCGGCGTGGCAGGGGGCGTCCATGATCTTGACGTCGAGGATGGTCGCGAGGCCGCCCAGCCCCTGCGCGCCGATGCCGAGCGCGTTGACCTTGTCGAAAATCTCGATGCGCAGCGCCTCGAGATCGGTCTGCGGGCCGCGCGCCTTGAGGCTGGCCATGTCGATCTGCTCCATCAGCGCCTTTTTGGCGAGGAGGACGCAATGCTCCGCGGTGCCGCCGATGCCGATGCCGAGCATGCCGGGCGGGCACCAGCCGGCCCCCATCTGCGGCAGCATTTCCAGCACCCAGTCGACGATCGAGTCGCTGGGGTTCATCATCTTGAACTTGGACTTGTTCTCGCTGCCGCCGCCCTTGGCCGCAACGTCGACATGCACCTTGTCGCCCGGAACCAGGTCGACGTGCAGCACGCAGGGGGTGTTGTCGCGGGTGTTGCGACGGGTGAAGGCGGGATCGGCGAGGACCGAGGCGCGCAGCTTGTTCTCGGGGTTCAGATAGGCGCGGCGGACGCCTTCATCGACCACATCCTGAAGCGATCGCGAGGTGTCGTCGAGGCGGCAGTCCATGCCCCATTTGACGAAGACGTTGACGATGCCGGTGTCCTGGCAGATCGGGCGATGCCCCTCGGCGCACATGCGGCTGTTGGTCAGGATCTGGGCGATCGCGTCCTTCGCCGCGGGGGACTGTTCGGCCTCATACGCCACGCCCAGCGCGCGGATATAGTCCATCGGGTGATAGTAGCTGATGAACTGAAGCGCGTCGGCGACGCTGTCGATGAGGTCGTCGGTCTTGATCGGTACCATTGCCTGTCCCTGGGTCATTTTGACCCACCCTTTAGCCGATGACAGCGCGCTTTCCAGCCGCTAACGGCGCGGTGTGCTTCGGGGGCTGATCCTTTCCCATCCGCGGATCGCGGCGGCGTTGGTGCTGCTCGCGCTGGCGGTCAAGCTGGCGGTTCCGGCCGGGTTCATGCCGGTCGCGCAGTCGGGCAAGATCCTGGTGATGGTCTGCACCGGCATGGGTCAGCAGCAGATGGAGATCGACGTCCCCGGCATGCCGGCCAAGGAGGACGGGGCGACCCGCACCGCCGGCCAGCCCTGTGCCTTTGCCGGGCTGGCGATGCCGATGTTGCCGGGCGCGGACCCGCTGCTGCTCGCGGCGGCGCTGGTCTTCATCCTGGCGCTGGGCTTCCTCGCGCTCGCGCTGCCGCGTGTCGCGCGCGCGCGGCACGCGTGGCCACCCCTGCGCGGTCCGCCCGCTCTTTCCTGACAGTTTAGAGCCGTCCTTGAATCCTGGTTCTCCTGCGAAAGCAGGAGCCTAGGGTGGCGACGGTCTCGCTTGTGGCCCTGGGCTCCTGCTTTCGCAGGAGAACGGGGATCAAAGGTCACGCGCGCGGCTGGGCCGCGCCGATCAGGAATTGCCTTTCATGAACATCCACTATTCCGCCGCGCTGCTTGCGGCCACTTGTCTTGCGACTCCCGCGCTTGCCGATGACGGCGAGCAGGACCCTGTCATCATCGTCACCGCCAAGGCCAATCCCGAAGACCCCGCCGTCGTCGCCGAGGCCCGCGCACGGCTGGCGCGGACGCCGGGATCGGTCTCGGTCGTCGCCGCCGAAGCCTATGAGGACCGCTTCGCGGTCGGCACTCCCGACATCCTGCGCGACGTGCCCGGCGTGCTCGCGCAGAAACGCTATGGCGAGGAGGGGCGGCTGTCGATCCGCGGGTCGGGGCTCGACCAGAGCTTCCACCAGCGCGGAGTGCTGCTGGCGCAGGATGGCGTCCCGTTCGCCGATGCCGACGGCTTTTCGGACTTCCAGAAAATCGACCCGCTCGGCGCGCGTTTCGTCGAGGTGTACAAGGGTGGCAACGCGCTGCGTTTTGGCGGGGCACAGCTCGGCGGGGCGATCAATTTTGTGACGCCGAACGGCAAGACCGCGCAGTCGCCGGTGCTTGTCCGCGTCGAGGGCGGCAGCGACGAGACGATCCGCGGCGTCGCGCAGCTCGCGGGCCGATCGGGCGCGTTCGACTATTACGCCGGGGTCAATGCGTTCCACACCGACGGCTATCGCGTGCAGAGCTATCAGGAGCAGGTGCGCGGCACGCTCAACCTTGGCTGGTCGTTCGGCGACGACAATGAGGTGCGCGCGATCCTCTATGCCGCCGATCTCTATCAGGGCGTGCCGGGGACGGTGACGCTGGACCAGGCGCTGATCGATCCGCGCGCGCCGGGAGCGACGGCGGTATCGCAGAACCAGCGGCGCAACCTCGGTACGTTTCGCGGCACGCTCCAGACGCGGCTGCGGCTGACCGATGCGCTGACGTTCGAGGGCGGGGTCTATGCGACGCAGACCGACCTGTACCATCCGGTCGGGATCTTCATCCTGCAGGACACCGACACGCAGGGCGCGTTCGGCCGGTTCGACTGGGAGGGCGAGCTTGGCGGCATGAAGGCCGACCTGTTCTTCGGCGCCTTCTATCGCGAGGGCGGGACCGAGCAGGATTTGTTCGTCAATGCGGCGAGCGCGCAGGGGCCACGGATCGGCGACGCGCGCCAGCAGGCCGATGCGCTGGACCTGTTCGCCGAGGGCCGGGTATTTGTGAGCGACGGGCTGGCGCTGGTCGGCGGCGCGAGCTGGGGCCATGCCGGGCGCGATTATCTCAACCGGCTGAACGGGCGGAGCGAGTCGCGCGATTATGAGTGGTTCGCGCCGCGCGTGGGGCTGCTCTACGAGACCGGCGACGCGCAGGTCTATGCCAATGTCACGCGATCGGTCGAGCCGCCGCATTTCGGGGCGCTGGCGCAGACCAACCTGCTGGGGGCGGTCTTCGTACCGCTCGATCCGCAGCGGGCGTGGACCGCGGAGATCGGGACGCGCGGACGCAGCGGAGCGGTGGCGTGGGACGTCACCGCGTATCGGGCGTGGGTGCGGGGCGAACTGCTGAGCTTCCAGACCTCGCCGACCATTCCCTCGACCATCTTCAACGCCGACCGGACGCTGCATCAGGGGATCGAAGCCAGCCTCGACTGGTGGTTGGTCGACGGGCCGGACGGGAGGCTCCGACTGCGCCAGACCTATGGCTGGTCGGATTTCCGCTTCCACGGTGACCCGGTGTACGGCGACAACCGGCTGCCGATTGCGCCGGTGCACCAGTATCGCGCAGCCCTGCGCTATGAGGGGCGGGGTGGCCTGTTCGTCGAGCCCAGTCTCGACTGGCGGCCGCGCGAAACCTGGGCGGATTACCGCAACACGATGCGCGTGCCGGGCTATGCGCTGCTGGGCGTCGGCGCCGGGATTTCGCTGGGCGGGGTGACGCTGTTCGTTGATGCCCGCAACCTGACCGACAAACATTATGTGTCGGACCAGTCGGCGGCGATCACCGCGACGGCCGCCAGCGCGATCTTTCATCCGGGCGAGGGACGGAGCGTGACGGGGGGCGTTCGAATGCGGTTCTGACGGGCCTTTCCCCCCCCGGGAGGGGGGGGTGGCGCCGCTTGCGGCGACGGAGGGGTAGTTTCGGCAGGCAGCGTCACCTGTGGAGAGCTACCCCTCCACCGCCTTCGGCGGTCCCCCTCCCCCTCCGGGGGAGGATTGCATGGTGGGACATCCGCCATCCCTGACCCCGCTGACACTGCCGGTGCCGAGGATGATCTTGGCACGGCGGGAGAAGGTCAGCGCCTGCCAGCGACCCGAATTGCCGGTGGCGGTGCGGCTGCGCAGATAGCTGAGGTGGAGCAGCTCGAACTGCTCGTCGTCGATTTGTCCGGCGTCGATCAGGCAGGTCCATTGCCGGATGTTCCAGGCGTAATCGCGTCCGACGCCGTCCTGATCGACCGCTTCGCTCAGCCCTTGATACCAGACGAGGATCGCCTTGAGCTTCGCAGCGCGCTCGCTGCTGGGGACATTGCCGAGCTTGCGGCGCAGGCGCGCGACGTCCTCGTCGCCGGGCAGCGTCTTTTGCTGGACGCGCGTGTCGATCGCCCATTTGACCTTGCGCGGCGTGATCGGGCCGGCGGGCCACAGGCGGAACAGCTCGGCGCGGACTTCGAGCAGCAGGTCGATATAGGTGTTCGTCTGCACCTGCAGCATCGCGTCATTCTCGAACAGCCGGGTGAGTTCGGCCAGCGCAACCGGGTTGAGCTTGCCGTCCGGTTGGTGCGCGGCGAGGATGCCGGTGCGGCACTTGTCGCCGACCGGGATCTTCAGGCAGTCCCTCGAGAAGAACAGCTTGCCATAGGTCGGCGCGATCGCCTTGAGCGCGCGGCGGAAGCGGCTGCGGCTGCGAAACCCGTCGCGCCAGGCGATCAGCTGGGGCTGGAGGCTGCCGGTGCCGTAATTGCGCTGCGCCATGCCGACCGAGACGAGCTGGCTGTCGAAATTGCCGACCGGCATCGCCCAGCAGCCCATCGTTTCGGGGATCGAGGTCTCGCGCATCCGGGCGAAGATCGCGGCGCGGTCGAGGCCGATATGGGCGAGCTGCGCGGCGGCAGCGGGATCGATGACGATGTGCGGCGCGTCGCCGACCTCGCGGCAGGGCGGGCGATCCTGCGCCGCGGCGGGGAAGGCGGCGAGCAGGGCGAGGGCGGCGGCGATCCATCTCATGCGTCGAGGGTGCAGCGTGCCGGAAGGCGCGGCAACCCCCTAGCGCTGCTGGCGAATGCCGAGCACGAGCAGGCCGCCGCACAGCGTCAGGGCCGCCAGCACCAGCATCACCGCCCCGAAATCGCGTGGCGTGGCGAGCAGCCAGGTGAGCAGCGGCCCGAGCAATGCGGGCAGGGTATTGGTGAGGTTGATCAAGCCGAGGTCACGGCCGCGATGCTGCGCGCTCGGCAGCAGCTGCATCGCGAAACCCGAATGGATCGACAGGAACACCGCCGAGCCGAGCGCATAGAGCGCGAAGGTGATGGCTGCCGCATTCCACTCGCGTGCCACGGCGAGGCCCGCGAGACCGAGCGCGGCGATGATTGCGGCGGTGACCAGGAACGGCTTGCGTCGCCCGATCCGGTCGGACCACCGCCCGAGCAGGACCGCGACGGGGAGAGGAATGAGATAGGCGATCGTCATCAGCTGCCCGATCGGTCCGACATGGGTCGAGGTCGGCGCATCGGGTTCGATCGAGGCGAAATAATAGAGAAGGTAGAGGCCGAGCACACAGCCGGCGACCTGCACCAACAGGCGCGAGGCCCAAGCGATGGCGAGATCGCGCCCGAGCAGGCGCACGGGCGCAGCGATTGTCGGCTCGGTGCGGCGCGAGGGCGCGCGGAGCAGCGGGAGGACGCACAGCATCACCGCCGCGAACACGAAGGCCAGTTGCAGCCCCTCCCCGGCGATGCCGAGTGCGATCATCAGCGCGGCTACGGCGGAGGCGAGCGGTGAGCCCAGCGCGATCAACCCCCCGGCGATCCCCATCTGCTCCCCCGGCACCTCGTCCGCCATGATCGCGAACAGCGGCGCGAGCAGCGCGTTGACCGCGACCTGGAACAGGACGATCGCGAGGATGATGCCGGTGGCGGTGCTGGCGAGCGCGACTGCCGCGAAGGACAGGGCGAGCAGGATCAGGCCGAGCACCGCCCAGGGACGGCGTCCGTTGCCGCGTACGCGGGCACGGTCGCTCGCCCAGCCGAACGCGATGTTGGAGACGCTGGCGGTGAGCGCGCCGGCGATGACGGTGGCGGTGAACAGACCGATCCGCGCGTCCTCGCCCGCGATTTCCGCAACCTTGACCGGCAGCAAGAGGCTGAGCAGCGGCAGGAAGGCGATGACGCCGCCCGCATTGGCGAGCGCCACGAGCAGGATGAACCCGGTCGAGCGCCGTCCGCCATCGCTGCCTCCGGTGCTTGCCGTCATCCCCCCGCCTTTGCCGACGCGTCCTCCGCCGGTCGGCGGGACGCTAGGGCTTCATCGTCGCGGCGTCGAGCGTCGTGGTCAGCGTCATGCTGCGATCCGTCGCATCCTTGGCGATCGCGATGCGATAGGTGCCGCCCGCGATGCGCCAGCCAGGGAGTTTGGTGTCATAGTCGGCAAGAATGCGCGGCTCGGCGGTCAGCGTCACGCGGCGCGATTCGCCGGGCTTGAGCGTCACGCGCTGGAACCCGGCAAGGCGCATCGGCTTGTTCGATCCTTCGCGGATCACATAGAGCTGGGGAACGTCCGCGCCTGCGCGCTTGCCGGTATTGGTCACGGTGAAGCTGACGGTCAGTTTCTTGCCGCCGCTCACCTGCGGCTGCGCATAGGCGAAGCTCGTGTAGCTGAGGCCGTGGCCGAAGGCGAAGAGCGGCTTGTTGCCCTGGCGCTCGTACCAGCGATAGCCGACATCGCTGCCCTCCTGATATTTGACCGGGAAGGTCTTGAGGCTGAAATCGCCGCCGGCGGCGGGATTGGACGCCGCGTCGCGGGCGAGGCCGGTGAGCAGGTCGAGACCGACCGGGGTCGGGCGCGGGGCCTGGCTCTCGCTTGCCGGGAAGGTGATCGGCAGGCGGCCCGAGGGGTTGACCTTGCCGGTCAGGATGTTGGCGATCGCCTCGCCACCGCGCTGGCCGGGGTACCAGGCCTGCAGCACGGCGGGGACCGCCTCGATCCACGGCATCGTCACCGGGCCACCGGTGGTGAGCACTGCGACGGTCTTGGGCTGCACCTTCGCCACGGCGGCGATCAGCGCATCCTGATGATCGGGCAGGCGCAGATTGGGAACGTCGTCCGCCTCGGTCGCCCATTGCGTCGCGAAGACGATGGCGATGTCGGCCTTGGCCGCGGCGTCCAGCGTCGCGTTCATGTTGCGGCCGTCGGTGAATTCGATCCTTGCGCCCGGTGCCGCCTTGCGCAGCGCGGCGAGCGGGGACGAAGCGTGGTAGGTGATGCGCGCGAACGACGCCGAACCGCCATAAGCAAGCGGAATCTCGATCGGCGCGCCACCGACCGAGCGCACCTGGCTCGATCCGCCGCCCGAGATCACGCCGACATCCGCGCCGCCGCCGATGACGAGAATCTTCTCCGCGGTGGAGGCGAGCGGGAGGAGGTCGCCGTCATTCTTGAGCAGGACGATCCCCGCCTCGGCGGCGCGCTGCGCGACCTGCGCATTGGCGGCATAGTCGATCCGCTGCGCGGCAGCGGGCATCGGCGTGTCGAACGCGCCGGTGAGGATGAGGCCGGTGAGGTAGCGTGCGACCATGTCGTCGAGGCGCTTCATCGGCACCTCGCCCTTTTCGACCGCTGCCTTGAGCGGCGCGGCGAAGAACATCGCCTTGTCGAGTTCCTGTCCCGATTGCTGGTCGAGTCCGGCCTTGGCGGCCTTCACGGTCGAGTGCACGCCGCCCCAGTCGCTCATCACCCAGCCGGGATAGTTCCAGTCGCGCTTGAGCACCTGGTTGAGCAGGAAATCATTCTCCGACGCCCAATGGCCATTGACCTTGTTGTACGCTGCCATCACCGATCCGGGCTTGCCCTTCTCGATCGCGATCTGGAAGGCGAGCAGGTCGCTCTCGCGCAGCGCGGCCTCGCCGATCTGCGCGTCGAGCACCATGCGGCCAGTCTCCTGCGCATTGAGCGCGAAATGCTTGATCGTGGAGACGATGCGGTTCGACTGGACGCCTGCGATATGCGCGCCGGCCAGCTCGCCCGCGAGCAGCGGATCCTCGCCCAAATATTCGAAATTGCGCCCGCCCCAGGGGTCGCGCGTCAGGTTGACGCCGCCCGCGAGCAGGACGTTGAAGCGCTTGGCGCGCGCTTCGCTGCCGATCATCGCGCCGCCGGCGCGGGCAATCTCGGGATCGAAGGTCGCGGCGGTGGCGAGGCTGGAGGGCAGGGCGGTGGCGACATCGCCCTTGCGCTGTTCGACCTGGTTGGCGACGCCGAGCGAGGCATCGCTTTCGCGCACGATCGGAATGCCGACGCGCGGCACGCCGTCGATATGTCCTGCCGAAGGAATCAACGCGTTCTGCGTCTTGCCATCGGCCATCGGCGGGAACAGCCCGTGGACGAGCATGATCTTCTCATCGAGCGTGAGCTTGGCGACGATCGCCTCGGCGCGGGCACGCGCCTGCTGTGCGGAGGGGGCCGACTTTGCAGCGGCCTTTGGCGCCTGCTGCGCCATCCCGGTACCGGTCGCGACGGCGCCGATTGCGGCCGCCGACAAGAGCGCGGCGATGAACCTCGACATGCGTTTCCTCTCCTGAATCGGGCGCGTACGCCGCTATGCGCCGTGCCCCTTGCTTACGCAGACAGCATATATTGAGAACGTTCACAATAGCGGATTTGCGTCGGTATTCGTTTTCATAGCCGTTTCAGACTGCGCTTGACAACGTTGTACAACGGGTTCAAGTGAACGTTCTCAAAGCGAGCGCGAATGGCGCGCCGTTAAATGGGGAGGATTGGGGATGCGTGACCTTAAGGCGCGCGCGCTTTCGCGACTGGTGATCGGCGTTTCGACGCTGGCGATCGCAACTGCGCCCGCATTTGCACAGGAGTCTGAAGCGCCGGCACCGGCGGATGGCGGCGAGGAAATCGTCATCACCGGCATTCGCGCCAGCCTCGAGGCGTCGATGAACATCAAGCGCGACTCGCAGGGTGTGGTCGATGCGATCTCGGCCGAGGATATCGGCAAGTTCCCCGACACCAACCTTGCCGAATCGCTTCAGCGCATCACCGGCGTGTCGATCGACCGCTCGAACGGCGAAGGCTCGACGGTCACCGTGCGCGGCTTCGGTCCCGAATTCAACCTGGTGACTCTCAACGGGCGCCAGATGCCGACGTCGACGCTTGGTGACGGCGCCAGCCCGCCGGCCTCGCGCTCGTTCGATTTCGCCAACCTCGCGTCCGAAGGCATCGCTGCGGTCGAGGTGTACAAGACCGGCCGTGCATCGATTCCGTCGGGCGGCATCGGTTCGTCGATCAACATCAAGACGCCGCGTCCGCTCGACCGTCCGGGGATGCGCGGCAGCATCGCCGTGAAGGGCGTGTTCGACAGCTCATACAATCAGGGTGACGAGATCACGCCTGAAGTTTCGGGCATCTTCAGCACCACCGCGATGGACGATCGCTTCGGCATCATGATCGCCGGGTCGTACCAGCGGCGCAAGGCGAGCAACAACAGCTACAACACCGACTGGCGCGACGGCTATCTCGGTTCGGAGAACAACTGGGGATCGCTGCCGCGCAACGGCGCGCAGCAGAACCGGCCCGAGGGCAACGACGTCTACGAAGTTCCGCAGAACGGCTCGTACAACCTCAACGACATTGATCGCGAGCGCATCAACGGGCAGGCCGTCCTGCAATTCCGTCCGACCGATTCGCTGACCGCGACGCTCGACTACACCTATTCGCGCAACAAGGTTGAGGTGCGGAACAACAGCGTCGGCATCTGGTTCAACTTCAACAACGTGTCGAGCAACTGGACCGACGGTCCGGTCGCTGGCCCGATCTTCTATTCCGAAGCGTTCACCGCGGCCGAACGAAAGGACCTTTCGTACAGCGGCTCGCTCGTTGCCAACCAGAGCGAGAACCATTCGTTCGGCGGCAATCTGACCTGGGAAGCGCCGGGTGGCGTGACCGTTGTCCTCGACGCGCATCATTCGACCGCGGAGTCGAAGCCGACCAACGACTTCGGTTCGAGCGTCTCGGTCGGCAACGCGGTCTTCGGCGTGGCGTCGCAGACGATCAATTACGATACGACGCTGCCCGCCATCTCCTACACGATGCACCCGGGGATCGACGCGCTCGACGCGTCGCTGATCACCCCGGGCGGCAACGCCTTCCGCAACGCCTATTTCCGCGACGAGATCAACCAGATCCAGCTGCGCGGTAGCTACGATCATGACGGCGGGTTCCTCGACGGCATCGATTTCGGCATGGCCTATACCGAGAACAAGGTGCGGTCGGCCTATGGCTTCATCCAGAACGAGACCTGGAGCGGCGCCGGCCCGGCTTCGGACATTCCGGACGATATCTTCACCCTGGTCAGCCTGCCCGACAAGTTCGGCAACATGGATGGCGCGGGAAGCATCATCCCGAGCTTCTACACGTTCGATTTCGAGCGGATGGTTGGCCTGATCGAAAGCCTGTACGGCACCTGCAGCAATCCGCAGATCGGCAGCGCGGCACCGGGCACCTGCCTGGCCGACTATACCGTCGACCGCCGGATCACCGAAAAGACCGTTTCGCCCTACTTCCAGTTCCGCGGCAAGTTCGGCGCATTCGGGAACGACGGGCACATCGTCGCGGGCCTTCGCTACGAGCATACCGACATCAATTCGGCGGCGCTGGTGCCGATCCCGACGGGTACCTCGTGGAATGCGGCCAACGAATTCTACATCATCTACTCGGGCGATCAGGACTTCTCGACCTTCAAGGGCTCGTACGAGAACTGGCTGCCCGCGGTCGACTTCGACATCTCGCCGCTCGAGAACGTCAAGCTGCGCGCATCGTACAGCCATACGATCGCGCGTGCCGACTATGGCAGCCTTCAGGGCGGCCTGACGCTGGACGCTCAGTTCCGCATCGGGTTCGGAACCGGCAGCCGCGGCAACCCGGGCCTGCTTCCCTACAAGTCGAAGAATATCGACCTGTCGGCGGAGTGGTATTACGGGCGCAACAGCTACATCTCGGCCGGTTTCTTCCACAAGAATGTCGAGAACTTCATCTCGCAGGATCGTGTGAACCAGAGCGCCTTCGGGTTGCGCACGGTGGCCAACGGGCCGCGCTACAACGCTGCGGTCGCAGCGGGTGCGGCCAACACCACTTGTGGCATTCGCGGATATATCTTCGCGAACTATCCGGGTTCGTCGACGCAGACGGGTACGGATCCGAGCGGATGTCCGATCGGCCAGATCTTCGCGCTGCCCGAAGATCCGCTGCTCAACTTCCAGGTCAACACGCCGGTCAACAGCGACCAGACCGGCAAGCTCTACGGCTTCGAATTCGCCGTACAGCACAGCTTCTGGGACACCGGGTTCGGCGCGATCCTGAACTATACGATCGTCCGCGGCGACGCGACGTTCGACAACACCCAGCCGGCGACCGTGACGCAGTTCGCGCTGACCGGCCTCAGCGACAGCGCCAACGCGGTGCTGTTCTATGACAAGGGAGGGTTCCAGGCGCGTGTCGCCTATAACTGGCGTGACCAGTTCCTGGCCGGCACCGGGGCTAACCCCTTCTATGTCGAGGCCTATGGTCAGGTCGACGCGAGCGCGAGCTACGAGTTCACCAAGGGCCTGACGGTCTTCGGCGAAGTCATCAACCTGACCGGTGAAGACCGGCGCGGACATCGCCGCTCGGATCGCAACGTCTACTTCGCCTCGCCGGGCTTTGCCCGCTACGCGGCTGGCGTGCGGTTCAGCTTCTAAGAGGCACCTCCCCGTGGCCACCCTCTCGTGAGGGTGGCCTTTTTTTCGGGGGAAGGCCAAGCTGGGTCGAAGCCGCGAGGAAGCGTACTTGCGGCAACCGGAATGACAGGCGTGGATGAAGCGGTACAACGGATCGTCATCGTCGGCGGGGGAACCGCCGGGTGGCTGTCGGCGTGCCTGATCGCCGCGCGCGCCGATCGCACCTGCGATCGGCCGCTGTCGGTCACCTTGATCGAATCCCCCGACATTCCGACGATCGGCGTGGGCGAGGGGACCTGGCCGACGATGCGGCGCACGCTGCAGCAGATCGGCATTTCGGAAATCGAATTTCTCGGCGCCTGCGATGCATCGTTCAAGCAAGGCTCGCGCTTCATCGGCTGGGCCGACGGCGCGCCGGATGACGTCTATTACCATCCGTTCAGCCCGCCCGTCGATGGCGAAGACGGCGCGGTGGTCGCTGCCTGGCGCGCACATGCAGGGGGCCAGGCCTTTGCGGCGACGGTGTCGCCGCAGCCGCATATCTGCGACCTGCGCCTCGCGCCGCGGCAGCGGGCGATGCCGGACTATGCCGGGGCGCTGAACTACGCCTATCACCTCGATGCCGCGAAGCTTGCAGCATTGCTGGCGCGCCATGCCACCGAGCGGCTGGGCGTGCGCCATGTGCGCGACCATGTGACGGGTGTCGAGGCCGACACGACCGGGGACATCGCGGCGGTGCGGACGCGCGCGCACGATGCGGTTGCTGGGGACCTGTTCATCGATTGCACCGGCCGTGCCGCGATGCTGATCGGCGACCATTTCGATGTCGCGTTCACCGACCGCGGCGATGTGCTGTTCAACGACCGGGCGCTGGCGGTGCAGCTCCCGGTCGAGCGGGGCAGCCCGATCGCCGCGCAAACCGACGCCACCGCGCATGCGGCGGGGTGGATCTGGGACATCGGCCTGCCGACGCGGCGCGGGATCGGGTGCGTCTATTCCTCGGCGCATATGGACGACGAGGCCGCAGCATCGGTGCTGGCTGCGTATGTCGGACGCGACCCGGACGATCTGGGCGCACGCAAGCTGAGCTTCCGGTCGGGGCACCGGGCGCGGTTCTGGGAACGCAATTGCTTGGCGATCGGGCTGTCGGCGGGTTTCCTCGAGCCGCTGGAGGCATCGGCGATCGTGCTGATCGAATTGTCGCTCGAAGCGCTGCTCGACGGGTTTCCGGCGACACGCGGCGCCATGCAGATCCATGCGGAGCGCTTCAACACGCTGTTTCGCTATCGCTGGGACCGGATCGTCGACTTCCTCAAGCTGCATTATGTGCCGAGCCGCCGTACCGAGCCCTATTGGCAAGCCCATCGCGATCCGGCGTCGATCCCCGATCGACTGAAGGAATTGCTCGCGCTGTGGCAGCACCAGCCGCCCGGCACCGCGGACTTCCCCATGCGGGACGAGATATTTCCCGCCGCGAGCCACCAATATGTGCTGTATGGCATGGGGATGCCAGCGCCCGCGCGTGGTGCGATCGCGATCGATACCGACCCGGTGGCACGCGGACTAGCCCAGGTTGCGCAGCGCGGTCGCGCGCTCGCCGCAAGCCTGCCCACCAACCGCGCCTATCTTGACGCGCTGCGCGACCTTGCGAGAGTGGGCGCATTGGAGAGTTTATGACCGATCACGCCGTTCTGACCGCCGAAGACCACGCCGAACTGCGCGTCCGCATGGAGCGCGATGCTGCGCTCGGCGACGCGGTGATGTCGTGCGTCACGGTTCCCGAAGAGTTTCGCCGGGTGCAGGCGCATTATCCGATCCTGTTCCGTCGCGATGTCGGACGCGACGCCTTCATGGCGCTGGCGCTGTTCGGGTTCGAGGATGGCGAGAACCTGTTCCTCGAGGATGGGCGCTGGGATGCGGACTATGTGCCGCTTGCGCTGGCGATCCAGCCGTTCCTGATCGGGGCGCCGCCTGCGCAGGGCGCGGCCAAGCAGGTCCACATCGACATGGCGAGCCCGCGCATCGCCGCGAATGGCGGTGAGGGCGTACGGGTATTCGACGCGCAGGGGCGACCGACGCCTTATCTGGAGACGATCGCCGAGCAACTCGGCACGCTCGACCAGGGGTGGCAGGATTGCGAGGGCTTTTTCGCGGCGCTGCGGCGTCACGAACTGCTCGAGCCGCTGACGCTCGAGATCACGCTGGATGACGGATCGACCAACCGGCTGGTCGGTTTCCACGCGATCGACGAGGACCGGCTGCGCGCGCTGGATGCCGATGCGCTGGGCGAGCTTCACCGCGACGGATATCTGATGCCGCTGTTCATGGCGGTGGCGTCGGTCGGCAAGCTGTCGACGCTGATCGCGCGCAAGAACCGGCGGATGGCGGATGGCTGACGCGGATCCGGGTACCCTGGCCGGGCTGGCGCAAGTGCGCGAGGTCGAGGCGGCCGACGCGCCGGCGCTCGACGCGCTGCTGCGCGAAGCGACCGCACCCTTCGTCGTGCGGGGATTGGTGCGCGATTGGCCGTTGGTGCAGGCGGGACTGGAATCGGCGCGCGCGGCGCGCGACTATCTGCTGCGTCACCGCCGCGACGCGCAATTCACCGTCGCGGTCGGCGCGCCGGGCAGCGACGGGCGGTTGTTCTACGATGCCGCGATGGGAATGAACTTTCGCACGCTGCGCGCCAAGCTGCCCGAGATCTTCGCGAAGATCGACGCGGACGAGGGCGATCCTGCAGCCCCGCCAATCTATCTCGCCTCGATCGACGTGCACGATTTCTTCCAGGGACTGCACGAAGCCAATCATGTCGATCTGGGGGATCGCCAGTGCCTGGCGAGCATCTGGATCGGCACGCGTACCCGCATCGCGGCGCATAACGACTTCCCCGCCAACCTGGCTTGTGTCGCCGCGGGGCGGCGGCGCTTCACGCTGTTTCCGCCCGAGCAGTTCCGCAACCTCTATCTCGGCCCGGTCGACAATACGCCGGCCGGGCGCGCGATCAGCATGGTCGATTTCCAGGCGCCCGATTTCGCTGCGCATCCCGCTTTCCGCCACGCGCTCGAACAGGCGCAGGTGGCCGAGCTCGAGCCGGGCGACGCGCTGCATATCCCGTCGATGTGGTATCACCATGTCGAGGGGCTGGAGCCGTTCAACATCTTGCTGAACTACTGGTGGCGCGACGTACCGGTGTGGCTGGGCCAGCCGCAGGACGCGCTTAACCACGCGATGCTCGCGATCCGCGACTTGCCACCCGAGGCGAAGGCGCATTGGCGCGACCTGTTCGATCATTATGTGTTCGACGCGGACGCGCGGGTCACCGCGCATATTCCGGAGGGCGGGCGCGGCATCCTCGATCCGCTGACGCCCGAGGCGGCGTCGCGCATTCGCTCCTATCTGCTGCGGCAGCTCGGCCGGTGAAGGGGAACGCAATGCAGCGCATCGTGGTCGCCGGGGGCGGCACCGCCGGATGGATGGCCGCAGCGGCGATCGCGCGGACGATGGGCCGCACGGTCAGCGTGACGCTGGTCGAATCCGACGCGATCGGCACGGTCGGGGTGGGCGAATCCACGATCCCGCCGCTCGTCACCTATAATCGGCTGCTCGGTATCAACGAGGCCGAGTTCATGCGCGCGACCCAAGCGACGTTCAAGCTGGGTATCCTGTTCGACAACTGGAAGGTCGATGGCGAGCGCTATTTCCACAGCTTCGGCTTCACCGGAAAGGACCATTGGTCGGCGGGGTTCCAGCATTTCTGGATGTACGGTCGCAGCAAGGGGCATGCGCAGTCCTATGACGACTATTGTCTCGAGCTGGCCGCGGCGATGGCGGGCAAGTTCGCGCATCTGCCCGACGATCGCGTCAACTATGCCTATCAGCTCGATTCCGGTCTCTACGCCCGTTTCCTGCGCCAGATGGCGGAGAAGGACGGCGTCACGCGGGCCGAGGGCAGGATCGGCCGGGTCGAGCTGGACGGCGAGAGCGGCAACATCGCCGCGCTGCATCTCGACAACGGCACCCGCATCGCGGGCGACCTGTTCCTCGACTGCACCGGCTTTCGCGCGCTGCTGATCGAAGGCGCGCTGCACGCGGGCTATGACGACTGGACCCACTGGCTGCCGTGCGACAGCGCGATCGCGCTGCAGACGCCGAACGTGCGACCGCCGGTGCCGTACACGCGTGCGATGGCGCACGATGCCGGCTGGCAGTGGCGCATTCCCCTGCAGCACCGCACGGGCAATGGCATCGTCTATTGCAGCCGCTATCTCGACCATGACGCGGCGCTCGAACGCCTGCTCGGCAATATCGAGGGCGAGCCGCTGACGCCGCCCAACAAGATCCGTTTCCAGACCGGCGCGCGGCGCAAGCAATGGCACCGCAACTGCGTCGCCATCGGCCTGTCGGGCGGGTTCATGGAGCCGCTCGAATCCACCTCGATCCACCTGATCCAGCGCGCGGTGCTGCGCGTGATCCGCATGATGCCCGCGCGCGGGCGGGTCAGCGAACGCGATATCGCCGAGTTCAACGACCAACAGTTCCAGGACATGGAGCAGATTCGCGACTTCCTGATCCTGCACTACAAGGCGACCGACCGGCGCGATTCTCCCTTCTGGCGCCAATGCGCCGCGATGGACGTGCCCGACAGCCTCACCCAAAAAATCGAACTGTTCCGCGAGACCGGGCGGGTTTTCCGCCGCAATGACGAGCTGTTCGCGGAGAATAGTTGGGTGCAGGTGATGATGGGGCAGGGGATCGAGCCGCAGAGTTGGCACCCGATCGCCGAGAAACTGACCGACGACGAGCTCGACCGGACGCTGGCGCGCATCCGCGAGGATGTTCAGCGCACCGTGGCGGGACTGCCCGCGCATGCCGACTATGTCGCCCGCTATTGCGGCGCGACTGAGCCGGCGGCCGCCTGATGGCGCGACGCAAGCAGGCGGTCACGATCAAGCATGTCGCAGCGGACGCCGGGGTCTCGCTGCAGACGGTCAGTCGCGTCATCAACAAGGAGCCGAACGTCCGGCCCGAGATGATGGCGCGGGTGCAGGCGTCGATCGCCAAGCTCGGCTATGTCCCCTCGATTGCCGCGCAGCGGATGAGCGGGTCGCGATCCTACCTCATCATGGCGCTCAACGACCGCGAACGCACGATCGAGGGCTGGCGCGCACGCGAGGGGACCGACTGGGTCGACCAGATGCTGCTGGGTGGCATGCTGACCTGCGCCGAACATGGCTATCGGCTGATCGTCGAGCTGGTCGACACGCATAGCGACCATATCGAGCGTGAGCTGTCCGCCGCGATCGCCGCGCTCCAGCCCGACGGCGTGATCCTGACCCCGCCCCACTCGGCCAATCCCGAGATCATCTCGCTGCTCGACGCGGCGGGGATCGATCTGGCGCGGATCGGATCGGTGATCGCGGGGCCGGGGATACGTCTGACGATGGGCGACGATCTCGCGGCGGCGATGGCGACCCGGCATCTGGTCGAGCTCGGTCATCGCCGCATCGGTCTGATCGCCGGGCCGCTGGACTATGAGCTGAGCGGCTGGCGTATCGATGGCTGGCGCGCGGCGATGGACGAGGCGGGACTCTCGACCGAGGGGATGCTGGCCCAGGGCGATTTCAGCATCGAATCGGGACGTATGTGCGCCCCGCAGCTGATCGATGCCGGCGCGACCGCGATCATCGCCAGCAACGACCAGATGGCGCTGGCGACGCTGGAAGTAGCGCGCGCACGCGGTCTGTCGGTGCCGGACGATCTCTCGGTCCTCAGCTTCGACGATACGCCGGTGGTGCGCTTTGCCCATCCGCCGCTGACCGCAGTGGTCCAGCCGATCGCCGCGGTGACGGCACGTGCGGTCGAACTGATCATCGATGCCCGGGCGGGCCGCGGGCTGCCAGACGGGCCGGTGGTGGTGGAACCGACGCTGGCGATCCGCGACTCGACCGCCCCCCCCGTGGCTGAGCCGCTTTAGGGAGATCGTCCGAATCGGCGGTAATCGCCTGGCACCGGCCCTGCGCGAGGCCGGAAACCATCCAGATGCGACCCGGTTGAGTTGGCGCGTGCGGCGGTTGCCCACCTAAACTCGCCTTCCGCTCCGGATGAGTCCGCATTGGATGAAATCAGCGCCCCGCATCGATCATGTTCCTGTAATGTTCTCTGGCCGCGCGGCGCGGTGGGAGGACCGGATGAGTCTCGCCAACTCCTTGTTCTATGGTGACAATCTTGAGGTGATGCGCACGTATTTCCCCGACGCGAGCGTTGATCTCGTCTATCTGGACCCACCGTTCAATTCGCGCGCGAATTACAACATCCTGTTCCGCTCGCCCGAGGGCGGGGAAGCCGACGCCCAGGTGGAGGCCTTCAAGGACAGCTGGCACTGGAATGATGTCGCCGAGGACGCGTTCGACCAGGCGATGAAAAGCGGCCATTCGCGCGCATTCGACCTGCTCGCCGCGTTCCGGAGCGCGATCGGTGAGAATGACATGATGGCCTATCTGGCGATGATGGCGATCCGCCTGATCGAGCTGCACCGCGTGCTCAAGCGCGAGGGGAGCATCTATCTTCACTGTGATTCCACCGCGAGCCACTATCTCAAGCTGCTGATGGATGCGGTGTTCGGCGCGGAGCGATTTCGCAACGAGATCACCTGGCGGCGCACGTCGGCGCACAGCGATGGCGGGCGGTACGGACGCAACACCGATACGATCCTGTTCTATTCCAAGGGTGCGCGACCGGTGTGGAACCCGCAATTCGAACCCTATGACGCGGCCTATGCCGCGCGCTTCCGCCATCGCGACGCCGACGGGCGGGCATGGATGGACGACAATCTGACCGCCAAGGGCCTGTCGGGTGGCGGCTATCACTATGCCTATAAGGGCGTCTCGTCGCTGTGGCGGATGCCGGTCGAGACGATGGAGCGGCTGGACCGGGAGGGGCGGCTGCACTTCACGCGCAGCGGCGGCATCCGCCTCAAACGCTATCTGGACGAGGCGCGGGGCGCGCCCGTGCAGGCGCTATGGACCGACATCCCCGCGCTCAATTCGCAGGCGCAGGAGCGGCTGGGCTATCCCACGCAAAAGCCGATCGCGCTGCTCGAGCGGATCATCCGCGCCTCTTCCAACCCGGGCGATCTGGTGCTCGATCCGTTTTGCGGCTGTGGCACGGCGGTACATGCGGCGCAGCGGCTCGGACGGCGCTGGGCGGGCATCGATGTGACCCACCTCGCCATCCATCTGATCGAAAAGCGGATGCGCGCGGCGTTTCCGCAACTGGCGCTCAATGTCGAAGGGACGCCGCGCGACCGCGCATCGGCAGATGATCTGGCGCGACGCGATCCCTACCAGTTTCAGTGGTGGGTCGTGGCGATGATCGATGCGGTTCCGCATGGCGGGCGGCGCAAGGGACCGGATGGGGGCATCGACGGCGTCATCTATTTCAGGTCCGGCCCGGGCAAGACCGCAAGGGCCATCGTCTCGGTCAAGAGCGGCGAGCGTGTCGGGGTGAAGGCGGTGCGCGATCTGCATTCGGTGATGGAGCGCGAACGCGCGCCGATCGGCGTGATCGTCACGCGGATTGTCCCGTCGGCGCAGATGCTGCGCGAGGCGGCATCGGTGGGGCGGTTTCATTGCGATGCGACGGGGCGCAGCTATGCGCGAATGCAGATATTGACGGTGGACGATTTGTTCAGCGGACGCCGGCCCGACATACCCCTGGTGGATCACGGAGCGGCGCTTCGTACAGCGCCGCTGGATGCACCGGAGCAGGCGGTCCTGCTTTAGCCCAAGCAACGCGCACGGCGCTTTGGCTACTGATCCGGTGGCGGCCCTCAGGCTTCCCCATTGCAAAGCGCGCTTTGAACGCGATGCGATTTCGGATCGAAGACGATTTCGATCAAATCGCATCCACCGTCGAGCATTCTCGGCAAGTCGCGGTAGTCATCGAACCATCGCGACTGATCCGCCTGACCGAACAGATCAGCAGCCGCCTTTTCCTGGCCCGCGATCTCTGCCTTTTCCGCTTCGTTGCAGGGTCGCGATCCCAAGTCCTTGAGCATGACCTCGCAACCATCCTCGCTCGCCTGTGCATCGGCCGGCTGCGAGATGACGTAAATGCCAACGATCTTGCCATCGGGTCGCGACGCGTAATTCCGCGAATACTGATCGAGGGGCCGCGCCCCAGCCGGCAGCTGTACCGCCTTCTCGATTGCGCGCATGACACGCTCTTGTTGCGAGGCCCCCTGCTGCGAACAGGCGGCGCCACCACAAAGCGCGAGTGCAAAGACGATTCTCATCGGGCGGGTTTCGCGCAACCCGCGGATGGCTGCAACGGGTTCACGAGCAGAGGTGCAGGTAGCGAACCAACCAGCGTTGCCCATCCGCCTCGCTCCCCATACACCCGTCGCCGATGTCCGACGCGCTCACCCCTATCCCCGCCGCCACGCTTGTCCTCTTTCGCGAACGGGCGGAGGGTTCGCCGCAATTGTTGATGGTCGAGCGGTCGGCGACGATGCGCTTTGCGGGCGGGGCGGCGGTGTTTCCCGGCGGGCGCGTCGATCCCGGCGACGTTGCCTTTGCGGCGGTGCTGGAGGGCGAGCGCGACGACATGGCCGCGCGCGTCGCGGCGGTGCGCGAGACGATCGAGGAGGCGGGGGTCGCGATCGGGGTCGATCTGGCCGATCCGCGCGCGGCGCAGGATGCGCTGTATGCGGGAACGTCGCTTGGCGAGGTTCTTGACGGAGCGCGGTTCGATCCGTCAGCGCTGGTGCCATTCGCGCGATGGCTGCCGCATCGGGGCGTGTCGCACCGCATCTTCGACACACGTTTCTATCTCGCGCGCTGGCCCGATGGCGCGCCCGAGCCGGCGGTCGACGGCAACGAGAATGTGCGGCTGTTCTGGGCGAGCGCGCGGGCGGTGCTGGCGCAGGCGGATGCTGGACGGACGCGGATCATCTTTCCCACGCGGCGCAACCTTGAGCGGCTGGCGCAGTTCAATAGTTTCGCGGATGCGGTGGCCGACGCGCGCGCGCACCCGATCGAGACGATCACCCCCTGGCTTGAGGACCGCGCCGGCGTGCCGCATCTCTGCATCCCCGAAGGACTTGGCTATCCGGTCACGGCGCAGGTTGCGGCGTCCGCGCTGCGCGGATGAAGGCGCTGCGCCATCTGACCGGCGCGATCGTCGTGACCGCGCTGCTGCTGACGCTGGCGCTGCTCGCCTATGCGATGCTGCGCAACCGGCCGCAGGACCTGCCCTGGACGCAGCTCGACCTCGGCCAGCCCATCGGGATGTTCACCGGGCGCAAGCTGACGGCGCTGACGGAGGATTTTCCGGCCTGCCGCGCCGCGCTCGACAAGGCTGGGGTGCGCTATACCGTTCTTCCGGAGCGGAGCGGGGGCGAGGCATGCGGCTATCGCGACGGCGTACGGTTCGCGGCGGGCGGGCCCCGGCGGATCGGGTTCGCGCCGTCGGATCTGGGCGTGTCCTGCTCGGTCGCCGCGGCGCTGGCGGTATGGGAATGGAATGTGGTCCAGCCCGCTGCGCAGCGCATCTTCGGACAGCGCGTCGCCGAGATCGAGCATTTCGGAAGCTACAACTGCCGCCGCATGTACAATCGCGAGGGCGCGAGCTGGAGCGAGCATGCCACGGCCGATGCAGTGGATATCGCCGCGTTCCGGCTTGCCGACGGGACGCGGATCACGCTCGTCGGCGACTGGGCGGGGGAGGGGAAGAAGGCGCAATTCCTGCGCGCGGTGCGCGACGGCGGCTGCGATCTGTTCGCAACGGTGCTGTCACCCGATTACAATGAAGCGCACCGCGACCATTTCCATCTCGACCAGGCCGAGCGGGGCAGGATGGGGTGGCGGGCCTGCCGTTAGCCAGGCCCGCTCGAACGCCTAGTTGGGCAGCGCGCCGGCTTCAACCTTTTCCACCCATTGCGGGTAGAAGGCCGGCTGGCGGTTGGACCAGCCCGACGCGGTCGCGGCGGCTTCGCTGATCGACTGGAGCAGCTTGCGGCGCAGGTCCGGGTGGAGATGCGGCAGCGCGGCGGCGGCGCAGAAGGCTGCGGGCAGCCACGGGCGAACCTCCGCACCGACCAGCCGCTCATAGAGGAAGCGATACGCCGAGAAGCTGGTCAGACGCCCCTGCGACAGGTCGAACGCGGAAATGGTGATGAGCGGTGCCATGAACGGCTCCATCGCATCCAGCCCGCTATCGTCGGGCATGAGCGCGCGGATTTCGGGCAGGCGATTATACATGTGCGCCTGGGCGCGAATGCTTGCTGCCTCGACCACGTCGCGCGACCAGCGCTCGAGCGCGTCGTCGCGATCCAGTCCGATGTCGAGCGCGCGGCGGACATAGCGCTGCGTCGCCGCGGGAAAGCCCGCAAATTCCTTCATCTCGGCCAATGTCATCGCGCCTTCGGCCGGTTTACTCCTTGCACTCATCTCCAAACTCCCACCCCAGGAACCCCGATGCGGATCATGCCCCAACATGGTTAACGGGAGCCTTAACCCCGCGTCGTCCCGCGTTAAGCATCCGACCACAGCTTCCGTTGCGTTGCAACATAGGTTGCGGCGAACCGATTGATGCGTTCGAGTTCGGAGGAAATGCGCGGCATTTGGGCAACAAAATGCTGCGCGGCTGTAACGACCTCCCCGATCCCATTCTGAATAATCGGCTGATATACCTTAGAGGATCGGGTCGGGATGCGGTCGTACGCGGCGTCCTTTTGCCGCGGTCCGACACCCTCCCTCCACAACGATATTGAGGCGGGGCAGACCTGTTCCGCAGGTCGTCGCCGCGACGAAACAGTTCATCGGATATCGGCGGGGTGGGGGTAGGCCAGGTGCGACCGATCTGCCAATCACCATCCTAAGAGATCGGGGAAGGGGATTTCCATGATGTTCCGAACGCTTGCAGCGCGTTTCGCGCTGATGGCCGCGCTTTGCCTGGCGACCATCGCACCTGCCCAGGCGCAGTTCTGGCAGTGCGTTCCCTATGCCCGCATGATCTCCGGCGTCGAAATCTACGGCAATGCGCACACCTGGTGGGCGCAGGCCGAGGGCAAATATGCACGCGGCCATGAGCCGGTCGAGGGTGCGGTAATGTCGTTCCAGGCGACCCAGCGCATGCGCCTCGGCCACGTCGCGATGGTGTCGAAGGTGTTGAGCGACCGCGAGGTCCTGCTCACCCACGCCAACTGGTCGCGCCGCGGCGGGGTCGAGAAGGACGTGATCGCGGTCGACGTGTCCGAGGCGGGCGACTGGAGCCGGGTCAAGGTGTGGTTCGCATCGAACAACGGGCTGGGCAGCTCGACCTATCCGGTCAACGGCTTCATCTATGCCGACGGCGCTCCGACCGAGGATGAGGCGTTCCCGCGGATTACCATCGCCGCGGTCGACCTTTCGCAATTCGGCGTCGAGACGTCGCTCCAGAAATAAGTCAGGCCGGGCGGAACGTCAGCGCTAGCCCGTTGATGCAGTGCCGCTTGCCCGTGGGGGGCGGGCCGTCGTCGAAGACATGGCCGAGATGGCCGCCGCAGCGGCGACAGATCACCTCGTTGCGGATCATGCCCAGCGACACGTCGCGTTTCGTGCGCACCGCATTGTCGAGCGGCGCCCAGAAGCTCGGCCAGCCGGTTCCGCTCTCGAACTTGGTCTTCGAAGCGTAGAGCGGCAGGCCGCACCCGGCGCAGGCGAAGATGCCGGCGCGCTTTTCCTTGTTGAGTGGACTGGACCAGGGCCGTTCGGTCCCTTCCTGTCGCAGGATGCGGTATTGCGCTGGGGTCAGCCGTTTGCGCCATTCGGCATCGGTCAGCGTGAATTCGAAGCGCTGGGCGGCCGCCTCGCTCTTTTCCGAGCTGCAGCCGATCGTTCCCAGCACGACGCCCGTGCCCAGGACTCCCATAAATTGGCGGCGATGAACGTGCATGATTTTCCCTTCCATCACCGAAAGATACGTAGCCGCGCCGCCAATGGTTTCAGATCGTGCGACGAAACGGAGCGGGAACCAAGTGCGCGCACGCGCTTTCATGCCAGGCGGGGGCAGTGGCGAGAAAACACATGGCGTTCCAACAGCTTGACCCGCCCATTCCCGTGCAGGTGATCGACAAGGGCAAGGGCTATGCCTTTGCCGTGATCGACTATGGACCCGAGCACAACCTGATCTGGGTCACCGCGCTCGACGACAATGGCGAAATCTGGTGCGCGCCCAATCCGCTGGTGCGGATGCAGGCGAACTGGACGATGGGGCGCAAGCGCCCGCCTGCCTTCAATCCGGGAATGGACGCCTGTCTGTCGGTCGCGCCGGTCAGTAGCGGCTGAGCTCGACCGGCATCTTCTTGTAGCCATGGACGAAGCAAGCGGAGACGCGCTCCGGCTCGGCGACCACGTTCGGACGTAGCCGCCGCTTGGCCATCTCCTCCATCAGCACACCGATCTGCAGTTCGGCCAGACGTGCGCCGACGCACCGGTGGATGCCATGGCCGAAGGCGAGGTGCCGACGCGCGTTGGGACGATCAACGATGATGTCGTCGGGACGTTCGAACATCGTCTCGTCGCGATTGGCCGAGAGGTACCAGAGGACGAGCTTGTCGCCCTCACTGATCTTCTGCCCCATCAGCTCGGCGTCCTGCGTCGCGGTGCGGCGCATATGCGCGAGCGGGGTCTGCCAGCGGATGATCTCCTGCGTCGCATTGGTGATCAGCGACGGATCGGCCTCCAGCTTGGCGCGCTCGTCCGGGAATTGCTCGAGCGCCCAGGCATAGGCGCTCATCGAATTGCGCGTCGTGTCGTTGCCGCCGACGATCAGCAGGATCAGGTTCCCCAGGAACTCCATCTGGTCCATCTCCGCCATCGCATCCGAATGGATCATCATCGAGATAAGGTCGGGGGTCGGGTCCTTGCCGACCTTGCTGTTCCACAGCGCGCCGAATTCTGAGGCACACTGGAACAGGATCGCGCGACGCTCCTCCTTCTTCACCGGGTCCTTGGCGATCTCGATATCGCCGGCCCAGTCGGACCAGTAGGTGAGCTTGCGCCGCTCCTCCCACGGAAAGTCGAACAGCAGCGCCAGCATCTGCGTGGTCAGCTCTATCGAGACGCGATCGACCCAGTCGAACGTCTCGCCGACCGGAAGCCCGTCGAGAATCTCGGCGGTGCGCTGGCGGATGTCGCCGGTCATGCGCACCATCTCGCTCGGCGTAAAGGCCGGCGCGACGGTGCGGCGCTGCCCGGTATGCTTGGGCCGGTCCATCGCGATGAACATCGGCATCTTGATGTCCTCGGGCATCAGGTCGGCGACGGTGATTCCGCCCGCCTGGCTCGAATAGAGATCGGACAGCGATTCGACCTCGACGATCGGTTTGTAGGTGGAGATCGACCAATAGGGGCCGAACGCACTGTTCTCGCAGCGATAGACGGGCGCTTCCGCCCGCAGCTGGCGGAACGGTTCGTGCCAGATGTCGTCGCGATAGAGTTCGGGGCGGGTCACGTCGAGCGGATCGACCGCGGGCGCGGCTTGCGAAGCGACTGTGGCCATGACGTTACTCTCCCGACTTCTCTTTGGCAGGCAGAGTGAATTAACTTACAGATATGTCAATAGTGCTGAGACCGACCGCTCCGCGGGGAGGATTTGTTGGCGGGCCGCTAGGCTTGCTTGAGTGGCAAAATGCAACGCGCCTTCCCATCTTTCGGTCATGACAGCCTATTCCCTGCTCGACCTCGTTCCGATCCTCGAGGGTGGAACTGCCAGCCAGTCCTTTGCCAATGCCGCCGATCTCGCACGCCACGCCGAGGCGGAGGGCTTTTCCCGCTATTGGGTTGCCGAACATCACGGCATGGCCGGGATCGCCAGCGCGGCGACGGCGGTGGTGATCGCGCATGTCGGCGCGGCGACGTCCACGATCCGCATCGGTGCAGGCGGCATCATGCTGCCAAATCACGCGCCGTTGGTGATCGCCGAGCAGTTCGGCACGCTCGACGCGCTGTTCCCCGGGCGCATCGACCTGGGGCTGGGCCGCGCGCCGGGAAGCGACCAGAAGGTGGCGCGCGCGTTGCGTCGGACGCTCGAAAGCAGCTCGGACGCCTTCCCGCAGGATGTGCTCGAGCTGCAAAGCTATTTCGCCGATGACGGCCAGACCGGGATCCGCGCGGTGCCGGGTGGCGGGGCCAATCCGGAAGTGTGGATACTCGGCTCCAGCCTCTATGGCGCGCAGCTCGCTGCGGCGCTGGGGCTCCCCTACGCCTTTGCCTCGCACTTCGCGCCCGGGGCGCTGGACGAGGCGCTGAGCGTCTATCGCCGCAACTTCCGTCCGTCCGCCGTACTAGAGAAGCCGCACGCGATGGCGGGATTCAACGTGTTCGCCGCGGACACCGATGCCGAGGCCGAACTGCTCGCCACATCGATGCAGCAGGCGTTCGTTGCGCTGCGCACCACCGGGACCGGAGTGCCGCTGCCCCCGCCGGTGCCGGGCTATCGCGACAGCCTGCCGCCGCAGGCCCGGATGATGCTCGACCATGTCCTCGAATGCACCGTCGTCGGCGGGCCCGGCGCCGTCCGTGACGGCCTCGCGCGCTTCGTCGAGCGGACCGGGGTGGACGAGGTGATGCTGGTCAGCTCGATCTTCGACCATGGCGCGCGCAAGCGCAGCCTGACCATCGCGGCGGACGCAATGCGCCATCTCGCTGCCTGAAACCTGCCGGAATCGCAGCGCACCACGGCAGCAACAGGGGCCGGAAGGGAGAATGACGATGCCACCGTCAACCGTCTCCGCACGCCCGGGCGTCCGATGTCATCTCGGCATCCATCGCCCGCGCCGTCGCGACCGTCCCGGGCGCGGGGAGCATGAAACGCAATGCCGTGACTGCGGTTGCGACCTGGTGCTGAGCCCGGTGACCGGGCGCTGGCGCTTTTCCGGCGTGATGGGCTGACGCTGTTCAGCCCGTCGCTGCGGGCAGCTGCAGGCGCACCAGCAATCCGCCCAGATCCTCGCTCTCCTCCAGCGTGACGGTGCCGTCATAGATTTCGGCGACGTCGCGCACGATGGCGAGGCCGAGACCAGTTCCGGGCTTGCCGGTATCCAGCCGCACGCCGCGGTCGAAGATGCGGATGCGGTCGGCCTCGGGAATGCCGGCGCCGTCGTCCTCGATCATGATCTCGACGAATCCTGCCTCGACGCCGACGGTCACGAACACGCTGCCGCCGCCATATTTCGCGGCATTCTCGACCAGATTGCCCATGATCTCGTCGAGGTCCTGGCGCTCGATATGCGCGACCAGATCACGGGGTCCGTCGGTGTCGATGCGGACATGGGGATAGAGCCGCGAGACTGCGCGTTCGACCGAATCCACGCTGAGCCAGACCGGCGCGCGGCTGTGAGCCGACCCGCGCCGCCCGACCGCGCGGGCGCGGGCGAGATGGTGGTCGACCTGCCGCCGCATCGTCCGCGCCTCGCGCACCACGGTGGTGGGAAGATCGTCGGACTGCGCCGTTGCCGCATTCATGATGACGGTGAGCGGGGTCTTGAGCGCATGCGCCAGATTTCCCGCGTGGCGGCGCGCCTCCTCCGCCTGCTTGTCGTTATGCGCGACGAGCGCGTTCAGTTCCTCGACCATCGGGGCCACCTCGGCGGGCATTGCCCCCTCGATCCGTGGCGATTCGCCGGTGCGCAGCCGATGGATCGCGAGCCGCAGCTTGCGCAGCGGCAGGAGCCCGTACCAAGTCTGCAGCGCCGCCATGACGATAAGGCCCGCGGCAAGCAGCACGAAGCTGCGCACCAGCGTCTTGCGCAGCGCGGCGATCTGCGCGTCGAGCACCTCGCGCGTTTCGGCGACCTGAAAGCGCCAGCGGATCGGCGAGCCGGGAAGCCGCACATCGCGTTCGACAACCCGCAACTGCTGCTCAAACTGGCGCGAGTCGTAGGTGTGGAGTTCCTGGTCGATATGGGTGCGCGCGGTGTCGAGCCGGCGATCCCACAGCGAACGCGAGGCGAACATGTCCACCCCCTTGCCGCTGACCTGCCAGTAGAGTCCGGAATAGGGCTCCAGGAAGCGCTGATCCCCAAGCGCGCGATTGAACGCGACTTCGCCATTGGGATCGATTTCGGCCGAAACGATCATCGACGTCAGCAGATATTCGAGCTGAGTATCGAAATTCCGAGTGATCGCCCCGGTCAGCACGCGGTCGAGCGCGAACCCGCCGCCCGCGAGCAGCAGCGTGATCCACGCCGCCGCGATCAGGATCATGCGGCGGCCGAGCGATCCGGTGATGCGCGTATAGCCACGCGGCGCGGGATCGCCGGGGCGGGGCTGCAGCGGCTGCGCCGCGTCCCCCTGCGTCCGGTGTACGAACGGAAAGACGCGGGTCAGGGTCAGCCCGAGCGGAAGATCAGGCACCGGCCTCCGCCGGTTCCTCGAGGCTGTAGCCGAGGCCACGGATCGTCGTGATAACGTCGGCGCCCAGTTTCTTGCGGATGCGCGTCACGAACACCTCGATCGTGTTCGAATCGCGGTCGAAATCCTGGTCGTAGATATGTTCGATCAGCTCGGTGCGGCTGACCACCTTGCCCTTGTGATGGAGCAGATAGGACAGGAGTTTGTACTCCTGCGCGGTCAGCTTGACCGGGTCGCCGGCTTTGGTGACCTTGCCCGATCGCGTGTCGAGGCGGATGTCGCCCGCGATCAGCTCGGCGCTGGCATTGCCCGATGCGCGGCGGATCAGCGCGCGCAGGCGGGCGATCAGTTCCTCCGACTGGAAGGGCTTGGCGACGTAATCGTCCGCGCCCGCGTCGAGCCCGGCGACCTTGTCCGACCAGCTGTCGCGCGCGGTGAGTACCAGCACCGGCGTCGACTTGCCCTCCTTGCGCCAGCGGTCGAGCACAGTCAGGCCGTCGATCTCTGGCAGGCCGAGGTCGAGCACGATCGCGTCATAGGTTTCGGACGAGCCGAGAAAATGCCCTTCCTCGCCATCGCTCGCGGTATCGACCGCATAGCCGGCGCCTTCGAGCGTCGCCTGCAGCTGGTTGCGGAGATTGGGTTCGTCCTCGACGATCAGAACGCGCATCGGTCTTTCCCTCTTTTTATCGCTGGCTCAACCGCCCGACCGGCTCATGACCTGGCCGGTGCGGCCGTCGACGTCGACCCAGATGACATTTCCATTGCGCAGGAACTTCAGCGTGTAAATGCCGGTTCCCGCATCGAAGTCGAAGCCCAGATATTGCGCGCCCTTCTTGATCATATACGGGACCACGCGCGCCTCGATCGCGCGCAGCGGCAACAGCCGCCCCTGCATCCGCCCCTCGCGCGCAGCTTCCTGGTCGCTGCGCCGATCCTGCGGCGAAGCGTGCAGCGGAGCCGCAGCGGCGGCGAGCAACGCGCCGAGACAAAGAACGCCAACCATCTTCATGACAGGGATGGCATAGGGTCGGCGCGTTGAACAGCCCGTGAATGCGGCCGAAAGCCAGCTGTAAGCATGGCGGCGGTTGCCGCTTGCCCGGATCGCCGTGCCGCCCTACCTGCCCCGGCCATGGCTGCTCCCGTTCTCTCCTACGAAAAATTGGGCCTCGTCCAAGGCTCCGGCTGGCTGTTTCGCGAGCTCGACATCCATATCGGCGCGCGCGACCGGCTGGCGCTGATCGGCCGCAACGGGGCGGGCAAGACGACGCTGCTCAAGCTGATCGCGGGCCAGATCGACAGCGACGAAGGGCGGCGGACGATCCAGCCCGGCACGCAGGTGGTGATGCTGGAGCAGGAGCCGCGCATGGCGGGCTGCGCCACACTGATGGATTATGTCCTGTCCGGCGACGACGCGCCGGCGCGGCATGAGGCGGAGGCGATCGCCGATCAGCTGGGCATCGACCTGTCGCGCGAGGCGGCAACGGCGTCGGGGGGCGAGCGGCGCCGCGCCGCGATCGCGCGCGCGCTGGCGCAGGACCCCGACGTGCTGCTGCTCGACGAGCCGACCAATCATCTCGACATCCATGCGATCGAATGGCTCGAGGAATGGCTGAACCGGTATCGCGGCGCGTTCGTCGTGATCAGCCATGACCGCACGTTCCTCACCCGCCTGACCCGGCAGACCTTGTGGCTCGACCGCGGATCGATGCGCCGCGCCGAAGTCGGGTTCGGCGGGTTCGAGGCGTGGACCGATCAGGTCTATGCCGAGGAGCAGCGCGCAGCGGAAAAGCTCGATGCCCGCCTCAAGCTCGAAGAGCATTGGCTGCAGCGTGGCGTCACCGGGCGGCGCCGGCGCAACCAAGGGCGGCTAACCAAGCTGCTTGAGATGCGCGCCGAACGCGCGGCGATGACCGGGCCGCAGGGCGCGGCGAACCTGACCACCGCGGCCGCCGATTCGAAGACCAAGGTAGTGATCGACGCCAAGCACGCGTCCAAATCCTATGGCGACCGCACGATCATTCGCGACCTGACGCTGCGCATCACGCGCAAGGACCGGATCGGCATCGTCGGCAAAAACGGCGCGGGCAAGTCGACGCTGTTGAAATTGCTGACCGGCGAGATCGAGCCGGACAGCGGCACGGTGACGCGCGCGAAGACGCTCGACCCGGTGAGCATCGACCAGCAGCGCAGCCGGATGCAGCCGGAAAAGACCGTTCGCGACGTCGTTGCCGATGGCGGCGAGTGGATCGACGTGCTAGGCAAGCGCAAGCATATCCACGGCTATCTCAAGGAGTTCCTGTTCGCGCCCGAGATGGTCGAGGCGAAGGTCGGGACGCTGTCGGGCGGCGAGCGCTCGCGCCTGCTGCTCGCGCGCGAATTCGCGCGGCCGTCGAACCTGATGGTGCTCGACGAGCCGACCAACGACCTCGACCTCGAAACGCTCGACCTGCTGCAGGAAGTGATCGCGGACTATGACGGCACCGTGCTGATCGTCAGCCACGATCGCGACTTTCTCGATCGCACGGTGACGATGACGGTCGGCCTCGACGGGTCGGGGACGGTCGACATGGTGGTCGGCGGCTATGCCGACTGGGAAGCCAAGCGGAAGGTGCGGACCGAGGCGAAAAAGGCGGCGGTGAAGGCCGCGCCGGTCGCCGAGGCGCCAAAGGCGAAGACCAAGCTCAGCTACAAGGACCAGCGCGATTACGATCTGCTGCCCAAGCGGATCGAGGAACTGGACGCCGCGATCGCACGCGACGAGGCGCTGCTCGCCGATCCGGATCTCTATGCCAAGAACCCCAAGAAGTTCGACACGCTGATGGCCGCGATCGCCAAGGCGCGCGGCGAGAAGGACGCGGCCGAACTGCGTTGGCTCGAACTGGCGGAAATGGCGGAAGGGCTGGGGTGAAGCCCTAGGGGGGCACCACCACGTCGATCGCGCGCTCGGCAACCCGTACGGTGACCGGCACCCGTGCCAGTACCTCGCCGTCGATCGAGATGCTGCGGCGGGGGCGGGCGTCGAGCTTCAGCTCCTTGCCGCGAAATTCCTCCACCAGCTTCTCGCGGCTGCGCAGGCGGAAGAAGCGGGCATACCAGTCCCAGGCGAGGCGCCAGCGGTTGCGGCCGGTGACGACCTGAATCAGCATCTCGCCGCTGTCGAGGCTCGCCTCTTCGCTCATCACCACGCCGCCATGGAATTTGCCGTTGAGGATGCGCACCTCGCTCGCCCACATCCGGTGCGGGCCGCTGTCGTCGGTCACGGTCACGCGGAACGGACGAAAGCGGGTGAAGCACCAGAGCGCCCAGGTGAGATACCCGACGCGTCCGAGCCATTTCTTGAGATTGTGCGGCACGCTTTCGCCGATCATCGGCGACAGTCCCATCGCGGCGGCATTGGCGAAATAATCGTCGTCGATCATGCCCAGATCGACGCGCCGACGCCTGCCGCTCACGATCGCTTCGACCGCGCCGTCGATATCCAGTGAAAGGCCGAGGGTGCGCGCGAAGCTGTTGGCGGTGCCGAAGGGCAGGACGGCGAAGACGACGTCCTTTCCGACGACATCGTCGACCACGCCGGATAGCGATCCGTCACCCCCGCCCACGATCACCATCGGCGCGCCGCTGCGCACCGCTTCGCGCACCTTTTCGTTGAGTTTGGAGGGATCGCGCACGGGATGCGCGCCGATCAGCTCGATCCCCGCTGCTTCGATCTTCTCGCGCGCCTGATCGAACAGCGCAGCGCCCCGCCGCGATTTGGCGTTGACGATCAGGACGGCCTGGCGGGGGATGGGAAGGTTCGGCACGGGAGCAGAACGATCCGGACGGCGCCCGGGTCCGTGCTACTGGACGATTTCCAGTGTCGCGACCGTTCCTTCCGGCCCGCTGTCGATCCGCAGCTCGCCGCCGGCCTGGCGGGCGAAGGCCTCCGTCAGCCGCTTGCCCAGCCCGCCGTCGCGTCCCGCTTCGAGCCGTTCGGGCGGCATCCCGATCCCGTCGTCGCGCACGATGAGCCGATAGCCGCGCGCATGCTGAGTAAATCGGATCTGGATCGACCCGGCATCGCGTCCGACAAAGGCGTGCTTGGCGGCGTTGGTCGCCAGTTCGTTGACGACCAGCCCGATCGCCACCGCGCGGTCCCGCGGGAGCCGCACGGTATCGGACGCGCAGTCGAGCGTGATCGACGCGCCCAGAAACAGCGTGTCGGAGAGCGCGCTGCACAACTCGGCCAGATAGGTGGCCATGTCGACCGTCCCCGGCGTCTCCCCGCTGCCGAGATAGAGGTGCCGGTGCGCGCGCGCGATGCTCTCCACCCGGGCAAGCGCAGCGGTCAGCGCCTCGACCGTCGCCGGCTCGGTGGACCGGCGGCGTTGCAGGTCGAGCATCGACGTCACGATCATGAAGTTGTTCTTCACGCGATGGTCGAATTCGGCGAGATAGAGGTTGCGCGCGGCGAGCTCCGCGTCGCGCTCGGCGGTGGCGGCGCGAACCGCCATGCGGAACAGCTCGGCCAGCGCGACGACCAGCGCGTAGGACACCGTATTCACCACCGTCCGCGGCATGTCGGCGGGATTGGCGAAGACGAAGCTGCTCGCCTCGGGCAACAGGAAGTACCACGAGTAGAGCACGGTGAGCGTCGCCGCGATCAGCCCCGCCTGCCACCTGCCGAACAGGGTAGCCAGCATCACCATCGGGTAGCCGATCGCGAACGGGCCTGCCCCGAACGAAAAGGCATCGATCAGCGAGCGGATCATCGTGCCGGCGCCGGCGCAGACCAACCCGCAACCGACCTGCGTCGCCCATATCGGCAATGCAGGCGCGAGACGATCAGGAAGGTCGAGTTGGCCGATCCGTGACATGGCCCGCAGATGGCTGGAACTTCCGCTGCAAAGTCAAGAACTGCGAGCGGTTAACTGATCTGGATCAATAACTTCGTTGCGCTTGCGTGTTCAAAACAGAAGTGCGCGCTCGTCGATATCGCGAAACAGCGGCAGGTCGAGAGTTGCGGTATCGGACCAGCCGACGTGAAACACGTCCTCGAAATACCACCGGTCGTGATCGCCGTCCGACTTGGCATTGCTGCGAAAGGTCAGGCGCTGGCCGAACGGAAGGCGGGCGATCCAGCCGGCGAGATTGGGCCGGTGCGGCGCGCGGTTCCACACGCTGAACCGCAACTGGAGAAAGTCTCCGTCGACCCGGCGCTCGACCGGGATGCGCCAGTCCTCGGTCCTGGCAATCTCGTGCATTGCCTCGTGCGGGGCGAAGCGATCGACCGCGCGATAGTCGATGCGGTGGTACCAGCCCGGCTCGCTGTCGAAGGGCGCGCACAAGGGGAGGGTGCGGGGCAGCGCGTTGCGGATTGCGGCCCCGGGCATCCCGCGCGTCGCCTTGTCCCAGTGGAGATGGAAATGCTGGATCGCCAGCCTGCCCTTCACCGACGCCTGCCCTTCATAATCGCTTGCCGCTTCGTCCTGCGAGGTCGACGATATACTGCCATGCCACCCGGCCCGAACGGCTGCCGCGTCGCGTCGCCCAGTTGATCGCGTCTGCTGCGTCGAAGGGCAGATCGTGGTCGGTCGCATAGGTTCGCACGATCGCGACATAGGTATCCTGATCGATCGCATGGAAGCCGAGGCTCAACCCGAAGCGGTCGGCGAGCGCGAGATTGTCGTCGATGCTGTCGCGCGGGTTGATCGCGCTCGATTGCTCGGCGATGTCGCGCGGGATCAGGTGGCGGCGGTTCGATGTGACGAACAGCCGCGTGTTGGCCGGGCGTGCCTCCGCGCCGCCCTCAAGCAGCGAACGCAGAGCGCGCCCGTCCGATGCCGCGTCGAACCCCAGGTCGTCGAGAAACAGCACGAAGGCGCGCGGCGCATCGGCAAGCAGCGCGAAGAGCGCGGGCAGGCTGTCGAGCGCATCGGCCTGCGCCTCGACCAGCGCGATCTCGTCGCCTTCGTCCTGCACCGCCGCGACAGCCGCCTTGCTCAGCGCCGACTTGCCCGTCCCGCGCGCGCCCCACAGCAGCACGTCATGCGCCGGAAGCCCCCGCGCCAGGCGACGTACATTCTCGACCAGCGCTGCCTTTTGCGAATCGATCCCGACCAGTTCGGCAAGCGGCAGCGGAGCGAAGGCGCGCGCGGGCTTGAGCACTCCACCTGAAACGCCCTTGTGCCAGACATAAGCGGGGTAAGTCGAAAGGTCCGGCGGGGCGGGCGGCGGCGGCGCAAGCCGTTCAAGCGCGGCGGCGATGCGGTCGAGCGGATCGGTCATCGGCCCGAGGGCTAGGCGGTGGTGCCGGACTTGGCAATGCCGCTTGGATGAGCCACCATGAAGCGGATGAATGGCGAGGAATTCCCGCTCTGGATGATTGCCGGTGCGTGGGGCTGGATCGTCCTGGTCGTCGGAATTTCCGCACTCTATCGCAAAACGAACGGCAAGCCGATCATCCCGCGCTTGCCCAGCGACGCGCTCTACTGCGAGCGACGCGCATCGGGTCGCTGGGCAAACAACGCTCTGATGGTCGCGGTGACGAAGGACACGTTGAGCGTAACCCCATATTTTCCGTTCACCCTGGGGTTTCTGCCCGAATTCTATCGGCTCGAGCATTGCATTCCACTGAAGCGGATCCGCAGCGTTACCGTTCGTCCCTCGGCCTGGGGTATGAACGCCGTGATCCGCTACGGACCCGAAGAGCGCACGCTCAAGCTCAAGCTGCGCAATGCCGACGCCTTCGCAAATGCTCTTGCGGGGGCGGGGGTGCAGCTGATCCGGACATGATTCGGCTAGGCCAGTCGCGCTAGCAGCGCCTCCGCCGCGCCCTTGTCGGTGAAGCCGGGGATCGCGAGCGCCGATCGCGTCTCTGTCACCGCTTCGGCGTTGCGCCCGGCATCGGCATAGGCCTGCGCGAGCTGCCAGCGCAGCATCGGGTGGCGCGGTGCGAGCGCGACCGCCTTGCGCAGCAGCTCGATCCCGCCGGCATGATCGCCGCCCTGCGTCAGCGCCCAACCCATGGCCCCGGCAACCGCGGGATTGGTCGGGGCGATGAGATAGGCCGCCTCGGCATATCGGGCGGCGCGGTCGGGTTCGCCCGCGCCGGCATAGGCGAAGGCCAGCTCGGCGAGCAGGGCGACATCGCGGTTGCCGGTGCGCAGGCGGATCGCCTCCAGCGAATCGATCGCCGCGTCGAAATCGCCCGCCGCCGCCTGCCAATGCGCGGACAGGCGCAGCGCCGCGAGGTTGAGCGGGTTTTGCGAGAGGAACAGCGCCAGCGTGCGCGACGCCTCCTGCCGCTGGCCCGACCGGTCGAGCGCTTCGACGAGGCGCAGCATCGCGGGTTCGTTGAAACGGATGCCGGCGGCGGTCTTGTACCAGGCGACCGCCTCGTCGGGGCGCTTGAGCAGCATCAGCACGTCGCCGACCATGCTCGCCGAGGCGGGCGCGCCGGGATTGCGGCGGGCAATCTCCTGCGCCTGTGCCAGCGCTTCGGAGCCCCGCTTGTCCTCGATCAGGCCGCGCAGCAGCGGGATCGTCGCATCGGGATCGTCCTGCGGCCCGCGCGCCGCCGCCGCGGCAAGGACCGGAAGCGAATCGTCCGAGCTGAACCAGCCCGCGTCGTCACGCACCGGCAGGGCGGCGCGGTCGAAATAGCGTGCCGCCTCGGCGCGCTGGCCGATACGCTCATAGCCGCGCGCGACCAGCGCCAGCGCATAGCTGTCGGCATCGCCGCGCGCCACGACTGGCCGCAGCACGTCGATGCCGTTTTTCGACGCGTCGGACCGCAGGAACGCGGTTGCCAGGAGCTTGCGCGCGCCGATGTTCATCGGTTGCAGGCTGACCAGCCCGCGCAGCTTCTCGATCGCGCGCGCATAGGCGCCTTCCTCCAGATCCAGCGCACCGCCGAGCAGCAGGCCGCCCGGCAATTGCGCCACGCCGGGGCCGGCGCGCTGCAGCAACTGTCGCGCGAGATCGAACTTCTGCGCACGCGCGGCGAGTACCGCCTGAAGATACAGCGCCTGCGGGCTGCGCGGACGGACTTCCATCGCGCGGCGGGTATAGGCCAGCATCTCGCGCGTTCGCCCCGCATCGCCCAGCGTCGCGGCATATTGGATCAGCGTGGCGTGGCGATAGGGATCGCGTTTCAGCGCCGCCTCGAACCAGGGGAGCGCGGCGGTCAGTCCGAACTGCACCCGGACGAGTTCCGCGCGCAGCAGCAGCGCGTCGGTATTGCCCTTGTCCAGATCGACCGCGCGGGTTCCCGCCTCGATCGCGCCGACAATGTCGCCGGCATTGAAGCGGAACCGCCCGAGTTCGCTCCAGGCGTCGGCGCTGGTCGGCGCCAGGCGGACGGCGGCCATTGCCGCCTCCTGCGCGGCGGCAAGGTTGCCGCCCGCCACATAAGCGCGGGTCTGGACGCGCAGCGCATAGAGCCGGTCAGCCAGCGGCGCCTTGCGGCTTTCGATCAGCGCGCGGCGCGGATCGCCCTGGAGCAGGATCGCATGGGCCAGCAGTGCATGCGTGCGCGCGGGCGCTACGCCGCTGTCGATCGCGCGCCGGATCGATGCCTCGGCCGCGATCCCTTCGTCGAGCATCAGATTGGCGCGGGCAAGGGCGAGGTGCGCCTCGCCCCAGGTCGGATCGGCGCGCACGGCGGTAAAGGCCTGGCTGCGCGCGGCGGAGGCGTTGTTCGCCTTGAGATAGGCGTCGCTGCGCGCCAGTGCTTCGCGCGCGGCCGCAGGATCGGGGCGGTCGGCGATCACCGATCGGAATGCCAGGATGGCCACCGCGAAGGCGCCGATGCACAGCGCGAAGACCAGGACGCGGCGGAACATCGGTCCGCGACGCGGCGCGGATCGGCCCGAGCGGCGGCGGCGGGGTTCAGGGCTGGAGGTCATAGGCCCTCATCAAATCGTACAGGGTGGGTCGGCTGATGCCCAGCAGGCGGGCGGTGCCGGAGATATTGCCCTCTGCGCGCTGCAGCGCGTGGCTGATCGCGCGGCGGTCCGCCGCTTCGCGCACCGCCTTCAGGTTGATCGGTTCGGGACCGTCTCCGGGCGCAAGATCGAGATCGGCGGCGGTCACCTGCTTGCCATCAGCCATGATGACCGCCCGCTTCACGCGGTTTTCGAGCTCGCGGACATTGCCGGGCCAATGCCAGGCATCGATCGCGTCGAGCGCGTCGGCTGCAAGCGTCTTGCCGCCGAGCTTCATCGCCGTGGCGTGCTTGTGGAGCAGGTGGCGCGCGAGCAGTCCGGCATCGCCCGGTCGCTCGGCCAGCGCGGGGATTCGCACGACGATCTCGGCCAGGCGGTAGTAGAGGTCTTCGCGGAACGTCGCTGCCGCGACCATCGCGTCGATGTCCTGATGCGTCGCGCACACGACGCGGGTGTCGACCGCGATCGGCCTGCGCCCGCCGATCCGCTCGATCACCCGCTCCTGCAGGAAGCGCAGCAGCTTGACCTGCAGCGGCAGCGGCACGTCGCCGATCTCGTCGAGGAACAGGGTGCCGCCCTGCGCCTGCTCGATCTTGCCCTCGGTGGTCTTCACCGCGCCGGTAAACGCGCCCTTTTCATGCCCGAACAGCTCGGATTCGAGCAGGGTTTCGGGGATCGCGGCGCAGTTGATCGCGACGAACGCACCTTTGCGCCCGCTCGCCTCGTGCAGCCCGCGGGCGAGCAACTCTTTGCCGGTTCCGCTGGCGCCGAGCAGTATCACGGAGACGTCGGCTGGCGCGACCCGTTCGATCGTGCGGGTCACCTTGAGCATCTCGGGCGCGCCCGTGATGATCCCGCCCAGAGCGGGGCCGCTGGCGGTATGCGCGGCGAGACGCTGATTCTCGGTCTCGAGCGCGTGGACGTGAAATGCGCGTGCGACGATCAGGCCCAGCGCGTCGATATCGATCGGCTTCTGATAGAAATCCCACGCCCCCATCGCGATCGCGCGCAGCATCGATTCGCGCGCGCCATGGCCCGAGGCGACGATCACCTTGGTATCCGGCTTGAGCGCGAGGATGGTTTCGAGAAGCGCGAATCCCTCGCTCGTCCCGTCGGGATCGGGCGGAAGCCCCAGGTCGAGCGTGACGACGGCGGGCTCCTCCGCGCGAAGCGCCGCAATCGCGCTCTCGCGGTCGCCGGCTGTGAGGATGTGATAGCCGTCATAGGCCCAGCGCAGCTGGCGCTGCAGACCGGGATCATCCTCGATGACCAGCAGCTTGGGGAGCGGGGCGGTTTTGTCGGTCATGCGGCGGTTCCAAACAGGCTGGCGTCGGTGCGCGCAGCGGGCAGCGTCACGCGAAAGCGGCTGCCGCGTCCCTCGGCACTCGACACCTCGATGCGTCCGCCCATGTCCTCGGCGAGCTTGCGTGCCTCGAAGGCACCGATGCCGAACCCGGCGGACTTGGACGAGACGAAGGGGCGAAACAGCTTTTCGCGAATGAAGGCGGGCGACATGCCGCAGCCCTGATCGATCACGTCGATGGCGATCTCGTCGTCGAGCGTCGAAATCGCGAGCGTGACGCGCGCGCCGGGCGGACTGGCCTCGACCGCGTTCTGAATGAGATGGCCGAGCACCGTTTCGAGCCGCACCGGGTCGGCAATCGCGATCGGATCGCCCTTGCCGGTCACCTCGACCGGGTGGATCGCTTCGCGCGATCGCGCGATGCGGCGGAGCAGCGGCAGGACGGGAAGCGCGACGGGCGGTTCGGTCTGGGCGCGATGATGCTGCGACAGGCGCGCGAGCATATCGTTCATCCGCCCGGCCGAATCCTGCAATGTCGCGACCATGTCGGCACGGAAGTCGGGGTTGTCGGCGTGCCGTTCGGCGTTGCGCGCGACGAGGGTGAGCTGGCTCACCAGATTCTTGATGTCGTGCATGATGAAGGCGAAGCGGCGATTGAACTCGTCGAACCGTTCGGCCTGCGCCAACGCCTCCTGCGCGCGTTCCTCGGCCAAGTAGCTGGCGAGCTGGCGACCTGCGGCCTTGAGCAGGTCGAAATCTTCCCAGTCGAGCGCGCGCGGCACCGGCGGGCGCGCCAGCACGATCGCGCCGGCGAGCCGGGCGTGGTGCGGCAACGGGACGACCACCCATGCCTGATCCCATGCGCGGATCGACGGCGGCACCGCATCGGCGCCTTCGCCGGTATCGAGTTCAATCACCATGGCAGAATCGATCCGGTCGCCCTGCCAGCTCTCGCCGTAACCGAGCGGAAGATCGGCGCGTGCGATATTCCAGCCCGCGCCGACGGTGAGGGTCGAGCCCTGCGGCACCAGCAGCACGCCGGCGGGCGAGTCGGTCAGATCGGCGAGCGCCTTGACGATGCGCTCGTCGAGCGGCGCGCTGTCTTCCGGACCGCCGAGCGTCTCGGTGAAGCGCATCCATTCCGCGCGATAGTCATAGCGATGGCGGAACAGGTGCTTGGCCAGCTTCACCTTGATCCATGCGCGCAGCCACGAGCTGGAAATCAGCGTCAGGATCGCGGCGGTCGATCCGAACACGAAGGCAGTCTGAAGCAGCCGCGCATTGGGTCCGCCGATCGCGGCGAGCGCGCTGTTGGCGGCGGCGAGCAGCGCGACGTAGAGCGCGACCGCGACCAGCCCCAGCGCCTGATAGGCGAGCGTGCGCGAAATCTGCATCGGCCCTTCGCCGCGGCGCTGCAGCCCGGCCCCGATCGCCGCCGCGATCAGCAGGATGGCGAATCCGCGCACGGCGATCAGCTGAAGCGGCCAGCTCGCCGTGAGCCAGGCGACGCACAGCAAGTTGGTATCGACCAGCCACATCGCCCCCAGCGCGAGCACGATCGGGCGCGCGCCATTGCCGCTGCGCGGCCGGAGCGAAGCGTCGAGGCTCTGGACCAGAAGCAGCGCGGCAATGGCGGCAAGCATCTTGAGCTGGATCGCGGCGTCGAGCACCGGGCGGGGCAGCCCGGTCGTCGCACCGATCGTGTCGAGCACCAGCGCGATGAGGATTACCACCGCGACGACGCCATAGACCGTGCCGATCGCGGCGGGCGGGCGCTGGATCGGGCCGTGGCGATACACCGACACCATGAAGCCGAGCCAGCCGAGATTGCGTGCACCACCGGCGATCTGGGTGACGAGATCGCTCTCGCCGATCCCGGCGACCGCGAGCGCCCAAAGCGCGGTCAGCGCGAGCGCGGCGATGAACGGCCCGCGCGGTATCCCGGGCGTGGCGCTACGCCATGCCCATAGTGCCAGCGCCCCGAACAGCAGCGCCGCGAGTGCGTGGCCCCAAAGGATCAGCGTTGCCGCCATCGTCCTAGCGCGCGCCCTCCGGGAACAGCACCACCCGCAAGGTCTGGAGCAGGATCAGCAGATCGAGAAAAGGCGAGTAATTCTTCGCGTAATAGAGGTCGTATTCCAGCTTTTGCCGGCTGTCCTCGATCGACGCGCCATAGGGATAGTTGATCTGCGCCCAGCCGGTGATGCCCGGCTTCACCATGTGGCGCTCGGCATAGTAAGGGAGCTGCTGCTCCAGATCCTCGACGAATTGCGGGCGTTCGGGCCGCGGGCCGACAAAGCTCATCTCGCCCTTGAGCACGCTCCAGCATTGCGGCAGCTCGTCGATCCGCACCTTGCGGATGAAGCGCCCGACGCGGGTGATGCGCGGATCGTCCTTCTCGGCCCAGACCGCCTTGCCCGCGACCTCGGCATCCTGACGCATCGAGCGCAGCTTGAGGATGTCGAAGCCCTGGCCGTACAGGCCGACGCGGCGCTGGCGGTAGAAAGCCGGACCCCGGCTTTCCAGTTTCACCGCAATCGCGCCAAGCACGATCAGCGGGAGCGTCAGCGCGAGCAGCACCAGGCTGGCGGCGATGTCGAACAGCCGCTTGAACATGCTCGACAGCATCCGTCCCGACGAGAAGCCGTCGGAGAAGATCAGCCAGCTGGGATTGACCGACTGGAGATCGACGCGCCCCGTCTCGCGCTCGAGAAAGGTCGAGATCTCGTTGACATGGACGCCGGTGGTCTTGATCCGCAGCAGATCCTTCAGCGGCAGCGCGTTGCGGCGTTCCTCGAGCGCCAGCACGACCTCGCTCGCGTTGAGCAGCACGACGTGGTCGGCTAGGTTGTAGATCGCGTCCCGCGCGATCGCCTCCGGGATCACGCGATTGGGCTCGCTCATCGCGACATAGCCGACGACGACGAACCCCGATCCCGGCTTTTTCGACAGCACCTTGAGCCGTTCGGCCCGCGCGCCGGCGCCCAGCACGACGACGCGTCGCTTGAACACTTGGCTGCCCAACGTCTTGCCCAGCAGGATGCGCAGCGCGAACAGCGCAACCACCGATGCCAGCATCGCGTAGAGCAGGTTCGAGCGCCAGAAGGTGAGCGCAGGGACGAGGAAGAACAGCACCGAGAGGAAGATCGTCCCCAGCGACACCGCGACCAGCAACCGGGCGGTGGCGACGCGGATCGACTGCAGCGCGTCGGCGCCATAAACCCCGACCGCGATCATCGCGAGTTCCAGGCTGGCGGCAAAGCTGACGATCTGGGGGATGCGCGTGTGGAAGGGCTCGATCGCCATGCCGATCTGGTGCGCGCGATAGATCCAGCCGAATTCCGCCGCGCCCAGCAGCAGCGCGATATCGAACAGCGCGAGCAGCAGCACCGCGTTCGGGATATAGTGTTTGAACAGGCGGATCATGACCGCAAATCCTAGCCAGCGAGTGTAAACAAATCCGACACCGTGCCGACCGTGTCGGATAAATTGACGAAGAAATGCTGAACGGGCGGAAACCCCAGCCGCGATAAGTGTTTGGCGGGTGTGCCGCGTGCCGCTACGCCGGGACTGAAAAGAGGTATTGATGCCCCGTACCGATGCGATCGTGCCCGTGATCCTTTCCGGCGGTGCCGGGACCCGGCTGTGGCCGATGTCGCGCCCCGAGCGACCCAAGCAGATGCTCCCGCTGACCGCCGAAGAGACGATGCTTCAGCTCACCGCGCGGCGGGCGCCGTCCGATGCCGGGTTCGCCGCGCCGATCATCGTCGCCAATGCGCTGCATGCCGACATGATCGTCGAACAGCTGGAGCAGACGGGCGCCGAGCCGCAGGCGGTGATCCTCGAACCCATGGGGCGCAACACCGCCCCCGCCATCGCGCTGGCGGCGGTGGCGGCGGGGGGCGGCGCGACGCCGCTGCTGGTGATGCCGTCCGACCATGTCATCGCCGACATCCCCGCCTTCCATGCCGCGATCGCAGCGGCGATGCCCAAGGTGGCCGAGGGGTGGATGGTGACGTTCGGGATCACGCCGGATCACCCCGAGACGGGCTATGGCTACATCCAGGTCGGCGAAGCCATCGGCGACGGCGTGCACAAGGTGTCGCGCTTCGTCGAAAAACCGCCGCGCGACGCCGCCGAGGCGATGGTCGCGAGCGGCGACCATGTGTGGAACGGCGGCATCTTCCTGTTCCGCGCCGATATCTTCCTGGCCGCGCTCGCCGAGCATGCGCCGGAGATCGTGGCGGCGGCGCAGACATCGATGAACCGCGCGATCCGCGAGGGAAACCGCATCTTGCCCGATTCCGCCGAATTTGCGCGCTCGCCGTCCGACTCGATCGATTACGCGGTGATGGAAAAGGCGGCGCAGGTCGCGGTGGTCCCCGTCGCCATGGGCTGGTCGGACGTCGGCAGCTGGGACGCCCTGCACGCGATCAGCGACTGCGACGGACAGGGCAATGCCTGTCGTGGCGATGTCGTGGCGATCGACGCGGTCAATTGTCTGGTCCGGGCGGGCGCGGGCAAGCGGATCGCGCTGGTCGGGGTGACCGACCTGATCGTGGTGGTCGATGGCGACGACGTCCTGATCCTGCCCCGCGGGCGCAGCCAGGAAGTGAAGCGCATCATCGAGGCGATGAAGGATCAGCCCGGAAAATGACGGCAACGCCGTCGAGGCGATATGCGCTGCCGACCAGCCGGGGCGGAACCGGCTCGCCGTCGATCAGGACGTAGAGGCGGCCGGGGACGAGAGTTCCGGCGCGGAAGCTTGCCGTCTCGCGCGCCTGTCTCCGCTCGGCTTCGATCGAAGCGCGCGCGGCATAGACACTGCGCACCGGCACCTGCGCGCGCGCCGCGCGCCAGGCGATTTCCTGAAACAGCGCGAGGTCGCGGGTGACGTCGGCCGGGACAAACGCAATGTCGCGTGACTGGCGGACCAGCCGATCCCATTCCGGCGCGCGCGTGCGGGCAAAGGTCGGCGCTGCCACCGCCGCGATCGTCTGGCTGCGCACCGCACGCGCCATCGGGGCGAGATCGGCGGCTTGCAGCACGGTCACTGCCAGCAGCGCCACCCCGGCGACGCGATCGGGCAGGCGATACGCGATCCGCAGCGCGGCCAGCACGGCGACATAGGCGACCGGCCAGAACAGTCTTCCCGAGGCGCGGATCGCATCGAGCGCGTTCGCGACCTCCTGCGGCAGATGCCAGCGCGGCAGCATGCGCCCGGCAAGGTCCGGATAGCTGCTGATCGCCAGCAGGGTAAGCACGACCAATGCGGGGACGAGCCAGACATAGCGCGACAGGCTGTTCGGCGCATCGGGGGCAGGGCGGGGCAGGCGGCGGATCGCCAGCGCGGCGAGCGGAAGCAGGATCAGCAGGCCGAGGCCGAGATACTGAAATCCCTCGAACCCGCGCCCCGGGCGTTGTTCGATCGCCGGCAGAAATGCCGAATAGGTGTCGACCCCCGGATTCCACAGCGCATCGAGCGGCATGGCGAACGCGCCGTAATTTCCCGAGGGCCGGTGCGATTCGAACACGCCCATGGTCCAGGCGACTGCCGCGACCATCGCGATCATCGCCAGCCCCTCGCCGAGCACCCGCGGAGCGGCGGCACGGTCCTTCCAGAGCCGCTCAAGCATCGCGCTGGCCCAGATCGCGCCGACCATGACGAGCAGGTAGCTGTGGATCAGCGCGGTGACCGCAATCAGCACCGCCCAGCCACGATTGGATCCCGAGCGTGCGGGATCGTCGAACCGCCAGAGCGCCCACAGGATCAGCCAGTGTGCCATCAGGTTCACATGGATGAAGCGGTTGAACAGCGTCGGCAGCGCGGCCAGCAGCAGCACGCCGCACCACAAGGTCAGCGGGTTGGGAGCATGGCGCCGCAGCAGCAGCCAGGCCAACACGACCTGCAGGATCAGACAGGCCAGGATCCACCACCCGATCAACTGGGTATCGGCGGGAAGCACGCCGCGCAGCGGAAATGCGATCAGGGCGAGCAGCGGATTGCTGTCGGTAAAGAGCAGCCCGGTCCCCTCGGGCGCGCCGAGCAGGCTGGTGCGCAGGAAGCCCGGCGCGGGATCGTGCAGCCAGGCGTGCAGGCCCAGCGCGTTCTCGCCATTGTCGCTGCCGTGTAGCAGCCAGCCGACATTGCCGATGTCGAGGATCTGCCAATGGAAGAAGATGCCGAACAGCGCGAGCGGCAGCAGGATCAGCGGTAGATGGGTCGGGGCGGCGCGCATCGGCCCTGCTGTGCAGCGATCAGGGTCAACAAGCCGTTAACCATGCGCTTCGTGCTTGGAGTTCAGCGCCCGAACCGGCTCCGGGCCGCCTTGCCCACGGCGGCCATCCAGGCCGCAATCCCGGACAGGCTCCGCAGATCGAACAGGCGCAAACGGTAGCGCTCGCGGCGTTCGTCCATCCATTCCGCCTTGTACGGCTCATCGCCATTGCCATAATCAAGCAGGTCGGGCCGATCCTGATCGAGGACATGGCGGAACATCGCATAGGAAAGCAGCGTGCCCGGTGAATGCTCGCGCTCGCTCTCGAGATGCGCGAGCTTGTGGATCGTCGCGATACCATTCTCGACCGTCCAGAATTGCGCTGCGACCGGCCGCCCGTCGCGCCGCGCGATGCCCAACCGCAGCGTTCCGGCGGCCCCCTCCTGTTCGGCGAAGGCGCGCAGGAACGCGGGCGATCCTTCGGCGGGCTTCCAGCTCGAGGCATAGACCGTCTCATAGGCGGCCCATGCGTCGGCATCGAACGTCTCGTAAATCTCGACCGCCACCGCGCTATTCTTGGTTCGGCGGCGCACGGTATTGCGCAGCTTGGATGCGCGGCGTGCCCAGTAGGCGTCGAAATCCTCGCCCCGCGTATGCGCGACCCAATGGGCCGCCTCGATCCGTTCGATCGCCAGCCAGCCCGCGCGGCGGAACGCGGCCTGAAGCTCCGCCGAAATTTCGGGTTCGAGCGGCCACAGCGTGATCGCGCCGAACCGGCTGCGCAGGCGCTTCGCGATCGCCGCCAGCAAATCGGCGCGCAGGTCGGCCGGGCAGCCGGGCGTCGCGAGGGGGGCGAACGCCAGCGTATACCAGCTTGCGAAACTCCGTGCGCGCGCCTTGCCGCAATCGCGCAGCGGCAGCCACAGCGCATCGGCCCCCTGTCGCGCGCAAGCCACCACGAACGGGCTGTCGGGCCAGATATGGTCGCGGGTCGCGCGCAGCCAGTCGACCCGATCGTACAGTCCCGCCTGGACGCCGCGCGCCAGCACGCCCGCGCTGTCATGTGCGAACGCCTCCAGCGAAGCGACGAGGGCCGTTTCGAGGTGCGCCTTATCGGGCTCGATCAGGGGGAAGTGCGCGGTCATTCGCTGTAGCCGGTCATCCGCCTTGCCTTGGCGATGCTGCGCCACGCGAGCGACTTGATCAGATTCTGATGCGGATAGCGGGCGGGGGCGGCCGGGGTCATCCCGGCCTTGCGCAGCAACCGGTTGAAGGCGTGCGCATCGGCCTCGCGATAGCTCCACTCCGATCGCCACGTGACCGAGAGCGAGATCGACATCGCGTCGCCATTCTGCACCCAGTGCGGCGCCTTGACCGGGACGTAGATCGCGTCGCCGGGGGTCAACCGGATCGGCGTCCCCTTTGCCGCGAAGCTGTCCTGGAACGGCAGGTTGCGATGGCCGCCCTCATGGAAGGTTTCCTGAAGGTGGCTGGGGACGAGTTCGGGATCGGCGGCGGGGAACACCGTCATCACCTTCTCGCCGCGCAGCTGGATCAGGATATTGTGCTCGGGGTCGATGTGGAACGGGGTGACCGCGCCGGGCGAGGAGACGAAGATGAACGCCTCGCGCTTGAGCATGGCGCCGGTGCGGGTCGCCACCAGCGGCTCGATCTCATCGAGAACCTCGTCCAGCAGCGCGCGATACACCGGATCCTGATCGACGAACTTCAGCACCATCCACGACCCGTTCTGCTCGATCGAGCGGATCGAGTCCTCGACCGAGAGGCCATTGTGCCGGATGTCCGCGGGATCGATGCCGATCGGCAGGTTGGCGAGATTCTGCTCGACATCGACAGGGCGGATGCGCTGCGACAGCGCGACCAACTCGTCGAGTTCGAACAGCGGATGGCCGCACAGCCGGTGACGGATCGTGCCGGGCCGTTCAGGATAGAGCGCGGCGAAGGCGGCGCGTGCGTCGGCGTCGAACACAGGCTTCATTCGGAATCCTCCAGGGTCGAGGCGCTGCGGCGCTGGCGCAGGCCGCGCAGCGCTGCGGCGGCGCGTTCGAGCGCGCGGGCGGCGGTGAAGACGAGGCGGCGACGGCGGCCGGCAAGGGGCACGGTGACGCGGATGATCGCGCGGCGCTGGGCCCACAGGCTGTCGATCATCGGGTGATTCTGGACGGCACAGCTGTCCACCCATTCGATATCGCCGCGCGCGAGGATCTGCAGATTTTCGATCTGGAGCAACACGCCCGGCGAGAAGCGGGCGTAGCGCTCGTCATAGGCGGTCTTGAACGAAAATGCCCCGGGCGCGGCGAGCAGGTTGACCAGCATCGCGATCGGGGCGCCGTCGAGATCCAGGCGCAGGAAGTCGAGCTGCCCCGCACGGTGTGCCTCCGTCACCACCTCACGAAAAAATTCGCGGGTCTGCGGGGTGCCGGCCAGCGCCGATCCGGCCGCGCCCTTCCACCCGGCATGTTCGAGCGCGAGAAACGCCTCGATCCACGCATCGGGCGCGTCGTCGGGAGCCAGGCGGCGCGTCTCGAGATGCCCCTGTTCGGCGAGGCGGGTGCGCAGCCGAGCGATTTCCTTGCGCTTCTTCTTACGCACGATCGCCGCATAATAGGCGTCGGGCGCCAGATCGCTGGCGAGCATCGCGCGTTCGATGCGGTGGACGGTATCGCAGGGGCGCCCGGCGCGGGCTGCCGCCTCGACAAGTGCCCGATGCACGGGGCCGTCTTCGACCAGGCCGGTGAGGTGGAGCAACTGGCCCGCGTCCGGATCGGCGTCGAGCGCGGCGAGGATCGCCGACCACGCGGCGACCTCTTCCCCCCGGCGCAGGAGCGGCGCGCCCAGGAAGCAGTGATAATGAACCCAGTTCACGCTGTGCCGCAGCGGCAGGCGACCGTAGCGCCCGTCCTGATGAACCGGCATCAGGCCGATCAGACGCCCGTCGCGGCGGACTGCGAGGAGCCGGACGTGCTCGGGTGCCAGATGCCTCGCGCCCGCCTGGGCGAACCAGCGCCGGGTGAAGATGTCGGGTTCCGCGGCGTCGGCGGCCAGCGCCTCCCATTCTTCGGAGAGCTTTTGCGCGAGGGGATGCAGCCGCAGCCATTCGGCATCGGCGGTCGGCAATTCGGGCACAAGGCGCGCAGGCAGCGCGCGCGCATGCGATAGATCGATGGCAGTCGCCGCAGTCATCGCCACTCCAGAGCCCGGGTCACGGGCGCCGGATTAGCGACGAAGCGTTAAATTTCCGGTAGCTCGCGCGGCGCCGCCGGAATCGATTTTCTTACGCCTCGCCGCAACTGCGGTCGTCATTTCGAATGGCGCCTCTAATACTTGGAGGATCTCGGACCGGGGTGACTGGCGGGCGGGCGATTTGGGGCTCCCGCACGCATGCTCAGAAGTCGCGACTCGTGGACTCAGCTAGCACTGCCGCCGCGTGGAAAACGGTTTCCGCGAGAGTGCGGGGCCGCAGACGGGCGGATTCGTATTGAGCTGAAAATCTAGATTTTAGTATGAATTAACTTGAATAGAATTGTTCGACAATGAACATGCGTAATAAATAATCTTGCGGTAACCGTAGTAGGTGCAACAAGATAAGGTTATTTCTATCAAGGTTATTTGAAGGGTGCGCCAGCTTTAGTCTGTTCCGAAACTGTAGATTCTCGGATCGTAGAATCCCGATATCGCGAATTAACCATGAATCGGGACAAAAGGTGCTTGTTGATGCGGTGAGTCGGATACGGAGAGTGTCGATGCGTAATGTTGCGTCCGAGCGTTCGAATGCGGTTTCCACCCAGCTGGGTCGGATGACGCCGTGGCCTCGCCAGGCCGTGGCGAACGACCGCAGCCTGTTTGCGCCTTCCGATGGTCGTTTCGCCCCCGCCCCGCCGGCACGCCCGGCGCGAGCGCGTCCGCTCGGCGGGGTCGTGCCCTATGTCGGGCATTGCATCTTACCAGTGAAGGCAAATGGCTTGGTGCGGCTTCCCGCGTTCGTGCGCCGCAATGTGAACAATGACGGGCCCAGCATCTTTCTGGGTCTGCATGCCACGCTGCCCTGCCTCGTCGGATCGAGCGTGCAGTGGTGGCAGCAGCTGACCATGGCCTGCGACGACCATCGTTTCGATGGCGAGCCGGCCCCGCGCGAAATCCCCGCGCCGCCGCCCACGTCGCGCCGCCTGTTCGGTTTCTGCGAGGAATTCTGGCGCCCCAACGAATTCGTGAAGCTGCCCGGCTGGGCGCGTGCCGTCGCGGGCATCGCCCATGCCGCGCTGTTCGTCGGCATGGGCGAGACGTTCGAGATCTGGTCGCTCGAGGATGCGCTCAAGTCGAACGACCCCAATCTCGTCGCGCTGGCCCATTCCGCGACGAAGCTCCAGTAAGCGGGGGCGGGGACATGGCACAGTTCTGCCATCTGATCGGGCATCAACCGGGCGATGACCCGGTGTGGAACGAGGGGTATTTCTTCACCCGCTGCACCCGGTGCGGGCGCGACATGATGCGCGCGGACGGACCGTGGCGTTCGGTGCCCCGCAAATATCGGGTCGCGTGGCGCAGCGGGTATCACCGGCATGCGGTGCCCAGCGATTTCGGCCGGCGGCTCCCGGTCGCGGCGAGCATGCCGGCGAAGCAGCGCGCGAAGCTGCCGCGCCACAGCGTCGGGTGCGTATTGATGCCGTCCCCGCATGCCGACGAGCGCGGTGGGGACGTCGACGGAATGGAACAGGCGATTGCCGCCTTCCGTCTGCTCCGGAGAGTGTAGGCGTAGCGTATCGTGTAGCCGGAGCATGAAGAAGGGCCGGGGAGTCGCCTCCCCGGCCCTTTTTCGTCCGGTGTGGTGCCGGGCTTTTGATCCCGCCCCGGCAAAGCCGGGGCGCGTCGGTCGGGTCGGCCGGAGACCGGCCGCCCGCCGTCCGGATCGGAACGAGTCCTGAGCCAAGCTAAGCTTGGCTCAGGCCGTTCGCGATCAGAAATCCATGCCGCCCATGCCGCCCATGCCGCCGCCGCCCATTGCGGGCATGGCGGGCTTGTCTTCCGGCAGCTCGCTCACCGCCGCTTCGGTGGTGATGAGCAGGCCGGCGACCGAGGCTGCGTTCTGCAGCGCGGTGCGGACGACCTTGGTCGGGTCGATCACGCCGGCCGAGACCAGGTTCTCATAGGTGTCGGTCGCAGCGTTGAAGCCGAACGACGTGTCGGTCTGGTCGAGCAGCTTGCCCGACACGACCGCGCCGTCATGGCCGGCATTCGCCGCGATCTGGCGGACGAGGGCGGTCAGCGACTTGCGGACGATGTCCACGCCGCGCGTCTGGTCCTCATTCTCGCCGGTCAGGCCGTCGATCGCCTTGGTCGCGTACAGCAGCGCGGTGCCGCCGCCGGGGACGATGCCTTCTTCAACCGCGGCGCGGGTCGCGTGCAGCGCGTCGTCGACACGGTCCTTGCGCTCCTTCACCTCGACTTCCGACGCACCGCCGACCTTGATCACGGCCACGCCGCCGGCGAGCTTGGCGAGACGCTCCTGGAGCTTCTCGCGGTCGTAATCGCTGGTGGTGACTTCGATCTGCTGACGGATCGCGTCGGTGCGGCCCTTGATCGCATCGGCTTCACCCGCACCGTCGACGATGGTGGTGTTGTCCTTGTCGATCGTGACGCGCTTGGCGGTGCCGAGCATGCCGAGCGTGACGCTCTCGAGCTTGATGCCCAGGTCTTCGCTGATCACTTCGCCCTTGGTCAGGATCGCGATGTCTTCCAGCATCGCCTTGCGACGATCGCCGAAGCCCGGTGCCTTGACCGCTGCGACCTTGAGGCCACCGCGCAGCTTGTTGACGACCAGCGTGGCCAGCGCCTCGCCCTCGATATCCTCGGCGATGATCAGCAGCGGACGGCCCGACTGCACGACCGCCTCGAGGATCGGCAGCATCGCCTGGAGCGACGACAGCTTCTTCTCGTGGATCAGGATGTACGGATCGTTGAGCTCGACCGCCATCTTCTCGGGGTTGGTGATGAAGTAGGGCGAGAGATAGCCGCGGTCGAACTGCATGCCTTCGACGACGTCAAGCTCGAATTCGAGACCCTTGGCTTCCTCGACCGTGATCACGCCTTCCTTGCCGACCTTCTCCATCGCTTCCGCGATCTTCTCGCCGACTTCCTTGTCGCCATTGGCCGAGATGATGCCGACCTGGGCGATCTCGCTCGAACCCGAAACCGGCTTCGAACGCGACTGCAGATCGGTGACGACCTTGCCCACCGCGAGGTCGATGCCGCGCTTCAGATCCATCGGGTTCATGCCGGCCGCAACCGACTTCATGCCCTCACGCACGATCGCCTGCGCCAGAACGGTCGCGGTGGTCGTGCCGTCGCCGGCGACGTCGTTGGTCTTCGAGGCCACTTCGCGCACCATCTGCGCGCCCATGTTCTCGAACTTGTCCTTGAGCTCGATTTCCTTGGCGACCGACACACCGTCCTTGGTGATGCGGGGCGCGCCGAAGCTCTTGTCGATGACGACGTTGCGGCCCTTCGGCCCCAGCGTGACCTTCACCGCGTCGGCGAGGATGTCCACGCCCTTGAGAATGCGCTCGCGCGCGTCGCGCGAGAATTTTACGTCCTTGGCTGCCATGATGGAAACCCTTTCAAAATCTGGAAAATGACAAACGTGAGCTAGATAAGGTCAGCCGACGATCCCGAGGATGTCGCTTTCCTTCATGATCAGCAGGTCTTCGCCGTTGACCTTGACCTCGGTGCCCGACCACTTGCCGAACAGGATGCGGTCGCCAGCCTTGACGTCGAGCGGGGTGACCTCGCCCTTCTCGTTCTTGGCGCCCGAACCGGCGGCGACGACTTCGCCTTCCTGCGGCTTTTCCTGGGCAGTGTCGGGGATGATGATGCCACCGGCGGTCTTGGCTTCTGCCTCGACGCGGCGGACGAGCACGCGGTCGTGCAGCGGACGAAAGTTCATGGAGCTCTCCTGAACGATGGTTGAGTGATGTTGGCACTCACTCAAGGCGAGTGCCAGCAGCGGCGATATGGGCGCGACGATGCGGGGCGTCAACGGGTTCGCGACCGCCTGACCGAAAGAATCAGCCGGATGGTTCGGCGATGCGCGATCGGCTCTGTATCACTCTATTAATACAGCGGCTTTACTCGCTTGCCCCCAGGCCCTACCTGTGCGTCAATTGCCCGGGGCATTTCGGAGAAGTCAGACGTGAAACTGGTACGCGGCGCATGGAAGCTGCTGGTCGGCATCAAGGATGCCCTGGTCCTGCTGTTCATGCTGTTCTTCTTCGGCGCGCTGTTCGCGCTCCTCTCGGCCAAGCCCAATCCTGCCGCGGTCAAGGACGGCGCGCTGGTGCTGGCGATCGACGGCTCTATCGTCGAACAGCCGGCGCAGCCCGACCCGTTCGCCAGCATCGGTGGCGGCGAAGTGCCGCGCGAATATCGCATGCGCGACCTCATCCGCGCGCTCGATACGGCGAAGGACGATGTCCGCGTCAAGGTGGTCGTACTCGATCTCGACCGGTTCATGGGCGGCTATCCCGCAGCGGTCGAGGAAGTCGCCGAAGCGGTCCGCCGTGTGCGCGACGCGAAGAAGCCGGTGCTCGCCTATGCGACGGGCTATTCGGACAGCTCGTACCTGCTCGCCGCCAACGCCAGCGAGATCTGGGTCCATCCGATGGGCGGGACGATCTTCAGCGGTCCCGGCGGATCGCGGCTCTATTACAAGGGCCTGATCGACAAGCTGGGCGTCACCACGCACGTCTACAAGGTCGGCAAGTTCAAGTCCGCGGTCGAACCCTATACCCAGACGCAGCAATCGCCCGAGGCGCGTGAGGCGAACGAGGCGCTGTACGGCGCGATCTTCGAACAGTGGAAGGATGCGGTGAAGACCGCGCGCCCCAAGGCGCGGATCGAGCCGCTGCTGACCACTCCCGCGGAAGCGGTCGCCGCTGCGCAGGGCGACTTCACCAAGATGAACCAGCAGCTCGGCATGGTCGACAAGGTCGGCGACCGGCTGGCGTTCGGCAAGCGCGTCGCGGAGATCGCGGGCGTCGACAGCGGCAAGCCGGCGGGCAGCTTCAAGTCGATCAAGCTCGCCAACTGGCTGGAGGCCAATCCGGTTTCGAAGACCGGCGACGCGATCGGCGTGATCACCGTCGCGGGCGAAATCGTCGACGGCAAGGCGGGCCCGGGCACGGCGGCAGGCGACACCATCTCCGGCCTGCTGCTCAAGGGGCTGGCCGAGAACAAGCTGAAGGCGCTGGTCGTGCGCGTCGATTCGCCCGGCGGATCGGCGCTCGCGTCGGAACATATCCGCCAGGCGATCCTGCAGGCCAAGGGCCAGGGGCTGCCGGTCGTCGTGTCGATGGGCAGCTTGGCCGCGAGCGGCGGCTATTGGGTCTCGACCCCGGCCGATGTGATCTTCGCCCAGCCGAATACGATCACCGGATCGATCGGCATCTTTGGCATCCTGCCGACGTTCGAGAATACGCTCGCCAAGATCGGCGTGACCTCCGACGGGGTGAAGACCACGCCGCTGACCGGCCAGCCGGATGTGTTCGGCGGCACCAACGAAACGCTCGACCGCGTGCTTCAGTCGGGGATCGAGGACGGATATCGCCGCTTCATCGGTCTCGTCGCGCAGTCGCGCAAGATGACCCCGCAGCGGGTGGACGAGATCGGCCAGGGCCGCGTGTGGGACGGCGGCACCGCGCGTCAGCTCGGTCTGGTCGACCGCTTCGGCAATATCGACGCCGCGATCGCCGAGGCGGCGAAGCGCGCCAAGCTCGATCCCGCGAAGACGCACGCCGTCTATCTCGAAAAGGAGCCGGGCTGGTTCGAGCAGTTGCTGGCGGGCTTCTTCCGCGGTGGCGACGAGGAGGAAGAGGCGACGCCCGAGAGCGGCGGCGATCTCTACGCGCGGATCGCGGCGGAGCGGCGTGCGGTGTTCGCACAGGCGCTGGGCGACGCGCGGCGGATCGCGGGCGCATCGTCGATGCAGGCACGCTGCCTCGAATGCGCCGCCTTCGGCCCGGGACAGGGCGGCACCGGTGCTGCGGACGCGCGGCTGATCGACCTGGTGGTGGCGAAGCTGGGCCTGTGATCCAGCTTCGCGCGGCCGAACCGGGCGACGCGGCGGCGATCGCCGCGATCTACGCTCCCTATGTCCTGACCGGTACGGTCAGCTTCGAATTCGACCCGCCTGACGCCCGCGCGATGCGGGGGCGGATGGAGGCATCGGACGGGCTGTATCCGTGGATCGTCGCGACCAACAGCGAGGGGCGCGGCGTGCTCGGCTATGCCTATGCCACCAAGTTCCGCGAGCGCGCGGCGTATCGCTATGTCGTCGAGACGTCGGTCTATGTCGCTGGCGCGGTGCAGGGGCAGGGCGTCGGACGGCTGCTCTACGAAGCGCTGATCGATACGCTGCGCGCGCAAGGCTTCACCCAGGCGATCGGCGTGATCTCGCTCCCCAACGACCAGTCGATCAAGGCGCACGAACAGGTCGGCTTTCGCCGCGCCGGTCAGCTGCGCGAGATCGGGTTCAAGGAAGGCCGCTGGGTCGATATCGGCATCTGGCAGTGCGCGCTCAACGACAGCGCGGTGCCCCCGGTCGAGCCGAAGCCGTTCAGCGAAGTGGGCGTGGTGCGCGGCTGAAGGCCCACGTCGCGTTCCGCCGCCCCCTCCCGTGGGAGGCGGCGGCGGGATCGTTAATCGTCAGAGAACTTCGAACAGGCCGGCGGCGCCCATGCCACCGCCCACGCACATCGTCACGACGACATACTTCGCGCCACGACGCTTGCCCTCGATCAGCGCGTGGCCGGTGCAGCGCGCGCCGGTCATGCCATAGGGGTGGCCGATCGAGATCGAGCCGCCATTGACGTTGAGCAGCTCATTGGGGATGCCGAGCTTGTCGCGGCAGTACAGCACCTGCACCGCGAACGCCTCGTTGAGCTCCCACAGGCCGATATCGTCCATCTTGAGGTTGAAGCGGTCGAGCAGCGCCGGGATCGCAAAGACCGGACCGATCCCCATCTCGTCAGGCTTGGTGCCCGCGACCGCCATGCCGACATAGCGGCCGAGCGGGGTCAGGCCGCGCTTCTCGGCGAGCTTTTCCTCCATCAGCACGCTGGCCGACGAACCATCGGACAGCTGCGACGCGTTGCCCGCTGTGACGGTGCCGTTGGGGACGACCGGCTGGAGCGACTGCAGCCCTTCCAGCGTGGTCTCCGGACGATTGCCCTCGTCCTTGGTCAGCGTCACTTCCTTCTGGGAGACCTCCTTGGTCTCCTTGTTCACCAGGTTCATCGTCGCGGTGACGGGCACGATCTCGTCGTCGAACTTGCCAGCGGCCTGGGCGGCTGCGGTGCGCTGCTGGGACTGGTAGCCGTATTCGTCCTGCACCTCGCGGCTGATGTTGTAGCGCGCGGCGACGACCTCGGCGGTCTGGAGCATCGGCATGTACACGTCATTGTGCATCGCCAGCAGCTCGGGATCGGGCGCGACGCGCATCTGCGGCGTCTGCACCAGGCTGATGCTCTCGACGCCGCCGCCGATGGTGACGTCCATGTTATCGACCACGATCTGCTTGGCGGCGGTGGCGATCGCCATCAGGCCGCTGGCGCACTGGCGGTCGACCGACATGCCCGCGACGCTGGTCGGCAGGCCCGCGCGGAGCAGTGCCTGGCGCGCGATGTTACCGGCCTGGTGCCCCTGCTGAAGCGCCGCGCCGAACACGACGTCCTGCACCTCGGCGCCGTCGATCCCGGCGCGCTGCACCGCCGCCTCGATCGATTTCGCGGCGAGGGTCTGTGAGGGCAGGGCGTTGAACGCGCCGCGATAGGCGCGGCCGATCGGGGTGCGGGCGGTGGAAACGATGACGGCAGAACGCATGCGGACGATCCCTTCGGTTATTGTCTAGACGAAAAGCTGGCTGATCCATTCGGCGATCAGGGCGGGCTTGTCCTGCCCCTCGATCTCGATGGTCAGTTCGACGGTCTGCTGCCACTGGCCGGGGCGTTTCTCGACCAGTTCGAGCGTCTTGAAGCGGCCGCGCACGCGGCTGCCCGAGCGTACCGGGGTCAGGAAGCGGACCTTGTTGCCCCCGTAATTGACGCCCATCTTCATTCCCGCGATCTTGGGCTGCGGGGTCAGTTTGCTGAGCATCGGCATCAGCGACAGCGTGAGGAAGCCGTGCGCGATGGTCCCGCCGAACGGCGTCATCGCGGCGCGCGCGGGATCGACATGGATGAACTGGTGATCGCCGGTCGCATCGGCGAACTTGTCGATCATCTCCTGCGTGACCTCGACCCACTCCGACACGCGCTCCTCGCCTGTGCGACCGGCGAGTTCCTGGATCGTGACGCTTTCCTGCGGTTCGGTGTCGGCCATGACGGCTCTCCAAGGCGGTGATCGGGCGCATCTAGGCGCAACCCCCTGCCAACGGCAAGGGGTTGCCTACTGCGTCCGCCAAATTCGACCGCGCCGTAAGGGAAAGCGTGGTGGTCGAACAAACCCGATCTTCTAAAATCGTCCTGCCGCGCGCGAATCAGCGCTCGCCATCTTCCTTGTCCACCCGCATCACCGGCTGCACCTCCGGATAGGGCAGGATCAGCTTGCCCTGCGGATCGGCGGTATAGGTCGTCTGCGTCGGGAACGGGATCGAGATGCCCTCGGCGGCAAAGCGACGCAGGATGCCGATGATGACCTTGTCGCGCGTCTTGTGCGCGGTCGGCCAGTCGTCGCCGGGAATGTCGAACCACAGCTGGAAATTGACCGAACTGTCTCCGAAATCCTCGAAGCTCGCGCGTGCGACGGTCGCGCCGGCCTCCTCGCCGATCTGCGTCAGCATGTCGGGCATCGCCTCGAGCTGTTCGGGGGGCGTCTCATAAGCGACGCCGACGGGCAGCTTGATCCGGACATGGTCACGGTTGGAGATATTCTGGATTTCTTTGTCGAGCAGGTTCTTGTTCGAGATGATCCGCTGCTCGCCATTGAAGGAACGGATGCGCGTCGATTTCAGGCCAATGCCTTCGACCACGCCGACGGTGTCGTCATACTGGACCTTGTCGCCGCGGCGGAACGGGCGATCGAAGATGATCGCCAGCGCGGCGAACAGGTCGGCGAAGATGCCCTGCGCGGCCAGACCGATGGCGATACCGCCGACGCCCAGACCCGCGACCAGGCCGGTGACATTGACGCCGAGATTGTCGAGTACCACCACCAGCGCGACCGCGAACAGCGCGACGGTGACGAGCAGGCGGATCAGTCCGAGCGCGGACAGCAGTGCCTCGCCATGGTAGTTTTCCGACTCGGTCTTTTTCTCGATCGCACCCAGGATGATCTCGCGCGCCCAGATCGCTGCCTGGAACACCGCGGCGACGGTGAACAGGAAATCGATCGTCTTGGCGAGCATCTCGGGCGGGGCGGCGTAGCCCGACACCAGCTTGGCGGCGGTCATGATGATGAAGAAATTGCCCGTGCGCGCCACGGCCTTGCCGATGATCGTGCCCCAGCCGGCCGGCCCCTCCGAGCGTTCGCACAAGCGCATGCCCCACCGCCGCAGGATATGTAGCACGAAGACGATGCCGACCGCGAGCGCGGCGGCGATCAGGATCTGGAGCCAGTGCGAATGGAACCAGGTGACGGCATCGGCAAAGAAGGTGCGGGTCTGCTCCTCAACTGCATCGGTCGTGTTCGATGCGGCCCTCTGGGCCACGGCGGCGCTATTGTTTACGGTCATTGAATTCCTTCAGGCAGCCTTGGCGGTGATCCCGCCGCTCTCGAGAAAGGCGATCAGCCCGCGCTCGGCGCGGGTCAGGTAGCGCGTGGTGCGCGGCAGGCACAGCGTCTCGCGGAACAGTTCCTGCGCGGCGCGATCCTTGGTCAGCGCGATCAGATCGGGGTGGACATAGGATTTGCGCGCGATCGCTGGCGTGTTGCCCAGTGCCAGCGTCACCGGCTCCAGCATCGTCTTGAGCCCGACATATCCATGGGCACCCGCCAGCGTCTCGAACGCGATGACGCTCGCGCCCCAGGTGCGGAAATGCTTGGCGGTGAAATCATCCCCCATCGCTTCGCGGATATAGTCGTTGACGTCGGTCGATGTCACGGGGTGCGCTTGCCCCGTATCGTCGAGCCAGCCGAACAGGTGCTGGCCGGGCAGGTCCTGGCACTTCTTGACGAAGCCGATCAGGCTGCCGTCGGTGATGCGTAATTCACGCATCTTGCCGGACTTCGCGCGATACTGGAGCTTGAGCGACCGCGCGCTGAGCGTCGCATGACGCTTGCGCAGCGTCGTCGCGCCAAAGCTCTTGTTCGCCTTGGCATAGCCTTCATTCCCGACGCGGACATGGCCGAGATCGAGCAACCGCACGACCGCGGCGACCGCGCGCTCGCGGCTCAGCGCGCGCTTGCGCAGATCGGCCTCGATCCGCGCGCGCAGCTTGGGCAGGCGGTGGCCGAAATCGGCACAGCGATCATATTTGGCGGCCTCCTGCGCGGCGCGGAAATCGGGATGGTAGCGATATTGCTTGCGCCCCTTGTCGTCGAACCCGGTCGCCTGCAGGTGTCCGTTGGCGTGCGGGCAGAACCACGCATCGCGATAGGCCGGAGGCAGCCCGACCGCGTTCAGCCGGTCGATCTCGTCGCGGTCGGTGATGCGGTTGCCGTCGCTGTCCCAATAGCCCCAGCCGCCGCGCACCTTGCGGCGCGTGATGCCCGGCTTCCCGTCGTCGCAATAGCGCAGTCTTCCGCTCATTTCGGCCTCGTCATGGCGGATGAATGCGCGGCCCGTCGCATCGTTCCGGAACATGTGAACGCGGCACCTGTTGAACGGGCATATCCACAGACAGGAGACGAATGATGGCCGAGCTATCCAATGCACGGGTGCTGATGATCGCGACCGACGGGTTCGAGGAATCGGAACTGATGAAGCCGCGACAGGCGCTGATCGATGCCGGGGTGAAGGTGACGCTCGCCTCGCTCAAGACCGATCCGATCCAGGGCGAGAAGGGCGGCGAGAAGGGCGCGACGATCACCCCCGACATGACGGTCGAGGATGTCGAGATCGAAGACTATGACGCGCTCGTGCTGCCGGGCGGCGTCGGCAACCCCGACAAGCTGCGCATGGACGAAACCACCGTCGATCTGGTGCAGGAATTCTTCGACGACGGAAAAACCGTCGCGGCGATCTGCCACGCGCCGTGGTTGCTGGTCGAGGCCGATGTGCTCGACGGCAAGCGCGCGACAGGCTGGCCGAGCGTGCGGACCGACATGGAAAATGCCGGTGCCGACGTGGTCGACGAGGAAGTGGTGGTCGACGGCAATCTGATTACCAGCCGCAACCCCGACGACATCCCCGCCTTTATCGACGCGATCAAGGCGGCGCTGGTGAAGGAAACCGCCGACGCCTGACCCGTACTTAGCCCCTTCCCGCAAAGGGGAGGGGCTTTTTAACGGTCTGCATTCATAAGCTCCGGCAAACCGCCGGAGCTTTTTTATGCGCATGATCGCCCTTGCCGCCGCCCTGCTCGCCACCACCGCTCCCGCCGTGCCGCAGGCGCAGCAGGGCCCGTTCACCGTCGAGGGCGGGCAATCCTTCGCCAGCCTGCAGGAGGCGGTCGCGGCGATCGGCGAGGGGCGCGGTACGATCCGCATCGCCCCCGGCCGCTATGGCGAATGCGCGGTGCAGGAGGCGGGCGAGATCACCTATGTCGCGCAGGTCCCGGGAAAGACGGTGTTCGACCGCGCAATCTGCGAAGGCAAGGCGACGCTGGTGCTGCGCGGTCGCGCGGCGCGCGTCGACGGCATCGTCTTCATGCGCACACTCGTCGAAGACGGCAACGGCGCGGGCATCCGGCTTGAGACCGGAAACCTCCATGTCACTAACGCGATGTTCATCGACGGCCAGTGCGGCATCCTCACCGCGAGCGACCCGCGCGGCACCATCGTGATCGAGCGATCGACCTTTGCCGGGCTGGGCAAGGATCCGACCGGCAACGGCGCGCACGCCATCTATATCGGCAATTACGGAAGCCTGCGCGTGGTCGAGTCGCGCTTCGAACGCGGCACCGGCGGCCATTATGTGAAGGCGCGCGCGCCGCAAGTCGAAATTCTCGATTCCAGTTTCGACGACAGCATGGGCCGCAACACCAACTATGCGATCGATCTGTCCAATGGCGCGAGCGGGCGGATCGCGGGCAACGCGTTCGAGCAGGGGCCGGCGAAGGACAATTACGGCACGATCATCGCCGTCGCGCCGGAAGGCGTGAAGCACCGCTCGGCCGGCCTGGTGATCGAGCGCAACAAGGCGTGGCTGTCGCCCGGCTTCAAGGACAGCACCACCTTTGTCGGCAACTGGTCGCGCGACGCTGTGGTCGTCCGGGACAACGACCTTGCCGATCGCATCGCGGTGCTCGCGCGGCGTTAGCGCGGGTCAGCCATAGCCGTTGCGCGCGCGTTCCGCCGCACGCACCGCTGCGCGGCCGACGGGGGGCGGCTTGGCCGGGTCCGGCCAGGATGGCGCCGTGGTCCAGCCGAGATGCGGCAGGCTGACGCTGCGCTTGCCCGACAGATCGGTGCGCGCGACGATCAGCCCCTTCTCCTCGATATGTGCCATCATCCGCTTGGCGCGACCCAGCGAGCTGGTGCCGTAGAGCGCGGCGATGCGCGCGTCCGACGGGCACGGCTCGCCCGTGCGCGCGGCCTTGGCGATGCCGAGGAAGGGGGCGAGCATCTCCTCGGGCAGCGATGCGGCGAGGGTGAGCGCGTCGTCCCAGCCGCTCGTGTCGGTGATCCCGGCGCGCGCCAGCGCGAGCGCCGAGCGGAACTGGGTGAGGTCCATGCCGGGATCGACGCCGCGCATTTTGCAGCGCACGCCATAATCCTGGAACACCGTGGCGAGCGGCGCGCGGCTGTCTTCGGCACCGATCTCGGCAAGGATCGCCTGGCGAATCTCTTCCTGCTCGCCCTCCTCCAGCACCGGCATGTCGGGGACCGGCGGCGGCGCGGGCGTGGCGACCGCGCGCATCAGGTCGGCCATCGGGACCGGAGCGGGCGGCGGGGGCGGGGGTGCCTCGTCCTCGGCCGCCGGGGCGAAGAGCATGTCGCGCATGTCCTCGGTCGGGGCGGTGGGAAGCGGGGTCAGCTTGGGGCTGACCGCGCGCGAGCCGGTCTCGACCGCGCCAATCTTCACGCTGATCGGGCGACGCGTGATGGCGGGGCCGAGCGCGAGGAATTCGCCGCGCGCGAGATCGCGGATCGTGTCGGCCTGCTTGCGGTCCATGCCGAGCAGGTCGGCGGCGCGCGCCATGTCGATGTCGAGAAAGGTGCGACCCATCAGGAAGTTCGACGCTTCGGCGGCGACATTCTTGGCGAGTTTGGCGAGGCGCTGGGTGGCGATCACGCCGGCCAGACCGCGCTTGCGGCCGCGGCACATCAGGTTGGTCATCGCGGCGAGCGAGGTGCGGCGGGCTTCCTCGGTCACCTCGCCCGCCGCGGCGGGGGCGAAGAGCTGGGCTTCGTCGACGACGGTGAGGATCGGATACCAATGTTCGCGCGGGGCATCGAACAGCGCCGAGAGGAACGCGGCGGCGGCGCGCATCTGGCCGTCGATCTCGAGCCCTTCGAGATTGAGGACGACGCTGGCGCGATGCTCGCGGACGCGCGTGGCGAGGCGGGCGAGTTCGGTCAGGCTGTATTCGGCGGCGTCGACCGCGATATGGCCGAAGGCATCCGCCAGCGAGACGAAGTCGCCCTCGGGATCGATCACCACCTGCTGGACGAGGCCGGCGCTGCCTTCGAGCAGGCGGCGCAGCAGATGCGATTTTCCCGACCCCGAATTGCCCTGGACGAGCAGACGCGTGGCGAGCAACTCCTCCAGATCGACGGCAACCGGGTTGCCGCGCGTGTCGAGTCCCATGTCGATGCGGGCAGTCATTGCGGATGGCTTTGGCGCATCGGGGGGAGTCGGGGCAAGGGGGTTGCGGTGGGTAACCGAAGGAAGCTGAGCATGGTGGCTGCTGATCCCCTGCGAAAGCAGGGGTCCAGGGTTACGGAAGGCTGCCCTTTTGAAACCCTGGGCTCCTGCTTTCGCAGGAGCACATGCTGCGTGATCTGCGTCAGTTCTTCAACCGCTCCGCCAGAAACGCGAGAATGTCCGCTTCGGTCGCGGCCTTGGCCGTCACGTTCGCCGCGACCGACTGGCGCGACTTGGTGGGGGTGTCGTAGCTGTGCGTCGCCCCCTCGAACATGCGCAGCGCGATGTCGCTGCCCCGCACCTTGCTGCGCGCGACGAAGCTCTCGCAGAGTTTCGGCGACACCTCTTCGTCCGCCGTGCCCATGAACACGCGAACGGGGTGATACGGCTTGTAGCCATCCTTGGCGAAACGCTTCTTGAGGCCACAGCCGGGGTAGAGCGCCACCCCGGCGGCGAAGCCGATCTTGCGCATGTCGCCGGGCTTGTCGTCGGCCATCGCTGCGAGCGTGGCGCTGGCGCCGTTGGACCAGCCGAGCAGCGCGACGCGGGCGCCGTTCACATCGGCGCGCGACTGGAGGTAGCGCAGCGCGCCATAGGCATGGAGCGGACGGAAATTGACCTCGTCGACCTCGGGCGGGCGGTCCTTGTAGGTGCCGGCGGCAAAGCCGGACGGGTGGCCGACCGCGCCGAAATCGTCGACCATCAGCGCGACATAGCCGTTCTGCGCGAGCAGCTTTCCCCACGCCTTGTGCCGCGAGGACAGGGTCGCGGCATCGTACTTGCCCTTCGCGAGCGACGAATAGGCGCCGCCGCGCCCGTGCAGCATCACCACCGCTGGCGCCTGTTCGGGCGCATTTGCGGGCTTGAACAGATAGCCCTTCACCTGCGTCTTGCCGTCGCGGCTGAGGAAGCTGACGTCCTCGACCGTCACCTGCTGGGCGGCGGCGGGGAGGGCGGCGATCAGCGCGATCGGGGCAAGCAGGTGGCGCATCCTATTTCCTTGCTGGCAATGTGATGGTGGTTGCGACGCCGTCGCGGCGGGGGTCGGCGCCGCCGTCGAAACGGCCGTTGCGGATCATCACCCCGTGCAGCCCCGAATCCTCGCCGGTGCCGCCGCGCACGGTGACGCCGCGTGCCGCCATCGCCGCGCGCAGCTGCGGGGAGAACTTGTCCGCCTCGCCGTTGAAGCTGCTCCCGCGCGCGATCAGGTTGGGCAGCGCGATGGCGTCGGCGACCGGCAACTTCCAGTCGATCATCCCGACCAGCGCCTTGGACACATAGCCCAGGATCGCATTGCCACCCGGCGAACCGATCGCACCGGCGAGGCTGCGGTCGCCATTGAGGATGACGGTCGGCACCATCGACGAGCGCGGGCGCTTGCCCGGGGCGATCGCGTTCGGGCCGGACGGCACGAACGAAAAGTCGGTCATCTGGTTGTTGAGGAAGAAGCCGTCGACCATGCGCCCGGTGCCGAAGAAGCTCTCCACCGTGGTGGTCATCGACACCGCATTGCCCTCATCGTCGATGACGACGAAGTGCGAGGTTCCGGGCACTTCGTTGGTGGCGTCGATCCGCGCCGTGACCGCGCCCGGCGGCGTCCCCGCCTCGGGCGCCGGACCCGCGCGATCGCCGATCAGCGCGACACGGCTGGCGACATAGGCCGGATCGAGCATGCCCTTGACCGGCACGGTCGCGACATCGCCGACATAGGCGTCGCGGTCGGCATACATCAGCCGGCTCGCCTCGGCATACTTGACCCAGGCGACCGGATCGTTGGGGCCGCGCGCGCCGATATCGGTCCGCTCGATCATCGCCATCAGCTGCAGCAGCCCTACGCCCGAGGAGGGCGGCGGTGGCGCGCAGAGAATATAGCTGCGATAGGGGTTGCACAGACCCTCGCGCACCACCGGCTTGTACGCCGCGAGATCCGCCTCGGTCATGCTGCTGGCGAGGTCGCCCTCGCGCACGCGGGCGACGATGCGGCGGGCGGTCTCGCCCTTGTACAACGCGTCGGGACCCTGCGCGGCGAGCCGGCGGAGAAAGGCGGCATAGGCGGGGTTGCGGAGCGTGTCGCCGGCCTTGATCTTCGACCCGTCGGCATTGCGGAAATAGGCCAAGGCGTCGGGCGCATTGGCCTGCGGACCGCCCGAATTGACGAAGCGGCCCAGCCGATCGGTGACAGTGAAGCCGTTGACGGCGGTGCGCTCCGCATCCCCGAACAACTCGCGCCAGGCGAGCTTGCCGTGCTTTTCCTGCGCTAGCGCCAGCATGCGGACGACGCCCGGAACGCCGGTGGCCCGACCGGACAGGACCGCGGTGCGGAAGCCGAGCGGCTTGCCGTCCGGCCCGATGAACATGTCCGGCGTAGCACCCGCCGGGGCGGTCTCGCGGCCGTCATAGACGGTGACGGCCCTGGTCTTCGCGTCGTAGCGGACCATGAAAGCGCCGCCGCCGACCCCGCTGCTCTGCGGCTCGACCAGGCTCAGCATCGCCTGGATCGCCACGGCGGCGTCGACCGCGCTGCCGCCCTTGCGCAGGACGTTGAGTCCGGCTTCGACCGCCAGCGGGTGCGCCGCTGCGACGAACGCCTGGCGCTCGGGCGCGATCGCCGGCGCCGACGCAGGGGCGGCGGTATCGACCGCACCGCGCGGGGCGCAGGCGGCAAGGCCGGTCGCGGCAAGCGCGATCAGGAAATGGGCGCGGGTCAGCTTCATGGTTCGATCGCCTTTGCACCGGGGCGACGCGGGTCGGCTGCACCGAGGAACAGGTCCCCGCTGAGCATGATCGACTGCGCGCTCCCCATGGTTTCGTCCGAGGTGATGCGATGGCCCTTTGCCTCGAGCGCCGCAACCGTGTCCGGGTTGAAATTGGGTTCGACCCGCAGCGCCGCGGTGGTGCCCTGATAGATTCGCGGCTTGTGCGTCGCCTCGTCGACGTTGAGGCCATAGTCGATCATGTTGACGATCACCTGTACCATCGTGGTCGGAATGGTGCTCCCGCCCGGCGTGCCGGTGACGATCCACGGCTTGTCGTCCTTGAACACCAACGTCGGCATCTGGGTGGAGAGCATGCGCTTGCCCGGGGCCATCGCGTTGAGCGGCGGCGGCGCGCCGGTGCGTTGCGCTTCCCAGGCCTGTTCGTGGCTGAAATTGTTCATCTGGTTGTTGAGCAGGATGCCGGTGCCCGCGATCATCACGCCCGATCCGAAGTCCGAGCCGAGCGTGTAGGTGGTCGAGACGACATTGCCCGCGCTGTCGGCGACCGAGAAGTGCGTGGTCGACGGGCTTTCATATTGCAGCGGGTCGCCGGGCGCGACCTGCGCGGCGGGGCGTGCGCGCGCGGGATCGATCAACTTTGCGCGCTCGGCGGCATAGCCCTTGGAGATGAAGCCGTTGACCGGGGCGGTGACGAAGGCGGGGTCGCCCAGCACGCGATAGCGGTCGACATAGGCGAGCTTCATCGTCTCGGCGAGGATGTGCAGCGAGGCGGCGCTGCCCTGTCCCAGTGCCTTCATGTCGAACCGCTCGAGGATGTTGAGCATGTTGAGCAGCGTCGCGCCGCCCGCGCTGGCCGGGGGCGGGGTGTAGATGCGATAGCCGCGATAGCTCCCGACCAGCGGATCGCGCTCGACCGGCTTGTAGGCGGCGAGATCGGCCATGGTGACGATGCCGCCATTGGCCTTCATGTCGGCTTCGATCCGGCGGGCGACTTCGCCGGTGTAGAAGCCCTTGGCGCCCTCCGCAGCGATCTTGCCGAGCGTCCAGGCGAGATCGGGCTGCTTGAGCACTTCGTCCTTGGCGTAGAGCGACCCGTCGGGCTTGTAGAAGGCGGTCTTGCCCGACGCGCTCTTGCTCAGCCGCTCGCGCCCCCAGCCGAAAACGAAGGCTTCGTCGGCGGTGAGCTTCACCCCGTCGCGGGCGAGGCGGAGCGCGGGTTCGACCACCTTTGCCCAGGGCAGCTTGCCCCACTTCCTGTGCGCATGTTCGAGTCCCGCGACGGTGCCGGGGACGGCGGGCGCCAGATAGCCATAGGATGCGATCGCGCGCTCCTTGCCGCGATTGTCGACGAACATGGCCGGGGTCGCCGCGCGCGGGGCGACCCCGCGGAAATCGATGACGCGGACCTGCTTCGACTTGGCGTCATAGATGGTCATGAAGCCGTCGCCGCCGATATTGCCGGCGCGGGGCAGGGTGACCGCGAGCGCGAAACCGACTGCGACCGCCGCGTCCACCGCATTGCCGCCATCGCGCAGGATCTGCGCGCCGACCTCGCTCGCCATCTCGTTCTGGCTGACCACCATCCCGCGCGTGCCGACGATGGGGGAGTGGATGGAGGGATATTCGAGGAGGTGCTTGCTCTGCGCCAGCACCGGCGCGGGAAGCGCGAGGCCGAACGCGGCGAGGGCGAGGGTGAATTTACGCAGGAGCATGAGGCATCTCTATCAATTCCTCCCCTGCATCGCAGGGGAGGGGGACCGCCCGCGTAGCGGGTGGTGGAGGGGCGGCTGCGCAGACAGCCGTTGGCAGTTCGGCACATTCCGCCCTCTGCGGGGCGGCCCCTCCGTCAGCGCTGCGCGCTGCCACCTCCCCCAGCAAGCTGGGGGAGGAATGGGATTTGCCTCAGACATCATCGGCCGAATTGTACCGCGCCACGTCCATCTCCTTTTCCCAGCGCGCGACCGCGGTGGCGATCGACAGGTCGGAGGTGACGTTGGGAATGGTGCGGATCATGTCGAGGATGCGGTCGAACGGCAGGATGAAGCCGACGACGATCGCGGTCTGCTCGGGCGTGATGCCGATCGCGTGAAGTACGGCTGCGAGCACGAACAGCGATCCCGATGGGACCGGCGCAACGCCCATCGCGACGATCGTCGTCGTGGCGGCGATCACCAGATAATCGGCCATCGACAGGTCGACGCCGAACGCCTGCGCCGAAAACAGCGTGAGCATCGCGACATACATCGCCGCGCCGTCCATGCCGATGGTCGCGCCCAATGGCAGCACGGTCGAGGCGACCGGGGGCGACACGCCGAGATTGCGCTCGGCGACGCGGATCGCGACGGGCAGGGTGGCAGAGCTGGACGAGGTCGAGAAGCCGACCATGATCGCATCGGCGATGCCGCGGAAGAAAGGCAGCGGCGAAAGCCACGCCATCAGCCGCACCACGATCAGGCCGTGGATCAGCAATGTGACGATCGCGGAGCCGACGACTACGCACAGGCCCAGCTTGAGCACCGCGATGAAGCTCGACGGGCCGGTGGTGCCCATCACGACGGCGATCAGCGCGAACACGCCGAACGGCGCGGTCTCCATCACGAAGCCGACGATGCGCAGCATGACTTCGGACCCGGCGTTGAGGAACTGGCGCACCGGCTCCGCGCCCTTGCCCGCCGCGATTACGCCCGCGCCGACCAGCACGGCGAAGAAGATCACCGCGAGCGTCTTGCCCTCCGCCATCGCGCCGATCGGATTGTCGGGGATGATTTCCATGAACATCTGCGCCGTGTCGGGCGGCGTGCCCATCGCCTTGGGCACCGCCCCGGCGAAGCTGGCGCCAAGGCCGGGGGCGATCAGCGTGGCCACGATCAGACCGGTGGTGACCGCCAGCGCAGTGGTGAAGACGTACATCGCCAGCGTCTTCACGCCGATGCTGCCGAGCCGCTTGGGATCGGCGAGCGCGGCGACGCCCGACGCGATGGTGAGGAATACCAGCGGCACCACCAGCATGCGGATCAGGCGGACGAACAAGGTGCCGATCCAGCCAATCGCGGTCGCGCCCTCACCCCAGGCGACGCCCACCGCCGCGCCGAGAACGAGCGCGGCGAGGATGCGTTTCCACAGCGCGACGCCGAACCACCAGCCGAACGCGCGGCGGACGGGCCCGCGTCGCTCGGGGACTTCGGACGCTTCGGGTGCGGTCGTCTCGGTCATGCGGGGCAGTTCCATTCGGGTTGGCGCGGCTTTGGCAACGGGCGTCCGGCAAGCGTGCCGGTCAGCCTGCCCTTGTCCACGGCAAGGTGGCCATTGACCAGCACATAGCGGACCCCTGCCGAGGGTTCGTCGGGCCGGTCATAGGTGGCGCGTTCGGAATAGTCGGCGGAATCGAGGATCGCGATGTCGGCGAACTTGCCGGGGGCAAGGATGCCACGATCGGGAAGGCCAAGGATCGCCGCGGTCTGGCCCGAGGAGCGCTGGACGAAGCGTTCGGGCGTCATCAGCTTCTTGTCGCGGACGAACAGGCGCCAGCCGCGCGCGAAGCTGCCCATGCGGCGCGGATGCCCGTTGGTGGCGTCCGACGAGGTGACGACCCACGGCTCGCGCGCGAAGGCGTCGATGTCCCGCTCGGTCATGTTGAAACTTGCGATGCTGGTCCCCGGATCCGCGATCAGGATGCGGGCGGCGGCGTCGAGCGGATCGAGTTTCCACTGCGCGGCAAGCGCGTCGAGCCGCTTCCCCTGATGCGGCCCGCGCACCAGCAGGATCGCATTCGCGCCGCCGCGGATGCGCAACTGCTCGGCCATGCCGGTGCGCAGGCGGGGGGCGAGGCTCTTGAGGTTCTCCACCATCGCGGGCGCACCGCCATCCTGCGCCCAGCGCGGGACCAGCGCGGCGGCGAGCGAGGTGCTGGACGCTTCCCACGGATATTGATCGGCGGTGATCTTCACCCCCGTTTTCTGCGCCGCGCGGATATGCGCGATGACCTTGGGCGCCATGCCCTGAACATCGGCGCCGAGCGCCTTGATATGCGCGATGTGCAGCGGGAGCTTGCCGATCCGGGCGATGGCGATCGCCTCGTCGATCGCGGGGATCAGGCCGATCGAGGAACTGCCCTCGTCGCGCAGATGCGTTTCGTAGATGCCGCCATGGCGCGCCGCGATGCGGGCGAGCAGCGCGACCTCGTTGGTCTTGGCGAAGCTCTGCGGCGCGTAATAGAGCCCGGCGGAGAGGCCGAGCGCGCCGTCGCACATCGCGCGGCGGGTGAGCAGCTGCATGCGGCGCACCTCGACCCCGGCGGGGGGGCGGTCGCGGGTGCCGACGACCTTGAGGCGGATCTCGCCAAAGCCGACGAAGCTGGCGACGTTCGGTCCGGTCGGGTTGGCGGCGAGCCGGGCGAACAGCCCGGAAATATCGGTGTCGCCGCCGCCGTCATTGCCGATGACGATGCTGGTGACGCCCTGGAGCAGATGGTTGGCGAGCTGGCGCCGGGCAGTTTCCGGCGCGCGGGCGTCGGCGCCGCTATGCGTATGCGGATCGATGAAGCCGGGGGTGACGGTGAGCCCCCGGGCGAGGATGGTACGGCGCGCGATCACCCCCTCCGGACGCTCGCCGACATAGAGGATGCGGTCGCCGTTCACGCCGATCTCGGCAACCCGTGCCGGCGCACCGGTCCCGTCAATGACCTGCCCGCCCGCGATGATCATGTCGATCATGCGGGGGGCGGGGGCGGGGGCCCGTTCGTGCCCTGCCGCGAGCGGCAGGAGCAGGAGCGGGGCCGCGAGGACGCGAACGGCGCGGCGCATCAGAACTTCTTGCTGACCGAGAAATAGATCTGGCGGCCGCGGTTGCTGTACAGATCGCCGATATAGCCATTGCTGTTGTCGGCGAGCGGGGCAAGCGTGTTGAAGATGTTGCGCGCGCCCACGCGCAGGCGAAGGCTGTCCATCGGCCCGCCATCGACCTGATACTGGGCATAAAGGCTGTGCGTCATATAGTCGTCGACCCGATAGCGCGTCCCGTCGGCGAGCGACGCCGACGTGTCGGTGACCTCACCGACATAGCCGCCATAATAGCCGAGACCGAAACCGTTGTATCGCCAGGTGACGCTGGCCGAAGCCCGCCATTTCGGACGGCCATTCTCCTCGATCAGATTCTGCCCGCCGGTAATGTTGATGAAGCCGTTGATGTTGCCCGCTTCCTGCGCCTCGATCAACGCCTGGACGGCCGATCCCTCGCCCGGGGTCTGGTAGAATTCGAGCAGGCGTGCCGCATTCAGCCGAACGCTGAAATCGCCGATCCCGGTATTCTTGACCTGATAATAGACGCCGAGGTCATAGCCGCGCACCGAACGCGGCGCGAGGTTCGTATAGTTGTCGATCACCTGGATGATCTCGCCGACCGGGGCGATGCCGCTGCCGGCAAAGTCGTCGACATCCTCCTGCGTCGGCGCGGCGCGCTGCACGTTGGGGTTGGACGATCCCTGCAGACGCAGCAGATAGTCGAGCGCGATCGCGTTCGAATCGCCGAGCAGGCCGATCACGTTCTTCTGGCGGATTTCCCAGTAATCGGCGGTGAAGGTCAGACGTCCGAGCTTGCCCATGTTGAGCTGAAACGTGCCGCCGAGCGAGAGGTTGTCCGATTCCTCCGGCGTCAGGTCCTGGCTGCCCGACCGGTTGCTGACCACGCCCTGGCTGCGGCCCGACAGGTCGGTACAGTCGGCGAAGGTGGTGATCCGGCCGAGCCGCAGATCGGCTTCGCACCGCACCCAGTCGGTACGCGTGTTCGACCGCTGGATGCCCTGTTCGAACAGCTGCGGCAGGTTGGGCGCGCGGAAGCCCTGCGACCAGCTGCCGCGCAGCTGGAGATTGCGGACCGGGTACCAGGACAGCGCGACCTTGGGCTTCGCCACGGTATTGAAGCCCTGATACGCCTCCATGCGCCCGGCCAGCTGCAGGTCGAGCGAGCGGATCAGCGGCACGTCCATCTCGGGCGACACCAGCGGCACCGCGAATTCGAGATAGGCGGAAATGGTGTTGCGTGCGCCCGAGCTGTCCGGCGTCGGGCTGGCGCCCATCACGTCCGAACCGTTGCTCGACCCGTCGAGCGCGGTGAAGAACACCGTACCGTCGAGCCGGTCGTCGCGATCGTCGGCAAAGGTCTCCCGCCGCACCTCGACCCCGGTCGCCATACCGACGCGCCCGCCGGGCAGCGTGAACAGGTCGTTCTTGCTGAGCTTCAGGTCGGCCATCATCAGCTCGGTGGTGCTGATGCGCGACACATCGACCATGAAGCTGTCGATCGTGCTCTGCGGATTGCGCGTGCTGTCATAGCGCGACGGATTGAGCGGATCGCCCCCGTTGAACGGGTTGTAGGCCGACGCATCGGTGCGCGACAGCGCCTCCTGGAACAGCGTCATGCTCGGCTGGTACATGGTGTCGTTGGTGCGCGCCCGCGAATAGAGCAGCGCACTGTCGAAATCGAAGCCCAGCACCTCGCCGCGCAGCCCGGCAAGCGCACGGATCGTATCGTTGCGCACATTGACGCGCAGCGGCCCGGCATCGATCGGGCGATAGTCGTTGATCTCGACCGCCGCGCCCGCGGCCGGAACGCCGGTCAGGCCGGGAATGCGGTTCGGGCTGCCGACCGGCCCGAACGGGTTCCAATAGGCCGTCGCCGGCAGGATCAGCCGCTGGCTGGTGAGGTTGGTCTCCTGGTCGCGGAACGCCTGATAGTCGGCGCGGTACCAGCCCGCTTCGGCGAACAGCTCGATGCCCGTGCCGAAATCGTGGTTGAAGAAGCCGAACAGGTTGATGCGGTCGTTGCGCCCCTGGATCGTGCGCTCGGTATTGACGTCATAGCGCAGGTTACGGTCCGACCCGGTCGTCGCGAGCGTGCTGTTGTCCCAGCAGGTGCCGGGCGCCTGGCCGGGCGCGATGCAGCCCTCGTTGGTGTCGGGCTGGACATGGAACGATCCGGTGGTCGAGGTCGCGAGCGCGGTCCCGTTGATGCGCGGGATGGTGACCGTGTTGCCCGATGCCGCGCGCGACAGGTCGGGGCGCAGATAATAGACCTCGGTCCAGGGCGTATCGACCGATGTGTTGTCGAAATCGGTATTGCCTTCCCACGGCGTGCCGACGAACAGCGGGCGCATGTCCGCCGAGCGCGAGTTGCGGCGTTCGCGGGCATAGAGCGGGTCGCGATGGTTGTACGATCCGAACAGCGAGATGTTCGAATTGCCGCCGTTGAAGCTGTGCCCGGCCTCGAACGCGAATTCATATTCGATCTGGCCCGAATTCTCGGTGAAGCCCAGCTCCGCGGTGGCGCGGATGCCCTTCACATTGTCCTTGAGCACGGTGTTGATCACGCCCGCGACCGCGTCCGAGCCGTAGATCGCGGCCGCGCCGTCCAGCAGCACCTCGACCCGGCGCACGCCCATCACCGGGATGGCGTTGGTGTTGACGCTCTGCACGGGCACCAGATTCTCGCTCTGCGTGCCGGGGTGCAGCACCATGCGGCGGCCGTTGAGCAGCACCAGCGTGTTGCCGGTGCCGAGTGCGCGCAGGTTGATTGACGCGGTGTCGCCGCGCGCATCGTTGATGCCGCCTGCGTCACGGCTTTCGTTGAAGGCGACGTCGCCCGCCTGCGGGATCGAGCGGAACAGCTCGTCACCGCTGGTCGCGGCGACGGCGGCGATATCGTCCTCGTTGAGCACGGTGACGGGCAGCGCGCCGGCGACATCGGCGCCCTTGATCTGCGATCCGATCACGACGACCTCCTCGGTCGTCTGGTCCTGAACGTCGGCGGCGGTCTGCGGCGCGTCCTGCGCGATGGCGGCAGTGGCGGTGGCGAGCAGCGAGATGCTCCCCATCAAGCTGGCAATCCGGATCGATTTCATTGTTGTACCCCTTCCCTGAAGTCCCAGTTGTATTGGCCGGACGTCTGTGCGCCTTCAGCCGCTCCCCTCGACCAACTCCGCGACGCGTTCTGCCGAACCGGCCGCATAGGTCCAGCCCAATGCGCCATGGCCCGCATTCGCGATCACGCCGGGCGCAATCGTCCGGGTGATCGGCAGCGAGTTCGGCGTCATCGGGCGCAGTCCCGCCCAGCTCGATTCGATCGCGCCATAATCCGCCGCATCGGGCAGTGCGGCACGCGCACTCTCGATCAGCGCACCCAGCCTTTTGGGATCGACGCGCGTGTCCCGATTGCCCAGTTCGGCCAGCCCCGCGATCCGCATCCGGTTGCCCAGCCGGGCGAACACCACCCGGTTGGCAACGTCGGTGACGCTGACGCTCGGCGCTGCCGAGCCGGGGGGCGCGGTGATCGAATAGCCCTTCATCGGCTGCACCGGCAGCCGCACGCCAAGCTGGCGGGCAAGGCGCGGCGCCTCCACCCCGGCGGCGATCACGATGCGGTCGGCGGCGATCCGGCTGCCATCGCCGGTGACGATCGCCGGGCGTGCGCCATCGGCAGAGAGCGTCGCGACGCGGGTGTCGAAACAGGCGCTGCCACCGGCCCGCATCAACGCCTCGTGCGCGCTGACGCAAAAGCGATGCGGGTCGCCCACCGCCTCGCCCGGGGTGTGCAGCGCGCCGACGATCGCATGGCGCACCGGCGCCAGCATCGGTTCCAGCGCGACCGTATCTTCGGGGTCGAGCACGGCCTGGTCGATGCCGTTCGATTGTTTGAGCGTCATCATCGCGCGTGCCGCCGCGAACGCGGTTTGCGTGCGATACAGGTGGATCTTGCCGGGGACGGCATGGCCGTAATCCAGTCCGTGCCGCGCCGTCAGCGCCTGAAGCGCGACCCGCGATCTTGCTGCGAGTTCCAGCCCGGCGATCGTATTCTGCCGGAAGCGCCCAGCCGACCCATTGCGGAGGAAGGCGAGACTCCACAGCAGGAAGTCGGGGTCTAGCCGCAGGTGAAAGCGCAACGCGCTGTCGAGGCCGAACAGCATGCGCGGCACCTGCGACAAGGTCGCCGGGTTCGCCAGCGCGTCGGTATAGGCATAGCTGAGCTGCGCACCATTGGCGAAGGACGTGCCGAGGCCGGGGCCGCGCGCCGCATCGACCACGGTCACGCGATGCCCGCGATCGGCGAGCGTCAGCGCCGTCGCCATGCCGACCACCCCGGCGCCAAGGACGATCACCTCCTGCGCAGCATTCATGCTGGTGGCCCTCGCAAAGGTGCGGCGCGTAGTCAGACTGGTTCTCCCCCGGCGCGAGCTGAACGAGAATGTCAATCGCGGCGCATTCGGGGAAGTTATCGTGCGCGCTGCGCAAGAAAATCATCGAAACAGCCGATGGGTATAAACTGCGTTTATGCTTTTTCGCGATTCTCGACCAGAACCTGCTCGAGCGTGCGCAGGAATTGGCGAGCGGCGCGCGACGGCTGGCGTTCCTCCAGAGTCGCCCAGGAAATCGTGAAGCGCAGCGGCGGGTTGGTCGGCAGCGACGTGAACCCCGGCGCGCGCCAGGCGCGGGCCGTGAACTCGTCGATCACGGTAACCCCGCGCTCGAGCTGCGCGAGCCGCGCGGCAATGAAAAACGTCTGTACGGACACCGATTCGCGAAAGACGATGCCGCGCGTGCGCGCCGCCTCGGTCAGCACCGCGCCGATCGGGCCGGCTGCGGCAACGCCGATGACGTCGCGGTCCGCGAGCAGCTCCAGCGGGAAGCGTGGGCCCGGATTGGAAAACTCGCCCTCGGGGAACTGGACTACCAGTTCGCCCTCCGCCAGCACCTGGCGGGTCAGGCGCGGATGCGGGGGCGGGGTGTAGGCGATCGCGAGATCGAGCTCGCGCTCGATCAGCGATCGGACGAGGTCGTCATGGTGATGGGTGTGGACCTCGAACGTCACGCGCGGCCAGTCGCGGCGGAACAGCGCCATCGCCTGCGGTACGATGTCGAGCGCCAGGCTGGGAACGATGCCGAGTCGGATATGCCCCCCGCCCGAGTGGGAGAGGTTGCGCGCGGTCTGCTGCAGCGTGTTCAACCGGTCGAACACGTCGCCCGCCTCGCGCATCAGCGCGTGCGCCTCATCGGTCGGGACCAGTCGCCCGCGCGACAGCTGGAACAGGCGGAACCCGAGATTGTCCTCGGCATGGTGCAGCGTCTTGGACACCGACGGCTGCGATACGCCGAGCGCGCGCGCGGCCGCGCTGATCGTCCCGTGGACATAGACGGCGTGGAAAATCTCGAACTGGCGCAAGCGCATCGCGTTATGCCGATAGCGTGACTCGGCACCGACCCGCGCCCCCACCCGGCCACCCATAGAATACACTGTCGAGGGGTGGCCGGGTGGGGGAGCGGGCCGGTACCGCTTCAGCGCAGCTGCGCACCATTCTAGACATAATGCGGCTCCGGCTTCGCGCGCAAATCTTCGTAATGGACGAGCGCGGGTTCGGGGCCGAGCGGGACGGGCTTGCCATCGCGAAACGCCCATTCACCGCGGTCGCAATCGCGTGCGCGGACATAGCCGTTGATGTACAGGCGGCGCTGGTGGTCGGCGCTGTTGCGCCCCGATCCATGGACCAGATATGGGTTCCACATCGCGATATCGCCCGGCTCCATCTCCAGGTCGATCACATCGGACGGGTCGATCCCGGCGTCGCGCAGCCAGTCGTCGCTCATCTCGGTCCCCAGCACCTCGGTCGAGGTATCGAGCGCGAGCGGGCCGGCGCGGTGGCTGTTGGGGATCATCCGCATCGCGCCGCTCTCCCGCGTATGCGGATCGATCGCGAGACCGGTCTGGATGTAGGACTCGCCCAGATTGCGGTACGCGGCGTCCGGCTTGCGGAAACGCGAATCCTGGTGCCATGCGAAATCGCCTTTCGATCCCGGCGCCTTCCAGTGAAGCTGGTTGATGATCTGCTTGAGATCGGTGCCGATCAGCGGGGCGAGCAGGTCGAGCCAGCGCGGATCGAGCCGCACCGAATCGAGCACGCGGTTGTGATAGGACGGCCATTGCACCATCGGCACGATCGGCGTGCCGTCGTCATTGGCGCGGACGTTGTAGAACAGGTTGCCGTGACGGAACGGTCGGCCATGCGCGACCCCCTCGGCATGAACCGCATCGACGGCGTCGCCGATCCGCTCGATTTCGTCTTTTGAGAAAACGCCCCGAACGATAGCATAGCCCCGATCGCGATACGCAGCGACATGGTTCATCACGGCCTCCGGACGCGCACGACGCGCACGCACGAGGCTTTCACCGCCCGCTGGCGGCGTCAAGCCGGTCCGGCGTGTCCAATTATTCGGGATCGTCGGGCGCTGCGGGACCGTCCTGCGGGTCGGGCTCGGTAGCGTTGATGTCGAGCGTGGCGGCCGCCTGGTTGAGTTCGGCAGCCTCTCCGGAGGTGACGGCGGTCGTATCGTCGGTCGAATTGCACGCCGCAAGCGCCAGCAGCGGCAACATCAGAATAGCGCGCATGGAACCCCCCGGGGTGTGAACGGGGCCGCCGGCGGGCGGCCCCGAACGGATCAGTTGTCGAGTTCGTCTTCGGCGGCGTCCGCCGCGTTGCCGACATTGTCGGCACCCTGCTCGATCGCCGCACCCGTGCTGTCGGCGGCATTCTCGGCGGCGCCCAGCGCGCTGTCGGTCGCGGTCTCGACGTCGTCGGCCGCTTCGCTCATCGTCGCATTGGCGTCTGCACCGATCGCTTCGGCTGCCTCAGCCGTCTCGTTCTGTGCCTTGTCGCTGCAAGCGGCGAGGCCGAGCGCGGCAACTGCGGCGAGCGGAAGAAAGACTCGTTTCATGGATGCTCCTCTCTGAAATAATCCATTGGTGCGCTTCAGGACGCCCGAGCCGAGTCTAGGTTCCGATCTTCCGCAGGGCAACCGGACGCGGTTCCGGGGCCAAAAGGCTTGCCTAGCGGCCCCCATGCGCCTAAATCACAGGGTGTGATCGGCCGCCCGTTGAGGGCGGCCCTTATTGTTTCTGGAGACTTTGACGTGGCCCAGCCGCTGATGCCGCACGCGACCGCTTCCTGGCTGGTCGACAATACCGCGCTCTCGTTCGACCAGATCGCCGAGTTTTGCGGGCTTCACATCCTCGAGGTGCAGGCGATCGCCGACGATACCGCCGCGACCAAGCTGACCGGTCGCGATCCGGTCCGCGCGCACGAGCTGACGATGGAGGAGATCGAGAAGGGCCAGGCCGACCCCGATTACCGCCTCAAGATGAGCAAGGGGCCCGATCAGGTGCGCCGGACCAAGGGTCCGCGCTACACTCCGGTCAGCAAGCGTCAGGACAAGCCCGACGGCATCGCCTGGATCATCCGCAACCATCCCGAGATCAGCGACGGCGCGATCGGCAAGCTGATCGGCACCACGCGCACGACCATCGCCGCGATCCGCGACCGCACCCATTGGAACATCGCCAATATCGTGCCCAAGGATCCGGTGACGCTGGGCCTGACGAGCCAGCGCGAGCTGGACGCTGCGGTCGCCAAGGCGGCGAAGGCTGCAGGGATTGAGGCGCCGGTGGTCGATGCGCGGCTGGAGGGCGACCGCGAGGCGCTGCTCGAGCAGCTCCGCGCCGAGCGCGAGGCGGCCTCGCGCGAGGGCGAGCCGAGCGTCGACTACGATCGCGACACTCTGTTCAAGAGCTGATCCGCCACCGGTTTTCGGTGTTTGGGTATCCTGACGGCGCGCGGACTCGACAAGCGGGTCCCGCGCCGTCAATGGTTCGGGTATGGTCGATCCCGAATTTTCTCCCGACGCGTCGCTGAGCCACGACGAGAGCTTCGTCGCGACCAGCCATCGCGGATTGACCTATCCGCTGGGCGGACGGGTCCCCGCCGTCGGGGAGGCGGTGGCCATCGCGCCCGGGGTCGACTGGGTCCGCATCCCGATGACCGGCCCGCTGGACCATATCAATTGCTGGCTGCTCGACGATGGCGAGACGACGACGATTGTCGACACCGGGCTGAACGTCGACCCCTCGGTCGCTGCATGGCGCGCGCTGTTCGCCGCCGAGCCGCTGGCGACAAGACCGCCGGGGCGGGTGCTCTGCACCCATTTCCATCCCGACCATACCGGACTCGCCGGATGGCTCGCGCGCCGCTTCGATGCGCGCATCTGGATGACGCGCGGCGAGTGGCTGACGATCCGCGTCCTGACCGCCGACGCGCACGACGACGTGCCCGACGAACAGATCGCCTTCTGGCGCGCGGCCGGCTGGGACGAGGCGCAGATCGACGCAGCGTTCGGCAAGGGCTTCGGGCGGATGCGCCGGATGATCGCGCCGCTGCCGCTCGGCTATCGCCGCATCGTCGATGGCGAGCGGATCGCGATCGGCGACGCGACCTGGCAGGTGGTGGTAGGATCGGGCCATTGCCCCGAGCACGCCTGCCTGTGGAACGCCGCCGACGGCGTGCTGATCGCGGGCGACCAGGTATTGCCGCGGATCAGCTCCAACGTCTCGCTCGGCGTGAGCGAGCCCGAGGCCGACCCGCTGGGCGACTGGCTCGCATCGATCGACCGGCTGATGGACCTGCCCGCCGACCTGCTCGTCCTGCCCGCGCATGGCGAGCCCTTCACCGGCCTGCATATCCGGCTGGCGGCACTGCGCGACGAGCATCTCAAGCGGCTCGACATCCTGCACGCGCATCTCACCGAACCGCGCCGCGCGGTCGACTGCTTCGGACGCATGTTCCGGCGCAAGATCGAGGGCGACATGCTCGGCCTCGCCAGCGGCGAGACGCTCGCGCATCTGCGCCGGCTGGAGGTCGAGGGGCGGGCGGTGCGCGAGGATCGCGACGGCGTCTGGTGGTATCGCGCCGCGCGCTAGGCTAGCCTCACGCCGCCGGGGACGCGAATCTGGAGAGCGACGCGATGTGCGATGATCTGACCAACGCCGACAACGAGAAGTTCCTCAAGGGCGTGTCGCGCCGCGATTTCGGCGCGATGGCTGGCGCTGCGGGGCTTGCCGCGTTGTTGCCGGCTCCGGCCAATGCCAAGACGGTGAAGGGCCGCGACGTCAGCTTCGCGACGCCGCATGGCACGGCGGACGGCTATTTCGCCGCACCGACGAGCGGCAAGCATCCGGCGGTGCTGGTGTGGCCCGATGTGATGGGAATGCGGCCGGCCTTTCGCCAGATGGGCGAGCGGCTGGCGCAATCGGGCTATGCGGTGCTGACCGTGAACCCCTTCTACCGTTCGGTAAAGGGGCAGTTTTTGAAGCCGGGCGAGAGCTTTGCTGACCCTGAGGTGCGCGCCAAGATCGGCCCATGGCGCGCGCTGCTCACGCCAGAGGCGGTCGTCAGCGATGCGACGGCCTATCTCGGCTGGCTCGACACGCAGAAGGAAGTCGACGCGAAGCGCGGCGCCGGGACCACCGGCTATTGCATGGGCGGCCCGTTCACGATGCGCACCGCCGCGGCGCTGCCCGCGCGCGTGAAAGCCGGCGCCTCCTTCCACGGCGGCGGCCTCGCGACCGACAAGCCCGACAGCCCGCATCTGCTGGTGCCCAGGATGAAGGCGCGCTTCCTGGTCGCGGTTGCGGAGAATGACGACGCGCGCAACTCGCAGGAAAAGGTGCTGGTGCGCACGGCATTCGCCGATGCCGGCCTCCCTGCCGAGGTGGAGGTCTATGACGGCACCATGCACGGCTGGTGCCCGCCCGACAGCCAGGTGTACAACCAAGCGCAGGCCGAAAAGGCGTGGGGCCGCCTGCTGGAGACGTTCAAGTCGCTGTGAATCGGCTTGACCCGCATGCGCGGATCGTTCCTACTATGTTCCTGTCCGACTCGGAGGGAAGACGATGACGCTCACGCTCTACACCAACCCCATGTCGCGCGGGCGCATCGCCCGCTGGATGCTCGAAGAGACCGGTGCCGATTATGAAACGGTTGTGGTCGACTGGGCGAACAAGGCACCCGAATTCTTGGCGGTGAACCCGATGGGGAAGGTGCCGACGATCGTCCATGACGGTGTCGTCGTGACCGAATGCGCGGCGATCTGCGCCTATCTGGCGGACGCGTTTCCGGCAGCGAAGCTGACGCCGCCGGTGGACGCGCGTGGCGCCTATTATCGCTGGCTGTTCTTCGCGGCAGGCCCGCTGGAACAGGCGGTGACGAGCAAGGCGATGGGATGGGACGCCAATGCCGATCCGCAGAAGCAAGGAATGCTCGGCTTCGGCAATTTCGAGCGGACGATCGACACGCTGGAAGCGGCGGTCACCGCGGCGGGTGACGGCTGGCTGGCGGCGGATCACTTCACCGCAGCGGACCTGTATGTCGGGGCGCATCTCTCCTGGGGGACGCAGTTCGGCACGATCCCCAAGCGCGACGCCTTTGTCGCCTTTGTCGAACGGGTGCAGGGCCGCGCCGCGGCACAGCGTGCGAACGAAAAGGACGATGCGCTGATCCCGGCGGCGGAGACGGCTTGATCGACCCGAGGATGCCGCGTTCGGACATCTCGACCTTCCGCGATGCGTTAGGGCGGCGCTGACCGTGTCAGATTGGAAGTCCGGCTATTCGCGATCCGAACTGGACCAGGCGCAGGATCGCTATGACGTCCGGTTTCCGTCGGACCTGTATGCGCTGCTCCTCGATCGCAATCCCGCGCGCGGCTACGCGTGGGACCGTGAAGATCCGACAATTCGCCACATGCTGGCATGGCCGCTCGACTGCCTGTTGTTCGATGTCGATCATGGGTCGTGGTGGCCAGCTTGGGGTGAACGACCGATCGACCGTATGGCGCGACACGAAGTTGTGCGCGATGCGATCCGCGCTGCGCCGAAGCTGATCCCCATTCTTGGGCATCGGTTCCTTCCCGCGACGCCGGACGAAGCCGGTAATCCAGTATTTTCCATGCATGGATTCGACACGATCCAGTACGGCGCGAACCTCGCTGAATATTTCAGCAAAGAGTTCTGCGGCACGCACCACGATGGCGCCTCGCGCCGCATCGCCTTCTGGTCTGATCTTGCCGAGGAGCCAGAGCGGGTGATCGTACACGATCCGGACAGCGACGGGATCGATTAGGCGCCACTCACCCGCGCGGGCGCGTTCACGCATGGCCCGCGGCAGTTTCCTGGTTCGGCGTGATACGAAAAACCGTCGTCTGGCGGCAAGCAAGCGTGACGTGCCAGCCTGATCTACGCCCCACCCGGGAACCGCTCAAACTCGGGAAGGCCGTGCGCGTCCTTCATCCAGCCGACGCGGTCGGCGACCTGGATATGCGCGGCGGCGGGGACGGCGTCGGGATCGTCGAGGGTCGATGCCTGGATGTCGACAAGTCCCGGCAGGTTCTGCGCATTGCGGTAGAACAGCCCGGTCCCGCAGGTGGAGCAGAACCAGCGCTGGCCAGTCTCGGACGAGGCATATTCGCGCGGCTCGCCCTTGGTCACGCTCAGGGCATCTTCGGGATACATCGCCCAGCCGACCATCGGCGCGCCAGCGCAGCGCCGACAATCGGTGCAGTGGCAGAGTGCCTGCCCGCCATGCATCGGCTCGCCCGCGATCTCGTACCGCACCGCGCCGCAATGACATCCACCGGTCAGGGCCATGTCGCTCTCCCATGGTCTTGCGCAGGGGCAATGCTGCGCTTTCTAGCCCTCGCGACGTTCGCCCCTCGCCCACGGGAGAGGGGCGATCGCACGTCTCAGTAGCGCCGCAGCAGCCCTGCCAACCGCCCCTGCACGCGCACCTGATCGGGGCGATAGCGCTGGGGGTCATAGCTGCGGTTGGCGGGATCGAGCCGCACCATGCTGCCCTCGGTGCGGAAATATTTCAGCGTCGCTTCCATATCCTCGATCAGGGCGACGACGATCTCGCCGTCGCGCGCCGAATCCTGGCGGCGGATCAGCGCATAGTCGCCGTCGAAGATCCCCGCATCGACCATCGAATCCCCGGCGACCTCAAGCGCATAATGCTCGCCCGACCCCAGCAGCGCGGCGGGGACGGGAAGCATCGTCGATCCCTCCAGCGCCTCGATCGGCACACCCGCGGCGATGCGGCCGTGCAGCGGGATTTCGACCACGTCATTGGCGGGCTGCGGCGCAGGGCGCGGCATCGCAACGACGTTCGACCGTGCAGCAGGCTTCTTGGCCTCGCCACGCTCGGGCATCTTGACCACTTCGAGCGCGCGCGCACGATTGGGCAGGCGACGCAGGAAGCCGCGCTCCTCGAGCGCGGAAATCAGGCGGTGCACGCCCGACTTGGATTTCAGGTCGAGCGCGTCCTTCATCTCCTCGAACGATGGCGACACACCCGTATCGGCCAGCCGGTCGGCGATGAAGCAGATCAACTCGTGCTGCTTCTTCGTAAGCATAGGACGGTCTCCATCCAGAACAGACGCGGAACGTTTACGCCTTGTTCTACCCTCCGTCAAGCGCGACGATCATCCAAGGTCGAGGATTTGTACCGAGTCGCCCGCTTTCGCCGGGGGTGCGTGCGCGGGACGCACGATCAGGCAGTCGGATTCGGCAAGGGTCCGCAGCATCGAACTGTCCTGCCGGGCGGCGGCGTGCACCCGCCCGTCACGGTGCACCGCGCGCAGATGATCCGTGCGCGCACCCCCGGCGGGCAGATCATGGCCGAGCGTCGCGCGGCGCGTGGCCGTGAGCGGGTCAGCGGCGCCCGCAAGATGCGCGATCATCGGACAAACGAACAACAGCGCGGTGACATGGGCGGAGACCGGGTTGCCGGGCAATCCGATCACCACCGTGTCGCGCATCCTGCCCGCCATCATCGGCTTGCCCGGCCGCACCGCGACGCGCCAGAAATCGATCGCGGCGCCCGCCGCCTCCAGCGCAGGACGGACCAGGTCATGGTCCCCGACCGACGCTCCGCCGGTCGTCACCAGCAGGTCGGCATCGACGGCCGCGAAGGCCGCGGTCAGCGAATCGCGCCGGTCGGGCAGGATGCCGAGATCGGTCAGCTCGACGGGGAGGGGGGCAAGCATCGCCGCGAGCATCGCGCCGTTGCTTTCCGGCACCTGGCCGGGCGCCAGCGTTTCGCCGGGCGCGCACAGTTCGTCGCCGGTTGCGGCGATAGCGACGCGGAGTCGTCGGCGAACGGGGAGGGTGGAATGGCCCGCGACCGCGGCGAGCGCGATGCGCGTCGGCGTGATGCGCGCACCCGGCGCGATCAGCGTGTCGCCCGCGTGAAAGTCCAGTCCCGCGGCGCGGACATGCGCGCGCGCGTGCGGCGGCCCTTCACCGTCGAGCATGACCGTGTCGCCATCGCGCTGTGCCTCCTCCTGGATCAGCACGGAGTCGGCGCCATCGGGGAGCGCGGCGCCGGTAAAGATGCGCGCCGCCTCGCCGGGCTGGACGACGCGTGCGAGCGGGCGACCCGCGGCGCTTTCGCCGACCAATCGCCAGGGGCCGGGCAGGTCGTCGAAGCGGATCGCATATCCGTCCATCGCCGATAGCGGGCGGTCGGGTTGGGTGCGCAACGCGGCGACGGCTTCGGCGGCCCAGCGTCCGGCGGCCGCCTGCAACGGAACCTGCGTCGCCGCAACCGGCGCGGCCAGTGCGAACAGGCGGGCTTGCGCCTCGGCGACGGAAATCATCTCGGCCATCGCGTCCCGATTAGCGGCGACGGTGCCCCGGGTCGAGCGTCAGCGCGGGCGCGCCGCGTCGCTCAGCAGCCCCATCTCGTGCGGACGCAGCGGCAGGCGAAATTCGGCGACGTGGCGTGCGCCATGGCATTCGATCACGCGGATCGGCCAGCCGCCGATCTCCGGCAGCGACAGCCACAGGCTCGACAGCGGCTCGAACTCGGTATCGCTTTCGAATTCGACCAGCGCATTGCTGAGCGACAGGACCTGCGCATTCCACCAGCTGCTGCCCGACCGGACATGGCTGGCGATTTCGAGCTTGAGCGCGTTCTTGACCGCGCCGAGCGGCGAGGGTGCGATGTCGGGCTTGGGCGCGGTGAGGGGCGGGCGGCGATCGGCGACCTGGCGCAGCCAGGGCATCAGCAGTTGCCAGCCGATCTCCTCGAAAAAGGCGATGCCGGCCTGCCCCTGCTCGGTCCAGCGAATCTCGCCCTGGATCGGTCGCAGCCCGTCGAGCGTGATCTCCACCGCCTCGCCGACTTCCAGCGCGACGCGAGTCTCCACGCCCAGTCCTGCGGGGGAAAGGTTGCGGGTCCAGGCGAAATCCACCTGGCCGCCATGGCGGATGCACAGCCGCTGGCGCAATTCGATGCGCGGCATCTGGCGGCGCTCGGCGGGCAGCGCGGCGAGACAGCGGGCGAGCGCGCCGACCACGTCCATCGGTTCGTCGAAGCGGAAGGCGAGCGCAGCGGGGTCGTCACCGACGATCGCGCCCTCGACCGATAGCCCGAACGGCAGCTCGATGGTCGCGCGTTCGCCATGCGTCACCGCGCCGCGCACCGACAGCATCGCGCCTTCGGACGTCAGGCGGTGGACGAAGCATTCGCGCTCCCCGGCGTCCGCACTGACCAGCCGGGCTCTGGACGAGTCCGCATGGCCCTCACGGGCCACGGGCTCGAGTCCCCCGGAGAGGGAGAAAATGGTCGAACGCGCCGAAACCGACATAAAGCCCCACAACTGAACGCAACGGACTTGCGCGCGGTGCAATCAAGATTTGCTAAGCGATCGGGGTAGACGCGGGATTAACTCTGGCTACCGGGTTGTTCCGGGGTCCAGTCGCCGGACTTGCCGCCGCGCTTCGCGATCAGGCGGATCGCGCCGATCTCCATCGCGCGGTCGATCGCCTTGGCCATGTCGTAGATGGTGAGCAACGCGACCGAGACTGCGGTCAGTGCTTCCATCTCCACTCCGGTGCGCCCGTTGAGCGCGACGGTGGCGGTCGCGGTGACGCCGGCTTCGTCCGGGGCGAGATCGAGGGTGATCTTGGTCAGCGCGAGCGGGTGGCACAGCGGGATGAGTTCGCTGGTCCGTTTCGCCGCCATGATCCCGGCGATGCGCGCGGTGGCGAGCACGTCGCCCTTCCTGACCAGGCCCGCGCGAATCGCGGCGGCGGCGGCGGCCGACATGGTGATGCGCCCCGTGGCGACGGCTTCGCGCTGCGTTTCCGTCTTCCCGCCGACATCGACCATGCGCGCGGCGCCGGTCGCGTCGAGATGGGTGAGCTCGCTCACCCCACCATCGCCCGCGTCGCCGCTACCATGTCCGCCTCGCGCATCAGCGCTTCGCCGATCAAGAAACAGCGCACGCCACGTTCGGCCATCGCGTCGAGATCGGCGCGGCCGGTCAGGCCGCTTTCGGCGACGAACGTGCAGCCCTCCGGCGCGCGACCGACCAGTTCGTAGGTGCGCTCGAACGAGACGCTGAAGTCCTTGAGATTGCGATTGTTGACGCCGATCAACCGCGATTTCAGCGCCAGCGCACGGTCCAGTTCGGCGGCGTCATGCACTTCCACCAATACGTCCATTCCGAGCCCGATCGCCGCATCCTCAATCTCCCCCATCTGCTCATCGTCGAGCGCGGCGACGATGATGAGGATGGCGTCGGCACCGATCGCGCGCGCTTCCAGCACCTGCCACGGATCGATCATGAAATCCTTGCGCAGCACCGGCAGCTTTACCGCGGCGCGGGCGGCAATCAGGTAGGATTCATGCCCCTGGAAATAGGTGAGGTCGGTCAGCACCGACAGGCACGCCGCGCCCCCGGCCTCATAATCCTGCGCATGCCGGACCGGATCGAAATCGGTACGGATCAGCCCGCCCGACGGGGATGCCTGCTTGATCTCGGCAATCAGCCCGTATCCGGTAGCAGCCTTGGCATCGAGCGCGGCGCGAAATCCGCGCGGCGGGGTCTGCGCCATGGCCAGCGCCTCGATTTCGCTCAGCGCATTGGCGGCCTTGCGCGCGGCAACCTCCTCGCGCTTCGTTTCCAGGATCGTGTCCAGCATCGTAATCATGCGGCAGCGATCCAGCAGTCGAGGAGTGCCTTGGCAAGCCCCTTGTCGATCGTTTCGGCGGCTTCCTCTGTGCCTTCGCGCAAATCGGCGGCCTCGCCGGCGACGACGAGCGCGGCGGCGGCGTTGAGCAGCACGGCGTCGCGATAGGCGCCGTGCTCGCCATCGAGCAGGCGGCGGAGCGCGGCGGCATTCTCCCGCGCGTCGCCGCCGCGCAGCGCGGAGAGCGGATGCGTCTGCAGCCCGGCATCGGCGGGGGTAATGCGTGCGGGCAGACGGACATCGCCGACGCTGACCGCCAGCGAGCCACCTTCAGGCGAGAGTTCGTCCAGCCCCTCTTCGCCCGCAACGATCGCCGCGCCCGTGACCCCCAGCTGCTCCAGCGCCTCGGCATAGACGGGGGCGTAGTCGGGACGGGCGATGCCGATCAGCTGGCGCTGTACACCGGCGGGATTGGCGAGCGGCCCCATCAGGTTGAAGATCGTCCGCCGTCCGATGCGCCGCCGGATCGGGGCGATGCGGGCGAGCGCGGGATGGTGCTTCGCGGCGAACAGAAACGCGATGCCGAGATCGTTGAGATGCGCTTCCGCATTCGCCGCAGCGCGGTCGAGGTCGAGACCCAGCGCCTCAAGCGTATCGGCGGCGCCCGACTTGGAGGAGGCGGCGCGGTTGCCATGCTTGGCGACCGGCACCCCAGCCGCGGCGACGACGATCGCCACCGCGGTGGAGACGTTGAGCGTGTGATGTCCGTCGCCCCCGGTGCCGCACACGTCGATCGCGGTGTCAGGCGCGCTGACCGGGATCACCCGATGGCGCATTGCGCGCGCCGCCTCGGCGATCTCGATGCTGGTTTCGCCGCGCTCGGACAGGGCGATCAGAAACCGTTCGATTTCCGCCTCGGCCGCGGTACCGTCGAGGATATCGGCAAAGGCCTGCGCCGCGCTTTCGCGCGCGAGCGGGGTCGCGGGGTCGGGGAGGAGGCTGAATGTCGTCACGCCGCCTCTATTCCGGGGCGCGCGCGGCGAGTCGAGCAATTCCTGCTACCGCGCGGCCAAGCGTGACGCTCAGGCTTTGGCGCCACTGCCGCCGACGAACCGTTCCGCCAGCTTGTGATACAGGCGGTCCTTGCACACCAGTTGCGCTGCGAAGTCGGCGACCAGCGCGGTGGCGAGCAGGGGCATCATCAGCCCGCGGCTGGCGGTCGTCTCCGAAATGATGATGACCGCGGTCAGCGGCGCGCGCACGACGCCGGTAAAATAGGCGACCATGCCGAGCAGCACGATCGCGCCGGGCGGATAGCCGGGGAAGACGCTGCGCAGCATGTCGCCAATTCCGGCGCCGACCGACAGCGAGGGCGCGAAGATGCCGCCAGGCAGGCCCGAGACCGCCGTAGCCAGCGTTGTGACGAACTTGGCGGCGCCGAACCAGAGGGGCACGTCGTCGCCCGCGATCACCGCATTGGCGGTCTCGTAACCGGTGCCCCAGGTCAGCCCGCTGACGACGCCGATCACCGCGACCAACACGCCGCAGGCGGTGGCAAGCAGGATCGGCCGCGCGCGCAACGCCGCGAACGGGCGCCACAGCGTCGTCCCGGCGCCGAGCATCAGCCGCGCGAACAGGCCGCCCATGACCCCGCCGAACACCCCCGCGACCGGCGCCGCGATCAGCGCCTGGCTGATATGCAGCGTCTGGCGCATCACGCCGAAATAGACATAGTCGCCCGCGATGCCGAGGCTCACCATGCCCGCGATCAGCACCGCTGCCATCACCAGCAGCGTCATGCGCTGCTCATAGGCGGCGGCGAGTTCCTCGATCGCGAAGGCGACCCCGGCGAGCGGCGTGTTGAACGCCGCCGCGACGCCCGCCGCGCCACCGGCGATGAACACCGATGCACGCAACGGGATCCCCATCAGCCGATGGGCATAGCCCATGATGCTCGCCGCGATCTGCACCGTCGGCCCCTCGCGTCCGACCGACGCGCCGAAGACCAACGTACCGATAGTCAGGAAGAATTTGACGATCGCGGTGCGCGCGGAGACGAGGCCGCGCATTCCCCGCTCGGGGTCGCGCGCGGCCGCGATGACCTGCGGAATGCCCGATCCGCGCGCGAGCGGAGCGAAGCGGCTGGTCGCCCAGGCGAATCCGGCGAAGCCCGCAGGAGTGATCAACAGCGGGATCCACCACGCTGCCTGCACCATCGCGTGGAACAGGTTCGCCGCCGCGTCCGCCAGGCTGGCGAACAGCAGGGCGATCAGGCCGATCAGGATCGCGCCGCCCAGGATTGCGATGCGGCGGCGCCAGATCATCTCGCGATCGCCATAACGGCGCGCGAGGACGTTCAGCCTCCGGAGCAATCGGGGTGCGCGCCGCATCCCTCAGGCAGGAACCGCGGCAGCGATGCCGGCGATCCTCAGAAAATTCGCCAGCATCGCATGGCCATGTTCGGTCGCGATGCTCTCAGGGTGGAACTGTACCGAATGGATCGACAGCGCGGCGTGGCGGAAACCCATCACGCTGCCGTCTTCTGCCCTCGCGTTGACCACCAGCGAGTCCGGGATGTCGGTGACGATCAGCGAATGATAGCGCGTGGCGGTGAAGGGGGAGGGTAGGTCCGTGAACAACCCCGTGCCGTCATGACTGACCGGGCTGGTCTTGCCGTGCATCAGCCCGCCGCGCACCACCTTGCCGCCGAAATGCTGGCCGATCGCCTGATGTCCCAGGCACACGCCGAGCAGCGGCTTGCCTGCATCGGCACAGGCGGCGACGAGATCGAGGCTGATTCCCGCCTCGTTGGGCGTGCAGGGGCCGGGCGAGAGCAGGAACGCCTGCGCGTTGCTGGCTATGGCCTCCGCCGCGGTCAGCGCGTCGTTGCGTACGACCTTCACCTCGGCACCCAGCTCCATCAGGTAATGGACCAGGTTCCAGGTGAAGCTGTCGTAATTATCGATGACGAGGATCATGGAATCGGCGCTAATCGCTTCCTTGCGGAAATGCCATAACCTCCAGATCCTCGGCGCGACACGATACGGCGGCGGTCACCGATCGGGTTCGATGCGCCCCGATCGATGACCCGGTGTTTCAGGCCGCTTCCGTCGCGTGTTTCCGGCTCTGGGGAGCGGCCTGAAGCACCCCATCGTCGACATGCTCCGCAAACTGGGCGAAGTTGGCGACGAACGCGTCCACCAATGTGGCTGCGGTCGCGTCATAGTCGGCCTTGTCCGCCCAGGCAGCGCGCGGGTCGAGCATGTCCGGATCGATCTCCCCGACGGCCACCGGCACCATGAACCCGAAATTGGGGTCCTTGCGGAACTCGGCGTCCTTCAGGCTGCCATCGAGCGCCGCGTTGAGCAGTGCGCGCGTCACCTTGATCGGCATGCGCTTGATCCCCGGCATCGTCGCCTTGCCGCCGCTCCAGCCGGTGTTCACCAGCCAGCAGTCCACGCCGCCCTTCGCGATCCGCTCTTTCAGCAGATTGCCATAGACCGACGGGTGACGCGGCATGAACGGCGCGCCGAAGCAGGTCGAGAAGGTCGCGGTCGGCTCGGTCACACCGATCTCGGTCCCCGCGACGCGCGCGGTATAGCCCGACAGGAAGTGATACATCGCCTGATCCGGGGTCAGCTTCGCGATCGGGGGCAGCACGCCATAGGCGTCGGCGGTGAGGAAGATGATGTTCTTGGGAACCGGCCCCAGATTATCCGCGCTCGTGTTCGGGATGAAGTCGAGCGGGTACGAGCCGCGGCTATTCTCGGCGAGGCTGTTGTCGTCGAAGTCGAGCTCGCGCGTTTCGGGGTCCATCACGACATTTTCGAGCACCGTGCCGAAGCGCTTGGTCGTGGCGAAGATCTCCGGCTCGGCCTCCGCCGAGAGGTTGATCATCTTGGCGTAGCAGCCGCCTTCGAAATTGAAGACCGCGGTATCCGACCAGCCATGCTCGTCATCGCCGATCAGCGTGCGACTGGCGTCTGCGGACAGGGTGGTCTTGCCCGTGCCGGACAGGCCGAAGAACACCGCCGTGTCGCCATTCGGCCCGATATTGGCCGAACAGTGCATCGGCATGATGCCCTTGGGCGGGAGCAGATAGTTGAGCAGGCCGAACACGCTCTTCTTCATCTCGCCGGCATAGGCGGTGCCGCCGATCAGGATCAGCTTTTCGGTGAGGTTGACCGCGATCACCGTCTCGCTGCGGCAGCCATGCTTGGCCGGATCGGCGCGGAAGCTGGGCAAGTCGATGATCGTATATTCATGCTCGAAATCGCGCAGTTCCGACTCTTGCGGGCGGACCAGCAGGGTGCGGATGAACTGGCTGTGCCAGGCATATTCGTTGACGACGCGCACCTTGACGCGATGCTCTGGCTGCGAACCTCCATACAGGTCCTGGACGAACAGCGTGTCCTTGGTGCCGAGGTGCGACAGGAAATCGGCCTTGAGCGCCGCGAAATGCGCGGGCGTCATGCCGACATTCGTGCTGCCCCACCAGACGGTGCCCTCGGTTTCCGCATCTCGGACGATGAACTTGTCCTTGGCGCTGCGCCCGGTGTGCTTGCCGGTTTCGACCACCAGCGGCCCATCCTTGGCCAGGCGTCCTTCGCCGCGCTTCAGCGCATGCTCGACCAGTTGGGCCGGCAGCAGGTTCCAGTGGATGGTGGTCCCAGCCGCGACGCCCAGCGCGTCCAGGCCGATTTTCGGCTTGCGATCCGTCACGTTTCTCTCCTCGTCGCAATCCGCCCGGCGGGCGGCTGCATTCGTATGCATTGAATCGCGCATAGGCAGCGGCAAAAAGGAGGGTCAACAACAGTAACCGGTGTCATTTCAACCCTAAGCCTCTATTTTCGTGAGACAACGTTGACCTGTTGCCGACATGCGGCGCTGTCGCGTGGGGATCGTTGTCCGCCCCCCGTTGAGCCTCGCCCCGCATTCCGCTAGTCCCGTGCCATGACCGCAACGATCGCGCTCGTCGATGACGACCGGAATATCCTGACCTCCGTGTCGATCGCGCTGCAAGCCGAGGGCTTCGTGACGCGCGTTTACTCCGATGGCGAGGCGGCGCTGAAGGCGCTGGTCGACAATCCGCCGGACCTTGCGGTGCTCGACATCAAGATGCCGAAGATGGACGGGCTGGAGCTGCTCCGCCGGCTGCGCGAAAAGAGCCAGATCCCGGTGATCTTCCTCACCAGCAAGGATGACGAGCTGGACGAGGCGCTGGGCCTGGCGATGGGCGCCGACGATTATATCGCCAAGCCGTTCAGCCAGCGCCTGCTGATCGCGCGCATCCGCGCGATCCTGCGGCGAACAGAAGCGCTCGCCGTGCCCGTCGGGGAAGAACCGGCGCAGGAGGCCCAGCCCGTACTCGAACGCGGGCCGCTGAGGATGGACCCAGCGCGGCACAAGGTGACCTGGAAGGGCGACAATGTGACGCTTACCGTCACCGAGTTCATGATCCTCGAAACGCTCGCCCAGCGCCCCGGCATCGTCAAGACGCGCAACCAGCTGATGGACGCGGCCTATCAGGACGACATCTATGTCGATGACCGCACCATCGACAGCCATATCAAGCGCGTGCGGCGCAAATTCCGGCAGGTCGATCCCGAATTCGACGCGATCGAGACCCTTTATGGCGCCGGATATCGCTTCTCCGACGAATAGGCCCGCTGCCCCGGGCGACGAGCGGGATCTGGCGCTGCGCTGGTCGGCGCGGCTCAGCCTCACGCCGCGCATCCTGGCGGTGAACATCTTCGCGCTGGCGATGCTCGCTGGCGGTTTCTTCTACCTCGACAGCTATCGCGCGCGCATCGTCGACAGCCGTGTAGCCCAGGCCAGCCGCGAGGCCACGCTGATCGCCCAGGCGATCGCTTCGACGCCGAAGATCGATCGCGACGCGCTGATCCTGCGCCTCGCACGCACCAGCGGCAGCCGCATCCGCATCTATGACCGCGCGGGCCGGGTGCAGCTGGACACTCGATCGATGGGGCTCGCCAACGTCGTGCTGCGCGATCCCGACAAGGATCCGTGGGGCCAGATCGCAGCGCGCTTTCTTGACGCGGTGATCGACAAGGTAGCGGGCGCCGATCGCGTGTCGCAATTCCGCGAACGCGCACCGGACAGGGGGCTGGACTGGCCCGATTTACGCACCGCGTTCGATACCGGCGGCGCGACCGCGACCGTGTGGCGCGCGCCGGACCGCACACCCGTCATCACCGCTGCAGCCCCGTTCAGTGCTGACGGTGCGGTTTTCACCACCGTGAATGCGCGCGACATCACCCAGACGGTGCGGGTCGAGCGCTTTCGCCTTGGCGTTGTGTTGGGCGTGGCGGTCGGCCTGTCGGTGTTCCTGTCGCTGTTCCTCGCGCGGACGATCGTGCGGCCACTGCGTCGCCTGGCGCGCGCGGCGGTACGGGTGAGACTGGGACGCGCGCGCGAAGTGGTGGTGCCGCGCCTGCCCGAACGTCGCGATGAAATCGGCCATCTCGCACGCTCGCTCTCCGACATGAGCCTCGCGTTGCGCGCGCGGATCGATGCGACCGAGGCCTTTGCCGCCGATTTGACCCATGAGCTGAAGAATCCATTGGCGTCGCTACGTTCGGCCGTGGACAGCCTTTCGTCGATCCGTGACCCGGCGCTTCAGGAAAAGCTGCTGGCGGTAGTGCGTGACGACGTGCTGCGGCTCGACCGGCTGATCAGCGATATTTCCGAAGCGTCGAGGTTGGACGCGCAGCTGTCCCGCGCCAAGTTCGATCCCATCGATCTTTCCGCGATGATCGCGGGACTGATCGCGCAACGCGAGACGCGGGGGGTCGAGCGCGGCGTGCGGCTGCGGTTCGATCGACCCGTCGACATCCTGCCGATGGTGATGGGTGAGGGCGCGCGGCTCGAGCGGGTGTTCGAGAATCTGATCGACAATGCCATCTCTTTTTCGCCGGAGGGCGGGACGGTCGCACTGTCGCTCGCGGTGCGTGGCGAGATGCTCGAGGCGCGAGTGGAGGACGAAGGCCCCGGGGTGCCGGAAGACGCGCGCGAGGCGATTTTCCGACGCTTCCACTCCGTCCGACCCGATACCGAGGAATTCGGAAAGCATTCGGGACTAGGGCTTGCGATCGCACGGACCATCGTCGAAGGCCATCAGGGCTCGCTCGGCGTGGAATCGCGTGAAGACCGGATGCATGGCGCACGATTCGTCGTGCGGCTGCCGCTGGTGCAACCGGCATGACGTATCGGAGGTTATAAGAGACCCGTGGCGATCCTTTCTTCCGAAACGCTTCACGCGACCAGTGTGGCGATCGACGGGCGCGCTGTGCTCATCGAGGGGCGCTCGGGCGAGGGCAAGTCCGATCTGGCGCTGCGCCTGATCGATCGTGGTGCGCTCCTCGTCGCGGACGATTACACGATCTGCGCGCGGACGAATGGCGTGCTGCACGCCTGCGCGCCGGCCAACATCGCCGGGAAGATCGAGGTGCGCGGCATCGGCGTGGTCGCAATGCCGCATGCCGATCGCGCGCCCATTGCACTGATCGTCTCGATCCTGGATGCGCCGCCGCGCATGCCCGAGGGGCCGCGCACGCGCCGCATTGCCGGAGTGGACGTGCCAGAGGTGATGCTTCCCGCGCTCGAGCCCTCCGCCCCGATCAAGATCGAACTGGCGTTACGCCATATCGCGGCGACTGGAGCATGAAGACGCGTCGGCCCAAGCAAATCCTGCTCGTCACCGGCATGTCGGGCGCGGGCAAGTCGACCGTGTTGCGCACGCTGGAGGATCTGGGCTGGGAGGTGGTCGACAATCTTCCCCTGCTGCTCCTCAACCGCCTGCTCGATACCGAACCGCCCGAGGGCATCGATGGAGACGACCGGCCGCTTGCCTTTGGCATCGGGACGCGCACGCGTGCGTTCGATGCCGAGAGCATCGTGCGTCGGATCAAGAAGCTGCGCGATGAGCGCGGTTACGACATGGGAACCTTGTTTCTCGATTGCTCGGGCGCCGAGCTCGAACGTCGCTATTCGGAAACGCGCCGCCGCCACCCGCTGGCGCTGGACCGCCCGGCCAGCGACGGCATTACCCGTGAGCGCGATCTGCTTCAGCCGTTGCGGCGCTGGGCCAATCGCGTCATCGACACGAGCAACCTCTCGTCCAACGACCTTGCGCAGCAGATTCGCAAGACCTTTTCCGGGCCCGGGCTCGGCGAGACCGTCGTTTCGATCATGTCCTTCGGCTTTGCGCGCAGCATTCCCGCTGGCGCCGATCTCGTCTTCGACATGCGCTTCCTACGCAATCCGCACTGGGTCGAGTCGCTGCGGCCGGGGACCGGAAAGGACGCAGACGTCGCCGCCTATGTGGCGGGCGACCCTGCTTATGACGAGGCGCTGGAGCGGATCGAGGGACTGATCGAACTGCTCCTGCCCCGCTATCAGGCGGAGGGAAAATCCTATGTTACCATCGCCTTCGGCTGTACCGGGGGGAGACACCGGTCGGTCCATGTCGCCGAACGGGTCGCTGCGCGGTTGCACGCGGCTGGATTTTCGCCCACGGTGACGCATCGTGACTTGCAGACCGCGCCGCAGGACTCGCTAGAAGGCCCGCCGGGTGCAAAATGAACCGCATGGGACAAGCGTAAAGACATGATTGGACTGGTACTCGTGACGCACGGGCGGCTCGCGGAGGAGTTCGTCGTCGCGATGGAGCATGTCGTGGGCAAGCAGGATCGAATCGCGACGATCTCGATCGGGCCGGAGGACGATATGGAAGGCCGCCGCGCCGATATCGCCAAGGCGATCACCGCGGTCGATGGCGGTCGCGGGGTCATCGTGCTCACGGACCTGTTCGGCGGAACCCCGTCCAATCTCGCCATCTCCCTGATGGAAGCGGGCAAGATCGAGGTGATTGCCGGCATCAACCTGCCCATGCTGATTCGCCTCGGCGGTGCGCGGAAGACGATGAAAGTTACGGAAGCGGTGGCGGCGGCGCGCGAAGCGGGGCGTAAATACATCACGGTTGCGTCCGAAGTGCTTGGCGAGGCCGCTGCTTGAGCCGCGTCAGCCGGACCGTCCTGATCGGCAACCGCCGCGGGCTGCACGCGCGTGCCAGCGCCAAGTTCGTCACGCTCGCCTCGTCGCAGCCGTGCGAGCTGACGGTCGAGAAGGACGGTAACGCGGTCACCGGCACGTCGATCATGGGGCTGATGATGCTGGGCGCGGCGATGGGCGACACGATCACGATCAGCGCCACCGGCGACGGCGCCGAGGATGCGGTGCTCAAGCTGGTCGAACTGGTCGAGGACCGGTTCGGCGAAGACTGATGCCCCGCGAGATTACCGCCTTTTCCAACCCGCTGGTCAAGCGGGTCCGGTCGCTGCGCGACAAGAAGCATCGGCGCGACGAAGGGCTGTTCCTGGCCGAAGGGCTGCGCATCCTGACCGAAGCGCGCGAGGCGGGGCATCTGCCCGCCTATCTGTTCTTCGCCAAGGGGCATGACAGCCACCCGCTCGCGCAGGAATTGATCGCCGCGACCGAGGGCGCGGGCGGCGAGGTGATCCAGACCGACAGCGATATCCTCTCCAAATTGTCGGGTAAGGACAATCCCGGCGCGGTGGTCGGCGTCTATGCCGAGCTGCCGACCGAGCTTTCGCGTATCGACCGGACCGCCGCGCCGATCTGGCTGGTGGCGGAGCGGCTGCGCGATCCCGGCAATCTCGGCACGATCCTGCGCACCGCCGATGCGGTCGGCGCCGGCGGGCTGATCCTGGTCGACGAGTGCGTCGATCCGTTCAGCGTCGAAGCGGTGCGCGCCAGCATGGGCGCGCTGTTCACGATCCCGATCGCGCGCGCACCCTGGGCCGAGTTTCATAACTGGCTGCGCAGCGGACCCAGCCAGCTCGTCGGGCTCGCACTCGACGGTGCGGTCGATTATCGCGCACCGGACTTTGCCGCCCCGGTTTTCCTGCTGACCGGGAACGAGGCGCAGGGCCTGCCCGACGCCTATGCGCAAGCCTGTGACATCCGGGTGAAAATCCCGATGCTGGGCAAGGCCGACAGCCTCAATGCCGCGGTCGCGACCGCAGTCATGGCCTATACCGTTCTCGACCGAATTCGTCCCTCGTCCTGACGTCAACACTGTTGCAGTTTGGCGACACCCGATCTGCCACATCGATACATGCTCGGAACAAATTCGCGATTCCGTGCGTCGAGTCGAGCAAGTCTGGAGACGAGCCGATGTTTTATGACACGACCCCCTTCACCGCCGCGAACAGCGGCTATCGCATTGCCTTTCGCCCCGGCGAGCAGAATATCTGTCCGGGATGCGGCCAGTCGCACTGGTCGATCGGGCGGATGACGGCCGAATGCGCGTTCTGCGCGACCGCGCTGCCGATCAACAATGGCGGCAGCTTCGGCGCCGGACGCTTTCATACGAGCCAGTCGACCAATCCGCTTGCCGCGTGATGCGTGCGCGGCGGCGGTTTGACCGCCGCTGCTGCCGCGCTATTGCGCTGGCATGACCGGCGCACCTCTCACGCTCTACAACAGCCTCACCCGCGCGACCGAGGCGTTCGCGCCGATCGACCCCGCCAAGGGCGTGCGCGTCTATTCCTGCGGACCGACGGTCTATAGCGACCCGCATCTCGGCAACCTGCGCGCCTATGTGTTCACCGACACGCTCAGCCGCGTACTGCGCTGGAAGGGATATCCGCTCACCCATGTCCTCAACATTACCGATGTCGGGCATCTGACCTCGGACGCCGATGCGGGGGAGGACAAGATGGAGGCGGCGGCGAAGCGGCGCGGGCAGAGCGCGTGGGACATTTCGCGCCATTACGCGGACGTGTTCCGCCGCAACCTGCGCGACCTCAACATCCGCACCCCCGATCATATGCCGCTGGCGACGGACTATGTCGCCAAGATGATCGATTTCGCCAAGGGGTTCGCCGAGACCAACTGCTACCAGCTCGACAGCGGGCTCTATTTCGACAGCACGACAGTGCCCGATTACGGCAAGCTGTCCGGCGGGCAGGACGATGCCGGCGAGGGCCGGATCGAGAGCGTCGAGGGCAAGCGCCATCCGCAGGACTTCGCGATTTGGCGCACCACCCCGCCGGGCGAGACGCGGCAGATGGAGTGGGACTCGCCATGGGGCCGCGGCGCGCCGGGCTGGCACCTCGAATGTTCGGTGATGAGCGCGGAGCTGCTCGGTCTGCCGTTCGACATCCACACCGGCGGGATCGACCATCGCGAGATCCACCATGTCAACGAGATCGCGCAGAACCAGGCGCATTGCCGCTGCGGCGACAGCGGTGCAAAGATCTGGATGCACAACAACTTCCTGGTCGATCGCGGCGGGAAGATGTCGAAATCGAAGGGCGGCATCGCCACGCTCGACGCGCTGGTGGCGAAGGGCGTGCACCCGCTTGCCTATCGTCTGATGTGCCTCAGCGCGCATTATCGCAGCGAACTCGAGTTCAGCGCGGACAACCTGCTCGCGGCGCTGGTGCGCCTGCGCCGGCTGGTCCTCGCGGCGGAGAAGTTTCGCGAGGCGGAGGGCAAGGGCGGCGGTAACGCCGCGGGCTATCTCGAGCGGCTCGACGCGGCCATGTCCGACGATCTCAACACGCCTAAGGCGTTGCCCGTGCTCGAGGAGCTGCTCGCCGACAAGCAGCTGGGGCAGGAAGCCCGGCTGATGACGCTTACACAGTTCGACACCGCGCTCGGTCTCAACCTGCTCGACCTCAGCCGCGCCGACCTGCGCGTGCGCCCCGCCGATGCGCAGGTGACCGAGGCCGAGATCGAAACGCGCCTTGCCCAGCGCAGGGAGGCCCGCGCCGCCAAGGACTTCGCACGATCCGACGCGATCCGCGATGAATTGCTCGGCGCCGGGGTCGAGGTGATGGACGGCGACCCGCTCGGCTGGGACTGGAAGGTCGACCTATGAAGGCAGTCCTTCCCGCACTCGCCCGGCCGCTGATCGAAGCCGGTCTGCCCGCCGAAATCGATGCGCACTGGTTTACCAGTCGCGAGGAAGCGTTGGCTATGATCACCGACGCCGATGTCGGCTGGGTCGACATGAACCGCCCCGGCTGGACCAGTGAGGTCGCCGCCGCGGGTGCGCGGCTCAAATGGCTTTCGACCGTCTATGCCGGGATCGACGCGTTCGACACCGCGCTGCTCAAGGCGCGCGGCACGATCCTGACCAACGGAAGCGGGATCAACGCCATCGCGGTCGCCGAATATGCGGTCATGGGAATGCTGGCAGCCGCCAAGCGATACGATGAGGTGGTGCGCAGCGCCGACCGACGCGAATGGCCGACCGCCGCGCCGGGCAGGGTCGAGCTGTTCGAAACGCGTGCGCTGATCATCGGATATGGCACGATCGGCCGAATGATCGGCGAGCGACTGGCGGCGTTCGGCGTCGCGGTGACCGGCGTCACCCGATCGGGTCGCGATGACACGCTTTCGCCGGACCAGTGGCGGGACCGGATCGGCACGTTCGACTGGGTCGTGCTGGCCGCCCCCTCGACCGATGCCACCAGTGCGATGATCGGGGCGACGGAGCTGGCGGCGATGAAGCCGGGCGCCTGGCTGATCAACATCGCGCGCGGTGACATGATCGATCAAGATGCGCTGATCGCGGCGCTGGAGGGACGACAGATTGCGGGCGCGTTCCTCGATGTCGTCGCTCCCGAGCCACTGCCCGCCGACCATCCGCTGTGGACCGCGCCCAATGTCCTGCATTCGATGCATTTGTCCGGGCGCTCGCAGACGAAGATGTTCATGCGCGCCGCCGCGTTGTTTCTGAAGAATGCGGAGGCTTTCGTTGCGGGAACGCCGATGACGAACGTCGTCGATCTCGACGCGGGATACTGATCGCCGCTTTGGACGCCCGGCGCATGGGAGCCTGAACGATCGCCGGCTCGCTCATGTGAAGCGGTGCGGGTCAGGGGAAACGCGACAAATGGAACCGCACCGGCGCGGAGACATTATGTTGCAATGCAGCAGATTTTGCCTCGCAGCTGGGATGTCCCGGTACAGCTGGCCGACGGGCTGACGGTCGTCGTCGCCGTATTGCTTGCGCTTGGCCTGCACTCGATCGCGATGGGGGTTGCGCGAAAGATTGCGGGACGGACGCCGGAGTCCGTCGACGACGTCTTCGTCGAGGCGGCGGCGCGGCCCGTGCGCTGGATTCTCGTCGCGCTTGCGCTCGCTTCGGTACGGCCGTTGCTCCATCTGGACGATGGCGCCAGGACGCTCTGGGGGCAGGCAGCTGGAATGATCGTGCCCCTGCTGCTCGGCTGGCTCGCGATCAACTTGATCCGTGCCGGCGGCAAAGCGGTCGAACTCTCTGCCGACATCAGCGTCGCCGACAATCTGCGGGCGCGCCGTCGCCGTACGCGGAGCGCGATCCTCACGCGCATCGCGGTATTCGTGGTCGGCTTCGTCACGGTCTGCCTGATGCTGCTGTCGATCCCCAGCGTACGGTCGGTCGGGGTCACGCTAATGGCGTCGGCCGGGCTGGTCGGGCTGGCGGTCGGCGCGGCGGCACAACCCGCGCTCAAGAATATCATCGCCGGCGTGCAGATGGCGTTCACCGAGCCGATCCGGATCGACGACGTGGTGATCATCGACGGCGAATGGGGGAAGATCGAGGAGATTCGCCTGACCTATGTCGTCGTGGCGATCTGGGACGAACGGCGACTTGTGGTGCCCGTATCGAAGTTCCTGGAGGAGAGTTTTCAGAACTGGACGCGATCGACCAGCCATCTTCTGGGCTCGGCGTTCTTCTGGCTCGACCCCACGGCGGACATCCCGCGGCTGCGCGCCAAGTTCGAGGAAGTGGTGCGCGCCAATCCGCGCTGGGACGGGCGCGGCTATGTCCTGCAGGTGACCGACACCAAGCCGGACGCGATCGAAGTCCGTGTGCTGGCCACCGCCAAGGATGCGCCGACCACCTATGATCTGCGCTGCGACCTGCGCGAGGCGATGCTGGCATTCATCCGCGACGACATGCCCGAAGCGCTGCCGCGTGGCCGCATGGAGATCGGGCGGCCCGGCTGGGCCGATCCCGCCGAACCGCCTGCCCCCGCGCCATCGGGCGAGGAGGGCGCGAGCGGCGGGGCGGGGACTATTCCCGAGGGAAATCCGGCGGACTAACGCGCCGATCGCCGCCGCCCCGGTCCTGCGTGCCGCGGCGGCGCGATAACTTCAGACCGCGATCACACCTTTCGTTCGGCAATATGCCGGTCGATCACGCTTTCGAGCACGGTCAGCGGCACGCTGCCGCCCATCACGACCGCGTCGTTGAACGCGCGGAAGTCATAGGCGTCGCCGAGCGCGGTCTTCGCCTTGGTGCGCAGCGTGTTGATCTCGGTATGGCCGAGCTTGTAGCCGCATGCCTGGCCCGGCCAGCTGCAATAGCGGTCCACCTCGCCGGTGACCTCGTCGACCGACGAACCGTTGGCGGTCGCGAACCAGTCGATCGCCTGCGCGCGCGTCCAGCGCTTGGCGTGCAGGCCGGTATCGACGACGAGGCGGCAGGCGCGAAAGGCGAGGCTCTGGAGATAGCCGAGCCGGCCGACGGGATCGTCGTCATAGGCGCCGAGTTCCGCGCCGAGCTGCTCGGCGTACAGCGCCCAGCCTTCGGTATAGGCGTTGAACGAAAGCAGTGAGCGCACCAGCGGGAGCTTGAAGGTATATTCGCCCTGCCACGCATGACCCGGGATGCCCTCATGATAGGCGAGCGTGGGCAGGCTGTAGCGGGTGTGGAGATGCGTGGTGCGCAGGTTGAGCCAGACGCGCCCCGGCACGGTGCCGTCGATCGATCCCGCGCCGCCATAGGCGCCCGGCGCGCCGGGCTCCTCCGCGAGCGGGAGGCGCTTCACCTCGACATTGCCCTTGACCAGTGTGTGGAACGCCTGCGGCATCTTGGCGCGCATGTCCTGGATCGTCTTGGTCATGAAGGCGAGGATTTCGCGGCGGCCCTCGTCGGTATTCGGGTAGAGATATTTCTCGTCCTTGCCGAGCGCGGTCATGCGCGCGCCGACCGTGCCTTGGCTGTAGCCGAGCTTGCGCAGGATGCCGTCCATTTCGGACTGGAGCGCCTTCAGCTCCTCCTGCCCGGTGCGGTGGACCTCGTCGGGGGTCATCGTCGTGGTCGTGCCTGCGCGCAGTGCCCAGGCATAATAGGCATCGCCGTCGGGGAATTTCCACACGCCGGCGTCGGAGGTCGCCTTGGCGCGGTGGCGCTTGAGTTCCGCGATCTGGCGGTCGAGCGCGGGGGCGACCTTGCCCGCGGCGATCTTCGCCGCCTCGGCCGCCTGGCTGCCGCTGACCGGCTTCTTGGCGGTGAAATTCTCGATCAGTTCCCATTTGTCGGCATCGGTGCCGCGCGTCAGCGCGATCTGCTTCAAACATTTGTCGAGCAGGAAGTCGGGCGCGATCACGCCCTTGTCGTATGCGACCTTGAGCCGTTCGGTTTCGCCGTCGATCTGCCCCGCCCAGCCGTCGAGCCGCGACAGCCAGCTTGCCGCATCCGCGGCGCTCTCGACCTTGTGCTCGTTGTCGAGGAAGCGCGGCATGTCGAGATAGGCGCCGACATTCTGGACGACGACATAGGGCGCGTTGCGCCATCCGCCGACGGCAACGTCGCCATAGGGGAAGGCCATGCCGTCGAGGCCGATCTGGAACGCGGTGCGGACCGCGTCGACATTGGTCCGCATCACCGGCGACAGCGCGTCGCGGTCGAGCGCATCGAACTGTGCGACGCGGGCACGCAGGCCGTCCGCGACGCGCTTGCGGCCGGCGATGCTGCGATCCTCGACCATTGAGCGCAGATGCGCGCGCTCGCCCTTGTCGATACCGAGCGAGGTCGCGGCCTCGGGCGTGTTCGCCAGCAGTTGTTCAGCGGTCGCATCGAGCAACTTGCCCGCCGCCGCGTCCGCCGACGGGGCGGCCGGGCGGGCGCAGGCGGGGAGCGCGGGCAATGCGGCGAGGCTGGCGGTGCTGCTGAGAAACTGGCGGCGAGTGGTCATGCGGTCTCCGGATTACGCTGGAGGAATGGTTGCGTGCGTAACGGTAGCGGCAAGGCCGGGGGGCGTCACCCCCCACTCCTCGGCCAGCTGCCGCGCCGCCGCCAGATCGCGCACGAAGCGTTCGCGTTCGATCCCGCGCGCCTGTTCGTCGGGGAGGCGCAGCAGAAAGCTGGGGTGGACTGTGACGATCATTCGCCGCTCGCCGAGCGGGAGCGGACCGTCGCGCAGCGGGGCGAGCGCCTGCTTGCGTCCGGTCAGCGCGTGGACCGCGGTGGCACCGAGCGCGACGACGACCGCGGGATCGACCAGCCGGATTTCCTCGTCCAGCCACCAGCGATAATGGGCGATGTCGCCGGCGTTGGGCGTCTGGTGCAGCCGCCGCTTGCCGCGCTCGCTGAATTTGAACCGCTTCACCGCATTGGTGAGATAGGCGCCGGAGCGATCGACCCCGGCCGTAGACAGGCATCGGTCGAGCAATTGGCCGGCCGGCCCGACAAAGGGGCGGCCTTCCACATCCTCGACATCGCCGGGCTGCTCGCCGACGAACATCAGCCGCGCCGAAGCGGGGCCTTCGCCGACCACGATCCGGTCGGAAAAGTCGGGTGATGGGGGGACATCGTCGCGCACGATCGCCGCATTGAGCGCAGCGAGCGTCTCGAACCGGCCCGCCGGTGCGCTCTCTTCCGCAATCGGCAGTCGATCTTCGTCCCGCGCTCGCTTCACCATCGCCTCGACCCTTGCGCCTGCTGCCCGTAGCAGCGGTTGAAACAGCATCGCCTCGGGAAGGTTGCGCCAGTATTTGACCGGCATCTCCTTTTTCATCGCCGCCACCTTAACCCGAGCGGGGTTGAAGATGCTGGAATAATAGGCGCGCCATTCGTCCTCGATCGTATCGCTGTCGGGCACGTCCGCGCGCGTGCCGCCGGGGCCGGTCGTCAACGCGGCGCCGTCCCATGCGATCGTCGCCTCGGGCGTGACGATGATCCAGTCCATCCCCGCGAAGCGATCGCGGAAAAATCCAGCGACGGCGCGGGTGATGTGATGTTCGGGTTCGAACCATGCCGCGAATTGTTCGCGTCCCCCGGCTGAGCCGATTTTGCGGAAGCGGACAAAGGCATGCATCTTGTGCATGTCTCGCCGCACCGACTTTGCCATGGCGTTGATCGCGATCATGTCGCGGTCGGCGGGGTTGGCGTGCAGCGTCGGTGTGGTGCGCAGCCGCCACAGCAGGCGATAGGCCAGCGCGAACCGGCCGGGATCGTGGTGGAGCAGCGCGACCCGCAGGAGACTCAATAGCGCGCGCGGAACCCGGACCTGGGATTCGGTGTCGGAACAGGGAATCGGAGACGACGGGAACAGGTCGCCCGACCCGTCGCCGTCGACCCGCCATGCGATCTGTGCGGGCGGGACCGCGGCATTCAGAAACCGCCGCGCAGCATCGCGCCACCCGGCGAAATCATCCTCAGCCTCGAGTCGTGCGACATGCATCGATGCGCCTCATGCCTCGAACAGCGACAGCTGCGCCGGGCGCGGCGGCGGGATCAGGCGCTGCTTGAGATCCGCCCGGTCGAGCAACGCGGTGGGGCGCCAATCGGCGGCGACGATGAACGGCCGGATCTTGCGCAGCGACTGACACAGCCGACCGACATCGGCGAGCGCCAGCCGCTGGTGCCGCCGTGCCGCGATCAGCCGATCGACCACGCGCGCACCGAGCCCAGGAACGCGCAACAGGCTTTCGCGCGGCGCGCGGTTGACGTCCACCGGGAACAGGTCGCGGCGCTGCATCGCCCAGGCGAGCTTGGGGTCCATGTCGAGCGGGAGCCGCCCGTCCTGCATGGTCGCGGCGATCTCGCCGACCGAAAAGCCGTAGAAGCGTAGCAGCCAGTCCGACTGGTACAGCCTGTGCTCGCGCATCAGCGGCGGCGGCTGCGCGGGAAGCGTGCGGCTCGCATCGGGGATGGGCGAAAACGCGGAATAATAGACGCGGCGAAGGCCAAACCGTCCATAAAGCTGCGCGCTGGTGTTCAGCACCGTCTCGTCGCTGCTGTCGTCGGCGCCGACGATCATCTGCGTGCTCTGGCCGGCAGGGGCGAAAACCGGCGCCTTGCGCGATTCCTTGCGCTCCGCCTTGGCCGTGCTGATCCGCTTGCCCAGATCGCCCATCGTTCGGCGGATGCGGCCGCCATCCTTTTCCGGCGCGAGATCGCGAATGCCCGCGTCGCTCGGCAATTCGATGTTGATCGACAGCCGGTCGGCATAGCGTCCAGCCTGGGCGATCAGGTCGGGATCGCCCTCCGGAATCGTCTTGAGATGGATGTAGCCGCGGAAGTCGTGATCCTCCCGCAGGCGCCGGGCGACCTCGACGATCTGTTCCATCGTATAGTCCGGGCTACGGATGATGCCCGACGACAGAAACAGCCCTTCGATATAGTTGCGCTTGTAGAAATCGAGCGTGAGGTCGACCACCTCGTCGACGGTAAACGCCGCGCGGCGGACGTTCGATGACGAGCGATTGATGCAATAGGTGCATTCGAACATGCACATGTTCGTCATCAGGATCTTGAGCAGCGAAATGCAGCGACCATCGGGCGCATAGCTGTGACAAATGCCGATCGCAGTGGTCGATCCGATGCCGCCCTTCGCCCCGTCGCGCGAATTGCGCTTCTGCGCGCCGCTTGAGGCGCACGAGGCGTCATATTTCGCCGCGTCGGCGAGAATCTCCAATTTTTCGAGGCGACTAAGCTTTGCCATTGTTCGCTGTATGTTCTTTTTGCGAGCGCGGTTCAAGCCGAATGTGACAGGCGGTGCGGCGGACCGAGGGCGTGCGACGGCGGGGCGAAAGCCGGTGGGAGTGATCGGGCAATTACCCGCGCCGGTTCACCATGCGCAGACGGTGAATTCATCGCCCGACCAGCAGGCGCGGTCGCTTGCGAGGCGCTTGGCATAGCCCCAGCGTGTCATACCGTCCTTGGTCATGCCGGTCACTTGCGCATTTTCGCCGCTCACCCCGACGCTGACCGTGGTCACCGGATCGTCGCCCGTCCAGAAGGGCTCATCGCCTTCGCGCGAGACAGTGAAATGGCCGCCCTTTTCCGATTTGAACAGGCACGGCCCCTCATAGGAATCGCCTTTGGTCGGGTTGCCGTCGTCGTCATATCCGCCGTGCGAGATCGCGCATTTGGCGCGCTTCCCGCTCTGCACACTGGCGACGGGCTCTGCGAGAGCGACCGGAGCGGGCGTCGCGCTCGGCGCGGGTGCCGGCTCGGACACGACTGGTGTGGCCACAGGCGCGGGCACATCCTGCGCACCATTATCCGGATCGGGCGCGGTCGAGCAGGCGCTGATCGCCAGGGCGAGCGCGGGAATCGCAAAATGGGCCTTCATGTCGTGGGGGTTTCCGAGATGGTCCGGATGCGATCGACGACTACCGCGCCCCCGCGCACCGCGACGATCCGTGCCTTTTCGCCCGGGGCGAGGTCGGGGCCCTCGGCCGGCCATTCGCCGTCGCCGACGCGGACGCGGCCGGTTCCGCCGACGATCGCTTCGACCACGGTCACGCTCTGTCCGATCATCCGCGCGGCGCGGTTGTTGAGATCGGGGTCGCTGCTCGGGACCGGATTGGCCCCATACCAGCGCTTGCCGATCAGCACCGCGACCGTCGACCAGGCGGCGAAGCTGATGAACTGGCCGATCGCGCCCAGCTCCGGGAAGATCAGCGCGAGAATGCCCGTCGCCGCCGCGCCGAGTGCGAGGAAGGTCAGATAGACGCCCGGGATCAGCAGCTCGCAGATCGCGAACAGCGCGGCGATGATCAGCCAGATAAATCCGGCCTGTTCGGACACCCAGTCCATCACTCCTCCGGATTGGCCAACGGCGACTGGCGCATGCGGGTCGGCTTGTCCGGCGGGGCGGCAGGCGGTTCGATCTTGCCCAGCGCGTCCTTGGCCAGCTCACCGATCCCGCCCAGCGTGCCGATCAACTGGGTCGCCTCGACCGGGAACAGGATCGTCTTCGCGTTGGGACTCGTCGCGAACTTGCCGACCGCTTCGACATATTTCTGCGCGATGAAATAGTTGAGCGACGCGGCCGAACCGCCTTCGACCGCCTGGCTGACCAGCTCGGTCGCCTTCGCCTCGGCCTCGGCGGCGCGCTCACGCGCCTCGGCGTCGCGGAACGCGGATTCCTTGCGGCCCTCGGCCTCGAGGATGCGGGCCTGCTTCTGGCCTTCGGCGCGCAGGATCTCCGACGCGCGGCTGCCCTCGGCCTCGAGGATGTTTGCGCGCTTCTCACGCTCGGCCTTCATCTGCCGCGCCATCGCGTTGACGATATCGGCGGGCGGGCGGATGTCCTTGATCTCCACGCGCGTGATCTTGACGCCCCAGGGGGTGGTCGCGTGATCGACGACGTTGAGCAGCCGCGCATTGATCTCGTCACGCTTCGACAGCGTTTCGTCGAGGTCCATCGATCCCATCACGGTGCGCAGATTGGTGGTGACGAGGTTGAGCAGCGCGACATACAGGTCGCTGACCTCATAGGCGGCCTTGGGCGCCTCCAGCACCTGGAAGAACACGACCCCGTCGGTCGAGATCATCGCATTGTCCTTGGTGATGATCTCCTGCCCCGGAATGTCGATGACCTGCTCCATCATGTTCACGCGGCGGCCGACGCGGTAGAAAAAGGCGGGGTAGAGATTGAACCCCGGCGTCGCGACGGTGGTGAAGCGGCCGAAATGCTCGATCGTGTAATGATAGCCCTGTCGCACTATCTTGATGCTGGCGAACAGGTACATCAGCACCAGCAGCATCAGGACGAAAAAGGTGCCGATCGTGAGTTCCATTCCGCGTCCCCGTTCTGTCTGTCGGATCAAGCATGGCTTGATCCGGTTCGGCGCCAGCCCGCTCCCCCACCCGGCCACCCAAAGGATACTGGCGTTGGGTGGCCGGGTGGGGGAGCGGGCTGCCACTGCTTCCCACAACGCGCCGATCCTAGCATAGAGGCGGCATGAGCAAAGCGATTTACGCCCCGCCGCGCACCGCGCTGTTTCTGCCCGCGTCCAATGAACGCGCGATCGAGAAGGCGAAAGAGTTGAAGGCTGACATGGTGATCCTCGACCTCGAGGATGCGGTGAAGGCGGAGGACAAGGAGCGTGCGCGCGAGGCGGTGAGGGCGGTCGAGGGGTTCGGCGATCGCCCGTTCGGCGTCCGCGTCAACGCCAAGGACAGCGATCACTGGAAGGCCGACCTGAAGGCGGTCAAGAAATCGCGCGCGACGCATGTGATCGTGCCCAAGGTCGAGACGCCCGACACGATTACGCATGCCGCGCTCTATGCCGACCGGCCGGTGCTGGCGATGATCGAGACCGCGGCGGGGGTGATGAATGTCGGTCCGATCGCGAGCGCGACCGGCTGGGGCGTCGAGGTGGCGGGGCTGATCGTCGGGACGAACGATCTGGCGGCGTCGCTGAAGCTGCCGGCCGCTGCGGGTCGCGCGCAGATGGCGCTGTCGTTGCAGCTGGTGGTGCTGGCTGCGCGGGCGCGCGAGCTGTGGGTGCTCGACGGCGTGTTCAACCGCCTCGACGATCCCGACGGCCTTGCCGCGGAATGCGCCGAGGGCCGTCTGCTGGGCTTCGACGGAAAGAGCCTGATCCACCCCAACCAGATCGACATCGCCCGCGCGTCCTTCGATCCGACCGAGGCCGAGCTCGACGATGCCCGCACGCTGGTCGCGGCGTTCACGGGCGGCGCCGAACGGCACAAGGACGCGATGATCGAGGAGATGCACGTCGACCGCGCCAAGGCGCTGCTGGCGCGGGCGGGCGGCTGACCTCCGCCCACGCCGTCGGAGTCAGGGGTGGCGCTTGTCCCATTCGGACTTCATCCGCGCCTTGAACTCCAGGAAGTCGGCGTCGGAATTGGGTGCGAACAGGCCGATCGCATTGTCCTCGAGATAATCGAAATAGGGCCAGTGCGTGGTGTTGGTCTCGGCATACATATAGCATTGGATGGTGATGCACGGCTCTTCCTTGCCACGGTTGATCAGCCGGTGGACCTGATTGAGGCGCGGCGAGATCCAGGTCACGTCGCCCTTGACGAAGGTCGCGCTTCCGAACGGTTCGCGATGATGGTGCGAGAGCATCGGATAGAGATCGGCGGTGATCTCGCCGTGGAACACCTTGATCACCGCATCGGCGCCGCCATGGTCGTGGATCGGCGAATAATGGCCGACCGGCCAGATCTCCATGACGAAGGGCACGCCGGGTGAATCGCCCTGATTCTGCCCCAGCGTGATCCGCAGATAGGTGCGGTTGAGGTCGGGCTTGCCGAACTCGTTCGCCTTGTCGACCAGCGTCCTGTGGCACCAGCCATCGGGGTCGGCGATGCTCTCCTTGATCGCTTGCGCGAACTGCGGGAAGTCGGGCGTGTCGAGCCGGAAATTCTCACCGGCGACATTGTCGTAGAGGATCTGGCAGGTCGGGGTGAGGTTCGCGGGGACGGTGACCTTGCCGTGGGCGATGTCCTCCATGGTGATGCGGTCGTGGGGGATCACCACCATCGGCGGTTCGATGGTCACCGGGTCGCGCCACAGATCAACCTCGTCGCGGATCGTCGCGCTCACCGCGACCGTCTGCGCCTCTTTCAGCCAGGCATAGAGATCGGGCTGGTCCTTTTGCGGCTTGGCGAGCTCATGCCGCGCGAGTTCGCAGCCCAGGCGCATCTCGCCCTTGCCATAGCGCAGCGCGCGGTTGTTCGCGTCGAAGCTGAACCAGTAAAGGCAGTCCGGGTCGGGATCGAGGCCGCTGTCCGGCCTGGCAATCAGGTTCAGCGCGTGCCATTCGCCGTCGCGATGCTCGCTCAGCGAAACGCCGCCGAATCCGATTTCCCAGCGAAACTCGGGGGCCCCCCAGCCATCGTTGCGCACCGATACGAAAAAGCCCGACTTTTCGGCGATCGCGAACCCGATCGTGCCCTGGCCCTTCACCAGCAGGCGGATGTCCTCCACCGCCAGCGGCGCCCCTTCGGTTTCCGGCGCGATGACGAGATGCGCCGGGACAGACTGAAAATCCTTTTCGCTGTGTGACATAGCCCCCTCCGTTCGATCGTGGTGCCACGCTATTGCAGGCGCACGGCAAGTCAATCGCCAGTCGATCGGGAATGAACCGGCTTGGTGGCTCGGGTGGAGCGGGGAGCCCCCTAGCGTCCGTCTCAAAGCGTCGTTACATGGGCCGCCAATTCTCGACTCAAGGACATTGGCCCGGTTCATGGATATCCCTCTCGGTCTCACCTTCGACGACGTTCTGCTCTATCCGGGCGAGAGCGAGGTGCTGCCGAGCATGGCCGACACCAGCACCTATGTGACGCGGTCGCTCAAGCTCAACATCCCGATCCTCTCTTCGGCGATGGATACGGTGACCGAGGCGGACATGGCGATCGTCATGGCGCAGCTGGGCGGCATCGGCGTGCTCCACCGCAATCTCGAGATCGACGAGCAGATCGAGGCGGTGCGCCAGGTCAAACGCTTCGAGAGCGGCATGGTCGTCAATCCGATCACGATGGCGCCGACCGGTACGCTCGCCGAGGCGCAGGCGCTGATGGCGCGGCACAAGATCAGCGGGATCCCGATCACCGAGCAGAGCGGCAAGCTGGTCGGCATCCTCACCAACCGCGACGTGCGGTTTGCCGAAAATCCGGGGCAGCCGGTCAGCGAGCTGATGACGCACGACAATCTCGCGACGGTGTCGATCGGCGTGGGCCAGGAAGAAGCGCGGCGGTTACTGCACCAGCGGCGGATCGAGAAGCTGCTGGTGGTGGACGACCAGTATCGCTGCGTCGGCCTGATCACCGTCAAGGATATCGAGAAGGCCGTGACCTACCCTGACGCGACCAAAGACGGCGCGGGCCGCCTGTGCGTCGCCGCCGCGACCACGGTGGGGGACAAGGGGTTCGAGCGCACCGAGGCGCTGGTCGATGCCGAGGTCGACCTGATCGTGATCGACACTGCGCACGGCCATAACAAGGACGTCGCGCGCGCGGTCGAGCGGGTGAAGAAGCTGTCGAACCGCGTTCAGGTCGTCGCCGGCAACGTCGCCACCGCCGCCGCCACCCGCGCGCTGATCGACGCGGGCGCGGATGGGGTGAAGGTCGGGATCGGCCCCGGATCGATCTGCACCACCCGCGTCGTCGCGGGCGTCGGCGTGCCGCAGCTGACGGCGGTGATGGACGCCGCCAACGAGGCCGCCAAGTCGGACGTGCCGGTGATTGCCGACGGGGGTCTGCGGACCTCGGGCGACATCGCCAAGGCGCTCGCGGCGGGTGCCTCGACCTGCATGGTCGGATCGCTGCTCGCCGGGACCGAGGAAGCGCCGGGCGAGACGTTCCTTTATCAGGGGCGCGCGTATAAATCCTATCGTGGCATGGGAAGTGTCGGCGCGATGGGCCGGGGTTCGGCCGATCGGTATTTCCAGGGCGATATCAAGGATCAATTGAAGCTCGTCCCCGAGGGGATCGAGGGGCAGGTGGCGTTCAAGGGACCGGCCAAGGACGTGATCCATCAGCTGGTCGGAGGCGTCAAGGCGGCGATGGGCTATACCGGCGCGGCGACGATTCCCGACCTGCAGAAGAAGGGCCGGTTCGTTCGCATCACTAATGCCGGCCTGCGCGAAAGCCATGTGCATGACGTGACGATCACGCGCGAGGCGCCCAACTACCCCACGCGCTGAACCGCACCCGACGACTCAAAAATCTATCCGCCGCTGGGAGCGATCGTTACGCTTGTGCGTTCGGCCATGCGCCGTAGCGCGCATGGGTAGCTTTCAGGGGGCTAATGAACCGTAATATGGCGAGTACGTTGGAAGTGCCAGCCTTCCTCAGCGATGGGGGTGAGATGGGGCGGCGCATCGCGACGTTCGACTGGGGGGCGACGCGGGTCGGCCCGATCGAAGGCTGGTCGCCCAGCCTGCGCGCCATCGTCGCCTTCCTGATCCACTGCCCGGTTCCGATCGTGATGCTGTGGGGCGAGGACGGCAACCTGATCTACAATGACGGCTATTCGGTGTTCGCGGGCGACCGGCATCCCGGGTTGCTGGGCATGAAAGTGCTGGAGGCGTGGCCCGAAGTCGCCGACTTCAACGCCAATGTGATGCGGGTGGGGCTGGCCGGAGGCACGCTGGCCTACCGCAATCACAAGCTGATCCTCAATCGAACGGGCGCGTTCGAGGAGTGCTGGCTCGATCTCGACTACTCCCCCGTCTACGACGGCGCAGGCGCGCCTGCCGGGGTGCTCGCGGTGGTCGTCGAAACGACCGACACGGTCCGCGCCAACCAGGCGCTGCGCGAAAGCGAGGCACGGCTGCGCTTCCTCGATTCGCTGTCGATCGAGACTGCGCGCAGTACCGACCCCGCCGAGGTGCTGGAGGTCACCACCCGCATGCTCGCCGCCCAATTGGGCGCGTCCAACTGCGCCTATGCCGTCATGGACCCGGACGAGGACGGGTTCACGATCCGCGGCGACTGGGCGCGCGAAGGATCGCCATCGATCGTCGGCCGCTACAAGCTCGCCGATTTCGGAGCGCTGGCTGTGCAGGAGCTTAGCGCCGCGCGGCCGCTGATCATCGACGATAATCTGGCCGAACTGGCGCCGCACGAGGCGGCGACGTTCCAGGCAATCGGGATCAGCGCGACCGTGTGCATCCCGTTGGTCAAGGACGGACGGCTGACGGCGTTGATGGCGGCGCATCATCGCGAGCCGCATGTGTGGACGCCGGAGGAAATCGCGCTGATCCGCGAGGTGACCGACCGCAGCTGGGCGCATGTCGAGCGCACTGCGGCCGAAGCCGAGCTGCGTCACGCCGCCGCTCAGCTGCGCGAGCTCAACGCGGACCTCGAACGGCGCGTGATCGAGCGCGCAGCCGCGCTGCAGCAGAGCCAGAGGCAGTTTGGCCTGCTGGTGCAGGGCGTTAGCGACTATGCGATCTACATGCTCGACAGCGCCGGCGTGGTATCGAGCTGGAATGCCGGAGCGGAAAGGATCAAGGGCTATTCGCCCGACGAGATCATCGGGCAGCATTTCTCCACCTTCTATCCGGACGAGGAGCGCGGACGGGGCGATCCGCAACGCGCGCTCGAAACGGCGCGTCGCGACGGGCGCTTTGCGGCCGAGGGGTGGAGGGTGCGCAAGGATGGGACCCGGTTCCGCGCCAGCGTGGTGATCGACGCGATCCGCGACGATGACGGCCGACTGATCGGTTTCGCCAAGATCACGCGCGACGTGACCGAGCGCGAAGAGACGCAGCGCGAGCTGGAAACTGCGCGCGAGGCGCTGTTCCAGTCACAGAAGATCGAGGCGATCGGCCAGCTGACGGGCGGCGTCGCGCATGATTTCAACAACCTGCTGATGGCGATCATGAGCGGCCTTACGCTGCTGAAGAAACGCGTGCCGGACGATCCGCAGATCGCGCGCCTGATCGACAATTCGATGCAGGCGGCAGAGCGGGGCGCCGCATTGACGCAGCGCATGCTTGCCTTTGCGCGGCGCCAGCAACTCAAGACCGAGCGGGTCGATGTCGCCGCGCTGGTGGCCGACATGACGGGACTGCTGCAGCGCACGATCGGGCCGTCCTGGCAGATCGAAACCCAGTTTCCCGACGATCTCGCGGCGGTTTCCGCGGACACCAACCAGCTCGAAATGGCGCTGCTCAACCTGGTCGTAAACGCACGCGATGCGATGCCCGAGGGCGGAGCGATCACGATCGAGGCGGCACAGCGGACGGTCGACGGTGCGCGCGGCGACCTGGCGCCGGGAAGCTATGTCCGGCTGAGCGTATGCGACGCGGGCGTCGGCATGGATCAGGGGACGCTCGCGCGGGCGACCGAACCCTTCTTTACGACAAAGGGCGTGGGCAAGGGGACGGGCCTGGGCCTGTCGATGATCCATGGTTTCGCGCAGCAGAACGGCGGCGCGCTGGAGATCGAGAGCTCGCCCGGGGTGGGGACACGCGCGCATATCTGGCTCCCGCTTGCGGCCGAGGGAAGCCGCCCGGCAGCCACGCCCACCGAAGCCGAGCCGGAGGAGGGTGCGCGCGCGCTCACGATATTGGTCGTGGACGACGATCCGCTGGTCCTGACGAACACGGCCGCCCTGCTCGTCGATCTCGGGCATCAGGTGTTCGAAGCGGATTCGGGCGCGGCAGCGCTGACGCAGTTGCAGACGCATGGCGAGATCGGGCTGCTCATCACCGATCAGGCGATGCCCGGGATGACCGGCAGCCAGCTGGTCGAACATGCGCGCGCGCTGCGACCCGATCTGCCGATCATCCTCGCGACCGGCTATGGCGAGACGCCCGCCGACGTGTCTGCACGGATCAAGCGGCTCGCCAAGCCGTTCACCCAGGGCGACTTGCGCCGCGCGCTGGCGGAGGCGGTACCGGCGAACGCGTGAACCGCGCCCCGACATGATTTCGACGCAATGGCGCGGCATTGCAGCCCCGCCTTGTCGAGCGCCGAGCATCCCGAACCGAACCACGACCCGCGCCCGCTGAAACAGCGGCTGCGCGCGCGTTTTGGCGACCGTGCGCTGGCGGTGGCGCTGGCGATCGCGGTGGAACTGGCGCTGGGCCTCGTCCTGCTCTCGATCGCGCCGAAGCTGCTCGCTCCGCCCGAGGAGACCGTGCCGATGGCGGTGTTCGGGGTCACGCCCGACCCGGTTCCCGACCCGGACCCCGAGGATACCGAATCGGCGCCGCCGGCGCCGACCGAGCGCGCCGACCCCGTGCCGCCGCGTCCCGAACCCGAAGCGGCGCCGCCCGCAGCGCCGCTTCCCCCGGCGCCCCAGCCGCCGGCGATGCTCGATATCCCGCTGGGCGGCATGCCCGATATCGCGACGCTGCCGCGCGCGTCCGGAGCGCCCGCCCCGGCACGGCGCGCCTATGGTCCCGCCGCACCGCCCGCCGATCCGCGCGACAGCCGCCGGGTCGAGGGACGCGGGCCCAATGGCGAGCCGCTCTATGCCGCAAGCTGGTTTCGCGAGCCCTATGACAGCGAGTTGCGCGGCTATCTGTCGACCGCACGTCCCCCCGGCTGGGCGCTGATCGCGTGCCGCACCGTGGCGGAGTTTCGCGTCGACAATTGCGCGTTGCTCGACGAATATCCCGACGGGGCGCAGATCGGCCGCGCGGTGCTCGCCGCTGCCTGGCAATTCCGCGTCCGCCCGCCCCGGTTGCGCGGCCAGTATCAGGTCGGTGAGTGGGTGCGGATCAAGATCATCTATGAGCTGCGGACCGTGTCGGTCGAATAAGGGTAACGAAAAGGAAGCGGACGATGTGGATTGCGGCACTGGCGATGATGGTAGCGACCCCGGCAGCGGCGCAAGACGAAGCCCCCGCGCTCACCCCAGGGACCGTGACGGTCGAGGCGGCGGAGGGTGACGCCGCCCCCGCACCGGTCCGCAGCGTGTTCGCCGATGCGATCGAACAGGCGCTGCTCGACGCCCGCTTCACCGCGCTGCCGGGTCAGGCGCGCGGGCGTTATATCGCGCGCTTCGCGATCACCCGCGCGGCACGCGGTGCGGTCGCCTCGAACGGGCCGGAGCAGGGCGCGCGCGGCAGCGTCGGCAATTGGGGCGGTGCGTTCGGCGTCACCTTGCCCTCCGACAAGCGCCAGTTGCGCGGGCTGATCGTGACGCAGCTGACGATCGAGCTGGTCGCGCGCGCGGACCTGCAGCCGGTGTGGCGCGGAAGTGCGCTGACCGCGCAGGCGGAGGGAACCAAGGCTGACGCGCCCGCGGCGCTTGCGGCGAAGCTTGCGCCTGCGATCCTGCGGGCCTTTCCGGCAAGCCTCGCCGAACCCGTGTCCGTCCCATAAGGGAGCCGCATGACCCCCGCCGCGCGCACCCAAACTGCCATCGAACTGCTGGATGCCATCATCGCCGCCGCGCGGGAGGGGGGTGCGTCGGCGGACGTGCTGATCGCGCGCGCGATGGCGGCGCGGCGCTATGCCGGGTCGAAGGATCGCCGCGCCATCCGCGCGCTGATCTATGAGGCGATCCGGCGCTGTGGCGAGGTGCCGCAGTCCGGGCGGGCGGCGATGCTGGCAGTCGCGGCTGACGACCCGGCAGTGGCGGAAAGCTTCGACGGCTCGTCCTATGGGCCTGCGCCGATCGCTTTCGGCGAACCAGTGGCGACCGGGGGTGTCGCGCCCGCCTGGCTGATCGATGCGCTGGCCGCTTCGGGCGTCGATGGCGATCAGGCGGCGGCGCTGCTCGGGCGGGCGTCGCTCGATATCCGGGTCAACCCCGCCAAGGCTTCCGTGGCGATGATCCAGGACGCGTTCCCGGACGCGCAGCCGACCCCCGGACTGGCACTCGCCCTGCGCCTGCCGCCCGACACCAGGCTCGAGGCGAGCGAGCCCTATGCCGCCGGCGCGGTCGAGGTGCAGGACGCGGGCAGTCAGGCGGTGACGCTCGCCGCCGCCGCGCAGCCGGGCATGCGCGTGGTCGACCTGTGCGCCGGGGGCGGTGGCAAGACGCTCGCGCTCGCTGCCGGAATGGACGAACGCGGCGAGATCCTTGCCACCGATACCGATCGTCCGCGGCTCTCGCGGCTCGAACCGCGTGCGCGGCGGGCCGGCGTGGCGATCGTCGAGACGCGCCTGCTCAACCCCGGAGCGGAGGCGGATGCGCTCGCCGACTGGAGTGACAACGCCGATCTCGTGCTGATCGATGCGCCCTGTTCAGGGACCGGCACCTGGCGCCGCAATCCCGAGGCGCGCTGGCGGCTCACCCCGGCGCGGCTCGCCCGACTGGTCGAGACGCAGGCGCGGCTGCTCGACGTCGCGGCGGGGCTGGTGCGGCCGGGGGGAGCGCTGGTGCATATCGTCTGCTCGCTGCTCGATGCGGAAGGAGCAGGGCAGGTCGATGCCTTTCTCGCGCGCAACCCGGCGTTTCGTGTCGAGCCGCTTGCGCTTCCCCTGGGCACGCCGCATGGACCGGGCATGCGCCTCACCCCGCTCAACGATGCAACCGACGGGTTTTTTGTCGCGCGGCTGGTGCGCGCGTGATAGCCATGCCCGTTCCGAAGTTGGAGACCGTCATGCGTATCACGTTGGTGTCGGCCGCAGCCGCACTCGCCCTGCTCAGCGTTTCGACCTCGCTCTATGGCCAGCGGGCGGACGACCAGATCGATGCGCGCTCGATCGCGCTGCTCGAAAAGGGCAAGGCTGCGCGCGGTGCAGGCAATCTTGCCGACGCCAACGGGCTGGTGGAGAGCGCGCTGGCGGTCGATCCGCGCAACCGCCAGGCCTATATCGTGCTCGCCGAGATCGCGCGTGCGCAGGGACTGCCCGGCAAGGCGATCCGCTTCTATCGCGAGGCGCTGACGCTGGAGCCCAACGACCTCGTCGCGTTGCGCGGCCAGGGCGAGGCGATGGTGCAGAAGGGCGCGGTTGAACGCGCCAAGGAGAATCTGGCGCGCGTGAAGACGCTGTGCGGTACGTGTGCCGACGCGACCCAGCTTGCCGCCGCGATCGCCAAGGGCCCGCCCGCGACCGCCACGGCGCAGGTCGTTCCGCCCAAGGCCGAGGAAAAGAAGAACTAGGCGCGCCGCGCGGGCGGGTACCGGGGGACGATCGGGGCCGCCCGGTCCGTTCGCGGCGCGGCATAGCTCAGGTCGAGATGTCGGGCTGAGGGGTGGCGGAGTTTGGACGGCCGGCCCTCGGCGCGCATGCGGCGGTCGGCCTCGGTCCAGTCGGGCGCTACCGCATCTTCCTGCTCCCAGTGGACGATGCTGGCCTCGTCGCACCAGTTCATCAGCCTGGGCATCGCCTTAAGGTGCGATCCGCTGGTGATGTAGTTGCGCATGTCCGCTTGGCTCCGCCACAGCGTCATCGTCCAGAAGGTGCGTTGGCGATCGGGCAGGAGCGATCCGGTCAGGAAGCCCTCGGCACGGCTGACCTGCGCGCGCGTGCGAAGCGCGTCGACCGTAAAGCCGGGCATGAAGCGCCACGCGCGGATGCGCAACCGGGTGATGCTGACGAAAACCATAGCGCCTCCGCGAGAAGCCCGACCCGGCCTGGAGCTTTAGTCCGGGTGCACTCGGCTTAGGACAATGCGCGCGCCAGATCGACAAATTCGGCGACGCTGACCGTCTCCGCGCGGCGGGTCGGATCGATCCCGAGCGCTTCGGCGGCCTCCACCGCGCCCGGGACGCCCTTCAGGCTCTGGCGCAGCATCTTGCGTCGCTGGCCGAAGGCGGCGGCGGTCAGCTTTTCGAGGACGCGGAATTGCACGCCCGGCGGCTCATCGGTCGGGACGATATGGACCACGGCCGACATCACCTTGGGCGGTGGGGTGAAGGCGCTGCGATGGACCGGCATCGCGATCCGCGCGGCGCTGCGCCATTGGGCGAGCACGGCGAGGCGGCCGTAATGGTCGGTTCCGGGCGCGGCGACGATGCGCTCGGCGACTTCCTTCTGGAACATCAAGGTGAGGCTCGCCCACCACGGTTGCCAGTCCGCCGACAGCCAGCCGACCAGCAGGGCCGTGCCGACATTATAGGGGAGGTTGGATGCGATGTGCGGCTTGGTGGCGAACAGCGCGGGAGCGTCGACCTCCAGCGCATCGCCCTCGATCACGCGCAGCTGGCCGGGAAAGGCCTCGCCCAGTTCCTCCAGCGCGGGGATGCAGCGCCGATCGCGCTCGACTGCGGTCACCTGCGCGCCCGCTCCGAGCAGCGCGCGGGTCAGGCCGCCGGGGCCGGGGCCCACCTCGAACACCTCCTGACCGTTCAGATCGCCGGGGACGCGCGCGATCCGGTCGAGCAACTGCGAATCGAACAGGAAATTCTGGCCCAGCGCCTTGCTGGCCGACAGGCCATGTCTGCGGATGACCTCACGCAGCGGGGGGAGGGGGCTCACGCGGCGGCTGCGTCGTAGACGGCGCGGTGTTCGGCGGCCTGCGCGGCCATGCGGATCGCCGCGATCATCGCGCCGGGTTCCGCCTGATCGGTCCCCGCGATGCCGAATGCCGTGCCATGATCCGGCGAAGTGCGCACGATCGGCAGGCCAAGCGTCAGATTGACGCCCTCGTCGAAATGCAGCGTCTTGAGCGGCACCAGCGCCTGATCGTGATAGAGGCAGATCGCGGCGTCGTAGGTGGCGCGGGCGCGGGCGTGGAACATCGTGTCGGCCGCGAACGGGCCGGTCGCGTCGATCCCCTCGGCGCGCAGTTGCGCGATCGCGGGCACCAGTATGTCGATTTCCTCATGGCCGATCGCGCCGCCCTCGCCCGCATGGGGGTTGAGACCCGCAAAGGCGAGCCGCGGCGCTGCGATGCCGAAATTGCGGGCGAGCCCGCGCGCCGTCGCCCGCGCCTTGGCCAGGACCAGCTCGACGCTGAGCGACGGCGCCACCTCGATCAGCGGGATATGCGTCGTCACCGGGACGACGCGCAGCGTGGGGCCGGCGAGCATCATCACGGCGTTGGCATGGGCGATGCCGCAGCGTTCGGCGACGAACTCGGTCTGGCCCGGATGGGTGAACCCGATGCGATAGAGCTGAGCCTTCGACACGGGGCCCGTGACCAGCGCGCCCGCCGCACCCGATCGCGTCAGCCCGGTGGCAAGCTCAAGACTGTCGAGCGCGCAGCGCGCACCCGCGACGTCCGGCGTTCCGGGATTTACCTCTTCGGTACAGGCAACGGTGAGCACCGGCAGCGCCGTATCGAACGCGCGTGCCGCCTCATCCGGGCTGCCGATCCGCGCGATCGGGCCGTCCCACACCTTCGCGACCGCCGTCGGTTCGCCGACCGCGAAGAAGGGCGCGAGCGTGTGCAGCGCGCGCGCCGCCCATGCCTTGGCAATGATCTCGGGTCCGATCCCGGCGGGATCGCCCATCGCGACCGCGAGCGGGCGCAGGGCGCCGCTCACGGCTCAGCGATACTCGATGATCGCGTCGCGGCGCAGATCGCGCAGCAGGCGCTGGGCACGCAGATTGGTGCGGCGCTCCTCGATCTCGTTGCGGATCGCCTCGCCCGACGGCTGGTTCGATGCCTGCGCCTCGTCGCGTCCGCACAGTACCAGCGCGCGCACACCCTCGGTCTGCGATCCGAACGGGGGCGTGGCCTGTCCGACCTGAAGGCCCAGAACGATGTCCTGAAGCTGGGGCGGAAGATCGCGGGCGCGAACCGAGTCATTGTCGACCACTTCGGCGCCCAGCGTTTCGGCGGCCTTGCCCACCGCGCCGCAGCCATTGGTCGATTTCAGCACTCCGGCGAATTCGGCGACCCGCGCCTGCGCCTGCGCTTCGGTGATCCCCTTGGGAAATTTGACGGTGATCTGACGCAGGCTGAGCTGAGCGTCGCGCGGATCGGACATCAGCACCTGGCGCTTGTCGACCAGATACAGGATCGAGAAGCCGCCCGGAACCTCGACCGGTCCGGCCACCTGACCGACCTGCATCTGCTGCGTCGCCTGCGCGAGCGGGGCCGGCAGCATTTCGGCGCGCACCCAGCCGAGATCGCCGCCCTGCGCACGCGTCGTGGCTTCGGAGAACTGCGCGAAATATTCGAACGGACGACCCTGCTGCATCTGCTGGATCATCTGCTGCATGCCCTGGAACACCTCGCCCGCGCGTTCGGGCGTTGCCGAGATATAGATCTCGCGCAGCTGGAATTCCTCGGTGCCCTTGGCAGCCTCGAGGCGCGCGATGATCGCGTTGACTTCCTCTTCGCCGACATTGACGAACGGGTTGATTGTGCGGCGGATCAGGCTCTGCCACGCCAGTTCACCCTCAATCTGGCGCTTGAACGAACGCTCCGACGAGCCGATGTCGCGCAACCAGGCGCGCATCTCGTCCGGCGAGCGGCCATAGCGCCGCGCGATGCCGATGAAGCTGCGCTCGATCTGCTCGGCGGGGATGGTGACATCCTTCGCCTTGGCCTGCTGGATCTGGATCGTCTCGTCGGTCAGCAGGCGCAGCACCTGAAGGCGCAGCTGATCCTGCTCGGCCGGGGTCAGCTTGAGCTGATTGAGCGCCATGAACAGATTGACGCGATGCTCGATATCGGTGCGCGTGATGACATAGCCGTTCACGATCGCCGTCGGCTTGCGGATATTGGGGTCAGCTTTCGCAAACAACTGCAAATTCTGCGGCAGGTTGAGATTGGCGGTCGACGGCACTTCGCTGTCGGGCACCGTCTGGGCGCCGATCGCGGTGCTTGCTGCGATACCGAGAAAAAGAGCCGAGTAACGGCCGAAACGCGCGACTTTCGAGGTCATCTTCACCTGTGCCTGAAACGAATCCGATTCTGCGAACGGACGCCGTCTAATCGTCAATTGTGCCTGAACTGGGGCTTACATGATTTTATCGCGGGTACCAGTCCACGCGCGATCGCGTTTAGCGCCCCAAATTCTTGAGAGCCAGCGTGAACAGGTAGGAACTGCCGCGCCGCGCGTCGCCGGTCGTGCGATAATCCCGCTTCCAGGTCAGTCCGATCCGCAGGCAGTCATCCTCATATTCCACCCCCAGGCGGTGGCGGATGGGTTCGAACCCGTCGGCGAGCGAGGTCGGATCCTCTTCCTTGTCGGTGAGATCGACCACGGCGGAACCGAAGGCGGACCAGAAACGCGAAATCTGGACGCGCGCGCCTACCCGCGCCTCCTCGCGATCCTGCAGATCTTCCAGCGCGAACCCGATATTGCGGTTGAGCCGCAGATAGCCGAGCGTGACGAAGGTGGCGCGCGACCCGACTGTCGCGTCGATCTCGTTGCGGCGGATCGCCAGATTGTCCTTGTCGAGCCGGTAGCGGTGGGTGAACGCGACGAAGTCGCGGAATCGTACGACGGTGCGCCCGACAAAGTCGGACAGGCGATCGTCGAGCCCGGTTCCGTCGGGCAGGATGGCGGGGCGGGAGGTCAGGCGATAGCTCTGGCCCACATTCGCCTCGACCGAAAGACCCGGCAGATACAGCGCATAGTCGACGCCGAAGGTGAAGCGCGTCGAATCCTCGAACCGGTCATATCCGGGGAAGCGATTGAGCGCGAAGAGGTTCGAATCCTCCAGATCGACCGACCGCGCGTCCTCGTTCGGCACGTCGAAATTCTCGAGCTTGGGCGCGGCGACGATCTGGAAGCGCGGCGTGATCCGCTGCGTGCCGCCGAACGCCTCGCCGATCAGCGGCCATTTCATGTCGAGCGCGAGCGCGCCGATCGCGCGGGCGTGAAACTCCTCGAGCCCGCGATAGCTCGCCACCGTGGTCGCGAGCGTATCCTGGGTGTTATACAGATCGCCGCGACCATAGGCGGTCAGCGTGACCTCCTGTCCCCATGCCGTCAGCTTGCGCAGGTCGTAGCGCAGCGAGGTGAAGGCGCGCTGCGTGTCCTGTCCCTGTCCGCGGCTGATCGCCAGGCTGTTTGCCTGGAGCTCGAACCGGCCGCCCGGGATGAGGTTCTGGCCGAAGCGCAGGCGATAGTCGATTTCGGGCAGCGCCACCGGTTGAAGCCCCTGATTCTCGGTCGGGCGCAGCGTCTGGACGAACCAGCCGTTGATCGAGAAATAGGAATCGCGGTCGATCCGTTCGACGCGCAGGTTGTTGCGCAGCCGGTCGTCGCTGGAAATATCGTAGCGGCGCAGGAAGGTGCGGTCGCTGGCGAGCCGCACCGACCCGCTCGCGCTCCAGTTCGGGTCGAACTGGAACCGCCCGGCGGCGTCGATATAGCCGCGAAACGCATTCTCGCTCGACACGCCGGGGGTCGGCGAGATGAAGTCATCGCTGCGGCGGCTGTAGGTGCCGTATCCGGTGACGCGGAACGCGCCCTTGTCGAACAGCTGGCGATATTCGGCCTGCAGCATCGGCAGCGCGCCGGTGAAGACGCGGGGGGTGACGGTCAGCCCCTTGCTGGGGCCGAGGTCGAAATAATAGGGGAGTGCGACCTCGAACCCGTTAACCGCATCGTAGCGCAGCTCCGGCGCGAGCAGGCCGCTGGCATTTTCGGTGCCGACCGAATGCGAAAAGACCGGCAGCGGCAGGGACGCGATGCCGAACAGCGAAACGCGCGCGCCGGTGTAGCGGATGCGCTGCTTCACCGGATCGTAGACGACGCGCACCGCGGTGATCTTCCACGACGGTTCCTTGGGGCAATTGCCCGAATCGACGACCGCGCAGGGGGTATAGGCGGCGCGATCGACGCGGATCACGCCGCCATCATCGCGCGTGCCGCGTTCGGCGGCGAGCCGGCCGCCCTGCTCGAGCACGACCAGCATGTTGTCGATCATGCCGTCCTTGAGCGAATCGGTCAGTTCGATACGATCGCCGTAGGCGGTGTCACCCTCCGGGTTGGTGACCGCGATATCGCCCTCGGCCACGACCTGTCCGGTCTTGCGGTTCCACACCACCTTGTCGGCGCGCAGCCGGTTGCCGTCGCGGAACATGCGGACATCGCCGGTCACGGTGACGACGTCGCCGCTCGAATCATATTCGGCGAGATCGGCGGAGAACTGGATCTGGTTGGGGTCGTCCGGGAGCGGCGTTTCGGACGGCGGGGGTGGTTCGACCGCGCGATCCTGAAGGTCCTGCGCGCTCCGTGCGGTCGCGCCCGGCGACAGGCACAGCGCGAGCGGCACGATCCCGGCGAGCAGCAGAGCCTTGCGCGTCACGACGTCGTTCTACCCCTTGTACAAACACTGCCCCGCGCAGGGCCGAACCAATCCGTTCCCTGGCCCTATCGCACCGTGCGCGCCGCTTCGCAATCGCCACCCGCCGCGCACGGCCTTTGCCCCATCGCATGCGCTTCCCTAGATAGGGTCGACTCGCCATAAGCGGTGACCCACAGGAACAGGAAGCTTCATGCAGGTAACATTTTCCGCCGCCCGCCCCGCCGACGCGGCGGTGCTCGCTCTGCCGGTCGAAAAGGACGGGCTGGACCGGATGCCCGGCGGCACGCTCGACGATACGACGCTGGCGCTGGTGCGCGGCGCCGCGCGTTCGGGGCGCTTCGAGGGTGAGGTGGGATCGATCGCCGAAGTGTTCGTGCCGGGCAAGGATGGCGCGGATCGCGTATTGCTGGTCGGCGTGGGCGCCGGGAGCGAAGCCGATTATGGACGCGCCGGCGGCGCGCTGACCGCGCGCTTCCTGACCTCGGGCGTGACCACGATCACGGTCGACTTCGCAGCGCTGGGCGGCGCGCCGACCGCGCGTGCCGTCGCCCGCTTTGCCGCAGCGGCAAAGCAGCGCGGCTGGCGCCACGACGCCTATCGCACCAAGTTGACCGAGAAGCAGAAGCCGACGCTGGACACGCTGGTGATTGTCGGCGCGCCGGAGGGCAGCGACGAGGCCTGGGCCGCGCATGCCGCAGTGACCGAGGGCATGGAGCTGACGCGCACGCTCGTGTCCGAGCCGCCGAACATCCTCTACCCGGAAAGCTTCGTCGAGCGTTGCCGTCACCTCGCCGATCTCGGCATCGAGATCGAGGTGCTCGATCGCGCCGCGATGGAAAAGCTCGGCATGGGCGCGCTGCTGGGCGTGGCGCAGGGTTCGCGCCGTGACGGGCGCCTGCTGGCGATGCGCTGGAACGGCAAGGATGCAGGCGACGTCGATGTCGCGCTGGTCGGCAAGGGCGTGACGTTCGACACCGGCGGCATTTCGATCAAGCCCGCGGCCGGCATGGAAGACATGAAGTGGGACATGGGCGGCGCGGGTGCCGTCGCGGGCGCGATGAAGGCGCTGGCGCTGCGCAAGGCCAAGGTCAACGTCATCGGCGTGTGCGGCCTGGTCGAGAACATGCCCGACGGCAATGCCCAGCGTCCCGGCGACGTCGTCACGTCGATGTCGGGCCAGACGATCGAGGTGATCAACACCGACGCCGAAGGGCGGCTGGTGCTGTGCGACGCGATCACCTGGGTCCAGAAGACGCATGGCCCCAGGACCATCGTCGACCTCGCTACGCTGACCGGTGCGATGATCATCGCGCTCGGCAACGAACATGGCGGCCTGTTCGCCAACGATGACGGCCTTGCCGAGCAGCTGCTGTCGGCGGGCCGCGCGACCGGGGATCAGCTGTGGCGCTTCCCGCTGGGCGACGCGTATAACAAGCTGCTCGACAGCCAGATCGCCGACATGAAGAATGTCGGGCCGCGCGGCGCGGGGTCGATCACCGCCGCGCAGTTCATCCAGCGCTTCGTCGAACCCGGCGTGCGCTGGGCGCATCTCGACATCGCCGGCATGGTATGGGCCGACAAGCCCGGTCCGAACTACGACAAGGGCGCGACCGGCTATGGCGTGCGCCTGCTCGACCGCTTCGTCCGCGACAATTTCGAGCGCTGAGCTGGGAGCCATGCAGGTCGATTTCTACCACTTGACCGCGACCCCGCTGGAGCGCGCGCTCCCGCAGATCGCGGCCAAGGTGGTGGAAAGCGGCCAGCGCCTGCTTATCGTCTCCGGTGATGCCGAACAGCGTCGCCGGATCGACCAGCTGCTGTGGACCTTCCGCCCCGACAGTTTCCTGCCGCATGCACAGGCGGGGGCAGGGGACGACAGGCTGCAGCCGGTGCTGATCGGCGAAGCGGTCGCCCCGGGCAACGGCGCGCGCCACGTCGCCCTGATCGACGGCGAATGGCGCGACGACGCGCTCAGCTTCGAACGCGCCTTCCACTTCTTCGGCGAAGACAGCATCGGCGCGGCGCGGATCGCGTGGAAGACCCTTGCCGAACGCGACGGCGTCGAGCGCCGCTACTGGAAACAGGACGAAAACGGACGCTGGGGGCAGGCGGCCTGACACGGCGCACCTGCGGCCCCTTGCCACCGCCCGCGCCTGTCTCTAAGGGCGCGCGCAATCCCATCCCCCATATGACAGGAGCCGCATGGCCATGGCCGTGACCCGTACCTTTTCGATCATCAAGCCCGATGCCACCCGCCGCAACCTGACCGGCGCGGTCACCAAGATGCTTGAGGAAGCCGGCCTGCGCGTCGTTGCCTCCAAGCGCATCCACATGACCCGCGAGCAGGCCGAGGGCTTCTACGCGGTCCACAAGGAGCGCCCCTTCTTCGGTGAGCTGGTCGAATTCATGATCTCCGGCCCGGTCGTGGTGCAGGTGCTCGAGGGCGAGAACGCCATGCAGCGCAACCGCGACATCATGGGCGCGACCAACCCGGCGAACGCCGAGCCGGGCACGATCCGCAAGGAACTGGCCGAGTCGATCGAGGCCAACACCGTCCATGGTTCGGACAGCGACGAGAATGCGGCGATCGAGATCGCCTACTTCTTCAAGCCGGAAGAGATCGTCGGCTGATCGATCCGATCACCTGACAAACGCGAAGCGGGCCGGGGGCAACTCCGGCCCGCTTTGCGTCAGGGCCTGGGCGGTTCGCGCGGCGGCAGCAGCGCCTTGCCGATCCGCGCGGCAACCCCGACGCTGCGACCCGCCAAGTTCGGCACCGAATAGCGCATCGCCGCGCCGATCACCTGCGCCGCTTCGGACAGCGTGAGTCCGTAATCCTGCTGGAGCCACAGGATCAGGCCGGTCGTCGCGCTCTTGAGCGCTTCGTCCAGCGACCCGGCCTGCCCCAGCACCATGAGCTCGGTGGGCGATTCAACGCGAGGCATCCCGATTGCGCGGCCCTTGATCAGTTCGACGCGGAACTCCACGTCCATCGATGTCTCCAGCCCATATTGGCTGGTCTCGCCGTCGCCCTGCGCCGCATGACCATCGCCGAGATAAAGCAGGCCGCCCGGCTGCTGGACCGGCAGCAGCACGGCGTTACCCGCGATCACTTCCGGAAAGTCCATGTCTCCGCCTGCGCGACCGGTGTCCCCGGTCGACATCGGCGGGGTCGCGAAGCCGGGTGCGAGCGACAGGCCGCCGAGCATCGGGCGCAGCGGGACGCGGAAGTCCTTGAGCCGTCCGCTCGCCTCCGCCGGGGTCGCAAATCCACCCTCACGGTCGAGCCGCCACCTGACCGTCTTTCCCAGTGCTCCTGCCTTGGGCACCAGCGCCGTGCCCAGCGCCCGGCCGACGATGCTGTCCAGGCTCTCCGCCCAATCGCGATTGGGTTGCAGCTTGAGAATGTGGACGACGACAGTGTCGCCCGGAGCGGCACCCGCGATGAAGAACGGGCCGGTCTGTGGATTGCCGAACAGTGCGCGCGTCACCCCCTGCGCGTCCATCCCGCCCGAATCCACCGTGGTGGTACGCACCGTATCCCCCGGCCAGATGGTCAGGACCGGGCGGCGTTCGGCGGAGAAGCTGTTCGAATAATCGGCGGGCGTGAACACATGCACCTGTGGCCCGGTAGGCGGTCGGTCGGGAACGCGCCGCGCCGAAAAGCCGAAGCGCAGCCGCAACTCCGGGTGGTTGTTATCTGGATAGTCGGCGACCCCGCTGATTCCATCGCGACCGCTCGTCCCGGTGAAGCGATAGACTGCAGTACGCCGGTCGCGGATCGTCAGCACCACGCCGCGGCCCTTGATCGTGCCGGTGACCGACTCGCCGTCCCAGTCGCCGCGCAGCGCATCGCCGTCGCGACGCAGATTCAGCGTCGAATATTCAGGCGTCCCCAAGCGATCAACCGTGACGATCCATTGCCCGGAGATGTGGTCCTGCGCCGCAGCCGGCAGTGCAGTCGCGCCGGCAACAAGGACGATCGGCATAAATCTGTTCATCGGCCGATCCGTTGACTACATATGTAGTCAACGGATCTTTTATGCGAGCATGTCCAGCATCGCACAGAACAGCGAAAAGATGAATTAGAACCCGCTCACGTCATGTCTCCCCGATCCGGTTGGTCGGGTTAGCCACGCGGGTTGTCAATGGTGTGCTATCGCCCCGGCAAGGTGATCGTCGCGCACAGTCCACCGCCATCGCGGTTTACCAGGGTGATATCGCCGCCCGCCTCGCGCACGATCGCGCGGGCCAGGGTCAGCCCCAGTCCGACGCCGCCCGTGCTGCGATTGCGCGACGCGTCGAGCCGGGTGAAGGGATCGAACACCGCCGCGATCTGATCGGCCGGAATGCCGGGGCCGCGATCGGCGACCTCGATCCGGACGCTCCCGGCGTCGCGGCGCAGCGCCACATCGGCGCCGTCGGCATATTTCACCGCGTTTTCGATCAGGTTGCGGACCGCACGACGCATCAACGAGGGGCGCAGGCGCAGGATCACGCGCTGCCCGTCCTCATAGTCGACGGCATGGCCCAGATCGCGGAAATCGTCGACCACCGCGTCGATCAGCGCGGACAAGTCGGTTTCGGTCGGCGCCTCGCTGGGCCGTCCCAGCCGTGCCAGGCTGAGGATATCGTCGAGCGTGCCGTTCATCTCGTCGATCGTGTCGGCCATGCGGAGGCGGTCTTCCTCGTCCTCGACCGATTCGATGCGGACGCGCAGCGCCGCGAGCGGGGTGCGCAGGTCGTGGCCGATCGCGCCGAGCATCTGGTCCTTTTCATCGAGCATCGCGGTCACGCGGCGGCTCATCAGATTATAGGCGGCGATCACCGCGCGCACGTCGCCAGGCCCGTGTTCCTCGATCGGTTCGTGCGGCGTGGCGGGATTGAAGTCGCGCGCCGAGGCGGCGAGCGATCGCAGCGGGCGCGCGACGCGGTGGCCGAGCCACAGCACCGGCACCAGCACGATCGCATAGATGATCAGCGTTTGAAAAATCAGCCGCCAGATGATGTCGCGATCGCTGAACGGCCAGCCCGATTTGAGCACCAGCCATCCGTGTCCCGGCAGCTCGACCGCGACGAACAACTCGCCGCCCAGCCTTTTCATCCGTTGCGCGCGCAGGGCGTTCATGCGGGCAAAGCGCGGGTCGGTTTCGGAAATGCGGCTGAGCCCGGTCACGATTCCGCCGACCGGAATGCCTGCTTCCGCCAGCGCCTGGCGCAGCCCCTCCTCGACATCCGGCTGGCGACGCAGTCCGGGCGGGATCGGGTTGCGCGGCTCCAGCCGCAACCGCGTCCGGCGTTGTTCGGGGGGCTCGCGAAAGCGGCCGTCGCGGATCCGCTCGGCGGCGTCGACGACGCGCGTGATGGCGGGCGCGGTCACCTGCTCGAAGCGCAGCATGCGGCGTTCGCGCAGCAGTAGGGCGAAGTTGATCGCCTGTGCGACGAACAGCGCCAGCGCCACCATCAGCGCGATCTGCCCGGTCAGGCTGCGGGGGACGAACCGCCTCATCGCCGGATCACAGGCGCGTCACGTCGCTCGCGAGGGTATAGCCGCCGCCCCACACCGTCTTGATCAGCGTCGGGTTTTTCGCATCCGGCTCGATCTTCTTGCGCAGGCGGCTGACCTGGTTGTCGATCGCACGATCGAACGCCGCCGCCTCGCGACCCTGGGTCAGGTCGAGCAGCTGGTCGCGGGTCAGCACCGCACGCGGGCGCATGACGAGGGCAAGCAGCAAATTATATTCGCCGGTCGACAGCGGCACCGACACGCCGTCGCGGTCGACCAGCGCGCGCTCGCTGGTCTTCAGCACCCACCCCGAAAAGGCGTAGCTGCCGGTCTCCGGGGCGTGCTGGCGCGTGCCGCCCGCCTGCAACCTGCGCAGCACCACCTTGATCCGCGCCGACAGTTCGCGGGGGGAGAAGGGCTTCACGACATAGTCGTCGGCGCCCATTTCGAGGCCGACAATGCGGTCGGTCTCTTCGCTGCGCGCGGTCAGCAGGATCACCGGGGTATCGCCCGTCGCGCGCATATGCCGCGTCAGGCTGAGGCCGTCCTCGCCCGGCATCATGATGTCGAGCACTACGAGGTCGATCGAATAGGCCGACAAGCGCGCCCGCGCCGCCTCCGCATCCCCCACTTGGGTGACGCGAAAGCCCTGTTTGGTGAGATATTGGGCGAGCGGCTCGCGGATCGAACGCTCGTCGTCGACGAGCAGCAGATGCGGGGTCTCGGCGGTCATCTCGCCGTGGTTAGCAGATTCCATCCGCTCGGGAAGTGCCGGGCGGGCACGGAGGAGGTCGTCGATCCCGCCCGGCATCGCCGCTTACTCGCCTTCGGGGGAAGGGGCGGGCGGCGTGGTTCCGCGACGCTCGCGCATCGTCTTCATGCGCTCGCGGGCCTTGGCGCGTTGCGCTTGCATCTCGGCGGCGTCGATCTTGCCGTCCTTGTTGGTGTCGAGCTTGGCGAAGCGCGCGGACGACATGGCGTCGAATTCCGCCTTGCTGATCGCGCCGTCGCCATTGGTGTCGGCCTTCATCATCGCCATCGCGCCGCCGCGGCGGCCCATGCCCTTGGATGCGCCGCGCCGTTCGCCGCCGCGCTTCCACTTGGCCTTGCCCGCGCCGCGCCGCTCGCCCTGCTCGATCATGCCGTCCTTGTCGGCATCCATCCGGGCGAAGCGGGCTTCGACCATGGCGCGGTTCTCGGCCTTGCTGATCATGCCATCGCCATTGGTGTCGACGCGCTTCATCATGCGTTCGGCCATGCGGGCACCGCCGCGACGACCGCCGGGCATGAAGTCCTGCAACTCGCCGCCCTTGCGTTCGGCCATCGCCGCGCGTGCGGCGTCCATGCCGGCCTTGCGCTCGTCGGCGCTCAGCTGGCCGTCCTTGTTTGTGTCCAGCCGGTCGAACCGCGCGTCCGCACGGGCGAGCATTTCGGCTTTCGAAATCGGCTGTTTCGGCGTGGTCGGCGCCGGATTCTGCATCGCGACAGCGACGCCCGCGGTCAGCATCGCGCCGATCGCTGCAGTGGTGAGAAAGGTCTTCATCGGTGGCTCCTGTCAGGCGGCAAGGGGCAGCCGCTGTGATGCCCCTTCTGAACGCCGCCTGTCGCAGCCATTTGTCAGCCGGACGGGAAAGTGTCGCAAAATGTGTCGGCGTCAGCCGAAAATCGCGACCCCCTGCATGCCCTCCGCCACTAGCGTCCCGTCGGCGCTCCACATCCGCATCGTCTGGCTCGAATAGCCACCGCGCGCGCTGTCCGTTTCCGCTTCGAGCAGCCACCAGCCATCCTGCGTCGCGGGGGCGGGCTGGAGGACATTGACCTGCCAGGTCAGCGACGACAGCGGAGTCATCTTGGCGAACAGCTTGAAGGCGGCCGGGGGCAGCGCGTCGCCCATCGCCATCAGCTCGACCTCGGGGTCCAGCCCCGCTCGGTCGATCAGCCGGCCCCAGCGCAGCCATTCGGTCGGCCCGGCTTCGGCCTTGAGGTCGAAGAAGTTGAAATTGCCGGTGAAGAACTCCTTCGGCCCGGTGTACAGCGCGGTATCCGCAGCTGGCGGCGCGTGCGGAGTGCGTGCGGTGCCGTCATGGTCGATCGCCGACTCCATTCGCGCCATGAACACGAAGTTGGTGCGCAGGCCCAGGCCTGCCTCGCTGCTGATATCCGCCTGAATAAACGCCGCATTCCGCCCGCGCCGCAGCTTGGTCGCGGTGACCGTCACCGGCCCCGCCAGCGGCCCGACGAACGCCACCTGCGCCGATCGCAGCGGTGGCAGATCGGGCTCGACCTGCTTCGCCGCGCTCAGCGCCAGCGCCGAGGACAGCCCGCCATAGGCGGTGCGCCCCTGCAGCCAGTTGGCCGGGATCTCGGTGGTGAAGCCGCTCTCGGTCCGTACCGCATCGGCCAGCAATCGGGGAAGCGAGGTCATGCCGGGGTCTTCTCCATGTACAGATCGCGCAGTTCGCGCTTGAGCACCTTGCCGATCGCGCTGCGCGGCAGTTCGTCCATCGCCACCAGGTCGGCCAGCCGCTGGGTCTTGCCCAGCGTTGCGTTGACCGTCGCAAGGATGTCGGCTGCCGGCGCGGCATCGGCGGGGACATAGAAGCCCACGGGCGTCTCGCCCCATTGCTCCGACGGCACGCCCACGACCGCGCAATCGCGCACGCCCGGATGCTTGGCCAGTTCCGCCTCGAGGTCGCTGGGGTAGATGTTGAACCCGCCCGAGATGATCAGGTCCTTCTTGCGGTCCATCAGGATCAGGAAGCCGTCGGCGTCGAACCGCCCGACATCGCCGTGGCGGATGAAGCGATTGCCGTCCGGATCGAACCATTCCGCCTCGGCGCTGGCCTGCTTGCGTCCGTGATAGCCGCTCATCATCGCCGGGCTGCGGCCGACGACCTCGCCCATCTCGCCGCGTGCGACCTCGTTCCCGTCCTCGTCGATCAGGCGGATGTCATGGCCCGGGGCGGGCTGGCCGACGGTGTGGAGCTTGTCGGGATGCGTCGTCGCATTGAGGATGCAGGTGCCGCCGCCCTCGGTCATCCCGTAATATTCGACCAGCAGCCCCGGCCAGCGTGCGACCACATCGGCCTTCAGTGCGGCGGAAAAGGGTGCGCTGGTGCACGTCTTGAGCCTGAAGCTGCCAAGGTCGAACCGGTCGAAATCCTCGATCGCCATGATGCGCTGATATTGCACCGGCACCAGCATCGCGTGCGTGGCGCGATGCCGCTCCGCCGCCTCCAGGAACTTGCGTGCGTCGAACTTGCCGAGCAGCACGACGGTGCCGCCCCAGGCAAGCGTCGGGATGAAGCTCACCAGCGTCGTGTTCGAATAGAGCGGGGTCGCGATCATCGTCACCGCGTCGCCGAACCCCGCCGCCTCGTTGCGCGCGATATGCGCCCAGCGCATGGCGTGCGGCTGGACGATCCCCTTGGGCGTGCCCGTCGTGCCGCTCGAATAGATGATGTTGAACGGGTCTTCGGGAGCGATTGTGACGGGGCGCGGGGCGCCTGCGTCGGCCAGCCACGCTTCCAGCGCTTCGCCCGCATCGCTCCGATCCAGCGCGACGCGGCGCGCGGGTACCTTTCGATCGCCAAGCGTCGCGGCCGCATCGGCGTCGAGAAACAGCATGCCCGCGCCGCTATCGGCGATCATCGCCGCCATCTGCTCGCCGGTGCTGGAGGGTGCGATCGGAGCCGGCGCGCCGCCTGCCCGGATCGCGCCCAGGAAGATCGCGGCATAGTCGATGCTGGTCGCACCGACGATCGTCACCGCCTGCCCGCGCGTCAGTCCGTCGCGCTGCAGCGCCGCCGCCACGCGATCCATGCGCGCGTCGAGCTGCGCATAGCTGAGGGTCGCATCGCCATGCACCACCGCCGGCTTGTCCCCGCGCTCGCGTGCATGGGCGGCGATCAGGTCGGGCAGCGTGCCGAAAGGCAGGTCCAGGATTTTGCGTGCCGTCTGCATTCTCTCTCCTCGATTCGGATCGACTGCTATGCGAAACCGCCAATCGCTGCCATACGCGATCTTCGAAAAACGACGCGGAGAGACGAATGATCTTCTACGATTCGGCGATGCCAGCCCCCAATCCGCGCCGCGTGCGCATCTTCGCGGCGGAGAAAGGGATCGACCTGCCCCGGCAGGACGTGTCGATCCTGAAGGGCGAACACAAGACCGACGCGTTCAAGGCGATCAACCCGCTCGGCCAGACCCCCGCGCTTCAGACCGACGAGGGGGTCTGCCTGTCGGAAAGCGTCGCGATCTGCCGCTACCTCGAGGCGTTGCATCCGCAGCCGCCGTTGTTCGGCGCCACTCCGACAGAAATCGCGCAGATCGAAATGTGGAGCCGTCGCGTCGAGCTGCGCCTGATGGTTCCGACCGGCATGATCTGGGTGCATACCCACCCCTTCACCGCGCGGGTGAACCCGCATCAGTATAAGGAATTCGGCGAGAGCAATCGGGCGCTGGTGGCGCGGGCGCACGCGCTGTTCGACGATGCGCTGGGGGAAACCCCGTTCCTGGCGGGCGAAACCTATTCGATGGCAGACATTTTGCTGCTCACGACGATCGATTTCGGCACCTTTATCGGTCTGTCGATCGCCGAGGAACATGCCCGGCTCAACGACTGGCACCGGCGCGTGACCGCGCGGGAAAGCGCCAAGGCATGACCATGGAAGGCATGGCGGCGATCGTCACCGGCGGGGGGACCGGGATCGGCGCCGCGGTCGTCCGGCGGCTGGCGGAGCGCGGCGTGCGCTGCGTCATCAACTATGCCAACAGCCGCGATGCCGCCGAGGCGCTGGCGGCGGAGATCGGCAACGGATCTATCGCGGTACAGGCCGATATCGCCGACGACGCCCAGTGCCGCGCGCTGGCCAAGGCGGCGAGCGATGCGTTCGGCCGCATCGACCTGCTGGTCAACAATGCCGGCAAGACCAAGTTCGCCAATCACGAGGACTTGGAAGCGCTGACCGCCGACGACTTTCTCGACATCTACCGGCTCAACGCCGTCGCGCCGTTCCAGATGATCCGCGCCTGCGCCCCTGCGATGCGCGAAGGCCCGGCGAGCGCGGTGGTCAACATCGCCTCGGTCGCCGGCGTGTTCGGCAACGGCTCCTCGGTCGCCTATGCCGCGTCGAAGGGCGCGCTGGCGACGATGACCAAGAGCCTCGCCCGCGTCCTCGCTCCGGCGATCCGCGTCAACGCAGTTGCGCCCGGCTATGTCGGCACCGGGTGGTTCAGCGAGCGGATGACATCGGAGGCGTTCGACAAGTTCGAAGCCTATATCGCCAGCCAGACTCCGATGGCGATGGCGGCGCATGCCGAGGATATCGCCGGCCCGATCGTCAACCTGCTCGATCCCGCCAGCCGCGTGATCACCGGCGAAGTGATGCTGCTCGATGCTGGCGCGCATCTCGATGTGGGGCTGTCGCGGAGACCGGGGAAGGGCTGAAGGTGGCGCACAAGAAGCTCACCCTGCCGACCAAGCTCTGCGTGGCCTGCGCCCGCCCGTTCGCCTGGCGCAAGAAATGGGAGCGCGACTGGGAGAACGTCAAATACTGCTCCGATCGCTGCCGCGCGACCGGGGCAGGGCGGGGGTAAAGCCCGTCCCCGCGAGCGGAAGCGGTGCGGAAAGGAAGGGCATTCCTCTGCGACATAGAACGTCCGACCGACGCGTTATCGCTGTTCTGCGCCGTCGCGATCTGTCAATCGCGCCGCGCAGGAGGTGACGAATGGCCGATGACTACGACCATGGCCGACGCGACGGCCTGCGGCTTGCGCTTGAAATACTCGCCACCGAAGAGGCGAAATGGTTGCCGCTGCTCGGGAAAAGCCCGTCATGGCGCACCAATCTCGCGCGCGAGACGCGGTACAAGACGCTGCAGGTCGCGCAGACACGGGTGCAGACGGCGCTGAACCGATTGCGGCCCGCGGACGACCAGTCGGCCGCCAGCGAACTCGCCATCGCGATCGAAAAGGCAGGCCTCTGACCGGCCGGCCGGCTATCTGATGCTTCAGCCCGCTGATGTGAGCGGGCACCGTTGATCAATGCGGACGTTCACCCCTTGGTCACCGCCGCCGTCTGCCCGAACAGCACCTTCTTCTGCTCGTCGGTCATCGCCGGATTGCCCGGCCGAACCTCCTCACCCTTGGCATAGGCGCGCACCGTCGCCGGCCGCGCGCCGACCGCCTCGAACCAGCGCTTCACATGCGCGAAGTCGTCGAGGTTCTGGCTCTGCGCCGCGTAGGGGACGATCCACGGATAGATCGCCATGTCGGCGATCGAATAATCCTCGCCGCCGACGAACGGCTTGCCCGCCAACTGGCGGTCGAGCACGCCGTACAAGCGGTTGGTCTCGTCAATATATCGCCTCTGCGCGTAAGGGATCTGCTCGGGCGCGTAGCGGTTGAAATGGTGGTTCTGCCCCGCCATCGGGCCGAGCCCGCCCATCTGCCACATCAGCCACTGCATCTGGACGATCTTGTCGCGCTGTCCGGGGCCGAAGAACTTGCCGGTCTTGTTGGCGAGGTAGACGAGGATGGCGCCGCTCTCGAACACGCTGATCGGCTCGCCGCCATCGGCGGGTTCGTGATCGACGATGGCCGGCATCCGGTTGTTGGGCGCGATCTTCAGGAAATCGGGCCTGAACTGCTCGCCCTGCCCGATGTTTACCGGCTGGATGGTGTAGGGGAGTGCCGCCTCCTCGAGAAACATCGTGATCTTGTGGCCGTTCGGCGTGGGCCAGTAATGCAGGTCGATCATGGGCGCGGGTCTCCAGCGTTAAGGCGGACAGATGGGGTGAGCGCGCTCTTACGCAACCGGCGCCGGTTCGATCCCGCGCCGGAGCAGGAACATCAGCACGATCCCCGCCGCGATGGTCGTCAGTCCCGCGGCGAGCGCGAAGGCCGCTCCCGGAAAGCCGCGCTCGGCGCCATAGGCCAGGGTCTGCGTCAGGCTGAGCGGGCCAAGGATCGCCGCGACGCTGGCGATGCTCGCCATCCCGCCCTGCAACGCGCCCTGATTGGCCGCATCCACCCGGCGGCTCAGCATCGCATTGAGCGAGGGATAGGCGAGCATCTGGAGCGCGCCGAATGTCAGGATGACATAGACCTGCCACCCTTCGGTGGCGAAGGCATAAGCGGCGTAGGCAAGCGTGCCGACGACCAGCCCGATCATCAGCGTCTTCGCCTCACCCAGCGCGGCGATCGCGCGGCCGGTGACGAAAATCTGGGTGAGCGCCATCGCGGTCCCCGACGCGGCCAGCGACCAGCCGATCGCGCGGCTGTCCCAGCCATGCGCCAGCTCGGCATAAAAGGCCCAGGTCGATGGATAGACCTGGTGCGCCAGCTGCCAGATGAACGCCACCGCCAGCAGCGGCAGTGCTCCCTTCATCGCGAACAGGGGGCCGAAGGTGCCCAGCGGATTGGCGCGTTTCCAGTTGAACGGACGGCGATGTTCGGGTGCCAGCGTCTCGGGCAGAATGAAGAAGATCCATGTCGCGTTGAGCGCCGCCAGCGCCCCGGCAGCCATGAACGGCGCGCGCGGCCCGAACTCGGCGAGCAGCCCGCCGATTGCCGGGCCGATGATGAATCCGATCCCGAATGCAGCGCCCATCAGCCCGAAGACCGCGCCGCGCCGTTCGGGCCGGGTCACATCCGCGAGGATCGCGTTGGCGGGGCCGTAGACCGCTCCTGCGATGCCCGCGATCAGCCGCCCGGCGAAGAGCCAGGCGATGGTCGGCGCAAATGCCATCAGCGCATAGTCGATCGCAAAGATCAGCATCGCCGCGAGGATCACCGGGCGACGGCCGAAACGATCGCCGAGGTTGCCCAGCACCGGGCCGGCAAAGAAATGGGCCAGCGCGAAGACGATGGCGAGCCATCCGCCGGTTCGCGTTGCATCCGTCAGCGTGTCGCCGGTCAATTCGACGATCAGCGTCGGAAGCACCGGGATGACAATCCCGAAGCCGATCGCATCGATCAGCACTGCGGCGAGCGCGATCGGTACCGCGCGGTGATCGAACTTCATTCCGGCCCCCTCTTATGCGTGCCGATCCTAGCGCGCGCCGATCGGTCCGTCGCGATCCAAATCGCAGGTCGCTTGACGCGTCGCCATCCGTACCGCATCTTCGAATGATTAGCCGCAGCAGACGGCCAAGGAGGATGAGGATGGCGACGACGCATGACGGAACCCTGTCTGCACCCGACGCAGCGGTGACCGACCCGGCACGCAGCGTGCCGCCCATCGGGTTGGGCACGCGCATCGGCTATGGCTCGGGCGCGATCGCCAACGGCATCAAGAATGCGGCGTTCACCACCTATCTTCTGTTCTTCTACAGCCAGATCATCGGCGTGCCGGCCGGGGTCGTCTCCGCCGCCGTAGCGCTGACCCTGCTGGTCGATGCGGTGGCCGATCCGCTGCTGGGGCGCTGGTCCGATCGCACGCGCAGCCGGTGGGGGCGGCGGCATCCCTTCATCTACGGCGCCGCGCTGCCGACCGCATTGTTCTTCCTGCTCGCCTGGTTCCCGCCGGCGGGAATGAGCGACCTGCAGACCGGCATCTGGATCTTCGTCACCGCATCGCTCACCCGCATGTCGATCAGCGCGTTCGAGATCAGCACTTCGGCGATGACCCCGGAACTGACCGAGGATTATCGCGAACGCACGCGGCTGTTCGGGCTGCGCTGGTGGTTCGGCTATGCCGGCACCTACGGCTTCACCACGCTGTGCCTGCTGACCTTCTTCGCCGCGACGCCCGAATTTCCGCGGGGCCAGCTCAATCCGGCGGGCTATCCCGGCTTCGCCATCGCAGGGGCGCTGACGATCTTCGCCGCGATCCTGATCTGCGGCATCGCGACGCATAACCGCATCCCGTATCTGCGCCAGGCGGAGGTGCGGACCGAGCGCACGTCGCTGATCGGCCATTTGCGGGAGATGGGGTCGGCGCTGAAGAACCGCGCGTTTCTCGCAATCTTCGGGTTTGGCGTGCTCAAATATTCGGCGATCGGGCTGTACAGTGCCACGACGCTGTTTTTCCTCACCTATCTCTATCAGCTGAACGCGGCACAGGTCGCGATCCTGACGATCGACAGTCTGGTCGCCGCGACCATCGCCGCGCCGCTCGCACCGGTGATGTCCGCCTGGATCGGCAAGCGTGCCAGCTCGATGCTGTTTGCCGTGGTCGGCGTCTCGATCGGCCTCACCCCGCTGTTCCTTGCCTATAATGGCTGGTTCTTCGCGCCCGGACACCCGCTGCTGGTTCCGACGCTCTTCGCGATCGGTGCGCTCTATGGGGCGATGGTGGCGATCTCGCTGATCAATACCAGTTCGATGCTGGCCGATGTGGTCGAGGACAGCGCGCTCAAGACCGGCCGGCATGAGGCGGGGACCTTTTTCGCAGCGTCCAGCTTCATGCAGCAATGCTCGACCGCAGTCGGCATCTTCCTTGCCGGTCGGCTGCTGATCTGGGCCGATTTCCCGGCCAAGCCGGCACCCGGACAGGTGAGCGAGGAGGCGATCCGCAGCCTCGTCATCCACTATATCCCCTGTTCGATCGGGCTGTGGTCGCTCGGCGCACTGTTCCTGCTGTTCTATCCGATCACCAAGGCGAAGCATGAAGCGAACGTTGCCGCGTTGCGCGCGCGGGAGGCCGAAGCGCGCGCGGTGGAGATGGACAATTCGGCGCTGCTCGGCCCGGCGCGTTGAGGCGGTTGCGTCGAAAAGGGAATTGACGCGCGACGGTCCATACCGCATTTTCAAAACGTAAGAGCGCCGTCGGCGCTGGTTTAGGAGGATTTCTGATGGCTACGCTGGCCGAACCCGTGACGGGGGCCGACTCGCTGGAGGCGTTCCGCGCGGAAGTGCGCGACTGGCTCGCGGCGAACTTCCCTGTATCGCTCAAGGGCAAGGACAATGCGATGTCGGCGGTCGAGGGGCCGACGCAGGAGACGCCCGAGGTCGCGGCTTGGCGCAAGGCGATGGGCGAAAAGGGGTGGGGCGTCCCCACCTGGCCCGCCGAATATGGCGGCGGTGGCCTCAGCCGCGCGCAGGCCAAGGTGCTGCAGGAGGAAATGGCGCGCGCCGGGGCGTGGAACCCGATCGGCGGCATGGGCGTCATGATGTTCGGCCCGACGCTGCTCGAATATGGCAACGAGGCGCAGAAACGCGAACATATCCCCGCAATCGCCAGGGGCGAGGTCCGCTGGTGCCAGGGCTATAGCGAACCCAATGCCGGCTCCGACCTCGCCAACCTCCAGACCTTTGCCGAGGACAAGGGCGACCATTATCTCGTCAACGGCCAGAAGACCTGGACCAGCGGCGGGCAATGGGCGGACAAATGCTTCTGCCTCGTGCGCACCGACAAGTCCCAGAAGCAGGGCGGCATCACCTTCCTGCTGATGGACATGGACGCGCCGGGGGTCGAGGTGAAGCCGATCCAGATGATCAGCGGCATGTCGCCCTTCTGCGAGACCTTCTTCACCAATGTGAAGGTGCCCAAGGAAAACCGCGTCGGCGAAGAAGGGCAGGGCTGGACGATCGGCAAGCGCCTGCTCCAGCATGAGCGCACCAATCTTTCGGGCGGCGGCTCGGCCTTCCGCATGACCGGCCCCTCGCTCGCCGATGTCGCCAAGAAATATGTCGGCGTGGATGATCAGGGGCGTGTCGCCGACCCCGATCTGCGCGCGCGCATCGCCAAGTTCGAGATGGACTGGCGCGCCTTCCTGCTCACCGCGATGCGCGTGCAGGCGGAGAGCAAGGCGGTCGGCGGCGTGTCCGAAGTCTCGTCGATCCTCAAGACCGTCGGAACCAAGCTCGGCCAGGAGCGCGCCGAGCTGATGATCGAGATTCAGGGGATGGAAGGGCTCGGCTGGGAGGGCGAGGGCTTTACCGAGGCGCAGCTGCACGGCGTTCGCGGCTGGCTCTTCGGCAAGGCCACGACCATCTACGGCGGCTCGACCGAAATCCAGAACAACGTGATCGCCAAGCGCATCCTCGGGATGCTGGATCACCAGTAAGGCACAACAATCGTCATCCCGGCCTTGTGCCGGGATCCACGGTGCCGCGAGCGCGAAGCAAGAGGCTTGAGCGGTGCGCGGACGCGAAGTGGATGCGGGAACAAGTCCGGCATGGCGAACTAGGGTTTGAGAGGGACTGACAATGGCCGTTCTGACCGAAGAACAGACGATGCTGCGCGACATGGCGCGCGACTGGGCGAGCAACGAGAGCCCGGTCGGTGCCTGGCGCAAGATCCGCAACGCCAATGAGGCGCGGGGATACGACCCCGCCGCCTATGCGACGATGGCCGAGATGGGCTGGACCGGGGTGATCATCCCCGAAGCGCAGGGCGGCAGCGATTTCGGCTGGCTGAGCCTGGGCCTGGTGGTCGAGGAGCTGGGCAAGACGCTCGCCGCCAGCCCGATCGCCGCCAGCGCGGCCGCCGCCTCCGCGATCCTGCTCGGCGGCAGCGATGCACAGAGGGACGCGTATCTGCCGCGTATCGCCAGCGGAGAACTGGTCGCGACGCTCGCCGTCGATGAAGGGCCGCGACACGATCCCGAGGCGATCACTGCGAGCGTGTCCGGCGGCAAGCTGACCGGCACCAAGGCGTTCGTTGCCGAGGGCGACAGCGCCGGGCTGTTCGTCGTCGCCGCGACCGATGGCCTTTATCTGGTCGAGGCGGGTGAAGGCGTAACCGTCGACCGCCGTCACCTGGTCGATTTCCGCAGCCATGCGCAGGTGACGTTCGACGGCGCGTCCGCCGACAAGCTCGCCGACGGTGGCGACGGCCTGCGCGACGCGGTGCTCGATCGTGCCGCAGTGCTCGCCGCCGCCGAAATGCTCGGCATGGCGGGGCAGTCATTCGACACGACGCTGGCCTATCTCAAGCAGCGCGTTCAGTTCGGCCAGGTTTTGGCGACTTTCCAGGCGCTGCAGCACCGCATGGCCAATCTGTTCACCGAGATCGAGCTGATGCGGTCCGCCGTCGAAGCCGGCCTTGCCGCGATCGACCGCGGCGGAGACACGCGCCAGGCGGCGTCGCTCGCCAAGGCGAAGGCGAACGAGGTCGGCCATCTGATGAGCCGCGAGTTGATCCAGCTGCACGGCGGCATCGGCATGACGGACGAATATGATGCCGGTTTCTACCTCAAGCGCATGCGGGTGCTCGAGCAGATGTGGGGCAACACCGCCTATCACCGCGAACGCTTTGCGCGGTTGAGCGGGTTCTGATCTTCAACTTCGTTTCGTGAGCTAATGCAGGGTCCCGGTCGCATCGCCGACCGGGACCCTTTTCGCATGTGCGGCATGAAAATTCGAAGTTTAGAATAATGGTTCAACGTACCTGGGGCCAGTTGCCGACCAGCGGCGGCAAGGCGTGACTTCGGCGTAACACCTATAGATAGGTGGCGTTTCGCAACGGTTTTGTGCTCTTGACCTCGCTCTCTGAAATCGATCTATTCGAGGATACGGTATGGAATCGTGAAGCATTCCGGCCGAACGGGAGTGGGATCTATGAAGAAGCAGCTGTTGCTCGCGTGCGGACTGTCGGCGCTGGCGATCGGGGGAATGTCGCCCGCCTTTGCGCAGGACTCCGACGAAACCGAAATCGTCATCACCGGATCGCTGATTGCCGGCACGCCCGAGGATGCGGCGTTGCCCGTGGACGTGATCGGGGCCGAGGAGCTTGCCAAGCAGGGCAACCCCTCGACACTGGATCTGGTCAAGGCATTGCCCAGCTCGAGCGCGTCGCTGGGCGACGCCAACCAGTTCGACAGCCGATCGCAGGGCGCCGAGGGCATCGCCACGGTCAACCTGCGCGGGCTGAGCCCGCAGCGCACGCTCGTGCTGCTCAATTCGAAGCGCCTGGCCACGTCGGGCAATGGTGTGCCGTCGGTCGACATCAACATGCTGCCCCAGGCTGCGATCGGCCGGGTCGAAGTGCTCAAGGACGGCGCCGCCGCGACCTACGGATCGGAAGCGATTGCGGGCGTCGTCAACTTCATCACGCGTACCAACCAGCGCGGTTTCAACGTAGCGGGCAGCTGGCGCTTCATCGACGGGTCCGATGGCGATGTCGATGCGTCGATCAGCTATGGCCATGTCGGCGAGAATTTCCGCGTCCTGTTCGCCGCCGGCTTCCAGAAGCGCGGCCAGCTGATGGCGAAGGATCGCGACTGGGCGATCCGGCCCTATGCCGAAAACCCGCAGGGCGGCTGGACCGGCGGCGGCAACCCATCGAACTTCCTGTTTCTGGGCGCGACCGGTTCGCCGGTGACCGGTGTCGTCGCTGACAGCGCCTGCGCGCCGCTCGGCGGCTTCGTCGGCGCCGATGCACGCTGCTACAACCAATATTCGGTGTTCGACAATCTGGTCGAGCTTGAGAAGCGCGGCCAGGCCTTCGTCGACTTCGAATGGGACGTGGGCGAGAACACGACCTTCCAGGTCACCGCGCTCTATGGCCGGACGACCGTTCCACATTATCTGACGTCGCCGTCCTATCTGCTGACCCAGCCTCCATCGGCAGTCTCCGCGGCAGGAACGCCATGGGCGCCATTCTCCGCATTGCTGAACAGCGGCTATTTCGTGCCCAGCGCCAACCCTGGTCTGGTCGCCTATCGTGCGGCGAATGCAACGCCGGCCGGCGCGGGCGTGCTGTTCCCGACGCTGTTGTTCCGCCCCTATCTGCTCGGCGGCAACCCCACAACGCTGGGCGAGGAGGGCGAGCCGGGCTCGGCGCGCGGCATGCGCAAGAGTGAATCCACCCGCTTCACCGCCGAACTGCGCGGCGAGATCGCCGACGGAATCAACTACAACCTCAACGCGACCTACCATAATTACTATCGCTATATCGACGGCTACGATTCGTTCGGCGATCGCGTGCAGCGCGCGCTGCTCGGCTTTGGCGGGCCGAACTGCACGGGCACCACGCCGGGTGCCAATGGGTGTCTGTGGCTCAACCCGTTCGGCAACGCCGTCTCGGTCAATCCGGCAACCGGCCAGACCAATCCGGTGGCCAACGGGCCGCAGAACAGTGCGGAATTGACCAATTGGTTCTTCGTCCGCTCGAACACGAAGGTCGACACCAACCTGTTCGTCGGCGAGGCCTCGCTGAGCGGCGGCACCGGCTTTTCGCTGCCCGGGGGCGAGGTGCAGTTCGGTATCGGCGCGCAGTATCGCGATCAGTCGATCACCGGCCGCTACGGCGCCAACAACAATCTGGCGCAGAATCCTTGCCGCGAGACGCCGCTCAACGGCAACACCAATCCGGCGGCATGCGCCGGCGGGCGGGCTCCGGCGGGCGCGTTGGGCTTCCTTGGCACCAATTCCGACTATGACCTCTCGGGTGACGTCTGGGCGGTCTATGGCGAGTTGCAGCTGCCGATCTTCGACACGCTGAACGTCCAGCTCGCCGCCCGGTTCGAGGATTATGGCGGGGCGACCGGATCGACCTTTGATCCGCAGATTCGGGCGCGCTGGCAGGTCACCGACTGGCTTGCGATCCGTGGCGGTTTCGGGACCACCTTCCGTGCGCCGACGCTCAACCAGCTGGCGCCGGGGTCGGTCACATCGCTGCAGATCATCGACACGACGTTCCGGCCGATCGACGTGTTCGGCAACCCCAATCTGGTGCCGGAAAGCTCGAAAAACTATGGCGCGGGCATCCTGCTCAACGCCGGCGGATTCAGCGCCAGCCTCGATTATTATCGCTACGATATCGAGGATGTGATCGTCTCCGACCCGCTGATCGCGATGGTCAACACGCTGTTCCCGAGCACCGGGGGCAATACGTGCGCGACGAATGCGGCGCTGGCCGCGCGCTTCACCTTCTCGACCGGTCCGTGCACTGCGGCCACGTCCCGCACCGCGATCTCGCGTGTCCGGACCGAGGCACAGAACGGCGCATCGATCACCAACGAGGGTATCGACGCGGTCGTCGGCTATCGCTCGAACGATCTGTTCGGCAGCGATACGCGCTTCGGCATCGGCGGCAGCGTCACCTACACGCTGCAGAACTCGATCAGCGACATCTTCGTCGAAGGGACATTGGTCCAGCCCGGCTATGACGGGGTCGGATTGCTCAACTATCAGACCACGCTTTATCCGGTGCCCGAGTGGAAGGGGCAGGCCTATCTCGAACTGGGGGCAGGGCCGGTCGATGCGCGGCTGACCGCCACCTATATTGACGGGCTGTACGACCAGCGCGCCGACACGACGACGGCGGGCATCTACGGGCCCAACCCGGCGCTCGGCGGTGCGCGGGTGACGGAGGGTGCGAACATCGACAGTTTCACCACCGTCGATTTCACGATCCAGTTCGCCATCACCGACAGCGTCACCCTTTCGGGCAGCGTGTACAACCTGTTCGATCAGGACCCGCCGTTCGCCCGCGAAGACTATAACTACGAGCCTTTCGTCGGGAATCCTCTTGGCCGCAACTTCAAGGTCGGCGTTTCCGCCAAGTTCTGAAGTCAGCGCCGGACGGGGTCTCGCCGCGCGGGGAACGCGGCGAGACCCCGCTTTATATGGACGGGCGGCTGCCCCTGTGATGGAGTAACGTGCACATGGCGACCTCGGCTTCTTCCCCCGCCGATGCGCTGGCGATCGCCCGGCGCGGGCCGACGCTGTTCCTCCTCACCTGCGCCTATTTCTTCAGCTATATGGACCGTCAGATCCTCGCGATCCTTCAGGAGGATATTCGCGCGGAACTCTTGCTCTCGGACACGCAGCTTGGATTGCTCGCGGGGTTCGCGTTCGCGATCTTCTACGCCACGCTCGGCCTGCCGGTGGCGCGGCTCGCGGATCGAGGCAACCGGGTCAACATCATCGCGATCGCGTTGACCTTGTGGAGCGCGATGACCGCGGTGTGCGGGTTGGCGCAGAATTTCATCCAGCTGCTGATCGCGCGGATCGGCGTGGGGATCGGCGAGGCGGGGTCGAGCCCGCCAAGCCACTCGATCATCGCCGATCTCTATCCGCCCGAAAAGCGCGCCGGCGCGATGGGCATTTACTCGCTCGGCGTTGTCCTGGGGGCGGCGGGCGGCACGATCATCGGCGGCACGCTGGCGCATTATTTCGGATGGCGCGTCGCGATGTTCGCGGTCGGTGTCCCGGGGATCCTGCTCGCCATCGTGATCAAGCTGTTCGTGGTCGAGCCGCGCCGCGGCCTGTCGGACGCCGGTCATGCGCCCGCAGCGCACGGCGCCATGCCCGGTTTCGGCGAAGGCTTCCGCTCGCTGTTCGCCAACCGCGCTGCCGTGCATCTGGTGATGGGCGTTACCATCACCTCGCTGATCGGCTATGGCCACACCGCCTTCGGCCCGAGTTTCCTGATCCGCACCATCGGCCTCGACAAGCTCCAGATCGCGTCGATCGTCGCGCCAGTCGGCGCGGTGTGCGGCACGTTGTCGGCGGTGCTCGGCGGCTGGCTCGCGAACAAGGCGGCGGAGCGGTGGGGGCTGCACAGCCAGGCGTGGCTGGTGCTGGCGATGAAGGGGATCGGCCTGCCGCTGTCCTTCCTGTTCTACGCATCGTCCGATCCGTGGATCGCGATCCCGATCTACTGGGCGTCGCTGCTTCTGGTGAACTCCTATCTCGGCCCCACCTTCGCGTTGATCCAGGGGCTCGCCCCGCTGCGCATGCGCGCGCTGTGGGCGGCGGTGACGCTGCTGGTCATCAACCTGATCGGCCTTGGCCTGGGTCCGACGATGATCGGGGTGATCTCCGATGCGCTCAAGCCCGCTTATGGCGATGCCGAGGCGCTGCGCCTGGCGATGCTGACCTTCGCCGCGGCGACGCCCTGGGCGCTGTTCCATTACTGGCGGGCGGGGGTTTGGCTGAAGCGGGGGGCGGCCGCCTGACGCGAACGATGTCCGGCGCCTAGAAGTCCAGCACCCGGTCGTCGAACAGGCCGAAGACGATGGTCGAGGCGTAGAAGGCGACCGCCCGATCGCGCGGCATCGTGCCCGCCCATTTGCGCATGTCGAACGCGGCGTTCTGCAGCGCCATCATCGTCTGGCTGGCGACGAGCGGGTCGATCGCGCGGATCGATCCTTCGGCGATGCCGTCCGACAGCATGCCGGCATAGCGGCGCGCGATGCGGTTCGAACGGTCGATCAGCGCGGTGCGCACGCGCGGCGGCAGGCCCGACAGCGCGGTCGTACGCAGCAACGGCCCGCGCTCCGAAAACTGTACGTCGAGCAGGGTGGCGATGATGCTCGTCAGCTTGCGCCAATGGTCACCCGGCCCTTCCTCCGCCAGCCGCTGCGCTTCGGCGATCAGGTCGAAGCTGCGCTTGTAGCATTCGATCACCAGCTCGTCCTTGGCGTCGAGATGGTGGTAGAAGCTGCCCTTGGTGACGTTGAGCTCGCTCGCGATCTTCTGCACCGATGCGCCGCGATAGCCGAGTTCGTTGATCAGCCGCGTCGCCGCCAGCAGGAACGCTTCCCGTCCCGGCTCCGCCTCGTCATGCGCGAGGTCGAGCAGCGCCGGCGTCCATTTGTCGCCCGGCGTTGCAATGCCGTGGCGGAACACGTCCATCAACCGGCTCTCGACGCGCGGATACTCGTCCACCTCGTACCGCGTGATCCAGGCCGGAAGCCAGAAGGTATTTTCCAGCAGCACATGCGCGCGTCCGCCGCGCAGGTCGGTCTGCGCGCGGCTGCCCTCGGCCCCCCATAGCGCGCGGGTCTTGCGAAAGATCTGCTGCCAGCGCTGCATCAGGCGGGCGCGCATTTCGCCTTCCATCGCGCGCAGGTCGGACAGGATCGCGAATGCCTTTTCCTCGCCGCGCTGGATGCGGGCGAGCCGCTCCATGTTGATCGACAGGTAGCGCGCGACGCGGGCTTCGGGCGTGCCCTCCTCATGCGCTTCGTCGAGCATGGCATCGAGCCGATCGAGCGTCACTTCGAACGCGGCCGCGGCAAGGTCTTCCTTGCGCTTGAAATAATAGGTTACGCTGGTGGTGTTGAGCCCGACGCGCTGTGCGACATCGGCAAAGGTCATGCCCTTCGCGCTCTGTTCGTTGATCACGTCCGCTGCCGCCGCGAGGATCGCGTCGCGCTTTGCGCGGAACCGTTTCGTTTCCCCCCGCGCCTCTTCGGGCGCTGCGTCTTCGGCGTTCATCGAACGAGATTAGCAAATTTGATTCGAACGAACAGTCCTAAAGCGTCATCGTGCCATGCACAGCAAACCGTAGCCGAAAAATGCTGCGCTGCCCACTTTACCGAATATCGGGTATGGCCTACGAGTCGATTCAAGCTTTGCTTGCGCGGCACCGGCCCGCTCCCCTACCCGGCCACCCAACGGCATCGTATCTTATGGGTGGCCGGGCGGGGGAGCGGGCCGGTGCCGCCTAACCGATATAGAGAAGGAGAGGCGCATGGACTTCACGCTGACCGAGCGCGAGACCTATTTCCGCGACCGCGTGCGCGGGTTCATCGACCAGCATATCGCGCCGCGCCACGATGAGTATCGCCGCCAGGCGCGCGAGGGCGAGCGCTGGAAGGTGTTGCCGGTGATCGAGGAGCTGAAGCCCGTCGCTCGCGCGCAGGGGCTGTGGAATTTCTTCATGCCGCCGCATTCGGGCCAGACCCATGTCGACGACAGCTTCGAGTTCGAAGGCACGCAGCTCACCAATCTCGAATATGCGCTGTGCGCCGAGGAAATGGGGCGCGCGGGCTGGGCGAGCGAGGTGTTCAACTGCTCCGCGCCCGACACCGGCAATATGGAAGTGCTGCACCGCTACGGCACGCGCGCGCACAAGGAGCGCTGGCTCAAACCGCTGATGGATGGCGAAATCCGCTCCGCCTTCTTGATGACCGAGCCGGACGTCGCTTCGTCCGATGCGACCAATATCCAGACCTCGATGGTTCGCGACGGCGATCACTATGTCATCAACGGCCGCAAATGGTGGTCGTCGGGCGTGGGCGACCCGCGCTGCGCCGTCGCGATCGTGATGGGCAAGACTAATCCCGATGCCTCGCGCCACGCGCAGCAGAGCCAGATCCTGGTGCCGATGGACACGCCCGGCGTCCGGGTCGAGCGCATGCTTTCGGTGTTCGGGTATGATCACGCACCGCATGGCCATGGCGAAGTGGTGCTCGAGAATGTTCGCGTGCCGGTCGAGAATATCCTGCTCGGCGAAGGGCGCGGGTTCGAGATCGCGCAGGGCCGCCTCGGGCCGGGTCGCATCCATCACTGCATGCGATCGATCGGCGTCGCCGAAATGGCGCTGGAACTGATGTGCAAGCGGCTGTTGAGCCGTATCGCGTTCGGCAAGCGCATCGCCGACCATTCGATCTGGGAACAGCGGGTGGCCGAGGCACGATCGAACCTCGAGATGATGCGGCTGCTCTGCCTCAAGGCGGCGGACATGATGGACAAGGCGGGCAACAAGTCGGCGCAGGGCGAGATCGCGATGATCAAGGCGATGGGCCCGCGCATGACGCTGCAGATCCTCGACGATGCGATCCAGGCGTTCGGCGGTGCCGGCGTCTCGGGCGATACCCCGCTCGCCAGCGCGTGGGCGAGCATGCGCACGCTGCGCTTTGCCGACGGGCCGGACGAGGTGCACAACCGCGCCATCGCCCGCAGCGAGTTCGGGAAATATGGGTCGTTCAAGGCGGATCGGCAGAGCAGCGGCGACATGGCGGCGACGCGGTAAGGTTTGAGAGCGAGCCACCCTCACCCTTCCGCGCCTGCGGCGCTCCCTCCCTCTCCCAATGGGAGAGGGAAGGGGCCCGCGAGCGTAGCGAGTGGGAAGGGTGAGGGTGACTGGAGGATAGTTTGAAAGCAGCAGTTCTGTTCGAGGCGAAACAGCCCCTCGAAATCCACGATATCCGCATCGACAAGCCGGGCCCGCGCGAGGTGCTGGTGCGCACGGTCGCGTGCGGCGTGTGCCGGTCCGACCTGCACTTCGTCGATGGCGCCTATCCGCACGCGATGCCGACGGTCCCCGGGCATGAGGCGGCGGGCGTGGTCGAGGCGGTGGGCAGCGACGTCACGCGGCTCAAGCCCGGCGACCATGTCATCACCTTCTTCACCGTCTTCTGCGGAAGCTGTGAATTCTGCGTCTCGGGTCGTCCGTCGCTTTGTATAGACAATTCGACGCGCCGCCCGGCCGATGCGGCGCCCAAGCTGACGCTGGGCGATGGCACGCCGGTCAACCACTTCCTCAACCTGTCGGCGTTCGCCGAACAGATGCTGATCCACGAAAATGCGTGCGTTTCCATCAGTAAGGACATGCCGCTCGACCGTGCCGCGTTGCTCGGCTGCGCGGTGATGACCGGCGCAGGATCGATCTTCCGCGACAGCAAGGTGACCCCGGGCGAAACGGTGGCGGTGATCGGCTGTGGCGGGATCGGTCTCGCCGCGATCAACGCCGCGAAGATCGCGGGCGCGGGCAAGATCATCGCGATCGATCCCGTCGCGGAGAAGCGGGCGCTGGCGCGCAAGATGGGCGCGACCCACGATCTCGACGCAATGGCGCCCGATCTGGTCAAGCAGGTGCTCAAGCTCACCAATGGCGGCGTCGATTATGCGATCGAGGCGGTCGGGCGGCCGCAGACCGCCGAAACCGCGTGGCACGTGCTGCGCCGCGGCGGCACCGCGACGATCCTGGGCATGATCGCGCCGGGCCAGTCGGTCAGTATTCCGGGCCCGACCTTCCTGTCGGGCAAGAAGCTGCAGGGCTCGCTCGCCGGTTCGATGCAGTTCCCGATCGATCTGCCGCGGCTGGTGCAGATGTATCTCGACGGGCTGCTCGATCTCGACACGATGGTCGCCGAGCGGATCAAACTCGAGGACATCAACCATGCCTTCGACAATCTTCGCAAGGGCGACGCGGTGCGTTCCGTGATCGAGTTCGCATGAGCAGCCCGGCGGGCCATCGCGGCGGACAGCCGATGGAGCAGGTCGACGATCTCGACGTCGCCCGGCTCACGGCATGGATGCAGGCGCATGTCGCGGGCTTCGAAGGGCCGCTGACCTATGCCAAATTCCCCGGCGGGCAGAGCAACCCGACCTATCGCATCGATGCGGCGAGCGGTGCCTATGTCCTGCGCCGCAAGCCGTTCGGCCCGCTGCTCCCCTCCGCCCATGCGGTGGATCGCGAGTATCGCCTGATCGCCGGGCTGCATCCCACGGGCTTCCCCGTCGCGAAGCCCTATGGGCTGTGCGAGGACGATGCCGTCGTCGGCTCCGCCTTCTACATCATGGAGCTGGTCGAGGGCGCGACCTATTGGGACGGTGCGTTGCCGGACAAGACCCCCGAGCAGCGCACTGCCATCTATTACGAGATTTGCGACCGGTTGGCGCAGCTGCACGAGACCGATTATGTCGCGGCGGGGCTGGGCGAGTATGGCAAGCCGGGCAGCTATTTCGAGCGGCAGGTGGGGCGCTGGACCAAACAGTACCGGCTGGCGCAGACCGACGATCTGCCCGATGTCGAAAAGCTGATCGAGTGGCTCCCGCGCACGCTGCCGCCACAGACGCGCACCTCGATCGTCCATGGCGATTATCGCATCGACAACATGATCTTCGATACTGGCGAACCGCAGGTGAAGGCGGTGCTCGACTGGGAGCTGTCGACGCTGGGCGATCCGATGGCGGATTTCTCGTACCTGCTGATGAACTGGATGATCCCCGCCAATGGTGCGTCGGGCATCGGCGGCATTACCGGGGCGGAGACAGGCATTCCGACGGTCGAGCAGATGGTCGAACGCTACTGCGCCGCGACCGGGCGCGACGGAATTCCCGACCTCAACTGGTATTTCGCCTTCGGCCAGTTCCGGCTGATGAGCATCGTCCAGGGGATCAAGCGCCGCCTGCTCGACGGCAATGCCAGCAACGCGCATGCCGAGGAAACCGCCGCGCGCGTGCCTGGGCTGGCGGCGAGCGCGTGGGCATTTGCGGAGAAGGCGGGGGCGTAGTTTGTCGTCACCCCCGCGAAAGCGGCGGCCCATCTCCCGCACTGTCCGACCTGTGTCACGGTCAGGAGATGGGTCCCCCGCTTTCGCGGGGATGACGAGAGGGGAAGGAGAGGAAAGTGGGATTGTTCGATCTGACCGGGAAGGTCGCCATCGTCACCGGATCCTCACGCGGGATCGGCAAGGCCAGCGCAGAGGCGCTCGCCGATCAGGGCGCGAAGGTGGTGATCTCCAGCCGCAACCAGGATGCGTGCGACGAAGTCGCCGCTGCGATCAACGCCAAGCATGGCGACGGCACCGCGATCGCGGTTGCCGCCAGCATCTCGTCGAAACAGGCGCTGCAGGAGTTGGTGGACGAAACCCGCCGCGTGTTCGGGCGCATCGACATCCTCGTCTGCAACGCCGCGTCCAATCCCTATTACGGGCCGCTGGCGGACATTGCCGACGAACAGTTCCGCAAGATCCTCGACAACAACGTCCTGTCCAACCACTGGCTGATCCAGATGGTCGCGCCCGAGATGCGCGAGCGCAAGGACGGGGCGATCGTCATCATCTCCTCGATCGGGGGGCTGCGCGGGTCGCCGCTGATCGGGGCGTACAACGTATCCAAGGCGGCGGACTTCCAGCTCGCGCGCAACTATGCGGTCGAATATGGCCCCGACAATGTCCGGGTGAACTGCATCGCGCCGGGGCTGATCAAGACCGACTTCGCCCGCGCGCTGTGGGAAAATCCGGATGCGGAGAAGCGGGTGAACCAGCAGACCCCACTGCGTCGCCTGGGCGAGCCGGAGGATATTGCCGGCGGCGTCGTGTTCCTCGCCTCGGCGGCGGGGCGCTACACCACCGGGCAGGCGATCGTGATCGATGGCGGGGTGACGATCTGATGGCGCGCTTCACCGACAAGTCGATCATCGTCACCGGCGCGGGCAGCGGCATCGGCCGCGCCGCCGCAATCCTGTTCGCCGCCGAAGGGGGTCGGGTGATCGTCGCCGACAAGACCGACGGCGCGGACGAGACCGTCGCGCTGATCGCTGCGGCTGGCGGCACGGCAAAGGCAATCCGCATGGATGCGGGCAGCGAGCCGGACGTGATCGCGACCGTCGATCTGGCTGTAGCCGAATTCGGTGGGCTCGATATCCTCTTCGCCAATGCCGGGATCTCGGGCGGCATGGCGAACATCTTCGACACCACGCCCGAACTGATCGCCGAAGTGCTGCGTGTGAACCTGATCGGGCCACTGCTCGCGATCAAGCATGGCGCGCCGAAGATCGCGGAACGCGGCAGGGGGGCGATCGTCCTCACCGCCAGCGTCGCCGGCATCCGCTCGGGCGCGGGCAGCCCGGCCTATTCGGCTTCCAAGGCGGGGGTGATCAATCTCGCTGCCGTCGCCGCACAGCAGCTGTCGGGCTCCAACGTCCGCGTCAACGCGCTCTGCCCCGGCCTCACCGAGACGGGCATGACCAAGCCGACCTTCGACTATGCGCGCGAGGCGGGAAAGATGGACCGCGTCGGCCGGCTGAACCCGCTCCGCCGCGGCGCGCAGGCGGAGGAACTGGCGCGCGCGGCACTGTTCCTGGCGTCGGACGACGCGAGCTATGTCAACGGCCAGGCGCTCGCGGTCGATGGCGGGCTGTCGTCGAGCCACCCGGTGACGCGACAGGAATTTGGCAAGACGGCGGTGTAGCGGCGGAAGCTACCGGTCGGCTAACGACCCATCGCGGAGATCAACCGCAGGCCGTTATTTCGGGGTCATGGGGCGTATCGTATTTTTGAAGCAACTGACTGCGTCGGTCGTACTGATCGCTTCGTGCTGGTTGCTGTATGAGGCGATCCGTCTCGACCAAATCTTCAATCTGGGAGAGTTAGCTACCGAATCGCTCATCGCGCGCGGATTGTGCGTGTTGTCGGGACTGCTGGCATCGAGCTACTTGATCGGGAGCGTATTTCGGCGCGGTGATTGAAGATTTGACTGCTTCCCCCACCTTCCGCCATCCCCGCGTGGCGCGGCAGCGGCCCTCCAGCGCCCACCTAATGCCTTGATCCGGTAACAAAAAGCGCCGACGCTGCGCTACATGCTGACGCTCCTCGCCGCCGCCGCTTCCGTTGCCCAGGCGGTTCCGCCCGCACCGCCGCCGCCGGTCATCCGGACGCCCGCCTATCGCCCGCACCTGGTCGATTTCGACAGCCCGAGCGCGCAGTGCGGGGGGCGGGTGGTGATGCCGCTCACCACGGTCGCGCCCTTTACGCAGGTGGCGACGATCGGCGGCGATCCGCCGCGCGGCTATCTGATGGAATTCGTCATCGGCGCGGATGGGCGGCCGCTCGGCATTACCCAGCGGGTCGCGACGACCACCGGCACCGGCTATGTCGCGGGCAGCGATCTTGCCCCGGCGCTCAGCCTGTGGCGCTTCCCCGCCAGCGTGGCGGGCGCGCGGTGCACGATGACCTTCACCGCGCGCGCGGTCCCGCTCGATGGCGCCGCCGTGACCGATCTGTACCGTGTCGCCGCGCTGCAGATGGCCGATACGACCGGGTTTCAAACGCTGATTCGCCAGATCCGCAAGTCGGGCGATTGTGCCGGGCCGGGCCGTCCGCGCATGTTGCTGCGCGCCTTTATCGACGATCGCCGCATTCCCCAGACGCCCGGCGTGCCGTCCTTCGCGGTGGTCAGCTATGATGTCGATGCCGATGGCGTCCCGCAACAGCCGGGCATCGTCGCGAGCGATGGAAACCGCGTGCTGGAGGGGGCCGCCGCCGACGCCACCGCGCGTAGCCGCTATGTCGGCAATGCCCCACGGACGCGCTGTACCCTGCCGTTTCTGCGCCCGGCGACCGAGCCGGTTTACGCCCCGCCGATGCCGCCCGCATCGGCCTTTCGCGAGGAGCGCTGCCCGCAGCCGGTGCGCTGGGCGCAACCGCTGCGCCAGCAATTTCCCCAGGCATTCCGCCGTCGCGCCATCGAGGGCTGGGCGATCGTGCGCTACGACCTCGCGCCCTGGGGCGCGACCGGGGCGGTCACCGTGCTCGCCGCCGAGCCGGCGGCGGAGTTCGGCGAGCAGGCGCGCCGGATGATCGCCGCCGCGCGCGCGCAGCCGTCCGCCAGCGGTGCGCAGGGATGCATCGCGCGGGTGCAGTATCGCATGGCGTCGGACGATGCGGCGGAGGACGACGCGCCTCCAGCGCCTTTCTGACGCGCCCTGACAAGCGATTGACCCAGTCGACGCGTCGAGCGACCCTGCACTCTGCACAAGGCGGGAGCAGGCGATGCGGATCATTCGGACACTGACGGCGGTTCTTCTGATGGCGGCGAGCATCTTGCCCGCCTCCGCGCAGGAAGTGGTGGTCAGCGCCACGCGCGCATCGGCAAATCGCGACGGCTTTCAGGGTACCTCGATCCCGATCGTCACGCTGCGGCGTACCGCCGATTTCGCCGTGCAGCGCGTTGCGATCACCGGCGACACCCGCGACGAGGCGCTGCGCCGCAAAGAAATCTTTGCGATGGTGAAAAGCGCGATCGAACGCGCGGGCCAGCATGGCGTCGAGCTGGCAACCGGCGACTATGTGGTGGAGCCGCTGACCCTCGCCAATTACGGCAATCTGGCCGTGAAGCGTGACAGTCGTCCGGATTCGGAGCGGACCGGTTTCATCATCAAGGTGAAGCTGGAGCCCGGCATGGACGCCCGCGCCGCGCTCGACCGGGTCACGAAGTTCATCAAGGCGGTGCCGCCCACCGGCCGCGCGCAGATCGAGAAGAGCGGCGACATGACCCTGTCGGTGCTCGACCCCGACCAGTATCGCGAGACGATCATCGCGATGATCGCCGCCGACGCCCGGACGACGGCCGCGCGCTTCGGCCCGGATTACGGCGTCGAGGTGCGCGGTCTGGACCGTCCGGTCGAATGGTCGCGCGCAAGCCTGACCGAAGTATTCCTGTATCTGCCCGCAGCCTATGTGATCCGACCCAAGCAGTAAGGCTCGACCGGGATTACTGCTCGCGCAGCCGCATCAGCCCTTCCTGCGCCACGCTCGCCACCAGGCGTCCGTCGCGATTGTAGATACGTCCGCGATTGAACCCGCGCGCATGCCCGGCCCAGGGGCTGTCGGTGGTGTAGAGCAGCCAGTCGTCGGCGCGCAGCGGTTCGTGCAGCCACACCGCATGGTCCAGGCTCGCGCTTTGCAGGTTGCGCGTCATCCAGTTCACGCCATGCGGCAACGTCGCGGTGGCGAGCAGCATCATGTCGCTGGCATAGGACAGGATCGCGCGGTGCAGCGCCGGATCGTCGGGCAATGCCGCAGCGGCGCGAAACCAGCTGTTCTGGACCGGATCGGTCTTTTCCGGCTTGAACCAGTTACGCGGGTTGCACGGCCGGATCTCGATCGGGCGGGGACGCAGGAAGAACGGGCGGAACTTCTCCGGCACGTGATCGCGGATTTCCTCGCGCAGCTCGACCTCGGACCGCAATTCGTCGGGGCCGGGAACGTCGGGCATGTCGGTCTGATGCGCCAGTCCGTCCTCGGGGCGTTGGAACGATGCGATCATGTTGAGGATCGGCACGCCCTGTTGCAGCGCGATCACGCGGCGATTGGCGAAGCTCCCCCCGTCATAGTCGCGCACGACGCGATAGATGATCGGGTAATCCTCGTTCCCCGGCCGCATGAAATAGGCGTGCAGCGAATGCGCGTCCTTGCCCTCGACCGATCGCTGCGCCGCCTGCAGCGCCTGGGCGATCACCTGCCCGCCGAACACGCGCCCGACCCCGCCGGGCTGGCGCGCGCCGCGATAGAGGTCGACGTCGATGGTTTCGACATCGAGCAGCTCGATCAGCTGTTCGACCTGTCCTGCTGCGGTGTCGGCGCGTTTTTCCGGTTCGCTCATGTTCATTCCTTAAGCCCCTCCCCTTCAGGGGAGGGGTTGGGGGTGGGGAGTCTCAGTCTCACCGAGACCGATGGCCTGCGAGGATCGGCCCCACCCCAACCCCTCCCCTAAAGGGGAGGGGCCAAAGCCGGTCAATACCCGGCCGCCCGCGCCAATGCGTCGGCGTGATAGTTGGTATCGCCGAACAGCTCCGCCAGCACCCGTCCGCGCTTCATGTAGAAGCCGATATCATATTCGTCGGTCATGCCGATGCCGCCATGCATCTGCACCCCCTCCTGCACCGCGAGCGTCGATGCCATGCCGGCCATCGCCTTGGCCACCGATACCGCGGCGTCTGCCTTGGCATCACCCGCGTCGAGCAATTGCTGCGCCTTGAGCATCGCCGCGCGCGCGACCTCCAGCTCGCTGTACAGGTGCGCCGCGCGATGCTGCAGCGCCTGGAAGCTGCCGATCAGCACGCCGAACTGCTTGCGTTCCTTGAGGTACTGGACGGTCATGTCCATCGCTCCGCCGCCGACGCCCAGCATCTCGGCCGCAGCACCCGTGCGTCCGGCGCCGAGCAGCGCGTTCAGCACCGTGCGGCCGTCATCCACCTGACCGATCACCGCATCGGCATCGACTTCGACGCCATCGAAGGTCATGCGCGCCGCTAGGCTGGCATCGGCGAGGCGCTGCGGATCGGCGGTCATGTTCGCCGCATCCTTGGGCACCGCAAACAGCGTCACGCCGGCCTCGTCCTCCGGCGATCCGGCGGTACGCGCGGCGACGATGAGCAGGTCGGCAACGTGACCATGCGCGACGAACTGCTTGGTGCCGGTGAGCTTGAAGCCGTTGCCCGACCGCTCGGCCTTCATGCCGATCGCATCGCCATGCTTGGCGCGCTCGTCGATCGCCAGCGCCGCGACGGTTTCGCCGGCCAGGATGCCGGGGAACCAGCGCTCGGCATGGCTGCTGCCCTTGAGCGCCGACACCGCCGCGACGGCGGTGGTGAGGAAGGGGGAGGGGGAGAGGTTGCGCCCGATCTCCTCGAGCACAACGCCCGCCTCGACATGGCCGAGCCCCAGCCCGCCGTCGCTTTCGGGGATCAGGATGCCGGTAAAGCCCATCTCGGCGAACTGTTTCCACAGGTCGCGCGAGAAGCCGGTCGCGTCATTCGCGTCGCGCAGCCCGCGCATGTGACTGACCGGAGCGGATTCGGACACGAACTGCTGCGCGGCATCGCGGAGCATCGTCTGTTCTTCGTTGAGGTAGAGTGGCATTCATCCATTCCTTCGTCATCCCCGCGGAAGCGGGGACCCATCTCCTGTCGGTATCGCCCAGCTCCACGGTGTGGGAGATGGGCCCCCGCTTTCGCGGGGGTGACGATCAGGCGGGGAGTTCGAGAATCCGCTTGGCGATGATGTTGAGCTGCACCTCGCTCGTGCCGCCCTCGATCGAATTGGCCTTGGTGCGCAGCCACGCGCGCGGCTTCGCGCCGCCGTTCGAGCGCTCGCTCTCCCATTCCAGCGTGTCCGACCCGCCGCTCGCCATCACCAGCTCGTGCCGGTCCTTGTTCAGCTCGGTGCCGTAATATTTCATCATCGACGGCTGGGCGGGGTGCGCGCGCCCGGCTTTGAGTTCGTCGAGGAAGCGTTCGGACATTGCCGTGAACGCCTTGCTGCGCACCTCGAACAGCGCGAGCTGCGCGCGCAGCACCGGATCGGCGAGCCGCCCCTGCGCGTCCAGCCCCACGGTCGCGATCGCACCCTCGATCAGCGGATTGCCCCCCGGCGCGGCGAGGCCCATGCCCGAGATCATCTCGCGCTCATGGCCGAGCAGATATTTGGCGACGTCCCAGCCCTTGTTCTCCTCGTGCACCCGGTTCTTCTTGGGCACGCGGACATTGTCGAAGAAGGTCTCGCAGAAGGGCGAATAGCCGCTGATCAACAGGATCGGCTTGGTCGACACGCCCGGCGAGTCCATGTCGAACAGCAGGAAGCTGATCCCGCCCTGCTTGCTCTCCTTGCTCGTGCGGACGAGGCAGAAGATCCAGTCGGCCTTGTCGGCATAGCTGGTCCACACCTTTTGCCCGTTGACGATGTAATCGTCGCCGTCGCTGACCGCGCTGGTGGCAAGGCCGGCAAGGTCGCTGCCGGCATTGGGTTCGGAATAGCCCTGGCACCAGCGGATCTCGCCGCGTGCGATCTTGGGCAGATGCTCCAGCTTCTGCTCCTCGGTGCCGTATTTGAGCAGCGCCGGGCCGAGCATCGAGATGCCGAACGAGTTGAGCGGGTTGCGGCACTTCAGCGCCGCCATTTCCTCGCGCAGCACCTTGGCCTCCGCCGGGGACAGTCCACCGCCGCCATAGGCCTTGGGCCAGTCCGGCACGGTCCAGCCGCGTTCGGCCATGCGGTCCATATAGAGTTTCTGGTCGGGGTTACGGCTATAGTCCGCCTTGCGCCCGCCCCAGTTCGCATCGCCCTCGCCGCGGATCGGCTCGCGCATCGACGGCGGCACATTCGCCTCCAGCCAGGCGCGGGTTTCGGAACGGAATTGTTCCAGATCGTCGCTCATCATCGCTCTCCATCCGTCACCCCAGCGAAAGCTGGGGTCTCATGCGTCAGCCGCAGCGCCAGCGGCACGAGGCCCCAGCTCTCGCCGGGGCGACGACCTGTTGTCTTAATTGAACCGCTCGCCCTTCTCGGCCTTGTCCTTGAGCAGCTGCGCGACCTCGAAGCCGTGCTTCTCCAGCCCCGCGACGATGGTCTTGAGCCCCACCGTATCGGCCCAGAACATCGGCCCACCGCGATAGACCGGCCAGCCATAGCCATAGATCCACACCACATCGATGTCGCTCGCGCGCTGCGCCATGCCTTCCTGCAGGATCTTCGCGCCTTCGTTGACCATCGTGTAGAGCGTGCGCTCGATGATCTCCTCATCGGTCACCTCGTGCTGGACGGCGCCGGTCTTCTTGCGGAAATCCTCGATGATCTCGGCGACGCGCGCGCTGGGCGACGGGTTCCGCTTGTCGTCATAGTCATAGAAGCCGGCCTGCTTCTTCTGGCCCCAGCGGCCCTCGGCGGCGAGCGCATCGCGGATGCTTTCGATCCGGGTCGGGTCGCGATGCCATCCGATGTCGACACCGGCGAGGTCGCTCATCTGGAACGGGCCCATCGGCATGCCGAACTCGACATGGACCTTGTCGATCTGTTGCGGGCTTGCGCCTTCCATCAAGAGCTTGTTCGCCTCGACCTGGCGCGGCATCAGCATGCGGTTGCCGATGAAGCCGTGGCACACGCCCGCGACCACCGCGACCTTCTTGATCTTCTTGGCGACGTCCATCACCGTCGCCAGCACGTCCTTGTCGGTCTTGGCGCCGCGTACGACCTCGAGCAGCTTCATGACGTTGGCGGGCGAGAAGAAGTGCATGCCCACGACGTCGCCCGGCCGGTCGGTCGATCCGGCGATCTCGTCGATGTTGAGATAGCTGGTGTTCGACGCGAGGATCGCGCCCGGCTTGCAGATCTTGCTCAGCTTGCCGAAAATGTCCTTCTTGACGTCCATATTCTCATAGACCGCCTCGATGACGAGGTCGCAGTCGGCCAGGTCGTCCATGCTCAGCGTCGGGGTCAGCAGCCCCATCGCGCCCTCGACCTGCTCGGGCTTGAGGCGGCCCTTGGCGGCGCTCGCCTCGTAATTCTTGCGCATCACGCCGGTGCCGCGGTCGAGTGCCTCCTGCTGCATCTCGACGATCGTCACCGGGATGCCCGCCGACAGGAAGTTCATGCTGATCCCGCCGCCCATCGTACCGGCACCGATCACGCCGACCTTCTTGATCGGGCGCAGCTTGGTGTCCTCGGGCACGTCGTCGATCTTCGCCGCCTTGCGCTCGGCGAAGAAGATGTGGCGCATCGCCGCCGACTGCGTGCCCATGATCAGCTTCATGAAGCCGTTGCGCTCGCGCTGCACACCCTCGGCATAGGGCTTTTCGACCGTTTCCTCGATCACGTTGATGATCTCGGCCGGGGCGTCGAAGCCCCGCATGCGGCGGGCATTGGTCTTGCGGAATTCGTCGAACACGCCGGGATCGACGCTTACCGGCTTCTCGCTGGCGCGGGGCAGGGGACGGGTGTCCGCCACTTCCTTGGCATAGGCCACCGCATCGGCGGTCAGGCTGTCCTCACCGGCGATGCGATCGACCAGCCCGGCGGCCTGCGCCGCCTTGGCGGAGACGGGATCGCCCTTCGCCGCCAGCTCGAGCGCGAACGGCACCCCCGCGACGCGCGGCAGCCGTTGCGTGCCGCCCGCGCCGGGCAGGATGCCGAGCTTCACCTCGGGCAGGCCGAACTTGGCCGAGGGAACCGCGATGCGGTAATGGCACGCCAGCGCGACCTCACACCCGCCGCCCAGCGCGGTGCCGTGGACGGCGGCGATCACCGGCTTCTCGCTCGCCTCGATCGCGTCGACCACGGTGGGCAGCCCCGGCTCCTGCATCGGCTTGCCGAACTCGGTGATGTCGGCGCCGGCGAAGAAGGTGCGCCCGTCGCAGCGGATCACGGCCGCCTTCAGGCTATCGTCGCCGTTGAGTTCCTCGATCGCCGCCGCGAGGCCCTGCCGCACCGCCGCGCCCAGCGCGTTCACCGGCGGGTTGTTCGAGGTGATGACGAGGATATCGCCCTGTTTTTCGGTCGTAATCACGGACATGTCGCTCTCCAGTTGAGTGCTGCGCCGGTCAGGCCAGCGCGGAATAGATCATCGTCTTCAGTTCGCGCCGGATCGGGTACAGTCCCGACGGCGACAGCTGCGTCATGAACACCATCGTGATCCGCTCGACCGGATCGACGAAGAAGGCGGTCGAAAACATCCCGCCCCAATAGAACTCCCCGACGCTGCCCGGGATCATCGAGCGCGCGACGTCGATATTCATCGCAAAGCCGAGGCCGAAGCCGGTGCCGGCATTCTGCGTCTCGCTGAACAGCGACCGCGACAGTGCCGACAGATCCTTGCCGCCGGGAAGGTGGTTCATCACCATCAGGTCGAGCGTCTTGCGCCCGATGATGCGCGCATCGCCCAGCGTGCCGCCATTCAGCAGCATCGTGCAGAAACGGTGATAGTCGAGCGCGGTGGAGACGAGCCCGCCGCCGCCGGACAGCAGCGTCGGCTTGCGGCTCCACGCCGACTCCGCACCGCGATCATAGATTACCCGACCCTCGCCGCCCTTGAAGGTGTAGCAGTCGGTCAGCCGGTCGAGCTTTTTCGCCGGAACCCAGAAGCCGGTGTCCGGCATGCCCAGCGGCGCGAAGATATGTTCTTCGAAGTACGCGTCCAGCGTCTGCCCCGACACCCGTTCGACCACCGCGCCCAGCACGTCGGTCGACACCGAATAATTCCAGCCCTCGCCGGGCGAGAATTCGAGCGGCAGCTTGCCGAGCGCAGCGACGAACCCGTCCAGGTCGAGATGGCCGTGCCACGCCTCAAGGCGCCGCTCGCGATAGGCGGCATCGACATTGCCGCGATTCTGGAAGCCATAGGTGAGTCCCGAGGTATGCCGCAGCAGGTCGATCATCCGCATCGGCTCGGTCGTCGACCTGGTCACGAACGGCACCCCGCCGCCGCCGCCATTATACACGCCCAGCCCCTTGAACTCGGGCAGGACGTGGTGGACCGGCGTGTCGAGCGCGACCAGGCCGCGCTCGAGCAACTGCATGAATGCGATCGACGTCACCGGCTTGGTCATCGACGCGATGCGGTAGATCGCGCCTTCGTCGACCGTCGCGCCGCCCTCGCGCGCGGCGCCCTGATGGCTGAAATGTGCGATGCGTCCGTCGCGCGCGATCAACAGCTGGGCGTTGGGAAGCTTGCCCGAGTCGAGATACCGCGTCTTCACAAAGGTATCGATTATCCCGAGCCGTTCGGCGTCGAACCCGGTCTCTGCTGGCGTGGCGAAGTCGATGGAGTCCATACCTCTAATTCGAATCCTCATCCCGTAGCATCGTGTTCGGTGTCGCTTCCCTATTGCGTTTGACGGCGTATGAATCAAGAATGATCTGAAGAACCGGGCGGCTGAATCGCCAAACCGGACATTCAACAAAGCTGGAGAGTATCCCTTGGCAGCCGACCCGATCATCCCCCTCGACCCGAACTGGCCGAAGATGACGCTGGGGCAGGCCCAGGCGCTGATGACCGCCCCCGGACAAAAGTTCGAGATGGAGGAAATCGACATTCGCGGGGTGCGTACGCGCGTGTGGAAAGGCGCGCCGCCCCATCTCGCTTTCCTGATCCAGGCATCGCGCGCCTATGGCGACCGGCTGTTCACGATCCATGAGGACGAGCGCGTCACGTTCGAGGCGAATTTCCGCGCCGTGGCGCATCTCGCGACCAAGCTGCGCGCGATGGGCGTGGGAAAGGGCGACCGCGTCGCGTTGGCGATGCGTAATACGCCGGAATGGCCGGTGATCTTTTTCGCCGCGGTGAGCATCGGCGCGATCCTCGTCCCGCTCAACGCATGGTGGACCGGGGGCGAGCTCGATTACGGCCTGCGCGATTCGGGATCGAAGATCCTGTTCGTGGATGGGGAGCGGCTCGCGCGGCTGCAGAAGCGGCTGGGCGGCCTCCCCGATCTTCAGCGTACCATCGTCAGCCGCTGGGAAGGCGCGCTTCCCGAGGGCGTCGACCGGCTGGAGGAGCTGATCGGCGCCCCCAACGACTGGGCCGGCCTGCCCGACATCGCGCTGCCGGCCGAGCCGACGCTCGCGCCCGAGGACGACGCGACGATTTTTTACACCAGCGGCACCACCGGCTCGCCCAAGGGCGCGCTCGGCACCCATCGCAACCTCTGCACCAACATCATGTCGGGCGGCTATGCCGCCGCGCGCTCGTTCCTGCGCCGCGGCGAGATGCCGCCCGAACCGCAGCCACGGACCGGCCTGATGGTCATCCCGCTGTTCCATGTCACCGCCTGTTCCGCGAGTCTGATGGGGACGGTGGCGGCCGGAAATACCGTCGTGTTCATGCGCAAATGGGATCCGGTGCAGGCGATGGAGATCATCCAAAGGGAGAAGGTGAACCTGACCGGCGGCGTGCCGACGATCGCCTGGCAGCTGCTGGAGCATCCCGATCGCCACAAATACGACCTCTCGAGCCTGGAGGCGATCGCTTACGGCGGCGCGCCCTCCGCGCCCGAGCTGGTCAAGCGCATCTACACCGAATTCGGCGCGCTGCCCGGCAATGGCTGGGGCATGACCGAGACGATGGCGACCGTTACCAGCCATTCGTCCGAGGATTATCTCAACCGCCCGACCAGCGCCGGGCCGCCCGTGCCGGTCGCCGACCTCAAGATCATGGACGCCGATGGCGCGCGCGAGATGCCGTCGGGCGAGGTTGGCGAATTGTGGGCCAAGGGGCCGATGATCGTGAAGGGATACTGGAACAAGCCCGAAGCGACCGCCGAATGTTTCCGCGACGGCTGGGTCCGCACCGGCGATCTGGCGAAGCTGGACGAGGAGGGATTCCTCTACATCGTTGATCGCGCCAAGGACATGATCATCCGCGGCGGCGAGAATATCTATTCGTCCGAGGTGGAGGACGTGCTCTACGCGCATCCCGCCGTCACCGACTGCGCGCTGATCGGCATTCCGCACAAGACGCTGGGCGAGGAGCCCGCGGCGGTCGTGCATCTCGCGCCCGGTATGTACGCGACCGAGGCCGAATTGCAGGCATGGGTGCGCGAGCGGTTGGCGATCTTCAAGACGCCGGTCGCGATCCGCTTCGTTTCCGAAACGCTGCCGCGCAATGCCAATGGCAAGATCCTGAAGAAGGACCTCAAGGCATTGTTCGTGGAGGAAGCGGCGGCCTGACCGCGACGCTCAGAACAGTCCCTGCGCGCGATACCAGTCGGCGGTCTGCCGCAGCCCGTCGGGCGTCGCGATGCGCGGCGCCCACAGGGTTTCGGGCGGTCGCTCGGCCGGATTGCACGTCCAGTCGGGATGGCTGAGATACGCGGCGCGATCGGGCGTCAGCTTGGCGTTCGCGTCTCGCAGCAGCCGGTCGGCGCGCCCGGCGAGCCAGAGCAGCGAGCGCGGTACATGCAGCGCCAGGGGACGGCGGCCCACGGCATCGCCGATCAGCCGCGCGAACTCGGCATGGCTGTACCCGCCATCGACTCCATCATCGCACGCATAGATGTGTCGACCGGTATCGCGTTCGGCCATCGCCACCAGCAACCGTGCGAGATCCTGGACATGGATCAGCGAGATACGTCCCGCCGGGGGCAGCACGACGAAGCCAAGCTTTGCCATGCGAAACAGGTCGCGCATCTCCGTGTCGCCGGGGCCGTAGACGCCCGGCGGCCGGATCATCGTCCAGTCCAGTCCCGATTTGCGCACCGCGTCTTCGGCCCGCTCCTTGGACCGCCCATAGTTCGATAGCTGCGGCTCACGCGCGGACAGTGACGAGACGTGGACGAAGCGGCGCACCCCCATGGAAGCGGCGGCGGCGGTCATGCGCGCGGTCCCGTGGACATTGCCGTTGATGAAGCCCGCGGGTGTGGGCGCGTTGACCACCCCGGCGATGTGGATAACAGCGTCCGCGCCGCTCGCGAGGCGGGCGAGTGCATCCTCGCTGTCCAGACTTCCGGCGATCCAGCTCACGCCTTCCCGCGCCGGCTGATCGCGCCGGGTCAGGGCGCGGACATGATGACCGCGGGCCAGTGCATGGTCCACCGTCGCCTTGCCGACAAAGCCGGTTGCGCCGGTCAGCGCGAGCGTCAGGCTCACAGCATCACCAGATGGTCGCGATGCACCAGCGCGGCGCGCGGCGCATAGCCCAGCCGTTCGCCCTGATCCTCGCTGCGCGTGCCGAGGATCGCCTGCGCGTCGGCGGCGTCATATTCGGACAGGCCGCGCGCGATCGGCCCGTTCGGCCCCTCGATCGTGACCAGATCGCCGCGAAAGAACATGCCGCGCACGCCCGTGGCGCCGATCGCGAGCAGGCTGCGTCCCTCGGTCAGTGCCTTGGCCGCGCCGGAATCGACGGTGATGCTGCCTTTCGCGGTCAGCCGACCGGCGAGCCACGCCTTGCGCGCGCGGGTGCGTTTTTCGGGGAGAAAGATCGTGTGCCGGGTGGCGGCCGAGAGCGGGCGTTCGATGCGTCCGCTGGCAATGGCGAGGCTGACCCCGGCACTCGCGGCGATGCGAGCGGCCTCGATCTTCGAAACCATGCCGCCCGATCCCATGCCGGACGCGGAGCCGCGATCGGCCATCCCCTCGATCCGCGCGTCGATCCGCTCGACCACGGGGATGTGGACGGCATCGGGAAGAGCCGGGTTGCGGTCGTACAGCCCGTCGATATCGCTGAGCAGCACGACCCCGCTCGCATCGGCCGCCTGCGCGACGCGGGCGGCGAGCCGGTCATTGTCGCCGAAGCGGATTTCGGCAGTGGCGACACTGTCATTCTCGTTGATGATCGGTACGACTCCGAGCGTCAGCAGCCGCCCGAGCGTCGCGGCGGCGTTGAGATAGCGGCGGCGATCCTCGAGATCGTCGAGCGTAACCAGCATCTGTGCGGCGGTCAGGCCCATGGCGGCGAGCATCTCGGCCCAGACCTGGCTCAATGCGATCTGCCCGGTCGCCGCAGCGGCCTGCGCATCCTCCAGGCTTGCCCGGCCGCCCTTGGGCAGCTTCAGCCGCCGCGCGCCGAGTGCAATCGCGCCGGAGGAGACCACCGCAATCTGCTGTCCGGCCTCGACCCGCTCTGCAATGTCGCCGACGATTCCCTCCAGCCAGGTCCGGCGGATCGCGCCGTCACTATCGACGAGCAGCGCCGAGCCGATCTTGACGACGAGCCGGGTGCAGGAAGCGGGCGGAAAGAGCGACATGGTTCCGCCGCATATAGTCGAGGCGGGTGCTGTGGGAAGCGCGGAAGCGTGTCTGCCGGGAACCCCCCGGCGCGGCGGGCGGTTGGCCTTTCGAAAGGAGCCTCTCGCCATGCGCTATTCCCGCTTCCTCGCGATGATCGCGACCTCCACGATCGTGATGTTCGGCCTGATGTATCTGAACACCTATGCCCTCGCGCATGTCACGTTCAGCCAGACGCGCGTCTGGATGGCGTTGCTGATGGGCGCGGTGATGGCGGGAATCATGCTCGGCTTCATGTGGGGCATGTACAAGGATCGTCGCACCAACATCGCGATCCTGGCTGTCGCGGCTTTGGTCTTTTCGGGATCGCTCTGGGCGGTCAGGAGCCAGCGGACCGTCGATGATGTCAGCTATATGAAGGCGATGATCCCGCACCACTCGATCGCGATCATGACCAGTGAGCGTGCGCAGATTCGCGATCCCGAAGTGCGCAAGCTGGCGGACGGGATCATCGCCACGCAGCGGCGCGAAATCGCCGAGATGAAGGCGATGATCGCGCGGCTTGAGGCCCGCGAGGCCAAGGCCGCGCGCTGATCGCTATCGACGGCCGAAGGTGTAACTGAGCGCTAGGCCTAGCGAGGGCTGGCTGCGCGACCCTGCCGCGCGGACATAGGGCGAATCCGCAGCGTCGCCGACCAGCCGGTCATAGCGCGCATAGGCGGCGAGCCCGAGCCGGGGGGTGAGCTGGCGGAGATAGCCTGCACTGACGCCGACGGCCTCGACGCCGCCGCCGGGCCGGAAGGTCGCGAGGCCCGACGCGGCACTGTCGACCGGGGTGACCCCGTACCAGGCGCGATGATATTTGGCGTCAGCCAGCGTGACCCGCGGGCCGATCGAGAACAGCCAGTCGTCGCCATCGCGGGCGATATAGTCGGCACCCGCTTCGCCGACCCAGCCGCGATGCCCGCTCACGGCCTTGCGCCCCTCCAGGCGGACGCGGAGATTCGGGGCGACATAGGTCTGGGCGAAGGCACCGATCTCGAAACTGAACCCGACCTCATGCAGCGGCAGGTCGATATCCTCCGCTTTGCGCTTGCCCTTGAAGCCGAGGGCGGGCCCGAACTCGACGCCGCCGGCCTCCGCGACCGAAAAGCCGAAGCTTTCATCGGGCGCCTCGAACTCGAAAACGTCGCTCCCGCGCGCCCGTGAGACATCGATGAATGGACCGAAGGAGAGATCCTTGGCGCCCGGCGTCGCTGGCGACAGCTGCGGACCCAGATAGACCCGGGTGCGCACCGGTTCACGCGCGACATCAGCGGTTTGGGCAGACGCCGACGCGGGAAGCACGACCGCAAAGGCGAGAAGCGTAAATCTGAACATGGACGGGAGGGTAGCCAATCCTCCCGAGGAAACAAAGCGATACAGGATGTTGGTTCAATTGAGGTTCAGAGAAGAAGGTCCAGCTTCGAAATCCAAGTTTCTCAGTCTGAAGGGGATTGACGATGCGAACAGGGTCAATTGCGATCATCTTGTCCAGCGCAGCCGCGCTCGCCGCTCCGGGTTTCGCGCAGGAGCGCTCGCCGACCGGCGTCGCCGCGCGTGAGTTTCCATTCCCCAGCGGCCCGATCGGGATGACCCCCGCCGAATGGTCGGCCCGTCAGGCCCGGATCGCGGCGACGGGCAATGTCGATCCAGGACCCATGCGCTACACCTTCTCCCCGTTGGAGGACGATCGGGCTTTGCTCGTCGTCAAGTTCGTCCAGCAACGCGACCCTGCGCCGGTCAATTATGCGCTACGCGCTGCGCTGGCGCGCGAAGTCGCCGAAGTCGGCTATTCGGGTGCGCGCGTGACCGACCGCGATTGTACCAGGATCGATGAGGACAAATTCACGCGTCAGTGCGCGATTTCGCTTCGGCTCAAGCGCTGAGGCAGTGCGAGGAGCGGTGTAGCGGCGCGCCGATCAGATCGGCGACCACTCCACCGGCTCCTCGTCACCGTCGTCGTCGTTCACCCGCGCGTGCTCGGGGCCGATCGCTTCGAGCAGTTTGTCGAGCACCCAGTCCACGCCGACGCCGCTGGCGCCGCTGATCGGGATCACCTCGGCGCCGCTGGCCTCTTCGAGCTCGGCGGAGAGGGCGGCGATCAGTTCGTCGTCGAGCATGTCGATCTTGTTCAGCGCGACGATGATCTTCTTGTCGAGCAACCCCGCGCCATAGGCTTCCAGCTCGTCGCGGACGACGCGATAGCTCGTGGCGACATCCGCGTCATTTGCGTCGACCAGATGGAGCAGCACCTTGCACCGCTCGATATGGCCGAGAAAGCGGTCGCCGATGCCGGCACCCTCGGCGGCGCCCTCGATCAGCCCGGGAATGTCGGCGATGACGAACTCATTGCCCTTGTGCCGCACTACGCCGAGCTGGGGGCGGGTGGTGGTGAAGGCATAGGCCCCGACCTTTGCCTGGGCGTTGGTCACGCCGTTGATGAAGGTCGACTTGCCGGCATTGGGCAGGCCGACCAGCCCGGCGTCGGCGAGCAGCTTGAGCCGCAGCCACACGAACATTTCCTGGCCCGGCCAGCCGGTACCGTGCTGTCGCGGGGTACGGTTGGTGCTGGTCTTGTAGCTGGCGTTGCCGCGTCCGCCGTCGCCGCCCTTCAGGAACACGATCCGCTGGCCGGCCTCGGTCAGGTCGGCGAGCAGCGTGCGCTCTTCGTCGTCCGCCAGGATCTGGGTCCCCACGGGCAGCTTGATGACCAGATCGTCGCCGCCCGCGCCGGTCTTGTTGCTGCCCGATCCGCCATGGCCCCGCTGGGCGCGGAAATGCTGGGTGTAGCGAAAGTCGATCAGCGTGTTGAGGCCCGGTACCGCCTCGAAGATGATATCGCCGCCCTTGCCGCCGTCGCCGCCGTCCGGGCCGCCATATTCGATATACTTCTCCCGACGGAACCCGACGGCGCCGCCGCCGCCCCAGCCGGAGCGAATGAAGATTTTTGCCTGATCTAGAAAATGCATGTCAGCTGTCCTGGCCCCACATCTTCAGAAAGCGCGGGGAACCGGTAAGTTGACGCAGCGCGATCTCGCGCGCGGCGCCACGGGGAAGGTCGAGCGAGCGGGCCAGCGGTTCGCCGAGCAGCGCATCGCCCATCGCCATCAGCACCAGCGCCAGCGTATCCTCACGCAGCGCGGCGCCGGTATCCTCGCCCTCGACCGCGGAAATCTGGTCGACCAGCCCGTGGATCACGTCGAGGATCGGATCGAGCGCATCCTCGTTTCCCGACAGGATCATCCAGCTGGCCAACGCGCCCGCGCCGGATTTGTCGAACGCGTCGAACGCCAGATCGACGACCTGACGGGGCTTGTCCTCGGTCCGGGCCGTCTCGTCGGCGCGGGCTTCCTGAATGAGCCGGACGATGCGCGAACAGACCGTTTCGGCGAGACTGCGGGCGAGCGCACGCTGAAGCCCGGCCGCCGATCCGAAATGATGGAGCAGATTGGCATGTGTCCGCCCGATGCGCGCGGCGACCGCCTTCAGCGTCACCGCCTGCGGCCCCGCTTCGATCAGCAACGCGCGCGCGGCTTCAAGCGCGGCGTCGCGCGATTCTTCGGGACTCAGGCGTTTGCGTTCGGTGATGGGCGTTATTGACATTGGTGTAAGTAAGCACTAGCTCCAGTTCCAGATGCCTTGGAGCAAAACCATGTCGAACGCAAAGACTCCCGCCGACCTGACCATCACCCCGCGCGACCGCCGCTTCGGGCGCGCGGTGCGCCAGGATCGCTGGTGGCTGGGCGGCGATGTCACCGCGACCGCCTTCTACAACGCGCTGTCGGTCACCTTCCCCAAGGGCGAAGCCTATTTCATCGAAAGCGTGAAGGCGTTCCGCGATGGCGTGGACGAGAAGCTCGCGCGCGAGATCAAGGCGTTCACCGTGCAGGAAGTCGTGCACAGCCGCGAGCATGTCGCGTTCAACCGGCGCGTGCTGGACCATGGCTATGACATCACCCGGCTCGAAAGCCGCGTCGACCAGGTGCTCGAAATCGCGCGTGCGCGGCCGAAGATCGTGCAGCTCGCCGCGACCATGGCGCTGGAACACTACACCGCGATCCTCGCGTCCGAACTGCTGCGCAACCCGAAGCATCTGGCCGGAGCCGACGCCGAAAACGGCGACATGTGGCGTTGGCATGCTCTGGAGGAGATCGAGCATAAGGGTGTGGCCTATGACACCTATCTCCATGCCACGCGCGGCATGAGCCGGTGGAAGCGGTGGAAGATCAAGTCGCTGACGATGCTGCTGATCACCGGCACTTTCTGGAAACACAGGATTGAGGGCACGCTCGACCTCATGGCGCAGGATGGCGTCACCGGCTGGCGGGCAAAGGCGAAGGTGGCGAAATATCTTCTCGTTTCGCCGGGTCTGGTCACGCGGATGATCCCGGCGTGGATCAGCTACTTCCTGCCCGGTTTTCACCCGTGGAACCACGATGATCGAGGATTGATCCACCGCGCCGAGAGCGCCTATGAGGCGGCGATCCTGCCGAGCGGAACCATCGCCGCGTGACCGCGTTTTGAATTACTGAACGGAAAATATCAGAAATTATCCGTTGCGGGGTTGAAACCGCTTTTGCCGCTCCCCAATTGCTGCACCGCAATAAGGGGAAATACGACTATGCGTGTCCTGGCAGGCTTTGTAGCGCTGGCGGCTTTGAGTGCTTGTGGTGGCGGTCAGCCCCCCGCAGCTCCGCCCCCGCCCGAGGTCACGGTCGCGACCCCGCTTCAGCGCGAAGTGGTGGACTGGGACGACTATACCGGTCGTTTCGTTGCGCCGGAGGATGTCGAGCTGCGTGCGCGGGTCAACGGCGTCATTACCGCCGTGCATTTCCGCGACGGTCAGGATGTCCGCAAGGGACAGCCGCTCTTTACGATCGATCCGCGTCCCTATCGCGCGCAGCTGATGCAGGCGAATGCCCAGATCGCCCGCGCGCAGGCTGCACTCACCAACGCCCGCCAGGTTACCGCGCGCAGCCGCGAACTTGCCAAGGCGCAGGCGGTGAGCGCGGAGGAGCTTGAAGCCAATGTCGCCGCGGAACGCAGCGCCTCGGCCGATCTGGCCGCGGGCCGCGCCGCCGCATCGCAGGCGACGCTCAATCTCGGCTTCACCACCGTCCGCGCCCCGTTCAGCGGCCGCGTGTCCGATCGCAAGGTCAGCATCGGCGATTCGGTCGCTGACGGACAGACCGTGCTGACGCGCATCGTGTCGATCAACCCGATCTGGTTCGAGTTCGAGGGCGCCGAATCCTTCTACCTCAAGAATCTCCGCCAGGATCAGCGCGGTGAGCGCGGCTCGTCGCGCAACACCGCCAATCCGGTGCAGATCCAGCTCGCCGACGAAAACGAGTATCGCTGGAACGGGCGGATGGAGTTCCTCGACAACGCGGTCGACCCCAATTCGGGAACGATCCGCGCGCATGCGGTCGTGCCCAATCCGACCGGATTCCTGACCCCCGGCATGTTCGGTCGTGCGCGCCTGCTCGGTTCGGGCAGCTATCGCGCGATGCTGATCCCCGACGAGGCGATCGTCACCGATCAGACCCGCCGCCTCGTCTATGTCCTCAGCAAGGACAACAAGGCGACGCCGCGTGTCGTCGAGGTCGGCGCGCGGGCCGAGGGGCTGCGCATCGTCCGCGACGGACTGGCGCCCACGGACCGTGTCATCATCACGGGGATCGGACGGCTTCAGCCGGGTGCACCGGTCACGCCCAAAAAGGGTGTGATCAAGCCCGACGCGAGCAAGCAGGCGGCACCCACGCGACCCATCGACTCACCGGCTTCGGGCCAGGCGACCGTCCAGTAAGGGGCGCACACCATGAAATTCCCGCATTTCTTTATCGAGCGGCCGATCTTCGCGGCGGTGATGTCGATCCTGATCGTGATCGTCGGCGCCATCGCATATCCGTCGCTGCCGATCGCACAATATCCCAACATCGCACCGCCGACGGTGGTGGTGACGGCCGCCTATCCGGGCGCGAGCGCGGAAACCCTGGCTGAAACGGTGGCGGCGCCGATCGAACAGGCGATCAACGGCGTCGACAACATGCTGTACATGACGTCCTCGTCGACCGGTAACGGCCAGACGCAGATCACCGTCGCGTTCAAGCAGGGCACCAATGTCGATCAGGCGCAGGTGCTGGTCCAGAACCGCGTCGCAACGGCCGAGCCGCGCCTGCCGGAGGACGTCCGGCGCATCGGCATCACGGTGAACAAGAACTCGCCCGACTTCCTGATGGTCGCGTTCTTCACCTCGCCCGACGAGAGCCTGGATATCCAGTATATCTCGAACTACGTCACGCTGCAGGTTCAGGACCGTATCAACCGCATCCCCGGCGTCGGCCAGACCCAGGCGTTCGGCGGGCGCGATTACAATATGCGCATCTGGATCGACCCGGGCCTTGCCGCCGCGCGCGACATGACCGTGGACGAAGTCGTCAACGCGATCCGCAGCCAGAACGTCCAGGTTGCCGCCGGTGCCGTCGGCCAACCGCCCTATGGACCGGCCAGCCCTGCCTTCGAACTGGGCGTGCAGACCAAGGGACGCCTGACCACGCCGGACGAGTTCGGCGCGGTGGTGGTCAAGCGCGACGCGCAGGGCCGCCTGACTCATCTGCGCGATGTCGCGCGGGTCGAGCTCGGCGCGCAGGACTATAATTTCAACGGCTATCTCAACGACAAGCGCGCGGTCGGCGTCGGCATCTTCCAGCTGCCCGGGTCGAACGCGCTCGCCACCGCCGATGCGGTCAAGGCCGAGCTCGAGACGCTGTCCAAGGACTTCCCCCCGGGGATGAAATATTCGATCGACTACAACCCGACCGAATATATCGCCGAATCGATCACCGCGGTCGAGCATACGCTGATCGAAGCGCTGGTGCTGGTCGTGCTGGTGGTGATCATCTTCCTGCAGAGCTGGCGCGCGGCGGTCATCCCGATCGTGGCGATCCCGATCTCGTTGGTCGGTGCGTTCGCGGTGCTGCTCGCCTTCGGCTATTCGCTCAACACATTGTCGCTGTTCGGGCTCGTGCTTGCGATCGGCATCGTCGTCGACGACGCGATCGTCGTGGTGGAGAATGTCGAGCGCCTGATGGAAGAGGAAGGGCTTTCACCCAAGGAAGCCGCGCACAAGACGATGGACGAGGTATCGGGCGCGATCATCGCGATCAGCCTGGTGCTTACCGGCGTGTTCATTCCGACCATGTTCATTCCGGGCATCTCAGGCGCCTTCTACCAACAGTTCGCGATCACCATCGCTTCGGCGACGGTCATCTCGGCTTTCGTGTCGCTCACGCTCTCGTGCGCGCTGGTGCTCAAGCACAAGGGGCATGATACGGCGCCTCCCGCCGGATGGCGCGGAGCGCCCGCCCGGGCCGGGGCGAAGTTCAACCAGGGCTTCACCTGGCTGTCGGAGAAATATGGCACGCTGACCGCTCGCCTGGTGCGCGCGCTCGCGTTGATCGGCATCGTCTATGTCGCGCTGATCCTTGTCGCCGGCTGGCGCTTCACGGCCACGCCGTCGGGCTTCATTCCCGCGCAGGATCAGGGCTATCTGATCGGCGTGGTCCAGCTGCCGCCGGGCTCGTCGCTCAACCGCACCGACGCGGTGGTGCAACAGACGATCGCCGCGGCGCGCAAGTTGGACGGCATGAAGTTCGTGGTGGGCTTTGCGGGTCTGGACGGCGCCAGCTTCTCGACCGCGCCCAATGCCGGCGTCGTGTTCTTCGGCCTCGCCCCGCATGCCGATCGCGACCGCAGCGCGGAGGAGATCCAGCAGGCATTGTATCCCGCGCTCGCCGGCATCAAGGGTGGCGACATCCTCGTCATTTCGCCGCCGCCCGTTCCGGGCATCGGCACCGGTGGCGGGTTCAAGATGATGATCCAGGACCGCGGCGGCCTCGGCTATCCTGCGCTCGCCCAGGCGGCGTTCGGGATGATGATGGGCGCCAACCAGCAGGAGAGCGTTGCCGGAGCGTTCACGCAGTTCAACGTCGGCACGCCGCGCCTGTCGGCCGATGTCGACCGCGAGCGCGCGGAGCGGATGGGCGTGCCGGTGCAGAACGTCTTCTCGACGCTCGGCGCCTATCTCGGCTCGGCCTATGTCAACGACTTCAACTATCTCGGTCGTACGTTCCGCGTGACGGCACAGGCGGATGCGCCCTATCGCGACGATCCGTCGGACATCCAGGCGCTCAAGACCCGCTCCGCCACCGGCGAGATGGTCCCGATGAGCTCGGTGATGACCTTGCGGAACGACAGCGGGCCGTATCGCGTGGTACGCTACAATCTGTACCCGGCGGCCGAACTGCAGGGTGATTCCAAGCCCGGCTATTCGACCGGCCAGACGCTCGATTCGATGGAGGCGCTGGCCCAGCAGACGCTGCCGGAGGGCATGGGCTATGAATGGACCGAGCTCGCGCTGGAACAACGTTCGGCGGGCAATACCGGGATCCTGGCGTTCGGCCTGGCTGTGGTGTTCGTCTTCCTGCTGCTCGCCGCGCTCTACGAGAGCCTGGTGCTGCCGCTGGCGGTGATCCTGATCGTGCCGATGTGCCTGCTGGCCGCGATCCTGGGCGTCAACGTGATGGGGCTGGACAACAATATCCTTACCCAGATCGGCCTGGTCGTGCTGATCGGCCTGGCAGCGAAGAACGCGATCCTGATCGTCGAATTCGCCCGCCAGAACGAGGAAGAGGGCATGGACATGTTCGAAGCGGCCAAGCACGCGGCGAGCCAGCGCATGCGGCCGATCGTGATGACCTCGATCGCCTTCATCCTCGGCGTGCTGCCGCTGGTGATCGCGAGCGGCGCCGCGGCGGAGCTGCGCCAGGCGCTGGGTGTCGCGGTGTTCTTCGGGATGATCGGCGTGACCATCTTCGGCCTGCTGTTCACCCCGGCCTTCTACGTCATCAGCCGCAAGTTCGGCATCTGGGCCACCGCCCAGACGGCGCGCTTTCGCAGCAAACCCCATGATCCCGTGACGGAGCCCGCAGAATGAAGCGCCTATCCCTCCTGACTGCGGCGCTGCTGGCGGGCTGTTCGGTCGGCCCGACCTATGAACGGCCGCAGACCCCACCGGCGGCGGCCGCCGCCTTCGTCGATCCGGGAATGACCAAGGTGTCGCCCGGCGCGGTCGAGGGCGAGTGGTGGCGGCTGTTCAACGACCCCACGCTCGATCGCCTGGTGGTCGAGGCGCTGACCTACAACACCGATATCCGTCAGGCGTCGGCCAACCTCAAGCGCGCGCGCGCGATCCTGTCCGAATCGCGCGGCGCCCGCTTGCCGAGCACCAATATCGGCGCGGGCTACACCCGCTCGCGCGTCGGGGCGGAGAGCGCCCAGGGCGCGTTGCCGCCGGGCGTCGACGGGGTCGAGGGCGACTTTTTCCAGGTCGGTCTCGACGCATCCTATGAGGTCGACCTGTTCGGACGGGTGAGCCGTTCGATCGAGGCGGCGCGCGGCGATGTCGATGCCGCGCAGGCCGCCCTCGACGGCGCGCGCGTCGCGATCGCGGCGGAAACCGCGCGTACCTATGCCGCGGCGTGCGGCTTTGCCGCGCAGGCCGCGGTGGCGCGGGAGACGGTCCAGCTTCAGACGCGCACCCTCGACCTGACACAGCGGTTGCTCGATGCCGGTCGCGGCACGATCCGCGACGTCGATCAGGCACGCGTGCTGGCCGAAAGCGCGCGGGCGCAGGTTCCGGCGTTCGAGGCGGAGCGGCGCGCGGCGCTCTATGCCTTGGCGACGCTGACCGGCCGGCCGCCGGCCGAACTCGATGCGCAGGCGGATCAATGCGCGACGCCCCCCGGCGTCTCCGCGCTGATCCCGGTCGGTGACGGACAGGCGCTGCTCGCCCGCCGTCCCGATGTGCGTCAGGCCGAGCGCCAGCTGGCGGCGGATACCGCGCGGGTCGGGGTGGCGACCGCCGCGCTCTATCCGTCGATCACACTAGGCGGATCGGTGTCGCTCGGGGCGCAGAATATCGGCGATCTCGGCAAGTCCTCGTCGTTCAACTTCTCGCTCGGGCCGCTGCTCAGCTGGAGCTTCCCCAACCTCACAGCCGCCCGCGCCCGCGTGCGACAGGCCGAGGCGGGGGCGGAAGGGTCGCTCGCCGCATTCGACGGCGCCGTGCTGACCGCGCTGCGCGAGGTCGAGCAGGCGCTGGCGCGCTATTCGGGCGAGATCGAGCGGAACGTGGCGCTGCGCCGCGCGGACGCATCGGCGACCAACGCCGCGCGCATCGCGATCCTGCGGTTCGAGGCGGGGCGCGACAGCCTGCTCCAGCGCATCGACGCCGAGCGCGAGCGGGCAGGGGCGCGCGCCGCGCTCGCCCAGTCCAATGCCGCGCTGGCCGAGGCGCAGGTCGCGCTATTCAAGGCGCTGGGCGGCGGCTGGGAGGCTGCGCCTGAGCCGGTGCGGCGCGAGCCCGTACCCGCGAACTGAGATCCAGAGTTTCGGACGGAGCCGTGTAGCGTAACTGGCTCCGTCCGATTCCTTCGCGTCAGGCCGCCATGCGTCCGTGGCATGGGTCGGTGCAATCCGAGTCGGTCAGCCGCTGCTCGAACTCGATGCTTTGCACCTCGCCGCCGCGACCCAGCGAAGAATAGCTGCCGACACGTCCGGTGGGGCGAAAGCCGAGCTTGCGCAGGACGCGCCCCGACGCAGGGTTGTCGATCGCGTGGCGCGCCGTGACCCGGTCGATGCGCAGCGTTCGGGCTATGCGGATCACCGCCGCGCCGGCTTCGGTCGCATAGCCCCGGCCCCACGCGGTCGGGGTGATCCAATAGCCCAGCTCGTGCTGTTCGTCGCGAAGCGGGCCGATCCCGACGCCCCCCACGATCTTGGTCGCCCCATCCTCAAACGCACAGATCAGGAACCGGAGGTCGGTCGGTGCGCACGGTAGCGACAGAAACGCCTGCGCATCGCCCAGCGCATAGGGCCAGGGGGCGCGGCTGAGGTTGCGGACAACCTCGTGATGGCCGATCGCGCGGGCCAGTTCGGGGGCATCCTCGGCCCAGCCGGGCCGCAGCATCAGCCGCTGTGTACGTGCGAACATCTTACTCTCCTCGCGGACCCGCCGATGCCCGGACAAGATGACCGGAGCGCGACAGTTGGGGTGGGGAGGGAGCAAAGAAAAAGGGAGCCGGGGTGACCCGTCTCCCTTTTGCGGTCTCCTGAAGCGGAGACCCGGATCACCCTGGTGGGCAACCCGGCCGGTTACCCGATGTTATTCGGCTGCTTCCGCAATCATGTCTACCGAGCAGAATTTGCGGCCAAGCTTGCCGTCGTGGAATCGCACGCGGCCGTCGGTAAGCGCGAACAGCGTGTGATCGCGCCCGATGCCGACATTGGCGCCCGGATAGAAGCGGGTGCCGCGCTGACGCACGAGGATGTTGCCGGCGATCGCCACCTGGCCACCGAACTTCTTCACGCCAAGGCGCTTCGATTCCGAATCGCGGCCGTTACGCGAAGAGCCGCCTGCCTTCTTATGTGCCATTTCGCGTTACTCCTTACGCTTCCGCGGCTGCCGGGGCGTCGCCCTCGGTCGCCTTGGCCTTCGCGGCCTTCTTCTTGGTCTCCTGCGCACCGATCGCGGTGATCTTCAGGATGGTGTGGTTCTGGCGATGGCCGTTCTTGCGGCGATAGTTGTGCCGGCGGCGCTTCTTGAAGACGATGACCTTCTCGCCCTTCGCCTGCGCCACGATCTCGGCCGAGACGGTCAGCCCGTCGGTCGACTTCAGATCCGAACCTTCGCCAGCGAGCAGCACGTCACCCAGGGTGATCGTCGATCCGGCTTCGCCGTCGAGCTTCTCGACGACGATCTTGTCTCCTGCGGCAACGCGATACTGCTTGCCGCCCGTGCGCACGATAGCGAACATGGGCCTCATCTCAATTTCAAAAGCATGTGCCCGCGCAGGACGAACCCGGCGGGAGGAACGGCGCGGTTATGCGAATCGCGTGCGCAAGTCAACCTTTGTCGCCGGGCTTCCCCCCGGGAGCGGCGCCGGCCCACACCCCCACCCGGCCACCCATCGACAGCATATTGTGGAATGGGTGGCCGGGTGGGGGTGCGGGCCGGTGCCGCATGCGCCGTCAGGCGCATCAGAAGACGCCTGCGTGGGGGAGCGGCTGGTGCCGCGCATGCGCCGTCAGGCGCATCACAGGATCAGTGCCGGTGTTCGTTCTTCAACTGGTAGCGCCCGTCGCCGACCTGATCGAACAGGCCGCGGATCGCGGGATGCTCGATCGGCTCGTCGCTGTCGTCGACCACCAGATTCTGCTGGCTGACATAGGCGACATAGCTCGATTCGGCATTCTCGGCGAGCAGGTGGTAGAAGGGCTGGTCCTTGCGCGGGCGCACCTCCTCCGGAATCGCCTCATACCATTCGTCGGTATTGGCGAAGACCGGATCGATGTCGAAGATCACGCCGCGGAAATCAAACAGACGGTGCCGCACCACCTCGCCCAGGTTGAAGCGGGCATGCGCAACCGGCGGTACCGGAACGCCGGAGATCGACAGATCGAGCGGTGCGGATGGACTGGTCATGTCTCCAATCTAGTGTCTCCGGCGCCCTGCACAAGAAGAGTGCGGCAACCCGCTTGCGCCGTCGCACCGGCTGGTATAGAGGCGCCCGCTCGACCGGTCGGAGCGGCATTTCGATGCATCCCGGACCCCTCGCGGAGAGGTGGCAGAGTGGTCGATCGCGCCGCACTCGAAATGCGGTTTACGGGGAACCGTAACGTGGGTTCGAATCCCACCCTCTCCGCCAATTTCTATATTAAGAGACTGATATTGCGGGGAAATTTCTTTCGCGGCGATTTTGGTCCCACTGCCGGTCCCATTTTCATTCTGGCTGAAATTTGGTGTCGGCAAGATGTCCCGCTTGTTTCCGCTCATGGGCCGATTTGTGACGGTCCGCTTTACGGCACAGGGCAGCCAAAACTCGACATTCCGGCGCAAGCGGCCCGATCTGACACCTGCTCACCTCAATTTCCTACGCCTATCCTCACATTGATCCCGATGTTGCGCGGCTGCGACACGCCCCAGACCGACGCCGGGTCCAGGTCGCCGCCGTTCAGAGCGCCCTGATACCATAGCTTGTCGAACAGATTCTGGACGTAAACATTGGCTTCGACCCGCTCGCCCCAGCGGTAGCCGAGCAGCAGGTTTGCCGCGAGCGCAGGGTCCCGTCGCACGATGCCGCGCCAGTCCCATGAGTCACGCGACTTGCCCTGCCACATCCACTCGAGCGACAGGGTCGCCGCGTCGGTGCCGAGCGGATATTTGAAGGTCGCGACGCCGTTCGATGCCCATTCGGGATTGGTCAGCCCGCCACAGTCATCAAGCGCACAGCCACGGTCGCCGCGAGTACGCGTGCGCGTCCAGGTCAGCGAGGTGCGCAGGTCGAACCAATGCGTGGGCCGGACCATCAGCGCCGCTTCGACTCCGTGCCCGCGCACTTCGCCGATATTGATCACTTCCTGCGCGCGGGTTTCGGTGTTGTAGAAGTTGGTCTGGAGGTTGGAGTAGAGATAGTCGAACGCGACGATGTCGAAGTGCAGCCGCCCCTGCGCAAGGCTCGCCTTGATACCGAGCTCCTTGCTCCAAACGGTTTCGGAATTGAACGCATCCGGTCGCGTTCCTGCGGGAACCAGTCCGAAGTCGTCGATCGGCGCGGGCGCCTCGAGCGTGAAGGTGCCAAAGCCACCAGCCTTGTAGCCGCGCGACACGCTGGCGTAGACGCTGACATGTTCATCCGGCTTCCACCGCAGGTACATCCGCGGGGTTAGGCCCTGCCAACGCCGCGCATCCTCGACATAGCCGTCCGTATGATAGGTGAAGGTCCAGATATTCCCAAGGCTGCTGGCCGTCTGCGGCACATCCAGAGCAAAACGCTTGTAGTCCAGACTGTAGCGCAGCCCGGCACCGATCTGCAGGCGCGTCATCACCCAGTAATTGGCGTCGCCATAGGCCGAAAGCCCGGTGGCACGGTTGATCGCGCTGTTCGGCTGAACGAACATGCCATCGGGCGACGGGACATAGGCCGTACCGAAAAGGTCCTGGGTCAGATCGTCGCAGCTCGCATAGCCATAACCGGCAAGGCATATGTAGCGCTCATTCGCCTCGTCCGTGTAGCGCGCCTGCACTGTCTCGCGATAGGCAGACAGTCCGAGCGTCCAGCTCAGCGGTCCGCCCGGCCGCGACACCAGCCGCAGCTCGCCGCTGGCATAGGTGCCCGACTGAAACTGGCGATAGGTGCCGAAGGGTTCGGCAGTTCCGTCATAGTCTTCTTCATAGGTGAACCGGTGGCCGCGATAGCCCGCAATCCCGGTCAGCGTCGCGAAGCCCAGATCAAGATCGGCCTGGGCCGTCAGGCTGCTGATATCGCCATCGTCACGCGGGTTCAAAAGGTCGCTGTCGATCGACCGGCCATCGCCGCGAACGACGATCTGGGTTCCCAGCGCAGCGTCGATCGCATCGATGACTTCGCGATCTGCATTGGCCGCGCGGTACGGCGTGCCATCCAATCGCCGATGCTCGTGCTCGCCGATGATCCAGGCGTTCAGCGCCCCGCGCTCATACCGCAGCGCGACCCGGCCGGCAGCCTTGAACTGGCGCATGATCCGGTCGTGGCCGGGGGTCGCCGCATTGTCGATCCAGCCATCGGTGTCGAGCAGATATCCCGCCGCGCGCATCGCCCAGTTGCTGCCGAGCGCGATGTTCACGGCACCATCGAACTCGCGGCGATCGGGTTCGCCATAGCCTGCAGCCAGGACCCCGCTCCACCGGTCGAATTCGGGCTTTCGCGTGATCACGCTGATCGCGCCGGAGATCGCATTGCGTCCGAACAGCACGCCCTGCGGTCCGCGCAACGCCTCGCCACGCTCGATATCATAGAGAGACGTCACGGCTGAGCCGGTGCGACCCTGATGGATGCCGTCCTTGAAGATCCCGATCGATGGCTCGCCGCCGATGCCATAGTCGTTCGAGGCGATACCGCGCACCGCCAGATCCTCGATATAGCTGTCGTCCGAGGCGCCCGCAAAGCCCGGCGCGAACGCCACCAGGTCCTTGATATCGTCGAGCCGGGCGCGATCGACGAAGCTCCCGTCAAAGGCGCTGATCGCGATCGGGGTGTCGCCGATCGGCTCGCGGCGATGCTGCGCGGTAACGACGATTTCTTCAGCCGGCGCCGTCTCAGGCGCCTCGTCGGGCACGCTCCCGGAAGCGGCAAGCGTGAAGGCCAGCGACGCGATGTCCAACTTCAGCATCAGAATTTCACCTGGAGTGCAAAAACGCCCGCCGGGGCGCGATCTTCTGTCGTCAGCATATGACTGCGCGCCTGGACGATCGCTGCGCTGAACGTCAGCGGCTGCGCGTCGAATTCCGCGCGGGCTTCCCAGTCGCTCTTCGCGCCAAAGATCGCATTATCCTCGATCCCGGCCCGGCCGGTCAGCCTAAGTCTGGGGACCGGCGACACCGAGAGACTGGCCGCGACGTAGAGATTGTCGCGCAGGCCCGCCTGCGCGGGCGCATAGCTCAACTCCGCCGCGAACTGCACGGGACCGAGCGGACGGTTCATCTGCGCGGTGACCTCGAAATAGGCGCGTGCGCAATCAACGAAATATGCCCGTGCCCCTGCCTCATAACTCAGCGCCCCGATAGAGCCAGCGCGGCCGAGATACAGGTCGACCTCCCGCCCTTCGGGCTCGCCATCCGCACGGATCGAACCCCAAAGTTCCGCCTGCCACCCGTCCCGCTCGACATCGACGCCGCCCTGGATCACCGGCATGCGATTGGACAGGCTGAGGCCGCGAAAGCGATAGTCGCTGACGATCGCCGCTTGCACCGTCACATCGCGCGCGAGCGCGGGCCGCGTAGGCACGGCCACAGCGATTGCGACGGGCAATATCGCGACACGGAGCGACGGCGGGATCATCGTACCGACGCTATGTGCTTCGTTACGATAATATCGAGTTAAGTTACTGCAAAATTTATACTATTGTGAGAACACGGGGGTCGTGTTTCACCCTTTGGCAAGGACATCGGCCTAGCTGTCGGCATCATGTCCACAACTGCGACTTTCGGATTTGGCGAGCGGCGGGACCAGACCTTTCTGGCCCGCGTTGCCCTGCCTGCCATCGCTGCGGTTGCGACGCTCGCCATCGCGCTGACCGCCGTGGTGCTATTTTCCGCGAGTCAGGCGAACAAGCTCGCAGGCGACCGTCAGCAGGCACTGATCGAAACCGTGCTGAAACAGCGCGCGGCTGCTGTCGCGCATGATCAGGAAGGGGTTACGATCTGGGACGAGGCGCTGCGGCAGGTGACCGCGCGTCGGCCGGATTTGAAGTGGCTCGACGACAATCTTGGTATCTGGCTGCATAGCTATTACGGGCATGACGAAGCGTATGTCCTCGATCCTGCTGGCAAACCGCTTTACGCGATGCGCGACGGCGCGCGGATCGACCCCGGGCGTTATCGAGAGCGCGTCGCCGCGGTCGCCGCTCCGCTGATCCAGGACCTGGTCCGCAAACTCGAGCACCCATCGCTGCAGTCGATTACCGTGCCGCAGCGAACGCAGGGCAGCTATGCGCTCGACCGGGTCGGAGGTCATCCGGCGATCGTCAGCGTCAAGGCGATCCTTGACGAGGAGGGAACGCTTACACCGGGCGTGCGGCCACCCTTCCATGTCAGCGTCCGACGGCTCGACGGCAGCTTCCTCATGGAACTCGCCGATGCTTATCAGCTGGCCGACGCGCGGTTCGCTACCTCGATACCCGCGGGATCGGCCCGCGGAGCCCCGCTCGTTGATCGCACAGGCGAAACGCTCGGGTATATCGTGTGGGAGCCGTTCGGCCCCGGGGCGCTCATGGCAAAACGGATTGCGCCCTTTGCCATCGGCGCGCTGGTCGTGATTCTCGCAATGGTCGGCTGGCTGCTGATTCGGATTCGGCGCAGCACGCTGGCGCTTGAGGCGAGCGAGGCGCAGGCGTAACACCTCGCCTTCCACGATCCCCTGACGGGCCTCGCCAATCGGGCGCTTTTCGACGACCGGCTCGGCCACATCCTGGCGGATGCGCAGGCGAACGGTGAGCAGGTCGCTCTTCTCTACTTCGATCTCGACCGGTTCAAGCAGGTCAACGACACGCTGGGGCATCCGGCCGGCGACGAACTGATCGTCGCGACCGCGCGTCGGCTCGCGGAAGTGACCCGTGAAACCGATCTGGTCGCGCGGATCGGCGGCGACGAGTTCGCGGTCATCCAGACCGGCGCAGTTTCGCCCGCGTCGGCCGAAATCCTGTGCCTGAGGATCATCGAGGCGGTCAGCGAACCGTTCGACCTGGCCGGAAGCAAGGCAAGCGTCGGCGTCAGCATCGGGGTGGCCCTGTCTCCAGCGGACGCAGCGACCCGGACCGAACTCGCCCGCAAGGCCGATATCGCGCTTTACGAGGCCAAGGCGGGGGGCCGCGGCCGTTACACCTTCTTTCGCGAGGACATGGACGCGGGTGTGCGCCATCGCCGCCAGATCGAGGCCGATCTGCGCGACGCGATCGACGCGGGGGACCAGCTCAGGATCGAATACCAGCCGCTCTACTCGGCCCAGAGCGGGCAGATCGTTGGCGCGGAAGCGCTGCTCCGCTGGTCCCACCCGGTCCGCGGCATGATGTCCCCCGCGACCTTCGTGCCGGTCGCCGAAGCATGCGGCCTGATCAATCAGATCGGTAGCTGGGTGCTGGAGCGGGCATGCTCGGACGCCGTGCGCCTGCGCCTGCCCACCATTTCGGTGAATGTTTCCGCCGTGCAGCTACGCGACGATGGGCTTGCCGAGGAGATTCTCGCGATCCTCGCGCGCACCCGGCTCGAGCCATCCCGGCTCGAGATCGAGATCACCGAAACGAGCTTCATCGAAAGCGCCAGTGCGTGCCAGGCCACGCTGACACGGCTGCGCGCCGCCGGGGTCAGGGTCGCGCTGGACGATTTCGGCACCGGCTATTCCTCGTTCAGTCACCTGCGCAATTTCGAGGTCGATCGGATCAAGATCGACCAGAGCTTTGTGAATGGCATCGACATGCGGCGCGGCGGAAGCGCGATCATCCGTGCGATCGTCGATCTGGCCAAGGCGAGCGGGATGCAGATCACCGCAGAAGGCGTCGAAACGAATGAGCAACGCGACTTCCTCGCCAATGCCGGCTGCTCATCCTTGCAGGGCTATTTGCTGTCCCGGCCGCTCACCCCCGCCGCGATCGCATCCCTCTTGTACCGGAACCCGTCGGTCGAAATGCATCATGCCGCGATCCAGTGAGCCAGCGCGCAATTAACGTTTCTTAAACCCCGCGGACTATCCTGCCGAAGCGCGCCATAGCTGCGCCGGAACGAGTCCTCGCGGGCCCAGCTTCCGGTGGCTCGGACCCCGCTTTGGCGCTACACTTTGGGTAAGTACTGTCCGGGGCGTGGCGTAGTGAACAGGACGATCCTCATATGCGACGACAATGAGCTGCTCGTCGAGCTGCTCAGCTTTCGTCTTGAGAACAAGGGGTATCGCGTGCTGATCGCGCGCGATGGCGCGCAGGCTGTGGCGCTCGCCGAAGAGCATTTGCCCGACGCGATCATCCTCGACACGATGATGCCGGTCATGGACGGCCAACTGGTCCTGCGCCGCCTGCGTGGTCAGGCGGAAACGGCGGAGATCCCGGTCATCATGCTGACTGCGCGCAAACAACAGCGCGACATCGTCGATGCGTTCGATCTCGGAGCAAATGATTATCTGGTGAAGCCGTTCATTCCGGAGGAACTCATGACCCGACTGGCGCGACTGCTTCCGGGGCTGAAATGATCGGCGCCGGACTCGCTCTTTTCGCTGCGCCGATGGTGGTCCAGCCGCAGCAGGATCCGACTATAGCCGACCCTTATCAGGCGGCCGTTTCGGCGCGCCTGGCTGGCGATCCGGCACGGGCCGTCGCATTGCTCCAGCCGATCGTCGCGGCGAACCCGGGCAATGCCGACGCGCAGGTCCAGCTCGGCCTCGCCAACCTCGCACTTGGGCAACTGGACGCTGCCGACACCGCGTTCCGAGCAGCGCTTTCGGTCGCGCCGGACTATGCCGATGCGCGGATCGGGCTGGCCCGCATTGCACAGCGGCGCGGCGACATTGCAGGCGCGCGGCGTGCGCTCGAACCCGTCGATCCCGCCAACGCTGATGCAGCGGAGCTTCGCCGACAACTCGCGGCCACGCCGACCCAGATTCGCTGGCAGCTCGATGTCGAAGGAAGCCTGAGCGATCTGTCCGGGCCGCAGGCGGACTGGACCGAAGCCGCAGCCCAACTGCGCTACCATATGAGCCAGAGCGGCACGGTCGGCGCGCGGGTCGAATATGCACGGCGGTTCGGGCGCAGCGATGTCTATGGCGAAATGACCGTCGAGGGGGCGCTGGGCGACGGCCTGCGCGGCTATCTGAGCCTCGGTGCCACCGTGGACCCCGACTTTCGTCCCGAATGGCAGCTCGGGCTGGGCGGCTCCGCGCGGCTGCGCAGCGGACCGTATGCGACATTGCTTACGCTCGACGCGCGGCAGGCGCGGTTTGCGCTCGGCGATGTGCAGAGCGTTAGTCCAGGCGTCGAACAATATGTCGGGGGCCGGTTCTGGGTCACGGGGCGCTGGATCAACCTGTTCGATGAACGGGGGCGGCACCGGTCCGGCTACTCGATCCGTGGCGATCTTCAGGCCACCGACCCGATACGGCTGTTCCTCGGCTATAGCGATGCACCCGACACCGACGAGGGGATCGTGGTTCCGGTCCGCAGCGTGTTCGGCGGCGTCGCCATCGACGTGTCGTCGCGCGCGACGCTGCGGGTGTCGCTGGCGCATGAGAACCGCGCCACCGGCGCCGACCGCACCCAGTTCGGCATCGGTGCCGGCTTCCGCTTTTGAGCGCGCTGCTCCTGATCTGGACCGTGTCGCTGGTGTTGGCGGTCGCGGCGGTCGTGGTCATGGGCGCGCTGGTACTCCTCAGACTTGTCGCACATTGGCGGAACGACCGGCATCTGGCGGCACGCAAGCGCCTCACTCCGCTTCTGCTGACGGGCAAGCAGATCGACCCGGACCAGTTTCGCGATATTCCGGATCACGTCATCGCGGACCTGTCGCTCGATCTGATGCAGCTGGTGCGCGGCCCCGAGCGCGCCGCCTTCATCGCCAGCGCCACCCGGCTGGGGGTTCCCGAACGGCTCGCGCGGCGGATGCGCGCGGGCGCGACCCGTGACCGGATGAACGCACTGCAGGGCATTGCCCAATTCGACGATGCCAGCGCGCTCGGCGCGTTGCGCAACGCTCTGGATGACCGGGATCGCGATATCCGGCTGGCCGCTGCGCAGGCACTTGCCGACAAGGGGGAAGCGTTCGAGCTGATCGATCTGGTCGACAGGCTCGAACTCGGCACCGGACAATCGTCCCGCCTAGTGGTCAGCCTGTTCGTATCGATAGCCCGAACCCGGCCGCAGGAAATCAAGGGGCTGGTCCTTCAGCTCAACCAGAATAGCGAGGTCCGTGTCGCCGCGGTCGAGGCGCTGGCCGAAACCGGCGACTTCTCGCTCGTCCCGGTGATCGCCGAGCTGGCGCTCGCCGCACGGGACGGGACGGAGGAGCTCCCGCGCTATCTTCATGCACTTGGCCAGTTCGGTCACCCCAGCGGAGCACAAGCAGTGCGCCTCGCGCTATCGAGCGATTCCATGGCGGCGCGCGCCGCCGCTGCCCAGGCGGCGGGCCGGATCGGAATGGTGGCGGCGGCAGACCAGCTTGCGGGTCTTCTCGCCGATCCGGAATGGTGGGTGCGGTTTCGCGCGGCCGAGGCGTTGGTGGCGATTGGCGCGCCCGGACTTGCCCATTTGCGCGATGCTGCGGAGCGCGGCGGCGGGGCTGCGGCAGAAGTCGCCGAGGCGATCCTCGCCGAAAAGGGGATCGCGCGATGATCGTCTTTCCCGGCTGGCTCTACACTGTTGCAGAGATCGTCACCTGGTTCGTGATCGCGATCGGCCTGATCCAGATCCTGCTGTACATCGTCCAGCTCGGCTTTGCGGCGATCGCGCTGCACCGCCGCCCCGCGATGCCGCCGACCGAGGTGCTGTGGGATCGTTACGCAGACCTTGCGCCGCCGATCGCGGTGATCGCGCCCGCCTATAACGAGGAACTGACGATCATCGAGAGCGCGGAAGCGCTGCTCGCCCTGCACTATCCCGAGTTCGAAGTGCTGGTGATCAACGACGGCTCGAAGGACACGACGCTGGCCCGCATGATCCAACATTTCGATCTGAAGCCGGTGCACCGGTATCTCGACCTGGCGGTGACAAGCCAGCCGATCCGCGGCCTCTATGCCAATCCGGCCTATCCGCGTCTGCTGGTGATCGACAAGGAGAATGGCGGCAAGGCGGACGCGATGAACGCTGGAATCAATGTCGCCCGCGCGCCGCTGGTCTGCGTGATAGACGCCGATACACTGCTTGAGCCCGATGCGCTGATCCGCGTGGTTCGCCCCTTTGTCGAGGACCCGATCCGGACCGTTGCGGTGGGCGGCACGATCCGCATCGCCAATGGATGCCGGATCGAGCATGGGCGGCTGATCGAGGCTCGGCTGCCCCGCAACCTGCTCGCGCTGTTCCAGGTGGTCGAGTATCTGCGCGCGTTCCTGATGGCGCGGCTGGGGCTAAGTCAGATGCAGACGCTGATGATCATCTCCGGCGCGTTCGGCCTGTTCCGGCGCAGCAGCACGATCGAGGTCGGCGGGTTCAGCCACAATACGGTGGGCGAGGATATGGAACTGGTCGTCAAGCTCCACCGCCATATGCGCGACCGCAAGCGCGACTATCGCATCGCCTATATCCCCGAGCCCGTCAGCTGGACCGAGGCGCCGGAGAGCCTCTCGATACTCGCCAATCAGCGCGCTCGCTGGCAACGGGGGTCGCTCGAAACCTATCGCAAGCATGGGGACATGTTTCTCAACCCCAAATATGGTCGGATCGGCTTTCTCGGCTTCGGGCAGGTCTGGGTCGTCGATGTGATCGGTCCGATCGTCGAGGTGGTCGGCTATGCGCTCGTACCGCCGCTATGGCTACTCGGGCTGATCTCGGTCGAATATCTGCTCGCCTTCATCGCGGTGGTGTTCACCTTTGGCGTGTTCATCAGTGTCGCGACACTTGTGCTGGAGGAAATCCAGCTGCGTCGCCTCAAAAATGCACGCGATCTGGCGACACTGACAGTCGCCGCGATCGCCGAGAATTTCGGCTATCGCCAGCTCAACAATTTTTGGCGTCTGCGCGGCTGGTGGCAATTCGTGCGCAAGAAACAAGGCTGGGGCACGATGGTGCGCAAGGGGTTTCAGCGCCCCTGACGCAAAGCCTCGAGTTGCTCCATCAGCGGCAAGCACAATGCGTCCAGCGCGTCGTCCTGCGCCCCTGCCTCGATCGCTTCCTCGACCGCGAGCGCCGCGTCACTGATCGCCGGATAGCCGAACGTCCCCGCCGTTCCGACCAAACCGTGACAGAGTTCGCGTAGCTCGGTCAGCTTCCGCTGGGCTAGATGGCTGCGGATCGAATCCCCCTCCGCAATCGCGCGCGCCACGAACCGCGCGCGCAGCGCCGCCATGCGCGCCTCGAACTCATCCATCGAGCAGCGCACGCACCTGATCGGCGAGCGTCATCGGATCGAACGGCTTGGCCAGCACACCATGTGCGCCGAGTTCCCGGAATCGCTGTACCTCGTGCGCTTGGGTGCGAGCGGTGATGAAAACGACCGGGATCGTTGCGGTCGCAGCCTGGTCGCGCAGCCGGGCAAACGTGGTTGGGCCATCCATGCCCGGCATCATCACATCGAGGAGAATGAGGTCAGGGTGCCACGCAGCAGCCGCCTCCAGGCCTTCGGTGCCCGATGCGCAGCTGCGCACTTCGATATCGGGATCGAGTTCGAGCGCAAGTTGCGCGACTTCGCGGATGTCGGCCTCGTCATCGACATAGAGGATCTTGGTCATGGCTTCGCCTCCTCACGCCGCGCGATCCGCAACATGGTTTCGTTCACTAGCACGTCGAGCGTCGCGCGTGACTTGACCAGCACCAGATCGACACCGGTCGAGCCACATTGCTCCGCCTCCTGGGCGGTGAATACGATGATCGGAAGGTCTGGCTGCCCTTCGCGCAGCGGCGCGACAAGATCGGTTCCGCACCCGTCGAGCAGGCCGATATCGAGGATCGCCGCGTCCATCCGCTCCCGCTTCAACATGGCGCGCGCCTCCGCAACGCTCGGCGTCGAGCGCAACCTCGCGCGCCCTTCGAACGCATCCGCGAGCACGTCCAGCATGTCGGGGTCGTCATCGACATGGAGAATGACTGGGAGGTGCGCCGTCGCGCTCCGCTCGAACTCCGGCTCGGCAACGGCCGGCGGCGCGTCTGCGATCTTCGGCGCGGCTGCAGCGGGCAGATCGACGTGGAATACCGTGCCCTTTCCGGCGTTCGATTCGAAGCTGACCGATCCCCCCAGCCGCTGCACGATTTCGCGCACGATGCTGAGGCCCAGTCCGGTGCCGCCTTTTTGCCGCGTGTCGGAGCTGTCAGCCTGGGCGAACTTGCCGAAAATCCGGTCGCGAAACTCCTCTGGAATCCCGCTGCCCTGATCGGCGATGCTGACCCGATAGCGGCGATCGAGTGGACGAATATAGACCGTCACGACACCGCCGGTCGGTGAGAATTTGAGCGCGTTGGAGAGAAGATTGGCAAAGACCTGCATCAACCGGTCCTCGTCACCAAGCACTGCCGCGTTTGGCTTTGGCGCAACCAGGTCGATCCGCACGTCAAGCTGCGCGGCCAAGCCGGCGCTCTGATTGGCGGCGTTCTGCAACAGCGTGTCGAGCGGCAAGGGGCGAACGTCGAACTGCATCCGCCCCGCCTCGATCTTCTCGATATCGAGGATGTCGTTGATCAGGCGAACGAGGCGCGCGGCATTGCTATGCGCGATCCCGACCAGGCGCTCGGCTTTGGGCGGCAGCGCGCCCGCTGCGCCGCCGTTGATCAGGCCGAGCGAGCCGGCGATCGAGGTTAGTGGCGTGCGCAACTCATGGCTTACGGTCGCGACGAACTCGGTTTTCATCTGCTCCATCTCGCGCCGTTCGCTGATGTCGCGAATGACAGCGAGGAATAATGTAAGATCGGCCAGGCGTACCGGGCTGATGGACACTTCGACGGGAAACGTCGTCAGATCGGCACGCCGCGCGACAAATTCCTGAACCTGCCCATGGCTTTCTCGCCGGGTCGCCCCGAGGCGCCGCAGAAAACTCTCCACCCGACCGCGATCCGGCGCGACCTCGAACAGCACGCCGATGTCACGACGGAGCAGTGTGTCGGGCTCATACCGGAACAACGCCGCGGCCGCAGAATTGAGGCTTTCGATACTCCCGCTCGGGTTGATTACGATCATCCCGTCCTTAGCACTCGCGAAGATGATTTCCTGTCGTGCCGCGGCATCTTCGGCTCGACGCAGCGCAGCCTGCCGGGCGGCGGTGCTGCGCTGGACCAGCCACACTGCCAGAGCGAGCAACAGGATCAGCGCGATCTGTAGCGCGACGGTTTGCACCCGCAACAGATCTCGGGCCGCGGCAGCAACCTCCGTCCGCGCGGCGAGGCGCGACCGTTCGAGGCGCGAGAGTTCGGCGATGTTTGCGCGCAGGCGATCCATCAGACGTTTGCCTTCGCCACCGCTGACCAGTGCCCGCGCGGCCTCATGTTCTCCCTGAGCGTATAGACCGATCGTCCGATCCACGAATCCGCGCTTGGCATCCGACGCAGCTTCGAGCTGCGCGAGCAGCGCGCGGTCTGCCGGATCGATATCCGCCTCCGCCAACGCCTCGAGCGACTGGCGCACCTCGCGTTCGGCATCGCGATAGGGACGCAGAAACGAGTCGTCGCCGGTGATCAGATAGCCACGCTGGCCGAGCTCGATATCCTGGTGGAGCGAGAGCACCCGCTCCAGCGCGGCGCGCGTCTCGTAAGATCGCTCGACGTCAAGGCGCAGCCGCTCGGTTTCGTCGAACCCTCGGTTCGCAAGCGTCGTGAGGACGAGCAGAATCGCTGGCACGCTCGCGGCGGCTGCGATGACACTGATGCGCCCCCAACTGATCCGGCTCATGGCTACACCTCAAACGCTAGAACATGGTGGCCAGAGACATCTTATCGGCGCGCACGTCAGACCACGTCAATCTCAAGATGGATAAACGGCGCGAAATCCAGGTGCCTATTGTCGGTGTTTGGCTTGGAACCGCCGAACGCACTGGAACGTCGACGGCAGCAGCCCTCACTTGATTTCGCGTACGTCCGCTTTCGAGAGGCGCGAGAGGAGCTTCGGAGGTCCGCTACCGGGGCGCGAAGCCGACGCTAGCGCCGGTCAATCAAACGGTGCCCCCTACCAATGTCGGCTACTTATATGATCGACTCACAAGATCTAGGACGGTCAGGTCAATTCCACGCGGCAGGGTATGTCGCGAGTGTCACATCGTTCATCTCCCCGGTCTTGATTGGACTCGAGCAGAACGCCTGCATTCGCAGCGGCTAACGAGGAGCAGCCGGCGGGTAAAATCACTCAGTTCCGGACATCCTTCCGCGGCGCCCCTGGGCAACTAGACCTCCGCCGCCAACATCGCCAGCCGCTCACGCAGCCACCGTTGCGCGGGATGGTAAGTGGCTCGGTCGTGCCAGACAGCGGCGATGGCGAAACCGTGAATGGTGAGTGGCGGGTCGAGCACTTGCAGGCGATCCGACCAGCCGTTGGCCACCCGCCGAGGCACCAGCGCAATCATGTCGGATCGGCAAACCATTTCCGGTACGATCAGGAATCCAGATGTGGACAGCGCGACGGTGCGGCGGCGACCGATGGCTTCCAGTGCTGCATCGGTCGGCCCTGAGAACCCGCCACCTTGGGGCGACACGACCACGTGCTCCAAGGCGCAGAACACTTCCAAGCTGACGCGGCCGTGGACCGCCGGGTGTCCCTGCCGGGCGATCACCACATAATCCTCGCGAAAAAGTTCGCGTTGGCGCATGGCCGCCGGTGCAAAGTCTGGCGATGCAAGTGCCAAGTCGATTTCGCCGCGCTCTAATTGCGCGGCGAGGCCCAGCACATCCAGGGCTCGCCAGGCGATGCGGACCTTGGGTGCCTCGGTCCTGAGCGCGATGGAGAAACGGCTGAGCAAGGCGAACTGCCCATAGTCGCTCGCAGCGATGACCAGCGTGGCCTCCATCGTCGCCGGATCGAACGGCGCGCCTGCTGCCACCACCCGACGAACGCCCTCCAGCGCTTCATGCAACGGTTGCCGAAGCTCGGCGGCGCGCTGGGTGAGGACCATCCCGCGCTGTGCCGGGATGAGGAGCGGATCGCCGAGCTCATCGCGCAGCCGTGCCAGCCGGGCCGACAAGGCGGGTTGGCTCAGGTTCAGGCGTCGGGCGGCACGCGTGACATTTCCTTCCGCCAGCAGCGCTTCGAGCGTGACAAGCAGGCCGAGATCGAGGTTCCTGGTATTCATCCGCTGGATAACAGCAGGCAAAAGGTTCGATTTCAACAGCGTGTCATGCCGATCCACATGGGGTTCAGATCTGAAGTTGAGAGGCTATCATGAACATTCTTATTGTTTACGCGCATCCTGAACCCACGTCGCTGACGCGGCAGTTGGTCGACGTGACCGCTGAGACGATGTCAGCTGCGGGGCACACCGTGACCCACTCGGACCTTTACGGCATGAAGTGGAAGGCCGTTTACGACGCCGATGACTTCCCGGTTCGCGACAATCCCGAAAGGCTGTCATTCATCATGGAATCGGGCCACGCCTACGCAAGCGGACATCAGACGCCCGATGTGATCGCCGAGCAGCAAAAGCTACTCGAGGCCGATGCTGTGGTCCTGCAGTTCCCGCTGTGGTGGTACGGCGTTCCCGCGATCCTCAAGGGCTGGATCGAGCGGGTCTATGCCTTCGGCTTTGCCTATGGCTATCAGAACGGCTCCAACCAGTTCCGCTTTGGCGAAGGCATCCTCAAGGGCAAGCGCGCGCTGGTCAACGTACAGGCAGGTGGCCCGGCGGCCGACTATGGCCCGCGGGGTATTAACGGGCCGATCGAGCAGTTGCTGTTCCCGCTGACTCATGGCGCGCTGTTCTATCCCGGCATGGAGGTGCTTCCGACGCACGCCGTCTATGGCGCGGCTCACGTTTCCACGGCGGAGGAAGTGGACACGATCAAGGCGGCATGGCGTGCGCGTCTCGGGGGATTGTTCACCGATATGCCAATTCCCTTCCGGTCGCAAAACGGCGGCGACTTCCCCGATCGCCACACCATGGCCGGCCATGTTGCGCCGGGCCAAACCGGCCTCGCCGCGCACTTTGCCGATTTGGCCGACGCATAGGGCAACACCGATGTCGATCGATCAAGGCCGCGCACATTGGCGGCCAAATCCCTAATTGGCGTCCTGCCAAGGGGTGCACGGCACGTCCGCAGCACAGGATCGGAACGGCGTGCCCCCATCCGGCATCGCGTTTTGTCGCCGCCGCAGACACGGCCACCCGCATCGACCGGCTCGAGGGAGAACTCTTGCCCGATTTGCTTGTCACTGATCATCTCATGCGCGGCAAGAATGAAACCGAGCTTGCCCGCGATAGCGCGCTAAGGAGGAAGCCAAGCGGGTGCGCGAGTTGATTGGAGTGACGAGGGAGGACGTAGCATGCGCGGTTGGTGCGGTTGAGGCAAAGGATGGTTAGGTCGAATTCATCGCCGAAGATGTCGAAGTCCCGCATCTGTTAAAGCGAATTCAATGGGACAGCGAACTTCAGGCGCTGGCGATATCTAGGCTGTAAGGGATTCAGGATCGCTTCGGCTCTCGCCGCATCGTACCGAATCTAACGTGTCGGCGACGGGCGGGGAGGACCGGCGCGGCGCGCTCGGTTGCCACATAGCCGTTAGCTGAACGAATGTCCGAAACGCTGCAGCGTCGTCGAGGCCAGACAGTCGACACACTGCCTTCAATTGCGGTCGTCCAAATCTGGAGGGGCGAGCGCTAGCAACAATCCGGCAGTTTTTGGCCTGAACACCTGTCGGCTGAATGTCCGAAACTGGGGCGCAAAACTGCCGCCACTCACGCGGGCGATTGGTTGTCCGAGAATAGTGGCATGTCCGATCTCATCGGTTCAAAATTCGACACTGTAACGCCGACGAGTCGCACCCCTTGTTTCAACGGATAGAGGGTGCGGATCAATTCGATTGCGGTCGATCGCAAATTGCTCGGATCGCGCAACCCCTGTGGTTGCGTTCGACTGCGCGTTACCTGTCGAAAGTCCGCGTACTTTGCCTTAACGGTGACGGTCCGCCCGAACTGCTGACGGGTCGAACACCAGACGGAAACGTCGTCGGCCATTTTTAGGACGCCTGCCTCAATCTCGGCGGGGTCAGTGAGATCGCGGTCGAACGTCGTTTCCGAACCCGATGATTTGCGCTCGCGGCTCGGGTTCACCGGGCGATCGTCGATGCCCCGCGCGATGCCGTGATACCACTCGGCGGAGCTCCCAAAATGCCGCGCCAAAAATTCGATCGACTGGGCCTTGAGGTCGGCGCCGGTTTCGATGCCGAGCCGCTTCATTTTGGCGGCGGTCACCGGACCCACCCCGTGGAACTTCGCGACCGGCAATTGCTCAACCCAGGCGGCGCCCATTTCGGGCGTCACGGCGAACTGACCATTGGGCTTGCGATGGTCCGAAGCGAGCTTGGCGAGGAATTTGTTGTAAGAGATTCCCGCCGACGCCGTGAGGCCGGTCTCGCCCAGGATGCGCGCGCGGATTTCTTTAGCGGTCGCCCAAGCGGTCTGCAGCCCCCGGCGATCCTCGGTCACGTCGAGATAGGCTTCATCCAACGAAAGCGGCTGGATTAGGTCCGTATAGTCGGCAAAGATCGCGTGGATCTGCGCCGAGACCGCGCGGTAAACGTCGAAGCGCGTGACGTGCGCCCCTGGAATGTGACCGATTTTGGGTAGAGTCCGCCTCGAAGGAGTCGGACGAAAATGAAGCGCAGCA
>NZ_JBELQC010000013.1:0-503 GCF_046000505.1 Sphingomonas plantiphila | reverse complement strand
GAGGCGGATCTGCAGGGCTCCGCCGAACGAGCCCACAGCCGCCGCAGCGATCCCTTCAACTTCGATCCCGGCGGCGAGGGCGCCACCGTGGGCGCGCTCAACCAGGATATCGATGCCAGGATTCTCTGGTTTGGCACGGTGCGAGGACGGATCGGTGCGCTGCTGCAGCCGTTGCTGCTGCTCTATGCGACCGCCGGGCTCGCTTACGGCGAGACGAAGGTTACCGGGTCAGGTACGGCGACCGGCGGCCTGACCGGCATCAGCTACGCTTTCAGCAGTTCGAAAGTCAACGTGGGCTGGACCGCAGGGGCCGGGCTCGAAGGCATGCTTCCAAACTGCAAGGGATGGACCTGGAAGCTCGAATATCTCCATGTCGATCTGGGATCGCAAAGCGGGACCGGCACCGACGCCGTTTTCGCAACCACCTATTCCTGGAACGCGAAATTCACCGACGACATCGTCCGCGTCGGCGTGAATTATCATTTGCCCTGAGAAATCCAGCC
>NZ_JBELQC010000012.1:0-504 GCF_046000505.1 Sphingomonas plantiphila | reverse complement strand
CAACAATGGGACATGCCGCTGCCGCTCAACTCCACCGCCTTCAGCGATTCCCTCGTCGTGCTGGGAGCGGCCGGCCTCGTCATCCCCGCTTTCGCGCGGTTCCGGATCAGCCCGGTGATCGGGTTCATCCTGGTCGGGATGCTGGTCGGCCCTGCCGGGCTGGGCCGCTTCGTTCCAGAGTTCCCCTGGCTCTACCACCTCACCATCACGCACCAGGAATCGATCGAGCCCTTCGCCGAGCTCGGCATCATCCTGCTGCTGTTCGCGATCGGGCTGGAGCTGTCGCTCAAGCGGCTGTGGGCGATGCGCGGCATGGTGTTCGGCGTCGGCGCCGCGGAGCTGTTCGCCTCCGCCGCGGTGATCGGTACTGCCCTCTATCTGTTCGGCGAGGGCGTGGACGGCGCGATCGGGCTCGGTCTGGCGCTGGCGCTGTCGTCGACCGCGCTGGTGCTGCCGCTGACCGGCACCGAGAGCCGCGTCGGACGCGCGGCGTTCGCGATGCTG
>NZ_JBELQC010000011.1:0-506 GCF_046000505.1 Sphingomonas plantiphila | reverse complement strand
GCTACGCGATCGTCGCCAGGGTGACCGACAGCGCCGGCGCGAGCATCCAGCAGGACTTCACGATCGCGGTCGGCGACGTCAACGAAGCGCCGGTCGCCGCGGCCGATGCGGTGGCGGTCGACGAGGATGCGACGAGCGCCAACCTCTGGGCGACGCTGCTCGGCAACGATCACGACGTCGATGCCGGCCAGACGCTGTCGATCAGCGCGGTCGACACCACCGGCACGCTCGGCCATCTCATCTTCGATCCCACGCACCAGACGCTGCAATATGTCGCCGACGCCGATGCGTTCGACGCGCTGGCGAACGGCGCCGTCGCGGTCGACACGTTCAGCTACACCGTCACCGACGGCAACGGCCTCACCAGCACCGCGACGGTGAGCGTCGACGTCACCGGCATCGCCGACGGCATCACGCGCACCGGCTCGATCTTCGCCGACACGCTGAACGGCACCGCCGGCGAGGACAGGCTGTCGGGCCGCCTCGGCAACGACACGCTGAACGGT
>NZ_JBELQC010000010.1:0-519 GCF_046000505.1 Sphingomonas plantiphila | reverse complement strand
CCCGGCATCGATTAATCCTAATCGAAGTTTGTTGCGTAGCGTACCAGAAGGGTAACACTCAATGTCCGGTATCGTTCTTTCCTCCTCGGTTCGTCAGAACCTGCTCTCCCTCCAGTCCACCGCCGATCTTCTCGCCACCACGCAGAGCCGCCTGTCGACCGGCAAGTCGGTCAACTCGGCCCTGGACAATCCGACCAACTTCTTCACGGCACAGTCGCTCGACAACCGCGCCAGCGACATCAACAACCTGCTCGATGGCATCGGCAACGGCGTGCAGGTGCTGCAGGCCGCCAACACCGGCATCACCTCGCTGCAGAAGCTGGTCGACAGCGCCAAGTCCGTCGCCACCCAGGCGCTGCAGGCGACCGTCGGCTACTCCGCCAAGTCCAGCGTCAGCGTTAACATCAACGGCGCCACCTCGGACAACATCCTCGGCACCGGCGCCCCGATCGACGGCAGCGTGAACGGCGCCAACGAAGTCAACAACCAGTCGGTGGTCTATACGGCCCAGACCGGTAT